>JAXMBQ010000021.1:0-99052 GCA_046349815.1 Pirellulales bacterium | reverse complement strand
AACGCGTCGAGCCGGCTAACCATCTAGGCTATGCCAAAGTCTGTAAGCGAGAAAAGGACATCTACTACGAAGGTGTGATCGACGCTGAAGGGAGAGAGATCATCCCCATCTCCACGGAATGGCTGGTAGTCGACATTACCGACTCCCGAGCGCTACTGACTGTCGGCCGAACACGCTTGTTCGTCGACCTCGGCCGTGGACCGTTCACGGAAGAGAGCATCAAGAATCTTCCGTCATTCACTCATGCCGAACCTTATTCCTGCGGCCTGGCCGCAGCCATGATCGACGATCGATTCTTCTACGTCGACGAACAGGGAAACCGTGTCTTCGGAACCGAATTCAACTTCGCTGAATCGTTTCAAAACAATAGAGCTTTCGTGAAGGCAGGCGACGAGTATCGAATCATCGATGTCTCGGGCAAGACAGTCGCAGCCTTCAACGACGAAACGCTAACTCGCCAGAGCCCTTTTACGTTTCACATCGGCAAGTCGGTTGACGGTCAATATACAGCCAACCTGCTGAATCTTGACGGCGAGCGAATCGCTTCGGTCCCCTACGACGAAATCAGTTACTTCGATGAAGAGGTCAAACGCACACGAGTTCGCCGTGGAACCAAGTTCGGGTTCGTCGATGAGTTCGGTAAAGAGGTCATCGCATTGAAGTACGACCACGCCGAGGTCTTTTTTCAAAAAGGAACCAATCAAGTCAGCCTAGACGGCCGGATCTTCTACATCGATCCCGACGGCAAGGAAGTCAACGAGTAAGCATTTCGAAGCGAACGCAGTCGCCCGACTTGTTTTGTTTTGTCTTGTTTTGTTTTCTCGTACTCGTACTCAGCGCAGGCGGTAATCGTACTCGAATTCGGAAAACCATCGCGTACGAGTACGAGTAGGAGATCACAATGCCGTTGCATGAGTGCATCGCGCCCAGTCCCGATAGGGACGGTACAACGTCAGCCGGCGGCGTGAGCCGCCGGTTACGCGGTGCGCATTGAAGCCCAAAGTCCCCGGAGGGACGACACACGATCATGCCGCCTGACTCGGACATTGTTTCACCCCTCCGGGGCTTCAGCGTTTTGTGTCCGATCTCAACCGGCAGCTCACGCTGCCGGCTGACGGTGTGACATCCCTTCGGGATTGGACGTTCGCTTGTTCTTGCCGCTTTGGTTACTCACGATCTTCATTTACGTGGGTCAAAAAAAATTCCATCTCGCAAAAAATAAGATTCGAGCTTCCTGAACCAAATTCTTTCGCGCAATGACCCGGATCCACTCGCGTTGAATCCAATCACTTGGCGATTTATCGGTTCAACGCATCAACTCCCGCATGATCTAACTCTGCGGTCAATTTCGCGAACACATTGCTCCAGTCGCCTGGTTGTTCTTGCCTGAAGACTCGGATCGTTGGATACCACGGTGAATCGCTGCGTTCGGTAAGCCATACCCAATGAGCAGGCCGCGATAAACAAAGCCATGTTCGAATGCCCAGCGAACCGGCTAAATGAGCGACCGCTGTATCGGGCGTGACAACCAAGTCCAACTGCTGCATCAATGCGGCTGTATCCATAAAGGCGTCCGGACCACAATCGAGCTCAGATGAAAAGTCGGCGACGGTGAAACCCAACCGCGTATCTTGCAACTGTTCGGTCCCCAAGCCTTTCTGCAAACTGATCAGTCGCACATCGTTTCGATCTCCGAGCAGCTTGAACGCTTTCAGTGGAATGGAACGCGAGCGATCAAAGCGGTAGGTCGGGTCTCCCTGCCATGCGATCCCGATGCGTTTCGCTTGCGATCTTCCTCCGACGCGTTCATTTATCCATCGACGGATGCGCTCATGTCGCTGATCATCTCGATTCCCACGTATGCAAGAAGCGGGAATGGAATGGAGTCCCGTTTTGAAAACAAACGGAAGGCTCAACATCGGAACGAAAGCATCAAACTCCGGCAACGCATCGCCGTCGGCGATCCATTCGTCCACGCCGGGGACGCAGCTCAACAACTTCATCAACTTTCGCGGCACCTCGACGACGATGCGCATGTTTGTGGACTGTTTCAGTAGCGGGAGGTACCGACTGAACATGATCACGTCGCCCCATCCTTGCTCCCAATGCACCAATAAGGTCGAGTCGTAGCGGGCAACCCCGTCCCACCTCGGGCGATCGAATGCACGCGGCTTGGGTTGGCCGCAGAGAAAGCGTGCTTCGTAATGAGGCCAAGCCTCTTCCAACCGTCCGGCGGTCAGCAATGCCAAACCGTAATTGAGATGTGCCTGAGCAAAATCAGGCTTTATCCGCAACGTTTTCTCGAATGCTGCGATCGCCGCAAGCGCATCGTCCGCCTCTTTAAACGCGTTGGCTAAGTTGTATAACCCGTCGATGAAATTTGAATCGATCTCAACAGCTCGCCGATGGCACTCCAGCGCCGCGACGAGATCGCCTCGCTCTTGGTAGGTAGTACCGAGATTCGTCCAAGCCTGTGCGAACGCAGGCCGCATTTCGATCGCGCGGCGATAATTTGCTTCTGCTTCGTCATAGCGTCCGGCGGTCAGTGCCGCGTTTCCGGCCAGCAACCAATCGGCAGCTCGGGATGAACCGATTTGGAAGATCGGGCGAGTCGGATCAAACGAACGTTCGCGACTGTCCATGCAGCGATTCCGTCTTCTCGTGAATGTCCTCAAAACCCGTAGTCGGACGCTGTCTGATCAACCATAATTCGTCGGTCAGTATGCCCACCAACGCAAACCAACGCAATCGATCTTCGGGAGGTCTATCTTGAACCAAGTCTCGCGTCGCTCGTTTATCACAAGTTCGTCCGTTGCAGCCGGACTGATTCTGGGG
Source organism: Pirellulales bacterium (assembly GCA_046349815.1). GTDB lineage: Bacteria > Planctomycetota > Planctomycetia > Pirellulales > Pirellulaceae > Aureliella. Next base: position 96,217 of record JAXMBQ010000021.1, on the reverse strand, counting down.
ATGTCGCCGAAGAGCTATCGATCGGTCTTTGCGGCCCAGCCGCCGAGCGAACGAGTGCGAATCGGAATGATCGGTGTGGGCAACCAAGGCGGCCCGAAGAATAACATGAAGTATTTCTTGAAGAACATCACCGCTCTTTGCGACCTCGACAAGAACTACTTAGCTGAAGCGGCGGACTTCCTCGACAAGCAAGCCGGAGCTAAGGCCGTCATGACCGACGATTATCGTCGTTTGCTAGATGCCAAAGACATCGACGCAGTGGTCGTTACCGTTCCCGATCAATGGCATGCGACTATGACGATCGAAGCTTGCCAAGCGGGCAAAGACGTCTACTGCGAAAAACCTCTGACGCTGGTCATCGCCGAAGGCAAGCCGATGATCGAAGCGGCCCGAAAACACAAACGCGTCGTGCAAACAGGAACCATGCAGCGCAGCGGCGAAGAATTCAAACTGGCTGTGAAGCTCGTGCAGAGCGGTCTGCTCGGAAAGATCAAAGAAGTCAACGTGACGCTCCCCGGACCGAACTGGATCGCGCGGGCCGGCAAGCCCGTACCCGATAGCGATCCGCCTGCCGACTTTGATTTCAATCGCTGGCTTGGACCTGCACCGCTGCGAGCCTACAACAAGAACCGCGTTCACTATCTGTTCCGATTCTATTGGGACTACAGCGGCGGGCAACAAACGAATTTCGGAGCTCACCATCTCGACATTGCTCAGTGGGGGCTCGGCATGGACGACAGCGGTCCGGTAAGCGTCGAAGGCTCCGCGGTCTACAATCCCGACGGCTGGTACGAAACACCGGATACCACCGACATTCGATACACTTACGCGAGCGGCGTCGTCATGAATTGCCGCCAGAAGATGGACGCCAAGAGCAACGAACAGGGAACTCAGTTCATCGGCGAAAAAGGGAGCTTGTTCGTTTATCGAGGAGGAATCACGGCCGATCCGCCTGAATTGCTCAAGGATGTAACGATTCCCAAGATCGTGAACTCGCAGGCCAACACTCGCCACGTCGAGAACTTCATCGAATGCGTGAAGACGCGGGGAACACCGGTCGCCGACATCAGCATCGGCCATCGCTCGGCAACTGTTTGTCACCTCGGCAATATCGCCGTCCGCACGAAGAAAAAGATCGTTTGGGATCCGAAGAAAGAAGAGATCGTCGGCGATCCGGAAACGGCAAAGTGGCTCACGAAAGAGTATCGCAAGCCCTGGAAGTTGGGATGATTCGCACTTCCTGCTGAACCGCGTAAGCCAATCGACTAAACGGCCTTCAACTGTTGCAACGGCACGTAGTACTTTCGATAACTACGGCCGTCAGAGTATTGATGGCCGACCGGATCAGGAACAAGAATCGTCGCACGTCGCGTGATGCGATTCACTTTGCCGACCAACTGTTTTCCTTGAAACGGAAACGAGACCATTGAACCGACGCGGACATTGTATTTCTTCGCAGCACGTTCTTGCTGAGTCACCAAGTCATGCTTGTGTTCGGTATGGCCGAACATGCGATTTGCGATGCTGTGAAATCTCGGGGCGGAACAACAACTGTCGTCCCACACCAACATTTCAGCCAAATGAATCAGTTCGTGCTCCAGGATGCGCTGCATAGCCTGCAGGCGATTGCGACATTGAAATCCGGTAACGCGAATCGGACGATTCAAATCGCGGAACGTTTGGAAGAGCAGGGGGGCTGACAGGGCGATCTCATACTTGACTTTCATCCGTCCCGTTTTCGAGTCTCGTCGCCCGCTGCGTATCGTTTTCCCCCCGGCGCTGGTCATTCGTCCCGACCATCGAAAAACCATTTGATGACGTCGCGCCGCACTGAGCAGGAGCGAATCGAAATACAGCGCGTCGTACATCTCCGCCATGCGTTCGAGATCACGAGCCGTCACCGTGGAGAAATTCTCGCTGCCCATCGCTGAAGAACCGGAAAGTACATCTTCACCGATTGCCAGAGCCAGTTTTTGCTGGACCGGCGAGGGAATCAGCTTCTGCAACAGAACTTGTTTGAGAAGTTGCTTTTCTTCTAGTGCCGTGTGCGTGCTACTTGAGGATCTGACATTGGAAGTTCTGGAAATCGTGCGCACGCTTTCGGGAGTGCTCGCCATAGCTGCTCCGCTCTTCTGACTGTTTCAACAACTTCGATAAGTTCGCAACCTTGACTTCGAACACCGTTTCGAAGTCTTACCTGCTCGGGGTTCTTGCCGATTGTAACGCAAGGTGACGCGCTAACGCCAGCCGAGCTGCTCTCGGAGCTTTCATCAGCCGCCAAGCAATTGTTCGGTCCAGACTTTAATCAGATGGAATCGAGGCTGCTGCCGAGTCCATAGCGCATCGACTTCATCCCAGCGCTCAGCAATGATCGCATCTTCCATAGCACCTAACACTTTGGCATCTTCTTTTAAGCAAACATTGCGCAGATTGCTCTTGAGCGTATGAGCGGCACGTCGCGCGTTTTTCGTCACTCGATCGTGTACCGACCTCTCCAGCTCGCGCTGCAACCGCGGAACTTCCGTTCGCAATAACTTTAGTACGTCGATTGCCAACGTACGATTTCCGCCCAGTGTCTCGACGACATCCTCCAAAACCGGCATTACGATTTCATCCGAAGACGAAGGCAAAGGGGAACTTGAGTCATCTGACGCAACAGATTCACCTGACTCTCTATCGGCAGGCGATTCCATTTCGGTATTCGGCAGCAACGTTTGCGTCGATGTCAAAGCGAGCTGAGTTGGTCGTTCGCGAACACGCTCCAAAGCACGGTTGATCGCATCTCTCAATCGATCCAGCGGAATCGGCTTCACCAAAAAATCGTCCATGCCGGCTGCGATACACTGCTCCCTATCACTCGGCATAGCGTGCGCCGTCAGCGCGATGATAGTCGCGGACGAACGATCAACACCGGCGAGACCGGCTTCTTCCGCACGGATGCGGCGCGTCGCTTCCAGTCCGTCTACCTCCGGCATCTGAATGTCCATCAGCACGACATCGAAACTCTTCGAAGCACACTTGCTGACCGCATCGGCACCGCTGCCGGCCACAGTCACTTGATGCCCGAGTTGCCGAAGCATACCGGCGAGTACCGCTTGGTTGATCGAACTGTCTTCAACCAACAGCACATGGGCGGAAACCGCGTTGTGTTCATAAATCGACGAGGAATCATGCAAACGATCGGCATTCGTTTGTTCTGTCAGCAGTAGTACAGAGTCCAAGTCCGCTTGATGAATCGGTCTGGCCAACCAACGTACGTCAGCGTGCCGCGCCCAGTTCGGCATTTGGCTTGGACGCGGCGCAGCCAAGGGTAGGCACAGCACCAAACGAGCACAGACCGGCAAGCTGCTGGGCGCCGTCGTAGAGAGTTCGCGATAATCGGCGAACAGCAACGTTCGATTTCCCGCAGCGAACAACTCAGCAGGCTTGCGACTGATCACCTCTCCCGGGCTCAGCCTACGGACCGACAGCCCACGAGCTTCGAGATCGCGCCCCAACACTTCACACCAACGACTCGGCTGAGCAGCGATGACGGCGGTATCCCAGTCCGACATCGCTCTTTCACGAACATAACTCACCGATGGCGACGCAGCCGCTGTGTCGCAGGGCGATAGCGGCAAGACGAAGGTGAACGTACTCCCTTCGTCGGGACGACTGGCGACCGATATTCTTCCTCCCATCAACTTGACGAGTTCGCTACATATCGCCAATCCCAATCCGGTTCCGCCGTATTTACGAGTCGAACTATTATCGGCTTGCCGAAACGGCTCGAAGATGGCCTCTAAATGCTCTTCTGCGATACCGATCCCTGCATCGATGACGTCAAACCGGATCATGGATGGCTCAGCAGTCGCTTCCTCCCTCGGATCGATCTCTTGATGGACTCGTACCATGATGTCGCCGCGATGCGTGAACTTGATCGCGTTTCCGATCAGATTCAAGAGTATCTGTCGTACTCGATGTGAATCGCCGATGACACGACGTGGAACCTTCGGGTCGATGTCGACGACCAGCTCCAAGCCTCGCAACTGAGCACGTGCGGCCAACGAATCAGCTGCGGACTCCACACATTCAGGCAGATCGAATTCGGATTGCTCGAACTCCAGTTTCTGAGCTTCGATCTTGCTGAAGTCGAGTAGCGCATCGATCAGCGCCAGCAGATTGCCGCTCGATTTTTGAGCGAGAGTTACATACTCGCGCTGCTGATCGTCGAGCGCAGAACGCTCGAGCAGTTCGTGTAACCCGACGATGCCGGTCAATGGTGTACGCAGTTCATGGCTCACATTGGCTACGAACTCACTTTTCGCCAAATTGGCTTTCTCCGCGGCATCTTTGGCTGACTGCAATTCCGCGACAGAGCGCTTTCGTCGCGTGATGTCGCGAATGAAGATAGCCCAGCCTGAAGAGTTCTCGACAGCCAACGGATGAGCCGAGATCTCGGCATCGAACCATGTATCGTCGCGGCGTCGCAATCGCACTTCGATGCGTGTACCTGTGGCTTGCTTCAAAAGACGCGTGATCTGGCCTTGAACTTGTTCTTGATGTGCCGACTCTTGCACATACGCGTTCTGTTCAAGCGATTTCACGGTCAGCGCATTCACTTCACTTGGTTCAGCTCCGGAAACATCAGCGATGCCGTGCATGATGTCACCGAGCGGCGGGTGTTCCGATCCGAACTCCTGAGAGTATCCGAGAATGCTGCTCGACGCCGGGTTGGCCTCAAGAACCCGACCTTGCGCATCGACGATCAGCACGGCATCCAGAGCGGCTTGAATCAGTGCATGAGCCAGCGATTCAATGCGTTGCAATTGCATGCGCCCGCTGAACTCCTTGGTCACGTCCCAAAAGATTCCTTGGACGCCGATGATCTCCCATGCGGAATTGCGTAATGGGGCTTTACGCACTTGCATGTATCCGACCGATCCATCGGCCAATTGCGTGCGCTCCACATCGTCGATGATCGCCCCTTCGTTCACGACGCGCTGGTCGTCTTGTCGAAACTTGTCGGCGATCGTTTGCGAATAATAGTCGTAGTCCGTATGTCCGACGATTTTCTCCGAGTCCTGACCGAGCAGTTTGGCGAACGATTGGCTGACGAAAGTGAATCTTCCTTCACGATCTTTTTGCAGAACGTGAACCGGCAAGTGCTCCAGCAACGTGGCCTGCGCGGCTTGCGTTTGCTCCATTCGTCGTCGCAGTTCGGTACCGGTCTGTTCAAGCCGTCTGGCATGCCGGCGCACGCGGCCGACCATGCGACGTCGAGCTCTTGTTCGCTTCTGCAATCGCGTGCGCTGACGGTGATGTGCCCAAGCCAATCCCCACATGGCAACACTGACGAACAGAGTATTGCGGACCGATTCCAATCGCTCTTCAGGCTTGGCAGTTAGAACGGGACAACACGCCGTCAATACCGCCACACATGCCACGAGCCGCGCATGCCACGCTCCCAGCAACGTCATAAAAAGGGCCGCGACGACAAAGGGGAGGGTTACGGCAAGTTCTTCCGGGCCGATCCTGACAACCGCCGGTATGCCGCTGACCGCAACCGCCACCGCGGCCGTTGTCAATGTGAACCGTCGAGAACGCGTGCGTCGCAAAGTTCCGGCCTGCGCTCGATTCCTCATCTCGCTACCACACTCTTCCTCAAGCCATGCATGCGAAAGCATGCCTTATGACTTGCCCGAATATGCGCTTTGTCGCGACATTCCCAACCCGACGCGTAAGCGAGGGACCAGCATCCCTCACTTACGCTTTTTGAAGTATCGCTTTTCGAGAAATCCGAAACCAACGCTTTCCTATTTCCTGAATACTCGTACTCAGCCGCAGGCAGTACTCGTACTCGATCATGACGCATCGAGTACGAGTACCATTTCATTGAGTACGAGCACGAGAAATCATCCAAAAGCGCAACTTCAAAACTTACGCTTCGAGTCTCGGTTAAACCAAGAATCTGCAAGCCGTCCGGTGAAGCACTGTCGTCCGATTGAGCGCTATCGAGTGAGAAGTACCGGAGGGCTTGCGCCCTTCCGCTTTCATGGGTCATGCCGGTTTTATGGAGCATTGCCGTTTCAGTTGTCATTGTTCTTTCTGCTTGGAACCCGGTAGGAGTCCTTTGATCACATCGCGCAGCGGACGTTTCGGTTCCTTTTTGTCGTTCTCTTGAGCCGGATCACTCGACCGCTTCGCAGCCTCTTGCTCGCGCCTGCGTTCACGCAGATGTTCGAACAAGGTCACTGCGGCTGAAACAGCTTGGTCTCCTTGGCCGTCTGCTAGTCCTTCGAGAACACCAAGCGCCGAGGCGGTGCCGGGAGATTGCTCGACCACCTGCTTGCGAATTGCGCCAAGCAATACACTCGCATCTCCGCGCATCGTCTTCCAATTGATCGTCGGATCGTCGAGTGTACCTGTGATCGGAATTCGAATGTTCGGAACGCCGAGCTGTTGGACTGATTCGCGACGGGCCAGTTGTTCGAGCGGGACGGGAACGGACATCTCCAGGTCCAGCGACTTGTCTTCGATCCCGACAGAACCGGATGTCGAGAGAACGAGTCGATCATCCAGCTTCGGCAATCCTACGCGCAGCCCCTCATGACGAACTCTTCCGTCGCGAACAGTCACCGCAATCTGCGAATCGTTGACGAAGACAAACTCGTGCGGAACATCTCGCTCACTGAGACGCCCGATCAAATCGATCAAGGTCGTGATTGCCGGATTGCTCGGGCCGCTGCGAACTTGATGCAACGTCAATGTGCCCGTACCGTCAGCCATGCGAGGACTGTTCAGCGGTACGGCTACATCACCGATTTCCAATGAGATGCGACCGTCGAACCATGCGGATTCAGCCAGCAGCGGCACACCGTACGCAAGCCCAAGTCGAATCAACTCCGGTCGCAGTTCGACTTTATCAAGTATCTTGGTCGGCTGAACCTTTAACACTGCCTCACCGGCCAAGGCTCGATACGAGAGTTCCAAGTCGAAAGGGGGAATGACGACGAGCGGCTGCTCTTCGCCGTCGCGAGTTACGACGGCGGAACAATCGACCAAACCTAAATCGAGGTCGAGCTTCGGCTTCGTTTTTGTTGTGTCCTTCGGCTCCGCCTTCTCACCACGTACGGCTTCGACGAATTTCTGAAGGTTCGAGGAGTCCTCAACGTCGAATGTCGATGACCGGCCTGACAATCGCAACGCGTCCCAGACTGCGACCACTGACGAGCATACCGAGAATCCCATGACTGCCGTTGATCTCATCGATCTCGAGCAATCGACTTCCATCTGCTTGATTCATCTTGATGCCGCGAAGCTTCAAAGGCGACCACCAGCTCAGCGATACTTCATCGATTGAGACTTGGAAGTCTGCGGCTCTTAGTCTGGCAACAATCGGCTCGTAAACCCACTTGCTTCCCAGAATCGACGGCAACAGCAACATGCCGACGAAGCAGAGCGCTGCGCAAGAAAGACAGATGATCACCAGTCGTTTGCGGAACGATTTCTTAACAGTCATACCGATTCATACTTCCCGCTGCAGAACAGGCCAGTGTTTCTTGAATGATGACCATCTCAGCGAACGATCGGACTCAGCGGCTCGGTGATATTTCGACCGTCGAGCCGCACAGGTGCAGAGTTCGGACAAACCCAGCGCACCGCGTTGGCGAGTACTCGCCGGACGTTTGCATCATGATAGATCGGAAACGTTTCGTGCCCCGGTCGGAAATAGAAGATGCGTCCTTTACCGCGCCGGAATGTACAACCGCTGCGAAACACTTCACCACCTTCAAACCAACTGATCGTGATCAATTCATCCGGCTGCGGAATATCAAAGAACTCACCGTACATCTCGGTAGCCGCCAGTTCGAAGTACTCGTCGTCGATACCTTCCACGATCGGATGGCCGGGGCTGACGATCCACAAGCGTTCTTTCTCGCCGGCCTCTCGCCATCTGAGCATGCAAGTTGTTCCCATCAGCAGTCGAAAGACTTTAGAGAGATGACCGGAATGGAGAACCAACAAGCCCATTCCTTCCAGCACTCGGCGTTGCACTTTCGCAGCCACGGCATCATCCACTTTGTCATGCGCAGCATGCCCCCACCAGAGCATGACATCGGTCGCCGCCAGCACATCATCCGTCAAACCATGCTCGGGCTCTTCCAACACGGCCGTCCTGATCTGGGCATCATCGCCGAGTAGTTGCTTTAATCCATCGGCAATCACACGGTGGATACCCGCCGGATAGTGCAACTTCACCCGCTCGTTGGTTTTCTCGTGGACAAACTCGTTCCACACGGTTACTCGAATAGGCCGATACACGTCTCAGCATTCCTTTCCATAGGGCAAGTCCGAATCAATCGCCATTATGGAGAATGCGAACGAAGGCTGTCTACGTTAAGATAGAGGATCTCTCCCTTCACGAAGGCATTTCCCATGCAACCCACCGACATCGCTCGTCGCTTTTTTCTCCAACAATGCGGATACGGAATCGGCAAAGTCGCACTGGCCGAATTGCTGCCGGCTGCGTTGGGAACCGGCATAACGGGAGCGAGAGGGGCTGAGCCTGATGCAAAGTCCGAATCAAAGAAAAGTGGCTTGAAAGGACTGGCAGGTGTTCCGCATTTTGCTCCGCGAGCCAAACGGATTATTCACTTGTTTATGGCTGGAGCCCCGAGCCATCTCGAGCTATTCGATTACAAGCCGAAGCTCTTTGAACTTGCAGGCAAACCTCTTCCGCCTGAGGTGATCCAAGGCCAACGGTACGCGTTTATCCGACCCGATTCGGCCGTGCTCGAACCTCAGTTCAAGTTCGATCGCGTCGGCGATTCTGAGATGTACCTGTCCGAAGCATTGCCACATCTGCGAAAAGTAGTCGACAAAGTCTGCTTCGTCCGTTCGACACACACGGATCAATTCAATCACGCTCCGGCTCAGATTCTGTTCAATACAGGTTTCGGCCAACCGGGGCGTCCCAGTCTCGGATCGTGGCTCGTCTACGGTCTCGGTTGTGAGACACAGGAACTGCCTGCTTACGTAGTAATGAGTACCGGAGCAGGCATCAGCGGCGGGGCGGCACTGTGGAGCAGCGGATTTCTTCCGACTCAGTATGCAGGCACTCGACTGCGCAGCGGCGCGGACCCGATTTTGAATATCACCAACCCGGCCGGTATCGACATGCCCAGACAGGCTCGCACTATTGAAACGATCAATCGATTGAATCAAGAGCGATTGAGCGCGGTGGGTGATCCAGAGATCGCCGCGCGCATCGCCTCCTTTGAACTCGCATTCCGCTTGCAGACCACGGCTCCCGAACTGATGCGGCTGAATGAAGAGTCACAGGAGACACTGCAACTCTACGGCTGCGAACCGGACAAACCGTCTTTCGCGCGAGGCTGCTTGATTGCTCGGCGTCTGATCGAGCGAGGAGTCCGCGCGGTTACGCTGTTCAACGAAGGCTGGGATGCTCACTCGGATGTAAAAGGCAATCACACTCGCAATTGCCAAGCGGTCGATCAAGCCTGTACCGCGCTCATCCAGGACCTCGAGCGCCGCGGATTACTCGAAGACACGTTGGTCGTGTGGGGCGGTGAGTTCGGCCGGACGCCGATGGTCGAATCGAATCCGACCCTCGGTCGCAAGCAAGGTCGCGATCACCATCCGCAAGCCTTTACGATGTGGATGGCGGGCGGTGGAATCAAGCCGGGCACCGTACATGGAAAGACCGATGAACTCGGGTTCCATGTGGTGGAGAATCCTGTGCATATCCATGACATTCAAGCGACGATCATGCACTTGTTCGGCATCGACCACGAACGATTGACTTACTTCCATCAAGGAAGAGATTTCCGATTGACGGACATCCACGGCAAAGTGGTTCGAGAGCTCTTGGCATAGCAATCGGTCGCTGACACTCGGAGGTCTCAACGCTCCGTTTGTTTTGTCGCTTTCTTCGAGGGCAGCTTAAGCGAGGTCAGAGTTTTTTTACTACAGAGCGGCGTGGCAGCACCCGCATCCTTGCAGAGTTCGGCGAGGTTCGTGTGCGTGAATGCCTTCTCGACGGTTGCCAGAGCTTCATCGACTTTACGATGCAACGGGCACAACGACGCATGGCCCGCGATGCCGAGAGGGCAAGAGCGAATGCGTTGCAGCGGTTCGACGACGTTGATGACATCGGCCAAGCTGATCTTGGTGGGTGATCGGGTCAGCACATAACCGCCCCCGACTCCACGCTGAGCAGCCACCAGTCCGGCGCGGGTGAATGTCTGCAGCAGTTTGGAGAGATACGGCGCGGGAATCTGCGCTCGCTCGGCGATTGTCTGGACGGTGAGCGGCGTGCCGTGGTGCTGTGTCAGCAGAGCCATTGCCCGCATCGAGTATTCAACCGCTTGAGAAAACACTTCTGCGACTCCTCTTCCAACCGGAAAACCGTGGCGAAACGGAATTCTAGACCTTGAAGTCCACTTTCGCTAATGCTAAGCTTTCCGCAATAGCGGACAAACAGGTCCACTATTCCGGTAGTCGCGAATTGCCGGCCCCTGAAACCCCACCTGCCAGATCGGAGCTCGACATGTTCTGTAACCAATGCGAACAGACTCAAGGCGGACGCGGATGTACGGACATCGGCGTCTGCGGCAAAGACCCGGACGTGCAATCCCTGCAAGAGATGCTCCTTTACGGAGTCAAAGGGATGGCCGCGTATGCCAACCACGCCCGGCGACTCGGCAAGTCGGATGAAGCGGTCAGCGCCTTCATCGAAGAAGCTCTCTTCGCGACACTCACCAATGTGAACTTCGATATCCCCAGCCTATTGGAGTTGGTCCTCGAGTGCGGTCGTCACAATCTACGAGTCATGGAACTGCTTGATGCGGGACACACCGAACGCTTCGGTTTGCCGCAACCGACGACGGTGTATGAAGGTACGAAAGCGGGACCGGGCATCTTGGTTACAGGCCACGATCTGCTCGACCTCTCCGACTTGCTCGAACAAACGGCCGGAACGGGAATCCAGATTTACACGCACGGCGAGATGCTGCCGGCTCACAGCTATCCGAAACTGCGAGCCCATCCGCACTTAGCCGGCCATTACGGCGGACCTTGGCAGAATCAACTTTGGGACTTCCCCGGTTTCTCCGGTCCGATCGTCGCCACCACAAACTGTGTTCTCATTCCGCCGGACTCCTACAAAGATCGCTTGTTCACGACTCGCGTTACTGCAGTGCCGGGTGGAACTCGTTTGAAGGACAACGATTTCAGTCAAGTGATCGAATTGGCGAAGTCGAGTCCGTCACTGCCGGATCGCAAGGTCCGTGAGTCGACGATCGGTTTCCATCATAGTGTGATTCTCGGGCTGGCCGGCCAAGTTGTCGAAGCAGTCAAGTCAGGAGCGATCAAGCGCTTTTATGTCATAGGCGGCTGCGACGGCGCAGAACTCGGACGCAACTACTACACCAAACTCGCGCAAGCGGCGCCGCAGGAATCGGTGATCCTGACACTGGGCTGCGGCAAATTCCGTATTCGCAATCACGACTACGGCACAGTCGCCGGATTACCTCGATTGCTGGACATGGGACAGTGCAACGACACCTACGGCGCCGTCCGAGTAGCCGTTGCGTTGGCCGAAGCCTTTAATTGCTCGGTAAACGATCTGCCCCTGTCGATCGTGCTGTCGTGGTTCGAGCAAAAAGCGGTTGCTGTTCTCCTGACGCTCCTGTCGCTAGGCGTCAAAGGCATCCGGCTTGGACCTGTACCTCCGGCATTCATCACGCCGAACGTCTTCAAGGTCCTGCAGGATCGGTTCGACCTCAAGCTCACCGAAGCCGAACCACCCGCCGAACTCGTCCAGCTCGGTGCATAAAAGCTGTAGGTCAAAGCTGTAGGTCAATTGTCGGTGGCCCCCAACACCACTCGGCATCACCAACACCCTCCGACCGACCTCAACTCCCTACGTCAACTATCCCCCACTGCTGCTCGGGCTGGAGCACGCCGAGCGGTGGTGGCGAAGCTGGAGCCTCGTTACCGGGTAGTTGTCGTTACCAGATAGTTGTCGTTACCAGATAGTTGTCGTTACCAGATAGTTGTCGTTACCACGTTATTCCGTCACCCTCGTGACAAGGCTCTAACCTTGTCACGCACTGCCTGAGCTCCAGCCTCGCCAATGTGATCAATTTTCCAAATTGACCCCAACACCACTCGAATCCACCAACACCCTCCGATGCGACCTCAACTCCCTGCATCTATCCCTCACTGCTGCTCGAGGCTGGAGCCTCGAGCCCAGTGGGTAACGAGGCTGGAGCCTCGTTGCCAGGCTGTTGGGTACCAGGTAGTTGCCTTTACCAGGTAGTTGTGGTTGCCGAACCTCAGCACCACTCAGCTTCCTCCACACTCGATGCCAACGAAAGACCGCTCGATGCAGACCGTTGATGAACAACTCCTCGAAACGGATCTGGCGTATCGATTCCGATACATCGCCGAGTTCATCGGCTTTACAACCGACGATGCTTCGCTGGTCACGGCCGCGGCTCCGTTCATCGGTCCACTCATACCGCAAATCGTCGAACGATCCTATGAAAAACTCCTTGCCTACGATGCCACAGCTCGACATTTCCTTCCGAGGCAATCAGGTTTCGACGGGTCGCCGCCGGCAGACATGGAATCGCTGAGAGCAGGCCATCCGCAGATTCAGTTCCGCAAGGAACACCTCACCCGCTACTTCATGCAGATCCTCGGCCGCAATTGCGACGAGCGACTCGTACCCTATCTCGATATGGTCGGCAAGATCCATACGCCGGCGGCCGGCAACTCAGAGATCTCCGTTCCGCTCATTCAGATGAACGCACTGATGGGCTATCTCGCGGACCTATTGAACGAAGTGATTTTCAGCTTGCCGATCGATCTTTCGACTCAGCAAAAAACGTTACGAGCCTATCAAAAACTGCTTTGGATTCAGAACGACTTTATCACGCGACATTACACGGCTAAGCTTTAACGGTTTTCGGATCGCATGCACGTCGTTGCCGATCTCGTACAGCGCGGTAAGGCGCGCTGGGAAGACGGCAAGATCGAGGATCAATTCGTCGGTCTATTTGATCTCGCTCAATCCGAAGACGAATGGCGAGTTCATTGGTGGGACGATGATTGAAATAGACTCCCGGCCATTTACTGAGGCGCTTTTTATCGACGCACTGTCACACTATTTGCTGATCTTGCGAATCGGCTTTTCTTTTTCATCCGCGTAGATGCCGACGAAGATCTCTCCTTCGGCGGTCACATAGCCGCGATACATGCCGACACTGAGTTTGGACATCGCGAACGAGTGATTGCCTTCGGCGTCGAGAGCAATCAAGCCGCCGACCCCTTCCGGCTCATCCGGCATTTGATCGATGGCGGCGCGAGCAGCTTGGTCCACCGATGATTTGCCGTACAACATGCGAGCCGCCACGTCGTGCGCAGTGACAAAGCGCATAAAGACTTCGCCCGTGCCGGTGCAAGATACACCGCACGCGCGATCGTCCGCGTATGTTCCGGCGCCGATCAGCGGTGTATCTCCGACTCGTCCGGTGAGCTTATCCGCAAGACCACCTGTCGATGTTCCGGCGACGATGCTCTTCTTGCTGTCGACCGCCGCGGCACCGACGGTGCCGAAGCGTGATTCGCGCGGTACGGTTCGCACAGGGTTCAATTCCTCGTGCTGTGCCACGCTCGCTTGAAAGCCCGCTTCCGCTGTTTTCTTTTGGATCTGCTGCAGGCGTCGCTGAGTCCAAAAGTAAACATTGCTGACGTTCTCAATGTCATACTTCTTACGATTGGCTTCCGAAAGGACAAACTGTTCGGCACCGTCTCCGGCCAACAATACGTGTCGATTGCCGGGCATATCGAGCACAGCTCGCGCGGCCGAGATCGGATTCTTGACGTGTGTCACACCGGTCACCGCACCGGCTCGCTTCTGCGGCGATGCCTTGCCGGCACCATCTCCTACAGCCGTGCCCAACATGATCGCGGCATCGAGTTCGACTCTACCATCGTGAGTAAATGCGGCACCGCGACCGGCATTGAAGAGATCGGAATCCTCGAGCACTCGGATCGCTTTCTCGACAGCCGTAACACTATTGCCGCCGGAACGATGCAGTTCGCGATAGCCTCCTTCCAGAGCATCCGCCAACACCTTTTCGTGCTGACCGCGAGTCAGTCCGGCGTCTTTCATTTCATCCGGGGTTAGGACTCCGGCCCCGCCGTGAATCACCAAGACAGTCTGTTGAGCTTGAAGTAGCGGAGAGAATCCGCAGACAAGCAAAACAACCAACAGACAAGCTGGCGATGATCTCTTCCAACCGACTATGTCAACTTTCAAAGCTTCATTCCTCTCGGCGATGACTCGACTGACGTATACTCGATCCATTATTCACCTGAACCCTGCCTCCTCAACACCCCGAGCTGCTAATCGCAGGTGATTCGCAAAGAATCATCGCTCCCATCAGCAACGTTTCACTAGCGCGCGTCGCTGCCCAGTTTAGCCGGTGTTCAGTCTAGCCGGTGTTCAGTCTAGCCGCTGTTCAACCTACTCGAGGATTCCTATGTCTACTCGCATGCTGCATCGAATAAGCAGAAAGTTCTTGCGTTGCCTGTCGGCCATCTGCGTCGCATTGTGCGGGCTCACCTTGGCGCGAGCTTCCGAACCGACACGCTTGCTGGCCGGAGCAGCCAAAGTGGACATTACGCACCCGGAACATCCCACTCGGGGCGAACGTTTATATGTCAAAGCCCTGGCTCTGTCGGATGGTTCCACTAAGTCCATCATCGTAACGCTCGATGCCGTCGCTATCGGCGAGATCGGGCCGATCAGAAACGATTACCTGGAGACAGTTCGAACACGCTTGACCAATGATTTCGGCATTGCGGCAGAGCACACCTTGTTCAACGCCAGTCATTGCCATGGCTTGGTGTGCGACGATGTAGCCGACAAGACTGTTGAAGCAGTTCGATCTGCTGTTGCGAAACTGGAACCGGTGAAAGTCGCGGTCGGCGTCGGTCATGAAAATCGCATCACGGAAAACCGACGACTTCCATTGAAAGATGGACGGACCGCCGACGTACGCCATGCTTATTCGTTGCCTCCGGATGACCAGATTGCGGGCTTGGGCCCCATCGATCCTGCCATTGGTCTGGTAAGACTGGACCGAGCCGACGGCTCCACCGCTGCCGTGCTTTTTCAGTTCGCGTGCCATCCGATACAAGGTGTCCCTGCAAAAACGAATACTGCCGATATCAGTGGATTCGCGGCAACGGTCGTTGAAGAGAACCTCGGTCCCGAGGCGATCGCGCTGTTTTTTCAAGGCTGCGGCGGCGACATCAATCCGGTCTACTACAAAGACCCGGACCATCCGCGCGATGCCGAATCGCTCGGTAATCTACTCGGCCTCAGCGTCCTGCGAGGAGTCCGCGAGATGAAGAGCAGCGATGCTGTCGAGTTCAACTTTACTCATCGTCGCGTCCTCTTGCCGCGAGCTGACTTAGCACCGCGCATCACTCGCTTGGAAGCGGAACAAAATCGACTTCTGCAATCGCTTCAAGGCACATCGCTGAATCTCAAGACATTCTTGCCGTTGGCGGTCAAGTATCAATGGTCCGAGGAGTTTCCGTCGTACTATGCTTCGCGCTATTTACAGGATGAAGCTCTCGGTCGCGACGGTCAGAAGAAGCTGGATGACGAGAACCGTCGCAACCTCGCAGCTTACACGAAGAACATTTTGATCATGGAAGAGCTGACACGAGTACAAACCAATCTGGCTCTCTTGAAGATGCATCATAAGCAGAACAGCGAGGCCGCCTCGAGACAGATCGACACGGAAATGGTCGGCTTACGCCTCGGTGATTTTCGCTTGGTCACTTCGCCGGGGGAGCTCACGGTCCAGATCGGACTGAATATCAAACGCCGATCGGCTCATCCGCTGACATTCGTTTCCGGATATAGCAACGGATACATTTACTACACGCCTACAGAAGAGCAGTTGGCGAACCCCGGCAGTGCCCAAGAGGACTGCGATTGCTTGGTCGCTCCGGGATGGCAATCCATTTTTGAAACGGCCGCGCTGGAAGTAATCGAAAAGCTATAAAGCACGTCCATTTCTGCTCGGTACCTAATTCAAGCGGAACGGCGCAAGCCGTCCGGTTCTTCACGATCGATGAAGCGGAACCGGACGGCTCGGGGGCTGTTGATTTAATCCGCTTCGATCGATTAAGGTCTGAATCCCATCCCGAAGCGTAAGCGAGGGACCTGCATCCCTCGCTTACGCTTCGGGTTTCGATTAAATCAACAAGCCCCTCGCGCCGTTCCGCTTGAGAGCTCTAGAACAAAACTCATCGACGATTGTCGGTAGCTCGTACGTCGGCGGCCCGAATCAAACCGCTGACGATCCCGGCATAGGCGGCATGCTGCTGCACACCGTTTAGATCGGTATCATGCGTTAATAGACAGTGGTCGCGAAGGCCGATCTGCACGGCCAGTTCAATGGCCCGAGCGGACTGCTCTTGCAACTGCCATCGTTTTTCCGGCAGCCGATCTGCGCAGATGGCAAGCGAGCGGGCCGACTCGAGCATCATCTCACTGTCTTGCTTACCCGACTCGTAAAACTCGGTAGCCTTCGCAATCGCCGTCTTCGTGCTGCCGAATCGCGCTTCGATGCGCGTCGCATACATCCGTAGTCGATCGTTGTTCTCCTGCGTTTCCACTTGTTCGCGGATCAAGCGAACCGCTTCGGTGCCCCACTTCTGCGCTATTGATTCATCGACAGTTGTCATGGCCCGCGCATATTCGTAGTAGGCCATGATGCAAGCGCGAATATACTCCGCGTTGGCGGGATTATTCCCCAGCAGGATACGAGCGATGATCGCGCTGCGTCGCAGAATCTCGCGAGCCTCGTCTTGATGTCCCGACTCAAAGAGAATCAAACCCAAGTTGGAAAACGCGCCGATCGCTTCTCTTTGCACGCGCACGGACCCGGGATCGGCCGCCAACTGGAGTTCGCTCCGCAAGGCAACGCCCTTCGCAAGCACGATCGCATCATCGTCGCGCCCGATCTGGTGATAAATGCGGGCCAGCGTTGCTTCTCGCAAATACTCGCGTTCAGCATCCAGCTTCTTCAATGAATCGACAGAGGCTTTTTCCTGCTTGGCCGCTTCTGAGGTCAAATCGGGATCGAGCACAAGTTCTCGAACGGTTTTGCGAAACGTATCGGATGCGGCCTGGCTGCGCTGTAGAGCCTCGAGAGCCTGCACGGAATCACCGAGCCGAAACAACGTGACACCCAATTTGTGTTCGTTCTCCGCCGCCACAGCCAGTGTTCGGTAGCGAGGCAAGGCTCCTTTTCCTTCCGAATCCTTCCGCGGCTCATCGACGATACTCTCGGCCACTTCAGCCGCTTCGCGGTAATGTCGCACCGCCGAAGCGATATTGCGATTGATCTCCGATTCAACCGCCGCGAGCTTCGAGAGCATCAGCAGCAGATTGTTTCGTGATGCATCGGAACCCGACTTCTGTTGAACTCGCATTCGTGTCAGTTCAACAAGATCCGTCCAGACTTTGGTTGCCTTCGGGCCGTCGAGCAACTGCGTGTACAACTCGGCCACGTCGAGCAGCTTGGCAATCTTATCTCGCACTGCGTCGGGGTGGTCCAGTGGAATGGAATCCGCCAATCGCTCGGCTCTGGGCAGACACTCTTCCAACACTCGCCTCTTGTACTTCAACAGATCATCGCGGTTCTCTGTCGTCATGCGCTTGGATTGAAGCATGACCGAATCCACAAACTTACTCAGATCTTGGATCTGAACCGTTGCTTCTTTCAGTTCTTGGATGCGCACGTTTGCAAGTCGCTCACGGTCCAGCGCCTCACCGAGTCGGGTCAGAGTCTCCGATTTCTCGCGAGCCGTTTGCTCTAACTTCAACTGCGTTTCAAACGAGTGATAGCCGGCCCAGGACGCAAAGCCTGCAGCAGTCAGCGCGGTCGTTATCGATGCGGCTAAGAGAGCTTTTCGCGATCGTGCATACAGCGGCGGCAGAAGAACACTGACCTGAGGCTTGGCCTGTTCTTCGACTTCGCTCGCCCCTTCTTGCTCGGGCGGATTGGAATCATCTCGCAAACGATCGAGCTCTTGCAATTCGCGCAGCGTCTGGCTGTTGGCCAACGCCTCTACCATCTTATGATCGCGCTGCACTGCGGAACCAGCTAGGGGCATCAATCCGCCCGATTCGCTTGCCGCAGCCGGAGGTGACAACGGCGAGGCAGGCGGAGCAGAATCCAACACCCGTTCCAACTTCCGTTTGGAACTCGGCGGCAGCGAGGGCTGCATAGCAGGTTTATGAGGGTTATCTTCTATCACGTCTCGTACTCTCGTGCCTACCAACGATCGAGATCGCTGCGGGTCTCGCAGGAGTTCCGGTCACCGATTACATCACGTCGGGTGTCGAGGGTCGTATCCCAATTAGCGAAGAACCAATCCGTTCCGCCATCGCCCCACAACTCGTCTCGCTGCCAGTCATCAAAGACCGTTTGGTCCGCAATTAAATAGTAACTGGCGTTACGTCTTAGATTGTTACCGACCCCTGTAAGGTTAGCAATTCTTTGGGAATAACTATTACTTGATGTCCATTCCGACATAATTGCTTCTACGGCTCGTCGCTGCTCGATCAAGGACAGAGAGGCCCCCCATCCTCGAAGATTGAACTCTCCGTCAAATGCAGTAAAGCCGGCGATCAAGACATCATCGAAATCATTGCCGCTGAGCATATCGGCACCGGTGCCGCCGATCAAAACATCGCGTCCCGACCCTCCGTAGATGGAATCGTCCCCTTGCTCGCCGAAGATGATATCGCGGCCGCTTCCGCCGGCGAGAACGTCCGATCCTTGCCCGCCCCAAATCTCCGTGTCGATGTCGACGTAACTGTCGATGATAATGCGGTCGTTACCTGCGAAACCGTAGACGAGAATACGATCTACGGAATCGGAGACCCAATTGCGAATCGCATACCCTGTATCGTTGTCTCGAATTCGCAGTTCCAAAGTGCAATAGGAATCGGGACGTACTCGTATTTCATCGGAACCTTGACTGCCCGCAATTACCAAGATCGTCTTACCGCTATTCAACGGATCAGGCAGGACACTCCAACCGTTGACGACGAATTGCGATGTGAGCGTATCCGATCGACCGCCGCGACGGTCCGTCACGACGGCTTGAATGGTAAAACTGCCTGCTGCACTCAGTTGGCTGTATGCTTTGACAATCGATACCTGACTGCCGCCCACAACTGTCGATGTGGTTCCGTCTCCCCATTGAATCGCGTAAGTAAAACTACGATCACGATCCAGGGCATCGGCATCAACCGCGCGGAAGACAAACGTGTCGGCACTTCGTTGAATGCCGTCCACCGGTGCTTGCAACGAGAGTTGCGGAACCATGTTCGGTGCAGCGGCAATCAAGAGCGAATGAGCTACCGTCGCGAATCCGCCATCCTTATCACGAGCAGTCAACATGACCCAATACGTGTCCGCAATGTCCGGCACGAATGACAGATTGGACCCCGTTCCAGTTGCGATCGTCACCGTAGGCTGAGAGTTGCGAGTCACTCGCCAAGAAAGCGTTACAGCCTCAGTCGTGCCGCCGGGGTCGAACGCAGTACCGACTCCGATCACGGAACCACCTTCTATCCATTGCCCGGTCAAACTACTGATGGCCGGCGTCGGAGCGACGTTCTGAACTTGAACGATCATCCGTCCCGTTGTCTCCAACGCGTCGTCGTTGGATACCGAGACATTCACCGTGTATTCACCGTTGTCACGATACACATGAGTCCACGGTACCTGCAGCGATGCAGTCGTTACGGCATAGGGAGCAGTGCCGTCGCCGAAATCAATGCGCACCGTACGGTTTGAACCGCCGCGATCAGCGAGCGTTACCGTCGATGATATTGCGGAACCTTCCGCTCCGCTGAGGGTGACCGGCAATCCGACAATGGATAACGCGTAGCTGTCTCCAACTCCGCCGTCGATCTGATCACGACCGCCGCGACCGACAATCTGATCGACCCCGTCCACGCGATTCGCACGACCGAACGTGTAAAGCAGCAGTTGGTAATGACCGGTGTCGGTATCATCGCGACTGTCGATCAGGCGCTGTAGTAGATCGGTTTGCTCGGGCGAGCGATCGGTCATGGCTTGCAACTGTGCGATGGCGTCCTGCATCAACAAGGTTCTCGGATCAGACGGCAAGCGCACGAATGTATCGACTTCGATCGTATACGTACCGTCTGCAGGCAATGTCACATCCAAGAGCAGCGAATCCGACGATTCAAACTCGTCGTCGTTGACTGCATCGCAACCATAAGTCTGTACCAGTCGTCCTGCAGCATCATAGAGTCGCACGACAGAATCAATGGTCGCGCCTGCGATCATGCCTTGCCCTTGGGCCAGCAACGAAGAGGCCAACTCCACAGTCACGAGGTCTCCGCCGAAACCGGTAAACTTGTAGTAATCACTTTGGCTTCGTCCGCCGACAAGAGCAATCGAACCTGTAATCACTGCGGCCCGTGAATAGAGGTTCATCATGCTGTTGCGACCCGACTGCATCGTGTTGGGAACGCTTAGCCCTTGTAACGTAATAGGCTGCGCAGTAAGCAACGAATCATGAGCCGTCGTCGCTTCCGTCTGTGTCAATGCATTGAGATCGGTAAAGGCCAACGTCAGTTTTACCGCTTCGCGCTCCCCGAAGTTCAACGGCCCCACGTCATTGAACCGTGTCGAGCCCACCGTCGCAGGCGAACCGATGATGTGATCGAACGACTCATAGGCTGAGGCCGGACCGGGATACTCCGGAAGAAAGGCCGAAGTGCCGGGAGGGCTGTGGACGCCTGAACCGATCGGTCCGAAGGCATCGTAATGCCTGACGCCGAGTAGGTGAGCCAATTCGTGGGCAGCGATCTTGGCCGACAGCGCCGCAAAATTCTCATCCGTGCCGTCCGGGAGCGCATGGCCCGGGACGACTTGAATGTCTTCATCATTGGCCAAGAAGTCCGACGTCAACGAAGTCTTCTCCGCCACGCCGTTCAACAATCCGTTGACTTGGACGCGAGCCGAACCCGCCGCGTTTCGGTTCATCAGATCCACTTCACTGGATTCACCGCCGGGCGAATCGTACGAAGGTGTCGCATTGAAATAGATCGTGGCAAAGCTACCTGAATTGCGAACTGCAACAGGTAGTTCGCTCGTCGACAAGGCGAACCGCACGGGAAACCAGCGATTGGGATCGGAGTAGTTTCTCGGATTGCCGGCAGAATCGGTACCGTAGTACACCGCCGATAACTTACTGAGCACACGTTGCCGGTCAGCGTCAGCGTATCGACGTTCGTTCGCATCCGTGTACGTATCGAAGTCCAGTAGTACCCACTGTTCACCGCGAGTCAGCCCGAGCGTGGTCACCGGCACATGCGCATAGTACTGCGCACCGGAAATCGAATTGTTGCGATCGTTTCCGAAGATGATATCTGCCCCTTGCGAACCGATCACATTTTCAACGCCCGCAACATCGCTTAACCGTACCGTGAAACTACTGCTTTGAGCTTGTGAACTAGTCGAAGCGAGATCGAGAACCAACGGTCCGCTCAGCAAGCCCGACGCATCGATGAGATCTTGTGAACTATCAGCGGCACCCGTATACGACTCGACGATCTGCAGACTTCCTTGAGGGCTGCCCTCCAATTCGTAAACATCGTCTCCCTGCCCGCCATTCAGCGCTGCGCTCGTCGACTGGCCGGCAAAGGTGAAGCGATCATTCCCGCCGCCCCCGGTGACCGATACGGCAGCGGCGGTGCCACGCAATATAAATACGTCATTGTCCTCGTCGCCGCGGAAGGTGATCGAGCCGGTATCGGCATGAACAATCAATGAGTCTTGTCCGAGACTGCCGCTGAAGGCGATGTCGCCGATCGATGTACCGTTGATCTCAAGCGTGTCGGCCCCCACTTCTCCGTCGAATCGTATCGCAGGCGTTCCGACGACTGCACCGACAGGTTGAATAAAACTGCCGGTGTTGATCAGCGTGTCTGAACCGTCACCGCCGCTGAACAAGATACTCCCTACATAGGAGCCGTTCTGAAAAACTTGATCCGATCCGGCTTGCCCTTGCACATCCAAAACATCGATGTGATCACCGTTCGACTGAATCGCATCGTTGCCGAACCCGCCGACAAAAGCGATCCGTCCTATTCGGTCTCCGTTGTTGAGAAAACGATCGTCGCCATCCTCACCCAGCATACGCAGCGACGCTATGTAAGCCCCTTCATTTCCCAATACGTCGTTGCCCGATCCGGCCGTGAATTCCAGCGTCTGAATATGACCGGCTCGTTGATACAGAGTGTCGTCTCCATCGCCTCCGGTCATCGCTATCGTGCCGACGTCGGAGCCGCTGTTCTCAAAGACATCGTCCCCGGCATTCCCATCAAAGCGGATCGATGCAACTTGGTTTCCTTGGTTGAGCAGATCATCGTTTGCCAATCCGCCGATGAACTTAATGGAGCTGAGCGAATCACCCCGATTCCAAACCAGATCGTCTCCTTCGCCACCGTCGACCACGATGGAATGGACTCCGTCCGCATCGTTCAACAAGGCATCGTCGCCGTCGCTGCCGAGGAATTCAATTGAATCGGCAATCCCCTTTACTATGAACACATCCGAACCAGTGCCGCCGTCGAAGTGAACCGTCGTGCTCTTGCCCGACAGCAACAGGTAATCATCTCCTGCATCACCTTCCGCTTGGACGTCTATCGCTTCCGACTCTGCTCCGCCCACCAGAATGTCATCGTCGGCACCGCCAACGAAGGACAATGTACCGATGATGCTAGGACGAACCGTTTGACCAGGTCTCCAGCCATGGATCGCCGAAGAACCGGCAACGACTACGTCGGCTCCTGTGCCGCCTTCAAACAGCACGCTATCGGCACGGCCGTCGAATACCAACCAATCGCTCCCGGCGTCTCCATCCACTTCGATCCGAGTGATCACCACTCCATCGCTGCCGCCGAGAAAATCGTCGTCATTCCCTCCGACGAAACGAATCGTTCCGAGGTTCAGTGTCTTGGGAACTGTCGGTGCAGAACCTGTTGACAGAATCGACGTTCCCGCGACGAGGCCATCTTCACCATCTCCGCCGTTGAAGAAAACCGACTGGATGTTTCCATTGAAGACCAGCCAGTCATCGCCGGCATCACCTTCCATCGCCAATTGATTGATTTGCACATCGTCGCCCCCGACTAAGACGTCGCTGTCAGCGCCGCCGACGAAGGAGATCGTCCCTACTGACGTCACCTGAGATGAAGGTTGTTCACCGAGCAATGTCGAGGAACCGACGACGAGCACATCTTCACCTGCGCCGCCGTCGAAATGTAGATCATTGAAGGTGCCGTGAAAAATCAGCCAGTCGTCACCCGTATCGCCTTCGCCCGCCAAGTGATTGACATCCGCTGATGTACCGCCGATGAGCGCATCGTCATCCAAACCACCGTGAAACAGTATGTCTTGCGCACGGCCGTCGAAGACTAACCAATCATTGCCCGCGTCACCTTCGAATTCCAACCGCGAGACGTCTATTTGTTCGCCGCCGACAAGAACATCGTCGTCAGCGCCACCGTTGAACGTAATGGTTCCGGCAGTAATCGATTGCGCTGCGGGAGTGCCGAGTCCGCCCCAGATCGATGTCGAGCCTGCGAGAAAGACATCGGCCCCTAAACCGCCGTTGAACAAAATCGATCCGGCAATCCCTGAGAACACAAGCCAATCGTTCCCGGCATCCCCATCCACTTCCACTCGCGCGGCGTCGATCTCTTCGGTGCCTTCGAGAACGTCATCATCGTTGCCGCCTATAAATCGGATCGAACCGATGTGGATCGACCCGGCTGCTTGTCCGGCACCAGTCAAACTCAACGCAGACGACCCGGCGACAAGAGCATCAACTCCGTCTCCGCCGTCAAAGAAAACGGATCCGGCTGCACTGCCGATAACGACGAAATCATTTCCCGCATCGCCCCCTGCACTCAGTGTGGTGACTTCAAGGTCCGTTCCGCCGAGCAATGAGTCATCGTCTGCTCCACCGTGAAAGGTCAACTGCTCGACCTTTCCTACAGGCGAAGCCCAGGCACTCGTGCTCGACGTTGTCGAACGCTCGATACCTGTCAAAACATCTTCTCCTGCTCCACCGTCGAACGTGAGCGCAGTTACCGTACCGGCGATGACGGCCCAGTCGTTCCCGTCATCGCCGAGAAAACTCAATGATCCGACACTTGTACCTGGTGACTGGATAAGCGTGTCCGAGCCTTCATCACCGGCAAAGGTGATCGATCCGATTTGTAGCGGGGCACTCGGCGGAACACCTGTCCCGTTGCTGCTGCCGATGATCAGCATGTCAGAACCCGAGTCACCTTCGAATGAAATTCGATTTTGTACTGAGCCCAAGACCTGGACTCGATCACTACCGTCACCGCCGATCACGCTCAGACTGCCGACGCGACTCTGCGCAGTAACGATAAACTCGTCGTCACCACTCTCACCGAATAGGTTTGCCGTATCTAGATTGCCGGCAGGAGTATAAAAGCGATCGGCACCTGCTCCACCGTAGATGCTGCCTCCAGAACCAACCGTGAACTGATCTGCCAGCGCAGTCCCGATCACCGCGGTAAACCGGCCGGCCATCGAAACGCCCAGCGCATCGGCTCCGACTGGGGCGATGTCTTGTGCAGCGACAGATGTCGACATGACCGACGAAAGATCAAATCGCACTCCGGCATTGCCTGCGAATGTCAAGCGACTGAAGTCGATGATGTTGTCGCCGACAGCATCCCACACCGTATGTTGAGCTCCGGGGAGAATAACGTAGCGATCATTCCCGGTCGCATTGTTTGATGTCGCCAGGCTCGGCGAATTAACCTCGTCACCGTCTCCGACGACGAACGTATCATCGCCGCCGCCGCCGAGGATTCGATTCGCTCCGGCACCACCATCGACAAGGACACGGTGTGACGCTGAGACAGCGGAGGCATCAATGAGGTCCGCGCCGTCCAGCCCGAGTACGGTCAGCGTGTCGACGCCGAGCGTCATAAAGTCTTGATCACTTACGGCAATCGAATCGTTGCCGTCGCTGCCCAGCCGCAGGCCGGTCGTATAGGAGCCTTGACCACCTTCGTCATCTGTCACGGTTACTTGCAGGCGAAGCAACGCGCCGACGGCCGCGGTGCGAGCAAGTTGAAAGACGGGCGAGGTTCCAATGACATCGGCGACAATCGTCGATCCTGCACTCGCGACCCAGTGATAAACATACGAGTCCGCTCCCGGGTCTTGGACGTCGACGCGAAACAACGCTGAAGATGCGTCGTACTGTGACTTCGGCTGAAGCGACACGACTGGCGCTTGGTTCAGCACTTGGATCGGTCGCGTGTAAGCCGTTCCTAGTCCTCCGCCCACATTCTGCATATCGACTCGGATGCGTGCCGATGAGATCCCCAAGGCGGAGAAGTCATCCGCATAGACGTACTCAGCAGCAAAGCTGCCGTCCTCTTCGTCTACGGTTCCTGGAGTCGAGATGCCATTGCCCCATTGCAACCATACGACGTGATCCCCGAATCCCGATGTATCGGAGAAGCGTCCGGTGACTCGAATGCGATCTCCTTCATGGAAAACGACGGATGTATCAGCAATTCGCCATTCATCGCTGTCTTCACTGTCCAGCGTCCATAGTTGCAAGGCTCCTTGGAACTCCGGGCGCGGTCCGTTCCCGGCCGGTGGAGTAAACAATGACCTGACGGGCGGTGGAGTTTGATCGCTGGTGAGGTCACTGAGCCCGCGGGCTGACAGGTGCGGAACCTGTATCGCCGACTGAGTTCGGTCGAAGCGCGATGTATCGATGCGAGTGATCCCGCGCTGCGCCAAATTCCACTGGTCGTCGTTGATAGTGAGATTGGGGAGCGCGGTCGGCAAACGATCTGCCGGCAGCACTGTTTGCAAGTTGAGATCCGCGCCGGGATTTTGTGGTAGTGATCGATCGTTCCACCCACTACTGCCGCTTACTCCCGTGAGCGCTGATTGAAGATCGGCATCGGCATGATCGCTCAAGAAGGGTGCAGACCCGTTGCCGGATAAGTCGCCGAGAGCGAGCCGTTCTTGTCCGGAAGTCCAAGCCGTCACCGCCATCAAGGCTCGGCTTTCAAGCGTCTCGATCGCGAAGAGCTTCTTGAACGCGACTCGGTTTCTCGACGAAGAAAAACGACGAGCGACGGTCCGAAAACGGCGCCAAGCGCCCCGGCTTTTGAGTGAATCCATTCTCTCGAAACTCTACCTTGCGAGACGTCCTTCCGTGGTTGAGGCAAGCCACCTCCCACGCTCACATTCAGATATCTTCCCTCATTCTAGCCGCTTATACGCTTCCAAGATCAAGTCCGACTCTCGCATTTTGCACGGAAAGCCCCAACTACCCCGTTCAACTCGAATCTATTGCTAGCAAAGAGAAAACGAGCTTCGCACTGAAATGGAACGTTGCCCCCATAGCTAGGGCTCATTCAAAACCCGAAGCATCAATGCAAGCGGTACGGCGCGAGCCGTCCGGTTCTTCATGATCGATCGTGCGACACAGGACGGCTCGCGCCATCAAGCTTCCAAACACACACTCATCTCCAATCGCCGCTACGATTCTCGCATGACTCAACCGCACGTAGTAACTCTATTGATTCATCGGCAGCGCCCGACATCCAGTCCCGAAAGGGACGACACAATCTATTTGGCAGGCGACTTTTCTTTGGCCGCTTGCTCTGCTTCCAATATGGCTTCGAGCAATGAGTTTTCGATAGGCTGGTCACGCTTCACGCTGTATGTCTTGCCTTCAAAGGAAAAGAACTGGGCCTCGAAGTTGTTGAGTGTCTGGAGCACGCAGATGCGCCGGTAATATCCGTTCCGGCATTTGATCAGGATCGTTCCGACTTCAACGAACTGATTACTCCAACTCGTCAGTTCTACTTTTTGCGAGGCACGCAGCGTTTTGAGGATCTCTTCAGCTCGTTCAGGAGCGAGTGGAACGTTGAAGTGACTTTCATGATCATCCATCCACTCAATTTTCGCGTTGTAATAGCTGACCTCGACCTTCTCGATATCTTTGAGTTCAGGAAGCCGGATTGTTTTACTGTCGGGTTCAAGTACACATAAGTTGACCAAGAGTAAACAGACTGTAAGAACCATGACAAGACATCCTTCTTCAGTAGCTATGCGTTAATGAAATCCATCGTCCCAGTCGTCATACCTGCAGGTGCGTGCATCGTAGCATTGTGCGTACAGACAGGATGTCGCGAACCAGCTCGACTATTCTTTGCCGACTTCGCTGTTGTGTCTCGCATGAATTTTGTACTCGCGATCCGGAAGTACAAGCCTGTAATCGATCCAGGAGTCCTTCGCTAAGTTGTATTTCAGCGTGCTTGGGAGAGACTTTTGAGGATCGAAGTCGTTACCGTCCCCACGTTCCCACTTCCAGCCTCGAGGCGATGGCTCTTTGGGAATGGGATTGCCGATAATTGGTTGTTTTTCCACTCGTACAGCTCTTGTAGGAAGGTCGATGACGATGAATGGAGAAAGTTGATCCGCAGGAAATTCCCGGAAGTAATCCGGTGAGGTTGGATAGAACTCCTGCGTCCGCTCATTCACATTGTTCATTCCTCCATTCCACCAACCATGGGCTAATCGACCTTGACTGCGGTCTTCAACTTCATCCTTGGTGAATATGTCGCTGAGCCGATAGGAAGTATGCTCGTTTCGTATCATGTCGTACACAACGATCGCGTTTTCCGTGTCGAAACCGGAAGACCATTGATCGATGGAAATAACAAACCTCCCACTTCCTGCGACAGTCACCCATTTCGGAAGGCGTTTGTTCACAAGTTTCAGGTCATAGAGCCGACGCAGTTGCCGATCGGGTTTCAGCACTTCAAAGACGATTAAGTGCGGTGGCCTTTCGGAACTGTCATAGGCAACAATTGTCAGATAATTTCCGTCTTCCGAATCAAGCACATTAAACGATTCGTTCGCGGCAGCGCTCGGATGCGGCTGCAACATCGCGGTGCAAGCAATTACAAGCAAGTAGAGGATTCGAGAGACCGCCGGGATTCGGAGTTTGCTTGATCGACAGTGCAGCTTCTGCGTCGATGTCGGCGGAGATTTGCGTCCGTTTCCAATTCTTGCTTTTGATGCCATGAGAAGTTTCCGTTCGCAATATACGATCTGCCTAGTACATCTATGCTTTGTTAGCAATGGCCCCGTCATGCATCAGTAATCTCTTTCACCACACGACCATGAACGTCCGTAAGTCGATGGTCGCGACCTCCGTAGCGGTAGGTCAGTTTCTCGTGATCGATTCCCATCTGATGCAAGATCGTGGCATGCAAATCATGCACGCTCATCGGATCTTCAACGGCGTTGGCTCCGAACTCGTCGGTCTTTCCATAAACAGTTCCGGGCTTGAATCCACCGCCTGCTAAGAAGACGGAAAATCCGCTGACGTGATGATCACGGCCGGTGTTTTCGTTGATCGCACCAGTGTGCGGTGTTCGCCCCATCTCTCCGGCCCAAAGGACGATCGTGTCGTCGAGCAATCCTCGCAGACGCAGATCTTGAATCAGTGCGGCTACACTCTGTTCGGTGACTCGAGCGTTCTTCTCATGCAGCACCTTTAGTTGGCTATGTTGATCCCAAGGCGAATTGTTTCCATCAAAACTCGGACAAGTAATCTCGACGAAGCGGACGCCGGCTTCGACCAATCGTCTCGCACGTATGGCTTGGCTTGCATAGTAACGCTGATGCTCGTCCGTCGAATCGGTGCCGTATAACTTGTGGATGTATTCCGGCTCTTTCGAAAGATCGGCAAGTTCCGGTATCGACGACTGCATGCGAAACGCAGTTTCGTAGTTGGCAATCATCGACTCGATCGATTGCGGATCCGATGTAGTCTGAGCAAAGTCGCGGTCGATCTCGGAGATGAGGTCGAGCTTCCTGCGCTGAAGCCCCGGTTTATCCGACGGAGTGATGTTGTCGATCGGATTCCCTTTGGCTCGCAACATGGTCGCTTGATGATTGGCAGGCAAGAAAGAGCTGCCGAAGTTCTCCATGCCGCCGTTCGGGACCCAATCGTTGTTGAGCAAGACATAGGCCGGTAGATTGGAGTTCTCGGTGCCTAAGCCGTAAGAGACCCACGCACCGAAGCTCGGAGCAGTCCC
This sequence comes from Pirellulales bacterium, assembly GCA_046349815.1. Taxonomy (GTDB): domain Bacteria; phylum Planctomycetota; class Planctomycetia; order Pirellulales; family Pirellulaceae; genus Aureliella. The sequence goes on along the minus strand of JAXMBQ010000021.1, from coordinate 66,948 downwards.
GATGCTCTTTCCTGTATGGAGCAGCAAGTTCGATTGCCCGTGCAGCGGCAGTTCGCCGACCATCGAACGCACAACGCACAGTTGGTCGGCGACTTCGGCGATATGCGGAAAGAGATCGCTGACCCACAGACCACTCTCACCTCGTTGTTTGAATTTCCACGGGCATCCGAACCAAACACGATTGGCATCCGACTGCGACTTCTTCGATACCCACCGCGACCCGATCGGTTGCCCTTGATGTTTCTTGAGCATCGGTTTGTAGTCAAACGTATCGACATGACTAGGGCCGCCGTCCATGAAGCAAAAGATGATCCGCTTGGCTCGCGCCGCTTCTTGAACCGCTGCTCGGCTTTGGCCCGCTAACATACCCATGAGTGCCATAGCGCCGAAGCCGGCACCGGCATGCTGCAAGAAGTCCCTGCGAGTCACGAACCCTCCGCTTGCGCCTGAACATGTTGTCGGTCGGCCTTTCATCGAATCTCGCTCCATAGATCTCTCGGCAAGCGCCGGCTGACTACCGATAGTGTATGAACTCTTTGGTATTGAATAGTGTATGAGCCATTTGAGCCCAAGCCTGCTCGTTGGTCATCAGTTCATCCGGACCGGAGAACTCGACAAGCAATCGACTCCAACGTTGCAGTTCGATCTCGCTCGGCCTGCGTCCGAGTCCGGCAGCAAACATGGCCTCAATGCGTTCGTGCGGTGTGCGGTGCGACACGCTGATCAATTGCTTGGCCCAGCTCTTGGCCATCTGATCAACGAAAGGATCGTTGAGCATCAGCAGAGCTTGTGTGGGAACGCTGGTGATGTTTCGCCTGCCGCTCGGGAGTTTTAAATCGGGGAGATCGAAGGCCGTGAGGAACTTCGGCGGGTCCATAATCGACATCATGAGATACATGGACCTGCGACCATTACCGTCCACCGGACCGGAGAACAATCGCTTTGATCCGTCTTCGACGTTGCGAGGGGAAGGATCGGGCGACCATACAGACTACGATCGAGTCGTCCCGAAACGGCCAGGAGTGCATCACGAATCTGTTCAGCCTCGAGCCTTCGCGTCGGAGTGTGATGTCGCAATCGGTTTGAAGGATCTCTTTGGCCGCTAATGGATCGACGGCACCGGACTGACGAAACATTTGACTGAGGACAAGCTGCTTGACCAGTTGCTTCGTCGACCAGCCTTGACGCATGAAGTCGCTGGCCAGCATGTCGTGTAATTCGGGATGGGAAGGTTTGTCTCCTAAACGACCGAAATCATCCGGACTGGCAACCAAACCGGTACCGAATACCCATTGCCAAATTCGATTGACGTATACACGCGATGTCAACGGATGATCGGGACGGAGCAGCGATCGAGCCAGCTCGAGTCGACCGCTGCCGGGACTGTTCTTCACAATATCGTCCGGGCCGAACATCGACAACGATGCAGGCATCACTAGCTCTCCCATCGCATCAACGTTGCCGCGGACATTGAAGTAGAGTCCCGACTTGGTCGCGGCTCGCTCGTCCATGCTGTTTACGCTGCGTGAGAACTCGATCGACTGCTCGATGCGACGATATTCTTGCACGAGTTGTTCGAGCCGACTGCCCGGCGAGGCTTGGTTCGGCAAGAGTTTCTTCGTCAGCAGCCAATCGATGATCTCGCGGTCGCCCGAATGCTGCTTACCATCGCACCAGCGCCGCACGGCTTGATTCATCCAATTGCTTACTCTTCCATGGGCCTCCTCTGTACTTGAGGGCACGGTCCCATCGAAGAGAGTACTGAAGGCATCCATCAAGTCCAACGGTGCACCCGGACCATCGTGCGACGCGATCTGTGTAATGCTCAGCCAGCTACGCTTATCAAAACCGAAATCGTTATTCGGCAAGCCCGCTGCCAGTCCCGTGCGCGGCGGAAAGTTCGTATTCAATGAAGCAGTCGCAAAGTCAATCGTGACGCGCGTGATTCCGTTCTTCAAAGGCAAATCGCTGTACGTTCTCCACGCGGGCTGCACTTGATTGAGAAACGCGACGCTCTCGCTTTGAATGGCGTTCTCGTCAAGTGTCAAAGTGCCTGCATATTCGCCGCCTGCCAATTTGAGACTGACATGCTTGCCCGGCACGCGATCTTGAGGCGGCATCCGAACGACCCCGGATAGCTTCGACGAGAGGGCGTGCGTATGCAAACCGCGCGGTAAGAATCTTGAAATAACCGCGTCTCCTTCCAGTGCGACTAGCGGCGTCGCATCTTCGACCCAGCCGGACTCGATCCCGTCCCCTTCCATCACCCAGCCGTCCGGCAACTTCGGTTCTGCAAAGTCCGCCAAGATCGTGAAGGCTTTATTCGTATCGATGCGGGCGTTGCGGTGCGTGGTCCATTCGCTTTCAAGTGCTTTCCAAGTCGACACGATCTCTTGAGATTCTTTGGCAAGGCGATATGCCGGAAAGTCGATGTCTCCGAACTTAGGGTCCTTCTTTTCGGGAAACGCGGATACGGCTGCTTGCCAATCCTTGGTCGGAATATCGATCGCTCGCCAAGTGTTTGCCAGTTCATCGCGGATGGATGTTCTTAGCTCTCTTAATCGACCCAACGCATTGCGATTCTTTTCATGAGCATCGATCGGGCGGCTGGCCCAGCGAGGAGTCATGAACATCGCACCGAGCGCGTAGTAGTCCTGTTGCGAGACCGCCTCGAGTTTGTGATCGTGGCAGCGCGAGCAAGCCACAGTGGTAGCTAGAAAGGCTTTCGAAAAGGCATCGATCTTGTTGTTAACCATCTCTTGATGGATGCCGTTGAAATCGCGACTGCTGCCGTGCCGGTGTTCTCCCATGTGATAGAACATCGGCCCGATCAAGCTCTCGACAACTTGGTTTTCGCGATCGATGCGAGGTTGGTCGAGCAGATCACCGGCCAATTGTTCGGTGAGCAGCGTATCGAAGCCGACATCGTTGTTGAACGCTCGAATCAGATAGTCTCGATACTCATGGGAACCCTTGGCGGGATTATCCCATTCATATCCGTAGGTGTCGGTATAACGAACAACGTCCATCCAGTGACGCGCCATCGCTTCACCGTAGTGCGGAGACGCCAGCAGTTCCTCCACGAGAGTCGTATAGGCCGCATCGGATTCGACCTTCCACGATGCCAGGAATGTCTCGCGCTGTTCCACGGTCGGCGGAAGGCCAGTCAAGACGAATGAGACCCGGCGCAGCAAGTCCTCCGGCTGAGCAGGCTCTGCAGGTTGCAATCCGTTTTGCTCCAGCTTGAATCGAATCCAGCGATCAACCGGCGATCGATTCCACTGAGCATCCTGAACTTCCGGAGGATCGGATTCGGCTAAGGGTTTCAAGCTCCACCAATCGAGCCTTTGCTGAAAGGCGCTTAACCAAGCGTCTACGGCGAGTTTGGGTTTCGCAATTGGGCTATCACTCTTGCGAGGATCGATCGCACCTTGCTCGATCCACTGCCGCATCAAATCGATTTCGTCCGGAGTCAGTTGACGATCCGGCGGCATTTTCAGATCTTTGTCCAAGTAGACAACGGCTCGATAGAACAAGCTCTCTTCGGGACGCCCCGGAACAATCGCTGGACCGGTATGTCCTCCTATCTCCCAGCCCGCGCGTGCGTCGAGTCGGAGTCCACCTTCCTGCGTTTCCGAATCGTGACACTCCATGCAACGCTCAAGTAGCAGAGGTCGGATACGAGACTCAAACATCGCGATCTTCTCAGGCGTCTCGTTCAATGCACCAGATGCCGTATACACGAATTCAGCCGGCAGAGTGCGATCGGTGAACGCGAGACTGACCGGACCTTTGACCTCAGACCCTGCGATCGTTCGCACCGGTGCACCGGCGCTCGCTTCATCGGTCTTCCAAACCGTGATGCCTCCGAGCCAACTTGCGCAGGTCAGCAATCCATCAGGTCCGATTTCCAGACACATCGGAGTCGCCAGCCCTCCGCCTGCACCGGCCCACTCGACTGTTTCGTTGCCGACGGTTCGAAGAATTCGATTGCCCGATGTACACCAGAAGACACTTCCATGAGAGTCGATCGCGAGTCCCCAAGGATGTTGAGTTGTGTCCTTCGCCCAAACGGCACTCATGGAACCGTCCAGCTTGTTCGCTTTCCGAATCGCGCTTGCTTGATAATCGGTTACGAACAGTTCGTCATGATGCATCGCGATCTGAGTGATGCTGCCCGGCGTTGCAAGTACCACATCCTCCAACCATTCACCCGACGGATAGTCGTAGCGTTTGACTCTGCCGTCACCTTGGCTGGCTACTAACAGATCGCCCTTGTACCACGTCATCCCTGTAGCTCGATGCAATCGACCGCCGTAACCCTCCGGAACTTGAATCAATGTTTCGACTTTGCCTTTGGGATCGAATCGCAATACGCTCCCCATCTCGCCCGGGTTTCCCGTCGAGATCAGCAAACGTCCGTTGTTGTCGAAGAGAATGGCATTCGAAGGTGGAAGACCGCTGAGCAGCGTACCAAGATGCTTTCCTGTTTCTGCCTCATAGCGTTCGACACGCCCCGAGTCGTGCATCAACACCAGCAGTTCAGGTTCGCCTGCGTGAGCAAGTAAGCTGAAAGGCACCAGCGTCGCGGATAAGTAGGCGAAGCAAGCTCGGATGACTCGTAGGAACATTGCCGAAGCAGTGTTCGGGTCAGCGAAACGAGAGGCGTACGTGACTGCCTGCCCATTTCGATAGGAGCGGTATCGAAGTCGATGCATGAGAAGCGGGAACTCTCTGTGGGGCTTGGGCGAGAGTCGGTGGGGTAACCGTAGGTGTGGATGAACCTCAGTCTAACATGCAGCCATGGAAGATGCTGCGGGCAGCAGACGCGAAACAATCCTGTACAGAACCAGCGTAAGAAGATCGGTAGAACCCTACTCCCGTTCCGTTGCCTGCTAAACTAGTGCACCCTCACATCAGCCTCCTGCAACTCCTCCTCCGATGCGATCTGCTCATGTCTGTGCAACCGAAGATGGTGCGACAAGCTTACGCGCTGGCGCAAAATCGATACGCGGCTCTCGGTGTCGATACCGAACTCGCTCTTCAGTCGCTGGAAGCCCTCTCGGTCTCCATGCATTGTTGGCAAGGCGACGATGTCGGCGGCTTTGAAATCAAGTCGAATGAACTCGGTGGCGGACTTGCCGTGACCGGCAATTATCCGGGACGTGCTCGCACGATCATGGAGCTGCGAAGCGACATCGACCAAGCGCTGAAGTTGATCCCGGGTCGTCATCGTCTGAATCTGCACGCGTTCTACGGTGAGTTCGGCGGACGAACTGTCGATCGCAATGCGGTTGAAGTCCAACACTTCAAAGGCTGGGTCGATTGGGCGAAGGAACGATCTTTAGGTCTCGACTTCAATCCGACTTGTTTCTCTCATCCGCTCGCCGCCGACGGTTTCACGCTCAGCCACCCTGAGAAAAAAATACGGCAGTTTTGGATCGAACACTGCATCGCTTGTCGAAAGATCGGCGCTGCGATGGGCAAGGCGCTCGGTTCACCGGCCGTTGTCAATGTGTGGATTCCGGATGGATCGAAGGACTTGCCCGCGGATCGACTGGGACCGCGCGAACGCTTGGTTCATTCGCTCGATGCCGTCTTTGCAGAGAAACTGAGTGCGCGGCATGTACGCGATGCTGTAGAATCGAAACTGTTCGGGCTCGGGAGTGAATCCTATGTCGTCGGCAGTCATGAGTTCTATCTCGGTTATGCGGCTAAGCATCAAAAGGTACTGTGTCTCGATGCGGGGCACTTTCATCCGACCGAGTCGATTGCCGACAAGATCTCATCGGTGTTGATGTGGGTCCCCGAGATTCTGCTGCACGTCAGTCGCGGAGTGCGCTGGGACAGCGATCATGTCGTGCTGTTTGATGACGAACTGAACCAGCTCGCCGCCGAGATCGTCCGTAATCGATTCTTGGATCGGACTCATATCGGGCTCGATTACTTCGACGCCAGCATCAATCGCGTGGCGGCTTGGGTCATCGGGATGCGCAATACGCTCAAAGCGTTTCTCGTCGCGCTGCTTGAACCGGCTGTAATCGGCGAAAGCGAAATGGAGGGAGACCTCACATCGCGATTGGCCTGGATGGAAGAGTGCAAGACGCTTCCTTGGCAGGCCGTCTGGGATTTTTATTGCTTGACCAAAGAAGTCCCGGTCGGCAGCGATTGGTTGACTGAAGTAAAGCGTTATGAACAGACGGTTCTCTCAAAGAGAAGCTGATCCTCGCTTGCCCCGTCCTGAGTGCATGCTCCATTCCATTCTTCTCTTTGCTCCTTTCGTGAGCGTGAACAAATTATGACAGCCGAATCCGAACCTGTTGACGGCGGTGAGTACGAACGCGAACCGGTACCGCTTGCCGCTCAGAAAGGGCCACTCGCGTTTTGGGGAATGTATGCCGGTGAGCATACGGCAGGGACCGAGTTCATGATCGGTCCGTTGTTTGTCGCGTGGGGAGCCAGCCCTGCGAGCCTCATCTTCGGGTTGTTGATCGGCAACGCTCTAGCCGTTTTGACTTGGCGATTCTTAACTGCAGAGATAGCGACCAAGCAGCGATTGACGTTGTACTTCAAAATGGAAAAGATCGCCGGGCGCGGACTCGTATCGATCTACAACCTAGCCAACGGCCTCTTGTTTTGCTTTTTGGCAGGCGCGATGATCACGGTCTCAGCGACTGCAGTGGGACCGATCGTTCCCATTATCGAGATGCCGACTTTTGAAACGACGATGCCCACAGGCTTGGGTTGGGTCGTAACTTGCTTCATCATCGGAGCCGCCATGACCGTGGTGGCGATGAGAGGTTATGCATTCGTGGCCGCGGTCGGTAACTATGCGGCGCCATGGATGCTGCTGGTGTTTGCAGCATGTGCCATGGTCATGCTCGGCAAGCTCGATGAAATGAACATCTGGACTTTACTGACACCTCCGCCCGGCACAGAACAGAAGATCTCATTTTGGGGCGTCGTATTCTTCTCTTGGTTTTGCAACGCAGCCATGCATCTCGGAATGGCTGATCTGTCGGTCCTTCGATTCGCAAAGTCGCCGCGAGCCGGCTATGCATCCGCCGCCGGTATGTTCCTCGGTCATTACGTCGCTTGGATCTGTGCGGCTTTGCTGCTGGTGTATTGGGTTCGAGTGCATCACGTCGAACCGGCTGTCGGCAAGGATCCGGGAACGATGGTGAACGATGCAGTCGGTTGGACCGGACTGATATGCGTCATCATTGCCGGTTGGACGACGGCGAATCCGACAATCTACCGAGCCGGGCTGGCTTTCCAAGGCATATTCCCGAGCATCAGTCGAAACACAGCGACTGCTATCGCGGGGGTTGTATGCAGTGTGGCCGCGATCTTCCCCGCGTTCGCCATGAACTTACTGAACTTCGTCGGGATCTATGGAACGATCCTGGCACCGGTGGGTGCGATCATTATCGTGGATCACTACTTTGCCAAGTCGCTGGGAATACCTCAGGACCCGGCGGAGCAAAGTGGTTCGAGCTTTAATTGGATCGTGCTGATCTCTTGGTTGATTCCTGTGGCGATCGCTATGGCACTCTTCAAATATGCGGACGTGTTCCCTTCTTACTTGCCTTTGCCGACGGCCATAGTTTGCGGAGTTATGTACGTGGTGTTATCGAAAGCGACCGCCGGCAAGAGGGCTGTTCAGACGGGAGGTGCAGCATGAAACGCATCGCGATGATCATCGGAATCACGGCGCTGGTCGGAACGATTTTGCCGCCGACATTATTCATGTTCCATCGCCTGGATCTGGTTACGATGCAGTGGATTATGTTGATCTGCTGCATTGCTTGGTTCGCCACTGCCCCGCTATGGATGAAGTCCGAGTGAGACGCAAAGCCCCCCTCGCTACTCATCTCCTTTCATTTCACTCTTCGTGCTCTTCGTGACCTTCGTGGTCCGTTCTTCTTTTTCCTGCAAGCGTGATGATTCTGATTCGAAGAAGCGACTTTATTACCACGAAGAACACGAAAGTCACGAAGAGCAAGTCAATACGTTGAGACACTCCGAGCAACGGTACGACGCGCATGGAAGTCGGTGGTAGTGGCGTGCAAAATGAAACCCTACCGGGATAGGTCTGAAAACGCTGAAGGTGTTTCACCCAAGGTGCCGGAGTTCGAGCACAGCTCGTACCCCCATTACCAGAGCCCGCATTCAGCGGCGAGTCGGTGATTTGCGTATCGCAAAGAAATGACCGGCCGCAATTCTTAGTCTACAATCCACTTGTGAGAGGTGTCGAGGAAGCCGGATGCTCGCGGGGCTTCATATCCACTCATAGCTCGCCGCAGTCAGAAAAAATTTCTGACAGAATGAGTCGCCTGCAGTGTTAACTCTGGTAGGAGAACGACTCGTTGAACGAATTCCCAGAAACTCGAGATAGCTTGCTGCTGCAAGTCCGCGATCAGGAAAATCGCATTGCTTGGGATGAGTTTGTACGCATCTACCGACCTGCGATCGTGAGCATTGCACTGGCCAAGGGATTGCAATATGCCGACGCACAGGATCTGGCTCAACAAGTCCTAGTGGCCGTTGCGGGAGCAGTAGGATCATGGGAACGCCGCGATTCTTCGACTCGCTTTCGCCATTGGCTGAGCCGCGTCACCAAGAACGCGATCCTCAACGCTTTGATGCGCCGGCCGAAAGATCAGGCCAAAGGGGGTTGGTCGGCGGATGAGTTGCTCCGCGATGTAGTCGATCGCGATCGCGTGACCAGTGAACTGATCGCAACCGAGGTTCACAAGGAACTGTATCGTCGAGCCGCTCGGATCGTCAGCGCGGAGTTTCGAGCCGACTCGTGGCAAGCTTTTGAGATGTCGGTATCCGGAGAAGCGACCATCGAAGACGTCGCGAACAAGCTCGGTAAGAGCGTCGGAGCGATCTATACGGCTCGTAGTCGAATCATGTTCAGACTGCGCGAAGTGATTTCTGAACTGGGAGAGTTGAGCCAATGACGCAAGCACATCTACATTGCAGCACGCCGGAACAGATTCAGCGATTCCTGCGCGGCGAGCTCTCATCCGGTGATGATGAATCCTTTCAGTTGCATCTTGACGAGTGCACGGTTTGTCGCGAGCTCCTCAGCCGAACGGCGGCCGACGAAGCATCTTGGCTGGAAGCGAAAGTGTTCTTCAGTAGTGAAGCCAAGCGAGAACCATCGCTCGACTCGAAAGACACAAGCACTGGCACGATCGATGACCGAGAGAGTATTGAATCCCTTTTGAAGCTACTCGGTCCGACAGATGACCCGCGCATGCTGGGGCGCATCGGACAGTATGAAATCGTCGGGGTGCTTGGGCGAGGCGGAATGGGAGTCGTATTCAGAGCTTACGAACCATCGCTCAATCGCTATGTGGCGATCAAGCTGCTGCTGCCTCACTTGGCTGCGTCGGGTGCAGCTCGCATGCGATTCGAGCGAGAAGGGAAAGCCGCTGCAGCAGTGATCGATGACAATGTGCTGCCGATCTTCAGCGTTGCCGAGTGGCAAGGTGTCCCCTATCTCGTGACACAGTTGTCTCGAGGGACGAATCTTCAAAAACGGATCAGCGAAAGTGGTCCGCTTGAGTTGCGAGAGATCCTGCGGCTGGGAATGCAGACAGCTGGCGGACTAGCCGCTGCTCATGCTCAAGGACTCGTTCATCGAGACATCAAGCCATCGAATATCCTGCTCGACGGCACCGTGGAACGAGCGCTGCTCACCGACTTCGGATTAGCTCGAGCGGTTGACGACGCGAGCATCACTTGCAGCGGCATCATTGCCGGTACGCCGCAGTACATGTCTCCGGAACAAGCTCGCGGCGGAGTCGTCGATGCTCGATCGGATTTGTTCGGACTGGGATCGGTGCTGTATACGATGTGCGCCGGCCGTCCACCGTTTCGCGCGGACAACAGCTTCGCAGTTCTACGACTGATCACCGACGCGCAGCCCCGGCCGCTACGTGAAATCAACCCTGACATACCGGTGTGGTTGTGTGCGATCATCGAGAAACTGATGTCGAAAGAGCCCGAGGATCGCTACCAGTCGGCCGGTCAAGTCTCGCAGTTGCTCTCGGATTGCCTAGCACACGTGCAACAGCCGACTGCCGTTGAACTTCCAAATGAACTACGAAAGTCGAAGGAGCGACGTCGATTCCTCAGCAGATCCGGTAACAATTGGTGGAAAACTATGACTCACTATATATCTGTCCGCATGCCCAGTTGGCTGCCGTGTTTATTGTCAACCCTGTTCGCATTTGCGGTCAGCCTTAAGCCCGCCTTCTCGCTTTCAACACTTCCTCAAAGTTCGTTTCTGCACGAAGTTCCGCCGATGCTTGCAGTTTTGGTCGTCACAGCACTCGGCTTCGTTTGGGGTTTGGCTATCACTTCCTTGTTGAAGCGAAACGGAAGAGCAGAACAGACGGCAGACCAACCGGCAATTCTTAACCCGCTCGCGCTCGCGGCTGCCTGCGGTGCGATTGGATTCCTGGTCCTCGCTTTGTTCTGGTTGAGACTACCTGGAAACATGGCAGACGAATTGGCGGACACAAAGAAACAACTCTTGGCGGCACGGATGGCTGCCACGTCTTCACAAGATCCGAACGATGAGGCCGGTCAAGTATTGCCTGCAGCAAAGGAAGCCTTAGAGATCGTCGGCACTCTGAAGAATGAACAAGGAGAACCGATTCGCAACGCGACGGTCGCTTGTAGTGCGGTGTACGACAAGGCCGGCATCGGAGGCGGTGCCAGTGCGATCACCGACGCAGAAGGCCGTTACAGACTGAGTGGATTGAATGAAGGGATATACAACGTCTGGTTGAAGCACGACGAGAACCCGCACTTCACAGCGCTGGTCGACGATGGGATTGAAGTGGCTGCAGGACAGGAGGCACGATCCGAATTAACACTTGTGAGAACGAACCATGTGTCCGGTGTTTTGACCATCGAAGGCAAGCCTGCGCAGCCCGAAACCCGCATTCTTTGCCATTGCAAGTCGCGACCGGAGTCTTCTGCCACAGCGATAACGGCCTTTACGGACAATGAAGGACGATTTGCTTTTGATTTGCCGACCGGTCGCGCGGTATTTGTGGTCAAGGGGCGAGTCTTTCCATTCGATGTACAAGAACAGGCGGTCGGCGCTGAAAGCCCGAACCAACTGGCGATCGAATTCCCCCTGCAGCCAAGTCGCTTCGGTTCAACCGAGTGGCTTTCAAGATCGACTCCGGGTACCGAAGTGCTCGAGCAAAAGAAAGCAGACGACATCACGGGAACGATCGTTGATAGCGACGGCAATCCGGTTGAACAAGCCAAAGCCTTTACTGAGGCTGACCCGAAGATCATCACCAGCGACAACGACGGCGCATTTCGCTATCCGATCGCCAAAGGAACACAGACGATACTGCGAGTGTTCAAGCCGGGTTATCACATTTGGTTTGGCACACCTACCGCAGGTGATCGGCTCAAGATCGTGCTGGAGAAGAAGGCGTCCAGATCGACATCCGAGAAGACTACTGTTTCTAAAAGTGAGTCAGGCGAAGGCAAACCGCTGGATCGTATGGCAGCGAGCTCGGAACAAGGGAATGAGGCTCTGACATTCGCTTTAGATCAAGTCAACTCTCTCGTAAAAGATCAGCCGGTGCTGACCAAGAATGAGTTGATTGCCTGGGCATCTTGGAATGAACGCGATGGAGAGCGACCGCAATCGGTCCAAGATGTTCTCTTTGCACTCGCCAACGAGCATCGATTGCTTGACCGTTGGAAGCTTGACATCCAATCGACGGATGAACCGGTAGGGGATACAACGGTCAAGGTATTCCGCATCCTCTTGGTAAAAGAGGGTTCCGACGACAAGCTTGTCGTTCGCGAGCGATTCATGACAACGCTCAAAACGGTTCCGAGCACAGAGGCCAGAAACGAGGACGATGGCAGTGTTCCACTGGCATCCGCAATCGCACGTTTCAATTCTGACCGGAATTCAGCGGGAGGATACAAACAGCCTCCGCTCACTGAAGAGGAAGTGGCGGCTGCCATTCAATACGAACAATCACGGCGTGCGAGCCATGATGTCGATGATGCGTTGTTCGAACGATTTCAAAACATTGCCGGGACCAGAACTCTACCGAAGGGAGCAGTGATCGAAGTTATTCCGACATTCGAGACCGCGGATGGAAGTACGTATACGATTTGGTCCGTGCGTGTGCGATTGCCGAAGAATGCCGGCGAAGAATCAGGTGCGAGTTATGCGTTTATCCTTCGCGAACAGTTCATCTCTGTGAAACATGCCGACGCCGGCGAGATCCACTGGGGGACACCTGCCGTCGATGGCCTTCAGGCCGGCGTGCGACTGAGCCCGCCACTTAAGAAGTACTCGACCGGTCAGAAGGTGGAAGTGGAGATCTACTATCGCAATGTATTAACCAAACCGCTGGAGGCGTCGATCCCGAACTTTCTGCACTACGATGTAGACGTGAGGGACGCTCACGGCAACAAAGTCAAGTCGCAGTGCATCGCCGAAAAGATTGTCGCAGGTGCACGTTTGGAACGATTGGTCGACGGTGAACAGATCTCTCGCAAATCAAGAGCGTTGCAGTTTGTATCCGCATCGAAACAAGCTGAGCCGCCGGCCACGGCACAATCTGACGATGCGACGCTCGTATTCGTCGAAGCCGGTGAGACCTATCGAATCCGATTCGCCGTCCCGAACTGTACATCCGACTCCAGCGACGAACTTACCACCGGCGAAATCGAGTTGGGAATTCGTTCGAAAGCCGAAGGCTCGTTCAAGCCCGCGGCTCAATGAAACCGGCAGACTCTATGCATGCCCTTTACGTACTAGAAATGTGAGACGTAACGACAGTACATTCGTGGAACCGCCGTTGACTGCGATGTTCTCGTGAACCTTGCCGGAGGAGGCATCGTCGGTTCGTGGCTCGTTCGCAAAAATCGGTCACCGTTGTGCGGATTGCCATGGAACTAATCCATGCAAGTCGATTCCTCTGAGGCGGTTGTTCGAGTGGAGAATTCCTAAAAGTTCATTCCTTGAGAACCTTCATTACGGGGAGAATGCACCGTGTCGAATATGACTCCGGTTCCAAACAGCCTGGAAATGTGGAAAGCCTACCTCGTCGCCCCTGCCGCCACTCCGCTTTCGTTCCTGTTGATAACGCAAGCCTTCAACATTTCGCTGCCGCCGATTGCAATCGTCATCGCCTTCTGTGCGAGCTATGTCGTCGCCGGTGTCATCGGAATGCCGATTGCATTCACCCTTCGACGCTTGGGGCACTTGAATGCTTGGACCATCCACGGAGCTGCATTCGTTTGGGGCATGCTATGGTCGTTGTTCTGTCTTGTCGCCGGTATTTACATCGTCATTGCCATCGACGGCTCCATTTCGTCTATGCCTCTTTTAGTCGCAACGATCTTTGGACTCATGGTTCCGCCGGTCTTACTTGCCGCGACGGCGTTCTGGGGACTCTTGAAACAGCGGCAAATCCTTCTTTGGTAGGACGATCATCTTGTAACTGTGCAGCGCGAGCAGCCGGGTCTCGAAGAACCGGACGGCTTGCGCCGTTCCGCTTGAATTAACTCAGCAGTGTCCTGAACATGCTTGTCCAATTCGCAGAAAATCTTCCCTCTTCGTGCAAGATGCTGGACTGACGCGGGACTTACTGTTGGTGACAATACGTGAAACCAACAGAAAGCCCCTATGGCCCATAGTCCTCCGGAAACCAGAGCCAGCTTGATCGTGCGTCTACGAGACGCGGCGGATGTGGCGGCTTGGGATGAATTCGCTGCGATATACGGGCCGCTTGTATTTCGGCTGTCGCTCCGCCAAGGACTACAAGGAGCGGATGCGGACGATGTAGTGCAGCAGGTGCTCGTGGCTGTTGCGCAGTCCGTGGAACAGTGGCAAGCGAAGCCCGAGCGAGGTCGCTTTCGCGCTTGGTTGCTGGCAATTGCTCGCAACATAGCCATCAAGACGCTCACTCGTAGACCACTGGGCGGCATCGGATTCGGAGGTAACACCTGGCAGGGTGCAGCGAACGAAATCGAAGCTTCGAATGATGAAGCGTCGAGCCGATTCGACATGGAATATCGGCGCGAAGTCTATCGGTGGTGCGCCGAGCAAGTGCGAGGATCGGTGTCGAAGAACACGTGGGACGCTTTTCAGTTGACTCATGTCGACGGATCAGGATCGATGAGGCAGCGAAGCGACTCGGCATGCCGATCGGTGCCGTGTATGTCGCTCGTAGTCGCGTGATCAGCCGCTTACGTGAGCTCGCCGAACAATTTGAGGTACCCGAATGAACCGCTCATGCGCCGGCTACTCGGATGACGCGCTCGTCAAGTTGCTTCACAGCACAGACGATGAATGCCAACCAGATTCTGCGGATCATTTGGCTGAATGTCCGCATTGCCAGGCTCGTTTGGAACGATTGGCTGCTGAACCGGAGCACTGGACAGAAAATACGCGACAGCTTGCAGACGAACTCTGAGTCTGCAGCCGTTGCATCATGGCAGCACAGTGAAGGAGCGTGCAGCAAAGTTTCTAACAAGCGGCTCTCGCACGCAAACATCGGGGGTCTGGACCGAGTCAATGGCCAGGTCGATGCTGTTGCCGCCGACGCACCCCGAAATGCTCGGCCGCATCGGTCGCTACGACGTAGAACGTTTGATCGGCAGCGGCGGCATGGGAGTTGTCTTCAAGGCGTACGATACGGACCTCAATCGACCCGTGGCCGTGAAATTACTGGCGCCCTACCTAGCAGGCAACGGATCGGCTCGCACTCGATTCGCCAGAGAAGCTCGCGCCGCCGCAGCGGTTGTCGATGATCACGTAGTGCCCATTCACAACGTGGAAACAAATGGTGATCACCCTTTCCTAGTGATGAAGTTCATCGGCGGCGGATCGTTACAGCAACGGATCGATCGGGAAGGACCTCTCGAACTGTGCGAGGTGCTTCGCATCGGTATGCACGCGGCGAAAGGACTTGCTGCCGCGCATGCTCAAGGATTGATCCATCGCGATGTGAAGCCGTCGAACATCCTTCTCGACGAAGGGGTCGATCGCGCACTCTTGACCGATTTCGGATTGGCCCGAGCTAGTGATGACGCCGATTTGACGCGCAGCGGTTTTCATCCCGGCACGCCGCACTACATGTCACCGGAACAAGTTCGCGGCGAAGCAATTGATGCTCGCAGTGATCTCTTTGGACTCGGCTGCGTCATGTATGCCATGTGTACAGGCCATCCACCGTTTCGAAGTGAAACGAGCTACGCCGTACTTCGTCGCATCACTGATGACGCACCGAGACCAATCCGCGAAACGAATCCGAATGTTCCTGCGTGGCTGCAGCAAATCGTAATGAAATTGCTCGCCAAGTCGCGGGAGGATCGTTATCGATCTGCTCTCGAAGTTAGTACGCTCATCGAATCCTGTTTGGCTCATGTACAGCATCCGACGACGGCTGAGCTGCCTATGGAGTTGCAGTCCAGGAGCTCGCAACGCAACTGGCTTGCGGCATCCGCTATCTCGCTGGGTTGCATTGCCATTTGCTCTAGTATTTGGTGGTTTAATCGACCTCCCGGCGCTGCTTCTAATCATGTAGCACGCCCGCAATTCGAGGCAACGTCCGAATCAACATCGATGGATTTGCAATGGGAAAGCGTCGCGGTAGAGCTCGAATCATTCAAGCGAGACTTAGTCCCGATTGAGTCAACGACGCAACAACTGTGGGACACAAAGCCTGCGGCTGAATGATGGAATGAATCGTCCGGATCGCTCCCGATCGTTGTCCTATTCGTCACGAACGGGACGAAGCCGACGACTGAACAACGTGCGATGAAAATGAGAATAGCCCTGATTTCTTTGAATGGAGTTAATCCAATGCGACTGAAAAGTCAGAACCGAAATGCTGTTTACGCTGCGATGCTCGTCATGGGGTCTCTTACTTCGAGCACATTGCTCATGGGCCAAACTCCAGATGAAGCCGGTACGCAGGCAGTGCAATCGCAGAACGCACCGACGCTGCATAAATTCTCATTCAAGCATGCAAAAGCTGCGGACGTTCTGAAGATATTCATGCAACTGGATCGAGTGTCGAATCCGGATGAAGTTGAGGGATTCGCAGTCGATGAGCGAACGAATTCAATCGTTTTCATCGCTGACCCGACGGAGGCACGCGAATTCGAGTCGGCCTTCAGCTTACTTGACTCCGAATCGCAAGAACCAATCGGTGCCGCGGATCGCGGTTCGGCCGTTGGTATATCTACCCCGTCAAGCCCGCTCGCACACAGCCGAGCATTTTCCTTCAATGCAGATTTCAGCCGAGATGAGCCGACTGAGAAGCTGAAGCAGGCATATAACGAAGCCGAACAAAATGCTCATCAGCTTGCGGACAAACTCAAGCTGTCGACATCGCCAAGTGAATCAGAACGTAAAGAACTACAAGCTGCGGTTCGCAAATCCTTTGACGCTCGGCAGTCGCTACAACGAGCCGAGTTGGCCGACCTCGCACAACGTATGCAAAGTATTCAGCAATCGATCGACATGCGAGACAAGTTAGCCGAACGGATTGTGGAGAAGCGAGTAACTGACTTACTGAATACCGATTTGAAGTGGGACGTTGCTCCGGCTCTCGCCGCTGGAACCGTTGCACACGATTCAACAGTGAAGTTGGACAGTACCACGGACTCGACGAAGCAGCTTGAGTCAATGAAGCGAAAGGTTCAAGGCCGCTGGATCATCGAAAACATGCAAAGCAAGGACAGCGACGAGACTTTTCGTGGCGTTGAATTGATCGTCAAAGATGAACTCATGACGTTCGTTAGTTCAACAATCGACATGCAGTGGCGAGGACTGGCAAAGCGGCAACTTGGAAATGGAACGACCTATGAGGTGGATTTTGTCTACGAACCGCACGGAGACCAACTTGTCGCCCCCGGAATCATTTCCTGCGACGGAGACACGTTGACAATTTGCTATTCACTCGCTGCTTTTTCGGGAGACATCAACCGCGAGTGGCGTCCCGACCGATTTATGCCGGGCTCAAAAGCTCTACTGATCGAATGCCGCCGTGCCCCCGAGGAGCAGGAGGCCAAAAAGCACCGCAGCAGCACCGTTGGCCCGCCCCTCAATTGAAGCGTGCGGGTCGATCGTCCCACCATCACAGGCCGGTGGAAGATAAATGCTTGTTCAGAAGATTCGCTGGAAGTGAAAGAGGGTATCGACCTTCGGCAAAACCCTAACCCACACAGGCTGCGAACATGAACACCGCACGCATTTTGGCTTGCCTCCCACACGTAGGCGAGTCTCTCCGAGACTCGCATTTCGTGGCGAGTAGTTACCTGGATGCCTTCGGCTCGACGATAAGTCCATTAAGCTGATCACGGCTTTCCGATGCCCGGACTGCGGGCAACTGAAACAATACGCAGTCGCCGAAAACTGACAAACATCTTTTTTACGAGTTCTTGTAAGGAACGAACTGCCGCTGGTACCAATATCACTAGAGCCGGAATTTGCGTTCCAATCCCGGGCGAAGGTGCTAATTGCCGGACGAAGGTCAGAAAGCGATGTTCACTCAGTGGCTGACAGAGCATAGCTCGTCTGTCATTCAGGTGGCTCGCGCTTACACGCTGACACAGGAAGAATGTCAGGACCTGGCACAGGAGATCTTGCTGCAAGCCTGGCGATCATTGGAGCGTTTCGAAGGTCTTGCTAGTCCAGCGACTTGGTTTTATCGAGTCGCCCTGCACACAGCGATGAAGTGGCAGCGTCAGGATCTCAAGCGCAGAGTACGCCAGCAACCTTGGCTCGAAATCCACTTACACGATCTCGCAGCGCCTGCTTCAACCGAGGCGGTCGAGCACCATGAGTTGATGGATCGACTCTATCACGCCATCCATCAACTCCCCAAGGCAGACATTGCTCTGGTGCTCCTGTACTTGGACGATCTGAGCTACCGAGAGATGGCAAGCGTCCTGGGAATATCAGAAAGCAACGTTGGGGTGAGGTTGAGCCGAGCCAAGCAGTTGCTCGCCCGACTCTTGGAAGCAGACCGCGGAGGGACAAACTGATGCCTCTGGATCGATTTCAAAGAGCCTGGAAGAATGACGCAGCCCAAGTCAAGGTGTCAGTTGATTGGGAAAGGCTCTCTCAGAAGGTCAGACAGTCGGAGTCGTCCTTTCGATCGCTCATCTATTGGCGTGACGTACGCGAGATCGGCGTTGCGCTGACGATGATCCCTATCTGGATCTCACTTGGGGCGGCACTTTCCTTGCCCTGGACCTGGTACTTAACGATTCCGATGTTCGTTTGGTCGGCGGGCTTCATGTTGGCGTACCGCATGCGCAATGGCCGAATGCAGTCGGATGCCGGTGAGCCGCTTTCGTTTTACGCACAAGTGACATTGAATCAGATCGAGCATCAGATCTGGTTGTTGCGGAATGTCTTCTGGTGGGCACTGCTTCCCTTTTCACTTTCCATCATGGCCTTCTTTCTGCAAGTGGGATGGGAAAGCGTAAAGAGTTGGTGGGGAGCCGTTATCATCGCAGGACCTGGCGGTACCTTCGTCTTCTATCTGTACCGTTGGATCTATCGACTGAACCAAGCAGCGGTTCGCGAACACCTTGAACCTCAAAGAGATAAGCTTCGGAATCTCATCAGCAGTATCGAAAGCGGATTAAGTACGGAAGGCTTTGATGACTTGCTCAACTCCGTCCCTTCTTGGTCACCATCCGGTGGCAAAGACAAATGCGATGCAAGTATGCCTGCTTGGGCCGAGAACTGGAATCGCATTATTCCGTCTTGGCGCGAAGTAACTATTATCTTGGCTCCGACGCTCATTGGAGCCTTTTGCGGATGGCAGTTTGCGGTTCCCGACATCGGAGGCATGCACTTCGGACCGGTGTTTTTTCAATCGGTCGTAGCTGCGGTCATCCCTTTTGAGATAACATTTTTTACTCTCTGGTACCGCTCCAGCAGACGCCATAGAAATCAGCCGCTGCCAAGCGATGAAACGCCCCGACCTAAGGCACCCGCTTTGTTCACGATCGCGATGATCATTGTCATATCCATCCTGGCGGTCGCAGCTTTGGTGGCCTATGTGCAAGATCAGCAATCAAGACAGGTTCAGAGCCGGAACGAAAACATCCCATCGACGAAAAGCATTTGGTGATTCATGCCTGACCATTCATCTTCTAACACACAACTGACGTCGACTTTTCTTCTTGTTGCAAAAGTATCTTTCGCATTCGCTGGGATGATTGGGTTGAGTATGTGCTCGCCCATCCGAGCTCAAGAACCTGCGAAGTCTGTTGCCGCGAAGCTCGAGGAGATCTGCACTAAGTCAGACCTGCCGGGGATGTCCGTTGCCGTTGTGAACACGGAGGGATTGGTGCAGTCGCAAAGCTATGGCGTGCGAAAGCGGCAAACAACGGACAACATCGATGCAACAGATCGCTTCCCCATCGCATCCAATACCAAATCGATGACGGCCGTGATGGCGGCGGCATTGGTCGAGGCCGGCAAGATTCAGTGGAAAACTTCCATCGGCGAAGTATGGCCCGGCGCGAAAGACAAGGACATACATCCTTCGCTTCGCAAAGTAACACTGGATCAACTGCTGTCTCATCAATCCGGCTTGACGAAAGATATTGCCGATATCTCTAAGGAAGCGTGGCGAGAGTTCTTCCAGGAAAAGGAATCGCCTCTGCAAGCGCGACGGAAGATGCTCAAGATGGTTCTGTCGCAGCCGCCGTCTGCCCCGCAAGACAAGTTCTCGTACTCGAACGTCGGCTATGCTGTTGCCGCTGCGATGCTGGAAGCTCGCGCGGGAGAGTCGTTTGAATCGTTGATGAAGAAGACCCTTTTCGATCCACTCGAAATGCGCAGCGCCGATTTCCGAACCATGGATTCCGCGGGCAAACTCAAGTCACCATTGCTGTGGGGACATGAGCGCGACGGCAAGCCTATCGATCCTCGCAGTATGATGGCCGAGAATCCTGCGGTGTATGCGGCGTGCGGAACGGTGCATTTGACGATCGAGGATTATGCGAAGTATGCACGTTGGCAGCTCGCCGGTAAGCCCGCTCCGGTTCTTCGAACGCAGGCCGCATTCGATCACCTTCGTGAGTCGCAAGTCGATTACACCGCGCCGGGATCGCGCTATGCATGCGGATGGATTTGTGTCGACACGCCACTCGGCCCCGCGTTTACCCATTCAGGCTCCAACACGAATACGTTTGCACTGATCTGGGTGATCCCGGACGCGAACTTTGCAGGGATCGTGTGCACGAACTCCGGTCAGTCGCAGGCCTTCACAGCGTGCGATCAGATGATGACCTTCATGATCGGAAAGTTTGCGGCCAAGAAGAATGAGCCCGTTACTCCGATGCCGAAGGATGTTTCTCCGAAGCAGCTCGTAGGGCGATACCAACTGACTCCCAGTTTTGTGTTTGATGTGAAGGTTAAGGGTGATCATCTGGCTGTAGGAATCACCAACCAGCCGACTCAGGAAGTTTTCGCCGAGTCCCCGACGATGTGGGCTTATCGAACAGTCCAAGCCAAGTTGGAATTCCATATCGGTGCGGATGGACGAGCCACGGCATTGACGCTTCATCAAAACGGCTTGGCGCAAAAAGCGAAGCGGCTCAAGGACTGATCATCCAGAGCCCTGTTTTTTAGGCCTGCAAGGCCGATACAGCGTCAGCCGGCGGTGTCAACCGCCGGATCATGCACCATTGAATCAGAAATACCCGAAGAGTCGAAACACAGCTTCGATTCCACAATGTATTGAATGTTTCGTCCCTCCGGGGCTTCGCATCCGCGGTGTTCGTTGAATCCGGCGGCTTATGCCGCCCGCTAACGATGTGCCGACCCTCCGGGCCTGATAACCCGGTCCTGACAGTGTTGTTGACTTAATCAACGGTGACTAAATCAACACGCTCCGTGCGCCGCTCCGCTTGCGATTGAGAAGCACGGCAATACGCTGCGCGGTATGAATCTTCGATACTTGGGGGTCGCGTCCGGACGTTGTGTGAGATGCGATTGCGGCTCGATGCTAGTGAGCTCTTCCAGTTGATCGAAGAAGTAATCCTCTTCGTTCTCCAAGTCCTCGTGTGCTGCACTGTTTTCCCGAGTAGTCAGGCTTGCTTGATACGCTTGGGAACCGTGGTGCAATCAGGACTTTCTAAGACGGTGACTCCGGTCACTTCGATGTTGAAGCGAAATCTGATTGCACCCGGTTTAACAGTTGCTGCTCTGCGAATGATTCACGGACTTGATAGGTTGTGCGCACTGTTCCGTTCACAGCACGACAGTCCGTCGGGTAAAGCAAATCGCGGACATGCCCTAAGTCGGCCATGGTCTCGCTTCACCATCATTGTCTCCTCATAGCCGACAGAAGTTGACCTCCGAACAATCGTGTTGTTCGGTAAGCGTCTGCTGATTCAATCAAAGCGGTACGGCGCGAGCCGTCCGGTAAAGCACTATCTGTCGTGAAGAACCGGACGGCTTGCGCCGTTCCGCTTGAATGTCTTTTAGGGCGGATCTGAAATAGCTCGATACGCCGGCCATCGCACGCGTCCTATTTCTCCATGGTTCGGCCGAGTATTTAGGTGATTGCCGACAAAAATCGCGAAACCGGAAGAATTTCGTGTCATAAAATGCCTCCTCGGTTTAATTACCTTCGGGGAGGAATCGCCTGTGGCCGAGCGAATCGTGGACGAGCGAATAAAGAATGCAACTAGGCGCTGGACACTCGTTCAGCCCGTGGTTTCGGCGTTTGTTTATGCCGTCGTGCGTGATTTCACGGTCAGAGACGACTTGGTTCAAGATATCGCCGTGGCGGTCCTCGAGTCCTATGAACGATTCGATGAATCGAGATCGTTCCAAGCTTGGGCGCTCGGGATCGCTCGTAATCACGTACGCAACTACTTAAAGCGAGAGGCTCGCGATGTGTTGATCTTCGATGATCAGCTCGTCGAGAGCTTAGCGGTAGCATTTGACGAGCATGCGAATCGCAACGCGTCCAAGCTCGACTATCTGCAAGGGTGCCTCGATAAGCTCGACTACAGATCGCGGAAGATACTGGAACTCCGATATGCCCGCGATCTCAAGCCCGCTGAGATGGCGATCAGTCTAGATCGGCCGGCGAACACAGTGGCCAAGACACTCCAGCGCATACGCGATGTTCTTCGCGAGTGCATTAACCGTCAAGCAGCCGCGGAGGGTTCGCCATGACCTCCTTCGACGATCTGCTGCGTCGCTATTTTGACGAAGGCTTGACTGAGTCTGAACGAAATGAGTTTCATTCCCAATTGGCCGGTTCATCCGCCGCAATCGAACGCTTCGTCGAAGAAGCGTTATTGCACGATCGGCTGGGAACGTTGGTGCGTGCGGAAGCGATGCTGAGCGGCGACGAGCCAATTATTACTCAGGTAATGCCGCCCGCGAAGGTCATTCGAATTCGGCCGGCGTCATGGTTGAAGGCGACTGCGGCAGCACTTGTCGCTGCTGTGGTAACACTCATGGTCTTCTTCTGGAACGGAAACCGTTCGGCCATGGCAGGACATGCCGAATTGCATCGTGTCATCGCTGCAAGTTCACTCGATGTAGACCACACCTATGCGATCACCGTGGAATCGAGCACTCTGGCATCGAATTCTAAGGGGCGATCGAAAAACAGGACGATGCCGGAAGATAAACGACCGCCGAAGCCGCCGCTCGACGATGCCGTGCTGCATGTGCGAGGTCGCAATCTGTTTGTTCTGATGCGCACGACCTCCGAGGGCAATCCGTTCATCACCGGCTGCGACGGGCGTTCGAGTTGGGCTGTGCCTCCGTTCGGCCCCGTTCGTATGAGCGACGATCTCCAACGATTCAATCACGATGTGCCGGGGCACGAGTTTTCGCTCTCTCTGTGTAACTTGCCCGATATGCTTCAGCAACTGGAAACCGCTTTTGAGTTGAGCGTATTGCCGGTCGAGTACGGTGGCGACAAGAACGTTCAGGCAAGTCCCGGTCGACTGCTGATTGCAACTAAAAAGCGAGGTTACCCCGGACCCCGTCGCGTCGAAATCGGTTACTCGAGCGACACGGGGGAAATCGATCAGTTGCGATTTATCGATATGCCCTACGGTCCGGATCGTTTGACGGTCAGCCTCTCTCGCATCGAGTCCGATCCGTTGCCGGCCGACTTCTTCAACCATTCCTCTCACCATAGTTCGGATCGCCGCGTCGAATCGGAATAGATCCATTCACCCAAGGCTTTTACCATGCATGCTCGCCGTTTTTTCCTCGCCTCATCAACTGCTCTGCTGATGGTAAGTGCAGTCATCGGCGTCGCTCAACAGCCGACGATGCCGGCTCCGGGCGGTAAAGTTCGCAAGCCTCAGATGAGCGACACGATCAAGGCGAACGTCTATGCGGACAATTGGTTCATGCTCTATGTCAACGGAGAACTGGTTGCCGTCGATTCGATCAAGTTCATTCCGCACAACGTCATCAGTGTTGACTTGCTGCCGACCTATCCGATGACCATCGCCGTGATGGCTCGCGACAATGCCGATCCGAAAACAGGCATGGAATACGCGAACACCAACATCGGTGACGGCGGATTCATTCTCAAATTCTCCGACGGAACCGTCACGAGCGCAGATTGGAAAGCCAAGCGTTTTTCATGGGGGCCGCTCGATCGCGATACGAAGAATCCGCAAGTCAAAAACGAGCCGATTCCGGAGAATTGGTATGCGGTCGACTTCGACGACCGAGATTGGAAGAAAGCGAAGGAATACACAGAAGAGCGAGTCGGCCCGAAGCAGCCGTTCTTCGAACATGACTTCAAAGGGGCCAAGTTCATTTGGACGGATGACATCGAATTGGATAACACAGTCATCTTCCGCCACGTCGTCAAAACAGCTCCGGACGGTGTTCAGCGCCCTGACTTTTCAAATTTGAACAACGTCGTACCGGATCAACCTCCGCGCGGCCCGCGTCCTCGATAGTTCTTCGCGAGTTCTTCTCGATCGACTCTTTATTGAAGCCTGAGTTATGTCACTTCGCATTCTCCTTCTCGTCACAATGATCGCGTGCAGCTGGGTCCCTTGGTGCTGCCTGGCGCAGGAAGCACGTCGAGGGAAAGAGGGAAAAAAAGAAACCGGCGGCAGCGGTTTGGGAAACTATGAAAAGCCGCCCGCTGCCAACAACATTCCCGATCACGCATTCGATATCGTGCTCGGTCGGCCGACCGACAACTCCATCGAAGTCCGAGTCCTGCACAACGATGACGGCCGAGGCCTCACCGAATACCGTAATGCTACCCGCTCCGAATGGATGCGAACGGCAGGCGTGAATGTCGTCAGCGGCAAGCCACTTGCAATTTCAATAACTTCGTTGGAGCGCGATGCCGAGTATCGCTACCGCTGGGTCTTTACCGGTAAAGATCCGGACCGATCGGTGACAAGCGACGAGTACTCTTTCCATACTCAGCGATCGACCGGCAGCAGCTTTGTCTTTTCTGTAACCGCAGACTCTCACCTCGACGAAAATTCGAGCGGCGAAGTCTACACGCGCACGCTGCGAAACGCATTGGCAGATCGACCGGACTTCCATCTCGAACTCGGCGATACATTCATGACCGGCAAGTATGTGAAGCCGGAATATTCGTATGGCCAGTACCTGGCACAACGCTGTACTTATCGAACCTTTGCAGTTCCGCTCCTCTATTCTTCGTGATGGGCAATCACGACGGAGAGTCCGCCGGACGCGGGCCTATCGATTGGGCGACAACGACTCGCAAAGCTCTCTTTCCAAATCCTGAACCGAATCGCTTCTACACAGGTAACATGGCCAAGGAACCGGAACTTGGTTTTCCAGAAGACTATTACGCATGGCAATGGGGTGACGCTCAGTTCATCGTGCTCGACCCTTACCGCTACACGATCGGCAAGCGTCGCGGGCGCGGCGGCCCAGTTGCAAATGGAAATGCCGGCGCTAACCGCAATCAGGGTGGACAAGGAGGCAACAATCAAGGCGGCAAAAATGGGGATAAAGGAAACGGTGGTGCGAACGGGAAGAATGAAGAACCGGCCGACGCGGATTCGAATTGGTATTGGACTCTCGGTGAACAGCAATACCAATGGCTGCGGAAAGAACTGACCAAGCCTTCTAAATACCGATTCGTGTTTATCCATCATTTGGTCGGCGGTGCAGTACAGAATCAGCGAGGCGGAGTCGAGGTGGCCACGCTTTGGGAATGGGGCGGCAAGAACACCAACGGTGAGAATGAATTCGAAAAATTCCGTCCGGGTTGGGACAAGCCGATTCATCAGTTGCTCGTTGACAGCGGCGCGTCCATCGTCTTCCACGGACATGACCATTTCTTCTGCAAGCAAGACTTGGACGGCATTGTCTATCAAGAAGTACCGCAACCGAGCCATTCGCGTGAAGGAAACACTCGCACCGCTTCCGAGTACGGTTACTTGGCGGGCGAAATGCAACCGAGTTCCGGGTTCGTGCGCGTTCGAGTCGAACCCGACGCCGCGCGCATCGACTACGTTCGTACTCATCTGAATCAAAAGGAACGGGGCGCTCCCAATGCAGAGGTCACGTTCTCGTATACCGTGAAGCCGCATACCTCTTCGCGCAGTGGTTCGTCGCGCTGACTATCACAAGGTCTTTTGAAATGCGTAGAACAATACTGCTCGCGTTCATGCTGTATCTGGTCGGCTCGACATTGACGGCAACGGCGGCGGACAAGCCGAACATCGTCCTGATGCTCTCCGACGATCAAGCGTGGAATGGACTCTCGGTGCCGATGCATCCCGAGGTGGCTGAGTCGCGCGGTCGGTTTTACAGCACGCCGAACCTCGAGCGATTGGCCGCTCAAGGGATGCGGTTTTCGCAAGCTTATGCACCGGCGCCGGTCTGCTCGCCGACTCGCATCAGTCTTCAAACCGGCATGTCTCCGGCTCAGTTGCACTGGACCAAAGCAGCGCCGCCCGTCGAAGGGATGAAGCTCATCGAACCGCATCTGATTAAGAATATCGGCGATGATGTCGTTACGATCGGCGAGTTGCTGCGTGATGCCGGTTACGCGACGGCTCACTACGGCAAATGGCATATCGGCGGCGGTGGCCCGGGACGACATGGTTACGAAGAGCATGACGGCGACACGGGCAACGAGAATGCCGCCAAGTTCGTCGATCCGAACCCGGTCGACATCTTCGGTATGGCGGATCGAGCCGAACAGTTCATGGCTAAAGCCAAACGCGACCGCAAGCCTTTCTTTATTCAACTGTCATGGAACGCGTTGCATGCGTCCGAGAATGCATCTAAGGCAGCGCTCGCGAAGTATGAAAAACTGATGAGCGTTGCTAACGAGAAAGCGATCTCCACCGCGGCGATCACCGAGGATCTCGATCGCGGAGTCGGTCGCGTTCTCGATTCGATCGACAAGCTTGCACTTAAAGACTCGACCTACGTTATCTACATGTCGGATAATGGAGCGGGAGGAGGGTCGGCCGGAGGAAATGCAGGCGGCGGAAAGCGAGGCGGACTGCGCGGCGGTAAGGGAGGAGTTTGGGAAGGAGGCCTGCGAGTTCCGTTCATTATTCGAGGGCCGGGAATTGCCGCGGATGCGTGGTGCCATGTACCGATCGTCGGATACGATCTCTTTCCTACCTTTGCAGCATTGGCCTGCATTCCCAAAGAAAAGATTCCGGCTCGCGTAGAAGGGGAAGCATCGTCGACTTGCTTCATCGAACCGAGCAAAGTCCAACTCAAACAAGTCCAGTTCATCGTCGCTTCGAAGGCATTGTCTTCCACTTTCCTCATTATCAGAGCGAAGGCCCGCAGTCTTCGATTCTGGTGGGATCGTACAAACTGGTTCATATCTATGAGGACGGGTCGGATGCGCTGTTCGACCTTTCCAAAGACATCGGAGAGCGATCGGACTTGTCGCGAGCTCTGCCGCAGGAAGCTCAAAGGTTGAGAACGATGCTCGATACCTATCTGAAGAAAGTCGATGCGCAGCTTCCGACGGTGAACACATCGTACAATCCGAAGACACAACCGCCTGCCGACGCTATGCGCGGTAAAAAAGGTCAGAACAAGAACAACAAGCCCAAGGGAAATCAAAAGGCATCATGATGACAACGCTTCGCAGGATGTTGCTCGCTCTGACCCTCGCTACGTTCAGTTCTTCGTCGGCGATACGAGCCCATGACGGAGGCCACGATACCGACAGCGAACCGGCGAGATCGTGGACGTTGCCCGATGGCTCGCAACTCCATGGCACGCTCGTTTCTGCCGATAGTGATTTTGCCAAGATCCTGACTGCGGACGGTCGAACCGAGACCGTGGAACTGGCGATGCAATCGGGAAGCACTCGACTCTGGATCGCTCGCAAACGGATCGAAATCGAAGAGCTGAATCGATCGCCGAAGATCAAGCTGGTGATGCAAGTCGGTAATCGTGAAACCGAACAATCGCCGCGGCCCGCAATTGCCGATGCATTCGCTCCATTTGAAAAGACCGTAAAGGTCCGCTGGGATCAAGACTATTTGTTTGTCGAGTCGAACGGTATACCGGAACATCGCATGATGGTCGGTATCACGTCTTGGCAGCAGCAAGTCCCGCTGCCGCAGTCTTACGTCGGCGACAACGCTTGGCGTATTCCGTTGCATCCGGTTCCCTCGAAGAATCCTGTGACGACGAAAGGGAAGTTTCTTCGAGGCGCGATCGCGCTGGCTGTGAACGGGATTCCGATTTTCAATCCACTCAACAATCGCGGCGATGATGCTTTCTTGTTCGGCGAGCTCGATGAGTTCGGCGGTCATTGCGGACGTGCGGACGATTATCACTATCACATCGCTCCGGTGCACTTGGAGAAGGCGGTTGGAAAAGGGAAGCCGATTGCTTTCGCGCTCGACGGCTATCCGATCCTCGGCTACCAAGACGCTGAATCGCCCGACTATTCTGCGCTCGATTGGATGAATGGTCACAAAGATAGAGAGGGCCATTATCACTATCACGCCACGGAAAAGTATCCCTACTTGAACGGCGGCTTTTACGGCCAAGTCGTTGAGCGCGAAGGTCAGGTCGATCCTCAACCGCGAGCGGAACCGGTCCGCCCGTCCCTACCACCGATGCAAGGAGCGAAGATTACCCAGTTCGAAAAGAGCGGTAAGTCATCTTTGTTGACTTACGATGTGAAGGGGAAGACCGGAACGGTTCGCTTCACTGAAACAGAGAATGGGGCAATCGAATTCGTGTTCACGGATCCGAGCGGCAAGTCGAAAACGGAATCGTATCGCAGGCGAAATGGCCCCGGTGGTCCGGGTCGCGGTCGCCCGCAACCTCCACCGCCGCGTGAAGAGGAACGCCGCGATCCGCCGCCTGAGAAGAGGCCTCAGCAGAACAAGCCTCAACCAGACAATACGGAAAGGCCTCGTCGAGATATAAGTGAGAATGCCGGCGGATCGAGCTCAACCAAGGGGGTAGGACTCTTGGCACTCTCGAGCTCTTCCGTGAACGACAAAGGGATGTTGTCGATCGATTGCACGTGTGACGGCAAACGACAATCGCCGGCTATTGCATGGAAGACAGTACCGGAGGGAACCAAGTCGTGGGCCATCAGCTTATGGCATACGGCTCCGGATCAAGAGAAGTCCTATTGGTTGGTTTACAACATTCCCGCCGACTCGACCGGCTTAGCTCAGAATGCTCGAACATCCGGGACGCAGGGAATCGGAGTGCTGGGGCGGAATGATAAACGGCGACTGGAATTTGACCCGATGTGCTCCAAAGGACCGGGGGTCAAAACGTATCACATTACCGTGTATGCGCTGTCGCAGACGCTCGATGTGAAACCGGACCAGATGGATCGCAAACGGCTGCTGGAGGAATTCAAAAAAGTCGGGCTGGGCCAAGATACGTTCGATGTTCAGTTCGAACGTAGGTAGCAAATCGCAACCCGTAGTGAAAGAAAGTGTGCGACACGAGCGGCCTGTTCAAAATCGAAATGGAGTTTGTCGGCGTGAACGGTGCTCACATCGCTGTTCGCAAGCTCCATGGAGCTGAAATCAAAGACCCGTTCGCAAATCTAAGCGATGCGGAGCGGAATAATGTCATGCAGCATGCTGCCGCAGACTCGAAATCGTGACTTCCAGCTAGAGAATATAGATGTTTCCGCAGCAAACCTAACATCTTCGAAGCATTGGTCGTTGTCGTAATACGCCTATCGCCCGGGAGCTGCGTCGTGAAGAAGAGATCCAGGCAGGGTATCCACACCCAATAAACGAGTCAGGAGATGCTCACCGTCCGACCTTTGACCGATTCGTGGGCCGGTATGCTACTTGCCGCCTGCTCTAGAAATGAAGAGGACCGCAATTCACTAGAGGATTGCGGATTGAGGCAGACTTATTGCAGAGAATAGGCGGCAGACGATGACCTGGATGGAATGGTATGACTCTTTGGCAAAACCGAGTTGGACGCCGGCTCCTGCGACGATCGGTTTGATTTGGCAGATACTCTACCCCGTGATCCTCGTCACCTTCGGCTTCGTATTCGTTCAAGCGATTCGAGGCAAAGTCAGTTGGTGGGTCGCTTTGCCGTTCGCGATCAATCTAGTTGCCAATTTGATTTTCACACCAATTCAGTTCGGGCTGCGAAGTCTTCCGTTGGCCGCTATCGATATTCTGATCGTGTGGGGAACGATCCTCTGGTGCATGCTTGCAATCTGGTCTTACTCGATGTGGATCGCCATCGCACAAATCCCGTACTTCGTATGGGTATCAATCGCAACCGTCCTGCAACTCACGATGACATTGTGGAACATGGGACGATAGGGCGTGTTGATTTAATTCAAGCGGAACGGCGCAAGCCGTCCGGTTCTTCAAGATTGAAGGTGCTTTACCGATGCGACAACTCCATCGATAACTTCAAGCCGCCAAGATTTCCGATTTGATCTGCTTACCGGATCGCTCAGCTATTGATTTGTTTGCGATGGAAGCCTTTCGAGTCAACCTAGCATCAGCTCGCGTATCCATGGACTGACTGCGGAATCAGTGACACTTTTGCCTTGACCATCCTTGTCGGAGGGCTTTGCGCCGTGTTGCAGCAAGCAGGCAATGATCTCCCGCTGACGGCTTCGAGCGGCTGCTGTTCCACTGCCGCCGGACCCGGTGTTTTGAACCGCGAGATGTAAAGGCGTTGAACCGGACCGATTCGGTTTACGAGGCTCGGCTCCTCCTGCGAGCAGTGCACGAACGGCTTCAATGCTTCGCTTACGAACAGCGCGGTGGAGCGGCGTTACTCCAGATTTGTCCAGCGCGTTCGGATCAGCACCGGCCGCGATAAGAATTTGGATAACCTCGGTTTGGGAACCGGGATGCTCGTGCTTAAGTATGCCGGTGGTCGTCTGAGCACCGTTCCTTGCGGTGTCGGATTGTTCATCTTCATCGGAATGATCGGCGGCATAGTGCAACGGCTGCGCACCGCGACGATTTGCGGCACACAGATCCGCACCATTCGCGATCAACCATCGCACGATGTCGGGGGAGTGGGCCGCGGCTGCGACATGAAGAGCCGTGTCGCCGCGATAAATGTGATGCTCAATCTGTGAAAAGAACTCCTCCGAATGTTCGGCCGATAGAAAATCAGCCGAGACGAAATGGGAGATCGTTTCCTTCTTTGAAGGTGCCCCGTCGGCATGCTGCGGCTGAACCGAACACAATTCCGTTTCCAGCGCTGAAACGCTGTCGTCGAGGATCAAGCGGATAAGCTGTTTCGTTTCCAAATGCTTCACCGCGATAGTCCGAAAATTGGTCGTGTCGGATCAGAGCAGCCGATCGCAGCGGCGAAGAGCGAGAGACAGAGTAGTATGAGCGGAAGGCCGGACATGGTTGACTTGTGAGCATGGACTCAAGCTGGAGCGTGTCAGGCTACCACGGTGTAACGAAGCGATCAATCATTCGCTACGGCTTGGCCTGTATCGGCATGCTGATGACGATGCCTGCGGTCCGATCTTCATTACTGCTCCGAAGTTGGAGATGGCACTTGAGGCATTGTGATCCGAGCCGAATCGCTCCCGCGAATCGATAGCGATCCTTATCGAGTTGCTCAACAAACGGTTTGCCGCTCGCAAGCGAATTCACGGCCTCCTTCTCGAATTCCGTCTTCGCTTGATGTTCGAAGTTGACCACGTCCGTGTTCACGGTCAACCAGCTCATTTTCACGTCGTAGGCTTTTTCTAATTCATGAAAGACATCTTCCATTGAAGCGGAAGGAATCGCATGAGCATTGTCGGCGTCGACGAAATCTCGATGCATGATCTTCAGCGTGCCGTTCACTGATTCATGTAACAGCATCGCGCGTGATCGAGCTTCACGCGAGTTCGTTGCCGCTTGATAGGGTGTCGCCGATGCCGAAGGTTCGTCGGCTGATAGTGAAAACCAACATGCGCCCGCCAGTAGTACGCAGCCGCCGGCAAAGAATCGCGATTTCATTAGGAGTCCTCAATCAATAGAGCCGATGCAACGTCTCCATCGTAACAAGACGTGCTGTGGCCCGCTGCCTTCATGTAAACGGAACGGCGCAAGCGGCGTGTTGAATTATTCAAGCGGAACGGCGCAAGCCGTCCGGTTCTTCCATCTCGTTAGTGCATCACCTGACTGCTCCGCCATGTTGTTTTAAACAGCTTCGACAAATAAAGATCTCAATCGCAACCCGACGCGTAAGCGAGGGACCCGCATCCCTCGCTTACGCGTTTTGAAGTTGCGATCTTGGATGGTTTCTCGTACTCGTACTCAATGAAATGGTACACGTACTCGATACGTCATGATCGAGTACGATTACGAGTACCGCCTGCGGCTGAGTACGAGTATTCAGGAAATGCGAAAGTTTTGGTTCAGGATTTTTCGAAAAGCGCAACTTCAGAACTTACGCGTCGGGTTTCGATTAAGTCAACACGCCGCCAGCCGTCCGGTAGAGCGATATCGATCGCGAAGAACCGGACGGCTTGCGCCGTTCCGCTTGAATTAAGTCAACACGTCGCTTGCGCAGTTCCGCTTTCGTTCAACATGCGGGTCAGGGACGGATCGTTATCTAACCTCACCCCTTTGTCAATTTTTCATCGCTGATTCGCAGCACAAGGGTGCGAGTCAAATAAAGCAAATCCTCTTCGCTGACATCGACGGAGCAGATAAATTGACCGCAGGGCTTCGATCACCTGGTGATGCAGTTCCTCTGAAATCGGTTCGGCAGCTTCGGCGACATGACTCTGTGAATTCATCGCCTGCTCGGTGGATCAAAAAGCTGCAGGATATCTCCGCCATGGAAACGCGTAGTTGATCACAACCGCCAGCGCGGCATCGCGATCGCATTCAGCATGACCGGATGCAGAATGTAATTGAATCCCAGACTGCGAACGGCGTCGCCCCATCACAGCCGTAAATGCCGTCGCGCGCCGGGCGGATGAATGCATTCAATTGATGCATGGCTGCGATGGCGGCACCGACTGCGACGGCTGGCTGCCATGGACAGTTTCGGAAATCCACTTGGCACAGAACACGCCGATAACGGCTGAAAAGAAATGACCACCGAGCAGCGGCCAGGGTTGAGAGAGGGCCATGCGGTACTGCGAAGGCAACCACGGCGGACGCTCCCGTAGAAGCGATCACGCAAGCCGATTGTTCCACGGGGAGAACAGAGCGACTGAGTACAAAAACGGCGGCAATGGCAGCGGCTGATCCGAACGCTGCAACACATTTCTCCGCCAAGCTTACTTCTACAAGTTCAATACCGAGCCATTTGGGGCACGCGCGCATCCGCCCGCTGTTCTCAAAACGAAGTGTCGACTGCCCGGCGAGACCATGTCCGCTCATGATCGCATCTTCCGTCAACCGATCGCCACGTTAGATGAAGTTGCGGCGCGGTAAATAAACATCTCAAGAGCTTGAACGCAATCCTCATGTCCGCGCTGTTTGAATGCCCCGTGAAATCGCAACGGTTGCGATCAGTTGTCGCGGAGATAACGCCGATACGAGCGGCCATTGCGATGTAACTTGTTCGCAAATACACAGTCATTTATCAATGCGTGTGAAAGGATAGGCTCTGTCTCAAAACATATGGTTACATCTCTCGGAGACGCAGAATCAGCAGCGTTTCGGAGAAACGCTGCTACGTTTACTCAGCGTTTGAGACAAAGCCTAGCAATCCTCCGTCGGCTCGATCCAGTGCTGCCGCCGCGTCGCGGCTTTTCGCCATTCCACATTGCACACTGCGGGCTCACGCCCGCAGCTAAGTGCTGACGCCGTTTCACGGCTGTTCACTCTGGAAAATAGGGAATGACTCTATCAGATAATTGCCTTCAGTTTTGCAACAAAGTTATTGGGTTGGTGCTTAGAACCCGAAGCGTAATGGCGTGATTTCTCAATAAAAGCGGCACGGGGCAAGGGGACGCGTTGATTTAATCCAGGCCGGCGTAAGCGAAAATAGATCCCTGCGCTTGCTTCAGGCAAGTTCAGACCTTAATCGATCAAGCGGATTAAATCAACGGTACAAGCCGTCGGTGACGCTTTATCGATCGTGAAGAACGGGACGGCTTGCGCCGTTCCGCTGGAGCGTATTGAATTTCCGGGCGGGTCGATGTCAGCCGCCTGCGACTGCGCCCCAGATGATGAAAGGCTCGGTTCCGTTTAGGATTTCGTCCGGTAAAGGCGCATCAGTCGCTAGATGAGAAATGTCACGCGAGCATACAAAATATCGAAGCAGCGGTCTCCGCTTCTTCGTGACATGATCACGAATGGTTCCTCGCAGCATGGGATAGGCCGACTCGATTGCATCCACGATCGAATCGGCTGTGACCGGAGTCTCGACGGCCAATGTGATTTCGCTGCCGATACTCGCCAGCGTTTGCAAATGAAATGGCATCACGATCCGAATGGAATGCCGGGTCATGGCAACGTTTGCACTTCTACGGAAAGAACGCGCGGCAGGTCATGCACGATGGCTTGCCAATGATCACCGCCGTCAGGCGACACATAGACCTGTCCTCCCGTCGTCCCGAAGTAGATGCCGCTTTCTTCCAGCGCATCGGTGGCCATTGCATCGCGCAAAACATTGACGTAGCAGTTCTCCTGCGGCAAGCCGTTCGTGAGCGGCTCCCAATCGTTTCCGCCGGTACGAGTGCGATAAACACGCAGTTTGCCTTCGTGAACGTAATGCTCCGCGTCGCTCTTGATCGGAACCACATAAACCGTTTCAGGCTCGCGCGGATGAACTTCGATCGGGAATCCGAAATCGGTCGGCAAGTTACCGCTGATGTTCGTCCAAAGATCTCCCGCGTTATCGGTACGCATTACGTTCCAGTGCAATTGCATGAAGACAACATCGGGACGCGAAGGATGGAGTGCCAAGTTATGCACGCAGTGTCCTACTTCGGCGTCCTGATTCGGAATGTAACGCGACTTCAGGCCCCGGTTGATCGGTTTCCATGTCGTCCCGCCGTCGTCAGTCCGGAAAGCGCCTGCCGCAGAGATCGCGACGTAGATGCGATTCGGATTCGAGGGATCAAGCAGAATCGTATGCAGGCCGAGGCCGCCCGCGCCAGGTTGCCATTCAGACCCGCGCTGAGCTCGCAGACCGGGAAGCTCTTTCCAAGTGAGCGCGCCGTCATCGGAACGAAACAGAGCGGCATCTTCGACGCCTGCATAAACAACATCTGCATCAGTTAGCGACGGTTCGAGGTGCCAAACGCGTTTGAATTCCCATGGATGCGGAGTTCCGTCGTACCACATATGCGTTCCGACTTCTCCTTCGTAGACGAATCGATTGCTCGCTCCGGGCGGCTTGCCGGTGATTTCGATTTTGACATCGCCACCCGGCTGTTGCCAAGTCAGTCCTCCGTCATCCGATCGCTGAATCACTTGGCCGAACCAATCGCTGCACTGCGATGCGTATATGCGGTTCGGATCGACCGGTGACCCCTTCATGTGATAGACCGACCAACCGGCAAACAGCGGTCCTTCCACTTTCCATTGCTTTCGCTTTTCGTCTGATGAAAGGATGAAACCTCCCTTCGCAGTACCGACCAACACACGCACGCCGCTCATCGTTTCGTTCTCCCCATTTCACAACACTCGTTTCAGCAGCTTCGTTTTTTACACGATCCGGCTGCGAGTTTGTCGTTCGAGGGCGACAAGTTTCGACAATCGGCGTTCAAGAATTGTTGAAATGAGAAACGCAAGGGGGTTGCGGCGTAGGAATCGCCGCGCCGCACGATAGCACGCAGCTACGGATGTTAGCCCGCAGTTGGTTCGCCGCACGGACTTGGGAATCTACTGCGCCGGATCGCGATACGGCCCTAAGAGCACATAATCGATAATACGTTGCTCTCCCTGATCATCTTCAATTTTCAATTTGATCGGGCTGCGACCATTCTTGAAATCGGCAAAGGCGGCTGAAATCAAGATAGGGACGTTGCGGTGTTCGCCTCCGGATAATCGTGTTTCCCCAGTTTCGATAGTACGAACTGCGCCGCTCGCCGGCGAAACAATACTAAATCGATAGGTCCGATCTTGGGCCGTTCGGTTCGTCAAGCTGAGCCACAAAGGGTCATCGATCAAGCCGCTTTCACCCGCCGAGAATGTATTGCCGAGAGTTCGCAGCAGCCTGGCATCGAAATCTTTCTTGGTGATGAGCAGGTAAGTGAAAAGCGAAAGAGTAATCGTCAGTGCGATCGGATAGATGATGAGTCGAGGACGCCATACCGACGCCGCCTTCTTGCCGACTGAGTCCTGATTGCTGTATCGCACGAGGCCTTTCGGCATATGCAAAGTGGTCATGACTTGGTCACAGGCATCAATGCATTGCGCACAGTGCAGACACTCCATTTGCAATCCGTTTCGAATGTCGATTCCGGTCGGGCATACTTGAACGCACATCCCGCAATCGACGCAATCGCCTTTAGATTTTTGACTATCCGTGATCTCAGGCTTGCCATGCCCGCGAGGTTCACCGCGCAATTCATCATAGGTAACGATCAGACTGCGACGATCGAGCATCACCGACTGAAAACGGCCGTAAGGACATGCAATGAGACAGGTCTGCTCTCTGAAATACAGAAAGTCGAATGAAAGAAGTACGGTCGTAACTCCCATCACCAAGAACGGTATGGGATGCTCCAAGGGAGAACGCCTCACCCACTCCCATAAGCGATCCGTACCGACGAAATAAGCCAAGAATGTATGGGTCAAGAATGCACATACACCGATCACAACTGCTCCGCGTGCCCACCATCGCCAACCGGTAAGCGGACGAGACGGCACTCCACCTTTGCCTATGGTTCCTTGAAAGAACCGATCAATCGGACGAATCAAGAATTCCATGTAAACAGTTTGCGGGCACCCCCAACCGCACCAGGCTCGGCCGACGAGTGCCGTGACGAGAAACAGAGTGAGGAAACCGCTGACCATCATCAGTGCCAGCAGCAATGTGTCGGTGGGGAGAAACGTGTAACCGAGGATAATGAATCGTCTGGCGGGAATATCCAAGAGCACCGGCGGCAGACCTCGAAACCGAAGGTGCGGAACAATCGTGAAGAAAGCGATCAGCAGCCAAGCGACCACTCGGCGACTCTTCCAAAAGCTACCCATTGCGACTCGAGGAAACAGCCAGCGCCGTGAACCGTCCGCTTCCAGTGTGGCCAGAACATGTTCTTCCGGTCGCAGCAACGTTTCGCCGAGATGCTTTCCTTCGCTCGTGGCCGACGGCGGCTTGGCAACGTTTCGCTTTCCCATTTTTTCCGGTTACCTCTTCGTTGAAGTTCATGTGCCGCGAGCGATGTGGACAAGTGCGTATGTCGGCATGTCAAACAACTGAAAGTCGACTTGCATCGCGACTACGGGCGAGCCCCGATCATGTGCGTCGAATTAGTATCGGTCGAACATCCGGAGCTGACTTGGTTCCACGGCATGCGTGCCAGTAACATCCCCAAGATGCAGGAGTCGGTCAATCCTGAGTAGAGCAAACCGGCGCCCATTACCACGCCGAGCCAAGCCCACAACGGATTCCAGAAACTCAAGACCGAACCTAGTACGACCAGTGTGCCCACAATCGTTTGAACTTGGCAATGGATGGGCATCGACTGTTTACCTCTGACAACAGAAACACCGGCCGTCTCGCATGCGGAAGTTCCTCCTTCAATGTTGATCACATTGAGGAAGCCGTGCGCGATAAAGCGTTCGCAAGCTTGCTTGCCTCGCGCTCCGGAGCGACATATCACATAGAGCGGCTGGTCGGCGCGATCGCGTCGAGCAGCTTGGACGGCGGCCGGGTCCAATCGACCCAGCGGTTGATTTCGAGCACAGGAAACATGAACCGACTCATATTCTGCCGGAGTGCGCACGTCGATGATATCGAGCTGTTTACCGGCATCGATCATGTGTTGCAATTCAGTTGCGGATATGCAAGTTACCATTTTGGGATTCCTTTGGACTCTGCTGTCTGTGGTGCGACCAAACCTCTAGAGCCGCGGACTGACGAATGGTTACAATGTGCTGCTTGAAAACAGGCACGAAGCCGACAGACCTTTGCCTTTGCAGTGAAATCGAATACCGATGCCGACCGAAACTGAGCCGCGATTGCGAGAAATGGAGTTACTGCGTCAAGCCAAGCAAGGCGACTTTTCCGCGTTTCAGAAGCTGATCGATGCTCTTCAGCCCCGAGTCTACGGACTCGCCTTTCGCATTTTGAGGCAGTCGCAGGACGCCGAGGATGTAACTCAACAGACTTTTCTTTCCTTGATCGAGAACATCGAACAGTTTCGTGAAGAGTCGTCGGTGAAGACTTGGGTGATGAGAATCGCCTGCAATCACGCTTTGAAAATACTTCGTCGGCGAAAGATTGTCGGGATGATCAACATGTCATCCCTGTCCGGCTCGTCCAAGAGCAGCGGAGAGTCCTATGCCGATATGCCTCACCCCGAGTTTATCGCACCATGGTCGCTGCCGCCCGATGTGCTGGCTGATCAAGCCGAAACGCAGCACGAGATCGAACGTGCGCTCGGGGAACTGGATGAAAAGTATCGACTCGTATTTGTCCTACGTGATATCGAGGGACTGTCCGTACGCGAAACGGCTGAGGCGTTGGAGCTAACCGAATCGACCGTCAAAGTGCGATTATTAAGGGCTAGACTCGCGTTGAGAGAGCGACTGACGAAACGGTTCGGCGATGCGGATCTGGTCATGACTCCGGACCATAAACACGAGTGATTTTTGTAACCTCTTTTCGCCGCGCGCATCCAATGGATGGACCATTGCCAAACGAGAACGACTCATGACTTGCGAAGAACTGCTGAAAGCGCTTAACGATTATGTGGACGGCGAACAATTGGACGCTGTCTGCGATGAGTTCAAGGAGCATCTGGCCGGCTGCAATCCTTGCCAAGTCGTCGTAGATAATATTCGGCAGACCATTTCGCTCTATAAGGCGGGCGCCCCATATCCCATGCCACCGAGCTTTCAGGCCGCACTCCAAGAAAAGCTGCGAGCTAAATGGGAAGAAAAATTCGGCACCGGCACCGCGCACTGAGCTTAGTCGTGTTTTGTCGATTTGTCGTAAGCGGTAAGCGCAGGGGGCTTGTTGATTTACTCAGCTTCGGCGGATGAAGGTCACATCGTACCCGAAGCGTAAGCGAGATGCGGTCCCTCGCTTACGCTTCCGATTAAATCAACAGCCCGCAAGCCGTCCGGTAGAGCGCTATCGATCGCGAAGAACCGGACGGCTTGCGCCGTTCCGCTTTGAGACACGCTGACTCGGAGCGATGTAACTTTTCTTCGCTCGGAGACTCTAGGAAATCGTGTTGCCAGATTCAATAGAAGTCACAGGCGAAGTAGCTCATGTCAATTTCCATCCAGGCTTACGTAAATAGTCGAACACTTAGCCGGTTGTTCCTGCTTGCGAGCATGGCCGGCGTGACCTGGCTGCTCATGATGTTCGCGGGGGTCTTCCACCCCAAAGTTCAGACCGCTGCGGATTCGCGTCGACGCGAGCTGCCGCCGAACGCGGAGCTGTTGACGATTCAGGTGATTACTCAACCGCGATTTGAATCCGCAGTCGGGGCCATTCGCCCGGTGCATGAAGCCGGCGTGGCATCGAAGATTCTGGCTCGCGTGCTAGAGGTCAATGTGGTCGCCGGCAAGACAGTACGGGCCGGTGAAGTCCTGGTGCGACTGAGCGATGAAGAGCAACAGTCGCGCGTTCGACAGGCTGAGGCCGATCGCGACCTTCGTAAAGCAGAGTTCATGCTGGCCAAAGCTGATTTGGATCGCGCCACCCAGTTAGTTCGCAGCCAAGCCATCTCGCAAGCCGAATACGATGCGGCGCGCACGAAGTTGCAGACGACGGAGGCCAGTCTCAATCGTGCCGGTCGCGCCGTCGAGGAGGCCAAAGTCTATCTCGATTACACGACGGTCACAGCCCCATTCTCCGGAACCGTCGTTGACAAAACTGTTCAGCCCGGTGACACCGTCAGCCCCGGACAGACTCTGCTCACGCTCTATGACCCGCATCAGATGCAGTTGGTCGCCAACGTTCGTGAATCGTTGGCGATGAAACTGCGAGTAGGTCAACAATTGCCTGCGGAGTTGGAGACGCTCGGTTTGAAGTGCCTCGCCACAGTCAGTGAAGTGGTCCCCAAAGCCGATACATCGAGTCGCTCCTTTGAAGTCAAAGTCACCGGCCCATGTCCCGACGGAGTCTACAGCGGCATGTTCGGACGATTGCTCCTTCCACTTGATGACGAGCAATTACTGCTGGTTCCGAATCTCGCCGTCGGTCGCGTGGGACAACTGACTTTCGTGAACGTTGCCAAGAACGGGTTGATGTCGCGACGATCTGTACAGGTCGGACGCGTATTCAAGGATCAAGTCGAGATACTGTCTGGTCTACAAGCCGGAGAACAAATCGTCCTCCCTTCGACAATTCGACCGTCGACTGAAGGAGCCGTCCAATGACCAATCGATCTCATCACCCACAGACCGATTCGCTGACCGCTCTCGTTCGCGTGTTCCTCGAATCGAATCTCTCCATCATCTTGATCCTCCTGTCCCTGGTGTTAGGTGCAGCCGCGCTGTGGATCACACCCAGAGAAGAAGACCCGCAAATCGTCGTTCCGCTGGCCGATGTATTTGTGGAGTTCCCGGGTCACTCCGCGGCAGAAGTGGAACAGCTCGTCTCAACGCCGCTGGAGCGCATGCTCTATCAGATCGACGGTGTCGAGTATGTCTACAGCATGTCACGCGATGATGCGGCCGTCATTACTGTCCGTTTCTATGTGGGACAAGACCGTGAACGCAGCTTGGTCAAACTGTTCAAGAAGCTAAATGAAAACGCAGATCTGATTCCGCCTGGTGTTTCGGGATGGGTGATGAAGCCGGTGGAGATCGACGACGTACCGATCGTAACCCTGGCGGTTACCGGGGCATCGGATAACAGTTATTCACTGCGCCGCGCCGGAGAAGAACTGGTCGAACGGTTGTCGGTTGTCCCGAAGGTAAGCCGCGCCTATGTCATCGGCGGTCAGCCGCGCACGGTTCGCATCAACCTCGATCCCGATCGCTTGCAAGCTCATAAGCTGAGCATCTCCGACGTTCGTCGGAACGTTGAAATGTCGAACGCGGCCGCTCGATCATCGACGATCTCGAGGCTCGACCATGAATTTCAAGTCACGGTCCGGCCTGACCTGCATACAGCCGATGAGGTCGGTCAATTGGTGGTGGGCGTTTTCGATTCACGACCCGTGTTCCTCAAAGATGTTGCCGAGATCACGGACGGTCCGAGCGAAGTGACCGACTATGTACGGCACGGTTGGGGAGCAGCAAGTTCATTTGAAAAGCATCCGTCAACTCCGGGTTGGGTCTTGGGCATTAATCCGACGCAGCATGACACAGGGGAGACGCATGCCGAGGAAACTACGACCGCGGCGAGTCCGGCAGTCACGATCGCAATCGCAAAACAGAAAGGGGCCAACGCAGTTCATGTTGCCGACTCGGTTATCCGCGAAGCGGAACGACTACGTCATGAGATTCTGCCGGACGACATTGAACTGATCGTCACTCGCAACAACGGCATCGTAGCCGATGAAAAGGTGAATGA
The DNA here is from genome assembly GCA_046349815.1 of Pirellulales bacterium. Taxonomy (GTDB): domain Bacteria; phylum Planctomycetota; class Planctomycetia; order Pirellulales; family Pirellulaceae; genus Aureliella. The sequence continues at coordinate 25,802 of JAXMBQ010000021.1, read as the reverse complement.
GCTGATTGAGGCGTTGGGGGTGGCGATCATCATCGTCATCTTGCTGCTGACATTCGGACTAGGTTGGCGTGAAGCGATCATCGTATCGATCGCGGTTCCGGTCGTGTTCGGATTGACGCTCGCTGTCAATTTCTTATTCGGATACACGATCAACCGAGTGACTCTATTCGCGCTGATACTCGCCTTAGGCTTGCTCGTCGACGATCCGATCGTGGATGTCGAGAACATTGCAAGGCATTTCGAGCACCGCAAGAAAGCGACTCGACAGATTGTGCTGGACGCTGTTTCGGAGATACGTCCGCCGTTGATCAGTGCTACGCTCGCCGTGATCGTCAGTTTTCTTCCGATGTTTTTCATCACGGGAATGATGGGCCCGTACATGTCGCCCATGGCTCTGAATGTACCGGTCGCGATGCTCATGTCGATGTTGGTAGCGTTCACGATCACACCGTGGTTGTCGTACCACGTGCTGACGTGGGGAACCAAGCTGATTCAGCCGGAAGGAGCCTCCGGTTCCGGATCGCAGGTCGATGACTCTGAGCCTTTGCATGAAGAGGCATACGATGTCGAAGCAGTCCGGCAATCCCTGCTGTATCGTCTCTTTCGACCGCTGATGTTGTTCCTGCTCAAGTCTCGCCTGCATGCAGCCGGCTTTCTCATCTTTATGGCCGCGCTCACCGCTGCGGCTATGGGGCTGGGGGCGTTGCGAATGGTTCCGCTGAAGATGCTGCCGTTCGACAATAAAAATGAAATACTGTTTCTCGTGGATATGGACGAAGGGACAACTCTTGAACGGACCGATGCCATGGTGCAGGAGTTGGAAGGAGTCTTGGCTGCACAGCCTGAGGTTATCGACTATGTCTCGACGGTCGGAACGGCAGGCCCGATGGACTTCAACGGGATGGTTCGCCATTACTACTTGCGCGGTCGTCCGCATCAAGCCGAAATACGCGTCAACTTTGTGGGCAAGAAGAATCGCAAGCTGCAGAGCCACGGAATCGGTTTACGATTGCGAGACGAACTGGGCTCACTGGCTGCTCAGCACCATGCCAAAGTTCAGATCGTCGAATTGCCCCCCGGTCCACCGGTCTTGGCATCGTTGGTCGCCGAAGTTACCGGCAGCGAACAGAGTAGTTATAAGGAGATCTTAGACGCGGCAAGCACAGTAGCGCAGCGCATGAGCCGAGAACCCGGCGTCGTCGAAGTGGATGACGTGCGCGAGACCGCGATGACGCAGTTGGTCTTCCAACCCGACCAGGAAAAAGCAGCTCTATCAGGCGTTTCTGTCGCTGACATCGCCGACACGATTCGCATCGCTCTCCAAGGAGATGACTCCACCAAAATCCGTGTCGAAGGTGAGCGTAACCCGTTGTCACTGACATTCCGATTACCTCGCGCATGGCGTTCGAGCACCGAAGGACTGTCGCAAATCAACGTTCGCGGCTCCGGCGGTCAACTGGTTCCGCTGCGTGAGCTCGGCAAGTGGCACAATGAAATTGCAGGCCAGACCATCTACCACAAAAACCTTCAACGCATTGCATATGTGTTCGGTGAATGTGTCGGCCGACCTCCGGCGGAATGTGTCATCGATATCCTCGTCGACCAACAACGCGGCGGAACCAACATGGTCGCTGACAACGCGGCTCGCCCCCTGTCGCAAAGAACCTTCTTCAGCAACGGCAGCGGCATTGCGTGGCGAGTCCCTGACGACATCTCAGTCAGCTTCGCAGGTGAAGGTGAGTGGAAGATTACACTCGACGTATTCCGTGACCTCGGGCTGGCCTTCGCTGCTGCGATGCTGATGATCTATGTCATCCTGGTTGCTCAAACAGGCTCGTTCACCGTGCCGGTGATTGTGATGCTTGCGATACCGCTGACCGCACTGGGCGTAATGCCGGGATTCTATATGCTGAGCGTCTTCTTCAGTCAGCCGGTCGGCGGCTATGCGAATCCGGTGTTCTTTACGGCTACAGCGATGATCGGGATGATCGCGCTGTCGGGCATCGTCACACGGGATTCGATTATCCTCGTCGACTTTATGCAGCAGTCAGTCGCGCGCGGACGCCCACTCTTCGATGCGATCCTCGAAAGTCGTGTAGTCAGACTGAGACCGATCCTGCTTACCGCCGGCGCAGCCTTGCTGTCTGCCGTTCCGATTACACTCGACCCGATCTTCTCAGGGTTGGGTTGGTCTCTGATTTTCGGGTTGATTGCTTCGACGCTGTTTACCTTGTTCGTGATTCCCGTCACCTACTGGCTGCTCAGTGCAAAACAGTCCGACCGGTAACAACGAACCATCGGCTTCATCGCTGCCACCCTCCAACCGTAAGGCTTGCGTTTATTCGTCATACACCCGCTACTTCGAGTCGGGCGCGATCGGATCGCGCCCGACATAGAACATCACCACACAGACCGTCACGATTAAGATCGCAACTCCGCTGATCGCAAAGATCATTCGATTAGCCCGCATGGTCGAATCCATCTAAAGGGACTTGGCGAACCCTAAGCTCGGCGGCCAGACTACTACTTTGCGTTGAGCAACAGGACCAAGGCTTGTTCCAACTGGCGTGGATGAAAGCCGAATGGCCCTCGACCATTCTTGAACGCAATCCGCCCTTGCTCGTCGATCAAATAAAGCCGGTTGGGCATGCCGCTGTAGCGCGCACCGACTTGATCATCGACCGAGTCCACAAGGAACGGGATATCGAGCTTCAGGCGGTCTCGGCATGTTTGAGCCACCTGGCGTCGAGCGTCTGTGTCCTTCGGTTGCGATAGATCAATGCCCACGCGCTGGTTGCTTTGCATCCACCAACCGTCGCTCGGATGAGCTTCTCGAACATAGATCAAGTAAAAGTTCGCACGATCTTTGTAGCGTTCGTACAGCTTCTCAATATTGCCCGCGTGACTTCGAAACGGACCGCAGGTGAAATTGCCGAAGATCAAGACCACAGGCTTGGGGCCGATCACGCCGGACAACGTGACTTCTTTGCCTTCCAACGTGCGCAGAGTGAAGTCGGGTGCTTTATCTTCCAAGTTTGGACCGGGCTGGAGTGAACCGATCTCTTGGTTCTTCAGTCCTGCGATCAACGTACTGCGACTCGGTTTGTCGGGACGCTTTTGTTCCGACTGGTTCCGCGCGGGAGGTTGGAAACTGGTCACGCAAATCGTCGAGCGATAAGAATTCCCCCTCGTCACCGGACAGACTTTTGAACAGTTTCGCAAACTCTTCTTCCGTCACCTTGCCGTTGCCGTCTCGGTCGGCCATGAAGAACATCGACATGCCCGGACTCGGCGACAACGAGTGCTTGCTCCAATCGAAATCGGATTCTTCCACAGACCCGTTGCCATCGCGATCCAGTCGTTTGAAGTCGCTTCGCTGCCGCCAAACTCGGCGGCTTTGACGACATGATCATGATTCGCATCGTATCGATCGGAAACGACTTTCCAAGTGAAGCGTGTTTGCGACTTGGCGAGCGGGAACCAACCGTCATCGGCTCCTAATGTGCTTCCGTTGAGAATGTCCTCCAGCATCGCCAGTGCCTCGGAACCCTTGGGCAGCGACGCACGCAGCTCTTCGACCGTCTTGGTGGCATCAGCCGTCAACGGTTCAGGTTCGTTCGCGGCAGGCTTCTTGGCACCTTCGTCTGTTGCCATCGTCACTGCCTGATGTGCGCTCAAGAGTGCGGTCGCTAAAAGAAGTGCGGTTAGTTTCTTGAACATATAGAGAGTTCCATGTTAGGAGTGTTTGACTTAGAAATTGAGAGGATTATTCGCCCAGCCTACGACTTCGCCGGCGTAGCAGTCGGAGGCGGGGGGCCATGGCTGCCGAAGACATTTTCTCGCTCGAGCGGCAGTTGAAATCCGTCTGAGATGCGAGTCATGTACATGCCTCGGCAAAGCCAAATAAAGATGGACATCGCCTTGCGAGGTCCGAACTCTTTTTCCAGAGTCTCGTAATCTTTGGTTGTCAGTTCAGAAGGTTTCGCAGTGAGCTTGCGAGCGTATGCGTAAGCGATCTGCTCCGATTTCGGAAATGCGGCCCAGTCGGTTTCGGCCAACAATCGCGTCCGTTTGGCGATAGCGGGTTGATCCAACCCAGCGACTTCCATCAACATCTCGCAATGTCCCATGCAGTAGTTGCAGTTGACGGCGCGAGTTTGGACCCAGAACAGGCTCTCTTCGATAATCCGTTCCGACGGAAGTTCGGCCCAATGTGTGCGAGTGGTCGTGGTCCATGGGATCTGCAACTCGTGCGCATATCCATAGGTTGTCAGACTCCAGCGGATGCTCGTCGGGCGTGTCGTCATCTCCGCGGGCAGTTTGACACGTACTTCATCCCATATCGGTACCGGTAGTCGCGGCTTGCGATCACGTTGCTCTTCCAACCGCTTCTGCAACTCCGCATAGCTGACTTTCGTCCACTGAGGATCCGGATCGACGACCGACTTGCTTCCTTCGACTGTTTCGTCTTTACCGCTATCCGGCGGCAGGACCGATGATCGCTGTAGAGCACCGTCGACGAACTTCACGGCCAATGGCGGAAGAGTGCCGTCATTTTCGACAGGCACTTGTAAGCCGAGCAGCAATCGATCTTGGAAGTTTCCGTAGGCCGTGTGCAGGACCATGGCTGCCACGCCGCGGTCCTCATGTTTTTGCCGCAATGATTCAAACAAGCTGTCCGGTATCTGCGGAGCGTTGAGGCTCAACTCTCGAACGAATTGAAATGCTTGAGCATCTTCGGCAGGCCATTTGGAAGAATCAGCAAGCATGACTTGCAGATCGTCCGAAGATTTCGTTGCCCGACGATAATCACTCTGTGCCAGGGCCTCGCCGTATGGGCTGTGGTTCGCGTGAGCGATGACCCAACGCAGCTTCGCTTTCAGCGCCGGGTCGAGCGGCCCGAGTGTGCGCTGAGCCGTATCCAATTCGATCAATGCCGCAGCGGTCCGCGGCATTTGGATCGTCACCGCCTTGACCCAGTTCGGGAGTCGCCCCTTCTCCCCTTCGCGAAGTTCAGGAAGTCGTTTCCAAATCGCTTCGTCGTTGTAACGCTCCCACGCCTTGAGGCTGGTCTCGATTTGTTCCGCCGAAGTCACCGTCGTTTGAGCGAGAGTATTCATGTCGGACCTCAAGCCCATTGCCCAGATCATGGTCGTAAACGCAAGGTATCGCAGAGTTGATTTCGTTACCCTGCCTGACAACATATATCGCATGTGATGCATCTCCTCATAGTCGGCAGTTGGAGCCGAACTGGATTGTCACTGTGAATCCTCTGTTGAATGTTGTGCCTGCGGCTAGGCTTTGTCTCAAAAGATGAATCCACGTAGCAGCGTTCCCCGAAACGCTGATGACTCTGCGTCTCCGAGGGGCGCAACCATATCTTTTGAGACAGAGCCTAGTGTTGAGCTTCGTAAACAATCGCGAGCCGCGGCATGTCGAAACCATCCAGCAGTTCGTTTCGCTTCGATTCACTCATCAACAGGCAGGTAAAGCGATCCGGCTCTATCGAATGCCGGATCGCTCTAAGTCAAAACCGAAACGCGAGCTCGCGTTACGGTCCCATCGCGCGAAAGACAGTCGCAACCGGGCTTGTTCCAACCAGGTACTCTACGGTCTTATCCGCTTTGGAATTATTGGGCATCTTCAGCTTGAGTTTGACTCGGCAATGAAGGTTGGCATCGATAGCCTCTCCATCGCCGAGGATTTCAAAGCTTTCAAGCTTAGCGCCACCCTTCCAGTCCATGTCCTGGACGACGATCGGCGGCTTTTTCTCTTGCCACTCATCGACGGACTTTCCATCTTTCCAGCCGGTCAGTACGTCTTCGAGTATGCGGCGAGCCGAAGTGCCTTCGACTTTATGGTCGGCTGCTTTGTAGCCGCCGCAACCGAGCAGCGCACCGCAGAGCAACCAACTGCACAGAACAATTTGAATCGGCTTAGTACTCACCGACCACCTCCCCGCCTGCTCGCGTCCCCAGTGCTCGCCACGTGGTCCTGTCAACGGACTGCGTGACGAAGTTTACTGAGCCGTCGCACAGGCCCATGTTCACGCCGCCCGTATGTCGGCTCGTTGCAGGCATCGTGGCTTTGGTCGGATAGAACCCGCATGAACGACGATTCGGTGTGTCGACGTGCATATACGTATGTTGGCCATTCATCCAAGGTGCCCCCATAAACAAAGGGAACTGGTTGGCCAAGTTCGATGCGTTGGTCGCGTAGCACATTTGAATGGCTTCATCGGGATTTGCCGGATCGCCGGTTCCTAAGAACACATCGGCCTGAAGATCGACGACGCCGTTGTTACCATCGCACAAAAGTCGTTCCGAAAAAGCAGCCGTGTTGCTGGTGCCGTCGGTGATGTCAGCCATACGAAACGATTTGCCCGGAATGAACACGCCGTTGCAAGTCGGGTCGCTCCAGAGATGGAGGCTCCCTTTGTTGACCATATAGTTGATCGCGCCGCCGGTCTGAGGTTGCGGATTTGCTCGGTCAGACGGACACAGGAAACCCGGCACGCTCGCGAGACGGGCGTTGTTGTTGACGGGGTCGGTCAGCGGCAAGCGAAAATCGATCTGGTTCCAAAGCGGGGCCTGCTCCATGTACGGCAGAAGCAGCGAGACAGCGGAATAACCGGGGCTGCCCGAAGGAGGAACCGTACCACCGCTGGCAAACGGGAAACGCTTGTGCGCGTCGTGGTAGTTATGAAGAGCCAATCCGAGCTGCTTGAGGTTGTTGCTGCACTGCATGCGGCGAGCAGCTTCGCGCGCTTGCTGCACTGCGGGCAGAAGGAGGCCGACCAAGATCCCGATGATGGCGATCACGACCAGCAACTCAACTAGGGTAAACCCTTTTCTTTGATGACGAACCATGACGAAAACTCCGACGATGAATGGATGCAGTGAATAAGAATCGATGTAACAGGAACCGCGCAGCGCAGAACGTTTTCTGCCTGTGTGCGTACGGCCTAACCAACGAACTACAGACGGAAAAGCATTCTGTAGTTCTGGAATCAGATCTATTGCTGTACTTATAGAGCGAGTCAGTGCCGCTGCGAGATTGCTCAAGCAGAGGACGCAACTCGGACGAAGAGGCTCTACGGTGGATATTCGTGAGCCGACGGATAGCCGCTGACGGGCATTGCATCGGAAATGTGAACACGCCCTACAATGATCAGGCTGTCCCGTTCATTGAAGTCACAGTGGTCGATCGGAGTGAAGTGGACACGCAGTTGCAAACGAGGAGTCAGTCCGACATTCTCTTGACGTCGGTCTTTATCGCTCGAGCAGGTCGGACCATCGCAATCCTGCACCAACCTCCCCAGGATGAACTTGAATTGTCCACCTTCATAGATCCATTGCCCTTTCAGCCGAATCACCCCCGCCGGACCTGAGTGTTCCAGGCTGCTGCTCGCAATACCGGCGAGCTCTTCATGCGGAAGTTTGCATCCTGCCCGCACGTTGCCCGCAATGGAACCCAACAAGCACAAACAGCAAATCGCAATCACGAGTCTGCTGAGCAGACGCGTGCATGCTGTGATCGCGGTTATCGGCGATCTTCGCTGAGTTGACATCTTGTACATGGTTGCGAGCACGACAGCAGAGTTCAAAAAATGGGCAACGTCGGTCAGGGTCCGGTTCAGGTTATGATGTGCCGTTTTTTTGTTTCCGGCGAAGAGGACTACGCGCGGAAACGGTTAACAGTTCGGGCAGGCGTTCCGCCAGCAGACTATTTGGTGTCTTTGCTTGACTTGGCGGCCGCGTCCGGAGCGGGCATGCGATAGTAGTCCCAGAACGGATTCCCCTTTTCCAGTGTCAATTGAAAACCGTTGCTGATGCGCACCATGTAGTTGTATCGACTTGCGTTCAGGCAGATGAAGAACGCACGTTGATCGCCGAAGCCGGCTCTCAGCGCATCGATCTCAGCTCGCTCGATCTGTGCAGGAGTGCGAGTCAGCTTTCTAGCGAAGGCCAGCGCTCGCTGCTCATGTTCCTTGAAAGTGGACCAATCGTTGCCGGCCAATTGTCGACTGACGTCCGCAATCTTCTTCTCGTCAAAGCCCATGACCTCCCAGTTCATTTCGCAGTGCCCCATACAGTAGGGACACTTCACGGCATCGGTGACCATCCAGAAAACGCAGTTTCCGAAGTGGCGATCCCAATTGACGGATACTTCGGCGCCCGCCGTACGCATGTAGATTTCGAACGGAACCGCCAATTCGTCTGCGTAACCGAAAGCGATCTTGTACCAGACGATGTCGCTCGGCTTTTCCATCAAGCCTTTGGGCAATCGATCAGCGAAATCGCTCCACTTGGGAATCGTCAGCCGCGTTTCTCGCTCTCGTTGCTTCTTCAGTCGAGCTTGCAGACCGTCGTAGGGAAGCCACGTGTGTGCGCTCTCATCGGCGATGATGTCGTTGTTTTTGGGAGGCTGCAATTGTCCATCCGCGGGCTTGGTATTCGCAGGCGGCGTCGTGTGCTTGGTGAGCGAGTCGCTCGGAAACTTGACAACCACCGGCGGCAAAGGGCCATTCTCTTCGATCGGAGCACCGAGACAAATCAGAAAGCGATCTTGGAAGTTGGCATAAGCCATCCCCAAGACCATGGCGGCCGTTTGACGGTCCGAGAAGTTCTTCACGACTTCAGCAAACTGCTCGTCGGTCACTCCGTCTGAGTTGACCGTCATGTCGTGAGCAAACTGAAGCGCTGTCTTTTCCGCGGGTGTCCAAGCGGAATAGTCTCGCGACTTGAGCCCTGCGAGCTTCGCGTCCGCAACTCCCGCGCGACGCGCATCGGCTTCGGCTGTCGCTTGTGCATATGCCGAACCGTTTGCCTGAGCAGCAACGTAGCGCATCGCGGCTCGTAGTCCCGGTTCGACGGGGCTCTTGGTGCGCTGAGCCAGATCGAGTTCAAGAAACGCAGCCGCAGTGCGAGGCATTTCGCGAGCTACCATTCGAATCCACGTCGGCAATTCACCTCCGCCGCCTGACTCCGGTTTGGGCATCAGCTTCCAAGCTTCTTCGCTGGTCGGTGGAGCGGGCCAACCCATAGCAGTCGGTTCAGATGCCGTCGTTATACTTGCGATCATCGTGGTTGCCCACAGAAAGAGTGCCGGAAAGAGATATGTTCGAACCATGATGTTGAATATCCTTCGTTGAATTAGTTGTGCAATCTTTACTTGAAAGCGGAACGGCGCAAGCCGTCCGGTGCATTGATAATCGAGCTTGAAGAACCGGACGGCTTGCGCCGTACCGCTTGAATTCTTTTCTCCGGCCCTCGCTCAAGAGCTCGGTGAACACATCGAAACCCAAAGCGTAAGCGAGTGACCCGAGATCCCTCGCTCACGCGTCGGATTACGAATAACTCAATAAGACCGTCATCAATGGGACACGAATCTCCAAGTACTGAAAACTCACTTGGACAACGCAGTATCGTTCAGCAACAGCACGAGCGATTGCTCCAACTGTTTGAGGTTGAAGCCGAATGGACCGCGACCGTTTTTGAACGCGACTTTGCCTCGGCTGTCGATGATGTAAAGCCGATTGGGCATGGCGCTGTAAGCCGAACCGGCTTGGTCATCGATCGTATCGATCAGCATCGGTACGGAGAGATCCAAGTGACTCTTGCATGTCTGAGCCACGCTCCGTCGCTCGTCGTTATTCTTAGGCTGCGGGATGTGGATTCCTTTCGACTCGTTGACCTCCATGTGCCAGCCGTCACTCGGATGAGCCTCGCGCACATAGACTACATAGATGTCCGCTCGATCTTTGTATTGTGAGTAGAGCCATTCGATGTTTCCGGCTTGCCCGCGGAAAGGCCGGCACGTGTATGTGCCGAAGACCAGGACAATCGGTTTGTTCCCGATCAATTTGGAAAGCGTTACGCTGCCGCCGTCGGCCAGAGGCAATGTAAAGTCCGGAGCAGCTTCATTGAGCTCGGGGCCCGGATTGAATGCACCGAGCTCTTGCTTGGCGAGCGACATCACCATCATGCTGCGATCAAGCGGTGCCGGAGGCTTGGATGCGTTGGGGTTGGAAGTGAGCGAGCGAATCAATTCATCGACCGAGAGATAGTCGCTGTCTTGCTTCAATCGATCGAAGAGCGCTCCGAATTCCTCGCGAGTCACCTTTCCGTTGCTATCGCCGTCTGCCATGCCGAACAGCCGAGCCGCTGTTTCCATTGCCGGTGAATCAGGATCGTCCCAATTGAAATCGCTCTCCGTGATCACGCCATCATTGTTTCGATCGGCTGCCGTAAAGTCAGCGCGCGAGCCGTCGAACTCACTCGCTTCTATTCGATTGTCCTTGTTCTTATCAAAGCGACGGGCAGCAGCATCCCAATCGAATCGCGAACGAGCTCGGCTGGCGGCAAACCAACCGTTGTGATCGCCCAAGTCCGGTTCGCTGACGATGCTGTCGAGCATAGCTCTTGTATCGGAGCCGGCCAGAAATCGCGCGCGGAGTTCGCTCGCGGCTTGCTCCGCTTCGGCCGTAAGCTTTGCATCACCAAGCGGCAGACCATTTCGTTTTTTCGCAGGAGGCTCTTCGGCCAAACATGGTGCCGAGAAGCCTGCGACTAGGATCGCAGTGAGTAGGAATCGCATCGTGGGACTCTTGTACCTGATGAGGATTTGTGTGATCAGAAGACGCTAGCGCGAATCATGGCGAATCGGCCCGGACAGCGACAACGCTTGTTACGCGTTATGCGCCGCAACATTGCACGAGTGCACGTGGGTCACTGTCTTCGGAGAGAGTTCGAATCGGATGTGTGAGCGCGCACGATGCGGAACGGGCGTCGTGTGCTTATCCGATGAGAACGCAGAAGAGCTGCATTCAAGAGTGTTTCGGAGGATGTTCCGGAACGTCGCCATAGACGGCGAGCGGGAGAAGCGTCGTGGTCGAAGTCATCCAGCAAACACGGTGATTGCGGAGATACGAATCCGTTTGCGTTGCAGCGATAAGTGATTCGTGATGGTGAGACGACACCGGCATCGCCGCGTTACCGGCAGGCAAGTCCTTGCGAGCCTTGCAGCCGGGAGCATCGCACGGAGGCCGTTCACTTTGGAGTCGGACCTTTACGATCCCTCCTTCGTACACTGCATTGAATCGCAAGCCCGACGCTTGTCCTTCTGACTTCCCAATTGCGGCCACACTCCACAGATCCGATTCAGCCCCGACCGCATGTCGGCATCCAGCAGTTGCCGATGAAAGAGGGCTGAGCCATCCGACCATTAGCGCAATTGCAAATGTCGTCGCACACAGCCGGCGAATCCACGTCGTCGATGACGAACGATGTTTCTGCTGCTGTGCAAGAATCGTTTCGGCAGTTGTCGAATCGAACGGCGACATAGGATGAGCTAAATAGAAAAGAAGAGTTGCCGTGGAGTATAGACTCCGAGCCGATCCCAGTGCAATCAAAATTCCGCCGATTAACCATGGGGGATTTCTCCCGCCCTCTTCTTCGACGCTCCATTCAGAACGGGTCGCACACGCTGCTATACGGGTCGCCTCGAAGCGGTCTTTGACATTCTCGGTTGCCAAGACTTCCAAGTGGCTCATCGTATCTGCGGCTGGCCGGGGAACACCAGGCTTTGTCTCAAAAGTTGAACCCACTAGCAGCGTTTCTCCGAAACGCTGATGACTCTGAGTCTCCGAAAGACGCAGCCATATGTTTTGAGACAGAGCCTTATCCGCAGCGCGACATAGACCACCGCAACTCAACAAGTAAAGCGAGACAATGGACGTAGCCATGTTTCTGATTTCCGCGAACGGAAAGGCCATAATTAATTTCGGTCGGTCACGAATCCAGTCGTTGCAACAGATCGGGAAGTTGCATGACATCGAACGATGCCCCTAGAATTGTTTCTTCTGACCGGCCTGCCAATGAATCGCCCCAGGACAAATCCCGATGCTGAAATTCGTATCCCCCACGTCGAAGCAAGTCTTCGAAATCACTACGAAACCAGAATGGCCGTCCATCACGTTTCAAACCGACGGAACAGGCAGCCACACATGGACATGGAGTATCAAGTGGGACAACTACTCGAAGAACGGAACCGCCCAAACGCCCGACAACAAATGGGTGCTGAGCAACGAGATCGAGAACTATGGCGGCACGCTTAAGGTAACGGCCAAATGCGGACAGGAATCGGCAAGCATTGAAGTTTCGGTTCACGGCAAGAACCCGACGCAGGCGGAAGCGATGGCCTACTTGGCAACCAAAGGCGAGACAACCGGGTATGACAAGCTGCTCGAGCATGAGTCGCACTTCAAGCAGTTTCGCGATACGGGTCTGCCGGTGAAGTCATTCGATAACGGGTACGGAATGGGGCAGTTGACGACGCCCGCGCCCAATGCCAACCAAGTCTGGAACTGGAAGGCGAACATCGACGGCGGACTAGCGCTATTTGCGAAGAAGATCGACTCAGCGCGAACCTATTTATCGCAAAGTAACCGATCGTATACGACAGACCAACTCAAGTACGAATCCGTCTGCCGCTACAACGGCGGGGCTTATCACAAGTGGGATGAAAAGAGCTCCGCTTGATCCGCAATCCGAACATCGTTTGCGATACGCTGACAAGCAACCGCGGCTGGGACATGACGGATGACGATAACAAGGGGAAGACTGAGGCCGAACTGAGAAAGCGAGACAAGGACACCTATAACGAAACAGACAAGACGAGCCGCAATTGGGGATTCTTCGGAGTTTGCTATGCAGACCGCATCCTCGGTGTCCCAAGCACAGCACCGTCTACTCCCGCACCTGCTCCCGCCGCCCCTGCTTCGACTCCAGAACACTCACTACCGTGGCTCAATCAGTCCAACGCGAAATCTGCCATCCGGACTCTCGTAGTGGCGGTGGCTGCCACTTCAGGGAACCATTAACGCTAACCAGTCACGGTTCGCTACTGCCATCAATTCCGCATCCTTGGTCTCCGGCTTGCCTTACCCTAGATCCGCTGAAGATCCCGAAGAACACGCCCTAGTTTCGGCGCAATGAGAAGTCTCCTGAAATCGTTGCTTGGCATCCACTGAGACCCCGGTCTGCAAGATCGGGCGTCAACAAGACCCGACCCCGGGACTCCTTTCCAAGGTCAGTGTTATGCGATCAGACCTTTCCAACGGCTGCATGGGAAGAGATTTTACCGCAGATTTTCGCCGATCTTCGCAGATAGAGACTGCACGATCCTTTATCTATGCGCATATCTGCAAATCTGCGGTTCAATTCATACATCAGCGAATACGCCCTTTTTTCGTCAACAAGACCTCGACCTCGAGACCTCTCGTTGCAAGCTACAATTCCTGGAACCGCCAAAGATGGCGGACCAAGTTGCTCAACGGTAAAGCCGATAGATGGGTGGTCGTGAAGGCTTGACCAACGAAATCGTCGTCCATCAGAAACAAGAATTGATGAAGATTGCTACGTACAACATACTCAAAGGTGGATCGTACCGAGTCCACTGGACAAAGATGATCGAAGTACAAGAGGTCGATCTTCTTCTTGTTCAAGAGTCCTATCCGCATGATGTGCATCTTCCGCCGCTGCTCTATCCGCATTTGCCCAGCGGTCTGTCTGGGAAATGGTCGAGTGAATGGGTTGGGGGAGTGCAGTCTACTCGGTTAGGGGTGCGGCGGCCTGAGACAGATTTCTTCGTTCCTGGGTTCATCGGTTGGGTCGTCGGGGCTGAGATTCACGATGCCACCTGGCAACCAAATCAAACTGATCCCCTGATGGTGTTCAGCATTCATGCACCCTCAAGGTCGGAGAGTTATTATGCCAAGCAAGTAAACAAGTTGCTGGATGAGATCGCTCGTATTGCGAATGGTCGTGAAATCATCCTCGGCGGTGACTTCAACTTGACGATCGGTCATTCAGTTGCATCCGAACGCCCGGTGAGCAAGCAAGATATGGCGATCCAGAACGACTGGCTTGAAGAGTTCGGCTTAATCAACTGTTGGCAGTTCACTAATCCAGATAAGCCGTATTGCCGCAGACTCTTCGATGGACAAAGGAATTGAACCATTCCGTATCACTGCGATGGCCTGTTCGTTCCAGTCGTGGAGCGATCGCCTCGAATCCTGCGTGGTGCTTTCCGGAGACGAATGGGATCGCCTCAGCGACCACAATCCCGTGATCGCTCAATTTCGATAGACGCCGATCCCAAGTCACAGCTTTGAAGCGGCCAAGCGTTTCGGTCTGGGGTCGCAAGATCAAGCGGCCATTGCCACAGTGGATCCCCCCATGACGAGTTCATTGCATTTTCACCCTGCACAGGAAGGATCCGCAAAAGGTAACACTATCGTCTCCAAATCGACCGGTACGCTCAAAGGGCTCTTATTCGGTTGCGTGATATAGATACCACTGGAACGCGGAGAACAGATCGCTAATGATCTCTGGTTTACCAAGTTCCTTCACGGCATCAGAGATGGAGTCGTATTTGAGGCGTAGGAGCGGCTTGAGCTTATCGCGGTCGAGCTCTTGGACGCCCTGGGATACGTAGTGGGCTAGTACGAATTCTATAAAGGCTCGTTGCTTGGCTTCGAAGTGACTTTGTATCTGCTTGCGCTACTGTAGCTTGCCGCGTAACAGTCGGCAAGGCAAAGGCGACAAAGGCAAGAACGCCGAACAGATCACTTTTCTCTGCGTCGATAATGCGTTGCATTTCGGCCATCTGCTCAGGGCCGAAGCCTTTCTCGCCCAGGCCTGTCAAGAGCTGAGCTCGTGTATCAGGATCGCTCCAGATGGACCTCAAATTTCATTGCCAAGAAGAAATCAGGCAATCGCCGAATAGCAGCTCCAGGCAACCTCGCTGGGCCGGACATCGGCGTTCATCGGGGATGCCAATAGCTCGTGACCAGCACCAAGGCGTTGGATCGACTCAGCCTTTCCATCGGCTAGTTTGACTTGATAGTCGACCGAGTGCTGTACGGTTCCTTGGGTTCGCGGATTGGCGGTATCGGCGGACGCTTGGGACCGGGGCCGTCGGGCTTTTCGTCGTCAGGCGCGAGCGGTTCGCCGTCCCACTCGGGGTCGCTGAAGTGAATATGTGCCTTTACGAAGTCATAAATCGTGAAGTAGTTCTTGTTATCGAATAGTCGAGTGCCGCGACCGATGATTTGCTTGAACTCAATGATCGAGTTGATAGGTCGCATGAGAACGATATTGAACAAAGCGCATCGACACCGTTCGAGAGCTTTTGCGACGTGGTCAAGATCGTCGGGATGGATTTCGTTGTCTTGGAAGTCGCGAAGGTGCTGCTCGCCTACCGCTCCGTCGTTGGCGGTCACTGGTGGCAATAGTTGGGATCTGGGCTCGTTTTTGATTGATCAAGTCGCGAACAACCAGAGCATGAAGCTGCGCTGCAAAAGACGAGCGTTCTCTCGCTGGTCAATCGTTTCATGAAGAGTTTGACTCGGTGGGCTTCACGCTCCTTGATCTCGATGATCTTATTAAAATCCTTCTCAAAGCGAGTCCCGGCCTCGATCTCTCCCTCAATGACTTCATCGTCAGGCGTGTAGACGTATTCATCGAGCGTGGTTGAGATCTGCTTGACTTTGAACGGAGTTAGAAAGCCGTCGTTGATACCGTCCTTGAGCGAGTAAACGTAGACGGGCTCGCCGAAGTAAGCATAAGTGTCGACGTTGTCTTTGCGTTTGGGAGTCGCGGTCAGTCCGAGCTGGACGGCTGGCGAAAAGTATTCGAGTATCCCGCGCCAAGTGCTTTCGTCGTTCGCCCCGCCGCGATGGCATTCGTCGATGACGATGAAGTCGAAGAAGTCGGACGGATATTGACCGAAGTACGGCGACGGTTTGCCGTCTTTCGGCGGTCCTGACATGAAGGTCTGAAAGATCGTGAAGAACACGCTGCCGTTCTTGGGAACTCGTCCACGTTTTTTGACATCCCCCGGTTCGATGCGGACCATCGCATCTTCGGGAAATGCAGAGAAAGCGTTGAAAGCTTGATCCGCCAAGATGTTTCGGTCAGCTAAAAACAAGATCCGCGGGCGACGGCTCGGTTCGCGGCTCAAGTTCCATCGGCTCTGGAACAGCTTCCAAGCGATCTGAAAAGCGATGAAGGTCTTGCCTGTGCCGGTTGCCAGCGTCAAAAGAATCCGCTGTTTGTCATCAGCGATGGCATCGAGCACACGTTGGATGGCGATGTCCTGGTAGTACCTTGCCTGAAAATAGCCGCCGCGATCTTCAAAATTGACGGCCGAGAATCGATCTCGCCAAGCATTCTTCTTTGCAAAGGTTCGCTTCCACAGTTCATCTGGACTGGAGAATTCTGGGCATTCACCTTCCTGGCCGTTCTGCATGTCGATGCTGTAGATGCCTTGGCCGTTGGTGGAATAGGCAAAGCGTACTTTCAGTTTGTCAGCGTAATTCTTCGCCTGACCGACTCCTTCGCTGACGGCTTCATCCCAAGCCTTTGCCTCGACGACCGCCAAGTTGATGTTGCGGTAGACCAGCAAGTAGTCCGCCGTGAGCGACTTACCGCGCCCGCCGGTCCCTTCGATACGTCCCGGAGCGATTTTGTACTCGCGGCGAATGCGGCTGCCTTCGACGACACCCCAACCTGCTGCAGCCAGCTTCGGGTCGATGTGTTCGGCTCTGGTTTCAGCTTCATTCATGGGCATTTGGCTTTACCGTTGGTACAAATTCAACCGTCAACACGGCTGGGCTCATCCACAAGCAGTCTTTATCACACGTCAGTAAGACTGCGCCCGCGGCTTTGGCTGTGGCTGCAATCCACATGTCGTTCTGTCCTGTGTTGTGACCGCCTAAATTGTCGGCTACATAGATTTCGGAATAGGCTCTGACAATATCCGGCAAGCCGGCATCCACTCGAACGAGTTCCGACAAGAGAGCGTCGAGAGTTTCAAGCTTGGCAGCGCCCCACTTCCAAACCTTCGCCAGCGATCGAAGCTCTCCTTCGACAATCGTGGAATAGATCGGGCGATCCAGGCGTTGGTGCAGTTGGTAGGTGTCTCGCAATTGGATGCCGGTTGCGTCTTGTCGTATCCAGTGGACAAGCACGTTCGTATCGAGCGAGATAAGGTCCGATGACCGCAGCATCATGAAAGCGATTCCAAAGCGGACTCAATTTCGGAATCGGTTTCCGTTCCCGGCCAGCGACCCATGATGGCAGCCATTCCGCTGCGTGGGCCTTGATTCTTACGCAGCTTGTTGGGGTCGAGCCGTGTGGCGCTCGGCACTGGAGCGGCCGAGAACAGCGAAGACGCAGTTTCACCTGGTTGAATGGAATCGGCTTCGATGCGCAGCAAATTCCCCGACGCACGGAACACACTTGTCCCGAGCACCAATACGCGTGTTCGCCACAGAGGCTGAAGGGCGTCTGTCAATTCTTCAGGATAGACACCCAGCACACGTTCGCCCGAATCGAGCAGCAAGGAGAAGCGTTGCGTACTTGCCTCCAATCCGTCGAGGCTACCGACGATGCGTGCTCTTTGGGGCGTCGGTGTTTTGCCGTACAAGCGTTGAGAGTTTTCAATCGTCTCGGCCGTAACCTTCACCGAATTTCGATCAGCCGTTGAACCCGACAATCGAAACCCTTTGAAAGGACTGGCCACGAAGAATCTCTTGAACTTGCCGACTTGCTTTAACAATTGCGGATCAAAAGCATTGCTGTCAGCGCGTCCGGCATCGATATCGTTGAGCACATGAGACAACAGGTCCAGCCCCGTCAATCCAGTGTCCGGTCTGCCGATTTCAAACAAGGTCTGCTGTTCGTAGACTTCATGGGCAGCCTCGCCGAGTGAGGGCAGTTCCAATCGTAGATTCGTGATCCCATTTCCGCTGTGGCCGACAAACCGAACATCACTGGCTCGGCGCAGCCACGCCGGTTGTTTGCCCGGTGCTTTGCTCCGGTTGCGCAGCGCCATCGACACGGCTCCCCGAATCGCGACCGGCAAGTCGGCTAGGAGAAAACCGAGATGGTGCGTCGGTAAGCGACCATCAAAGTGTTCTTCGCTTTCCAAGATTACATCGTGTTGCAAGATCATCCAGTTCTCCGCTGGGCAGAAGGAGTCGACAGCACGACTATTCTACGTCAAGGTCGCCATCAATCGCCACAGTAACTACGTGGCGAGCCCGTCAGATTGCATCGAAGAGAGCCAGTCACTCATCAACTCCTTGAGCACCTTCGCTCGTTGGTTTGATCGGCTCTTCAATCGCTCGGCGATGAGTTGTTTGGGATTAGCGACATGTTGAAAGTAATTCCACTCGATCGAGTCGTATCCGTCGGGCTTCTGCGGTTGGTCCACTTGAGCCGGTTTCCAGCCGTAGACTTGCCAGGCGTGCCGGCGTAGGAAGTGGGTGAGCGGGCCGGTCTTGTCGGTGAGGGATGCAAAGCATTCGGGGACTAAGGCGAGGTTGGCTAGGTTAGTGAAGCAATAGATGCAGTCGGTCTCGTCCCATACGTGAGCTACGGTCCAGCCTTTCTGACGGCCGTGGATGTTGTGTGACCAGAGCAATGCCCAAGCCGGCGTGGCGTTGTCATCGAACATGCCGACGGGAACGCCGTCTTTCAACAAAGTGCTGCAGCGAGGAAAGCCCTTGCGAGCTCGCACTGTTGGAAAGACGGCGCGTGAAAACTCTTTGACGGTGGCTGGATGCGGTAACCAACTCGTCTTGGCCACCATCTGCGCGAGCACGACCGAGTACTCGTCCGGCAACTCAGGTTTAGGAAAGCGAGCCATCGTGTCACAGCTTTCCGCTGAACGCTTCGTGGAGGAGTGACTTTTTTAGTTCTGACAGCGCAGCAACCTTTTGAGTGTAAATCCTTTCCAGGCGTTCCATTTCTGTGGCGAGGGCATCCAGTTTGGCGACAACGGCTTTCTGCTCCGCGATTGTGGCAGGATAGGAAACTGTGAACTCCTGAAGCTGCGCCTTCGTGATTGCTTGCCGCGTTGATCCGCCTTCCTCACCCGTCGCTAGCAGTTTGTCTTTGTAAGGTTTGGAGATAAGGAGGTAGTGAAGAAAGTTGGCGTTCAATTCCTTTGTAATTGGTCGAATGATGCAAACGTGCTGGTTCACGCGAGCAGGCAGCACGTCTTCCGGGACTACAACGCAACGTGCTACGGAGGCCCCCGTAATATTGAGCAGCACATCGCCAGGCTGCACAACTACGTTTGAAAGATCGTTGGCTTGAGCTTCATCTAGGAATGCGAGTTTAGCGTATTTGAAACCAAAGTCGTGTACGTTCAGGCTACGAATTAACGAGATACCTTCGGTCTTGTAAGACTGCTCACCGCCGCGAGGTGTTGCGCCACTACCAATCTTTGTTGTGCTCGACTTAAGTTTTCTTTCCACCCAATCTTTCCCTTGGTGCATGAAGACGGAATGCAGGTGGCCGACAAACAGTCCCCGGGCATTTTGCAAGTTCTTTTCGGCGTTGGCTTTGGCGGTGGCGATGCCCTCAAACGCTTCGTTCAGCACGCCCACAATCCGCCGCTGTTCGGGAAGGGGCGGATACTCAATCTGAAAGTCCTGAATCAATTGTTTCGTTAATGCCTGGCGCGTACTTCCATTGTCTTCGCCGACGCTAAGTAACCTGTGTTTGTAGTCGCGCGAGATAAGTAGGTAGTGGAGGAACGCCGGTAGAAGCTTGTCTTGCTTAACACGGACAATCGATACGTGTTGATTGACGCGCTGGAAGGTATTCATCGGGTACGACACAGCAACGGGCAATAGACGCCCCCGTTATGTTAAGCAGCACATCGCCGGGTTCGATCACAACGTTGTTGAGACGGTTTGCCTGTTCGTCATCAATGAAAGCAAGATCTTTCGATCGAAAACCATCGTCATGGACGTTTAAGCTTCGAATCAGTGAGATGCCCTTGCGTTTGTAGGCCGCTTCACCGCCTAACGGTGTCGCGCCACTACCAATCTTCGTCGTTACCTCAATGAGGCGTTTTCGTTCCCACCCCTTCTTCATATCAGTGCCCTAATCTTCGCGAGCACCTTCACACTCTCTGCATCCAACTTGGCAATCTCATCGAGGATCGCTTTCGGGGTGCGATGCTTCACTTCCTCACCGCCGTTCGGGTTCTTCACCGACAAGTCAAAACTCTTCGTGTCGATCTCTGCGATGTCCACGCTCCAGCTCTTCGCGGAGTCTGCTTTCGACTTTTGCAGCTTCACGAACTCGGCCAAGTCGTCATCGTTGAGCGGGTTGGTCTTGCCGAGGTTGCGGCCTGGGTCGAGCTGGTAGTACCAGACTTTGCGAGTCTTGCTCCCTTCTCGAAGAAGAGGACCACGGTCTTCACACCGGCACCGATGAACGTGCCGCCGGGACAGTCGAGTACGGCAAACAGGTTGCAGTTTTCCAGCAACATCTTTCGCAGGCTGACCGACGCATTGTCGGTGTTCGATAGAAACGTATTCTTGATCACCACCCGCCGCGCCCCGCCGCTCGCAAGATCTTGATGAAGTGCTGCAAGAACAAGAACGCTGTCTCGCCGGTGCGGATCGGAAAGTTCTGCTGCACTTCCGGACGCTCTTTGCCGCCGAACGGTGGATTGGCGAGCACCACGTCGAAGCGATCCTTCTCCTGAATGTCGGCCAGATTCTCCGAGAGCGTGTTCGTGTGAGCGATGTTCGGTGCCTCGATGCCGTGCAAAATCATGTTCATGATCGCAATGACATAGGCAAGCGACTTTTCTCTTTGCCGTAGAAGGTCTTCTCCTGCAGCGTCTTCAGCTCTTTGGTGGTCAGTCCCTTCTTCTGCTTCATGTGATCGAACGCTTCGCACAAGAAGCCTGCCGATCCGACCGCGCCGTCGTAGACCGTCTCGCCGATCTTCGGCTGGATGACTTGGATGTCGCGCGAATGAGCGGCCGAGGCGTGTAGTACTCGCCGCCGTTCCGGCCCGCATTGCCCATGTTGCGGATCTGGCTTCGTACAGATGCGACAGCTCGTGCTTCTCGGTTTGCGAACGGAACTGCAGCGTGTCGATGTGATCGATGATCTCGCAGGTTGTAGCCCGATTGGATCTTGTTCTTGATCTCGCCGAAGATCTCACCGATCTTGTATTCGATCGTGTTCGGGCCGCTCGCCTTTTGCTCGAACCCATGCAGGTACGGGATCAGCTTGCCATTGACGAAATCGCGTAGGTCGTCGCCGGTGAGGGCTTTGTTGTGATCGATGTTGCCGTGCTTATCCTTCGGGCGCAAGCCCAGACGTCCCAGCGATATTGTTTGTCGAGAATGTACGAGTATCGCTTGCCATCGAGTGCGGCTTCGTCGGCCTTGTCTTGTTCGAGTCCGTCGAGGTACTTGAGGAACAGCAGCCAGGATGTTTGTTCCGTGTAGTCGAGCTCGGTGCAGCCCGATTCTTTGCGGAGCACATCGTCGATATTCTTGAAGGCTTGCTCAAACATGCAGTTTCGGTCTTTCCATGAACGATGGCTGAGCAGTGCAGAGGTTGGTCGCTACTGTTATCGCGACAAGCTCGCGATTATAGACGCGGCAGGCGGCTCGGATAGCGATCGAAGGAGGCTCGTGATTCGGGCCGGGTCCCTCGGCTAACGTCCATACCACGCGGTATTGATCCGCTCAGCGAGGAACGAGGCCACCGCTGATGCGATGGGCGATCTCACGGTTGACTTGTTGCTCGCTCCAATCTGGATGCTCGGGCTGAATGACGGCTCTGAGTTCGGCCCGCTTTGCTGTCCAGATCTGGCTAGCGATAAGCAATCGTTCCCACTCGGACATTTGTCGAAGCTTGTCCACCGTCGCATCTTCAATCATGTCGAAACGATCAACGATGGAGCTCATGAGAAGCCTTCTACGCGGAACAGATCGGCCGCAGAATCACGAGCCCGGACATGGGGGCCGAGCGGAGTCACAAAACGGTGTGAGACCATTTGCTTCGACCACACAACGAAAAAAGGACCGACGCCGAATCGACGTAAGTCCTTGTGTGGTAATGAGTACACCCAAATGGATTCGAACCATTAACCTTCGGTTCCGTAGACCGATGCTCTATCCAGTTGAGCTATGGGTGCAGGAGTGTCGGAGCTATCGCTGCGACGGAGCGTATTTTGGCTCAAAGCACGCGTTCGGACAAGGGGGAGATTGCGATAGAAACTCGAACGATTTGGCGGTGAAGGGATCGGCGGAGATGAGCTGCTTTGCTGCCGAGCGATGGGATCGGGGGATTTGGTGATTTGTAGTGGTTGGTGCGCGCGAAGCACTGTGTGATGGGGAATCTGGCCGGAGGGCTGCGCCCTGCCGCTCAGGGAGTTATGGAGAATTCGGTGCGGTCGGGGATTGGTTCGTGAGGTTGGCTAGGTTTTGCAGGAGCTCGGCGGCGGTGCCTGAGTCGATGGCGGCTTGGGCTCTGCGGGCGCAGGACTGGGGTGTTGCGTTCTCTTCGACTAACCATAGTCCGGCGGCTGCGTTGAGGACGACTACGTCGCGGCAGGGGCCGGGGCGGCCGCTGAGGGCTTCGCGTATGCATTGAGCGCTCGACGTTGGACTGTCTGCGAAAAGCGACGCACGAGGCGCAGGCATCAAGCCGAAGTCGGATGGATGCCACTGAAAAGTTCGCTTGCCGTTCGGAGTGACATCGATCACGGTCGTCGAGACTTCCAAGCTGACTTCATCGACTCCGTCTTCGCCTCGCACGACAATCGCGCGACGCGGTTCGAGTTGCTGGAGCGCATCGGCTAGCAGTGATTGCAAGTCCGATCGTCCGACTCCTAAGACTTGATAAGCAGCCGAGGCGGGATTGCAGAGTGGACCGAGCCTATTAAAGATCGTCGGACCGCTGATCCTGCGCCTGACTTCAGCCACATGCTTCATAGCTGGATGAAATCGAGGCGCAAAGCAGAAGCAAATCTTCAATTCCGCCAAGCAGCGCTCAACGATTTCTACTGGTGCATCAAGATTGATACCGAATTCGGCGAGCACATCAGCTGAACCCGTGCTGCTGGTGATCTTGCGATTGCCGTGCTTGGCAACGGGCACACCGGCGGCTGCGATCACGATGGCGGCAGCCGTACTGATGTTGAATGTCTGTGAACCGTCGCCACCTGTGCCGCAGGTATCGAGCACCATCGGATGCGAAGTGCGAACCCGAGTCATCGCGGCTCGCATGGCTCGCGCCGCCCCTACGAGCTCTGAGACGGATTCGCCTTTCTTTTGCAAGGCGATGAGTAGCTGCTCGGTTTTGTCTTCAGGCAATGTGCCGCTCAGCATGGACCGGATGACTTCTTCCATCATCGATGCGGAGAGGTCTTGGCCGGAGGTGACGAGTTCTAGGACTGAGGAGAACATTTGGGAAATGGCTAATTGCTGGTGGCTGGGGAGAGATGAAGCAAATGAGTTTGCGGGTGCGACCCCTCACCCCCGGCCCCTCTCCCGACGCGGGGCGAGGGGAGATTGGGATGGAACACTTCGCGTTGCGGGGCGAGGGGAGATTGTGCGTGGAAAATGTCGCGGGCTATTGGGTCTTGTTGCGTTTAGGGGCGGGGTCCAGAATACTGTAATTCAATGGAACTTGGCAGCTTTGTCGGACAGGAATTTGCATGGCGCGAAAAATTGTATTGGATTGCGATCCAGGCATCGATGATGCCGTCGCGCTGGCTCTGGCACTGTTCGATCCGCGACTTGACGTGCTGGCTGTAACCGCATGTGCAGGAACAGTGGACGGCGAGCAAAGTACGCAGAACTTGCTGTCAATCATCGAACGCCTCGATCCGCCTCGCACGCCGCGCATCGGTGCTGCATTAGACCCGGAACTGGGAGCCGCTGTCTCGAATGCGACTCAGTTACATGGTGAAGACGGACTGGGCAACGCGCGCTGGGAACCGATCGCTCGTCAGCACCTGATGCCTGCGGATAAGCTGATTGCCGATCAGTTACGAGCCTATCCCGGTGAAGTCACGATCGTATGCACAGGACCGCTGACCGGCATTGCGAGATTGATGGCTCGCGACCCTGGTGCAGTCGCGCTGGTGGACCGCATCGTTATCGCCGGCGGTTCTGTGACCGGAATGGGGAACGTGACGGCCGCGGCTGAGTTCAACATGCACTTTGATCCGCAAAGTGCTCGAACCGTGATGCATTCGGCGACGACGAAGACTCTTATTCCGCTGGAGATCACTGACAAGCTGGCGTTCGGCTGGGAGTTGATCGATCGACTGCCGCCGAAGTATTCGCGAGCCGGATCGGTGATGCATGCAATCGTGCCGCACCTGTTCCGTACGTCTCGTCAATTGCTCGGCCAAGAAACGATCTCGCTCGCGGCAGTGTTACCGATCCTCATGCTGCTCGAGCCGTTGCTCTTCGAATGGGAGGAGATGTCATGCGACGTCGAGACGACCGGCGAGTTGACTCGCGGGATGCTCGTCTTCGATCGACGCCCGGTGCGTGAATCGCGATCCAACTTGGAAGTGGCTTGCGGTATCGATATCGAAGCCGCGCGCGACGCGTTCTACAACATGCTCAAGTTCGCCGGCCAAGTCGAGTAACCGGTGATCAGCGAGTTAGTTCATTGGTTTGTTGGTCCGTTGGTTCTTCGCGGCGAAAGCCGCGCTGAGCGGATCGGCGGAGCCGACCGGCCGTGCAGCCCAACGATCTCATCGAAGGCGATCGGTGCGCGCCGTGCGTTGTGGTGCTCGATGCTCTAGCCGGAGGGCTTTGCCCTTCCGCTCAGCGCGCGGGATTGAGCTTTCGAGTATCATGGCTGAGCGGCTTGCCGTCAGCGAGCTGCCCACACCCCGTCAGTCGAAAGTGCAGGCATGGCCTCCTCCGTCTCCGCAACTCAGCCGCCCGCGGAACTCTCCTCATTACTTCCCCCGATCCGCAAGTCCGGCCCTTACTCGCCGCGCTATCTGGTTCCCATCGAACTGAAACGCTTGCCGCACTTCTTTACTGATGTGCTGATCATCGGCGGCGGTTTAGCAGGGCTGCGAGCGGCGAACGAGATTCCGGCCGGTATGGACTGCGTCGTGGTGACGAAAGATGCGATTCAAGAGAGCAACAGTAACTACGCGCAAGGGGGAATCGCCAGTGTTTGGGACCCCGAAGATCGTTTCGAAGATCATGTTCGCGATACGTTAACCGCAGGGGGCAGCTTGTGCGATCCGGCTATCGTCGAGATGGTCGTACGCGAAGCGCCGCAACGTGTGCAAGAGCTGATCGAGTGGGGAACGCGGTTCGATGCCGAAGGGGGTGAACTGGTGCTCGGTCGCGAAGGAGGCCACTCGCATCAACGCATTATTCATGCTCTCGGTGATGCAACCGGTCGCGAAGTGATGCGAGCCGTCATCGAGCGCACGAAGGCTCGCGAGAATATTCAAATCTGGGAGCAGACCTTTACGATCGATCTGCTGAGCGACGAACAAGGCTGTCGCGGCGCGATCGTGGCTCGCGGCGACGGACGACCGATCCTGTTGTGGGCCAAGCAAACCATTCTTTGCACGGGCGGTTGCGGCCAAGTTTATCGCGAGTCGACGAACCCGCGTGTAGCAACAGGCGACGGACATGCCTTGGCATATCGAGCCGGAGCCGAGATGCGCGACATGGAGTTCATGCAGTTCCATCCGACGGTGCTCTACATCGCCGGTAGTTCACGCACATTAGTAACCGAAGCCACGCGCGGCGCCGGAGCTCATCTGCTCGACACGCACGGCTATCGATTCATGCAAGATTATGATCCGCGTTTGGAGTTGGCTCCTCGCGATGTAGTCAGTCAAGCCATCGTGACTCAGATGGATAAGACACAGCATGCTTGCGTCTACCTTTCGCTCGAACATCTCGATCGCAAGCGTGTGCTC
>JAXMBQ010000020.1:0-109489 GCA_046349815.1 Pirellulales bacterium | reverse complement strand
TTGTCTGAGTCATGATGCATCAACACAGCTTGGTTATCAGTGTTCCCTTGAACATTGACGGTGAGCATGCCCGTCCCGGCATCAAAGCCGCCGCCGACAGAGAGGACGCGGCGCGTCTCCAAACGTCGAAAGACCATTCGCAACGCGTCATGAAATTCACGTCGTCGCTTTCGCTGAACTCTGGGCTGCCTTCGGCTCTTGAGCTTCTTGGCCAGATTCTTAATTAAACGCGAAAGATACCGCATCGGATTCCCCATGCCATCAGTTCAGTAGACCAACGGATTTTCAGACGAAGGCCCCGCCGCTTTCCGAGAACCACCCGGACAGCCGATACGCAACCTCACTGGAGTCTAATCACGCTGAGTTTTTGATGGAACGGTTACGTTTGGACAATCGTCCAGATAACGCAGGGGTCCCGCGGGTAACCGGACTGAGGATGGTTGAAAGTTTTTTCGGGACAAAAGCAACTTTCAGAATAAAATGTCGATAACAGTTTCCGCGGAGGGCGGGTTTGCCGCTGTACCGCAAGAGGGGGCGCCCGCTTCGAATAACATGATTTGCGTGCTAGACATCATTGAAGGCCCGGCTCGTGGTCGGCGTTTTTGGCTGAAGCCGAACGACCGATTAGAGGTGGGGCGTATCTCCAGCGCAGATGTGCCGGTTCCATCCGATCCGCACATGTCCCGACATCATTTGATGTTCGAGGCTCTGCACAGCACGGTTCGTGTCCGCGATGTAGGCAGTACAAACGGTACATTCGTTAACAACATCCGCATTTCCAAAGTGGAGCTCAGCGTCGGCGACAAGATTCGCGCGGGCAGCACCCTCTTTGAAATCTCGTTCGTCAACGAATCGATGATAGACGGAAGTCAGATTCTGCCCGCGTCGATGCGACAGGTCACGATCCAAACTGACGATCCAGGTGTGAAGCGAGCCGCAAGCGCGCCGCCGGTTGCTGCCGTGGTCCAGCCTCTTTCGAACTTGGGTGGCATCCCCGTACGTTCGATCGGAACTGCGCAGGTCGGCAGCGAGCGCATTCACAATCCCGTCGTGACTCCGGCGGCACCGCGAGTCTCGCAATCGATTCCTGTCGAACCGACATCCTTGCCGGCAGCGCAACCTGCGGCCGCATCCGTACCGATTCAGGCTGCTCCTGTTGCTCCGGCTTCTCAGTCTGCTGCCTCGCAGGATTATCCGAACCTGACATTGCCGAGCGATGATTTTCCAGCGGATGACCAGGTCACCCGTCGTATTCCGCTACCTATACCTTCTCCGACGGGGACTGTGCATGCGAGCATGCTGTCTTCGTCTTGGATGGTCGCGCCCGATGCAGGCATTCAGTGGTTTCCGTACTTCGAACAGTCGCCGGTTGCCGGTGTTTTCGATCAGTGTTCATCCGCCGACGCCGGGCAGCGCACGATTATGGATTTCGTCAGTAGTTTGACGAAGCGATTTGTCGTGAGCATCGTCGTCAACCGAGATCAACTCGGCAAGTTTGCCACTCAGGTGCTCGACGATTGGATCGAAGTCGGTAACGCGATTCCGTTATCGCAAACGTTGGCGCTCGTTCGACATGACGGCAGTTCTGAGTTCCTTGAGTTCATTCGTTCGGTTGAACATCAGGATGCCGCCATCATCATCGGCACCGACCAATTCGTCGACCACGCCGCTCTCGAACCGATCTTAGAAGTGCTCAGTTATCCGTCACTGCTGGGAAGCTTGGTGATGGGCGAGAGCCGCGAGATGCGCGACTTGATGCTGAAGCATCTCAAGTTCGCCGCTTTCCAACCGACGCGCCGCGCAGGTTGGAAGATGATCGCCGCAACCAACGCATCGAACGCGGCTTAGCTCAACGCCGCTGCTGGGTCGATCTGCACGTCTGTTCAGGCTGTGACCTTACGACGGAACGGCTCTTACGACTGATCAAGTCCGCTGCATTCGAACGAAGTGCGACTCGTCTATTTGCGGACGTGGATCACGATCATGGCGACGATGGCGACAATCGCCAATGTACCTGCCAGCGCGGCCAAGTTGGCAAGGAGTTGAACCTGCGAATCACGACGTCGCGCTTCCGAGGTCCATTCGAGATCGCCTTCTTTTTCCAGGATCTTCTTGAATACGCTGGACACGAAGGCTTGCTTCGAAGGATCGTCGCCGGTGGCTGCAAAATAGCAACCGCCGAATAGAAACTGTTCATGAGCCAAGTGGGCGTCGCGGAGCGGATGAAAGCCGCAGCTTCCTGCCAATACATTTTTTAAGTTCTTGGTGAAGGCGCCACGCACTTTACAGAGCAATGTGAAGAGTCGTGTGTTGTAGCGTTTCTTGAGCGCGTTCTCATCCTGGAACAGCATGTAGGTCCAGTCTTCAAAGGCGCCGGCCGCATGAATGGCGATCGCTTCCAAACGCTCGGCATCGGCCAC
Organism: Pirellulales bacterium; assembly: GCA_046349815.1. Taxonomy (GTDB): domain Bacteria; phylum Planctomycetota; class Planctomycetia; order Pirellulales; family Pirellulaceae; genus Aureliella. Next base: position 107,069 of record JAXMBQ010000020.1, on the reverse strand, counting down.
CGACCATAACTCAGATCCTTTACCAAAACGAAAGTCGCGACAGCGAGCCGTTCCCATTCGGTTCATCAACTCTTGAAAGCCCTCTTCCTTCTCCATGCCGGTTACCAAGACATTGTTCTGGCATCGCACCAGCAACTCTTTGCGCAACACTGCGAGGTCTGCCTGGGCGGCGAGTTGCAATTGAGATGGTGAAGAGAGAATCAATTCAAACGGCATCGTCGTGAGGATCCCGTTGATCGGGCAAAGCGGAGCACGTGTCTTATTGATCAGTTTGCAAACGTGCCGCAGTCGAGCTTCGGCATCGGCCGAATCGGTCGATGTCAATTGACGTCCGAGCGGAATATCTTCCACGCTCGGTCCGCCGCCGATGATATCCGATATATGGTGTCCGTCCGGCAGCAGCAGTGTGCCGCTGGGGGATGCCGACGGTTGAAGATAATCCGAAGCCGGTGCCTGCGCCGTTTTGCTCGGATCAAGCGATTCGTTCATCGTCTGTGAAATAGGCGATGCTTGTTGTGCAAACGGTCGATCGCCGAGCATGGCGGCATCGATGGTTCCGCTGCCGGCATTTCCGGCCGCTTGATTTTCGGTCCAGCCTGCTCGCGGCGGAGGTGACTTGGACAATCGCGAAATAGAGCTGCATCCGTTGAGGAACAAAAACATGGCATCGGGACCGGCTGAAATAATCAAGTCCGCATCCATTTGTTTCGGCACATGGATCGGCAGTGCAACGCCGCTGGATTGGCGCAGCGCGGCCGGCAACTTCTCGCCCGAAGTTCCGAGAACGACGAACACCGGCAGGGTCCGAATCGACATGCCTTGGGACTCGATGGCCGCCAGTGACTCTTTCCAAATGCGATCGATCTCGGGGAACGGTGATTTTTCTTCAATCAACCAGAATCGCATGAACCAATAAGCCAGCACCGGAATGACGAGCAGAGCCGATCCTGCCACAAAGCCCCAGACCCACCACGAATCGCTCCCGAAGACGTGCGGACTACGTCCTTCGACGATGTGGATCACAATCGAGGCTGCGATGACGACGATCAAAAACATCGCCATCATCAGCGCCGTTCGAAGCGGCAACGAGAAATTCGCGAAACTGCGAATCCCCGGAATCAATTGCGTGAACCACTGGTACAGCAATCGAATAGGTGCCGTGATCGCGTTGATGAGATTGGATAGGAATTGCATCAGAGTCTCGCAAACCGGTTGCTTTACGAATCGACAACGGAGTTGATGAACCGCTGCGGAAAACTAGTTGTTCGGATTGTTGAGAACAAACAGATAGAGAAAGCAAGCCGTGGCCAAAGCGATAAAAAGGGTGCTGATAAGGCTGAAGGTGACCAGTGCGTTGCGACCGGCCAGTGGCCGAGCCGAACCGCGCTGCTGAACGTTTTCCGGGATCTCGGGTCGACCTTGCCTCAGTTGCAGGCTGCGAGCCACATCGCGGCACCAGGCCTCGATCGTTTCAGGCAGCCGCAACGACATCTTGAATTCATTGGCATAGCCGGCGTTCGGATCGGCGTAGATGCCGCGGAACCCGAGGATCACGGCGACATAAAAGACTTCGAGCGCGTCTTTACGAGTAAAGGTCGCAGCGTCGACGGCTCGTCGGAAAAAGTCTTCGTGGGCTCGTCGCTCTCCGAAGTACTTCACTTCCAAACAGTTCTCGCTCCAGGCTTTCTTTCCCAGCCAAGGAGCTTGGATCAATTTGTCATCGATCCACGCGCATAACGCGTACTTTGCAGCCTGCCATTCGATATTGTTGCCGAGCATCGCCTCTGCTTCATCGATTCGACGAACGAGTGTGGCTCGTTCATCCGAGACGATCAGCTTTGCGTTCTGTTCGATTCGGGATTCCAATTGCAGAGTCGCCAGGAAGATCGGATCGACGGCTGCTGCGAAGGCGGCTTGCATAGTGGAACGACTTGATTTCGGGGGTGAGTTACACTCGTTTCCGGACGGCGAAGACCGCGAACTCCAAACCGATCGTTTGGCCGTTGATGTTCAGTCGGATTCGCCGCGCCCCTTCGAGCGTATCGACATTAGCGATCTGATCGACTCGAATCCGGATCGCCATGGAGTGCGTCAAGTGTACGTGTTTCCAAGCGTCTCCGTCGCGTACGATTTGCAAGTACAGCCAATTTCCGCGACTGGGTAGGACGCTCGGCACGACGCGGGACCTTTTAAGGGTAATTCCGGGCTGGCGGCGTGTCATGTACTGTTCGACTTTATCGGCACTCCCGAGCTTCCAGTCGATCGACGTGCTCTTGAGCAATTGGTAGCAGTCTTCGCCCGAAATGTTGACCGGGTCGACTCCGAAATACCAATCCCAGTCCTCGCCGAACCATTCCGGTTCCAGCGAAACGTGCATGCTGTGCCCGGCGCCGATGAAAAACCGCTGCTCGTACTCATCTTCCTTCACTGCGTAGATCAGTTTGCGGATTCGATCGAGAGCCCAGCGGTAGATCTTTTCCAGGTTGTCGTGGTCGTACTTGGGAATTCCTTCCGCGATCGTCTCCGGGCCGAACAGCGATAGGGCTCCGACGATTCGACAGAGGCAGGTATATCCGACCAGCGGATGAATTCCGGCTGCGAAGGCGAGGCAGGAAAGTTCGCCGTGCGCTTCATTCAAAGCGTGCAGCAACATCATTTTTTCCAGGTCGCCCTGCGACTGACTGGAGAGAGTTATCGACTTGTCCCGAATCAGTTGTCCCAAGGTTTGAATGCGGCCTCCGATCAAATCGTGAACCGCTCGTACTACCCCGGAAAGCTCCGGCCAAGACTGTGTCGTTAGACTCGGCGGAAAGTAACTTGAATCGATTCGATACTGAGCATCCTCGGCATCGGCCTTGACGATGCGCAGTAAGGGCAACAACTCGAGCCCGGCTGTCTCTTCGGTGGAAAGAACCAGGCGATAGTTCAGTTTCTTGTAAGAGAGTTCCTGCGCGTTCGTGCCTTCGTTCTCATCGGGTGAGTTGCGACGGAAAGAAAGGTATCGTCGCCTCTTGGTCGTCTCATCCGTTCCGTCTCCGACATTCGGTTCGTCATCCAAGAATGTAGGGAGCGCCGCAAAGACAGTGATCGGTTGCGTTCCGACATTCACTCCTTCCAAACGCTTAGCCAGATCCAGTCGTTCGACATGGTCGGCTTCATGCAGCAAAACGCTGCCGTCTTTCCATCGCATTTTCAGTCCGCTGATCTCGAGCGTACCGGCCGAAAGGGCTTCGGAAGAAACGGACAACGAGAAGACTCCGTAGCCGTACGGATGATCGAAGGCGCCGTGCGCGCCGATCAGTTCATTCCAGAACCGGTCCGATGCTTGGAAGTGATGAGGCCGAAGAAACATGCCTTCGGACCAGAGGACCGCCGAGTTGCGCATCGTGTGAACTGCACCTGAGACGAGGAAAGAGCCGCCTGTCGACGTCGTAAACCACGACGGATTGATTGCTTATACCACTCAAACGAGCGAGTCACTATCATATCAGTGCCGAAGTCGAGCACAACGTCTCGATCGATTCAACTCCAAGCTCTGTAGGCAGTTACCATGCCCCCCACCGGCGTTTCGCAGACTCCTTCGCGTACCTGGATCGATCAAGAAACGACGACCAACAAGAAGTGGACCGGCGTCTTCGTGTTCGGTTCCCTAATCGTGATCGGTATCGCGATACTGGTTTACCTGCTGACTCGTTCCAGCCCCAGGACCTATGCCTTCGGCTTCGCAGTCACTAACTACAAAAAAGGAATTCCGCGACCCGCTTATGCCGATTGGGATTGGACCAAGGTCAAGTCACGGGCCGCCGACGAGGGGCTCGATCCGTGGATCACACCGAACGATAAAGTGGTGCCGGTCAACAATGTGATCGAGCTCGATAATATCGTCTTCGATCAATTCAAGTTGCTTGACCAAGAGCAACTATCCGCGCGCGACACGGTAATCATCTATGTGCGAGGCCAAGCTGTGGTCCAGGGCCAAGGCGATCAGCAGTCGGTGGTTCTGTTGGCCGGTGAGGCAGCCGGCGGCACTGGTGACTCGCAAGCCAAAGGGCTGGAATTCACGCGGCTGTTCAAGAGATTGCTCGAACTCGATGTCGCCAACGTGATCGTCTTGGCCGACGTTTGCGATTTGACTCACTCACTTCCTCTCAAGCTCACTCGCAATCCGGTTCCATCGGCAATCGGCAAGGCATGCGCCGATGCACATCGCACAGGCGGTCCGAACCTTTGGGTCATTACGTCGTCTGCAGACTATCAACCGCCTCACAACTCGATCACCCGCGGACAAACGTTGTTGCAGTCGGCCGTCGAGCATGCACTTTATATCCCCGAGTCCACTTCGACGCGACTGACCCTGACCGCGTTCTACGACAAGATCCTCAGCTATGCCGCCGTGCAGACCGATGCCGAACAAACGCCGCTCTTGTTCAGCTCCGAAGTCGAAGGTAATCCGTTCATTCTAGGGACGACGCAGCAGGCATGGCGTAAAGCCGACCACGTGTTCATCGCATCGATTCGAGACATCTCCAAGTTCGAAGACAAACTGAAGAGACTTAAGAAAGGCAAAGCTGCGGGAGAACCTTCCGACGCCCAGGAAGAAAAATCGAAAACGGGTTCGCAGCCTGAAAAGACGGCGATGCACCGTTCTCTTCCACGCGCCGATAAGCGTCGGTTACCAAGTGAATTCTCGTCGGGGACGTCGCCCGCATCGATGCCTTCCTTGGCAGGTTTGTCACTCCGCTCCGTTGCGTATCCCGCTGCGACACTGGCCGCTGGAAACATGCAGCCGCCTGCGGCGACATCCGGTGAGGGAAATGCGGACTCAACTGCAAGCGGTGCTTCCACTCCGTCGTCGAATACTCCGGCTGCCGCTACGGGAGCGAAGCAACCGCCGCCTACTGCCGCTGCGCCGGATGCATCGGCCAAGAGTGCGGAGGGGTCGGAAGGTAAAAACGATGCAGGGAGCAGTGATCCGCGCGTCATGATGCGTCGCCGCGTAGAACAACTGCAATTAAGAGGCGAAAATCCCTGGTCTTGGTCGCCCGTCGACTTTGCTCCTTTGCAATGGAAGAAGACTCTTTGGGAAGTGGGCGCTGCCAGTCCTCCGGATACGGACGCAGGAAACGCCAAAGCGCTGCTGCGAGAATTGGATGATCTGATCGCGCGTATCAAGCAGCGCTCGCCGGCGACCGGTGTTGCCGATACTTTCTCCGACAATCGCACGAGCCTTCCGAAGCGCTGGGATGCATTCCTTCGCGAGACCGTCGGACGTAGATCTGCTTGGGATAACTCGAAGGTCCTTCCTGATGATGAGGCTCGTCGTTGGGAAGAAATCAGGCGCAAATACGCTACTTACGCAGATGCAGTGTTTGCGCTCGATTACTGGATGGAATGGTGTCTGGCCTCGGGGCGAAACAGCGCCGCGCCGAACGATGAGATACTTGCTTACAAAGATGCGGTATCGCAAGTGCAAGCGTTGATCCAAGCCTTGGCTGAAGTGCGTCGTAAGATTCCCGTTCGAGAAGACACATCCATTCTCGATGCCGATGTGGAAGAGCGATTCGATGTTGCACCGATCGAAGCGGCACTCGGCACGCTGCGAGATTCCTTGAACCGGCAAGTCGAGACACTGGCTCGTAAGATGCGACCGACAGAGACGAAAGGTCTGACTTGGAGCGATGAAAGAGTGCTGGCCGGCTTGATGGCATCTCCCTTATTGACTGCGGAACAATACAGTCGCTTGAGCGACGGTGTGAATCGAGTCCTGCAACTGGATGATGCTAAGAAAGCTCTCTACCAATTGGAGACCGATGAGCTCGACAAGCAGGAGGACCATCGCGACGACCGTGTCTCACAACAAATCCAAAATGGACAAAAGAAGTGGTCGGAAGAACCCTTCAAGCAATGGGAGCGACTGCTTGCGACTGCCGTCGCGCTGACCGACGGCAGTATGTTGGATCCGCAAGCCGATGCTAAGGAACCGTTCGGTGCGTCCTATGTGAAACGGTTGAGTGGTTTCTTCGGTGAGGTGGAAAAAAAGTTCTCAGGGCTTTGCAGCGCACAATGGCATGCCGCTTGCCTCATGCCTGCCTTCGGAGGGGCCAGGAGACTCCGGCCATGCGAAGCCCCCGCCGGCTTGGTCCTCTCCGTCAGCGATTCCAAAGCGTTGTACGTCAAGTCAGCTTCGTCGGCAGCAAGCGAAGGTGTTCGATTCGACGGCGACACGCTCGGAACCTCAACGGAGTTTGAGGTCATCCGCGGGGACGGTTCAGACATCGAACGGTGTAAAGTTCGTTGGCTGTTGAATGAGCAAGATAAGACCCTGCTGACCAATCTCGGATATGTGCCGACCGATGTTCTGCAACTGAAGTACGGTACACAGAATCTCAGCGACCGAGCTCAAGATGTCCCCGTTACCAAGCGGTTGATTCGCATTCAGTTCGTGCAAGATCCGTCTGTGTTGCAGAAGGAAGCCGCCACGAACCAAACATTGCCGACGTCGGTTCGCGTGACGCTTGAGTTTTCCACCGCCGAAAGTAATCCGGTGCGACGCGAACTTACCGTACGTTTGCCGCGATCCAATCGAGTCGGTGTTTCCGTGGTTCGCGCTGCTGTTAATCCGTCGCGCGGCATCTCCTCGGATGGAAAGCTTCAGATCCTGGATACTCCGTGCATCGAGTCCGCTTCATCCGGTTACCGTTTTCAAATGGTCAACCTATCAGGCAAAGCCAAATTGATGCGCGGCAGCCTTTACGCTGTAGACGCGTTGCCTGATGATCCGAAGTGGACCTACGAACAGTGTGTGAAATGGGCTGAAGAAAAGATCACTGCGGCGCGACGTCAGCCTCTACTGCTGATCGATGACGTCAAGTTCTCGGCAGCGGACCAAGAGAGTCAGCCGATCGTCTTCAAACCGGCCGGTCCTCCCGGACCTCCCGATCAACCTGTGCAAACTGCATTGCAGAAGATGGACGGCCTGCTGTTCATCTTGGAAGAATGGGACGAAGTTAAAAAGCAACGCGTGAAGCTGCATTACGGTTTGTTCCGCGTGCGAACGAAGAGACCTGTCCCGGACTGGGTGAAGATCACTTCCACTCCCACCGAGCAGAACAATCGTTTTCGATTGACGTTGAAAGCCGAACCTTACCTCTGGTCCGAGTTCGGTGCGGAAGCGGTGCCGATTGAAATCGCCGTTACAGACGGCAATGGAAAAACTGTTGTCGATGCGGAAGGCGCAGCCGTCACTCGCTTCGGCAAGTTGACGCCGGATGCGCCGGAATACGAATCGAGCATCATCGTCCCTGCTCAGATTCGCGAGAAACTTTTTGCGCATCTTTCGATCGGTAAGTTTCCGCGTGCCGTCGTCTTTTCGATGTTTGAATCGCGAGCCGAATCGTACGAACAACCGTTTGTTTGGATCGGCCGAGACAACGATCCTGGGATCGAATGCGAGGCCGACATCGACGGCAAGTTGCAGATCGTGCGACCGATCCATATTCAAGATGACGGCGGTTTGTTGTTCCCCGCTTACACTGCGGAACGCAATCGGATTATCTACAAACGAATCAGAGCGGCCACTCGCCTCGACGGCGGTCCCACTGTACGTCCGAAAGTGGTTGTCGAATCGGACTCCGAAACGGAGAACGGATCGGTGGAGACTCGCGATAACTTGCCTGATCGAACGTTTAAATTCCAACTGCGAGTGGTCGGCGGTGTAGAACTGAAGCTCTTCGCAACGGCTGCTGATGCGCCGATGGAATTCGATTACCAAGCTCAAAAGCAGATGACCGTCACGGCCTCTGCCGGCGAGGCATCGGAATCGCGAACTCTCGTATTCGATACGACGAAACCGCGCGAAGGTCGCATTATCGTGGCCAATAAAGAGATGGGGCGGGATCTCTACGCGGGCGAGTCGATCTTAGTCACGTTGAAGTTGCAACCTGCCGACGCGCGTGAAGTAGACAAGGTCTTTTTCAGCATCGACAAGCCGGGAGGCAAAGACAATGAGTTCGACGAAGGGGACATCGAGATCAAGGGAGAAGTGACCGGAGTGAATGGTGAGTGGCAGATGAAGATCGACTCGGCTCTGTTTGCCAACCTCAATGAAACCGGCTGGAACATCGTGGCTCGCGCCGTGGATCGAGCTCGCAATATTCAAGACGTTCACAAGACGGATAAAGTCATCTGGCGCGGCAAAAGAGCGGAACCCGCCAAGTCGGAGAAAGCAGCCGCTCCTCAGTAGTAACTTGTTCGATTAGGAAGAATAGGCAATCGAAAGTCCGGGGGTGATAAAAGAGTGCGGTTGGGAAGTCTGTGCCGCAAGAAATAATTATCAGAAATCCATACGCTTTTGATATCCGATGAAACGTTTGTCACCGCGGGGTAAGGACCCATGGAGGGGGTGACCATAGTCACAGAACGTGCTCGAACACGCTCATGGGTACCGAGTCAGCTACAGGGATGTAAAGACATGGACCGCCCGTATCGAAAGCCTATTGCGCGCTTAATGCTCGCCTCTGCATTGGCTGCCACCGTCGGTTGTGTTGCACCTGCAACACCGGTTCCGACCGTCTGGCAGAAACTCGGTATTCCGCAGGCTACGGCCCGACTGCGTGATGCTACTGTCAACCGCAACGGAAACTTTCCGCAACTGGAGAAGAAGCCGCCGCTGCTCAAGTTGGCTGACCCGGCCAACTTTGCTCCTGAGAAGCCGGAGATGATCAAGGCTGCGGCCAAGATCAAGGCGGATCAGGATCTGAAGAAGCAGAAGATCAAGGCGCTGAAATTCTTGGCGGAAGTCAGTTGCGGTTGCTACAACAAAGACAAAGCCGTCGAAAAGGCCTTCTTGGCTGCACTCGAGGATTGCGATCCCGATGTCAAGCTGGCCGCTCCATTCACCATCAGCGCTACTGTCGTTGCTCCTGCAAGTGCAGTAACGGTTGTGAAACCGGATTGCTGCCGAACTTGATCAAAGAAACTGAAGGACGTGGCATACGGCGTCAAAGACGGTTGCTTCAAAGAACCGAACAAAGAGATTCGTAACGCTACCGCCAATGTGATGTGCAAGTGCCGAGTCGAAGATGAATCCGATCAGGAGATTCTCTCCCGACAAACGCTTAATGATCCGGACATCAATAAAGACTTGCAGAAGGATAACGTAGTCGAACCGCCGAAGGACTTGCAGCCTACAGCGAACCGACCGAGATCAGCTCTCGCAAATCAAATCGTTATCAGTTGGCCTTCAAGATCTCCGATGAAGAAAAAGTCACCCCGACGCTGCGCTACAACCGGGAACGTGGTGACCGCTTCGGATATTCAACCGGTCATCATCGATGACGGATTGGAACCGGTTCAGTCAAAATGAACTCCGTAATAAGGCAGTTGCCAAGCCGACAACTGTTGCTCCAGAATCACGAACAGTTGATTTTGCAGTCGATCGCTAACCCGAAGGATCTGGTATCATCAAGTTGTCGGCTATCGCAACAACTTGGGTGAAGTGTTGGTGAGCCTGCCTGACTCGTTCGAACTTCGTAAGGGATGGCAGATGGTTGTCGTCGATGGCTCCGGCAAGCATGCCTTCGGTCAGATTTCTGACTGCGGTGGACGTCGCTTGCTGATCGCTCTCGATAACCTCGATGTCCTGAGCCTGAAAGACGGTGACAGCGTTCGAGTCGGTATCGTCGAAGTAATCGACTTCGAATCCACTACTAAGTTAAGACCTAGAGGCGGGCATCTGCAGCGGCAGGTGCTCGCTGCTTTCGTTTCCGCTTAGATCGAAGTTGGACGCTTCCCCCTCTGCAGCACCGGGATGGTCAAGGCTCGTTCTCACATTCGCTTGGGTCTCGTGATATTATTTGAGTCGCATCGTTTTCTCTTCCGTTGGGCGGCATTCAGGTCACAAAGCGATTCCAGCAGCATCAAACACGAACGGTGAAGCCGTCATGTCGGATTGGCGTGAGAACGATAAGCCTGCCAAAAAGAGTCCGAAGAAGAATAGTCCCGCACCTCCGAGCCGACCTGCTACGTCGAGTTCCGGCGGTGGCGACACTGAGTGGCGTTCATCGAAAGCGACGAAGTCGGCCCCTTCGAATATCCATGAACGATCGTGGACTGATATGGGAGTGCCGGCACCGAGGCGCGACTGTCTCGCAAGGTCATCGGCTTGGCGACGGTCGGGTTGGTCCTCTGTGCGGCGCTCGTCTACTCCATAAGTGTCTTAATGAGAGGTTCCGATCGATTGCCTTTGTTCGTGAGCTCGGAGACGAATATCGAGTCTCGCAACTTTGCCGAAAATCCTTTCGGGCAAGAGACGCTGGATAGCTTTCGTGAACTGAACGTATCAGCAATCTCGAGCTTGTGGTGGATGCTTCCGACAATCGAACGAAAGACAACTTCCTCGAAAACCTGGTGAACGAGGAAGTGGCAAAAAAATTCTTGACGCTGTGAAGGGCGGCCCCCTGTTCAGTTTTCTCGCGACGAGTTGCTCCTGGAAAAGACCGGGCGTCGGCGTTGCGTTTCCTTCAACCAGTCTGCTGTGTGTAAAACGCCCCGCGTCAGCACGCAGGATAGTTCCGACAATGGGCAAACACAAGCGACGGACGGAAAGAGTTCCGGAGGAGCGATAGCGATATCGATATCTGCTGCCGACCAATCGAATGCGTTCCGCCGCTTCGTCCGCAGGTGACGGCGGCGCCGATTTGTGACTTGAACACTTGCTGAAACAAATCTGTGCCGGGGTCGATCCTGGCGCTGTTATTTGGTTGACGTTGGACTTGAGATTCCCCGAGGTGATCGCCAATCCTTCCGAGATACAGCAACCGATCGAATCTCAATTCAATGAGTGCGTGAAAAAACTGGAAGAACACGATCAACGTCGATTGATCCTAACTCTCCCCTGCAAAGACGACCAACAAAATTGGCTCTGTCCTGAACTCGGATGCACGGCGTTCGCTTACCAGTATCGACGCGGCTTAGCCGGCGGATTCAGTGACGGAACCATTCTTGGGAACGTCGAAACACTGGAACACTTCAAGAAGAGTTTTGATCAAGCGGTGACGGAGTTCGTAGCCGAGCGGCGCTATGCGACGCAGGAACCTGTTTGGATCACCAATGTTCCCAAAAATGAATACGCATCGATTCGCTTGTTCTCGACCACAAACGTTCACCCGTCGGTCGTCAAGCCGAAGCCGGTGGCCGGCATCGTCGCACACTTCGATCAGATTGATCAACTGTGGACAACGCTGGGAGCGCTGAGCCAAATGCGCTACGTCGATCCCGTCGCGTATGCAGAGGTCGAAGTGCGTTTGCTGCATCTGGAGAGCTTAGCCGAGCGAAAGAGCGCTCAGTTTTCGTCTTACTTAGAAGAAGCCGGGCGAGCGCTGGGGCGATTGCAAAAGCCTGCCGGTGCCGAACCGCCGCGCGTCAGCCTCATCGAGTACGAAGCGATCCAACGCGAGTTCTCGCAAACGATGCTGACAGCGGCTGCCGATCGATTGCTGGCGGCATCCGATCTGGAGACGCTTCTGGACAAGATCGGACAACCCGTACCGGAAGGCAAAGCTGATGCGATCGCAGATTCCTTGAAGTCGCTCAACCGCGACGAACGCTCGGCACTTGTGTTCAAAGCGACGTACAAAGCAGCCATGTCGAATAACCAAGTCGTCTTCCGCAAAGTGTTTCGACCGGCGAGCTTGAGTCGACTCCTCGATTACATCGACGCGGCACCGAAGGGGACGGATTGGTTGGAAATCCACATGCTGCGTCTGCTTCGTTCGGAACTCCCCTGGCCCCGCACGATCGCGGCTTCCGATGCGGCTCCTTCCTCGTTCGATGCCTTCGCAGATCAGTTGACGCAAGTCTCTGCCGAATGGTTTGCAGGCTTCTGCCGCAGTCAACGCGTTGCCACGGGTGCCAATCGTGAGTTCTCATTTCATCTTCGAGAGAGCATCCTCGAAACGGATCGCTCCGTGCTGAAGGGCTTTGATCTCCTTTCCGCGGGGCGCACATCCGAGGCGGAATCAACGCTTGCTGAAATGCGCAAGCTCTTGGACTCGGTCGAATCTTCGCGTCGTGAGCTAGAGGACGCGATGATCGTACGCGATGACGGTTTCTATCACATCACACACGATCTTATCTGGGCTCTGCAAAGGTATCAGTTCGCCGACGAAGGTGACGAGAAGCGGAATGTCGAAGAGACTTTGAATCGACTCGCCAAGATGTTCACGACAGCAGTGGAACTGAAGCGACGTCTCAATCCGTCCGAGCCTCATTCGGAGGAAAAGCTGGAGCGCATTCGCGAATTCACCGGCAAACTCCAAGCGGAGCGACAAGAGGTTAAACAACGGCGAGAGGACTTCGTCGTCAATCTCGTCAGCGACCGCGCCGCATCGAACTCATTGACGATTCGCAATCTGCGCCTCGCCTTGCGCATGCCGACATTACCCATGGAGCGCCGACTGGAGTTCCACAAAAAGCTGGCTTCATACCTCGAGGAACCTCTTCAATCGCAACCCGACGGAAATATTGTGGGCAAAGGGGGCAAGTCGCCGGTCAATCGAAGCTTAACGAGCGCCGTCTCCGCTGCGTTTCGTGACAAGCTCAAAGAATCCGACTACACCGATTGGTGGGTCGATGTTTTGACGGAAGATCCGCGTTGGCGCAAGGTCAAATCCTTCTCGAGCGATTTCCCCAAAGGCGATGTGCTCAACGGTCTGTATGACTTGTCCTATCGCGTACGTCTGGCCGCACCCGCGTTCGCGCAGGACTTTGATCTCAACAGCAACAATCAAGAGAGCATCAAAAAGAAGATGCCCGTGACTTGGCCTTGGTCGGCTCCGCGTCAGGTCACTTCCGTTGCGCTGGCCGAGTATGAACGACTGCAACGCGATCGTTTGGGATTAGCGGCCTGGGGGCGCGGCACTCCGGACGCTTCGATCGATCAATTGGATTCGGTACGAAACGTCCCCTTCGGATCCTGGGCTCTTTTCTATCGATCGGCTCGGGACATGGAAGAAGAGAAACCTGCAGGCGATTTGATCGAAGATCGATGGTCGATGAAAGAAATCGACGATGCATTCGGCAAATTGAAATCCCTGGCCGTTGATTACCGACTCCCTGAAGGGATCGATGCGCAGCGAACGACTCCGTTTCAAGCCGATGTCATCGTGGACGGCAGCGAGTGGAACGCGACTGCGGCTGCTTACTTTGCGGGCGGCAATGCGACTCGCGAGATCGCTGATCCGCAACAAGCGTTGACCTTTTCACTGAGCGGTAAGGAAACGGACAAAAGACACGCGGCACAATTTCAGCCGATGTGGATTCCGCAATCGACTCTCCGCTTGGCAGTGCGCGGCAACTACGTAGACAAAGCCGTGACCCTTCCTCCGCCTCGAAAAGAGAACGAGTATCGCATCGCCTACCAAGCCAAGTATCCTGCGACTCCGGCGGTCGTCGTCAAGCCGACGCATGTTCCGAAGCTGAATGTGATGCTCCTCCTCGACTGTTCCGATTCGACGAAGGGCGGATTGATGGGGAATTTCAAACTGATCTCTGAGAAACTGCTGCGCAAGCTCGACTTGATGGTGGCGGGAGGTGAAGCCGATATCCAAGTCCGCTTGATCTGCTTCGGACTGTGGAACGAGCAAGTAAAGAACTCCAAAGAGCCGGACAAGAACATTAACGATCCCTTTGTTTTGCCGAGTATGCTCAAGAGTGTGGATCGAGTGCTGCCCAATCTGCAATCGAACCAAATCTTCCTCACGGACAAGATTCGAGTCGGTGCCAAAGACAAAGGGTTTTTAGAGCTCAGTGAAACGATTCACTCCGACGGGATACGTTCGAGCGGTTGTACGCCTCTATACGATGCGCTTTTCATCGCTTCTAAGTTGGTAGAGAAGGATCGTGATACACAGATCATCGTCATCACCGACGGTGTGAATTTCTGCTCGCCGACTTACTACCACAGCGTTGGTCTGAATAAACCGATGTTGGAAGCCAAGCAATCGCTGGTTCAATCAGGCGGTAACGTGCTCGTTTATATGATGCAGGACTTTGAAAAGGAGAACTCGAAGGCGTCCGCACAGTCGCCCGGAGCTCAGACGAGTGAGCAAAAGTCAGTTGAAGCTCAGAAGAAAAATGACGAATTGAAAAACAAAGAAAAAGCGGAAGCGGCACTGCGAGAACTTATTCAACTGATCGGCGAGAACCACTATCACTCATACTCATCCGCCGACAAGTTGGCAGAAGGAGTTGAGAACGCCTTGCCTCGACCTCGCGTCGCTTTGGAGGCTGACGGCAGAATGATCGTCAGTCCGAAGTTCTTCGGCCAAGAGATGACTTTGCCGCAAGAGGATGGTAAGCCGCCTGCACCTCGACCGTATAAAGCGGATGTGGTCGTCACATTTAAAGACGCAGCCGGCAGCGAAGCGCAGGTTCGCAAGCCAGGTCTTTGAAGCAGGTGAGACATCTGACTTTTCTTCGATGCGAACGAAGGCTCGCTTCGGTACAGTTCGTTCAAAGAAGCCGAACCTGACGTAAAAAAGCGTCTCCGCTGAAACCGGACCCGGATGAGGCCGGCCCGGGAAAGTACTATGCGCTGTTGCAACCTCGAACCTCGACATCCAGCGACGGTGTGCAGTTCAAGTTGATGTTTCGCGCGCCCGACGAAACCGAGAAGTTTACGTATCGCCCCAAGTTCGTATTTGCAGAACTTGAATCGGTACCTTCCGCATCACCCCGACCGGGTGAACTGACTTTGAAGCGAGACATCCTCGACTTCTCATTCTTTGATCGCAAGCATTATCCGGAACTGGAATCGCCCGGCATTCCGTGGGGGAATGATTCCTTGAATGAATTGCTGCGCGGCAAGCTCACCGTCTATGCCGCTGCTGCGCGACCTGAATTCGTCCAAGTGACAAAGGTTGAGCCGCAAGAGAGCGTCAAACCGGCCGAGGGTGGCGGGTTCACAATCGTGCGCAAAGGACGCGACATGGAAGTCCAAGTGCCGGCCGAAGTCGGTAATCATGTGTTGTTGCGATTCCCCGGCGCAGATGAAATCACCCGCACCTACGGCGAATCGGGACGGCAGTCGATCACGGTAAGGTACATGCAATCGAAAGCCGCCGAACCTATCGAGGTGGAGTTCTTCGATCGTAGTAACCTGCGCGATGCCGTGACTCAAGGCACCCTGCAGATCATGTCCTTTCCTCCCTTCACGTTCGGAAAAAACTGATCGCCGTGCACAATCGAAACAGACTGTATTCGTACGGAAAGTGTGTTCAGCCGAAGGGGCGAGTTCGATAACGGAAAGCAATCGATTCCGTGAATGTGTTCCAGCGTTCCTCCAATCCGTTCCGAACCTAAAACACAACTGAGCACCCTAGTCATGAAAAACTCGCTCCGATTCGGCGTCTTCGTAGGCGCCTTCCTTGCATTGACTGTGATCAGTCAATGCAAGGCTCAAGCCCAGTGCTGCGGCGCTGCGGCCGCATATGGTCAATCGCCGACCAACCTCGGCAGTCTCGATGATCCGGTCTTTATGGATGCGTCGGCTCTGCTCAATGAAACAGACGATCCGGCCAAGGTTTTCAACTTGATCGTGGTCACGCCTGAAAAATCCGTTGTCTCCATCAACGGCGAAGAAACCTTCACCAAGGGTTCTGTTCGTAAGTACATCGCTCGCGGTGCCAAACCCGGTGCGAAGTACAAGTTGGAAGTCGTCGGCAAGTTCAAGAACGAATTCGGTGCCGAGTACGAAGCCAAAGAAACGGTGATGATTGAAGCCGGCGGAACACAGCAAGTTGTTCTCCACCTGCGCCGGGTCAAGCGAACGCCGCCGCCGGTTATCCCGATGATGCCGCCGGCAGTGAATCCCGCTGCAGGCCCGAAGGTCTAGTCACTTGACCCCACTGCCCGTCATCGGCTGATGCGTCTCAATCGCTGTACTGATTAACAATCACGAGACCCGGTTACGAAAAGTAATCGGGTCTCGCTGTTTATAGGGTCGATCGCATTTACAATCTTTGCATCCCGCATGCGTGGCGATGCACACGACTCACACTCAGCGAAAGAGACCGACGATGCAACGACGAGATTGGATCGGAACGACGAGCGCGATGATTGCGAGCGGCCTGTTGGCTCAGCGAGCCGTCGCTGCGAACGCTGTGTCACCACTGTTTATCGCCACTTGGAATTTCGGACTGCCCGCCTGCGAGAAGTCGTTGAAGATCCTAGAACAGACCGGTTCGGTGCTGGATGCAGTTGAGCAAGGCATTCAAGTCGCCGAGGCTGATCCCGACGTCGACTCCGTGGGCCTCGGTGGAGCTCCCAATGCGGCCGGCATTGTTCAGCTTGATGCTTGTTTCATGGACGGAAAAACACATCGTGCCGGTTCCGTCGCCGGCTTGGAAGATTATCCCCATCCGATCTCCGTCGCGCGCCGAGTGATGGAGAAAACCAAGCACGTACTACTTGTCGGCAAAGGTGCCGGTGATTTTGCCGCCGAACAAGGCTTTGCCAAAGCCGAACTACTGACGCCGGTCCAAAAGAAGAAATGGGAAGAGTGGAAGAAACAAAAGGCCGCCGATGCGCGCAGGGCGAGATCTGACGTGCAACTTGCCGCTTCTGAACCGCCGCCCAATCATGATACGATCGCACTCGTCGGCATGGATGAAGCAGGCCACATCGCCGGTGGTTGTTCGACAAGTGGTCTGGCGTACAAGTTACCCGGCCGAGTCGGCGACAGTCCGATACTTGGCAGCGGTCTTTATGTCGACGGAGATGTCGGCGCGGCCGGAGCGACTGGTATCGGCGAGAACGTCATGCGCTTCTGTGGAACGTTTCAAATCGTGGAACTGATGCGCAGCGGGTTGTCGCCGACCGATGCGTGCCGAACAGCCATTGAGCGTATCGCCAAGCGAGACGGCCGGCCGATCTCTGAGCTGCACATCAACTTTCTCGCCATTGACAAGCAAGGACGCTGGGGTGGAGCCGGAACCGATGAGAGCTTCCGAATCGCCGTCGTCACCAACGGTTCGGCTCGCTTGGAAAAAGCTCTGCTTGTAACGTAAACGCTGAAGCCGCAGGCTCTGAGAAATGGCAGAACGTTAGCCGGCCGCATGAGGGCTTGCTGATTTAATCACAACCCGAAGCGTAAGCGAGGGACCTCGTAAGCGGTACGGCGCAAGCAGTCCGGTAGGGCACTATCGATCGTGAAGAACCGGACAGCTTGCGCCGTTCCGCTTTCATTCAGTCGACAAAAAACTCCGCAGGGACGAATCGTTTTGTCTCGCTAAGTTCTGCGCTGCGACAGGTTCATCTCGCACTATTCAGCGTGCGATGACCATCGTTGGTAGTTCAGGTGGTCTGCTGAGCGCGGGTCGCTCGAACGGTTCTCCGAACTTAGTAAAGCCTTCAATGAATCCGCCGTGGCTGAGGAAGAACTGTCCGGACTCGACACCCATATAGCGATCGAGTCGATCGGTTTTGCCGGTCGGATCATGACTGAACTTGGCCGACGTCAGTTCCTTCCACTCGCCGCCTGCTGTTCGTATCCATTGGTTACCGTAGAGAGCTTTCCGCGGCAGATGTCCGTTCGAGCCCCAGAAGTTTTCGCTGAAGCTATGCAGGCCGCGCATGTATCCGCCTTCCTTCGGCGCTTTCCAGGATGAGATCAACATCCATTCTTGTTTGTCGGGATGGTACCAATGGCCCGAATAGATCGTGAACGTCTTGTCGATCGGTTCGGCTGTGACGACGAACTTCTGAACGGTTCCGGTCTTCCACAGGAACTTCAAATGACTATGGCCACCCGTCCCTTCGTTGCCGAAGTCACCCGTGTAGACGCCCTCCCCTTTGCCCATCAGTTTCACGCGATTGTCGTCTTGCACCTTATCGCGACTGACCGCTTCATTGCCGGAATCCCAGACGCTGAAGATGATGCGCCGCTCAGTGGGGCTGTTGACTTGCATTCCGAAGTAGCCGCGATGCCAACCGCACGCCATATAGAACGTCGATGTGGGATCTTCGATTCCGGTCACTTCTGTATAAAAGGCGGCGACATCGCTCTTGTCCGGCACCGGGTAACTTAAATGCACTGATGCCGCATTGCGTCGCTCTTTCAAGTTGAAGTGCGCGCCGACTGCGGCAACTCCGTCGATCAACAAAGCGTCGATTCGACCGGCGGAATGATACGCGGTGTGCGTCGATTCCAATTGGATTCGTTGATAGCCGGTCTTGGTCAATTCAAACGTGCCGAAGTCAACCGTCACGAGTTCCTTATCATTCGCATCCGCCGTTCGTTCTACACTCTTCCCGTCGATGGTCAGTTTCAGTTTTGACGGAGCGCCCGACTCGGGTTGCAGCAGGACTTTC
Source organism: Pirellulales bacterium (assembly GCA_046349815.1). Taxonomy (GTDB): domain Bacteria; phylum Planctomycetota; class Planctomycetia; order Pirellulales; family Pirellulaceae; genus Aureliella. The sequence continues at coordinate 88,700 of JAXMBQ010000020.1, read as the reverse complement.
GCCGTCAGCGTTCCCGTAGCTTGGAATTGACCGTACCAGTTCAGTGATTGCGAGGCATCGGTCCAGCGTGTGACACCGCTTTGTTCGGAGAATCTCGCGCTCTCCGGATTGGGAAGCATATAAGCGGTGAACGCCGGCACGCGAATCTCTTCCGCGAAAGACGGCAAACAAGCTGCGATCAATCCCACTGCTAAACTGAAAACGAATGTCGACTTCATCCTGTTCTGATTCCGCGCGAGACGATGGTAAGATCGGCTTTTCGCCGATCGAAAGAGATGAGCTCATATCGTAATCACATTCGCGGCGGTTCGGTGCGAACTACAATATCGCTGCCCATGACTTTCCTCCTCGCCTTGAGATGACTCGGCATGATGCGATCTCTGATTACCGCTTGCGGATGTTCGATTCTCTACTTTTTCGGTTCGACCTGTTTCATCGCACGCTTGATTGCAGATCCGCCGATGCCGGAAGTAGATGCGCTCGGTGATCGATCGCGCACAGTGCTCGACCCGAACAAGAAGTACGGACGCTTGTTGATTCAAGCTTCCAACATCAAGATCGACGGTCGAGGCGCTCTGATTGAAGGGCAGACTCGTGGTGATGCGACAGCTAATGGAAACGCTCGACAAGGTATCGCTGGTCGTGGAGTCAAAAGGAACGAGCGGTGGAAGCGCGCAATGTGCGATGCCGGGTGGTGGGAACCGGAGTAAGACTCAGTGACTGCGATCATTGGACGGTCGAGGATTGCGACTTCAGCCATAACTTTCATGATCCCGAATTCGGCTGGGGCGAGAACGGACGTCGCGGCGGCATAGTATGCGAACGCGTACACCGCACTACGATTCGCGGGAACAAAGCCAACCAAGTTTGGGACGCATGTGTGTTGGTTGATTCCTGACGATAACGCGGTCGTCGATAACGATTTTTCGCATACATCGAACACGTGCATGAAACTGTGGCACGTATGTCGCAATACGATCAGCGGCACAATCCCTGCATGGTGGGATTCGCAAGAAGCCTGATGAAGTGCATGCTCGCGATTCGACCGGCGTCCTCATCGAAAGCGGATCGGACGGCAATCGCTTTCTCTCGAACGATTGCACTACGGTGACGGAATCTTTGTGCGATGTTGAATCGTTGGTGCAGCGTTGACAACACTTTCGAAGGCAATGACTACCCTTATGCAAACAACAATGGGTTCGAATGTTGGGCACCGGGCAACACGTTTGTCTGCAACAAAGCCAACCACTGCAGCTACGGATTCTGGTTGGGCGGATCTCGATCGAATCCCTGCTTGAGGACAAATGAGGCTTCGTTCAACGGACTGAAAGAAGGTAACCATAACTCGCCGCATCTCCCTCAAGCATCGCATGCAGGGATCGTGTTCATGTTCGATCACTTGTTACTACGACGCGCGGCAATCGCTGCGAGTTCAACAACGGAGCCGGGATCGCTTGCATCGGAGACATTGAACCCTGCGCGCGAAGCGGAAAGCCCGCTATCACTGGATCGTCGAAGCAAATGGCCGAACAACAACCGCTGGGGCTTCTACGCTCGTTTCGCCGATTGGATCTCTTTAAACGGCAATCAGCTTGACGCCAACAGCAACGCGGCTGTCGAAGCTTCGGACGGCGTCACTCGACTCACGACATCGAACACCGGTTTTGAAGAGTTTTACAAGTACGCTGTTTCGCCGTCGCGCTTGAATGTGCAGATCCCGGAATCGATTACGGCAGGACGATCATTCAACGTTACTATCGACGGAGTGAAGGTCGCGCAGCCGAAGATCGAATGGGACTTCGGAGATGGTACGAAGAACGAGAAGGAGTCGGCAGCGCATACCTACTCACAGTCCGGATTTTATCGGCTCGGTGTGAACGCAATCGGTAACTTGCAATCGCAACTGGGCTCGTACGACGTGTTCGTCATCTCGCGGCAACCCGAGCTCGGCTCGAATCCCGATGAATGGTCGTTTCAACCGGAACCGGGGCTGAAGGTTGTATTCAACCGAGATACGCAGTCGCATATATCGGGAGCGGATTCGATCTTCGCCGATGTGCGACCCTACCACGGCTTTCTTGTTCAGTTCGTATGGCATCCGAAGGCCGGTGCCGTGTCACTGCAATCGCATACGAAGCTCAGTTTCTGGCTCAAAGCGATCAATCCGAACTTACCGGGTTGGCAATCGGAGAACCCCGAGCTTCGCTTGACCGATTCGCAAGGTCGCAAAGCTGTGTTGAAACCGAAACGAGATTGGTTGAGCGGCAGTAGTGTGAACGAAGCTCGCACCGGTTGGCTCAATATCCAAGTACCGATTGCGGGCGATGGAGATTGGAATCGTCATGGCGATCCACTGCATGACATTGCAGAGCTGTCGATTGGATTGGATTCGTGGGATGCCGGACCTTTACAGGTCTGGATCGACGGCTTGACGATCGAACCTTGATCGCGACACCGGAATCCATGATCGCATGCTTGAGGGTGTGGAAGATGCTCGCCACCGCCGCGATCGAGCGGTCGGGCGACCGCATGGCAAGTTGCTATGTCGATTTCGCAGACAAGTGCGAAGGTGGATCAGCCGTTGAATCGGTCTGATCCGGATCTGTCGGCCGGGCGAGACGATCCTTCGATTTAAGCGGTCAGATCCAGAGCGGTAAGTGTGGAGGCAGCGGCTTGCTCAAAATCCATTGCAGTGAGAAAGTTCGCTTCTCCGCCGAACAGGATCGCCGAGCCCGCCGGCGCCTTAGTCTGTTCGGAACTATTCGGAGCTTCGGACGGCGCTCCAAAGATGGCCGGTGAGCGCGATTGAGCCAGTGCTTGTTCCCATGTAGAGAGCAGCAACTGAGCCGACGCGGCGCTCGCTGAGAAGATCACGGACATAGGTGTCTCTCTATACCAGGATTGAATCGCGATGTCCCGGCGACATCGAACCACCATCTGAAACCTAGCTAAGGAAACCCTCTAAGGCAAACCAGGGTGTAACTTCCAACGAGGAAAATGCGACAATTTTGCACAGGAAACGATTTCGATGTTTTGTTGAGATGCCCTTTGAAACCTTGTGGAACAGGAATGTTGAAAAAAGACAACAGGTGTCGCAACATGAAAGCAAGTCGTATTTACGACACACATCGCTGCAAAGTCTGCCGCGAAACTTGGTCGAGCGAACGCTAGTCGGTTTGCATCCCAAGACTCGCATCGTCGTTTTTTGTTGCCACCGGCGAATCGTTGACAGAACAGAATCCACGTCGCTGAAATGAGTCCACATTCCGATCGGCTTTGAAAATCAGTCGAATTTTATTGCATCATCCGGTGGTCTAAAATCCTTGTAAAACGGTAAGTCACGTAATTGCTCCCAGGATATCTGTTGATCGCTCTGGAATACGAGTAGAAATCCGTATTGGCCATAGACCCATCGCTGGATGATCAAGGTCCCAACCAACGCATTTTAATTGGAGTTGAGTGTTGCTTGGCGAACTTGCCAAACCGCTCCTTTCCGAATTTCGACTTGATCGAGAATCTTCCAAGTGGCGCCAGGTTCGCTAAACAGGCCTGCAACGCTTTCAATCGCCACTTGGGTTCTTTCACTCACTTCATACCATGCAAGATCTTTCGTCGGCACTTCAACTGCAACCAAAATGAACTTGCGAGATGCTTGGTCAAGGTAACAGATTTCCGAGTTCCCCATTGGTCAATGTCTCCAATGTCTTTGCTACTTGGTCCCTCTGCTTGGACGCGGTAAACAAATTCGCTAATTGAAGGAAACGCACCTCACGACTGGGGAACGGAGTGGTGAATCGGATTTTGTTTCCCGATGCATTTGTCCAGTCATCTTCCAATGGCTGGGTTTCCATTAATTGCAGGCCGATTTGTGGTTGTACATCCGGCCGTGATGCATGGCGTTCCGGCTCTAATTTCGGTTCATCTGTAACAGTCATCGCGATTGGTTCGTTATTGATCCGCAAACTTCCGATAAACGCCTGAACAGTCGGATTGTCGTAAGATAAGTCGGTCGGCCCGTCGACATACGCGGACACTCCGATCTTCCCGGTTTGAGTGATACGTGCGATCCGTGTCGTCGTCGCAGATTGAAGAACTACGTCAATCGCATTGGTGGCACGCGTCTTCGGTTGATGTTCGGCCAATCGGAAGCCCGGATGCATGACCTCGACATTGGCGAGAACTCGTTTGAGATATTCGGAGACCGGCATGCCCCCAAGTTCAAGCGCAGCCATGCCGAATACGAATTTCAGCTTTCCTTGAACAGCGCGAAGTGCTGTCGGCTTTAGTGCAGAGTTGATTACCGTAGCAAATTCTTTGTCGATGCCTTCGGACATTTCCTCAGTTGGATCGTAAGCCTCAGGGACGACAGGGAATTTAACGTCGATTCCATCGTTTGACTTAGGGAGCGAGTGCCACTCTGTTGTGTCAAGGGAAGCACTTCCCGTTAGTCCCTTTTCTGCCGCATTCGAGTTTGCTGAAGGGATAGTCGGCTGTTTTGTCTGCTGATCTGTACTATTCAGCGCACCGGGAACAGCGGTTGCCGGCGGCGTCTCTATACTCCCGTCGAGATGCGAATCGGTCGCCTGAGTCGTCGACTTGTTAGCGGCGACCGGCTTCAGCAATGGTGCACCCGTCATGAATAGATAGTTCCTCTTCTGTGCGGGTCAGATGCTCGAGCTCGAAGTATCGAGCATCAGGCCTTCGCGGTAAAATGGATGCGGCGCTCTAGCCGTGGTCAGGACGTTGCCGCTGTTGCGAGCGAGTGGGAATGTCGCTTATGTTGCTAAAGCCTACTCGCCCCTCGAACGCGTTGTTTCGCCATCTCACTGGTCGACTAGGTGATGAATGAACGAATTTGGTTCTCATAGCGGACTGGGCTTGTTGCACGGGAGTTGCATACTTATTGTCGACGACGACCCAGGAATCCTGGACTTATACTCTGCCGCTCTGCTTAGAGAGGGAGCGATCGTTATGACAGCCGCTGGGCCTGAAGAGGCTTGGGAAACGATCCTAGCATCCAAAGACCGACTCACTGCAATCATCGTCGACATCGTTCTTCAAAATGCAAACGGCATGGACCTTGCGACGCGCATTCGAGTATCCGGCTTGGCTTGCCCGGTGATCGCGATTTCTTCGTTGAATTGGGAGACCGTGAAAGGCGTCTGTGCCAAGGCAGGCTGCTCAGGTTTTGTGCATAAACGTGACTGGATGTCGACGCTGATCAAAACCGTTAGCGACGTGATTCGACTTCAGCGGCCCGATCGTGCAGCAGATCCAACCTCGAGTGATGAAACGGAATAGAACTCAACGGGCGTCGACACTGTCGACTTGGATTCCTTGGAAAGCAAAGTTCAGTTAGTCCTGACCATTCGCGTTACTTTGTCCGGGTTCGACCCCTGGACCCGATTGTCAATCGAATCAAAGTTGTAAGGTGTCCGGCGGGTTTTGACTTCGTCCTTGAAACTGCAGCTCAAAGGCAGGTCCTCGCAGAGGGTGTACCGCCTATATACTCGCTTGAGAAAAACGGGAAGGACTTCACAACAATCGCGACAGATCTTTCGAACCCACCGAAGGATCACGGACGCCAATACTAGCAGCCTGTTGAAAAAGTACCTAATGCGCTATGCTTAGCAGTGTAATGTTTGCGAGGCGGTAGGAGCAATTAGGATGGCGATCGGACGGCGTCAAGACGAACAGCAGGAAGACTTGTTTGTGATGGCGCAGGACCTGCCGAAGTCAGATGACCACGCATTTTATGTGAAGCTCAACAAGATCCTGCGAGAGGGTGGCTTGGCATCCGACTTCGCCTTGGCGATGGGACTCCCTTTCGACGGCCACCATTGCCGGACTGCTCGCAACTCCGTGGCGCAGACACTTGCTTCCGGTTGCTCGCCTCAGAGATCGCGGATCCGCCGGACCACCACATCTTCATGTTGATGAACTCGGTCTACCGGCCGCTTGCCGCTAACGCTGCGATCAGCCTAGCAAACTCTTTTAGCTCGCCGGGCTCTGGGTATTCTAACAATATCCCCGGCGCGACTCGAACGCGCGACCTTCGGTTTAGGAAACCAACGCTCTATCCAACTGAGCTACGGGGACGGATTTTGTTTTCTCGGAGCCCGTCGCGGTCGATCGGAATCGGCGCCTGCGAAGAGGCGGCTGGTCGGATCGGCGGGGGGCGAACAAAATGGAGGGCTTCCAGTTTGACGAATCGGGCTGAGTTTGCAACGGGCGACTCGGACGGTTCCACCGAGACATAGGCACGGGACGCCGTTTCAAAGGACAATTGTGGACGATCTTGGTTCAGCCTTACGAGTCTTGGACGCCAATCTCAATCGAGCCGCCGAGGGATTACGCACGCTCGAGGATGCAGCTCGTCTCGTCCGCGAAGATGCCGTTTCCGCCCGAGAGCTTAAGGAACTCCGCCATGCGCTGGCTGCGGCTGCGTCGCATCTCAGTCGCGACGATCGCCTGACGGCTCGCAGCCTGCTGACCGATGCGGGGACTCAAGTCACCGTGGCCGCTGAATCGTCGCGAAGCGATATGCGATCGGTAGTCACGTCCGCATGCGAGCGTGTGATTCAGTCGCTTCGCTGTTGTGAAGAGTTCAGCAAGCTAGTCGATAGTGAGTCGGCCGCTCGCTTCAAACAGTTACGCTACGAAGCGTATGACCGGCTGGCCAAGATCGAATTGCGTATGACTCGACATGCTTGGCTTGAAACCGCCGCGTTATGTGTCTTGATCGACTGCGGCAAACCGCTGAGCGAGTTCAGTGATTATCTGGCCAAGCTCGCCGGTGCTGGGGTGACCTGCATTCAGTTACGAGAGAAGCGTTTGGAAGATGCTCATTTGTTGCGCTATGCAGAAGTCGCAATGGATCGGCTTGCCGATAGCGGTACAGCACTAGTGGTCAACGACCGAGTTGATGTCGCCTTGGCGGTGAGCGCCGCTGGTGTGCATGTCGGCCAAGAGGATCTGCCTTTGGCAGCCGTTCGTCGACTGGTCGGACATCGCATGTGCATCGGCGTTTCCACACACACGTTGGAACAAGCGATCGAAGCCGAGCGAGGCGGAGCGGACTACATCGGTTGTGGGCCGACATTCGCTAGTCGCACGAAACAGTTCGATGCGTTCGCAGGGCTCGACTTCCTAAAGGCAGTGGCTGGAGCAGTTACGCTTCCGGCTTATGCAATCGGAGGAATCGACTCGAGCAACGCCGACCAAGTTGCTCGCGCGGGAATCCATCGAGCCGCCGTATCCGCTGCAGTACATGATGCCCCTGATCCTGCTGCCGAGGTCGCGATGCTCTTGCAAAGATTGCAGTGAGATCCCCTGAGCGTAATCGCGAAGCCATACGGCCGTGCCGCCGCAGAGCGTAACCGAAGCAGCGATCGTTCCGGGCGCAATAATGCAGTGATGGATACGGTGCGAAGGAGTCTGGCGCGATGAGGATGATGCGTGAGAGGGCGTAACGGTGCTTGCGAGGCCGGTCAGGTGATGCACGCGTAGCCGGTGGACTTCGTCCAGCCGCTCAGTGGGGGCGGCTGTCTAATTCGGTGGCTCGAGCCATCACTTCTTGCATGCCGTGATCGCTGTAGCCTTGCCAGACTCCGACGACGATTCCTTTTTCGTCGGTCATGACCGTACATGGGTATGTGAACGCAGCGTTAGGCAACAGCATGCCGATTTGAGTTCTTGTCAGTGCGGCGGGATCGCTGTACACCGCCATGTCGGGAGCGGATGTCACGAGGAACGATTCGGTGGCTTGCTTCAATGCCGGTAGATCGAATTCGGCGCCGCGGGAACACGAGACCGAAATCACTTGCACGTTCGGCAAATCCGATAGGCGGCGAGCAGCACTGACGAATTCGGGAAACTCTTTGCGGCACGGTTCGCACCACGTGCCCCAGAAATGGAGCACCGTGATCTTGCCTCGCAAGCTTGCTTCGTCGAGCGTCGTCTCACAGTTGAGCAGCGGCTTCAATTCGAGTCGGCCCACAGGTTGTCCCTCCGCGGGAACCTCTCGGGGTGTTCCCAGCCAAACCAGGAACAAAATCCCCAGCAGCATAAAGATTGCCGCCCCCGCCACTCCCTGCCAGCCTCGCACTCGCGACCGTCGCTCGTCCTCGCTACTCGGCGCAGGGTGCGGCAGAGCAGCCTTGGCTGAGTCAAAATATGGTTGAACTTCCCGCATTTTCGCTCTCCGTGGAACAATTATACATGGCCGGCCGGCGGCGCCTTTGCCGCAGTTCCTCTTGATAACGCCGATTGGCACGCACGTTGCAAAATGGAATCGATGTCTTGCAACCGAGCTGTCAGAGTGACAGGGTGCAGTTGAGCATTTCAGTCTAAGGAGCCCAGTTCATGAATCGTACTCAAGTTCCTACTCGACGTAATGGTGCTTTCGATGAGTTCTCCGGCGATGTTGAACGCATGTTCGACTCGCTGTTGGGACGAACCTTCGGCACGATGCTACGCAACAACGCTTCCGAACGCTTTGTACCGACGCTCGACGTTGCAGAAACAGCCGATGCGTTTGAAGTGGCTGTCGATCTGCCTGGTGTCACGCCCGATCAAGTCAAACTCGAACTGCACAACGATCAGTTGATCATCTCGGGCAAGCGTGACAACTCAACGGAGAGGAAGGACAAGAACTATCACTTCGTCGAGCGATCGAGCGGCAGTTTTATGCGTACCATTCAGCTTCCTTCCGACGTCGATGCTGACAAGATTGATGCTCGGTATGAACATGGAGTCCTGCATGTGAAGCTGCCCAAGTCGGCCAAGCTGCAACCGAAGAAGATCGAGATTCGCACTGGCAACTGAGTTCGGCCTAGCAATTCAGCTAGACCGACCTGAGTTGCATGTCGGTTGCAACTTGCTTCGATCCATGGATCGACCTGCCTGCTCGGTTCCTTCGCTAAGTCGAACGGAACCGAGCACCGATGAGCATGGCTGGTATCAACAGGGCTGCGATTCCGCCGCCGAACCAGGGTCCGGCACTGACGGCAACAACCGACGCATCGAGCAGCACGATCGTGAGGATCGCATGCTTAACAGCCAGTTGAACTTTGCGCGATACCGGATGAGTCACAGCCATGACACCGCGATTGACGACGGTGACTCCGATGAGCGCTACGAGGATCGGATAGGCGCTCGAAATGTCCATCATCCATTTGCCGGTCGGTTCGCTCCACCATGGCATCGCAGCAATCGTGGCAACGCCGATCATCTCCAGCGCGATTCCCAGTATCAACTGCGGCTTGGCACTATTGGTCTCTTCATGTCGAGCGAAGACGGTGATCCCCAGCACATAGATGCTGAGTCCCAGGGCTGTAAACAACACGGAACGGGGATATTCGATCGTCAACGGGTCCACTGAAGTTATTTCGACAGGCGTTGTCTCCACTGTTTGAGCAGCATCGCCACGGACCGTTTCAGTCGATACGCCGTTCATCGAGACGACAGCAAAAATTCCGGTTGCCACCATCAGCACGTTCAGGCCTCTGCATGAACCCATGATCAGAGGGCCGAGCGGTGTGTGTTTGATACTGGAGTTGTAGATGCGGACCGCAATAGAAAGTGCGACGGCGGTACCGAATGCGGCTCCCATCCACATCGGTTGGTATCGATGAAGAAACACGGCAAACAAAACCAGCAGCGGACCGACGAGCAGCATGCCGCTGCCGATATGTCCGGCGAGTACGGGCGAGATGCGGCCCGTGACGAGTGGTCGCTTTCGACCGGAAGCGCGGTCTTCTTCCAGATCCGCTACATCGTTAAGAATCATGCCGCCCCAGTAGGCCAGCACGGATGCGATCAGCAGCAGGATGAATAGCAGGGTCGGCGGCCAACGTCGCTCGACAAGTATTGCGGCGGCAGTGGAGTTCGAGAGGACGGTGAAGATGTTCGGCAAACGAACCAGTTCGGCCCAATCGCTGAGCGAACCCCATCGCAGTTCATCGTGGTCCGCCTGACGACGTACGGATGAAATGTCGCGTTCAGCCGGCGTTGAATCGTCTTGCATCGTCTTCCGATCACGTAAAAGTAAACGGATGATTATGGCAAGTTCAGCGGTAACTGCGAAGAAGGGCTGCCGGACGGCCTGCGAGGCAAATCAACAGGCCGTCACGGCAACTCGACTGCGATTGTTCCAACACCTGAGAATCAATTAGGGATCGAGTCTATTGATTGAGGAACTTTTTAATCTCGTCAGCCAGTTCCGGATCGACCAAGCCACGGACGCCTCGCCCTTCTTCCAATCGAATGTCGACGCCCAATTGAATGTCATCGTTATCGATCTCGTAGAACTTGGTAATGACCTTTTCGTCAAGCGGCTTGTACGAACGGAACAGACGGAAGCCGACGGTGCGAGCCGGATCGTCGGTGTACCACCAGGGGCTCTTCGGAATGTTCGGGTCTGACTCTTTCCAATCCATATCGGCCGACGATACTCGAGAAGCCGATCGCAACGACTCCGCATCGTCCTGCCAACCACCGCCGCGCGCAATTCGCTTGTCGAGCGACTTAGGCCACTGAATTGCATCCGGGAAAGAAATGGGTCCGGCCTTCACAGCCAGTTCCTTGTAGCCTTCGGATGTGTGGCCGTCGATCGTCCACTCCATGGCGCTGCCGTGCATGTCGTAAAGCCCCCAAGCGTTCGGCTTCTTTGAGCACACCGGATGAAGTTTGTCTTCTGCATTGTCGCTGAACCACGCGTAGTCACCCAAGTGAGACGCATCATCGCCGAAGCTGTAGGCTGTTTTCGAACCGGCGCGGCAAGCAAATTCCCATTCGGCCTCGGTCGGCAGGCGATATTGATGTCCGGTCATGGCTGCGAGCCACTTCGTATATTGTTTGGCTGCATACTGCGTAATCGTCACAGCCGGCATGTTCGGAAGTTCACCGAATTCGTAAGTGAAATCGGGCTCATAGAGCTCGGTCGGCGTCGTTATCGCCTTCGATGCGTTTTCCTTCGTAACTTTGCGCATGCCTTGTTGTTCAAATGACTTGAACAGCCGGTACATCGACATGAACAGTTTGTACTCGGCCCAGGTGATCTCGCTCTTGGCGACCCACATCGGCTCGACTTGAACCTGAACCTGCGGTCCTTCGTCGTCGCGACGATTTTCTTCGCTTTCGGGGCTACCGAGCGCAAAAGTACCGCCGGGAACCGGAATCATTTCGAATTCGACGTCGCTGCCCGGGATCTTCATCTTGTACGGAATCAGGTATCCGCCGTCGACAGCTACGCTCGGCCCTTCAGCCGGTTTTTCTTTGGCGAAACCAAGCTGCGCATAGCGAGATACGGCCGGTGATTGGGCGGCGGCCCACGCGGCCGACAACCAAACTGCGGCTCCGAAACAAACGATTGCGCTGAGATTTCGCATTCGTATTCAACCTTCCAACGTCTAAGTTTGCGATCCACCCTCGTGCGAGGACTGAAGACTCTAGTTTACTCACCTTGCCCGAGCGCACCACCCGCGACGTGCCGCGGTTCTCGGGGCCGCCGAGCGGCGATCTGTCGCGGAAACGAGACAGGGGCGACCCGCTACCGACACCCTAGTCCGCTGAAACACGGTCCGCTGCAGTGTCGGCAAGCTGCTCCGGCATGTTGTTGGCAAGGCGCTGCGCGATGCGTTATCAGCTCAATGAAAAAGGTGATCGCATCAACTGGCGTCTCGCTAGCTGTTCGGTTTCTGGAGGAAGACCGCAAGGCACCGGACGGCTCGTGCCGTACCGCTTATATTGATCACCGGGCTGCTACAATGCGCCGCCGTCTTAACATGAGGCCCAGTCTCAAACCAGAGACTGGAGAATAATCAGCATTTTCGGAGACTCTACCATCGTGACTCGACGCCTAGCAATTCGTAACCGACTCGCGTTCCTGGCCAAACGTTGTGCGCTCGCAAGCGTCTGTGTCCTCGGTATTACTACAACTGCATGCGGCGATGACTGGCCTCAGTTCCGAGGTCCGCATCGCGACGGCAAGTCCGCAGAAACACAACTTTGGAAAGGCCTCGAAGAGAAAGGTCCGAAGCTTGACTGGACAGCCGAAGGGCTCGGCCAAGGCTACGCCAGCGTCGCGGTCGTCGGCGGTCGCATCTACACCTCGGGCAACACGGGACAAGGTCAAGCTTTGGTGGCGCTCGATGCCGCAAACGGTAAAGTGATCTGGAAGCAAACGGTTACGGGACAAGATCCCAAACACGGTTATGAAGGTTCTCGTACAACACCGACGATCGACGGTGATCATCTGTATGCCGTGACGTCAGACGGTGAGATTCTTTGTTTGAAGACCTCCGACGGCAGCAAAGTCTGGTCGCGACCGTTCAGCGAATGGGGCGGCAAGATGATGAGCGGTTGGGGATTCAGCGAATCACCCTTAGTTGATGGCGACGTGGTCGTATGCACTCCCGGCGGTCGCAAAGGTGTCGTCGTAGCGCTCAATAAGAAAACCGGCGAGACCAAGTGGGAATGCACTCTGCCTGATTACGGTGATGAGAAAGGAGTCAACGGTGCGCCTCTGCATGATGGTGCCGGATATTCTTCGATCGTCGTTTCGAACGGCGGCGGTGTAAAGCAGTATGTACAACTGGTCGGTCGCGGTGTGATCGGTGTGCGAGCTGCGGACGGTCAACTGCTGTGGCGCAACTCATATGTCGCCAACGGTACAGCCAACATTCCATCGGTGATCGCGGACGGCGATTACGTCTTCTGCTCGACCGGCTACGAAACAGGCAGCAACCTACTGAAGCTTGTCCCGGCCGGTCAAGGCAGGGTCAACGCCGAAGAAGTCTATGCACTGAAGAGTCGTGAACTGCAGAACAAGCACGGTGGTATGGTACTCGTCGACGGTTATATCTACTGCGGACACGGCAATGGAAACGGATTGCCTATCTGCGTGAAGATGTCTGACGGCAAGAATGCTTGGGGACCCGAGCGAGCCAAGGGGAACGGCGAAGCGAGCGTGGCATACGCGGACGGCCATGTCATCTTTCGACGTGACGACGGAACCGTACTCGTCGTCGCAGCCAATCCGAAGAAGTTTGAATTGAAGGCATCGTTCATGCCTGCGTTTCAACAAGGCAAGTCATGGGCTCATCCGGTCGTGGCCGGCGGCAAGCTCTACTTGCGTGAGCAAGACAAGCTGATGTGCTACGACATTCACTAAACGCAGCCGAATGATGGACGATTCGGCTTGGGGCTTGTTGAGTTAGTTCAGGCGGAACGGCGCAAGCCGTCCGGTTCTTCAAGATCGATCGTGCTTTACCGGACGGCTCGCTCCGTGCCGCTTGAATTAGATAATCAAGCCCCTACTCCACCGCGATCGATTCGCAATTTGAAAACACACCATGGTCCCGCTGAGCAAACTCGGCGGGACCATTTGCATTTCATGCCGGCGACGATATCACTGCGGCGAATCTTGAAAGCTCTGTAAACACCTGCTGAAGATCGTGTGAAGCCCCTTCAATCTTCATAATTGAACCACTCGCCTCGCTTAAAAAGACTCCGCACTTCGGTACTCATCGCGTTCGATGGTTCGAACGCATTGCCGTTTGTTCTCTGTGGAGTGGATCTCATGTTTCTTTACCCTCGCCTTCGGCATGGCGCATCGTTCAGCAGGTCGGCATTTACTCTCGTTGAGCTCTTGGTCGTGATTGCGATCATCGGCATTCTGGTCGGTTTGTTGTTACCTGCAGTGCAACAAGCGCGCGAAGCAGCGCGTCGCATGCAGTGCTCGAACAACATGAAGCAGATCGGATTGGCCTTCCTCAATCATGAGTCGACATACAAGTTCCTGCCGAAGGGACCGTATGACGGCGACCCAAGTTTGCCGGGGATGGTCTACAACGAACCGGTCGGCGCTTATGAAAGCGGAACGACTTGTTGCAATGCTGCGCATCCGAACGGCTGGAGCCAATGGTTCAAGATTCTGCCCTATATCGAGCAGACCGTCGTTTATAACCAAGCCAACTTCTCGCTGCCCCCGATTCACTCGGGTCGCCCTGCTGACTACAACGGCGAAGATACTGTGGCTCGAGCATTGATCTCCACTTATTACTGCCCATCGCGTCGGCCTCCGACCGGTTACGGCGCCGCGCTGTTCGGTCGCTGTGACTACGCAGGCTGTGCAGGTTTCTACCAAGGTGAAGTCCACGAAAACTGGGGCGATATTCCGGCTGCTCCACTCGGCCTTTCGCCCCGTCGTAACGAGCGTACTCCGGAGAACTTCGGTGATACAGCAGGACGCCGCGGTTACATCGTCTGGTCGGCTCAAGGTGCCAAGCGTCGCATTGCTGACGTGACTGACGGTACCTCCAACTCGATCATGGCTGCTGAAAAGTGTCTGCCTCCTTCGCGTCAAGGTTCGGACGGCGGCGATAACGAACGTTGGAACAATGCAGGCTGGGATGAGTGCGTCGTGCGTTGGCACTTTCCACCCAAGTTCGATATGGATAAGACTGCCATCATCACCGGCAGTGTTTCCAATCCGAACGACGGCTCAAACGTATGGCGCCGCTACTTCGGGTCGAGCCATGCAAGCGGTTTGAATGCGGCATTTGGAGACGGTTCCGTTCGATTTGGTTCGTACACAGTCGATGCAACGGTCTGGATGCGAGCTTGCGTGATCGACGATGGCAATCCGTACGAGAGCATCGAATAAAACTCGATGATGCTACGACCGTACGCATGGCGGACATCAAGCTCTCCTTGCATGTCCGCTTTTCATCGGACTCTTACTTTTCAGGTTGAAAATATGTCTCGTGTATTTGCACTTTGTTTTTTTCTTTGCATGACGTTATCCGGTTGCGGCCGGCACCGAGTGTCATTCCAGCCGATGCCTTGACCGAAGAGCAGAAGAAGGCGATCAAGAAGAGGACCGTCGTACAGAGATGGAGGAGAGCCAAGGCAACCTTGATCGCGCAAAGAAGGGAAGCAAGCCGAAATGAGCAGATCCCCAAGAATGGTTCTGATCCGGATCTCGGCGGACTCGCACCTCTTGCTTCCTTTGTCTATCCTGCTGGTGTTCGTTGGCTGCAGTAAGCCTAATTCATCAAGCTCGTCATGGACCATTTCGTCCAGCGCAGCGTCCGGTAACAGCGGAGCGGATGTTGCCGAAGGTGACGAGAAAAAAGGCTTGGTCACTTCAACGGCGAATTTGTCGCCTCATCCTGAGTTCGTCAATTGGAGTCGATTTCCGGCCGGAACGTCCATCACACGCCGTCGCGAGACTCCAGAAACGCTCACGGTAAAGTCACGGTGACCACCACGTTGCAACTGGTCAAGAAAGATGATCAGGCCGTTGTGATCGGGCCGTACGATCGTGGCTCACGAAGGAGCTCCGGTACAGGAGAACGATGCGATGGAAGTCAGCTTTCCTGCATCCTTCAAAGTTCCCAACGGCATGACGACCGAGCAATTTCAATTGCGCTCTCAAGGCGCGGCGATCGGCGGGCGAGGAGACGGTGGAAGTCTTGGGAAAACAGATTCAGGCAAAGTATATGAATGGAACGAAGTGAACGAGACCGGACCAGCTGACGGTTCGCGTTTGGTTTTCACAAGAAGTTCCCGGACGATTGTTCGGCAGGAGATGCTCGCGAGGAACGGAAACGAAGTACTGAAGAACTGACGGAATGGGCGGCTCCGACAACCTAGTTTCGAACAATCTCGGTTCGTTTATTCTGGAATCAAATGCCGAGCTCTGCGGCAAGCTCGTTCGACGATCACCCGCAGACGCTCCGCCAGACCGAAGTGTTCAGACAGGGATCGATAAGACTGCGTACGATCCTCTCCGTAAAAACCGAATCGCATGCGAATGATCTCTTGTTCACGCGGCAATGTCGACGAAGGCACTTGCGGCTGACAGGCACTCATCACCATAGGGACGCTCCATCGATTCTCGGTCCATCCGGATCGAATTCAGTAGCCGACAACAGATAGACTCGCTTCTGCATTTGCCGCGAAAACTGTCTCGTCTTAGTTCTCGACGCAATGCGGCTGAAGCATAGGACGAGAATCGGAACCCCATGCGTCAAAGAAGTCGATGACGCGGGATCAACGAACCTTCTCCGATGAGTTCCCTCTTGGTGCGACCGGTTCGGAGTGATCGATCGCGACATGTTTCACGACCGGCAAGTAGCGAACGGCGAGCTCATCGCGGAGCTCTCGCGCCGAGGCCTCAAGCGCGTCAGCGGCTCGACGATCCGACTCTCGCAACTTGCCGTTGACTGTTCGAGATCGACGGTCGCTTGCAAGGAATCTGAGACAGTTCAAACGCATGAACTGCATCCGTTCGGTTTCTGCATTCCAGGCGGTCCCGGCCGATTCTACGAACGTCGCGCGACGGCCGGCCGGTTCGTCTTGAATCGGGATCGATTCCAGAATCCGATGCAATTTTTCCGGATCATGAAAATCCGGATGGTCAACGTAACCACGACGAACAGATGGTGCTCGAAGCGAAGTGTTCATCTGGGGGTCGCTCCCATGGTCGATCGTTCCGCATTAAGGAGACAGTAGACGGGGCAATCGAAGACGAAGTGCAATCACTGCGTTATGTTGGTTTTTTCAACGAGGGACATGGGGATTATCGGAATTACCGTTGATCGCGACAAATAGATACTTGGAGCTTCGTGTATCGAAAAAAGCGATTCCTCGCTGGGAGGGGCCATTTCTTGATGCCCTCATAGAGTCAACTGAGGGCAAACCCACTTGTGATTTCCGGCGACAAGCCGTATCGACTAAGTACGTATTCAAAAAAACGACCTTGGCTGTTCAGAAAAACATCGCAGGGCGCTCACACTGGTCTTGGTAATCCGTCGCTTCGGGGCCGTTTATGAACTGGTTGAACTATCACCACTTGCTCTACTTCTGGACTATGGCTCGAGAAGGGAGCGTAAGTCGCGCGGCGGAGAAGCTGCACCTCTCGCAACCGACCATCAGCGGACAGCTTCGCCAGCTCGAGCGCGCGGTCGGCGAAAAACTCTACGAGCGAGTCGGGCGCGAGTTGCGGCTGACCGAGACCGGCAAGCTGGTCTTCCGTTATGCAGAAGAGATCTTTGCCACGGGGCGAGAACTGCAGGAGCGGCTGAAAGGCTTGCGAGGCGACAGACGCCTGTCATTCAACGTCGGTATTCCCGATTTCTTTCCGAAGCTGCTGGCTTATCGGCTGATCGAACCGGTCTTCGCTTTGCCGGAACGTGTTCAGCTCGTCGCCGTCGAAGGTAAGTTGGAAGAGTTGTTAGCCGACTTGGCCATGCATCGGCTCGATCTCGTTCTTTCTGACAGCCAAGTCGGTTCGCAGCTTTCCATTCGTGCTTTCAATCATCTGCTCGGTCACAGTAGTTATTCCTGGGCCGGAACGCGGGAGATGGTGGAGCGACTGAAACCGAGTTTCCCGACATCGCTGGCGGGAGCACCTTTGATCCTCCCGACTGAGAACACGATTTTGCGTCGGTCGATTGAACAATGGCTCGAAAACAAACAGATCGTGCCGGACGTGGTCGCCGAGATTGAAGACTCGGCGTTGATGAAGATCGCTGCGATGCAAGGCATGGGGATCGCGCCGCTCGCGACCTCGGTCTTGTCCGACGTGGCTCGGCAATATGACTTGCTCCCGATCGGCCCTCTAGATGGGCTGAAGATCGATTTTTATGCGATCAGTGTCGAGCGCAAAGTAACGCATCCGGCGGTGAAGGTGATCACCGAATCGGCGAAAAGCAAACTGGTCACCGAGTGAAGCTGAGTTCTGCACAGCCTGAGGAGTAGCATGGACCGACACAGTCGGTTCGCGATGTTCGGATGCCGCCCGCCGACAAGCTTGCTGCGCTGTTTCGTCACGCGAACGAGTCTCGTTCCGGTCTGATTCCGTCGTCGCCGCAGATGCGACAATCGATGTACAATCTCGCAGTGGAGGTCGCTCGCTTTCGCATTGATCAGATGGATATCACGAGCCGCGTCAGATGAGAGCGCCGACCTACCAAACTGACTCTGACAGATTTGTTCGTCGAAAGAAAACTCATTGAATAACCGATCGGAATCCATTCCTACAGACAGGTCCGTTACGGCTGAGTCCCAGGTCGAAGCCCGCCATGAGCATGCTCCCTCCAAACACTCATGTAAGGATGCCGCGCAGACTGGGAAAAAAGGAGAATGCAGCGCCCACGGACATTCACACGGTGGCGGGCACCAGTGGGAGCTTCCGTGCGCGGTAGCTGCCGCCGTCTCCTTGGTGGTGGGATGGATACTTAGCTTCCTGACCGCGGTTCCGGCTGAGATTCCTTGGGGTCTCTACATTGTCTCTTACGTACTGACCGGATGGTTCCTTGTCCAAGACGTGGCCTATCGGCTTCGACAGGGGCAATTCGATATCGATTCCTTGATGCTGCTGGCCGCTGCCGGGGCAGCTTACTTGGACAAATGGGCGGAAGGTGCGTTGTTACTGGTGCTGTTCAGTATCGGTCACGCTCTCGAAAGCTATGCCATGGGTCGAGCCAAGCGAGCCATCGAAGCACTCACTAAACTGGCGCCTGCGATCGCACACGTTCGACGCGGTGAAGAGCTGGTCGATCTGCCTGTTGAAGAACTTACAGTCGGCGACGTAGTTGTTATCAAGCCCGGCGAGCGTGTATCGGCCGACGGCTTTGTCATCAGCGGCAACGGCAGCGTCGATCAGGCGCCGGTCACGGGCGAGAGTGTTCCGGTCGATAAACATCCGGTCGAGAATATCGCAGAAGCGGCTCGCAGTCCCGAACGACTTTCGCAAGAGCATCGCGTTTTCGCAGGCACTCTCAACGGCGCCCACGCGCTGGAAATTCACGTTACCAAGAGTGCTGCGGACAATACTCTGGCTCGCGTAATCAAGATGGTCAGCGAAGCCGAGAATCGAGTCTCACCTACACAGACATTCACGCGTCGTATCGAGCGCTATTTCGTCCCGACAGTTCTTGCGTTTGATGTCTTGCTGTTGTTCGCTTGGTTGGTCATTGACGAACCGGTGTCTGCATCGCTCTATCGTGCGATGTCTGTCTTGGTGGCGGCCAGTCCCTGCGCGCTGGCGATCGCGACTCCCAGCGCCGTACTGAGCGGTGTGGCGCGAGCGGCTCGCGGCGGTGTCTTGATCAAAGGAGGCGGACCTCTCGAATCACTAGGTACGATCCATGCCATCGCGTTCGACAAGACCGGAACGTTGACTGAGGGCAAGCCGCGCATCACGGATGTCGTGCCACTGTTCGGCAGCAAGCAAGAGCAGCTCTTACGAGTTGCCGTTGCTGTCGAATCGCTGACCGACCATCCATTGGCATCAGCGGTCGTGCGCGACGCCCGTGCTATGCTGCGCGACAGTGACTTGCCGCGAGCGGATGATCTTCAAATCCTGATCGGACGCGGAGTGAAGGCGCGTGTCGACGGCCTGACCGCCATGATCGGTAATGCCAAGCTCTTTCAGACAGAAGTCGGTTCGTTGCCGGAAGAACTCGCCGGCAAAATGGAACAACTTCAATCGGCCGGGCGCACCACGATGATTGTGCGGCACGGCGATCAATACTTGGGGGTGCTGGGGATTATGGATACGCCCCGGCCATCGGCTCCTTCCGTGACTCGCGAATTGAAACAGTTGGGTATTCGTCGCTTGTTGATGTTATCGGGCGATCACCAACAAGTGGCTGATGCAGTAGCGAAAAGCGTCGGCATCACGGAAGCATCCGGTGACCTACTCCCTGAAGATAAAGTTCGGATCATTCGTACGCTCGGCGATGAAGAGGGTGTGGCAATGGTCGGCGACGGAGTCAACGATGCGCCTGCCATGGCCAACGCGACGATTGGAATCGCGATGGGAGCTGCCGGCAGCGACGTGGCGCTTGAGACGGCCGACATCGCCTTGATGGGTGACGATCTGACCAAGCTTCCGTTCGCGGTCGGACTAAGTCGCAAGACTCGTACGATCATTCGCCAAAACGTCTTTATCAGTATGGGAATGGTTTTCTTCTTAGTCCCTGCGGCGGCGCTCGGCCTGCCGCTCGGGCCCGCCGTCGTTTTGCACGAAGGTTCAACTATCGTCGTCGCACTCAATGCTCTTCGACTATTGTTTTATAAAGCCGCTGAGCTCCCTGCATCGAGCCCTGAGGCGCCGAATCGATAGATACGCGAATCGACAGACAAGCGAATCGTTCAAACTCCTCCAGCATCCCCACGGAGCCGACCGCCATGATTCTTGCATTGACTCGTTCCATTCGATTGAGAATCTGTGTGCAAACGGCGGCGCTCATGCTGATTTGCAGCGGAGTCGGCTCGGCTCAAGACAAAACTGTCGAAAAAGAGGCTCCGAAGAAGACTGTACGCGAAACTATCTTTCCTTCATGTGAAGTCTTTCAAGTCGCGGGCCGCGATGCATTCATCCTTAAACCACAGGGTTCGCTTAAGGCTGATCAACCTTGGGTGTTCTATGCACCGACATTGTCAGCCTATCCGGATACTCATGAACAATGGATGCATGAGCAGTTCTTGGCAGCCGGCGTGGCGGTCGCAGGCATCGATGTCGGTGAAGCATACGGCAGTCCGGCATCGCGCGAGACCTTCGAACGTTTTTATCAGGAGCTGACAGAGAAACGCGGTTTCTCTCGTAAGCCGTGTTTGCTCGGACGAAGCCGCGGCGGTCTGTGGGTTTCCTCTTGGGCAGCGGATCATCCGGAGCGATTCGCGGGCCTGGCGGGTATCTATCCGGTTTACGATCTTCGAAGCTATCCGGGACTCGACAAAGCCGCTCCGTCCTACGGGCTGACGAAAGAACAGCTTGAGGCGAAGCTCGACGAACTGAATCCGATCTCGCGTGCCGAACGATTAGCTGCGGCCAAATTGCCGGTCCACATCATTCATGGAGACGAAGACAAAGTCGTGCCGCTTGACGTCAACTCAGCCGCTCTGCGAGCTGTGTATGAACGCAGCGGTCATGGAGATGCTATTGAAGTGAATGTCGTCCAAGGACAAGGCCATAACTTTTGGCCCGGCTTCTTTCGATCTCAGTCACTGGTTGACTTCGTCATTGCGCGGGCTCGTGCGGGGGCTGAGCAATCCGCCCGTAAGTGAGTTGTTGTGATCTTCCAAGGCAGCCGCGATCATACGCAGTAGATCTTCGCGGGAGATAGGCTTACTCAGATAGCTGTTGCACCCCGCGCTCAAGCATCGCTCGCGGTCACCCTGCATGGCTGCAGCTGTCAGCGCGATGATCGGCACGGATCGCCCTGCTGCTCGTATCGCACTCGCCGCATCGTAACCGCTGAGCACCGGCATCTGCATGTCCATCAGGATCAAATCGTAGGGCGCGCACGAATCATCTCCGCGCAGCGCTTCCTCGACGGCTCGTTCGCCGTTGTCGACAAATTTCAACGATGCACCTGTCGTTTCCAACATTCGACGGATGAGGAATTGATTGGCGCGGGTATCTTCTGCAACCAGAATGCGTCGATTGCTCCAGTCGGTCGCAACACGATCTAAGCGAGGTCGAGGTTTCTGCGTTTCACGCTCGATCTCCGCCGGAGTTGTCTCGACAATATGGTCGGAGTGATGCGCGGCGACAGTCAGTTTGAAGGTACTGCCGACTCCCAACTTGGACTCCACGCACAAATCGCCGCCCAGTGCGCGCGCCAGCGAACGACTGATAGCCAGACCGAGTCCGACGCCTGAACGGTGAGCTGATTTTTCAGCGACTTGAACGAACGGTTGAAAGATGACGGCTAAGTCTTCCGGCGCGATACCGATGCCGGTATCCGTCACAGCGATACACAATTCGGGCGGATCGGGGGCCGCATCAAAGCTGACGAAGACATCAATGGATCCGCCTCGTGTGAACTTAATCGCATTCGTCAGCAGATTCATGATGATTTGTCTCAGCCGAATCGCATCCGTGGTGGCTTGCTGCGGTAATGGCCCGCGAAAATGCAGGCGAAGATCGATACCGTCATCGGCAGCGCGAAATCGCAGTAGTGTGCAGAGTTCATTGATGATGCGCAACGGTTCGCACGGCACGAGGGTAATGTCGGAATGCCCGGCTTCGATCTTGGCCAGATCCAGAATGTCATTGAGAAGTTCCGCCAAATGTTGCCCGTTGGCTTGAATCATCTCCAGCATCTGCTTGGCATCGCAGGCCGCCGGATCATCCAACAGCAGTTCAGCCAGTCCCAGTACTGCGGTCAGCGGAGTGCGCAGTTCATGACTCATGCTGGTTAAGAACATCGACTTCGTTCGGCTCGCATCCTCAGCTCGCAACTTTGCCTCACGTGCTTCTTTTTCGCTGAGCACCAAGCGCTCGATCAAGCGAAATCGCTCGATCGCGTTGCGAATGACCAGCGGCAGGATATCGCCGCGAACCATCGACTTGGTGAAGAAGTCCTGGACGCCGACCAGCAGTGCGTCTTGGGCCAATTCCGTAGATCCGCTCGATGTGACGAGCACGATCGGATACGGAGGAATCTGATTCTCGCCGCGCAGCAGTTCCGCCAGTTCGATGCCCGTCAGATCGGGTAAACGCCAATCGAGGATGATGAGATCGATTTGGTCGCGATGTTCACGAACAATGTCGAGAGCTTGTTTACCTGTCGCGGCTTGGTGAAACAGATATCGACAACTCCGATCAGCGCGTAGTGCGTGAATCACAGCTTCACGATCAGAATCGTTGTCGTCGACGATCAGGACTTCCCTGTGAGGGATACCCGTCATTATGGTCTCTCATGCGGTTGTATCCTCGGCAACCAGCGATCAACGATTTCGGCGACTGCCTTTAAATACTGATCGGGATGCAACGGTTTGATGCAGAAGTCATCAGCCCCTACGAGACTTGCAGCTTCTTTATCGCGAGGGTTGGTGGACGACGAAAAAATGACGACCGGAGTGTGAGCGGTATCGGGTCGCTGTCTTAGGTCTCGGGCTAAATGGAATCCGGACGTATCAGGTAGGCTGAGGTCAAGAATAAACAACGAGATCGGGTCACCGCTCGAAGAAATGTACTCCTTAAACTCACGACCGGTGGCGAACCGACGAGCCTGCACGGGGCGTGCGGACTGCTCTAATCCGACGCAGGCCAACTCGTAGTCCGAATCGCTGTCTTCCACGAATAGGACCGTGTGTTCGTTATTCATCACGGTAGCCTGCCTCCAATGTAAAGTAGAACGTTGATCCTGCATCGGGCTGCGACTCCACCCAGATCAACCCTCCGTGCCGTTCCACAATGCGCTTCACGATCGCCAGTCCGACACCTGATCCGCCTCCGAAATCCTGTTCCTGATGCAGGCGTCTAAACACTTGGAAAACATCGGCAAATCTCTCAGTAGCAATTCCTATACCGTTGTCCCGAACATAGAAGACCGGCACAGACGGTGCGAGCGGTGGTCCGCTGTTTAGCGTTTCTGCGGCCACGGTACCGACTTCGATACGAACGGTCGGCGCGACGGAGTACTTCTTGGCATTGCTGAACAGGTTTTGGAACACGTCGCGCAAACACATAAAGTCCACCAGCACGGTCGGCAACGGATGGATAACCAACTCTAACTCTTTCGACTCGGAATAAGGAAACACAATCTCTGCGGCATCTTGCACTACGTCTGCCAGCGGTGTCCATTCCAATTTCAAGTCGCTTCGTCCCGCACGTGACACTCGCAATATGCCTTCGAGTAAATCCCCCATGCGCTGCGTTGTCTGCTGCACGATGTTGATGCGACGAGCGCATTCGCTGCTATCTCCGGCCGACATGGCTCGCCGTAAAAAGAAGATCGTCTGACTAATTGTTCGCAGCGGTTCCTTCAGGTCATGCGACACAGCATAGGCAAATGAATCGAGGTCTTGATTGATGCGGACAAGCTCCTCATTCATTCGTATCAAATCGGCCGCACGTTGAGCGATGAGTAGTACCAAGCCGGCGTGTGTGTCATGAGCCAAATGGTTATCGACTCGCAACCAAGGTCGCGACTTGCCGCGCACAGTTTGCTTCCACTGCGCAAACGACTTACGCGGTGACAAACGCATTCCGTCTTCCGACGGCTCGACCGTCTTTTCGGGGTTTCCTCCCCAAGTCACCTCCGACACATACTCCGGTCGAAAAAAGAACAGCAACTGATCGTTCGCCGCCCCAAGCCGCATGATCAGCACTCCGGCCGCGTTGTTCGCTTCCGCGTCCCAATCCGGCACCGACTCGGCGATCGAGTCAGTGCTCCAGATCACATCGAGTGTAGAGTTTGCAATCGTATCGATAAGCTTGCGTACACCCTTGTCGTCCGGCGCTGATCCTGAGCGAGTGGTCTCGCCTCGCCGATAAAATGCCCACCCATGTGCATCCACGGCCCGCAGAAGAATATCGGACGCTTCTCGCAAACCCTGTTTGACAGACTGCGCGCGATGAATGATATGCATTGCATCCGCCAGTTCACGTTGTCGATGCGTGCGCGCTGCAATATCTTCCGCGATCTGTCGTGTCGATACATAGCCGCCGGCCGTCGTGCCGAGCAATTCGCAGGCTGCCCGCAATTCAAACGGAATGTAACGCGGCCGGTAATGATGACAAGCGATCAGGCCCCATAGCTCCCCTTCGCAAAGAATCGATACCGACATGGAAGCCGCCACACCCATGTTGCGCAGGTACTCGATATGAATCGGCGATACACTGCGGAACGCGCTGAACGTCAGATCCAGCGGTCGACCGCTGATCGGATTGTCCGTCGGCAGAATCGGTTCCGGCGCTGCATTGATGTCCGCGATGGATCGCAGTGGATTGAGCAAGTAAAGTCGTCGAGCTTGCGGCGGAATATCTCCGGCCGGGTAATGCAATCCCAAGAAAGGTTCGAGATCACTGCGCAGCGCTTCTCCGACCACCACTCCGTGTTGATCCTGCATGAAACGATAGACCATGACGCGATCAAACCCGGTCAGCCTACGCATCTCCGCCGCGAGTACGTTGTACAACTCTTCGGAGTCCGCACTTGCCTGCAGTCGAGCCGTTGCTTCGCGAACGCAGCGCATCAGTGACTCGGAACTATCTTCGATGACTCGATGTAGAAGTATCTGTTCCGTACGATGCGTCTCGAACTCTACGATCAACATGTCGTCGTGAAGATGAGCCGTTCCGAGGTGAACGCCGACTTCTTCTCGGTTGCGAAAGAGCGTTTCGAGCGGTGTCACTACGCCGCTCAGTCCTTTTTGAGTAACTCCGACCAAGCGGCGATAGGTGGCTCCGTCGACAAGATCGGAGATGGCTTGCCCGTCGGGATCTGCCGCGAGTCTCAAGAGCTCACTGCTATTGCGGCTCCATTGTACGACTCGCATATCCGCCGGATTCACCGCCAGCAGAATACCGTGCGGTTGTACGAAACCAGGAATATGAATCGGTTCTCGTTCGCAATTGGAAAGATCGAGGATGGGCACAGCGTTCTTCTCCGACACGATCATGCATCTCTCCGCTGTTCGAACTCGGACTCAAAACGACGAAACATTTCCTGCGCGGATGCTACTGCGACATGGATGTCTATTGAAGATTTCTTCGCCAGGCATGCATCCAGTTGCTCGCGAAAGCCTTGCCAGCGAGCTTGGACTTCGTTCCCTCTGCCGTAGAAGAAAGAACCGCCTGTATCGCGAGTGATGCCTAAGCGGTTCTGGATCTCGCGACTTAAGAAAAGTCCTCCGAGTGCCGAGCCTTCCAGGACATACCAAGCACCGAGAGCTTCGACGAAGCCGGCAATGAACGAGCAGTCGACCGAGCGGGCCCGCAATCCAGCACGCTCCACTTTCAATGCTTGAAGATCTCCCGCCAACTGCGGTGTGCGACTTGCGAACATCGCGCACAGTTCAGCTTCGTTATTTGTGTTGGCTGAAGATTGCTCAGCATCCGACCAGCGCGACAGCCTTGCGAGGATCGCTTCTTCTGCCGCCTGGAAGATGGAAAGATAAACTTCAAGGCATTCCACGTAGGTATCACGCGAGCGGAAGAACTGCCGTCGCTCGAATGCTTTTTCGACGCGACTATGCATCTCCGCCGTCTCGGCTCGCAAGCGAGCACTCGGCAACGGCTTCGACAGTACTGCCTCTGGTGAATTTGCCGCATCGGCTCGGATCGGTGAGGAATGGCTGAGACTCATAGCTCGACAATGGTGTCCGTTTCCATCGTTTACTTACCGGAAGGGAAATCTGCGGTAGGAATGTGTCGCCGCAACATCGTGATCAATCGAACGGGATCAATCGGCTTGCTGAGATAGTCGGTATACCCGGCCGCCAAGCAAGCTTCGCGATCCGACTCCATCGCGTTGGCCGTCAGTGCAATGATCGGACCGCGATAGTCCGCAGCTCGCAATTCACGCGTGGCCGTCAAACCGTCCATTTCAGGCATCTGCACATCCATCAGATGAGATCCACCGGCCGGCCTTTGACCGACTCGGCCGCGGCGATTGCCAGCTGCTTGACGTCCATGTTCCGCCGCCGTTGCGCTTCGCTTCCTGCTTGCCGCACGAAGTGCCGTGAGAAAGCGGATGTCGCGCCGATCATCGACGACGAGGACGCGTGTTAGCGCTAGGCAATCCCCCAAAGAGGAGCCGAGATGAGGGTGTTTCGAACTCGTCGAAAGGCTCCGCATGAGGCGAAGTGCGCCGGAATGAAGTCTTCCAGTTCACGGCTCAAATTCGAACGGTCAGATCGGATGCCGTTGAACCTGCATCGATCGTCAGAGTGAATGTACTGCCGACGCCTTGCGTGCTGACCAACTCGATGTCTCCGCCGAGCATGTGAGCCAATCGTTTGCTGATTGCGAGCCCCAATCCGCTTCCGCCGTACTTCCGCTGGATCGAGCTGTCCCCTTGCTCGAAAGGTTTGAACAACTTCACTTGCTGTTCAGGACTGATGCCGATGCCGGTATCGATCACGTCGACGCGGAGACGGTGCGAATCCGTTGAAAAAGAGAGTCGAAGAGTCACTCCGCCGTCGTGAGTGAACTTGATCGCGTTACCGATCAAGTTGATTAAGACCTGTCGCAGACGAACTGGGTCATTATCCATGAACTCGGGGATCGGTCCGACGGTTTCCAGTCGCAATCGAAGATTGGATTCCAGAGCTCGCACATGCATCAATGTGCAGACGTCATCAAGCAGTTTGATCGGACTGAACTGGACTTTGTCGATCGCTACCTTTCCTGCTTCGATCTTGGACAGATCCAAAATGTCGTTGATCAATTCCAGCAGGAAATGCCCGTTACGGCGAATGGTCTCGACCTTTTCCCGTTCCTCTTCATCGTTGATCTTCAACAGATCTGCAAAACCGATGATCGCCGTCATCGGAGTTCGAATTTCGTGGCTCATATTCGCCAAGAAATCCGACTTGGCTTGATTGGCCGATTCGGCTGAGCGTCGCGCATCATCCAATTGCGAAATCGTCTCGATGGTGTCGGTAACATCGCGTGCGGCTACTAATGCACTTTCTGGAACCAATCGTCCTGACCGATCATGCGTAAAGCGAATCTGTTTTCGCACGCTGATCCATCGCACGCGACCGTCCGGTAGAACGATACGATGGTCCAGTGCCATCAGCCCGCCGCTATCGGGAATCAAGGCGAGTTTCAATTGTTCTTCGAGCCTGGAGCGATCATCCGGATGAATACGGCCGTGAATCGCTTCTCGGGACACTTCAGTCGGTTCACTGCCGAAACCGAACAGCTCAGCCGCCTCTCGCGTCAGGGATACTTGATCAGTACGGAAATCGACCTCGGCCACAGCG
Organism: Pirellulales bacterium; assembly: GCA_046349815.1. Taxonomy (GTDB): domain Bacteria; phylum Planctomycetota; class Planctomycetia; order Pirellulales; family Pirellulaceae; genus Aureliella. Next base: position 60,959 of record JAXMBQ010000020.1, on the reverse strand, counting down.
AAGCCTGCCACGGCAATACCGAGCTTGAGACTGCTTTCGCTATCCCTCAATTCTCGTTCGATCAGTTTCTGTTCCGTGATGTCCGTGAACGTGATAACCGATCCGTCGACACTACCGTCGGCGGCATGGTACGGTAAGACTCGACAGATGAACCAACGCCCCTCATCGTTTTGGACGACTGCTTGCACCTGTTCGTCGTGGATGTGATTCAGGTGCGATATGTTCGGCAGTGGTTGTACACGCGGCTTCAAATCTGCCAGGGGGCGACCGATGTCCGATGGCAACAGCGCATAGAGCGCAACGGCGGCGGGGGTAAAACCTCGAATGACTCCGGCCGGATCCACGAAGATGACGGCGATTTCCGTGCTGCGCAGCAAGTTTTCCAAGTCGCTGTTAATGCGTGCCAGCGCTTCATTCCCGGCCTGCAATTCTTCCTTGCCCGCCTCTAACTCTTCATTGGCAGACTGAAGCTCCTCGTTCATCGATACGAGTTCTTCATTAGAGCTTTTCAGTTCTTCGTTGGTCGTCTCCAACTCTTGAACCGTGCGCTCCAAATCGCTTCGCACAGCAGCCAATTCGCGTTCAAGCTGTTCGACCAGCGAAAGCGTATTTGTATCCGGCGCAATTCCGAAGCTCGTTTGCTGCGCCGAGTTCGACGACTCTTTCGGAATCGGCTTGCCCACCGACTGAAACGCAATGAAGTAGAGCGGAGCTTCTTCACCCAAGCGCGGCATCGGCTGGACCGTGATGACGACGCGCTGCATCCCTTCCGATGTTTTGATCGAAAGGTGGTCATGCACGATCTGTCGTCCTCTTTTCTTGGCTTCGGCAAAAGCCGCCCGCAGTCCGACACGCAGTCCGATCTTGGACATCTTGATGATGTTGTTCTCAAAACTTCCTTCGCCCAGTTGAAGGAATGCCGAGGTTTCGCCTGACAGAGATAGGATCTGCGCGTCCTCATCGACGATCGCCCATTGGGCAGAGAACTCGTCGAGCGCAATGCGACGCCCCATTTCAAACAGATCAACAGGGGGCGAAGCGGGTTGGTTCGCGCCGGTCGGAACTCTCAGCTTGGAAGTATCCAGCGACATGCGTCGCGATGGATGGGAGAGCGAACCGCTTCTGCGCTGCGAGATGCGATGCTTGGCATTGACGATACGAAACAGTTCTTTGTGTCCGGTCAGACTTTCCGCCGGACCGAGAAAGAGATAGCCGCCCGGATTGAGCGAATAGTGAAAGAGTGGAATCAGTTTCTTCTGCAGATGCGATCCCAGATAGATCAACAGATTTCTACAAGAGATCAGATCCAACTTGGTGAACGGCGGATCGCTGATCAGATTGTGCGAAGAAAAAATAACCGAGTCGCGGAGCGTTTTGCCGACGTGATAGCGGTTGCCTCGCTTCAAGAAATATTGTCGCAGCAGGTCAGGCGGAATATCGTCGTGAATGCCGAGAGGATAACTCCCCAGTCGCGCGGCGGCCAAGGCTCGTTCATCGATGTCCGTTGCGAAGATCTGCACCTCGCAGGGCTGGTTCAGACGCTTGGAACATTCGTGGATGAGGATGGCTAACGTATAAGCTTCCTCACCGCTCGCACAGCCCGGTACCCAGACTCGCAAAGGGGATTCACCGGTTCGTTTGCGGATCAGCTTGTTCAGCACAGCATCCATCAGGACGTCAAAAGCATCGGAATCGCGAAAGAACCGCGTGACGCTGATAAGCAGATCCCGAAAGAGCCGACCCGCTTCATCATCCGAAGTTCGGAGCACTTCGACATAGGGATCGACAGAAGCGATCTTCAGGATTTGCATGCGCCGTTGAATTCGGCGGACCAGTGTCGATGTTTTGTAATGCTTGAAGTTGTTCTGCGTTTTTTGATCGAGCACCTCGGTAATGTCAGATAATCGCTCCAGGATTCGACGTCGCTCGCTCTCGTCGTCAAGTCGATCGGCAGAGCCTTTCAAGTGATTGGCATACGCGGCGATTTCCACGGCCACGTCGGCAGCCGACAAGACATGATCGATGCCATTGCTCTTGTGCAGATCGGCAGCAGTCCAGGCACTCGCTGTGTCGGACCGTTGAAGAATCGTCATGCCGCCTGCATCGCTGACTGCTTTCAGTCCCAAGATGCCGTCGCCGGAGAGTGCTGCAGGCAGTACACCGACCGCGCGATCTCTAAAGCTGTCTGCCAGCGATGCAAAGAAACTATCGAGCGGCAGCGGTTTCTTGCCGGAGACGATCGGGACGATATGAACGGTTTCGCCGTCAAACTCGACCCCGATCAATCCTTGACCTTCACCGGCAGGCAACATGACCGTGCCGGGTGCCGCGGGAAGATGATGTTGAACCGAATGAAAAACGACCGAGGGAAGTGCGGTTCGTAGTTCACGATTGAGTTTGTTGAGATCGGTCTCGGGTGTGGGAGCGATCACCACGGACGCGCCGGTGTTGCCCGGCAACACTCGTAGAATCGTAACCAGATCGGCCACGTTCTCCGGAGAAACACAGATCCCGATAACAATCGAGGCTCGTTCGGCCGCCGTCCATGGATCGGCTGAAGAACTGTCATTTTCCAAACCGTGTTGCATGGTATCCATCGCCGCCGGTTTACCGGGAGATGTTGCTGACAGGATCAGGGCGCAACATTTGAGAGGGACTCAGGAGCTCGACTTGTTCAGCGAGCTGTTCCCACAGTCACCGTTCGGTCGAGCTGGATGTTGAATGCAGCGATGCGGTCTCGGACTTTGCCGCGCGTGATCCCCAGAATCTCTGCGGCTCTCGACTGATTGCCGCCGGTCGTCTCTAAAACACGCGCAAACAAATAGCGTTCCAACTCTTCGACAGCTTCGGCATAGAGATTGTTCGATGTCCCCAGCCTCGCCTCTATAAAGGCTTCGATCGATTGTCGAACGCTGTCAAGCATGTCACTGTCCGGCGCATTGCCTCCGGAAGCAGTCGAATCCATGGACATGTCGGAGTCATCGGTCGATGCGCCGCGAGTGTTGCCGTCACTTCCGGTTCGAGTCTCGCCGACGACGGTCGCAGGGCTATTGAACACGATCGAGGGCAACGATTCAGGACCCAGCACGGTACCGACAGTGTTCAGCACTGCCTGACGTACGACCGATTGCAGTTGTCGAACATTGCCCGGCCAATGATAGGAGATCAACACTTCCAGCGCTGCCGGCGATAATCCGTCGAGATCGTTTTTGTTCATCTCTCGCCGCGCACGGCGCAGGAAATACTCCAACAGAATCGGAATATCTTCGCGACGTTCTCGCAGCGGAGGCAACTGAATCGTGAACCCGTTCAAGCGATAGAAGAGATCTTCGCGGAACTCACCCGACGCGACCATTTGTTCCAGATTGCGGTTCGTCGCAGCTACGATGCGAACGTTCGTCCGGATCTCTTCATTCCCTCCCAGTCGTTGGAAGGTTTGATCCTGGAGAATACGTAGCACTTTGCCTTGGACGAGCGGCGACATGTCACCGACTTCATCGAGAAAGATACTTCCGCCGTCGCATTGTTCAAACTTGCCGATGCGTCGCCGTTCCGCTCCTGTGAAGGCGCCCTTCTCGTGACCGAAGAGTTCGCTTTCGAGCAATTGATCCGGAATCGCAGCGCAGTTGACTGCGACGAACGGCATGTCTTTTCGATTGCTGTGTTGAACTATCGCGCGCGCGACCAACTCTTTACCGCAACCGCTCTCACCTCGCACCAAGACTGTAACGTCTTGGCCGGCGACTCGCCCGATCGATTTGAAGACATCCATCATGACGCTGCTCCGCGCCACGAATCGTTCGCCCGACTCGGCTTCACCGGTGAGCGGCAAAGCGACCGGATGATCCATCAATCGGCGTGTCTCTGCAGCGCTGGCAGTCAGGTTCTTCAACTGCTGAAGATTAATCGGCTTAGCCAAGTAATCGAACGCACCCAGTCGCATGGCTTCGATTGTTGTCTCGCTGCTCGTATCCGATGTCACGAAGATCATCGGCAACTTGCGATCCAAGGCGCGAATCTTGCGAAACAATTCCAGCCCGTTCATCTCGGGCATGAAGACGTCGACGAGCGCTACGTCGGGCCTATGGAGATCCACCGCCGCCAGACCTTCGGCGGCATTGGAGGCTTCGATGACTTGGAAACCTTCAGATTCCAGACCGCGCACCACAGTCAGTCGGACAGCACGGTCATCGTCAATGATCAGAATCTTGCTCACAAACACCTACACTGCGGCGAGTTGCTCGGTTAATCGGCCCGACTCATCGAAATTAACCCATGTCTTCATGATGTACAACAGCCGATCACGATGATGGCTCGTGATTTCCACTTGCTGGGTAATCCCCCCGGGGCCTGAGTGGGTGTAAACGCGATATCCTTTTTTGTGCACCAGGGATCACATCTATTGAACATTCCGATAGTCCGAATGGGCATCGCGATGCGCCTTACAGACGATTGGATGGGATCGAAAAGAGGCAGCATGCGCGTCATGCATCGCGCGTTGATCGGTCAGACTCGGCTTTCAAGCGATCACTCGTCGGCGTGATTGCGCCAAGAATCACATTTGGCATACCGATTGCGTAAACGGCCCGTACACAGTTCGCAAGGTTGCCACGACAACCGCAGACCTGATCGTGCGGTAACAGGTCGTGATCGTTTCGAAAAAAGTATGAAACCGAGGCACTTGGAAAAGGAGTTCCTAAAACAATGGCTGAAAGAGCCCTAACTTCGCAGCATCGGGTTTATGATATTACCGGCTACGATGAATCGTTGAATTCGGGTAAAGGTGTGAGAGTGATCAATCGCATGCATCGTAGAGATTCGCCGAGCCAAGCACGATTCGGAAGTGGTGATCTGGAGGTTGCTTTGCTCGACCTCGATGAAGCACTCCGCAATCTCGGAGGAGATGAGGACTTGTTGTGCGAAATTGCTAAGGTCTTCGTCGACGATGTCCCGGCGTTAGCCCGTGACCTGAAATCGCGTTTGATCAATCCGACTATCGCTCCGCCCGCTTGATTGCTCAGTAGTTTGAAAGGGCTATGTGCAACGTTCCGGCGCCGAACCGGCTCGTAGTCGAGCCCAGACGCTGGAGCACTTGTTCGCTGACGGCGTGGGCTCCACTGTGTCCGCTGCTGATATCCACTCATTGGCAACTGCATTGGACGATACGATCCATCTGCTGCGATCGCGAGTGATCCCCGACTGCTGAGTGTGACAGGGGCAATCGCGTTCGTATGATTCTTGGGCCGGCAGCAAGGGTGAACGGATGGTATCCCGACTGCGCACGGTGCTCAGCGACTTTGTGGCTGATGACTGCCCGACCTTGGCGGCCGCTCTGGCGTACTACACCGTGTTCGCACTACCGCCATTGCTCTTCTTGCTCATCACACTGCTGACCGTATCCCTATCCCTTTTTCAGAGAGCGATGCAGCGGAGCAGCAGGCTCGTAAATTGGTCGAGATGCATTCCGCTTCAATGCTGGCAATGCAGATATCCAAAAAGAGGTCGGTCAAATTCTTTCGGCCAATGAATCGGAATCGAGAAGCTGGTGGAAGTCCGTGGTCGGGTTTGTCGGCGTCCTCGTCGGCGCGTCGGGTGTTCTGGTCGGCCATGCAGAACGCGTTCAATCGCGTCTGGTCGCAACGCCTGCGGCGGATGGACGAGCAGCGGTTCGGTTTCTGATCAAGCGTGTCATTTCGCTTGCCATGATCCTCGGATTGGGATTCATCTTGCTCGTCTCGTTCGTGGTGAACACCATCATCTCGTTTGTCGTCGATTTCATCGGAAGTCGGTTTTCCGAAGTCGAGACCCTGGTCGCTCCGATGAACTTTTTCGCCTCGCTACTCATCATCGCCTGCATGCTGGCCGCCATGTATCGATACCTGCCGGACGCTCGAGTCACCCAGCGCGACGCGTCCGTCGGTGCCTTATTTGCTTCGTTGCTTTTTGCCGTCGGTCTACGCTGCTGCAACTGTACTTTGAGCTAGCCAACCCCGCGCGCCGCAACTCGGCAAGCGCCGCCGCCTCGCTTGCCGCCATATTCATCTGGGTATTACACCTGGATGATCGTTCTATTCGGAGCGGAGATTTCCAAACCTGGCAGTTTCCAACGGCAACGGAATGCCGCCCGAACCGGCGCTGTTCATACCCACACAGTAACGGAACCGTCCGTCTGAACGCTGCGCGAAGCGACGGATCTTGCAAGTGGAACGCGAGCCGTCCGGGTTCTTTTAAATCTATGGTGCTTCACCGGACGGCTCGCGCCGTACCGCTTTCATAAAACCTAGCACTTTCTATCTTGTTCATCACCATCAGTGGCCGGTTGAACACAATCTTACCGCGAATCGCGATCATCCTTCCAGAGAGCTCGCCAGACCAATGCGAATCCCGCCAGAGCAGCGCATAAGAACATGGTCAGCGCCATGGCAAACAATGTACTGGTCGAGTGACTCCCGATCGACGGACGTATGAGCAAGGCCGCGGCTAGGATCATCGCACTGATGACTAAGCCTGCCGTGATACGGTTCGCAATCTTTTGAAGTCCCGAGATCAATCGATCTTCATCGATTGCATCGACATGGATCTTGAGATTGTTCTCGCTCAGCAAGCGACTGAAGCGGTTCAGTCGGTCGGGCAATTCCGCTGCTAGTTCTCCGCAGTCGGCCAGCGAACGATAAAGTTGCGAAACCGTGAGACGGCTGAGCGCCACGTCCCGGATGACGCGATCCCCGAACTCTCGCACTGTTCCTTGGATGTCGAGATTCGGATCGATGAATCGCAATGTCTCTTCCAATTGTGACACTGCTTTGCCGAACAGAAAGATCGGTGCCGGAAGCAACAGACCATGCTTACCGCCTGCTCCCATATAGGCAAACACCTGCCTGCTCAAGCCGCGATTTGGATTCATACTGAACTCGGCAGTGATCTCTGACACTTCGCGTCGAAATCCGTCCGCGTCGAATCCCTTTTCCGTCTCCCCTAATTCGATAGCCGTCTCAGCCGCTTGGTCTCCCTGCTTGTCACACAGTAAGAGGAGAAATCTTGCGAGTTCATGTCGCATGCGTTCAGGAAGTGAGACGGTCATGCCCGCGTCTAATAGAGCCACCCTACAGTCGTTGGTCCACAGCAGATTTCCCGGATGCGGATCGGCATGAAAGAAGCCGTCCACCAGAATCTGCTCGAGATAACATTGCACCAGTTGTTTGGAAAGAACCGAGCGATCGATCTCAATCAATACGGATCCGCTGAGATCCGTCAAGCGACGTCCCGATACGAATTCCATGACCAGCACATGTTTACGAGTGTAGTCGGGCACGACCTTGGGAACATGGATGCGATCAAACCGACTCACCGATTTAGAAAGTCGGGTAAGGCTGTCCGCCTCGCGCCGGTAGTCCAGTTCGCGATCGAGCGCAAACTCCACCGCTCGGGCCATTGCAGAAAATCGCAATCGCCTGCCGACATCGGTATTGCGGTCAAAGATCTCTGCCATTTCTTTGATGGCTTGCAGATCCGATAGCGCTTTGGAGCCTGCCCCCGGTCTTTGAACTTTTACGGCCACGTGCATGCCGCTGCGCAATTTGGCGGCGTGAACTTGGCCTAAGGACGCGGAGGCAAACGGCTTTTCATCAAACTCGGCAAATAAGCGCTGTGGCGGTTGCCCTAATTCATCGCGAATGACTTCAATGATCGTTTCAGTAGGCAGCGGAACGACATCGTCTTGGAGGCGAGCAAGTGCCGCGGCATACTCGGACGGCAACACGTCCGTCCGAGTGCTTAACAACTGACCGGCTTTGATGTACGCAGTGCCTAGATGTTCCAGATCGCGCGCAAGCTGTTCAGGTTTGTTTGCGGCGTCTTTTTGATCCCACGCAAAGTCATACGCTTCCGGTGACAGCGACTGAGCGAGTTCCGAGAGCCCATACTTCCACAGCAACGAGGTGATAGCTGCGTACTTGGGAATGTGTTTGAGTTGCATAGGGCAGCACCGTTCATCAGGTGACGCCTATTACCAGTCACAGCCGCGAAACACCAAGGCGATCAGAATGATCGGCAGAGGCAATCCGAGCAACCACATCGCCAGCGCGTAACGCACTTTACCTTCTCTCGGTTTGTCACTCATGTGCTGCGAAACGGTTGTTTGTTTCTGTTGCTTTTTCATGTTGTTCATTCTTTCATGGTTTGGATAATTCCATTGACGACTCGTTTTGCGCGGCACAAGGCCGGCGCTCAGCGAGCTGCTTTAGCGGCGGGACCGGTTTGCAGGATGGCGATGAGTTTTGCTTGTCGGCGCATCGCCCATTCGCGCCGCAGACTTCGCTCGTCTGTTGTCCATCGACTGCGTATCGCTTGCCGTCGCATATCCAAGTCTCGAACACGAAACTGCGGATCGATTGAGCGAACGGCGGGTGCTTGTAAGGTCTGCATCTGTGGGAACTCCATGACCCAAGTGATTAGTGATTGTCATTCCGAGGAGCGCTGTTCACAGCGCTCGCCGTCTGCGAAACATTCGCTGAAAGAGTTTCTCTCGCTGAAATCAACGCGGCGTGACCGGAGTCGTACCGGGGGCAGTTGTGTTGGGACGAGTCGTCGCGGAGTTGTTATTCTTCCCTTGGGCTTCGATTCGATCCGCCTCCGTCTCACCACGGCGCTCGATGGCATCCGCTTTGTCTTCGCCCTTGCGCTCGATATTGTCAGCAGCATTTTCCGATGCCTTATCACGAGCATTGCCCAACACATCTTTTCCAGACTGGTTGCGGACATCGTCGGCTGCTTTGTTATGACTGTCACGTACGGCAGCAGCATCAGCCTTCGATTGGTCTCGGACAGCATCGGCTTGGTGTTCCGTTGCAGACTTATCGCAACCAACAGCCGCGCATAAACTCATCAGAACGATGGACAGCATCGTTTTCTTCATCATGAACTCTCCGACATCAAATCTGTGTACGATCCAAAGCGAACGAACGCTTTGTGCTTCATCAGGCGTATGTTGAACGAGAGAAGCACTTGGCATGCCAAAGAGTCACATGAGATTGATCACTCGGTTTTCCACAAGTCGATTGCAAGAAACTGCGGAACGATACTCAGTTCAATCCGTTGCGCTTCAGCCCGTTCGCCGTCGAGCGTGATCGGTATCGGATGCGGTGATTGGAAAACGATCTGGTCAGCCGCAAAGTGTTCGACCAGTTTATGATCCAAGTGAATTCCCGCCAGAAATGCTGCTGTCAGGCCGGTCAACTCGGTCGCTGTCCCCTCCCTCAAGAGAACCGCATTCATGCGGCCGTCTGCAAGATTCGCTTCCGGGGCAATTCGAAAGCCTCCGCCACAAGTCGGTCCATTCGCCACGAACGCATTCAACAGTCCGTTGAGCCTCAACGGTTCAGATCGTCCGACTTGCATAGTGAGTGAGAGCGGTACTAGATCAGCCAGTGTTTGCCAGAACTGGGAAAGATACGCGAATGCACCCCAGCGTTCTTTCACTTCGGTTGTGACGTAATCCATGTTCCTTGCGCTGGTGCCGAGGGTAAACATGTTGACACAACACCGACAGCGGGTCTCGTCATTCAGCCGTGCTCGGATGATGTCGATCATGCAACTCGGCTCTTCATTGCTGAGCCGTATTTCGGCAAGTGTCCGAGCCAGATCGTTCGCAGTTCCGGTTGGGATCAGTCGGCATGGAAGAGATGCATTCAGTGCGAGAAGAGCTTCCGCGGTGGCATTGATCGTCCCGTCTCCTCCGGCAATCAAAATCGACTGGGGGCGATGTTCCGCGATCTGCTTGGCCAGAACTCTGCTGAGCGGCTCCTGCGACTCGTCCGGCGCGGGTATGGTCAGTTGCGGACTGTTGAGAATGGTGTCCGCTTGGTCAGCAAGATGCTTTCGTAATCCCTGCGAGTCGCCGACCAGTAGCGTGCGCATACTGAAGATGTTTCGTTCGTAGGAAGCGGACATGTTCTGCTCCTTCTTCCGCTCCGAACCGTGGGCGGTGCAACGCACCGCCTCGATTGTACTGTCTCCTCACGACCGACCCATGGATATGCCCGCTGAGTCGTCGAGCGCTGTAGGTGACTCTTCTCTGCCTACACTACGTCGCGACGTCGGACGCCGCCGGTGATGAGCATGACGACGAACATGATAAGGAAGAGAAAGAAGAGTATCTGCGCGATGTTCGCTGCGCCCGCAGCGATGCCTCCGAATCCTAGGACGGCTGCGATGATCGCCAATACGAGGAAGGTCAACGCCCACGACAACATCATTCACCTCCGCCCACGATCTGGGCTCTCTCTGTCAAATAGCACATTACCTGTGGAGCTCATGCACAATGCACAAGCTGAAGTGCAGTTGGTAAAGAACGAACTGCATCCACACAATCGAGAGCTGGACAATGCAACCGCTGTACCGCGAGCATGCTCGAAAGGAGAGTCGACCGTTGCCGACGCGTGAATCATCTTCCGTACGGATTGCTTACGGCGCGGTGATTCCGGATCGCATACTACTCAGTGATACCGGATCGTTCATGTTGATCGCGCAGGACGTTTGGAGAGCGAGAACGAGGCATTGGGTAACGGTAGCGATCGCTCCGCACGGCTTTGGATCGAACTGTTTCCATACCAGCCGGCAATGGCCTCTGGAGAATCTCTATTATTGCAATTGCTCCATCGGTTACCGGCACAAGAGCCGATACGTTTGCATTGAAAACGATGCTGCATATGAGCGGCTTTGGAAAAGCTGCTGGAATTGGTCCGCCGCGTGCAGTATGCCGAGCTGAACGTCCGGCATCAGGCTGGACCCGAATTATCCACTGTTTGCTCAGGAGCCGCATAATGCTGACGCGAGAAGAAGTGCGTGGATCGTGGAATGATCTCGTCGGGGCCGTACAGAAGAAATACTCGCAAGTTACCGGTGATGATCTTGCCGGCCTCAAAGGTGATGTGAACCAACTCGTCGGTGTCATTCAGCGCAAGACCGGTCAAACACGCGATGACATCGAAACGTTTATTCGCTCGGCCGGTGCTGCAGGCGCCGACATGCTGGGCCGCATTGGTGAGACGGCTAGCGACTATGCTTCGGCTGCCTCCGATCGGATGCGCGACGGATACGAATATGTTTCGGATGCCGCACAAGAAGGTTACCAAGTTGCACGCAACACGGTGCGCAAGCGTCCGGTCGAATCGATCGCCGTGGCTTTCGTCGCTGGTATCGCAACAGGCATGATCGCCGGCATGTCATTGTTCGGTTCGAGCTCAAGCAGCCGTCGCTACTGGAGTTGATCCGAGCATGAGCGAAGTAGACGGCATCGTTGACCGAATGGTGGAGATCCGTGCTCGCGGGCTGCGTAAAGCCCGCGAACTGAACGCGGACATCGAACGCTTGGGCGATTGGCGAGAGCATGTGCGCGCTCATCCGTGGCCGGTCGCGCTGGCTGTCTTGGCCGCCGGATACTACGTCGTGCCGTCCAGGACTCAACGTTCAAAGTCTTCGGGGTTCAACTCAGAATATCACGGTCGCGCTCGTGCCGGGGCTTCGGAAAACGGTTCAGCGGGAGAGGAGACTCCCGTGAGCCACGCGGAAAAAGAACGAGCTGTCGGGTTCTCCCAAGCCGGCGGCGCTGTGGTCGGGTTCCTCGGTTCCATGGCAGCCAATGCCGTGCGAAGTTACGTGTCCTCTCGCATCCAAAGATTGCTCAGCGGGAATAACCATGATCAAGCATCATTCCAACGGCAAGCATCGCATCCTCGATGATTTGAAACAGTTGCCCGCAGCCGCAGTGTCATCTGATACGCGGCGAATGGGAGAACTGTGGAGCGATGTTCAGGAGCAAATCGTCACGCGTTCCAGCGACTTTATCCGGCGACGACCGGGGACCAGTCTATTGATCGCAGCAGCCTTGGGAGGCATGGTCGGATGGCTTATCAAACGACGTGGGTGATCGGCGATCATGCAGTCGGTCCGGTTCGCAGTGTCACACGGGACGCATCTTCGTTCCTCGGCGACGCACTCGACTTGGCTGAACTACAGGTTCAGTTGTTGCGCTGCGATAGCCGTGCGGCACTCTCACGAGCCAAACCAGCGATCGCAGGGATCGTATGCGCTCTGGGAATCTTGATCGCTTCTCTACCTGTGCTCGGTGAAGGAGTCGCATCGCTGATTGCATGGGCTACCGATTGGCCTCTGTGGATCGCGCAGCTCATCGTCGGAGTCCTCTTCGCTCTTGTCGGTGTGCTGACTGCCTGGCTGGGAGTGCGTTCCTTACGGACGGCTCTGACCTCATTCTCAACAACTCAAAAAGAAGTCGCTGCCAATATCCGTTGGTTGCGACAATCGCTCAGCAACGCTGCGTCCGGTGATTGATACCGTCTGCGCATCGAAGTTTTATTCGTTACAAGGAGAACTCGAAAATGGCAACTGCCGCAGGCAATTCTGTAAAACAACAGTCGGACAATAAGAGCCGAAATTCGGGGCGATCGGATGATAGCCGCATGGAAAAGGAAGACGGGGAGGACTTTGCTCAACTCGTCTCAGAGGTATCCGACTCGATTCATCGCTACTATTCCGCTCGTCCAGGCGTGTGCGCAGCTACGATTTTCGGACTCGGGTTCTTCTTCGGCTGGAAACTCCGTCCTTGGTAAGCGATCTGCGTCTATCGTTCGGAAAAGAGAATCAACTGATCATCGGCGACGACGAAAACTTGATCGTCGTTGCTGATTTGAATCGTTGAGTGTCCGACAAAATTGCCGAACGCAGGCATAATGCCGGTGTTGGATGAAAACCAAAAGCAAGGCAATTTCGGACTGCTGTGTCCGAGTTCCTTTATGCTTAGCCCCGGATGCATATGACCGGATAGGCGATATTTTTCGGGCAAGCGAGGCGCTGCATCCGGATAATGACACAGTTCAAAGGGCCCCAACTCGAACGGTTCATCGATGACATCGATTCGAAGCTCCGTAAAGAGACCTTTGTGACCGCGATCATGATTGCCTCGCACTAGTGTCCATTCGAGACTCGCATGTTGGTCCCGCCAGTGTCTCAACTCGCTGAGAAAATCGGTTTCTGTCCGATCACCGCAATGAATGAGATCGCCCAGTACGATCAGTCTCTCAGCACTTCTCGCGTCGATCGCACTCGACAAACGGGCTAATACCTCTGTCGTGGTTCCGACTGGTACGGGTAGTCCGGCCCGTCGAAAAGCGGCGGCCTTTCCAAAGTGCGTATCGGCGATAAAAAGGGCTTTACAATCCGGCCACCATGCGCTGCGGTCCGCAGACAGGTTTAATGTTGTGTCGGCAATCTTCACATCCATGGAGCGCATTTCATCGACCGGAATTGGCAGTGCGTCGGTCCGCTTCGGATTCCCATTTTTGCTGTAACTTGCGGACTCGATCCGCCAATGTCTCGCTGCTGAGTCGATCTCGCAAGCGGTCGACGAGTAAAGGAAAACAGAGCGGCGAGGGTTGCGGCAAGTCTCGAACGATCAGTCTGCTGCGCAGCATACGCTCAAGCGCGAGAATCATGCGCTGCTTCTCCAATTGCTGGTCGAGCACCTCGCGTTGTGCTTGTCGCAGCAGCAGATTGCTCGGATCATATTGCCTGAAGACTTCGAAGAAAAGATTGCTTGAGGCCTGCAAGTGCGAAGCCTTTTTTCGCTCTCCCGGATAGCCTTGATGAAGCAGCCCGGCGATCCTCGCGGTTTCTCGAAACTGCCGTCTCCACATCTCGGTCCCGTTCAAGCTCGCTGCGATATCCTCATCCATGTTCTCCGGCGAGAACAGGCCGGCTTGTATCGCAGGTTCAATCGGAGCCGCATTTTCCGAAACGAAGACGATGCCGTAGTCGTTCATGGCCATCGAAAAGGTGATCGGTTGCAGTCGCGAGAAGCGGAGCGCTAACAGTGCGGCGAGTCCTTCGTGGGCGAGTCGTCCTTCAAAAGGATATAGAAATAAATGATGTCCGTCTCGTGACTCCCAACGTTCGATCAGCAACTCGTTCGTCGTCGGGAGAACGGATAGGGTTTGTTGTAGTTCCAGAAGAGGCCGCACTGCCTGCAATTCTGCGCTGTCCCATTTGCCGCTCGACGCGATCTCTAGTTCTTCTCGCAGCGCTTGAGACAGTTCTGTCGACAAAGGCATGCGACCGCCCATCCAACGCGGAATGGCAGTGATGTTCCCTTTCGCTCGGCGAACCCAAGCCGTATTGTCCTGCAGCTTCACTAACTCGAGCACTTTGCCGGCGAGCATGAATCGGTCGCCCGCTTCCATGCGACTGACAAACGATTCTTCAACGCTGCCGACAGCTTTCCCTTTGAGAAACTTTACTTGAACCGATGCATCACTGACGATCGTTCCGATCGACATGCGATGACGTCGAGCAATGCCTCGGTCGGTGACTTGATATTTGCCGTCGATATTGTGAATTCGATGATAATCGGGATAAGCCTGCAGACTTGAACCGCCGCGTTCAACAAAATCGAGGACCCATCGCCACGCTTCTTGACTGAGTTCGTGATAAGCGGCCGTTGAGGTCACTTCCTTATAAAGCGCATCGGGTTCAAATCCGCCGGCGAGTGCCATACTCACAACATGCTGAGCCAACACATCGAGAGGTTGATGCAGCGGAATTCGCGGTTCAATCTGACCAGCCGCTACAGACTTGCGGAGTGCTAAAAGTTCCACCAGCTCCAAGGCATGCGTCGGAACAAACACGATGCGTGAAGGGACATGCGGCCGATGCCCGCTTCGGCCGGCGCGCTGCACGAGTCTCGCGTTCCCCTTGGGACTGCCGACCTGAATAACTTGATCGACTGTTGGAAAATCCACTCCCAAATCCAAACTGCTGGTACACACGCAACATCGCAATTTGCCGCTTCGCAATTGTCGCTCGATCCACGTTCGCAACTCGGTGTCCAGCGAACCATGATGAACCGCCATCAATCCTGCCAATTCCGGCAAGTGGTTCAATAACGATCGATACCAGATCTCCGACTGCGACCTTGTATTGGTGAATATCAGCGTCGTCGCCGCTTGCTGAACTAATTTTGAAACGGGGCCTGCTAGGCGATCTCCCAAATGACCGGCCCAAGGAAACCGCTCGATCTCATCGGGAAGCAGTGAACGGATGTCGATCTCTTTTTGAACATCACCACGAATCAAACGAGACTTTGCTTGATCGAATCCGTGTCCTAACAACGTAACCAAAGCGTTTGAGAGATTACCGATCGTGGCTGATAACCCCCAAACACGTACGTTGGGTTTAAAGCGACGGAGCCGAGCCAAGGCCAATTCCGTTTGTACGCCGCTTTGTCGACATGAGCTCGTGCCATTCGTCGACGACGATCAGCCTGATGGGCCGCCGGGGCGGTGTTGCCGATTCTTCATGAGTCAGCAACGTCAGGCTTTCCGGCGTCGTTATCAGTACTCCTCGGGAGCGATCGATCTTGTTTCCTACGCAAAGCTCGCGGCTGTGTCGCCGGTACGACGCTCAATGTGCCAGGGAACCTGCAACTGCTCGCATGCGTTCCTTTCAAATTTCTTCAGTGTCCGCGGCTAAGGCACGCAGCGGAGTCAGCCACAGAACTTTCAGCTTGGACTTCGCGCGAGCTCGCTTGGTCGCCCGTGCTTTCGTGGTCGCCTTCTCCGAACTTTCAGAATCCGCAACGATATGGACTCGTTCTGATTCCGCTTCGATGATCGCTCCTAGGAACGCAGCCAATGTCTTACCGGTTCCGGTCGGTGTATGGATCAGGCCGCTGCAACCATTGAGATAGGCTTGCCGGGCACAAGCGCTGATAATCGAACGGTTGTTTGCCCGAAGTTTGGAACCAATCATCGATTCGAGACATCCACTTATCGGTGTGGGATACACTACCGTTCGCTTGCGATTGCTCTCGTCCGGCTAGCATGTGGCGGATGGTATCGTGAGTGAGTCAGCTTCGGCTGGTCGCTTGTCCTGTCGCCACCCAGATTCGGAGGGAACCGCACGGCGATTCCTGACTTGTGCCCGGACGAGGCTTGTATGTTCTCGGGAAGGCCAGCTCGAAGACCAACTCCGGAGTCACACTCCGCACCGGACCGGAAACGCTCCAACGTATGCTCCTGGCGCACGAAATGATCGACTTGACGAATCTCTTCATCGGTCAGACCCGAATAGGCTTTGGCACGGTAATGCGCGATCTTGATCCCATACGGCGAAGGTGTAGTCGGTGTACAAACCGGCGCGGCGTCCATGACCTTGCTGAGCATAAATCAAGACAGCATCGACCGTATATGGCTCAATCTTCCACTTCCACCACCCGCCGCGCGCGGGCGACCGATGCGATACGGCGAGTCGCGGTGCTTGAGCATCAGTCCTTCTGCTCGGACCTCTCGACAGCGTTCTCGTCTTGCTGCCAAATCGTTCCAGTCGTGCGCGTCGAAACAACCGGAGGCAACTGTATGGCCGATTCGAGCCGCAAGAGACTGTACTTCCGACATGAGGCCTATTAACTGTGATCGCCGTTCTGAGAGTTTGCGACAGCGGATGTCGATCGCATTAAACTCGACAGATCGAAAGCGAAGAATCGTACGGGTACTTCTTCGAGTATCTTCTTGGTCGATTTCAGTGACCGATGCGTCGCTGCATTTCAGAGAATGGAAGAATCGCACCGTAGCGCATCGCTATAATCTCGCCGTCCAGCACCGTTCCATCGGGCAACGCGGACGCAGCATTTACGATTTCCGGGAATCGATCCGTCATCAACTCTTCGCCTCGCGACCAAATGAAAATATCTCCGTCGCGACGAATGACCTGAGCTCGAATACCATCCCACTTCCATTCGGCTTGCCATTCGTTGACATCGCCGAGTGCCTCCGGAGTTTGCCTGGCCAGTTTGAGCCAAAAAAGAACGGATAGGGACGGGTTGTGCTATGCGTCGTCTGTATCCTGCCGAGCGAGTTCCTGCATGAACTCGGCCGTCGGTTGCCAATCGCCCATCAACCGATGCGATACGACATCTTGGCTCAGATGAAATGCATCCGCGAGCGCACGGACGATCAGCTTTTGCGACACTCCGATTCGGAAGGAACCGGTGATCAGCTTGTTGACCACCAACTGTTCTGCTCGCGGCCAACTGAGACCAGAGATCGGTGATTCTCGTCCTCTGCTCGTCAGTTGCATAGCCCGGCGGCATCAATTCTTCTTCCACCAAGGTTGTCTTGAGTGTCACTTCGTATCGAGCCGAAGTTGGATCGGGTAGTATCAGACTGATGGTTTCCGCCAATCGCCATATCGGCTTCGTAGCACTCATCCATTAACCGTCAATGCCCGCCGTTTCTCTCGCCCATTGACCGAAGGAACGAGTCGCTTCAGCTTTCTGCCGCTAAGCATGTACATCGCCCACGCAGCGTTCAGGGTCGGCGCTCGAAAGTACCCGTCGCCGCGGCCACCTTTTCGTTCGTCTTATTAGTACGATCCAGTGACTCAAATAGAAGTGCGAAGCGTTTCATCCCTGCGCCTCGCTTTCCCCAGTGTCGACATCCGATGAAGGTGCTTCCACGTTTTCGCCTTCTTCCGACTCACCGCGGAACTGTGTCTTAACCACTCGGGCTTGCCGTCCCTGGCTTACCAAATGACGAACAACCTGATCGGTATAGCCGTGAGTAACAAGAATGGTCTCAGCTTCCGACATCGCAATCGCGGAAATGAGGTCGGGCCAATCGACGTGATCGGACAAAACAAATCCACGATCCACAGCGCGTCGCCGGCGAATTCCGCGTACTCGCATCCAACCCGAAGCCATGGCTGTGGAAAGATCACCGAATCGTCGCATCCACGGTGAACCCAATGCGGACGGTGGTGCGATGATGAGGGCTTGAGTCCATTCGAATCCCGGACCGACTTCGGATACTCCGAGCAGATTCGGCAATCGAACTCCGCACTCTCGATAGGCTCGGCATGCGTTGAAGATTGCACCATGCGCAATGATCGGACCGAAGTCATTGCGTAACGAAGCGAGGATCCGCTGCGCTTTACCGACCGTGTAAGCCGTGATCAACGACGCTCGACCAGCATCTCTGTTCGTTCGTTGCCATTCTTCGATTTCGTGGATGACGCTCGCCGTTTCATTCCAGCGAAAGATCGGTAGTCCGAACGTCGATTCGGTGATGAATGTATGGCATCGAATCGGTTCAAAGCTGCGGCAGGTCGGATCTGCCTGCAGTTTGTAATCACCCGATACGACCGTGATGCGACCGCCGAATTCCAAACGAACTTGAGCCGAACCGGTCATATGTCCGGCAGGATGCAATGACAGCCGGACACCGCCGAGCGTAACGGCTTCACCGTACTTGAGAAAAGTGATCGAAGAAGCGGACCCCAGCCGCATTCGAAGAATGGCGTCCCCTTCTCTCGCCGCCAAATAGGCTTCGGATCCGCTTACCGCATGATCGCTATGGGCATGCGTTACGACCGCGCGTTTCACCGGTCGCCAAGGATCGACATAGAAATCACCCTGAGCGCAGTAAAGTCCATTCGCGGTTTCAGTCAATAACGTGGATTGGGAATCCTGCATCAACGCCGGTCCTGGATCTCTTCAGGGTAAGATTCAGTAAAAACGAACAATCTCCTGCTGCGAAACGGCTGCGACCGACTCACTCGACATCATGAGACTACTCTATGCACCGCGTTGAAAGTATTGATGCCTGTCAAGCAGCCGACGATTCGCCGTTCACTTCGCCCAGATCAAACCCCGAACCGTAAATGCTTTTTCAATTCCTGAAAGCGGAACGCGCAAGCCGTCCGGTTCTTCAAGAGCAATCGTGCGCCACCGGACGGCTCGCGCCCAATGCCACCTACTTTCGTTAAATCTGTGATTTAGCTGATCCAAACGGAGTTTCGGCACGGGAATTGCGTAGGGAACATATTTTCTGTTTTCCCTGTCGAAGTGGCAACATGACTCTTCCTGCAGCGTCCAACGAATCGAATGAAGCACTCGCGAATGCGGCTAAAGCTGAACAGTTACTTAGCACGCTACTTCGATCGGAAGAAGTTCTGGCGGAACTCGAAGATGAGGTTCGCCCCAACACTCGGCAGGTCTATACCAAAGCTCCGACGCTATGGATGATGATTCTGCAGCGGCTCTACGGAGGGCTTTCGTTTCGGGAAGTTGTTGCGAGACTACTTGAACAGCATCGCGATCTGCTGCCGAAAAATCGGCGAGTGGAAGAGCACACGCTCTCTTACAACACTTCGGCATACAACGCAGCCCGAAAGAGGCTCACGCTGAAGGCTGTTGAAGACTTCTCATTGCTGTTATGTAACACACTGGCCGAAAGCTGGCTGAGCCGGTGCTTCTGGGTCATCGCGCGTTCATTATCGATGGCACGACGATAACACTCGCGCCGACAGAGGAACTGGCCAAAGCCTTTCCGCCTGCGAGCAATCAACACGGCGAGAGCGTATGGCCCGTAGCTCAGCTCCTGGTGGCTCACGAGCTGCAAACCGGTTGTGCAGTGGTGCCGCAGATCGATCCGATGTACGGACCGAACAACGTCAGCGAAGCTAAGCAGCCGCACGTATTGTCGAGCTCCTACCGAATGAAAGTATCATCCTGGCCGATACGGCCTTCGGTATCTTCCAAGTCGCTTGGTCCTGCGTAAAGCACAACAAGAAATTCCTGTTCTGCTTGAGCAAGGTGCGTTTCAATTCACACCTGAAGAAGGCCGAACTCGTCGAGGAAGGTGATGGCTTTCGCACGTATCAGCTGCTATGGAAACCGTCTGACAAGGAACTGAAGTCCAACCCGGAGTTGCCCGCTGACGCCGAGATTCGGGTCTTCATTCACCAAGTTGTGTTGCCCGGCGGCAAGACGCTGGAGCTGGTCTCTAACCTAGAAGTGGATGCCAAGACTGCCGGTGCAGCAACATGAAGCCGCCGCTACGACGTTGAGTTCGATATTCGCGACGTGAAGGTGACTCTGGAGACGGAGAGGATACGTGCCAAGAGCGTCGACATGATGATGAAGGAACTGCTGGCGAGCATCATCGCCTACAACCTAGTTGTGCAGTTTCGTCGGCAAGCGGCCAAGATCGCCGGAGTGCCTGTCCGGGAGTTGAGCTTTACGGGCGTTTGGAAGGTGTTCCAGATCAAGCTCTTGGAACCCAAGCACGATACGCCCGAGGCACTCACCACCGCTTACCAAATCGCCCTATTGTTGGCTGCACAACAACGATTACCACATCGCAAAGCGATACGCTCGTACCCACGCGTGGCCCACTCGCGTCGCCCCAAAACGACGAAGTACCAAAAACAACTCGCTAAGCAAAAGCGGTCAGAACCTCCTGAAACACCCCCAGGCTGACCGGAAAGTAGGTGGCATTGGGCTCGCGCCGTTCCGCTTTCGTTCACGCAACACGACCTCGAGCTTCGCGTTTCGAATCCTTTACCGTGCGAACAACTCGATGCAATTCAAATGCCGAAGTCGGCGAAGAACTGATCTCGTGCTCGCCGTTGTCGTACAGAAGAAGCGGCTGCAATATCGGCCCAGGCATCCATGCTGAATAAGGGTGTTGTCTCGATATCGGCCACTTGATCTCTCGCGATGGATTCGACCCCTTCGCCCTCCCCTTCCCCGTTCGGATGGCTGTTCAAGTAGTTGATTACGAACAGCGCGTCGATGGCGGAAAGGAACGTGTCCGCGTTGCAGTCGTAGAACAGAGTGTTCCCGACCGGTGGTGTGCCGAGTTTCTTACCACCGCCGGTTTGATTGAGCTGGTTGATAATCAGTAACGCATCGATCGCTGATACGAACGTGTCGTTATTGACGTCCAGCGGATTTCGAGGATTCGTCCATGTGTCTGCGGTCTCGTCATCGGTAACCGTCAGATTGCGCTGAGCCCCGACATAACCGGAAGAAGAAGCGGAAATGGTGACGATCTGATCTCCGTCGAGGATCGTATCATCGACAGCCAGTACCGTAAAAGTTGCGATGATGGTGTTGGCTGGTATGGTCACCGTGGCAGGCGCAGTTGCCTCTGTGGTGTCGTTTGAACTTAGAGAAACCACCAGCGGTAACGAAATGTCCTGGTTGTTTCGACGAACGGTGCCGACGATAAATCCGCCCTTTTCCGACATGGATGTACTGAGGATTGTCATCGTCAACGATTCGTAGTCTGTGACGGTGAGAACGTCGCTTGTCGATTGATATCCGGCCGAGTTGGCTGCTAAGTGGATGGAGCGCAGACCGTTCAACAGATCATCGTCGATGGCATTGACCGTAAAGCCGACCGAACTACTCCCAGCCGGAATGGTAACGCTCGAAGGAAAGGTGACCGACGGATCATCGGATACCAGAGTCACCGAAACTGCGGCTTCAATGTTCGTGTTGCTTCTCGATAAGGTCGCCGTCGTGCTGCCGCCTTGCTCGCTGATCGTCGCAGACGCGTAAACGATCGCTAAAGTTTCCGCGTCAGCCAGCGTAAACGACTTGATGCCGGATACATATCCTGTGGATGAAGCGGTCAGGCTCACCGTACGATCACCCGACCAAATCGCGTTGTCGATGCCCGTGGCGGAGAATGAAGCAGACGATGAACCGGCGGTGATCGTGATGCTGCTCGGCAAGTTCAGCGTACCGGGGATCGAGGTCGACAGGTTAACGACCAGTGAGGATGTTAGATCGCTGCCGGCTCGCGAGACTCGCCCGGTGAGTGTCCCGCCCGCCTCCGATACTTGAGTTTGATCTAGTACCAAGGTCAGCGGTTCATAATCATCGACAATGATCGGACTTTGCCCCGTGATATAGCCTCCGGCCGCTACAGTCAATGTTACGGTTTGGTCGCCGTCCAGCAATTGATCGTCGACGGCATTCACACTGAAGGTGACGGAGCGTTGATTGAGCGGAATGGTTACCGTGGCGGGCGTCGATAACTCGGTCTGGTCGGATGACGAGACGGCGATCACGAGCGCGGAAAGGCTGTTCGTGTTGCTGCGTGTCACGGTCATTTGAGCCGATCCGCCGTTCTCACTTATATGCGACTTATCCAGCGAAATGGTTAGTGTTTCGTAGTCATTGACTGTGAGTGTTGTCTGACTGCCGAAGTAACCCGATGCGGCAACACCGAACGTCAAGTCTTCTGAATTGCCCAGCAGCGTATCATCGATCGACGTAACATCAATCGTCACCGATTGACTGCCCGCCGGGATAGTCACAGAAGCCGGGGCGTTGGTTCGCAACCCGTTCGTCGTCGAGAGCGAAACAACTTGGGCCGTCGCAGTGTCTGTATTGGAGCGACTGACCGTCATTTGAGTCGTTGCATTGTTTTCGTAGATGGTCGCTTGCGAGAAAGCAATCGTTAGATTCTCGACATCGGTGATGTCCATCGATGCGGAACCCGAGACATACCCGGCGGCGCTTGCTGTGACCGAACCTGTTTGCAGTCCGTCGAGCAACGTGTCATCGACCGAAGTCGCGGTAAAGGTCACCGTACTTTGTCCTGCCGGAATGGTCACCGACGCCGGAACGCTCAACTCAGTCGTATCGTTCGACGAGAGCGATACTGTCAACGCCTGACTGATGTCCGTGTTGTTTCTTTTCACGGTACCGATTGCCGTTCGCGAATCCTCAGCCAGTGCCGTCTTATTGAATGTCAGGTCCAACTGCTCGAAGTCGGTGACCGTTTCACTCAGCACGTTACTGATATATCCGGCGGCAGTCGGTGTGATCAAAACGACCTGCGGTCCGTCCAGCAGCGTGTCATCAACGGCTGTTAGTGTGAAACTCACCGAGCTTTGTCCGGCCGGAATGGTCACGGATGCCGGAACTGTTAACTCCGTGGTATCGCTGGACACCAGGCTCACTGTCAGCGCTGAACTGTTGTTGGTGTTGCTGCGTGTAATCGTCGCCGACGTGGTGCCTCCCTTCTCGCTGATTGACGATGTGATCGGGACAATCGTCAGTGTTTCGTAGTCTGTTACGATCAGCGCTGCCGTTACACTGAAGTAACCCGCAGACGAGCCTCCGAGAGTTGCCGACACCGAGCCCGTGAGCAAGTCGTCGTCCACGGCGCTGATCGGTACGTCCACGAATTGGGCACCGCTCGGAATCACTGCTGTCGCTGGTGAAGAAACTCGCGAAGCGTTGCTGTTCGAAAGGTTCACCGTGAGCGCGGTCGCAGAATCGGTATTGCTGCGAGTCAATCGGAGGACTGTGGTCCCTCCTTGTTCCGAAATGGAGGACACCGAAAGTGCAGCGGTAATCGTCTCTACGTCAGTGACATTCAAAACCTTGGAAACGGAAATGTATCCGCTCCCTCCAGCTGTGATCTGCGGACTTTGCGTTCCATCGAGCAGCGTGTCATCGACGGAGGTCACGGTAAATGTGGCGCTCGCTTGGCCGGCGGGAATCGTGACCGACGCCGGGACCGTCAGCTCAGTTACATCGTTGGAGGAAAGATTAATCGTGACCGCCGAACCCAAGTCGGTGTTCTTACGTTTGATCGTTGCGATCGCCGTTCGCCCGTCTTCTGCGATCGAACTCTGATCAAACGTCAGGTCCAATTCTTCGTAGTCAGTTACCAAAATCGATTGCGTACCAGTCACATAGCCGCCGGCCGCGGCACTGATCGTCACGCTCTGGTCTCCGTCCAGCAGAGTATCGTCTACAGCCGAAATCGTAATCGGGCCGGATGAAGTGAACCCGGCGGGGATTGTGACTTGTCCCGGCAGTGTCGCTTCTGATGTGTCATTGCTGGAAAGCGAGATAGTCACCGCCGAAGTCGAGTCCGTTCTCGAAACAATAACAGTCGTTGAGCCGCCGTTTTCGGATATCTGAGCGGAACCCAAGACCGTAAAGGTAATCGGTTCGTAATCCGTGATGCGAATGGTCGATGTATTGGCGGAATAGCCGGTCGCAATCACAGTGATCGGAACATCGCGATCTCCATCGAGGATCTGATTGTCCACTGCCGAGATCGTGAACGGAGCTGAAAGCAACTGGCCGTCAGCAATCGTGATGCTGCTCGGGAAGGTGATCTGTCCGGAACTGGTGGTCGACAGTTGAACGACCAAGGCGCCTTGCGAGGCAGTTCGCATCGCTTGTACTTGAATCGTACCTCCCTTCTCCGACATCGTAGGCGAATTGAACTGCAAAGCGATCTGTTCACCGTCGAGAACATTGATCGTTCCCACTGCATCGATATAGCCGGTGGCGGCTGCTCGCACATGGGCAGTTTGCAACCCGTCGAGAATTCCGTCCGCTACACCGTTGATGGTGAACGGCAGAGATGAAAGAGACCCTGCCGCGATGGTGACTGTCGCCGGAACCGAAACTTCGTCGGGAGCATCTGTGGTGATATTAACCGTCAGTACTCCATTCGGATCGGTTCGCGTTACAACAGCTTGTGCCTGGCCGCTTTCGGAGATAGTCGTCGGATTGATACTGATGGCCAATAGCTCTTCATCGTTCACCGTCAACGACTGAACAGCATTCAGATACCCGGAAGCAGAGGCTGAGATGGTGATCAGTTGATTGCCGTCGACGAGGTTATTATCGATCGCCGACAAAT
Organism: Pirellulales bacterium; assembly: GCA_046349815.1. Classification (GTDB taxonomy): domain Bacteria; phylum Planctomycetota; class Planctomycetia; order Pirellulales; family Pirellulaceae; genus Aureliella. The sequence goes on along the minus strand of JAXMBQ010000020.1, from coordinate 36,429 downwards.
TGAACGAAGCGGAAGTCAATTGCCCTGCCGGAATGGTAATAACGGCCGGCACGGACAATCGGCTTCCATTCGAGTTAAGAATCGTCACTGACAGAGATCCAGTCGGATCTGTTCGCTTGACAGTCGCATGTGCCACGCCCCCGTTTTCGGAAATGCTGCCGACATCGATCGTGAGTACTAAGGGCTCGTAATCGGTGACTGTGATCTGCGCTGCGCCGGTTGCGAATCCTGAGGCCGAAGCGCTGATCGTGACGATCTGGTCGCCGTCGACGATAGAGTCATCTACGGCCAAGACGGCGAATGTCGTCGACTGTGCGCCGGCTGGAATCGTGACAGTCACCGGGACCGATGCTTCTGTCGTATCGCTGTTGGTCAGGGTGACTGTTAATGGAGCTGAGTAGTCCGCGGCATTGACTCGCGTCACCGTGCCTACGGCTGAGCCGCCGAATTCGGAAATCGATGACGGCGAAATGCTTAATCGAATCTCGGTGATGCCGACCGTGAACGATGCAGAGTAGTTGCCTCCGGGAATGCCGTCGCCTGACGGAGTATCGCTCCAACGCGGGTAGGTCGTATTACCGAGGATCTTCGTGTTGAGGTATTCACCGTCAAGTTGCATACCGCCCGGAGCCTTGATGCCGCCTGCACCGCTGGTCAGTTCCACCAAGTAATATCCGGTCGTCAGAATGGATGCCGGCTGAAACGTAGCTGTATGCGTTGTTGCGTTCCATGAGATCGCATTGTCCGCGTCGGTCAAATACGAATCGTTGCCGTTGTAAAAGGTCGGGTCAGGCGAATAGCGGACCTTGAAATTGGTCGTCGTCAACGTTGTCAGGTCGAGAGCTCCGCTGAAGGTGACACCGACCGAGGACGTCGGAACGTTGACGACACTATTGGCCGGCACCGTCATGCCGATCACGGTCGGCCCATGTCCGTATTGATCATCCATTCCCGGCGTGTCGGGTGTCATCCATTCGAGCACCATCCCGTTCGATCCGGTTCCTTCTTCATACTGAACACGAATGCGATACGTACCGGCGGTCAGAGGGGCCGACAGAGCGCCGGCAATCATGGCATGGCCTGTGCCGAACCCGTTATCAAAAAACTCGGAAGCGTTGTTGGCAAACGTTCCGTCGTTATTGACGTCGATCCAATAGCGACTGCCGTCATCGCTGCGCGTTTGAACTCTCGTTCCATCGACGGAAACCTTGATCCAGCCGTCCCACTGCACGGAAAAATTGTCCCAATTCGCATCGGACCCGCCGGTGATTCCCACCTGCGCTCGCGTTCCGAACGAACTAGTCGGAAAACTGACTGTGTAATCCGTGCGAGTCCCCGCAACCGTTTGGCTGGATCGCCAATCGACCTGCGCCGTTTGAGATCGCAGGCTCTGATTGATGTAACTGCCGACCAGTCCGGTTTGAGTCAGGCCGGCGTTGGAAAACAGCGCCGTCTCGGGTATCGCTACCGCAACGTTGATGACCTGCGAAAGAGCGACCGTTAATCCTGCCGCGTCAACGAGCGAGGCCTCGATTCGATATTGATCGGGATCGGGAATACCGCGCGAGTACAAGTCGATCGAAGGATAGTTGATGTGATCGATCTTGTCGTAGATCGGATCGAGTGTTGCAAGTCGGTCGTCCGTCGTTCCGAAAATATGGTCCGGTCCGGCGGCCCGTAATGTGAACGTAGCGTTGTCGACGCTCTTCTCCGATAGTTGGTCGCTGAACACCAGGGTGAACTTACCGCGCTGATACGGATCTCGCGAATACGACACCGACGACACTGTGGCCGCAGTCGTATCGTTCGACGAGATGGTGAACTGCATCGTGTAATCACCGCCGGGTGTTCCATTGCCGGAGACCGTCGGGAACTTGAAATTCGAAGCGATCTCACCGTCGAGCGAAGCGCCTGCGAAATCCTTCAGTCCATTCGTGCCGCCGGATAGCGTTACGGTATAAGAGTCAATCGGCAACGGACTGGATGCCGTCCAGGTGAGTGTCGCATCCAACGGGTTGAAGTACGCCGTTCCGGAGCGAACGCCTCCTGCTTGTCCGCGCACGACGATACTCGATGATGTGATCGTGGCCGGATCAATTTGATCGTCCAAGAAGAACATCAATTGATTGAGCGTATCCTGACTGGTTCCATTGTCCGGATAGCTCGCGATCACGCGTGGTCCATCAATCTTATAAGCTGTGCTCGGCGTAACTTTGAAACGATAGTTCCCGGCTGAACCGCTTTCCCCGCTGACTTCGATCTGAATCGTGTCATCGGCGGTGAAAGTATAGGTCAAGTATGGGTCGACCGAGTCCAACCCGGAGTCGCGATCGAGTCCGCTTGTGTTCGTCGCCAGTACGGTTCCATCGGATGCGATCAGCCGAATGGTCGCGTCGAGCGAATACTGAAACTCGGCCGCTTCAATATCGAAGGTATAGGTCTCACCGGCTTTCACTGCCAGCGAATAGCGGTCGACGTCCGTCGCGGAACTGATCGCTCCCATCAGCGTGACACGGTTGTTCCGCAAGTTGTCCGGTTGTGAAACAAAAATGCTGAATGTATCGCTGAAGTAAGCAGCCGTGACGATGTCTGCGAATCCATCGTTGGTCAGGTCGGCCGCCGCTACACCGTACTCCGCGTTGGATGTGCTGTAGTCAATCGGACGCCCCATGGTTCCGTCGGGGTTGCTCAGCAGGACGACCATCGAAGTATCGAAGCCGCCGATGATCAGGTCGGCTCGTCCGTCGCGATTCACATCTGCAGTTGTCATCGCTTCTCCATTGCGATGGCCTTCCGATGCAGTGGCTGTGTTGAAGCCTCCTCCGGCTTTGGCCAGAGCCACGAAGGCCTGGTCTGTGGATCGATTGATATAAGCGATGTCGATTCGTCCGTCACCGTTGTAGTCCCCGGTGGTCACCGCGGTTACGGAATCTCCGGTTCCGATCGACGTGCGAGTCGGGAATTTACCTGTGCCGTCGTTGATCCGAACTCCGGCTCCACCTCCGTTATCCCCCGAAGCAATATCTGCGTAGCCGTCGCCGTTGAAGTCAACGACAGATAAGGAATAGACATTGCCTGTGCCTGCATAGGATTGACCCGCTGCAAAGGTTCCGTTGCCGGCACCGATGTGGATCATGACAGCTCCGGAACTGAGCCCCATGATGATGTCGAGTTTACTGTCTTTGTTCACGTCGCCTGTCGCAATCGAGATCGGCGTATTTCCGCTAGCGGTGTAACTCGCAGCGCCGAGTGTTCCGTCTGCCGCAGACAAGAGAATGCCGAAGCGATTGTTACTGCGACTGATCACGGCCACATCGGAGCGGCCGTCTCCGTTGAAATCGCCGACCGTGATCGGCTCTTCAAACCAGTTCAAGTCATCGACTGAGACGCTATTCTTAAATGTCACGTTCCCGGTGCCGTCACCCAGGTAGACTCGCAAGTCGTCAGAATCGGACGAAGCGATAACCAAGTCCCGCTTGCCGTCGTTATTGAAATCACCCGTCAGCACTTGTACGGGGGCTTGGCCGGTCGCGACTGTCGGCTTGGTCAGTACATCCAGCGTCGTTTCATTGAAATAAGGAATCAGCAATTGAGCTTGAGCCGACGAGTCATTCGGTTCGATACTGAATGCTTGGCTCCCAGATTGCAGCGTCCAATCCAAGTAATTGCGTTCGTTCATCACGGAGAATCCCGGACGCCGTGAATCGGTCCAAGGAAAGGAGAATCCATCACCGATCGGAATCAGTTCGTCGCTGTTCACATAGCCCATCAACGCGGTTGCAAGCCGAGCATGCGGCATACCGGTAGCATGACCCATTTCGTGAGCCAGCGCGATCGTGGCTCCGTATGACAACGACGTCCATGTCGTATCGTTGGCTGCGATCACCGTATCGCCGTTTGAGCGACGGACTCCGTAATTTCCGCCGCCCCAGCCCCCTGCTCCTATGTCACCGAAGTTGCCGTAACCGCTATCGATACGCTCCGATCCGTCCGTTAACTTCGTCAATGTCGTCTCGACGTCGTAAGCCGTGTATCTCGAATCGACCATCCCGACGACAAACGGAATCGCAGCAGGCACTCCGTACGAACTGACCCAGGAATAACCCTGGTGTGTCGGTTCTTGTTGGTTAAAGTCGATAAAGTGCATCGTCGTGTCACGCACGTTGCCGAAGAAATCGTTGCTGGAGTACTCGAGCGCATAAGTTCCGAGCGCTCCGACTGAGGTGGCTGTCACGGCGATGAAATATCTGCCTGGCGCCAGCGCGTCGACCCGATCCCCTGAGAGCGAACCGTTCAGGGAATAGGAAAGGAACTGCCCTTGCGAATTGCTGAGCGTCAAGACTTTGCCTTGCGAAAAAATCTGCTCGGCAGTCGTGTTCTGAAGTCGGAAGGTCAACTGATCATTCGTTGTCACGTCGAACTGATAGACATCCACATCGGTTAGCGACGTTAGAGAGCCGGTAACCGCTTGCTGCGATGACGATGCAACATTCCAGGCTGCGGCCGTGTCAAATCCGTCGCCGGCGTCGGACGATACCAACGCGGATGCATACTTGTTCACGACGCCGACGTACTGACCTACGTATTGACCCGCCGCATTCGCTCCGATTTGAATCGTGTAGGTATCTGCGGCATTCAATGTGGCGGTCAGTCCTAAACCATCGAGCGCGGTGGCGAGGACGTTGCCCGAACTGTTTCGCAGCGTAACACCGGGAACAGAATCGGCGACTCCGGTGAAATCCACGACCAGCTTGTCGCCTACTGCACCTTGGAACGAATACCAGTCCGCCGGATCACTGCCGGTGACACTGCCGCGAAACATGCTCTCCATAGTCAACGAGTTCGCCGTAGCGGCCGAATCATTCGGCTCGGCTTCGGTCACGCCCGAGTAGTTCGTGACAGATGACTGCATCGCGTAGTCATACGTGAAGATGCCGAATGCGCTCGATGCATTCATCCGCACAAAGTAATCGCCCGCGCTCGGCGTGGTATAGCTGACCGTTCGCCCGTCTTTGCCGGTTGCGACTAAATTCCCCGCGCTGTCCAGAATGTCCACCGGCGGCGGAAGAGCCTGATTGAACGTGCCGTTGTTCAAGTTGTCGGTGTTGATGGACAGCAACGAACCTTGCGGCAGGTTTACTTTGAAGTAGTCGACGTCCAATGTATTTAGCACGGTGCCGACGATGGTCCCGTTGCTGGTGAACGTAGTCGCCGTCGCCGGCGTATCGTTCGGCTCGATCTCGTTCGTTAAAACTCGCCGCACCTCTAACTGCTCAAAGCACCACAAGCTGCGAAACATTTGCTTCCGTCGAGCTTTGTGATTTCGTTTCTTAAGCAAGGAACTACGGAGTCGTGAGAGACTGAGAGAGCCGGCCATGCGAGTTCTCTTCCGATCGAAGAAAAGCAGCGAGATTGATTTCAAAGAAAAGGTTTGCGGTCAGCCCGCAAGTCCTTGGCAGCTATCATACTTGCGTCGCGCATTCACTACCACGGCCGGGCTCAGTTCGGCAAGTGATTTCGACGTACTGGAATACCTCTGCTCACCCTACTCAAGACATGGTGAGCCATGTTGCCGGAGCGGAATCTCTTTTATTTCGGCAGGGCAATTTTGCTCGGCTTTCGCAGTCTCGAACGAGCCGACTTATTGAGCTGTGTCAGGTTGTATGACCGGGCAACCTTGTAGCTCAGCTAATGTCCCCGAATCGGGCACTCACGAAGGTTCTTCGCTCAGGTTGGCCTCGTGGCGAGCCGCTTCCGCTTGGCGTGATTACCTCTCCACACGAACGCTTCGTAGGTCACTAGCGAGGGTAGCCAACTCATCCAAACAATCCAGCGATACGATTCTACCGGATCAAGATTCCATAACTCGGACTGAACCGATAACACACGCACGAGTACCGCTGAACAAACCAGGAGATAACTGCGTTGCATCCAGCGACCGTGCGCTTCGATCTTTCCCGTTTTTGCGGCATTTGCACCGCGCATCGTGACGACGGCAGTGATTGCGCATAGGAACAAGAAACCGATCACGGAGATCATTCCGCCGTAAGCTCGCGTCGCGATGATCGCACCGCCTGGCAACATGGCCCCTAGCAGCAGCCTTACATACCACGTCCCCACTGCGCGATGAACTTTAGGATAGCGACGACGCATCCAGCGGCTGGACTGGATTAGGCCGAACCACAGTACGATCGGCGCCGAGACAATGTGTGCATAGAAGCCGCACGCGTACAGCGGATAAAAGTAGCCTTCACGGCCGAACAAAAATCCGCTGGAAAAGTCGGGCGGGAAGTAACGTGCATAAGGCAATGTCATATAGATGCCGATGATCATGATCCAAAACCCGACCATGACCTTGAGCACGGTGGGATGGCCGAAGCACAGAAGCCACCCCACCAATCGACTCAGCCCAAAACGTCTCAGCCCCATGTGTACCGGTGCCGCTGACGGCGTGTTGAAAAATAGAAACGGCCCGGCGCAAGCCGTCCGGTGACGCACGATCAATCTTGAAGAACCAGGCGGCTTCGCGCCGCTCGGCTACACAGGCTTGCGTTTTGCAACAGGCAGCTAAGGCTGCGGCGTAACAGCCGCAGGGGCCGCGGCCGGGCTACTGGGATCAACCATGGGCTGTCCTTCGGTTGCTACCGCTTGACGCTCAATAAAGTCCCTTGGAACTGGTCGACGCGACGAGAACTCCGGCTGGGACTTGACCTTCTTAGTGACAGCCAATCCGGCAACCGTTACTACGGCAATCAGTGCCACGACAGTGAATGCGACAACGATGGCTCCGATGCGAATGGCGCTGCCGTGCACTGCAGTTGGCGCCGCATAGGCATCAGCGACAGAAGTCGATGGTACCGGATCGGCACCTCCGGCCTGAGCAGAGTTGTCCATGAGCAAATCTCCTCGACGAAAAGAACTGACTCTACATAGATCATAGGCGAGCCGGTGCCTCAGTACACGCTGCTTGCTGCGTGTGGTCCATAAATGATCTAAAAATCCGAGCAACGTCTATTAAAGCGGCACGGCGTAAGCCGTCCTGTTCTTCAAGATCAATCATGCTTCACCAAACGTCCTGAACCGGACCGCGTACGAGAGATCAACCAGATGATGATGGCCGCAACTGCAACATGGACGGCCATACCGAATAGATCAATCAAGTAATGTTTGTAGACGCCGTATGGGTCGGCATCCGGACCGACGTGTAGAAGGTAAGAGATTCGAATCACAGTAAGTGCAGTCGCAGTCAAGCCCGCCATAGTTATGGCGAGCGAAAGTGCATACTGTATTGCATTGCCATTCGCCGACAGTCTCGGCAACAGTAACCAGTGATTGCAAGCGACCGCTGCTGCATAGGCTGCGATCAAACTCGTGGTAACGATGAGGGCCAACGAAAACGTAGGATGAAAGCTTGCTGTTAAGTACAGCCAAATCGTCCAGACGGCAAACCAACTGCCGGCCCAAACCAAAAGTACTCTTCGCAATCCGACAGTAAACTCAACGGTCATAGTCAACGTTCTCTCGACGTTGAGCGATATGCCACAATACTCCTGCCGGATCTACCATGTACGCAACTCGGAGTCCCCAAGGTTGCATAGCAGGAGGTTTGGGAGGTGTCACTCCGAAACGATTGGGCAAGTCCAGCGATTCGACGTGTGTCCACCATGCATCGAGATCGTCGACCATCAACTGCATCATCGAATTGCCGGCCCATTCTTCGTGGTAATACCGCTGCAGGATGAACCCGCCGCCGGCCGCCCTGAAGATCGCCACTTCGCTGTCGAGGGTCAGCTCAAAACCTAAGGCTTCGTAGAATCGCTTAGAAAGATCAAAGTCCTTCGTAGGCAGAAACGGTCGTACAAGTTCTGTTCCCGACGGCATGTGTTTGAACCTTGGTTTTCCGGTGACGAAAGAAATGATGCATCGGACTGGCTACGCGACGAGTTTTGGGACATCGCATCACAGATTGCTCCCGAGCGATGGTTAAGCTTTTCGAAGCGGCTGTACTTGAACATTTCCTCTCGGTACATCCGGTCATTCTGCTTGTGCTCTATGTTCTTCAAGACGGCAGACTTATTGCCTCGCGTCTTGTGGTTAGATTGTAAATCAGCGTCCTCCTCGCTATTGTGCGGTCCCTTCAACGTAACGTTTCCAATGTTCCACGCATTCGATCAACTTCGCATTGCCTGACGCAGCAGAGAGTGTGTTTGCCGTCTGCAGGCAGGCCGATTCGATCGATCGCAATTCGACTAACTCGGGGTTGGCGAACTCAAGCGTCAAATCCAATGCTGTGGTCGTGAAGCGTAATTGACATCGGCGGCCGTCTCGCGATTGGCGAAAGTCCGGTTCGTGCACCACCGGTATGCGCTTCAGTAAGTCGCACACGGGATCGAATTCGAGAGGCAAGGTGAACTTCGCAAGCTTGCAAGCAAGAAACGCGAGCTTGTGAGATCGAACGACGACTTCATCATCAGTCAACTGCGAGATCCCGACAACGGCAATTGTCCATGGCTCATGAAAGGTCGGTACGAAAGTCATGTCCCAACACATGGAAAGCCATTCGTCTCGCGGTTGGCGCGAATCGCGATAGTCCAGCTTGTGCCCGATACGGAAGTCAAGCACGCCGATCTGATCTGCAACTGAAGTACGCTCAAACATCTTGATTGAATTGCGCCCTATCGCACGACTTGCTACCTGTTCAACGGTTCCATGGCAACACCGAGACTCGACGAACCGTTCGCTGTTGCGAATTCATTATCTTCTCTCGGATTATAGCGATCCTCCATGTCGCAACATGTTTAGAACGGATGGATACCAATAGTTTTCAATCCAGTCGTCGTCTTCAAGCATCAACAGAAAGTCGATCATTGCTTCGTGCGCACCTTCATCAGACAAAGTCGTTGATTCCCTGGCACCAGAATCATCCGGATAAAACGTCGTTTTGTTTCGTGGCTACGACCAGGAAGCGTGTCGTACGGGTTGCCGGCATGGAATTAGTTTCACGCATCCATGACACGTTCTCGATTCGGAAGCCGACCTGTTCAAGCAAGTATGGAACCGCTGCGGTGGATCTGCAGGCAGACAACGGGAAGACATCGATATCCTCCTCCCACTTTCCCGACCATGCCGTCCGATCGAAAAGTCCATCTACAACGATTGCCGTGCCTCCCGGCTTCAACCATGTTTTCCAATTCTGGAACGCAGTTAAGGGGTCATACAGACCGTTCGTGAGCTGCCTAGACACGATTAAGTCGAATGTTGAGGCTGGGAAGTGATCTCGATCAGCATCTGAATCGCAGAATCCTTGATGCACTTTGACACTGCGAAGTTCCGGCTTCTCGCTCATGACCGCAATCATCGCTGGTGCCGGTTCCAAGGCCGTAATCGCTATTCCCGGTACGTGCAAAAGCACTTTGCACATCGCACCCGTACCAGCCCCCACATCGAGCACTGAGATACCATTCCGAAATGAGAAGACGGTCTGGATATCTCTGAGGCACGCAAGCTCGTCGTCCCTTGTGAGTTGTCGAATCCATGATTCGTATTGAGCGACTTCCTTCGCGTCGAATTTCGCAAGATAACGAGCTCGCGATTCAGCTTGGTCGATGCGCCAGTTCACGATAATGCTCTTTCACTCATAGCACGAAAACTCATCGATCCGGTGTAGCGGGAGCTACTTCAACAAACACTGTCGGCTGCTTCCCGGCTGAACTTTATAAACGTGCCAAAGCGATCGACAGGTCGTCCAGCCAAAAACCGCGGATTTGTCCCGATTCGTTCGCCTGCCGGCATCGTCCGGACTCGACGTGGCAACATTTCAGCCAACCTCCTCCGTAAGCCCATGTGTCGATACACAGGACGCCGGCGGTCTGTAGCGATAGTCCGGATTTCTGCGGCGTGTGGCCGCAGACCAACGCTTTGCCGGAGAGATGGCGAGCTGCGGCTTCAAATGACTCCCAATACAGCATGTAGTCAAGTTGCTCGCTCAGTCCGCGATCTGGATACTGGCTACTCGCGCCGCTGGAAAGTCAAGTCAGTACCGTTAGCCGTTACGGCGAGTCACTTGTGAAACACACTCGGGGCTCGACAAAAGGGAACAAGAAGAAAGACGATGGCTTCGATGAACCTATTCATGAAGCCAACTTCTAACATCTTGGTCCGCTCCCTTTCACCTTCACCCGTCGTGGTTGTGTGAACGACGGGCGAAGGCGAAAGGGAACTACCGAAACTCAGCTACAAAAATGACGGACTTTTTCCATGGGTCGAGGTACGCACTAATTGACTTGTTGGGCCATGTAGATGTTATCCGCGACCGAGCCGTCGATTGATCAAAGCTGGATCACGGCGTTCATCAAGGATTGCGATGACGTAGACCGTATCATCGATAAGTGAGTCGTAGATGGGGAAAGGGAAACGCTTTGCTGCCATGCTGTGATAGCCGAAGCGTTTGGAATGGATACCTCCGAACAGTGAAAGAGATTCGAGGTCAGCCATGATGGAAAGGAGAAAGTAGTTGCCGACATTGAGTCCGCTGGAGTCATAGAACGCAATTGCGTTAACAATATCGTTCTCGGCGTCGCGAGAAACGAGAACGATCATTTTCGAGTGCTTTCGATACTGCGGCGGACCTCATCCAGCGAGGAAAACGTCATCTCGCCATTTTCGATCCGAGCAGTTCGATCGGCCAAGATTTGTTCGTGCCATGCAGGAGGCTCAACGGAAAGTGGGTCGCGCTGGAGGGAATTCCAGAGTTCCTCCATAGCAGCGAGTTTTTCAGCGGTGGACATGGATGGTATCGGAATGTTCATTGCTCGCCTCCGGAAACAGACACGTCACTAGTATACCGCGGACGAACGGCAACATTCACCGAGCCGCCGTAAGTGATTTACCATGTTGAAAACGCACCGTCGGCGGCTTCGGTGCAATGTTTTGTTCGTCAGTTTTTCTCGAGACCTTCGTGATTACCGACAAAGTGAATGTTGGAGTTCTCTGGATCGACGATACTGTCGAACTCCCAGACGTGCGGTATCCATAGATGTACAGGGTAATGAATGTTGGAATGTTGAGTCCGGCCATTTCATCTTTCCGAAACGTCAGGTCGAGGGACTCGTGAAACCGGATCGCTTCTCAAGCGTTCTGCATAAGCGATTGTCATGGGGATGTGTGAAATTGTTGCGGCAATAGATGAGAATCCGAGTCGTCTTTGACGGGATGATTTTTGCCAGCGACTCCTGCGAAAACGCAGTGTACGGCAGATTGACGCTACCTTTCACATGCATGTGGTCGCCTGCACCAGCGCTCCCCGTGCGTCGAGAATGACCGTTCCAGGGTCACGTGCGAATTCGATGAATTGATCGGCATTGATCTTGTGTTCCTTCCGTGTGCTCTCCGCCTGTATTGCGGCGTCGATAAATCCAACCGAATCGCATGCGCCCCACCTTTCTCGTGGGGCTCAGATTTTGTGATGCGAAGTGAGACTTTGTCTTTAGTTTGAGCAAAGCACGGATGAGCGCATGAGAAGAAGATGATTACCGCAAAGAGGAATCGCATTTCAGCACTCCGTGTTCTGATCTGACGAACGCTAACATTCACCGAGCCGCCGTTGGTGATTGACCATTGTGAAAACGCACCGTCGGCGGCTTCCGGTGCAATGTTTTGTTATCCGTTCGGCTCCAATGGCGAGTGTGGGCAAGCACGGCCCACATCATTGCGCTTGTGTACTACCATAACCGTATTGTTTTCCAGTACGCGTCATAGTTGAGGTTTTTTAGGTCTGTCCAACGGTTTCGGTCGATCCCACATTCTAGGAGGACGGCGTCGAGGCTTAACGTAGTGGCGGAGTAATTGGAGTCTGTGTTTTGGTGAGTGCGAAAACCAAAGCTTCCACAATGTGAAGGGACTCACCTGCCGATCTTTCGGCCTCGGGATAATAGTGATTCCATTGCTCTGTAGGCATAGATGCACGGCACGACTCGATGAACGATTTGATCGACGTCTCTCACGCCGTTCGCAGAGATGTCGTTGGGTTGCACGATCAGCAGCGTTCGAAAGTTTTCGACCTTCTTCACTTCAGGTACTCAAAAGGATAACGCTAACATTCACCGAGCCGCCGTAGGTGATTGACCATGTGAAAACGCACCGTCGGCGGCTTCGGTGGAATGTTTTGTTATTGAGTCTATCGCTCTGATTCCTCCAGCGCTGAGTTCCGGGAGTATAAAAATGATCTCGTGATCAAGGTACGCCGCGTAGTCGGAGATCTGTTTCCAATCTTCCGGTTTCTTCCGCAGAAGGATCGCTCGGAGTGGTTTATCCAGTTTTTGTTTCATTTCATCAGTCGTGATTTGCCGTCCGTCCCGATCCCAGATGAACGCCCCAGAAGATTCACCAAGGTCAACACTGTGCGTGACCTCACCGACGCGACTACTCATCATCGGAACATCGGAGACATCGGGCGGTGCAAGCTCTATCCTGGGCGGATCAGGGAGATTCGGTTTTGTTTCAAATATTCTGCCGTGGAACGAACGACGTCGAATGTAGTGCAATTCAAACCAACCAGCATGTTCAGTTGCCTTCAGGATCGTGCAGAAATCTGATGTCGAGAATGGTAGGTCGTGTCGAGGAAAGAAGTCGTCGTGACCGTAGGATGGTAAGCAAGCGGCGAAGATTGTGAGAAACACAGTCATCAATCGCATCGTTGTTTCCCCTCAGCGCGCTAACATTCACCGAGCCGCCGTAGGTGATTGACCATGTGAAAACGCGAAGTCGGCGGCTTCGGTGGAATGTTTTGTTATTTTCATTCTATGGCTGGGGCTGGACGAAAACGAAATCTCGGCAGTCATTTCGAGGTTTGGATCATCACGTACAACAGTGATCCGAGGAATTGTTCAGACCACCAGGGTTGTCGCATTCTATTTCGTTCGGGATGGATTGTTCCAGCGCTTCACGTCGAGATTGTATCGGTTACGGCATAGAACGATGAGTTCTGAAAAGATCGAACGTTGCGGCAGTCAAGCTCGCGGCACGGACGACGACAACTTCTCTCGATGAAAGTCGAGTCCGGAATTTAGCCCGTTGTCGTCCCACGGCCATTAGCGATTGTCACTTGCTTCCCACCAGTTTCGGCCCGTCGCACAATGCAAGTGATACTTTGCTCTGTTGTTCGAAGCGTTTGTGAGCATGACCTGCCTGCATCTATCCAAGATAGCAAGTAGGTTGGCAATTCCAGTGCATCGCAAGCGAAGTACATGACCGGTATGGAGTGTCCCATCGTTGAAAATAACGCCAACATTCACCGAGCCGCCGTAGGTAGTTGACCATGTGAAAACGCGAAGTCCGGCGGCTTCGGTGGAATGTTTTGTTCGATGATTCTACAGTTGAACGGTGAGAGACGGATTGAAGCCTGTATGCGACTCGTCCGGATATCCTCGTGGGTTGGAGACGACGCGAGTGCAGCCAATAGTGTAATCGACGGGGAAATGTGTGTGGCCGTGAATCCAAAGGGTGATGTTTGATTCGTAAATGAATTGCTCGAGATCAGAGGCATAGGATGCAGAAATCGGGTCTTTGCGTTCAGGTTCAGGTATAGAGAGGAGAGATGGCGCATGATGGGTGACGACTACGGTTGGTCCATCGAACGGTTCCTGCACGCATCTTTCGAGCCATGCGATTGATTGACGATGAATTGAATACAAGACTGAAGGAGTGAGCCGCCGATACGCAGGATTCACGCGGATTCGGCGATAGTCCGTCATGGCGGTTTGCGAGGCAATCATCGACAGTTCACGAGAATCATGGCCGAGCAATCCGAAGTCTGTCCAAAGTGTGCATCCGAGGAACCGGACGTCCTGGATGATTGATTGGGAGCGTTCAAGGAAATGAATGCCTTCTGATTGGCATTGCATTTGGAGTTTATCGTAGTGTTTGGGAATGGCAGTGCCGTAGAACTCGTGATTTCCAGCCACATAGACTGTTGGGCGATGGGAAGCACATTGCCTGGCGAAGAGAAGGCTGCGTTCGCGTGTATGAACGTCACCAGCGAGAACGATTACGTCGGATTCAGTCGCTGGGAGACTGAATTCCGAGAACTCAAGGTGTAAATCACTGAGGACGTGGATTCGCAACACATGCCTTCTTATTCATCGAACGTTGGCATTCACTGAGCCGCCGAAGATGATTTACCATGCAGCAACGCACCGTCGGCGGCTTCAGTGTAATGCATGGTTCCGATAGATCGCGTTTGATCGAAGCGAAGGATTATGTGCATGTTGGATCGAGGCATGCAAGAAGACGAGCCAGATGCATGCGGTCAGTCTGGTCGTGCATGTCGTCCGTATCCATTGCATTCGCTGCACCAGGAAGTGGATGGATCAGTACCTGAACCCGCGAGCAAGCACTGACCGCGCTGCAGGCAGCGGAAGAGTGTCGACAGTCATGAAGGTTTCAGTGATGGTACATCGAAGAGGGAATCGATTGACGAGGCGTTGATGTGAGATTCCGTGAATGAAGTACGAGTTAGCCGAACGGCGCTGCAGTCGCAGGTTAGTCGTCGACCGATGCATGCGAATGCGATGTTGTTAATCGATTGATGCAACGGTTTGCGTTCACGGTTCAGATTGGATTCAACTCTCCGAACGAGCATTTCACGCGATCGGAACGCTAACATTCACCGAGCCGCCGCAGGTGATTGACCATTGTGAAAACGCGAAGTCGGCGGCTTCGGTGGAATGTTTTGTTATGGAGTATATCGCGTTGCAGGAACGGGAACGGACTTGCATGTTTGGCATTCAGAGAATGTGTAGTCGTGTGAACACTTTCCATCGTACATTTGCAGTGTTCTTCGTCCGAATCGGAAACGTAGATCGATCATGCAAAAGTATCCTCGGGTTTTGGCATCGTTCAGAATAACGGACTGTGCAAGTTGGAGTCCACGGCCATCGTCGGTTCCGAGCGGTTCAAGGCCAATGTTGTGTTCAGGACGGGCTTTAAACGATTTGACCAAGACGCCACGTTTTTCGAGGAGTGTGGTCATACGGGACGCTTCCTGTCGGGGAAGATAGATTTCACCATCCACTGGAAATGAGAGCCAAGCAGGGGAAATGGAAACGCAGGCCAGGATAGCGGTAAGCAGCAGAACGAGACCGAGCATTCGCTTACGCATCAATTCCGGACTCCATAACCGGGAATTAACCTGCAGGCCGGCGGGTTTGAGAAATTGGTACTAACCAGATTGAATCAGCCGGCCTGTCTGGTTGAATTCCTTGTTATGAGGATCTCGATTGAGTAACCCGGAGCAGGTGACAGCGGGATCAAGGGTATTTGAAGTTAGCCGAAGGAGAAGAGCGAGGTCAAGTAGTCGAGGAGCAGAAGACGCAACCGAAGCTTGCATCATTCGTGATGGATGAAGTGATGGCAGTAGATGAAGTGCAAGAAGACCAACTCCATCCTTCGTCCGTCACAGAATGATGAGTGAGAACCCAGTAATAGACGTGCGAAAGCGTTTGACCAGAACGAGGCCGCAAGCAGAAAGGAAGGACAAAGAGAGAGCGCAGTCCGATCCGCTGGCCGATTCGAAGTTCGATCTGAGTGAGAAAGGTTGACCGGTTCGAGAATACGAGAATTCGAAGTGCGGATCGGACGTAGCGAACGGACTGAGTACCGCGAAGAGCGGCCGGGAGAACGATCAGGAAGTCTTTTTCGTTTTAAGCAACAAGATCAGGCAAAGATCCATAACGCTAACATTCACCGAGCCGCCGCAGGTGATTGTCCATGTGAAAGCGCGAAGTCGGCGGCTTCGGTGGTATGTTTTGTTATCCGCCAGTTTTGAGCAAGTGTTTGGTCAACGCAATAGGACCAGACCAGGATTTGAAGATCGGAATATTGGCGAAGCTGTTTAGCGAATCGGCAACTCGCTCGCCATGGCGAGAGGCGATTAGAACAGCAGTACCAGAGTCAGGGTCCAGGTAGTGCTTGTAGATCCACTGATCGAAAGGCAAAGTGAGTTGTTCGGGATCAGATGGTTTGTAAGAGTTGCGGTATTCGTCGTCAGGGATACGTTCTGGATAAATTGAGGCAAGGTCGTCAGGTGTCCACCAACAGTGAGTTGTGGCGCATCCGACGGTAGGCGAATCGACAATGAGTGTTCCGGAAGTGAACTGAGATGCATTCAGTCGTCTAGTTTTGTATCGATCGTTACGTCGAAGTTTTTTTCGCCAAGAATGATGGGACCAAATTTGGCGGGGAAGAGTACCGACAAGTATGCAGGCGAGGCCGAGAGTGACCAGTGGTGCGAGAATAACCACAACGGGAAGCGCGAAGAATCTAAGAATCCAGGATGACTGTCTCGACATCGTTCTATACCAGTCGTGGTGAGACTTCTTTGTCGCGGATAACGCCAACATTCACCGAGCCGCCGTAGGTGATTGACCATGTGAAAACGCACCGTCGGCGGCTTCGGTGGAATGTTTTGTTATGGCGTGCCTTTCGAACCCGGTCAACGGTCTCGATCGAAGTTTGTCCCCTGTCATTCATCGAGCATGTCATGAGTATCCGACGAAAGTGTCAGTGCATGTCGTCCGCATGGTTCAAGCATTTCCGAGTATGTCGTCCGTCTGGTCGGGTATGTTCGAGTCCTGTCTTCGGTATGGAAGCAGGTGCGACCGTCTGGAAGGAAAGGTCTGTACACGAATCAGGTTGCAAAGCGCTGTTGCGGCAGCGAAGCAACACGGTCGTGTTCGGAAGCACGCCAGGTCCGTTAGCAATCTCTTCAACGTCGATCATCAGCGGAGAACAGCATCTGTTCCTTCGCCATAACGCCAACATTCACCGAGCCGCCGTAGGTGATTTACCATGTGAAAACGCATCGTCGGCGGCTTCGGTGGATTGTTTTGTTCTGCGTGTTTATCGTAACAAGGAGTCGATATCCATCGCTGCATGGAAAACACCGAGGATGAGAATGTCGGTGTCGTTGACAATCAGATACGCAATGCGGTAGTTGCCGTAGATGATCTCGCGAACATGGCGGTCGGTGATGCGTTCATATCGTTGCCCGAGCAGAGGAAAGGTCTGCAGTAATTGGGCTTTGTCATAGATTCCGTTGATCACATTGACTGCCGAGCGAGGGCTATCATCAGCGATAAAGTTGTAGATTTCTCGAAGGCGATCTAACGATTCAATTGTCCACGTTATCGTCGCCATGAATCGAGCATCTTTTTGACTTCGTCGTGAGTGACCGTTCGACCATTGTCCGCATCATCGAGGCCCCGTTGAATCATGCGGAAGTAGGCGAGCTCGCGCAAGAGTGCATCGTATGATGTGTCATCTGGTTGGCGGGAGATGATATCAACCATCGTTTCCTTAGCCGTTGTCATGTCTGTTGCTCCGGGATCTGAAGCTGGTTCGGGTCATTTTACCAGGGAGCGGGCTATGTCGCCAATACGTAGCCGATTCACGCAGAACGCCAACATTCACCGAGCCGCCGTAGGTGATTGGCCATGTGAAAACGCACCGTCGGCGGCTTCGGTGCAATGTTTTGATACTATTCATGGCCGCCTTGGGTGAGGCAGTTTTTCCATACAGCTCGTAGCTGTAAATTCGTCATAGAAGATTCAGGCTTCTATGCGAAAACAATCGCTGGCTAAAACTGTTTCACCCTCAACCCAAGGAGACACATGGATGAGACTTTACAATTCTCAACACGAATTCTACTGCGGCATCGACCTGCATGCCAATGCGATGTATGCCTGCGTGGTAGACGCCGCTGGAAAGAAGTGCCTACACGAGAACTTTCAGGTCCGCAACACCGCCGGCTTCCTCGAGCAGATCGAGCCCTACCTCAAGAATATGGTCGTCGGTTGCGAGTCGACTTTCAACTGGTACTGGCTATGCGATCTTTGTGAATCTCAGCAGATTCCATTCGTCCTGGGCCACGCCCTGTACTTGAAAGCCATTCACGCCGGAAAGGTGAAGAACGACAAAATCGACTCGGAGAAGCTCGCCTATCTGCTACGCGGCGGTAACTTCCCGGTCGCTTACGCATATCCGGCAGCCTGGCGCAGCACTCGCGACCTGCTCAGACGACGTATGCACTTGGTTCGTCGTCGGGGTGAAACGCTCACACACATCACGCACTCGCACTACCAACTCAACTTACCGCCTACCAAGAAGCTGCAATACGCCAGTAACCGCACGGGTGTCGCCGAAGCTTTCGAGGATCCCGCCATGCGATATTCGATCGAAACTGATCTTGGATTGCTTGGAGACTACGACCGGCACATCAAAGCTCTGGAAGTCTATCTGGAACGGTCTGCCAAGGTGCATGATGCCAATAACTTCTTTCTCACCTGAACGATTCCTGGTGTCGGCAGAATCATCGCGATATTGACTCTGCTGTATGAAATCCATTCGATCAAGCGGCTTTCAACGGTCGGCCAGTTCCTCTCCTACGCGAGACTCGTGCGCGGGCAACATACATCGGCGGGCAAGAACTACGGCTCACCGGGCAGCAAGATCGGTAATGCATATCTCAAGTGGGCGTTCAGCGAAATCGTTCCGCTGATTAAACGTCAGTCCGAAGAAGTCAAAGCGTTCTGCGCACGCATTGAGCGCAGACACGGACCAGCTCGAGCCAACTCGATCCTCTCGGTCAAAATCGGCCGAGCCATATACTTCATGCTGCGACGTCGCGAGGTTTTCGATCTCAAGCGATTGGTCGGCTAACAACTAAGATACTCGCGCCGCCGGAAAACCATTTCGGCGAACTAAGGCAACACGATACCGACTCGCAACTAAAGAGAGCTGAAAAAGACCTCGTGGTTCTGGAACTTCTCGCAAGCTAACCAAGATGCTTTCCTACAGCGGACAATGTATCGAACTTACACGCTTTGATTGGACCCGACGGCGCCGTTTTACAACATCAAACTGAACAGGAGCTTTCGACACGAAACAGCGCGCAAGTTGCACCAGCGTATTACCTGGCCACTAACTGGAGTCGCACAAGCTTACGGCTTGTCGGAAAACCAAACTGCATTGAATGGGAACACGCGGGTCAGAAATAGTTTCTTTGCCGCCCGGCACTTAAAGGTAAGTGAACCTCACCGAGGAAAGCTTGCTGCCGGGCACTGATGCAGTTCTATGGGACCGCATCGGCAGAGCACCGGTAGATGTTTGAGAGCAACCGCACTTTAAGCTGCACGCAGTCGCGCAGCCCGGCGAGTTAGCCCACGATAAGAGAAACGCAAAAGCCAACCACTGCAGCGACGATTCGTACGCGCCAAGCTCACCCAAGGTAAGTCAAGTCAGTACCGTTAGCCGTTACGGCGAGTCACTTGTGGAACACACTCGGGGCTCGACAAAAGGGAACAAGAAGAAAGACGATCGCTTCGATGAACCTATTCATGATGCCATCTTCTAACATCTTGGTCCGCTCCCTTTCGCCTTCACCCGTCGTGGTTGTGTGAACGACGGGCGAAGGCGAAAGGGAACTACCGAAACTCAGCTACAAAAATGACGGACTTTTTCCACGGCTCGAGGTACGTACTGCTTGACTTGTTAGGCCATGCTGTAGATGTTCTGCGATGTGTTCAAAGGTAAAGCGTCGCGTAAGACACAATCGGGATACGTTTGCCATTCATTGGTGTTGGAGAATAGTAGAGCGCAGATTCGGCGAGCCGTTATGTAAATCCAACGCTTTGAGTACGTGTGAATGAAAATCGTGTCGAGTTCGGTTCATGGTTCCAGCCCATCATAAAGCGCACCTGATGCGAGTGCGAGTAGAAATGCACGTTGGTCAGGTGATACAAGTAGTCCGATATCGAAGCCGTACTCGTCCGGGCCGGAATCAAGCCGGTCCAGACGATGTTGGGCCGCGAGGGACAACGCATCACGTTCTGCGTCAGAAAGTGGGTTGATATGTTCTGTCAAGGATTCCTGAAGTTTAGCCTGATAGCCTGCGTCGATCAGATCGGCATTCGCAAACATGATGGTTAGCAGGTAGTCAACGACGATGTCGGCAAGTCCGTTCATGAATAGAACTCTTGTGTGTGGCCTAGTCGGTCCTTCATATTATCGCAGAACCGGGAATTAACCTGCAGGCCGGCGTGTTTGGCAAAGTGGTACAAACCAGATTGAATCAGCCGGCCTGTCTGGTTGAATTCCTTGTTATGTGGATCTCGTTTGAGTAACCCGGAGCGGGTGACAGCGGGATCAAGGGTATTTGAAGTTAGCCGAAGGAGAAGAGCGAGGTCAAGTAGTCGAGGAGCAGAAGACGCAACCGAAGCTTGCATCATTCGTGATGGATGAAGTGATGGCAGTAGATGAAGTGCAAGGGAAGACCAACTCCATCCTTCGTCCGTCACAGAATGATGAGTGAGAACCCAGTAATAAACGTGCGAAAGCGTTTGACCAGAACGAGGCCGCAAGCAGAAAGGAAGGACAAGAAGGCGAGAATCCGATCCGCTGGCCGATTCGAGTTCGACCTGAGTGAAAGGTTGATCAGTTCGAGAATAGGAGAGTTCGAAGTGCGGATCGGACGTAGCGAACGGGCTCGGTGCCGCAGAGACAGGCCGGAAGAATGGTCAGGCAGTCTTTCTCGTTTTAAGCAACAAGATCAGACAATACTGAGCCTCCGGCTAAGAGCTACTCAGGCGGGAGTTCCACCCGCTTGTCCTCAAACCATTTCCAGAACGCACGTGGAATCGATTGTTCGTCCGGGTTGTGTTTCCCTCAAACGTTTTGTTGGCTTATTCGTCGGAAATTAGTCGCTTCCCGAAGCTCAGGACAGCATCTTCTTTGAAACCAATACCTTCATAAAACGCTATTGCATTAAGATTGTCTTTTCGAATTTGTAGATTGATTTTAGCACACCCGAAATCTTGTAACAATCGTTCAGCCTCCATCATCATCGCACGACCATGGCCATTGCGGCGATGGTCTGGATCGACGGCAAGGTAGTTAATCCAGCCTCGATGACCATCGTAGCCAACCATCACACTTGCAATGAGTTGTTCATTAAGAAGGCCGACAAGAAACCACTCGGGTTGAACTCTAAGTTTCCGAGCGATGTCTTTAGTAGGATCATTCCAGGAGCGTGTGAGCAAACAACGCTCCCATAGATTGGTTAGGGATGATTCATCGGTTGTTCTGTATGGGCGGATGTGCATATTTTCTATCCGGACGAACGACCGCCATCACCGGGTGGCGGGAGTTGACTTTGATTTCAGAAAACGCTGGCCACCGCCACTCCGGTGCATGGCATGGTTCGCCGCGTTTTTCGCTTTGCGATGGCAGTCAGATGACGCCAAATTCTATCTCCTCGCGCATCGTGGACCAGCACGCCTCGGGATCACGAAAACAGTTTGCGTCAATTTCGAGCATCCGTGTTTTGAACAGCGATGCTCGTTCAGCGTCCGGTAGGTCGTTGGGTATATCCCATGCGTTGACGAGAGCAAACGCGCGGAGCATTTGCGAAAACGACGAGTTTATGAAGGACAGCCTGTTGTGATCGCAGAAATGGATGTGGCCATTCGAGGGGTCAACAACAATCGGTATTTCGACATCGTTGCGGCCGAGTTCGTATACGACGCGGTTGTCAATCGTCTTTGGTGTGCAATTGAAATCAACGGTGTATTTGACACCGACGCATTCAAGATCGAATGGCGTTCCGTGTTGGCCAATCAAATCGAGGACCTGTTGTCGAGTCATCATGAGGCCTGAAGCGGCGAACGCCAACATTCACCGAGCCGCCGTAGGTGATTGACCATGTGAAAACACCCCGTCGGCGGCTTCGGTGGAATGTTTTGTTATGCCAATTGGACGGTTGTGATACGATGCAAATAGGGGGAATCTGTTCGAGGAGGTGTTTTCCGTTCCATTGAGGCATCAAAATCAGGAAGTCGGGAAAAGCGAGCCTGTACACCAGCTTCAGTATCGATGATCACTCGACTACCGGAAATCGTTTTTCGAGTTGTGGGAATAGCGTTTCGGTTCATCGCTTCGACGAAGAGGTCGGGCGTACAGATCGCATCAATTGCAAAGTCGTCGAGTCGCACAAATGGGTTTTCCCAATCGTTGTACGTAACGACGTCATTTTTGAGTTTGCAGTCAAAAACGATGTGTGTATCCACAACTCGGAAGTCGGCATCAAAGTTGAATTGAATGGAGTCGTAGACCCAAATCGTTGATTGTTCGAACGCGATCGCGCCCCAGCCGTCCCAGTATGTGGGTGGACCAAGGGTTTCGAGCAAACAAGAGCATGGCCACAACGGCCCGAAAGGACCGAGTTGTCCCGTTCTAAGGTACGCAATCATTGAAGCGTGAACCATACTATTTGGTCCGATGCCAAGGCATAACGCCAACATTCACCGAGCCGCCGTAGGTGATTGACCATGTGGAAACGCACCGTCGGCGGCTTCGGTGGAATGTTTTGTTACCCGCGCCTGACGTTAGTTGGTGTGAGTACAGCGCTGACTCCGTCAGAGTGTTCTCGTGATACGAATATCGAGACACCGAGGGATGGAATATCCAATGTCCAATGTTCGCCCTGATCGTCGATCCCGAGCGAGCCGATCTCAGATTCAATGTCTGCTAGGATGTTAGCAAGTCCGTTTTCGCCATGAGGATAACCGATGGGAAGCACAAGTTCCGTCTGATCGGAAACGCCATGTGCGATAAGGGAAACGAAATCTTCCATCCACGGTGGCGCTACGAGAAGATCGTGTTCCCAAACGATTTCGGCAATCTTCGCGCGTAGGTTTTCGGATGGTTCGTGTCCTGTCTGTCTCACGGTAATGCGGAAGAGGTGATCAACGATTTTACTCAATCCAGCACCGAGTCTTGACCAGTATCTAGCCGGGTAACGCTAACATTCACCGAGCCGCCGTAGGTGATTGACCGTTGTGAAAACGCGAAGTCGGCGGCTTCGGTGGAATGTTTTGTTATCCGCTCAATCGTATTGATCGAGCAACAAATCGAGTTCGTCAGCAACGAGAATGGCCTCGAATTGAGTCCAGTTTTCGGCGACAACGATTTGTGCAAGACGAACATTGTCGTCATTGTATGGGCGCTCAGTGTAGTCTTGTTTTGCCGCGAAGCACAGGTTGTTTTCGTACCAACCTGTGTGATCACAGAACCTTATCGCGGAATCGTGCGTGGAAAGCGTGATTGCATTCCCACCGGCAGTTGAACCGACGACCCAATACCCGTATCGAGATATGATTGCACCTGGCGACAATTGTGTGTTCTCGGTGAGATATGCGTCCTCATCCAGCCAGATATTGACATTAAGATTCAGCAGACGCCATTTCTCGATCAGTGGCTTCACAAGTGCGTAGTTCATTGTACGAAGCGGATAACAATTACTTAGGCCGCGTGTTGCGGCGGGTATCGGGTTTGTGGGGTTATTGGTGAATGTGGCGACTGTAACCTAGTACTGTTGCGGAATGTGTCGTGTAGTTTTATGTGTGGCGAAGAGGTGGATTTTTGAGTTGCGCCAGCGGGGGCTGTCGGAGGTTGGGCTGGAAGGTGCGTTTTGCGCAGAATGAGGCGGGTGGGATTTCGGGCATGTCTGATCCCCGAGCCAATGTTTTTCAAGTGACGTCAATCTCGTCGGGAGCATGTGGTTCCCATTTTTCCTGAAGAGTCTCTTCCCGAATCGTCCCATTGGGTCCGATTTGGCATCGCCGAGGTGCTCGGAGCAGTAAAGGCTGACTCAAGACTTCTTTTCAGCAAGTTGTTCGGTAGTTGCTTTCTTGCTGCAACCAGTATCCCTGCGAGCTCGACGGCCAGCCGTTTTCGGATCTTGCGAAAAGGCCGTTGTCATTGCGTGTATCACTCAAAAAATGCTTGACCGACCCATCTACAGTGTTATCTTACCTCATCTGTTCGCGACCGCACATCAGGAGGTGCCGCAGTGACGCCCGATCACACGCCGCGTGAATCTCATGCCAATGAACGCAAGCCGAAGGCTTTGTGGGGTAAGCGTTGGCTTGAGGAATTCATTCGCTTTCAGAGGGTTCGAGCCGGTTCGGAAGCGGAGACTTCTTTCGCTGAAACTGCGAAGTTGTTTCTCATTCAACTTCGCAAAAACGGTCGCTCCGCTTGGGTTCGAGCTCGAGCCCTGGACGCCATTCTCCATCACGCACGTAAAACGTCTCCTGATTCGCTGCCTGCGCTGGAAGACATGCGCATCCGTTTGGAAACTCTGGTCATTCAGGAGCGATCCGTCCTTCACGCTGACAAGTGCGATCGTGCGGGAACGATTCCGGAACATGAGCCGCTTGTGATCCAGGACCTGCGGCGATGTCTTCGCATGGAAGGCAAAGCTCTCTCGACGGAGAAGGCGTACGTGAAATGGGGCATTCGTTTCATGGGACGGCTTTCTCTAACCAAAGAATCACGTTGGGAAACAGTCACCAATCAACACGTCGAAGATTTTCTCAGCGAAATCGTGCTCGAGGATAATTGCTCGCCGAGTACGCAGAACCAGGCCTTCTCTGCGTTGATCTACATTCTCCAAACCGTGCTTCGACGCGATGCCAAGTTTATCGATGCCGTCCGAGCCAAAGAGAATCGCTTCCTGCCTTGCGTGTTGAGCCGCGATGAGACTCAGCGGTTGATCGATCAGTTGTCGGGCAATGATCGTATCATCGCTCAATTACTCTACGGCTGCGGAATACGTATCGGTGAGTGTGTGTCGCTGCGCATTAAGGATATCGACTTTGATCGCCGAATCATCACAGTTCGCGAAACCAAAGGACGCCAAGACCGTACGACTGTCCTTCCTGATTCGATCATTCCCGACCTTCGAAGAGTGATCGCCAATCGGACCGCTCTTCATGAAGATGATCTGCGCAGAGGGCTCGGCAAAGTTTGGATGCCCTACGCACTGGCTGAAAAGTATCCGACAGCGCAAACGGAGCTAAAGTGGCAATATCTGTTCGCGGCTGAACGTCTTTCCAAGGACCCTCGGTCCGGGTCACTGATGCGACATCACGTGCATCGATCTACCTTTTGCCGCAAGTTCACCGATGCTGTGAGGCGTTCCGGCATCGACAAACCTGCTCATGCTCATACGCTGCGTCACTCCTTTGCTACTCACTTGTTGGAGCAAGGTGTCGACGTACGAACGATCCAACTGCTGTTGGGTCACAAAGACGTGTCGACAACCATGATCTACCTGCATGTGATCGAACGCGGGCCGGCTCATGTGGTCAGTCCACTCGATCGTATGAATCAACCGGCCTCTTCGCCGGTTATCGATCAGCCGCAGGCGGTTCGCTTCGTGCGAGAGAGCTCTGAGTTCTATAGCTTGACAGCGTAGGATCAGCCGCGGGTTCCTCGCAGACGGGCTTGTTGATTTGTTCGGGAATCGTCGCGCCCGAGACAGACAGTGTATGGATATTGAAAGCGGAACCGTGCAAGCAGTCCGGTAAAGCTCCATCAATCTTGAAGAACCGGACGGCTTGCGCCGTTCCGCTGGAGTTAAATCAACAAGCCCCTTGCGCCGTTCCGCTTGAATTGAATCAACAAGCCCTCTCCCGAAACTTGCCTTGACGGCTCGTGTCGACCTCTCCCCGGCTGCGCCCGGGAGAAGTAGCTGGCGGTCGGTCCTTCGCTTACGCTTCGGGATTCTATCGGAAAAGCTGTTACGGCTGGGGCCAAGCGAGCTGCCTAGAGCGGTGCAAACTGGACGTCCGAACGATGGGCAGCTATCATCCAACTCAGCCGATCATCCGATTTTCCGAGGCGATTGAATGCAGATCACTTGTCCCGCTTGCTCTAAGACATTGCAGACGAAGACTGACGCTTCGGGGAAATCCGTTAAGTGTTCGTGCGGGAACACGTTCGTAGTTCCCAAAGCAGCGGGCGCTGCCGCGGCGGCTGCGCCCCCTTCACCCGCATCGGTCGGGAAGATTCTGGTTACTTGCGAATGCGGAAAACGTCTGCAAGTACCCGCCACCGCAGCCGGTAAAGCGGTGAAGTGTTCGTGCGGCAAAGCGGTGAAAGTTCCCGGAGGAACGGCAACCGCCTCGGCCGCGCCCGTTGCTAAAGCTGTGGCCAAGCCGACTCCTGCGGCTCAAGCTCGTCCGGCTGCCGCCGCCCCTGCGGCTCGACCTGTTCGTCCAGTGGCCGCAGCCCCTGCTGCCCCCGATGCTCACTCGCCGTTCCACGCGATGTCGGATGACGAGTGGAGCAGCTTGATGGCGAAGCACACGCCGAAGCAGCCTGACCCGAATGAAGAGCCAAAGAAGCCGAAGGTCAACCCGATTCTTGCCAAGGCGGTCGAAGAGCTGGGGGCTGACAAGCATAAGAAGAGTTCCGGCGCTCACGGTGACGTTACCCAGTCGGCGCTCATCCTAATGGGTGTGGGGGCGCTTAAGTTGATCGTTGCAATCATCAACTTCTTTCTGCTCGACAAAGAAATGGAACAGCTTGCACTCGAAATGCAGAATCAAGGCGATGCACTCGATCTTACTGCGCTGCACTTCGTGCTACAGGTGTTCCTCGGTGCCCAAGTGTTCTTGTCTGTCGTGTTGATCGGGCTCGGTGGACTGACATTCGTTTTGCCGATGACGAGCGCCATAACGGGGTTCGTGTTATGGATCATCCTCGAAATCAGCGGTTTGATTATCAATCCGTTCTACTTGTTGAGTATTCGAGGTTGGATTTTCCGCATCGCTGTCGGCAGCGCACTCGTCCAAGGGATTAATAACGCATCGTACTACTCGTTTATGAAGCGGAAGGAAAAGCAAGGGTGACGACGGATCGTATGTCGTCACTGACGGAATCGCTCCGTGAGTTCTTCCGTCTGGCGCAGTTTCAAGGGCCGCAGGAAGCGGTCATCTCGCGGACTCTTGCGGGCGGGCATTCGCTGGTCATCCTTCCGACCGGCGGCGGTAAGTCGTTGTGCTTCCAACTGCCCGCGATGATTCATTATCGCGACGCCACTCCAACCAAGCGACCGCCGCTGACGCTTGTTCTCTCGCCGCTGATCGCTCTGATGAAAGATCAAGTCGATCGATTGCAGGCTCGAGGTATTCCCGCCGTTTTCATCAACTCGTCGCTCGACCGGCGCGAACGCGAATCGCGATATGAAGCGTTAAGGCAGGGCGAGTATGCGCTGCTGTATGTTACACCGGAGCGTTTCCGTAAAAGCGATTTCTTGGAAGTCCTCTCACATCGACACATAGTTCTCTTAGCGATTGACGAAGCACATTGCATCAGCCAATGGGGACATGACTTTCGCCCTGATTACTCCGGCATCCGGCCGATTCGTGAGCGACTCGGCAACCCGACGACGCTGTGTCTGACTGCAACCGCTACGCCGGATGTGCAGCGCGATATTCTGACTCAGTGCGGTCTGAACGGATTCAGTGATCGCATCGACGAATGCGAACTCTTTCATGAAGGAATCGATCGACCGAATCTGTCGCTGGACGTCCATCAAGTTTGGGGTAGAGACGAAAAGATCGAGCAGATCGAGACGACGATTCGCCGTTGGTCGGACACATGTCAGACCGCCGGTCGACCATTAAGCGGGATCGTTTACTTCACGTTGATCAAGACGCTGGAGGAGTTCAGCGAGTTGCTTCGACGGCGCAAGATCGACCATGTGTGTTATCACGGTGATCTCCCTCGACAACAACGCAAGCGTATACAAGATGCGTTTATGTCGGGAGAGGAATCGTTGGTCTTGGCGACGAACGCATTCGGTATGGGGGTCGACAAGGAGGATATCCGGTTCGTGGTCCATGCTGATGTGCCCGGTTCGATGGAGGCTTACTATCAGGAGATCGGTCGAGCCGGTCGCGACGGCCGACCTTCGCAGTGTCTGCTGCTGTACGATCAAGACGATCTGATGACTCAGATGGAGTTCCTGCAGTGGTCCAATCCGGATGCAGACTTTTACTGTCGAGCTTACGACATGTTGCGATACGAAGCTGAGTCCGTACGTGCCTTCGGAATGGATTGGTTGCGAGAACGACTCTCGGATCGTCGAAAGAGCGATCGCCGTTTAGAAACAGTGCTCGCGATGTTTCAGCGATACGGCTTGATCGCCGATGAACGCGACCTCAGCGACGTGCGCATCGAAGGCGAATTACCCGATTCGTTGAGTGATGCGGAAGAACGGCAGGCCAAACTGTTGCGCGATCAGCGAAAGTTGTATGCGCTGGTGGAGTATGTTCAGGCTGAGGATCGACGCGAATTCCTGCATGAGTATTTCGGCGTTGTTCGCGCTTGAAGATTCGGTGCAGGGATTTTTGATTTAGTGCAGACGGTACGGTGTGAGCTGTTCGGTAGAGCACTATCGATCTTGAAGAACCGGACGGCTTGCGCCGTTCCGCTGGAATAGATTCGAACAGGATGGTCTGCGCCGCGCCGCTTCAAGACGCTTTTGAGATGTGGTCTAAGATGTTTTGCACCACGGCGTCCGTTTTGATGTCTTCAGCTTGGCCCTCGAAGTTGAGCAGGATGCGATGGCGCAGGCAGTCGGCGGCGACCGCGCGGATGTCGTCGGTGGCGACGTGATAACGACTGTCGAGGATGGCGTGAATCTTAGCCGCGAGAATAACGGCTTGAGCGCCGCGCGGACTGGAGCCGTATCGCACGAACTGCTTGGTCATGGGGCCGGCCAGCTCATGATCGGGATGAGAAGCCATAATCGTATGAATCGCAAAGCGGCGCACTTCATCGCTGATCGGAATGCGGCGCGCCAAACGGCTCATCTCCAGCACACGAGCCGGCTCCATTAATCGAGACGCTTCCGGGGTCTCGGTCTCTGTCGTTCCCTCGATGATCACTTCGATGTCGCGCGTGGTCGGAAACGACGGGCAACAGCTTGGAAGAAAATCGATCGAGCGCTTCGGGTAACGGATAGTTGTGGTTCCTTCCATCTCGAGCGGCCCTGTGCGGCGAGCACGAAGAACATACCGTCGAGTTTGTGTGAGATGCCTGACCGTAACGCTCTTTTCTTGCATCGATTCCAGCAACGCGGATTGCGCCCGGCGTCGCGGTTTATTTCGGGCTCGGGGCGAGCACGACGATCGGCAAAGATCGACCACGCTCGAATTGAAAGGCTCGGCTCCCTGCTCCGCCTGCATCCGCCATGACATTCGTGCCGATCAAGTCTGCGCGAGGTCGGGTGGAATTGAATGCGAGAAAACTTCGTATGCAGTGCCGCAGCGAGTGTGCGAACGAGCAGTGTTTTGCCGGAGTCCCGGAACGCCTTCGAGCAACACATGGCCGCCGCCGATGAGTTCAGGAGCACGCCGTCGACAATCGGTTCTTGTCCAACGATGACTTTCCCGATCTCTTGTTTGAGCCGATTGAAGTCTTCGCGAAAGCGATCCAGTTCATGCCCAGGTTTTCATCGACCTGCGTCATGGGGCAGTTGTTCCTGATATAGTGAAGGCCGCACACCTGTTCGAGTGGAGTTGTGGCGGCACGAACATGATAACGTCCAGTGCCGCGAACTGCATCAAACTACTTGAATTTGGGTCCTGGCGACATAGAATTTCTGCGATGCATCGTCTGGTGCGTCTGCCTGCCCACACGGTCAGCTCTGTCCTAACTGGTTCCGTGCTGTGGTTCTGCTGTCAGCGGATAAAACGGCGGCGGCCAGATGACTGCGCGGCTTGCAGAACCGGCACAGCTGGAAGTCGGCAGATGTAGATCTCACTGCTGGGTCACAGAGGGTGCAGACCCATGGTGCCGGCCATGATCTTTTGAGGCCTGCAGATGATCCTCGTCCATGCCCGCACAAGTCCATGCCTATAATAATGAGAGGGTCGCCTGATCGCATTGGTGTGTGGAACCACGTGCGAGGAGGCCCAGGAAGTCAAAATGGCCAACTCCTGGACACTGCCAGCTTGACGAGCACGTGGAATGGACTGCTGGATGCCTGCACTGTCCCTCTTTGGCTATGGCAGCGGCCGGGCGGGGCGCGTGTGTGGCGCGCGCGCCCGGGCGCCGCGCGGCGGGCGCGCGTGAGGCCGGCCGCACATGCCAACGAGCTGCTGGGTCGGGAGTGTGCAACCGGCAGATGGGAGATTGCGTTGTTTCCAGTGTTGTGCTCACGAGAACGTCCGGGGTCGCAGATTGACCGCCAGCAGGTTTGGGAACGCCTGGTGCCTCCCGAATGACACTCAAGTGCTCGAACAGATCGCTGCGATTCTTGGCTGAAGAAGGCTCGAAGGCCGATGCGCTGGCGAGAATGGAACGGCTTCTTGTCGGAACGACCAAGGATCGCTTCCGTAAAGTTGAATTGCAGGTGAAGTCCGCGCAGCTCAAAGCAGCACTAGGTCGCGCCGAAGAGTCGGTCTCTGACTTTGAAACGATTTTGGCTCAGGTCAATCCGGATAGCTGGATCTATCAAGACGTTCGTGCGCGAATCGATCAGATCTTCATCCAACGGCGCGATTACGACGGACTGTCGAAGTATTACTTGAGCTGGTGCGAGTCGCATCCGGATGACCTCGATGCCATGCTGCGCATCGGTCGCCTGATGTCCATTCAGCGACGCTCGCAAGAAGCCAAGGATTGGTTTCGCAAAGCTATCGAGCGTTCGCCGACAAATGCTTCACCTCGGTTAGCGTTAATCGATGCGCTGGAGCGCGACGAACTCATTGCCGATGCGGCCAAGGCGATGGAAGAGTTGGTTGCGGTGAAGCCCGAAGAACAGGACTTGATCATTCGCTGGGGAAAGTTGGTGGCAGCCGATACTCAGCAACCTAAGAACGAGCGCGAGAAGCGAGCGGCTGAGATTTGGATGAGATTGTCTTCCAAACGGGAGAATGATCCGGTGATTGTGTCTCAAGTTGATCTTCGTGTACAGTGTCGAAGCGACGGAGAGTGCGTTAGACTATGTCGACGGGCCATCGAGCTGGCTCCGAATGATTCCCAGTATCGAGAGTACTTGGGTGAGTATCTGGTAGGTTTGGGACGCAAAGACGAAGCGCTGACCGCACTGCGCGAGATGGCCGCCGGTTCGCGAGAGAATCGAGATAACTTGGTTCGATTGTGCGAAGTGTTGCAAAGCCTGCACTTCCATGATGAAGCGCTGGAGGCAATCGAGAAAGCTTGTACGCTCATGCCCGC
This sequence comes from Pirellulales bacterium, assembly GCA_046349815.1. GTDB lineage: Bacteria > Planctomycetota > Planctomycetia > Pirellulales > Pirellulaceae > Aureliella. The sequence goes on along the minus strand of JAXMBQ010000020.1, from coordinate 5,340 downwards.
GCTGACTCATCGCTTACGGTATGCCAAGTTGCTGAGCGAGCATGCAAAGTTTGATCCGGCAATGGCACAGCTCGATCTTGCTGCGAAGATGGCAGAGGACGAATCCGAAAAACTGCGAGTTGTTGAAGAGCGTGTGAAAGTCCTTCAGGCTTCGAATCAGCTCGCGACGGAAATTGAGCGATTAGGAACGACGTTAAAAGATGCAGCATCGGATTCGGAAGATGTGACGGCGAAGAACACTAGACGAGCTGCGTGGGAAACTCTGGCGCGATACCTCGATGCTGACGGCCGAAGCGATGAAGCAGCGGATGCCGTTGCGAAAGCTCTCGAGCTCAACCCCGATTCTTTGTCGGCTCTCCAATTGGCATTTCGCGTGAGAGAGCGGGCCGGATACTACGCCGAGGCTATCGAGGCTCTGCGGAAGTTGATCATCGTAGATCGTCGTTATCAATCGAACTACCTCACGGAGATCGCTCGACTCGAAATACGACTAGGGCATGTCGATCGAGCCATCGCGGCCGGCGAAGAGCTGATCGGAACTCGCGGCGTAGGTTCCGAACAATTACGCACCTTTGCCAATTTGTGTTTCCAGGCCGGTGAGAATACACGCGGCGTCGACGTGCTCCGGCGCATCGTGCGAACCGATCCGAAAGACCGTGAAACGCTTGGACTGTTGGCCAAGCGAATGGCCGATGACTTTAGGACGGACGAAGCGATTGAGTGGCTTTGGAAGTCGTTCGAAGTTGCCACCGAATTGTCGGACAAACGTAGAGATGTCGAGCAGTTGGCGGAACTGTATTCACGAAGTAATCGAACGCAGCAATTGCTTGATCGGCTCGACCTTGCGGGGAGTGAAGTGAATCGCAAGCGTGAAACCGAGTTATTGAAAGCGTCCGCGCTGCAATCGCTCGGCGATTATGCGGCGGCCAGACAAGTTCTTCGTCCGTTGGTTGCCGCCGGTAGCCGCGATGTCGATCTGCTGACGACGCTCGTAAAGTTGTCGGTCGCCGAATACGACTGGGAAAGTGCGATCGAGTATCAAAAGAAACTGAACGAGATCTCTCCGTCCCGCGAAGGGACTTCGCAGTTAGTGACGTTCTTGATGGAAACGGGAGAGACAGCAGATGTTCGTAAGGCCGTCACCGAGGCAGTCGGTAAAGCACAGGAATTCTCGGTTCTGATTGCATTGCTGAATCGAATGCTGGGCAATGGCGAAGTTGAGCAAGCCAAATTGTTGGCCGATGATTGGTTCAAACAGCAGCCTGATAATTGGGAAGTCATCGTCCAGGTGATGGCGGTCCGATTCCGATTGAACCAAGTCGATGAAGGACGTCGTCTGGCCGAAAAGATTCGCGGGCTGTCGATTCCACTACAGACAAAGAGTGCCGCCGGTGAGGCTGCTGCGGAGCAATGGCTCAATCAGAGCACGTCGACTTCTGGTTCGCCCTCACCGACCATGAATTCTGTCATGAGTCCTAGTGCAGGCATGTCGACATCCGCGTTCAGTGGTGGAGCGAGTGCTGCTTTCTCCCTCGGCTCTCCGAATACTGCATCCTACGGTAGTGACCCTTTTTCACGGTTGTCGCAACTGAACCGCTTTCAGCGCAACGTATCTGTGTTGCAGGTGGTGACAGCCAGAAACAGATCCGGCTTTCAACAAACCAGCATTCCCGAGATCTTGTCCTTCGAAGATGCATGGAGTCTGGCCGAGTATGTTTCGCGGGGAGTGAACCAATCTCGGAATCGTGCGCTCGATGGCTCCGACGGCACTCCCTTTGAAGCCGAGAAGAAATGGATGCGCGATGCGCTGGCTGAAAATGATCGACGGAGTTTATGGACGTTGGTCGGTTGGTTGCGAATGCAATCGAATTTCAGCTTCACTCGCTCCTCGAACGGACAGTTTGTGCAAATCACCAACGCGGACTTGCCGAGCGTTTACACGGCGCTGGATCGTTTGTCAGAGCTCCATGAGCCGGAGGTGGATTGGATTCGTTTCTTCTGTCGGTTTAACGAACGGCAACGAAATGCAACTGGATTCGCCAATCAAGTGGCAATGCTACCTCTAGAACCACTCGCGCGCGAGGAATTGGATCAGCTACTAAAGCTGTACGAGACGCCGTCTGCTCTCAAGAGCAGTTTGGCGACGCCTGACTTGGGGCTTTGGCTGAGCGGCGAGTGTAAGTCTGCAGGACGCACTGCAGATGTACAACGTCTAACGGATTCGCTGTTTAGTGCTTTCGAGAAGCAGATGTCTCCGGCTGCATATCTGCAATTATGGGAGTTGGATTCAAAGCGAACACGCGACGTTCTTACCAAACAACTGTGCGACGGCATTCGGAAGCAAAAGTCGGTGGCAAATGTCAATCAGTCGCTCGCTATCCAACGATTCCCGATCTTGATGAAGATGATCAGTGAACCGGATGCAGCCGTCTCTATTCCGGATCTCATCAGTCAGTTGAAAGCAGCTCAAGCGGACTTTGCCGCAACCCTCAGTCCTGCACAGCGTAACGAATACGATCTGAACCAATCGTCGGTTCTGTCGAGACTCGGGACGATGCAAACCATAATGACCGCCAATGGTCCTGTACAAGTGCAGGTCGGAGTTCCGCAATCGTCTGCGGTCGCAAACAATATCTTTCCTGGTGTAAGTGCATTTCAATCGGCGGAGATGATGGCGGTGATATCCGTCGTGAAGCTCAACGGTTCGGCCGCCGTGAGAGAGGCCGTGTCTTCATCGCTCCGAGCTGATGTGGCCGCCGTTGATGCGAAGAAAGTTATCCAGTCGACAGTGGACCATATGTGCCGAGCCACTTGGTTGTGGACCACGGGTGTCAAGACAGGAGCGATCGAAGAGATTCAGAAGATATCGAAGACCGGGGTGGCCGATGAGCTCGTCGCGTACTTGGAGTGTCGGATGCTGGCTGACGCGGGACGAGTCGATGAGGCGATGGACCGCTTGGTGAAGCTGAACCCGAGCTCTACGCAACTGTCCGTGCAGAGGGATATGGCGATCATCGAATTGGCAGTGCAGTTGAAGCGAAGAGCTCTCGCGCAAGAAGCGGCTAAGCGATTGGCCGGGGCACGTCTAAGTCCGTCGATGCGATCGGCTGCCGTGACGATGCTGCGCGAATTGAGTCTCACAAAAGCCGTCGTGGAGTTGAATTGGCAAGCACCGAAGCCGCCGCCCAACGATCTGGCGGGTTTATTGAATTTGATGCAGTCGCACAAGAAAAATGGCGAGACGGCGCGAGCCGATGAAGTAGCTCGGCAGATACTGCGGCGGACGAAGCCGATCCCGGTGATCAATGCTGCCCGAAGCGGAATGTATTCAAACGGCTCGTCCATAATGAACTTGCCTTCTTCCGCCAATAGAAGGATGGGTGACGATCAAGTCCGACAACCGGCGCTCCTGCACCTTGTCGAATCCGGCGAAGCGAAGTCGATGATTGCGGCGCTCGAGTCGAAACTTCAGAGCAATCCGAATTCCGTCGGAAACTTGCGTCAATTGGAAGAGTTGTATGCGGCTACCGGGGAAGGCCGAAAGGCTCTGGAAATTCACAACAAAGTAGATGCACTGATTCCTCGTTCACCAGAAGAGTTGATCGCGGAAGCTCAGCAGTTAGCAAAAGAACAACCGGAACTGGCTGTGAAGAAGTACCTGGAAGCTGTTGATAAGCGACCGGAGTATCTGGTTCAGTACTGGTCAATGATCGCATCTTTGCTGGTGACAACTCAAGCTTGGGACGCGGTAGCGGATCAAACCCTTGAAGTACAAGCCAAAGGAGCGATCCGACCGGAGTCTTTGACTCGGATGATCGAACTCTACGTGCAAAACAATCACATGAAGCAGGCGAGGCGGCTGCTCGTCGCACAAATAAAGGCCGGCGGTATCGCCGAACTCTGCAGGATCAGAGTCCAGGTTCCGCGGGTTCCTACCATAAAACCCGACGGCTTAGTGACCACGCTGTTCGATGATGAATTGCGGCAAGTCTTGTTGGAATCGCTCTCGCAAACAATTCAGAACGATCAGGCGCCCCTGCAGTTCTTCAACCGATACGACACTATTCGGAAGAACAATCAGACATTCGCCATTCTGTCCAATGTGCACGCGCTGAAGAAGATCTTCAAAGATCGAGAAAGTGACCTTACTCCGCTCGCGGCTAAGATTCGGCAGAGAGCCGAGTCGGATCCGAAGTGGGTTTCGCTCTTGGACTGTTTCCAGCTCATCACGAGTGACGAGCAGTTGAATGGGACGGTGGAACAATGCATCGAACAGGCTCGCGCGAATGACGTGTCTCTGCCTCAAGGGCTGACCGTCCTGGCCGATTTGTTGCTGCATGAAGCGGATCGACCGCTGGATGCCAGAAAACTGATTGAGCCGTTGGTCAATCGACCAAGTGACGGTCAGAGGAGGGGTGGGGCTAATCTTCAACTACTGTTTGCCTGCCTGGTAAAGTTCAATGAATTGGACAATGGTCGTGACCTGTTGCTGAATACTTGGTTGCACGACAGCTCGATGTTGCCGTCAAGCCGCATGCGAGGTTCGTTCTCCAATCAAATGACGTTCACGACTGCGTCTCAGCTCAACGCGATTCAGAAGGAGTCGGATGCACTGGCTGTTCTTCTCGCCGAATCGAAATGGGAGATGTTGGGGATAAATGAAGATGAAATTTTGATGAGCCGAATTAGCGGTTTGAGTTTGGGGCCGATTCCGATTGAGGCATCGAATTCAGTTCCTGGTCCCTATGCAGAGGTTATCAAATCGTTCAGCGTCTCGGATCTGGAAATGCTGGTCGAGAGACTCGCGAAGTCGCCCGATTTCAAATCGATCAACGAGTTGCGTTTAGATTTGACGGACGTTCTCAAACCGGTGAGGTCAAGCGACCGCATGCCGACTACAGACCGGACGACTCTGTTTCTGAAATTGCTCCAGAACGCCCGGCAGAACGATCCCTCCGGAAAGCTGACGGAAGTCATGGGGCGTTGGCGCGGGCTGGACTTTGCGTCTCAGTCGATCGTTTCTTGCGCAGCTATGTTGCAAGCTGCAAATGCATTGGGTGACTCTGAACTAAGTAGCCGCGTATCCGATGCCGTCCTATTGAAGATTGGTGAAAAACGCGATTGGCAAGTCCCTGATCCGCCGAGGACGATCTCCGGACTCGGAGCAGTACAGGTCGAAGAGTTTGACTTGAAGTTCATGCAGTACAAGGTCAAGCAATCTCAGATCGACTGCTTGTGGATCGTCATAGACGCATTGCAAAAGCTGCCGGGGCGTCATGAGGATGTCATGTTGGTAGCGAATGTAATCAGTCGATTCGGGATTAAAGCAACGCGGGAATC
>JAXMBQ010000019.1:0-111031 GCA_046349815.1 Pirellulales bacterium | reverse complement strand
TCCAAAATCGCAACTTCTAAACGCGTAAGCGAGAGATCGACCCTTAGTCACCTCTCCCAGGCGCAGCCAGGGAGAGGTCGAAGCGAGCCGTTAAGGCTAGATTCGGGAGAGGGTTCTCTGGAGCGCGAAATGAGGTCGGAACGGTCAGGCTTCTGCTGCTCTGTCGCCGTGACTGCTGCCATGTCAATGATGTTCGGATTCGTTGCTGTGAGTCGACTCGTGTTGTGAGTCGTCGACCAATCGGGAGTCTCGAGCTTTCAGCAATGCTTCGGCTGCGTGGTAGCGTGAGTCGACACCCGGCTGTGGTATCAAGCCGCCGGCGATGATCAGTACGAACAACGTCGTTACCGCCACGAACTCGGGGACTCGGCTGCGCAGTGGAATCGTGGCGTGATGTCGTGTGCCTGTAAAGATTTTGAAGTAGGCGAACAACACCGCGACGCCGTTCAGTGCGGCGGCCAGCACTACGACGAAGCCGTATATTGACGAGTTGTCGATTGCCGCTTCAACGAGTAATTCCGTGGCGATGAAACCGCTGGTGCCCGGAAATCCGACGCTCGCCAATCCGGTCAACAAAAAGCAGGCGGCCAAGTGCGGCATCTGATCGGCCAAGCCTCGATACTCGGTCAGCAACAGACGACCGGTCCGCGATTCAACACTGCGGAGTGTCAGGCCGAAACCGGTGAGCGACAGACTGACGGAAACCCAAACCAGCAAGGCTGCTGCCAAGCCGATCGTCGTCGCTGTCTCCAGGCCGATCAAAATCAATGACGAATGACTGAGGAAGATGAAGCAAAAAAATCGCCTTGCCTCGCGCTGTACCAACGACATGCCGGCTGCATACAGTGCCGTTGCGAGCGACAGAAGCGATATGGTGTGCAATGCCGAATCGGGTACCACCGGCAGGATCAATCGCATCACCGCATAAACTCCGATCATCGGAGTCATGAACAAGAGGGCGGTTCCGAACGATGCGTGTTCAAAGAGGTCGGTGATCCAGCAATGCAGCGGGCAGGCTCCGGATCGAACTAAGACCGCCGTCACAAGCAAGACTAAGCCGACCGTGTGCAGCGGTCCGTTGCTGAACTGTTGAGTCAAAAACCATCCGAGCACGAGCGATACGATGAACAGACCCATGTGCAGCTCAAAGACTCGGGTCGGTTTGCGGCGTGCTCGCAGTTCGATCCAGACCGGAAGGATCCCGATCGCCATAAGCGCAATGATACCCCAGGGCTCTTCGCAGCTCAGCGTGGCCAGCATCGCCGAAAGGGACACGAGCGTCCACGAGAATGAGAATCGTCTGGCTTTACCACGAGTGGTGGCTAATTGTGTCAGGAAGAACAGCAACGAGGTCAGCGGTAGTAGTGGGCCGCTCAATTCATCGATGACAAAAAACTTGTCACCTAGGATAGGTGCGAAAACATTCCAGTGATCATGCGCACTGAAAACATTGGACGAACCGTGCAGCCAACCGAAGTCGATCCATGCGCCGATGGTCAGAAGTAATGTGACGGCCGAGATGATAAGGCTGGTCAATCGCGCGCGATCTGAGTCTTGCAAACGACCGACGATCAGAGCACCGACGGACGGCACGGCCACCGATAGTTCCAGCCAAGGCAAATGCAGTTCGTTCATACTAAGTCCTCGATGCGTTCAGCTTGGGGAACAAGCAGATCGGACTCGCGAGACTGCTTTCCGGACAAGAAATCTGTCCAGCGCCTCTCCCAACGGTCGAACTGTCGAAAGCTGCGCAGGAAAGGAGTCACGATCAGATGGTCGAGCAAACTGTCGAGGTGTCCTCGCTCGAGAAAGAACCGATACAGTCGAGTCTGCCATGATGCGGGTAGAGACAACATCATCGGAGCAGGTGTGTGTCGGAGTCTGGCGCCGATCGCGTTTTCAAGCGTGCGGTAATCCCGCAGCAATGTGGGAGCTCGCAACAGTTGCAGCGTGCGCAAGCAAGCGTGACCGATCATGTGAATGAGTGCGATGTATCGCAGGCCCAATCCGATTTCGGCGACGATGATTCCAACTTGCGTGAGTGAGGCCATGGCCAGTGAACTCTTCACATCGGTCTGCACTCGCCCTGTCCACGCGGCATAGATTGCAGTGGTCAAACCGAGAGCAAAGACGATCAGGCTGAGCGTTCGCGATGCTTCGAGCAGCGGGCTGACTCGCAAGAGAAGAAACGCACCCAGGTGAACCGATAGCGCGCCGTAGAACACCGCGCTGCTCGGTGTCGGTCCTTCCATGGCTCGCGGCAACCAACCCGAGAACGGGACCAGAGCTGACTTACCGGCGGCGGCTACCAACAGCAATAGTCCGACCGACAAGGCTTGGCCTTCGGTCAGTGAGACTTTTCCCAGAGGCCAGGGGTCAACCCCCATCAGTCCGGAGAAATCGCCCTCGCCGGTCAAATGATGAAGCGTCACGGCGGCCGCCAAGAATGCAGCATCGGCAAAGCGATAAATGGCCCAGATGCGCTGACCGTTTCGTACGGGTGATGGTCGGTCATGAAAGTAAGCGACCAACAGCGCGGACGAGAGACCCACCATTTCCCATCCGACGAAGAGTGTTTCAATCGTCCCCGAGAGCGATGCGAAGGTCATTCCGACCAGGAACAGCGAGAAGAAAATGAAAAAGCGACGATAACCCAGATCGCGATGCAAATAGATATTGGCAAACGCACCGATCGTTCCGCAGAGGACGAAAGAAAGGATGGCCATCGGGACGCTGAGTCGATCGAATTCGAACTTCAAATGGAAATGAAAGTGTTCCGACTGGATGTTCACTAAGTTACCGAATTCGATCGGCACATGGCGACGACCTGTGGCGAGCATGATGCCGAGGATACCAAGCAGCGCCATCAGGCCGAGTGCCACGAGCAGCTTGCACGTATGTGCGATCGTTCCTTCGGTCAGTTTCCAACCGAAGAGCGTCGGCAGTCCGATGAGCGACAGCATCAACAGCGGCGCAAAGATCACTACCAAGCCGAGGAAGCGGAGAATATTGGCGAGTTCTACGGGATCCATATTCGCAGTAAATCTTCCTAGGCTTGGCCCGATGTTTCGTTGGTGATTCGAGCAAATCCGAGATGTTCGCGGCGGCCGCGATACCAATCGACAGATCGAGTGACATTCGGCAAGGGCGATGGTCCCGGCTCAAAGAGTTCAAACCGTCCATGTCTGTAGTAATGGATGACGGGCGAGTTGGGATCGAGCACAGCAAACTGGGTCCATTCATTACGGACGAAGCGATCGATGTTCGGATTGCGCTGCATGATCGACAGCAGCGCTTCCGGGACTGTCTCGATGACGAACAGCAATCGAAGCGGTTCGTGAATCTCCGTCATCTGATTGCTCAGCCCGGTTCGCAGATCGCTGGCGGCTCCTTCCATCACACCGATCAGCGACGTGATGTTGTGCGGCAGCTTGGAACCGCAACCGTAGCCTGCAGGATCGACACAGGAGAAGTAGTATTCAAGACTGATCCCGCCGCACACCGGTACGACAGCTTGCAGGATGCGATTGAGAATCGTGAATTGCGCATCATCTGTAGTGGGATCGTACGACGTGAGAAAACTGCGACGGTCCAGAAACAATCCGCGAGTGCGAGCGCGGCGACCGACCACGCACATAGCGTTGGTCGCATGGTTGTATTCCGGTCGAGCCTGTGCCAAGTCTTCCGCTCGTATCTCCACATGTCGAAGCGCATCTCGCTGCGAAATCGAGAGAGCCGCAGACTCGAATCGACGCACTCGCTCATGTGCATTGCGCTGTCTCGCTTCATCGATGATGTCACGAGCCTCTTCGAAGAGCGCGGCTTGGTGCGGCGGCAAGCGTTCAAGGTCGAAGAAAATCACCGAGTCATCGCATGTGTTGTGGAATCCTCCTACGAAAGTCGTGTCGGCAGGAATCGTTAAACCGCGCTCAGCAAGAAGTGCTCGTACTCGAGCATCGTTAGCCATTTGAGCCAGCGCGCGAGCGTTCGGACCTCCGCGACCTCCGCCGCATGCGCCGCAGTTATAAGCTGATTCGTGGGGGTTATTAAGACTGGACGATCCGTGACCGAGGATGATGACCAGCGGCGAGAGTCGCCTGAGCCCGGTATCGGCCAGCAGTCGTTCAACGATCGACGCCATCTCCTGCAATGTGAATCCGCGATGGCCGCCGTCCGGCCCCGGTTTCTCTTCCACTCGCTCGATATGCAACTGCGTCACGCGCGGCGGTTGAACAAAGCGACCGAATGTACTGCGGACCTGCGCGGTCAAACCGGGAAAGAGCACGCGGGCCACGAGCGGAATCGAGGCCAATGAACCGGCTAGTGCCGTCAGCGATCCGCCGATCAAACCGCGGCTGCCCAAGTGCACCTGATGAGATGCATGGCCGATCGCGCGGCGAGTCTCGGCGCGACGTCGTTCGAGATCCAAGAAGCTGAGGACGCTCGTCTCTTCGACATAGTGCTGCGGCTTGACCACCACCGGGCATAGCGGAACGAAGTGCGCGTCGGCTGCTCCGCGAAAGTACATGGCTACGGAGAAAAAGCCGGCGGCACCGAATGTTTCGACCCGCGGATCGATTTCTTCAAGGTGTCGACGGAACGACTCCTCGCGATCATCAATGCAGCACATCACTTGGAACTTCGGCTTCTCGACCGTTTCCAGTCCTTCATGAGCGCGTTGCGTGATCGCACCGAGTGCGGCACTGGTGTAATGATGCTCGTAGGCGAATTGAAAGACGCGACGGCGCGCGAGGGGACCGAAATCCTCCAATTCATGAACCAGCTTCTTCCATCCTTCGCCGTCCAACGCGAGTAAAGATTCCGGTGACCAACCCAAGAGCTGCGCGGCTTGGAAGATCACGAACGAGCGCTGTACGTGTTGATCTTGATCGTGTCGATGCGACTGAGCTTGCAGTCGCGCGGCGATCTCTTTAGCCGAAATCTGGCGCCCGAACAACTCTTCCGCCGCTTCCTCGGCTGCTGCGCGATCGATCAACAGCCTTACTGCCAAGAATCCTTCGAGCGAACCGCGCGGGGCGGGGCGTATCGTCCAGTCGGCGTTTGTCTCCATCTGCCATACCATTCCGGCCCAGCCCGGCAGTGCCAGCAGCGAGCGTTCAACGAAAGCAGGTATGTCATGTTCCGAAATACCGAAAGCGTCGAGCGATCGGCGTATCGATTCCATCGCACTCAAACCGTCACGGTGTTCTGATGCAGTCAAAGCGCGGATACGTTGCAACAGGCCGAGCTCGAGGAACGACTCTTGTTCGAACAGTTTGATGAATGCGTGGTAAAAGCCTGCATCGCGGTCCGGCAGACTCCACGGCGCAAAGCCTTGATCTAAGAATGAAGCGGCATAGCGGATCAGGAGGTCATTTGCTTTTAGGTCCGGGTCGATGGCTGCTGCTTTGACCAAGTAGTCACGAGGGCGTTGATACGCATGAAGCGGCTCCTGCGGTTTGCCCCCGACTCGCGCGCCGTGCTGACATACTCGCCACAACAGGTTCAGGGTAAAGGCGTGCCAATCGGTATTCGACCAACTTTCGATCCGCTTACTGCCGAACTGTTCTAACAATGAGACCACAGTCGGCTGGTGTGGAGCATCAGCGGGATGTGATGTCGGCTCTTTTGCAGTGCTTGTTGCCGAAGTCGTTCGATGAACGTAATCTCGGTTGATCCAGCGTCGTGTGTCGTCGACCATACGCGCGGCGACGGTCGGTTCTACATCATCACGAAAACGACGCAAGGCATCGGTCTCGGTTACCAGCCACCGCAGTTCGGCGCCGGGGGCAGTGCGAATCGGATGCAGCAGCATCGCCAGGCGAAGATCGCGGCGCGATGTATTCGGCGCAACAGTTTCCGCTCCTCGCTCTGCCAGTTCGTCATCGAGCACAAATGCCAGATCAAGTTGCTCGATACGTCCGCCGCGCAGTTCATCGCGATAACGCTGTTCGGACAGGTACGGTTGCGAGCCGAAGATGCCCAGAGCTGAACGGGCCGCTTCGGCAAAGGGTAAGTCTTCGAATGCGTGCAACGTGTTATGATGCACGAAGACAGCTATCGGACCCTGGCTCGGGAGAAAATGCGTCGCGTGTTCAAGAGCGTGTTCGATTGTGTGCTGAACGCTGTCATGGGACGTCGCTCCATGTGATGCGTGGTCGAGCGAGCCCTCTACTTTCAATTCGGACATAGGCGCTGATTCGCACTCCGTTGATGAATCGCGAAGCCTGTCGTTTCCGACCGCACAATACCGGCTCTATCGGTTTTTTCAAACTGCGATCAGGTACAGATTCAAGATGCCGTACGTCTCCGCCGAACTTATGTGCTCGAACTATGGGGCAAAAACGACAATCGCGATGCGGGTGATATTGTCATACGCATGGGGTGCTTTCGCCAGGGTAGTCGTCACAAATTAGAATCTGGTTACATTTGTAGGCTCGACCGGGAGACCGCGCCGAGAGCGGAATTTGTAACAAACCGCTCCGACAGGTGGTGTCGGCGAGCGGTATTTAAAAACTCAATATCCTTAAGAACTCTTAAAGACGCAGTTGCTATGGAAGCCGGGATCGTTGGCCTGCCGAATGTGGGTAAAAGCACGCTGTTCAATGCACTGACGAGCACGCAGGGAGCTCAGGCTGCGAACTATCCGTTTTGCACGATTGAGCCGAACGAGGGTATCGTCAGCGTTCCCGATCCCCGCTTGCATCGTATCACTCAGTACATCAAACCGAAAACGGTCATTCCTGCGGCGCTGAAGCTGGTTGACATCGCCGGCATCGTCAAGGGTGCCAGCGAAGGTCAAGGTTTAGGAAACAAGTTCCTGAGCCATATTCGCCAAGTCGATGCCATCCTGCAAGTCGTTCGATGTTTCAATGATCCCGATGTCATCCATGTCGCCGGCGAAGTGAATCCGGTCTCCGATATGGAAGTCATAGAGATGGAGCTAATGCTGGCTGATATTCAGGCGCTCGACAACTCTCTGCCGAAAGCGGAACGATCGGCTAAGAGCGGCGATAAGGAAGCCAAGTTGCGCGTCTCGGCGATTCAGGCATGTTTGGCTCATTTGAACGAGAGCAAGCCGCTGAGAAGTCTAACGTTGCCCGAACCCGAAGCTAAAGCGATCGCCAGTTTCGGATTGATGACTGCCAAGCCGATTCTCTATATCGCCAACGTCGATGAGAATGATCTGGAAGGTAAGAGCGACTTAGTGATGAAGGTGCGCGCTTTCGCCGAAAGCGCCGGGGCTCATGTGGTGCCGGTCTGTGCGAAGTTGGAAGCCGAGATCGCGGAACTGGACGAGCCTGATCGAACCGAGATGCTGCAATCGGTCGGACTCGCTGAACCGTCGCTGGCTGTCGTGGCACGCGAGACCTATCGTACGCTTGGGCTGCAGAGCTACTTCACAGCCGGTGAAAAGGAAGTGCGAGCTTGGCCTGTTCCAGTTGGAGCTACGGCGCCCCAAGCGGCCGGTGTGATCCACAGCGACTTTGAACGCGGATTCATTCGAGCTGAGATCTATACGCTGGAAGATCTTGAGACTTTCAAGAGCGAGAAGGAAATTCGCAACGCGGGCAAACTGCGTACGGAAGGCAAGACTTACATCATGCGTGACGGAGACATCTGTCACTTCTTGTTTAATGTCTAGCGATGCATCAGCCTGGCAACGTCGCGAAGCGGCTTCGCTGGCGGATGCCATGCGGCGCCGCAGTGATCCGGCGTTTGGAGCAACTTTTGTCTCCGGACATGGTTGTCGATTGATCGATGCCGACGGCGACGAGTGGATCGACTTGACCTGCGGTTACTCGGCCGCCAACTTCGGGCACGCGTTCGCACCGCTCGTCCAGGCGGCACAGTCGCAGTTGGTGACTCTGACTCATCTCACCGGCCTCTCGCATCCGGGCCGAGTTCTGTTGGCTGAGAAGTTAATCGAGCACTGCGGTAAGCCGAATGTGGAGAATGCCGTCGTCTTCAACACCGGGGGCGCTCGAGCGGTTGAGACGGCGATCAAAGCAGCTGTCAGTTATCGACCGGGCAAAGTCATTGCAATTTCACCTGCCTTTCATGGTCGCAGTGTCGCAACGAGCTTGCTGAGTGAAACCAATAGAACGACGCTCTCCGCAACCGACTCTGCGGCGTTCGAACGTCGCTCGCTAAGAGAGTTTGCTTATCCTCCCGCTTGTCGCCACTGCGCGGTACGGGATGGTCGAACTTGTGATCTTACTTGCCAATTGACATTGATCGATTACCTCGAGCAACGAGCTGATGAGATATCCGTGGTGATCTTCGAGCCCGTGGTCGGAGCTCGGGGTTATCTTCTTCCTCCGCACGATTATTGGCTGCGCATCGCCGAGTGCTGCAAGCGGTTGGGCATTCTGCTGATCGCTGATGAGATTCAAGTCGGGCTGGGGCGCGGCGGCGCATGGCTCTATTCGCACCGCATCGGAGTCCAAGCCGACCTAGCCGTACTCGGAAAGAGTCTCGGCGGAGGCGTGACACCGATATCTGCGGTAGTGGGACGGCGTGATGTGTTGGATGCACTTCCGGCAGGCTGTGAATCAGAAACGTTCGCAGGTTCGCCGCTCGGTACAGCCGTCGGCTTGGCGGTGATCGAGCAGCTCGAGGCCGGCCCTTGGATGCGCCGAGCCGATGAGATCGGTGACCGACTGCGAGAGTCGCTGGGTGAGCAATTCGGGGGGGAGCGAGTGGAGGGAGCAGCAGGCTGGGCATGTGTGGAGTTCTTGTCGGCAAGTTCCGGAGTGGATCTTTCGGCAAGAGTTGAGTCGGCTGCGCGTGAGGCTCGCGCTGTCTCGGATCGTTTGATCGCAGCTCGGTTGCTGGTTCATTACACCGGGCCGTTTGCCACTCGAATCGCCCTGATCCCACCGCTGACAATGACCGATGAGGACATATCGGAAGTCATCCACCGTTGTAGATCGATTGAGTTATTGTAGATCGATTGTCCTCAATCGATACTAACCAAGTCTGAAGTGCCAACACCTGTAGTGGTTACGATAGACTGACCGCGAGTGCTCGTGAGGTCGCGAGGCGTCAGCCACGAGTAGCCGTAATGCGATGCTATGCGACGCGATGGAACGATACCGTTGAAGGTGTTGGTGTTGCGTGTTGAGGCGGGGTCAATTGAGGACAATTGGCCGACAATCATTTCTCATATCGAGTGCGAACATGCCTAAACATGAACAAGCAAACGGCGATGCCGCATCGCGTTTGATCGATCAGCGGATTCAAGAGCTTACCGATTGGCGAGGTGAAACTCTGGCTCGCATGCGTAAGCTGATTCTTGCGAGCTCATCCGATATCGTCGAAGAAGTGAAGTGGATGGGAACTCCGGTCTGGTCTTGTGATGGGATACTATGCACCGGCGAAACGTATAAGCAAGTCGTCAAGCTCACGTTTGCATGCGGTGCCTCGCTTCCCGACCCGAGCGGCCTGTTCAACTCAAGTCTAGATGGGAACAAGCGTCGTGCGATCGACATCCGAGAAGATGAGACTGTCAATGCTCGAGCTTTTCAGTCGCTGATTAATGCGGCGATCGCTTACAACAAAGCGAGTAAGCAAGGCAAGGCAAAGCCGAAGCGATCGACTAAGCGTACGGTTGCTCAAGACTCGGTAGAAGGTGAGTTGAAGGCGGCTCCAAAGAAGGGCGTCGCGCCTCCCGAGCGCGTTGTCCTTTTGTCGGGAGGGAATCCGCAGATTGCTAAGGGAGATGGGGATGCGCCGGTTCAAGCTTACATCGCGGCCATGCCCGGCTGGAAAAGCGACCTCGGCCAGCGGCTCGACGCGCTCATTGTTCGCACTGTGCCGAAGGTGTGCAAAGCGGTCAAATGGAACTCACCGTTCTATGGGCTGGAAGGGCGCGGCTGGTTCCTTTCGTTTCACGTCTTCAGTAAGTACGTGAAGGTCACCTTCTTCAAAGGTGCCGAGCTCGATCCGTCGCCGCCCGGAGCTACCGAGCGAAGCGGCGCGAGCCGATGGCTGGATATCTACGAACGAGATGAGCTCGACGAAAAGCAGCTCGTTCGCTGGATCAAGCAAGCGGCCAAACTGCCCGGTTGGAATCCGTAAAACGAAAAAGGGTCACTCGAAATTCGAGCGACCCTCTTGTTGTGGATCGAATGAGTTGCGTTTCGTTGGACTCGAAAGGCAATCGATCGGAAGCAAAGACAAAGCGAAGCCGGGGCGGCCGGTTGAAGTAGATCCTCGCGAGGACGACTACTTCTTCTTGCCCTTCTTGTCCGCCGGTTCTTCTTCCTTCTTCACTTTCTTCTTCTTCTTCAGAGCCAGCTTGATGACGCGGGTCTTGGGGATACCCAATACCGGGTCGCCTTCGCTCCAACGATCGAGTTCCTTGAGCCGCTTCAAACGTTCGGCTCGGGTCATAACGTTGCGCGCCTTGTTGGCACCGGCGCGGACTTTTAAGCTCTTATCCAGTGTCATCTTAAATCCAACCTGGCGGAATCATCTCGGCCGTTTTCGCCGCCATTCCGCTGCAATGGTCTGTATGATTCGGGCGCCCGCGACCGGCCGCTCGTCAACGAGCTCTGCGGTCACCGACTTGCCCCTGCAAATGTTTCGAGCCGCGAAGTATACCGGAGCCCTCCGGAATCATCAATCCCTAAGTTTTCCAGGGAATCCGCCGGCAGTTTGAAGCCTTGGGTCCGGACGAAATAGAGAAAATGTGCCGGTGATATCACTTGGCCAGACTGCCCAGATACTCGCGAGCACGATTGATTTCGGCCGTGACCTCCCCTGCGGTTTCCAGGATGGAAATGCCGCGCGGGAACGGGTGCATGAAAATCTCGATCCATCCTTGGTACTTGATGTCGGCGAGCGCGGCGGTAAGCGGCGCGAAATCGAGCGAACCGCGGCCGGGCATCTGCAGTAGCTCTTGGTCCTTAGGCTGTTTGACCATGCAGCCCACTCCATGCTCCCAGGCGTAGAACATCTCGATGGCCGGTCCGAGCTCTCGAATCAACCCGGCCAATTGCTCGGCATCCTGGGGCAGGTGATACGGCGCGAGCGCGATGGCTAAGTGCTTCGACGGACGCAGCTCAGCCAAGTAACGCAGCGAGTCGGCCGAGTCGATGAGGTTCTTGGCATGGTTCTCGATCGCGATGTTGACGCCGGTTTCTTCTGCGACAGCCAAGTGCGGCTTCATCTTTTCGACAAAGTCGCGAACGGCGTTTTTCAGTTCGGAGCCGGTCAGGCCGATCGGTCCTTCTCCGCCGGTGACCATCGTGGTGCATCCGAATCGTTTGGCCAGTTGCATCTCTTCCTGCAACTTGAACGGTCCGAGTTTGTACTGAGTGATGCAACCTAAGCGAACGCGATGTCTGTCGAGCAGCGACCGGAAGACTGCTTCGCCCATGTCGGTCAACTGCTCGCGCTGATTGCCGTGAGGACGCGGCCATATATCGATCGCTTCGGCTCCGCACTTGGAAACTTCGGCGAGCACATCACCCACATAGATCGATCCGTACATGCTCGAACCGACGATGTACTTCGGTTGCCACTTCGATGGAGCTGCATGAACCGAGCCGACGAAATGTGATGTGGAGAGGATCGCAGCGGTAGACAAGGAACTGCCCAAAAGGCTGCGTCGTGAAAGGTGCATGTGACATTCTCCCGAAAGTCAAGCGAATAAGGGGAACCTTAGATTGTATCTGGAATCCCGCGGCGTCGGTCGAAATCCAGGAAATCCCCATGCGTTAGGGCGCTGTTCGGAAGAAAGATAACGTAGGTTTGAGATGGGCCCGATCACGGACGTGTCGCTGGTGCATACGGTGCACGATCGACAACTCAACGACGGATTCGGAACACGAACCAGACTCTCGTCGGTCGCTTGCTAACGGCCGACGACAAGGAGTTGCAGACATGCCGACCCTTGATCACAAAGAATCGACCGTTCCGCTGAAAAAACGCCGTAACAGCGCGAATGCGGATTGGCCCAGTATTCTTTATGTCGACGACGATCCCAACATCATCTCGTCGATGGAACGATTCTTTCATCGCTATCGCGTTCGACTCGAATGCGCTTATCACGGGATGCAAGGCATTTGGTTGGCTGCTACGCACCCGCCCGATCTCATCATCACCGACTTAACGATGCCGCTCGCATCCGGTGAAGAACTCATCGATTGCTTAGCGGCTCATCCGGCGACGCGCGAGACACCCATCGTCGTGCTGTCCGGTCGCAACAACGTGCGGCTCAATGCCAAGCTCAAAACCTCCGGCGTCATCGAAGTTCTGCAAAAGCCGGTCGCTTTCGAAACACTTTTCAACCTCGTGTCGCGCATCGTTCCTCTGCAGGAGCGAGCCGCAGCGGGCTGATTGGAACTCAGCCTACGCGTTGTTGATTCGTGACTGTCATCTATCCGCGACGGCTTATCAAGAATCGGTAGTTGTCGACTGATTCCCGATCGCCGCTCAACGCTTTCTCTTTGCAGAGAGGAGGACCCCATGAAAGGTGTCATCTTCACGGAGTTTCTCGAACTGGTCGAAGGCCGCTTCGGCATGTCGACGGCCGATCGAGTGCTCACACGCGGTTGTCCGTTTCACGGCGGCTACACGTCGGTCGGCTCGTATAACCATCAAGATCTGCTCGCGATGGTTTCCGTGCTGAGCGAAGAGACCGGAGTTGCATCGAGCGACTTGGTCCGAGCTTTCGGCAAGCACCTCTTCCAAGCGTTTCTCAACAATTATCCCCACGTCTTCAGCGACGTTCATTCAACGGAGCAGCTCATGCGCAAAGTCGAAGATACGATCCATGTCGAAGTCCGGAAGTTGAGTCCCGATGCGGAACTCCCGCAATTCGAATTCTCGTACGGTGCAGGAGGCGAGTTCGAAGTGACTTATCGCTCGCGCCGACCATTCGCTTTGTTGGCCGAAGGATTGCTGGAAGCGGCGATCCATCACTTCGAGGAAGATGTAGTCCTGGATCGAATGGATCTGCAAGATGCCGACGGGCGGGCGGCTCGATTCATATTCCGTCCTGTAGCTCGGGCGCCGAACGCGAAGCACGCAATCGCTGCTTCGGCCTGCTGAAGATGCCGGCCGACTAAGCGGGTTTGCGAGCGCGAACCGTCCGATACGGTCTTCGCGACTCGCCTTAGGCAGGAGGACCCGCTGCGATCGGCGGCCGGATGCCGCTTCACTCGATGCATGGATGCCTACCAACCACGGAGGAAGTGATTCAGCTATTCGCGTCGATAAACATCCTGTTGTAAACCCGCAGGTCGATTGGTTAAACGAAGCCGATATGGAAGACGTCGAAGTCCTCAAGAGATTTCTGCAACGCGAACGGGAGGCTCGTAAAGAAGCCGAACGACTGCTCGAAGAGCGCAGTCGTGAACTCTTCAAAGCCAATTGCGAACTGCAACAAACGGTTCACGCCTTTCAAAACCAAATTCGACGCACTCAAGCCATCGTTGATTCTGCCGCCGAAGCCATCGTCATCATCGACTCCAGCGGTAACATCGACGCATTCAATCCTGCCGCCGAGGAAGTCTTCGCCTGCCCCGCCGGTTATGCCATCGGCCGTCGAATCGTCGAGTTCATACCGACGGCAATGTTCTGTTTGGAAGTCGCCGGCATGAGTGACTTGGAGCGCGAGTTGTGGGCGCCGGAAGGATTCGGTGAAGTCCACGGCCTGCGCGCCGACGGCGAACGTGTCATGCTCGAACTCGTCATCGGAGCGTTTGAAGATAACGGTCGAAACTTTCATATCGTCATCATGCGAGATTTGACTCGTCGCAAACAATTAGAAGCACAGTTGGCCCACGCTCAGAAGATGGAATCGGTCGGCCAGTTGGCCGCCGGTATCGCCCACGAAATCAATACGCCGATTCAATACGTCGGCGATAACATTCGTTTCCTCATGTCCTCCTTCGAAGACGTTCGGAAACTATTGGACAAGTATCAAGCGTTCGCCGAGCAGCACGCCGACCAAGATGCAGAAGCGATTGAACGCATTCGCGAAACGGAGGACTTGATCGACCTTCCGTTCCTCAACGACGAGATCCCTGCTGCGATTGACCAAAGCCTGCAAGGTGTCGAGAGCGTCGCAAAAATCGTTCGAGCCATGAAGGACTTCTCTCATCCCGGAACCGAAGAGAAACAGCAGATCAATCTCAATCAAGCCATCGAGAGTACGCTCACCGTCTCTCGCAATGTGTGGAAATATTGCTGTGATCTGGAAACGCATTTCGATACGACTCTCCCGCTCGTTCCTTGTCTTCCGTGTGACTTGAATCAAGCCATCCTGAATTTGATTACCAATGCAGCGCATGCGATGGAGTCCGCCGGTTGCGGCAAGGGAGGCAAGCGCGGCACATTGCAAGTGGCGACGATCCGCGACGGTGATTATGTCATCATCGAAGTGGGTGACAGCGGCACCGGCATACCTGAAAACATTCGCAATCGCATCTTTGATCCCTTCTTCACGACGAAGCCGATGGGACAAGGCACCGGGCAAGGACTGGCCATCACATACAACATCGTCGTGGAGAAACACCAAGGCGAATTGTCCTTCGAGTCGCAGGTCGGAAAAGGAACCACCTTCCGTCTGCGCATTCCGCTCATATCCAAGAACGAGGAACCGGATCCGCTCGCCGCCGCATCGGCCGCACTGGCGGAAACGAAGCTCGGAACGGTAGGCAGTTATGCTTAAGATTCTATTCGTCGACGACGAGGAACATCTCCTGCAAGGATTGAAGCGGTTGCTGCATGGACATCGCCATCGTTGGCAAATGTCGTTCTGCAACAGCGGCGCGGAAGCGCTTCGTAAACTGGAATCGGATGCGTATGACGTCATCGTTACGGATATGCGCATGCCGGAAGTCGACGGCAGCCGTGTGCTCTTTGAGAGCTATCTGAACAGTCCTTCGACGTTGCGCTGCGTCCTCTCCGGTCAGTCGGAACATGCGCAAACATGCAAAGTCACCGGAACCGCGCATCAGTTCCTTTCCAAGCCGACTCAGAAGCAGGACTTGGAACAAGTGGTCGAGCGCGTCGAGCAACTCTCGGTCAGTCGTTTGACTCCGGAACTGCGTTTGGCCGCAACGCGTCTGGCCGCTCTTCCTGTCCAAGGCGCCGTCCTGCATCAACTCGAGGCCGAGCTCAAACGCGATTTGCCGAGTCATGAACTGGTGGCCGATTTGATTGTCAGCGATGTCGGCATGAGCGCCAAAGTAGTACAGCTCGTATGGTCCTCATTCTTCGGGCTGCCGCGCAAGTCGCTCTGTCCGTCAGAGGCTGTTCAATTGCTGGGCATCGACATGCTGCGCGAATTGGTGCTCGAGTATGGGCTCTTCTCTCCTTACATTTCGGATGACGAAGAACCCTTCTCGATTGAAGAGCTCTGTCGACATTCTTTGGCTGTTGCCAAACACGCGGAAGCGATCACCTATGTCGAGACGCAAGACCATCGCGCATCGAAACAGGCTTACTTTGCAGGTCTGACGCACGATATCGGCAAACTGATTTTGTCGCATCAGTTTCCGGCTATGTACGGTCATGCATTGCGAGCCGCTCGTGAGCGCGAAATGTCTTTATGGGAAGCAGAACTGGAAGTGTTCGGAGCCAGTCATGCTGACGTCGGCAGTTACCTTTTGGCTCTGTGGGGATTCCCGACGGAAGTCATTCAGGCGGTCGCCTATTATCGAACTCCGGGAACATGCGACCAAGGCGGATTCGGAACAGCCACGGCTGTGCATGTGGCGAACTTATTGAATCGAACAAACCATTTTGTGCGCACGCCGCAACAGCAGTTGCTCTACGGTTCCGAACATTTGGCTCAGTCGGGTTTGGCTCGACGCACTGCCGCTTGGTGTGAGGCGGTGAAGAACGCAGTGGCCGGTCCAGTCCTGCTTAACTGAGAACAGACAGGCTCTTACATTCCACGCTCGGTGCAACGCTGAGGCGACTGCGAGGGCGATACGGTTGAAGGGAGGAGCGTAATATGAGTGATCAAGTGTTATTGGTCGACGACGAGCAGAACGTGCTCTCGGCGCTCCGACGCGGACTGCGCGGACGATTCTCACTGGATGTGGCCGAGGGCGGCCCCGCTGCGTTGGACATGCTGCGCGAGAAAGGGCCTTACGCCGTCGTCGTAAGCGACATGCGCATGCCGGAAGTCGACGGCTTGGGTGTGCTCAGCACCGCGCGCCGCGAGTTTCCGGATACGGTGCGCATCATGCTGACCGGCAATGCGGATCAGAAGACGGCTACTGATGCCGTGAATCAAGGAGCCATCTTTCGATTCCTGAACAAGCCCTGTCCGTCGGATGTGCTGGCTGAAACTTTGGAAGAAGCCATACGTCAGCATCAGATACTGTTGGCCGAACGATCGTTGCTGACTCGTACTCTCACAGGGACCATTGCACTTGTGACAGAAGTACTGTCGGTCGTGAATCCAACGGCATACGGTCGCGCCGGTCGATTGCGGCAATTGGCCAAGCAGATGTGTCCGAAGGTGCGATTGCCCGAGTCATGGCAAGTCGAATTGGCAGCGATGCTTTCACAGGTCGGCTGCGTAGCTGTTCCGGAAGCTCTGCTCGCCAAGCAAGCAGAAGGCAAGCCGCTTACTCCGTCCGAAGAGCAGACTCTGTCGGCTCAAGCCGGTTTGGGAAGCAAGTTGGTCGGCAACATCCCGCGCTTGGAACAAGTCTCGGAGATCATCGCGCTGCACGGTCAAAGATCAAGCACGGGTCGAGCGGCTGCGGCGTCGAGTGCTTGGATTGAAGAGAGTTCGCAACTGATCACGTTACTGATCGACTTTGATCAGTTGGCGTCGCATCTGCCGTTGACACAAGTCTTTCATCGATTGCAGCAAGATGCGACCGAGCGATACCGACCGGAGCATATCTTGGCTCTGGCCGAACAGGTGCTCGGCGAGAAGCCTTTGCACGAAGCAAATGTGCGCGACTTAGTTGAAGGGATGGTTTTGGAAGAACACGTGATGACCACTGCGGGGGACATTTTGATCAGCAAAGGGCACGAGCTGACTCAGTCGTTGATCCAACGTATACGTTCGTTCGAGAACAACTCGGCCGGTGTACGTCAACCGATTCGCGTTTCGTCGCGAGTGACACCTCCGCGCGACGGTCGAGGTGCGGCGGAATTGAATTGAACTCAGCAGGACCGAGCATGCATGATGACAAGATCGATCCTTGCCCTGTAAATGACTAACGGCGAAGTCCGAGGCCCTACCTCTGACTTCGCCGTAGCGTGTTTTTTCTTTTTCGATCGCAGTCGTCCGTTGTTTCGCGACTGTGATCATCGAGCGGCTTAGTACAGGCCGGTCGGTCCGGTGTCCGGGTTGCCGCACATGTGGAAGTGGTTGTGGTCAACGTAGATCACTTCCATGGCTTCCTTGTCTTCCAAGGTGTACGGTACCGGCCAACCGTTGATGGTTCGCTCGCTGAAGTAGATCGTGCACTTGTAGTGAGCATGATGCAGCTTGGCATAACCGATCAGCGGAATGAATCGCGGCGGATCGATGTAGTCAGCAATCTTCTCTTTGACGATGCGCACGTTGTTGCGTTGCTTTTCATGCAACAGCGGAATACCGCCGCGCACCGGGCGAGCGTTCTCGAGGGCGACCATGACTTCGTCGTCGCTGGGCGGATCGAGTGCGACGGTCGGACCCGAAGTAGTCGGTCCGAGGATCGGAACTCGCGCATAGCGCTCGTGAATGTGGAAGTCACGTTCTTCGCTGTCTTGCAGATAAGGGCTGATCGGAATCGGAATCGAGAACGGTCCCAAGCTGGGGCCGCTGACGCCAATACAGCCAGTTGACGTGACCGCACTCGCGGAGAGTATCAAGCAGGCAGTCCAAGTTGCGAGTTTTCTCGACATCGATCGATCCCTCGTATCGACTAACATGTGGTTTGAGACAAGGCTTACCGTCCGCCTTACCTCTCGGTATCGCTCTGCAGACCAATCCCGCGGCTGTTCAAACCACCGGGCGACCGCGGAGAGCCGAGCGTGTGAAAGTCTCAGTGCTAGAACAAGTATCGTTGTTAAGGTGTACCGAACTTGCGGGTTTTTCGGACCATTCGGAAAAAAGGAAGGGGAGGAGCGAGAGGCGAGAAGCTAGAAGCTAGTGGCTAGTGGCTAGTGGCTAGTGGCTAGTGGCTAGTGGCTAGTGGCTAGTGGCTAGTGGCTAGTGGCTAGGAAGGATTTTGGTTGTTTGGCTTGTACGAGAAGCCGGGTTAAGAAGTTTCTCGCCTAGCTACTCGCTACTCGCTACTTCCTAGCCTTTTCTTGACTCGTGTTTAGAATAGAAATTGACGGGCTGCGAAACGCGTCGCAGCAGGTCCGGTTTAGCACCGAGGCGAGCCTTATCTTGGCTGACTAGGTTCGATCGGTCTACTCTATTTCAGAAAGGAGGTGATCAGGTGAGTTGTATCTGTTCCGGCCATAGGAGTGGTGCTTCGTAAGACGCCGGCGGGCTGCTAACGAGTAGCCCCACTCCCTCGTAGGCTAACCTCCTTTCGGACGTCTACGAGTGATAGTCCCGGCCCGAGTCGGCAGCCTTTGTGTTGTCGGCTCGGGCTTTTTTCGTTTGAGGAAAGCTGCTCCGGAAAATTGTCCTACAATTGGGCTCTGCTAGTTTGCCCCCTCAACGAAGCAGGACCCGACCCGGATGGATGCTGAAGCCGAATCTCCCAACACCGCTCCGACTTCAACCACGTCGCTTTTAGACGCGGGCGAATCGCCGGATAAACAAGGCTTGCCGCCCTTACTCGGAGACCAATCGTTTTGGGGATTGGCTCTGACTCAGTTTTTGGGCGCGTTCAACGACAACTTGTACAAGCAACTTATGTTGTTGCTGGCCATCGGATTGATGTCGGCCGGAAAAGCCGCCGGAGTTGAAGACAGCGGAGCGGCAGACGAGGCGAGCAAGGGTGGCGATCTGCAAGGCTGGGCGACCCTGGTCTTTTCGATTCCCTTCGTGTTGCTGAGCGGTTACGCCGGCTATCTGTCGGATCGATACAGCAAGACTCGCATCATCATGCTGTGCAAAGTCGCCGAGATCGGAGTCATGTTCCTCGGCCTGACAGCGTTCTTGTTCTACGATCAGCTCGGGATGGCCGGAACGTGGAGTGTTTTGTTCCTGATGGGGATGCACAGCACTTTTTTCGGTCCCGGCAAGTACGGTGTGCTCCCGGAACTGTTTCGCGCGAAAGACATGACTCGAGCCAACGGCATCATTCTGATGACGACCTTCTTGGCGATCATCTTCGGCATGGTGCTCGCCGGGGGACTTTATGACTTGCTGGTCGATGGAACTCACTCAGCGAGAAAACTGTGGATTGGTTCGTTCGTATGCATCGGCATCGCGATCGTCGGCACGATCAGTTCGATGATGATCCGTCCTACTCCTCCGGCACAACCGAACATTAAATTGACCCCGGACGTCTGGCTACTAAGCCGTGACGTGGCCAAACTCCTCTATCGCGATCGCCCTTTGCTCGCCGCACTGCTCGTCTCCTGTGTCTTTTGGTTGGTCTCCGGCATCGCTGTCATGACGGTGAATCGGCTGGGGAAAAGCCAATTGGAAATCGATGCCACCAGAACCAGCATCCTCAACGGGTCGGTCGGATTGGGAATCATGGCCGGTGCAGTCCTCACCAGTCTGCTCTCTCGATTTTGCAAGACCGATCGCTTTGTAACGATTGGATTGTGGGGCATCTTTGCCTCACTGATTGCGCTCGGTATGTGGAGTGCCGGCGGAAAACACGTGCTCGGATTCGGCGGCAGTATCGCCGCACTGCTGATGATGGGCATCTTCGCAGCCATCTACGCCGTGCCGTTGCAAGTGTTCTTGCAGAGCCGTCCGCCCGCGGACATCAAAGGCCGTATGATCGCGGTGATGAATCAAGCCAACTTCATCGGCATTTTGATCTCCGGACCGCTGTATCAATTGTTCGAGCGCATCGGCGCACGTTACGATTGGCCCATATCAAGCGTGTTTTGGATGATGAGCCTGCTGGTCCTTCCGCCGGCGATCCTCTACCGGCTCAACTCGAATGCACCATCAGCCAAGTGAACAGGCTGATCGATCAGTTCATTTACCCCGTACCGAAAACCTCATCCGGAATTTCAAATTTCAAATTTCAAATTTCAAATTTCAAATTTCAAATTTCAAATTTTAGATTTTAGATTTTAGATTTTAGATTTTAGATTTTAGATTTGAACGTCTAGCTAACAGAACTCACCGCGCGGATCTATGTGTTTTGTCTCAAGCGATCCGAGCCGGCCGACGATCAGCGCCAACGGTCGGCTAGTTCGGGCAGTAGATACTCGGTGATCTGCGGTCGTGAGCGTCGGGCGTTGAGTTCGCAGAGTCTCTGATAGCCGCGAGTAATTAGTTCAGATCGCTCGGCGGCAAAGGCCGCGTCGAGTTGTCGCCGATCGAACTCACCTTCGACGATGGCCGGCGGTTGAAACCGATCATCGTCGATGAATTGTGCTAATGCGGGAAGACAGCGGAGATGGCATTCGCGACGCGTATGCAGCGTCTCCGGATCGATCCAACCGATTACCAGTTGCAGATAGAGTCCGCTGTCGACGAGCGATTCGACATCGCCGCCGCATACTTCGCACAGATAACCTTCTTCACATTTTGCCATCGTACGCTATCACGCCGGTGTTCGCTGTCGCGGCGTCGCTCTATCAGAATGTCATTAGTTGCCGAGCCCGAGGACGTCGAACATCGAGTACAGTCCGGCGGGCTTACCGACGAGGAACTTCGCAGCGGCTAGAGCTCCTTGCGCGTAGCAATCGCGGCTCGATGCAGCCACACGCAGTTCGATGGTTTCGCCGAGCATGCCGAAGACAATCGTATGTTGCCCCGGATCATCGCCGGTACGAACTGCGTGATAACCGACTTCGCCGCGCGGTCGCGCGCCGACTTGACCTTCACGACCATGGACATGGCTGGAGATACCGAGTTGGTTCGCCACTAGTTCGCCGAACTTCAGTGCCGTTCCGCTCGGGCTGTCTTCTTTGAAACGATGGTGGCGCTCGATGATTTCGACATCGACACCTTGCGGGACGTTCTTCAGTGCGCGAGCGGCTTGCTCGGCCAACTTCATCGTCAGGTTCACGGCCAGGGACATGTTGGGAGCCCAGCAGATCGGAATCTTTTTTGATGCTGCGTGAATCGCATCCATTTGCTCTGAGGACAAGCCGGTGGTGGCGATCACCAATGGAATGTGTTCGGCGACACAGTGCTTCAGAGCAGACGAGCAACCGGGAGGGCTGCTGAAATCGATCGCTGCTTGGATGCCGCTGGGCCATTGAGCCACGACTGCGATACCGAGCGGTGCCACGCCGGCAACGACGCCTGCATCTTGTCCGAGAGTCGGGTGAGTAGGATTCTCGATAGCGGCGACCACGGACAAGTCGACATCTTGACTACCCAGTGCCACAAGCCGTCGTCCCATTCGACCGCCGGCACCGTGAATCGCTACTTTAACGGATGACATGCTGCTGAACCTTGTAATACCAGTTGGTTGGATGTTAGTTTGAGCCGTCCATGATACCGAAATCGGCTGAAATGGGAGGGTGGAGTGAATCGGGAACCCGCACCGGCTCGCGCTCGTCTAGTTACGGGAATCTGAGAACCTGAAGTCGAGGAGAATCATGCGAATCACAGCGATCAGTGCGTTCATGGCAGTGTGCCTGACGGTATCCGGAATCTACCTCGTCTCGGCTCAGGCTCCGCAGAACGGCCCGGGAAAGGAGACTTTCAGCAAGGATGCAACGGTGTTGCGGAACGAAGCCGATCGGTTGCGAAAGCAGCAGAACTGGAAAGAAGCGTTCGATCGCTACGAAGTCCTGATCGCAGATAAAAAGGTCCACGGCAAACAATCGGCTGCTGACTTGAGGTCCGTTGTCGAGTGCATGCACAGGATCGGATATCAGACTCGACTCGATTCACTGGTTGATACAGCAGTGAAGTCCCATCCGGGCGACTGGCAAGTACTACGTCAAGCTGCCGAATGCCTTCTGCAAGCCCCTGAACACGGCCTGGTCGCTGACAACAAATTCGAACGTCAGCCCAACGGTCGCAACACGGGAACTTGGATCTCGGTCGGCGAGCAAGATCGTATCAAGGCATTGGCTTGGCTTATCGAAGCAGCTCATGTCGCCGCCGGTGATCCCATGGAACCGACCTTCGCGCAGACAAAAGAGCTCGCGGACCTGCCGAAAGCCACTCCGGAAGAACTCTCCGAACTCTGGCTGCAACTGGCCCAAACCATTCTGCGGCAACGTACCCACCAGTTCGCATGGCGTCTCCAATCAAGGACCGACTTAGCCGCTGCTCCTGATTACACCGACGTCGGATTATCGACGAGCAATGTGGCTCGAAACGCCCCAGTCGACAAAGACGACAAACCATTGTTGCATGCAGTTCCCGGTAATTGGGCCGACGCAAAATCGGACGGCGAGCGACTTCGTTATGCATTGAAGAAATGCCGTGCGGCGAACACGATTACCGCGCGCCGCGCCGATGAAATGTGGGTGGGCTTTCTCGATTCCCAGTTCTCCGTTGACACTCTGGAGAACGAGTCCTTCTTCTTCCGCTCACCGGCGGCTGACGATGCAGACGGCAAAGAGTCGGATCGCAAGCGGAATATTCTCGCACTGCATACGCTCGGTGAAGGAGAGGCGATCGCCAAGTTGGCCACAGGCATTCATCGCTTCGATCTGCCTGATGAACACAACCCGATCAAGATCTATCGAGAGCTGTCCAAGGGCGAGGACCAAATCGCAGCACAGGCATTGCAAGCGCTGGCACAGATATTTCTCAATCGTCGGCAGTTCCCGGAGGCCGCTAAAGTTCTCCAAGAGTCGATCAAGCGATTCGGCGATGATCAGAACCGAAGGAAAACGGAGCAATTAAACAGCATCGTCCAGCCGCGGGCCGCATTCGACCCGGTGAAGGTGCAAGCGGCAGGTCGTGGAGCGGAACTCGCCATGGTCTTCCGCAACGCGAAAGAAGCTCGCTTCACCGTTCGTGAAGTCAACATCGAAAAACTGGTGGCCGATACCAAACGCCATGTCCGCGACCTCGAGCGCGGCGTTCAGAACCCGCGGTTCGGCAACACCGGCAATCATTACCCACCGGATCTGCTCGACCCGAGTTCCTTGTTCATGGGGCGAAACCTCGATGACGCTTATACGGGTAAGGAAGTCGCGTCATGGACTTTGAAACTCGAACCGCGAGAGAATCATTGGGACAAGCGAATTGAAATCGCGACGCCGATTCAGAAGGCGGGACTATGCGTCACAGTGCAGTGGTGATGACGGTCGAATCAGGCTCGGACCCTGATGTGGGTAAGCGACACATCAATCGTACGCAAGAACGTCGAGAAGGGTCAGTGGTTTTATGTAGCGGATGCCATCACTGGTAAGCCGCTGCCCGGCATCAACTTGGAATTGTTCGGCTATCGACATGAGAATCCTCAAACGCCCAACGGTCGGCCGCGAGTCATCGTCAGTAACTTTGCCAAGAAAACCGGCTCCGACGGACAAGTCTATCTAGATGAAAAAGAATCGCTCAACGGCGGTCAGTGGATGAGCATCGCGCGCAGCGCCGAGGGGCGACTCTCCGTGATCGGCATGGAGGGGCTGTGGAACAACGGACGATTGGAGCAGTGGTTCACTCAGCTCAAAGCCTATGGCGTCTGCGACCAGCCGGTACATCGTCCGGGTGACAAACTGAAAGCACACTTCTGGTTAGCGACGGCCGGCTACAACCCGGACATTGCGAGCTCCCCGGCGACGGCAACAGAATGCACGGTTCAGTTGATGGACCCTCAGGGCAAAGTATTTTGGCAAGGCAAAAAACAGACCGATGAGTTCGGAAGAATATCTCTCGAAATCGATCTGCCCCCATCTGCCACGCTCGGTCTCTACCGATTCCAACTGACAAGCTTAGCCCATGGTTGGCTGCAACCGAACCTGACCGTGCGCGTCGAAGAGTTTCGTAAGCCCGAGTTCGAAGTGAAGATCGCCGCACCGGATAAACCGGTCAAACTCGGTGACAAAATCGAAGCTCGTATCTCCGCGAAATACTACTTCGGTTCGCCGGTCACCGATGCCTATGTCAACGTGAAAGTGACTCGTCGCGCCTACGCAGACAACTGGTTTCCCGTTCGGCCTTATGACTGGTGCTATGGACCCGGTTACTGGTGGACGTGTTACGACACTCCCTGGTTTCCACGCTGGAATCTGTGGCGAGGGTGTATCGGTCCGACTCCCCCTTGGTTTCCGAACCATGGATTCGAACCGCCTGAATCCGTCATGGATCAAGAGGTAACACTTGATGCCAAAGGCGAAGCGATGATCACGATCGATTCGTCAACGGCTGCGGCCATCTACGGTGATCAAGATCATCAATACAACATCTCAGTCGAAGTTCGAGACGCATCGCGCCGCACGATCACTGCTTCGGGCTCGGTCATTGCGGCTCGCCAAGCATACAAAATCTACTCGTGGTTGAATCGTGGTTATTACCGCACCGGAGAGTCCGGGGTCGCCACGTTTCAGGCTCGGACACTCAGCGATTCTCCGATCCAAGGAGAAGGCCAAATCGACTTGCTGCGCATCACTTACGACGCGGATCGCAAGCCGATCGAAACCGTCGTTCAAAGCTGGGAGGCTCGAACCGATGCCGACGGCCGTGTCTCGCAAAAGTTTGAAGCGGCGGCAGCGGGACAATACCGAATTCGTTTGAAACTGAAGAGCAAGGAGGGCGAAGAAGCTGAAGGGGCCTATCTCTTCACTATTCGCGGCGGCAATGATTCCGGCGACAACTACCGCTATTCAGCATTGGAGCTGATCACAGACAAGAGCGAATACGCGGTCGGTGAAAAGGTTCAGTTGCAAATCAACGCTGATCGCAATGATGCTGTCGTATTTCTCTTTGTTCGACCTTCGAATGGTGCTTATCCGAAGCCGCAGTTAGTGCAGCTCAAGAACAAGAGCAACATCGTAGAGATTCCTGTAGCTGCCGGCGACCAGCCGAACTTCTTCGTCGAAGCGATCACTGTCTACGGCGGCGAGTTTCACACGGCCGTCCGCGAGATCATCGTTCCTCCGGAAGATCGCGTGCTGAACGTTGCGATTAAGACCGATCAAGAAGAATATCTTCCGGGCGCCGAATCCGAGTTGGAGGTGACCGTAACTGACGGTGACGGCAAGCCGGTGAGCGGTTCGTTGGCGATCGCGGTCTACGATCGATCGCTTGAGCAGATCGCGCCGGATACATTGCCCGGTGACATCAGAGAGTTCTTCTGGAAGTGGCGTCGGTCGCATTATCCGCAGTCGTCCGAGAACTTATCTCGAACCACAGGTCCAGGTTGGGTGCAAGATCTTCCGCACTACCAACCGCTCGGCATTTTCGGCTACACACTAGCCGACGAACTCGACACCAAGCATGACGTTGCAATTCGTTCGGGCAGCAAGCGAATGAACGAACGCTTCCGCGCCAAGGGCAATGTAATGCTCGGTGCGCCGATGCGGAGCACGGGCGGGTTCGGCGGGATGGGCGGAGGCGCAGAAGGGATGGCGGCCGGAGCAGCTCCTGCAGCGCCGGCGAGCGGTGCAATGTATGGTCTCCAAAGCCTTCGCTTCGATGCAGCCTCGCAAGCGTCACCTGCAGGATCAGAGCCCGCTCAAGCACAACTCCGCAAAGACTTCGCCGATTCAGCTCTTTGGCTCGTCGGCATCACAAGTAACAGTGAAGGCAAAGCCAAAGCCAAGTTCAAAATGCCGGAGAACTTGGGAAGTTGGCAGATCCGTGCGTGGGCGCTCGGCTCTAAGACGCGAGTCGGTTCGATCGCTTCTTCGGTTGTTACGCGAAAGAACATCCTCGTACGAATCGCCGCTCCTCGATTCTTGGTCGAGCGCGATGAAGTGATCGTATCCGGCATCGTTCACAATGACTTGCCGGATGCACACGACGTACGCATCCGCTTTGAAATCGACGGCGAGACACAACTTGAATTGATGAAAGGCGAGAAAGCCGAGCGAGTCGTCAACATCAAGTCACATGAGCAAGCACGCGTTGACTGGCGTTGCAAAGCGACCGCTGAAGGCAAAGTCAAACTGCGGGTCATCGCGGAAACCGCGGTCGAATCCGATGCGATGCAAATCGAAGTTCCGATCATCGTGCACGGCGTGCTCAAGACCGATAGCTGGGCAGGAACAGTCCGACTCGATCAAGAGAAGTCGTTGGTCAAGGTAAGCATTCCGGCGGAGCGAAGCGCTGAACAGTCGAAGCTGACGGTGCGCATGAGCCCGTCGCTGGCTGCAGCCATGGTCGATGCTCTGCCTTATATGGCTTCGTACCCGTACGGTTGTACGGAGCAGACGCTCAACCGATTCTTGCCGACGGTCATCACGCAAAAGCTGCTGCGTGAAATGAACATCGATCTGAAGCAGGTAAGAGATCGACGCAATAACTTGAACGCTCAGGAATTGGGCAAAGTCGGCGACCGCGTACCGGACTGGAAACGCTTTGACGACAATCCTGTGTTCGATGCAGAGGAAGTCGCCAAGATGGTTGAGGCGGGTGTTCGCAGGTTGACCGATATGCAGAACCAAGACGGCGGTTGGGGTTGGTTCAGCGGGTCACGAGAATACAGCTCATCTCATACGACAGCCGTTGTCGTCCGCGGTCTTATGATCGCGCGCGACAACGATGCGGCGATCGTACCCGATGTGCTCGAGCGCGGATTGGCTTGGTTGGAATCTTATCAAGCCAAAGAAGTTCAGAAACTCCGCAACGCGGCTTCGAAAACGAACGAATATAAGAACGATCCAGACAACACCGATGCATTGATCTTCAACATCCTTGTTTCAGCCGGACGCAACACTGCATCAAACGACATCAAGGATATGCAGGGGTTCCTGTTCAATCGACGTGAAGTGCTGAGCATCTACGGCAAGACGCTGATTGCAGAAGCATTTCACAAGCTGGACAATGCTGAGCAATCCGCAGCGGTACGTCGAAATATCGAACAGTTCTTGGTCCAAGATGCCGAGAACGAGACCGCTTACTTGCAAGACAACGCACCCTGGTGGTATTGGTACGGCAGCGAGATCGAAGCCAATGCCCGGTACCTGCAATTGCTGGCGAAGACCGATCCGAAGAATCCGACCGCTGCGAGATTGGTGAAGTACTTGCTGAACAATCGTAAGCATTCGACTTACTGGAACAGCACGCGCGACACGGCGCTGGTGATTGAAGCCTTCGGCGATTACTTGCGAGCCAGCGGAGAAACCACGGGCACTGTCGAAGCTGAAGTGTTATTCGGAGGCAAGCGACTGGGCAGTGTTAAGTTCACGCCGGCTACGCTATTTGAAACCGACGGAACGATCGAGATCACAGGCAATGCAGTCCCATCCGGTGAAGCGGAATTGGAGATTCGACGCACTGGCAATGGCCCGCTGTACTGGAGTGTTTACTCGACGAACTTCACCTTGGAAGACGAGATTGCTCCGGCCGGTTTAGAGGTCAAGATCGAGCGCCGGTACACTCATCTGATTCCGGTGCAGAAGTCTCTGGAATTGGCCGATGCGAAAGCTGGGGTCGTCAGTACGGAGCGGCAAGCGTTCGAACGACGACCGGTGCAAGATCTGCAACAGTTGCCCAGCGGTTCACTGGTCGAAGTCGAGTTGCTGGTCGAGAGCAAGAACGACTACGAGTACTTGATGATCGAAGAGCGTAAAGCCGCCGGGCTGGAGCCGATTGATACGCAAAGCGGCTACACGTACGACGCGCTGCAAGTGTATCGCGAATTTCGGGAGAAGCACGTCGCGTTCTTCCTGCACAGACTGCCG
Organism: Pirellulales bacterium; assembly: GCA_046349815.1. GTDB lineage: Bacteria > Planctomycetota > Planctomycetia > Pirellulales > Pirellulaceae > Aureliella. Next base: position 83,152 of record JAXMBQ010000019.1, on the reverse strand, counting down.
CGCGGCAAGCATTCGTTGAAGTACCAATTGCGTACCGAAGCTCCCGGTAAGTTCACCGCGCTGCCGGCTGTCATTCAAGCCATGTACGCTCCGGAGCTGGTCGGCAATTCGGCTGACTTCGACGTCCAGATCATCGATGAGGGTACCGCACCGAAGAATTGAGATTGCGAGTCCGCTACTGGCTGCTCCTCATGACGAGGGCTCCGGCCCTCGACACGAGATGTAGATCAATTTTCCTAAATTGATCCTAATCAGGTTCGCAGTATCAACACCTTTTACGGTATGTGCTGACTGCGGCTTCATCCCTTGAAAACCTGACCAGTGACGAAGCCGCTCCTGGTGACGAGGCTCCAGCCTCGTCACCGACTGCCGGCAAGGCTCCAGCCTTGCCGTCTTTCCACAATCAATCGTTACCACCAGAGGGTGTTGGCAATCCTGGCTTGGTTAGGATCAGTTGAGGACAACTGATCTACACTGACTGATCTACACAGATTGATTTACACAGACTGTGTCTACCTAAAAATGGCGCTGCAGGTTTCCGCGCGGACCGAACGTGTCCGGGGGGTGGCGATGATTCGGGTATCGAACGTCGAGCACCTTACTTCGCCGGGAACGGAATCATGTCAGCGATCCTCTCCAGAGCTATGCAAGCACCCGACAACTTTGTGATCGCGATGGAATACATCGACAGCAAAGGGGAAGTGACTCGGCGAATCGTCAGTCCCATTCGGTTCTTGGCAGGCGGGCGATTTCTGGGACTGTGTCTGTGCCGAGAGGAACCGCGTCAGTTCTACTTAAATCGTTGTCGGAACGTGCAGTTGAAGCGAGCCGAAGAGTTCGTAATGCCGGTCGCGATGGCTTGATTTCGGTACGCTTGCAATGGATTGGAAAACCAAGTGTTCCGAAAAAAACAAAAATTCTCCCCCGTGACCGCGAACCACAGTCAGGACAGGGTGTCTAACAGTCGTAACGCGGATGGGAAATTCGTTTCCGATTTGTCCCGATCTAGTCGATACAGTAAGATTAGGCGAGCTCAGGGGTCGAAATGCCGCACTTCGAGCCGCTTAAAAGTCAGTAGTAGAGTCCATTTTTGTCGGCCCCATCGTGAGCCCTCGTTGGGCCGGGTCGATACAAGTTTTGTACTTTCCGAATCTCTCTCGGTTCACGCCTCGGAAAGGTGTGAGGGAGGAAACCATGCGTAGCACAACCATTACCAGCACGTTCGCCGCCGTCGTCACCGTCGTGATCGATCGTTTGGCAGTAGCCGGTACGGTAGTCCGCACAGGCCTCCATCGCACGAGTATGCGTGAGCATTTCAGCCAATGGCAGGAGTCCTATTCCGCGGATAGGAGCTCGGGTAATAAACCCGGACTTAACCCGCGACTGAGTCTGAAACGACTCGGGGGCTCACCAGCGTATGCGGCCTGTCCGGCCTACGCGGTGATATCAGGATCTGCCTTAAGAGGCTAGTTGCAGCCTCTGCGAAAACAGTCGAAACGCGGCGATTTACGAATCGGCGATTCGACAACAGCGAAGAGAGAAATGGACGCGGACACACATCCTTGGGATGCGTTTTCGGTCCGTAGGTCGGATGGAACAAGCTCCCGGTATATATCCGAGAGCGTTTCCCCCACAGCCTCTCTCGCTGATCCACTTGGCCTGAAACATTCCGCCTCAGGACTCGTGTGCTCGAAGGAACTCGACACGCTTCGCTTTCGCTGTGCCCGGTCAGCATCCGGTACAGCCAAGCTCGAATGCGGTTGATCTCCTTCTCGCCATACGAGCTCTGCAGCTCAGCGAGAGAGTAAGAAGTCATGGTTACCCAGGAAGTTATCCAAGAATACATCGATTTAACTCAATGCACCGTAGCTGAACTGGTTTGTACAGCTCAGCAAGGTGATCAGCGGGCGCAAGGTGCGCTGTACGAGCGCTACTTAGCTTCCTGCACGGCGACCGCTTACCGATTGCTGCGCAGCCATGAAGAAGCGGAAGAATTGGTTCAGGACGTGTTCATTCACGCCTTCGGTCGATTGGATCAGTTGCGAGTTCCGGAAGCGTTCGGAGGTTGGTTGCGACAAATCGTTCGACGCATGGCCATCAATCGCGTAACTCGACGCAAGCCGACTTACGGGGTTGAGCAGGAGATGCTCGAAATGATCCGCACTACCGAAGTGACGCCGCTGGATGAAGTGCTCGACGGAGAGCGACGAGATCAAGTCCAGGCCGGTCTCGGAAAACTCGGAAAGCTCGATCGTCAAACGCTTGAAGCCTTCTATGTGGGAGGCCGATCGTTGATCGAAATGAGCAGCGAGTTCGACGCACCGGTCGGAACGATCAAGCGTCGGTTACACGTCGCGCGTAAGCGATTGGCTCGAGAGATGGAAGCCATGCAGGCAATCTGATGTGAATTAGAACAGCGCTCGGCGCCCGGTGTTCATCACTGGGCGCTGAGCCCCTCGGCAGAAGAGTCTTATTCAAATTCCATCGGCGGTGATTCTAACGCGCCCGAGTATCGCCCGACGAAGGCCGAGAATTCACCGCCGACTTTGGATAAAGAAGATTCCGTTGCCGCACCGAAACGCAATGCTTTGCGCACTTCAGTTTCCGCGGCACCTCCCAGTGATTGAATCACTGAGCGTACAGACTTCACTTGCGGATCATCGGTGATTCGCTGCACCGCAGCATCTTTGACCTCAGTCGTTTGTGTTACGCACCGCGTCCTCCATACGACCGCCCAGCTCTTATCCGGCATGCGCACCACGAACAGTCCTTCCACGGTGGCCTCCATAGCGGAAGGGTCGGGAATCAGTCGTGTCACCCGAAACGATGTCGCTTCGCGCTCTTCGGCTTGTGTGATCAGCTTGCTTAACCAGGCATCCGACGAAGCAGTCCGTTTACTGCTGCCGGATGTGGGCTCAGTCAACTCTTTGATCAAGTCCGCCATGTTGCCGCCCATCATCTGCTGAACAAGCGCCGCCGGATCGATCGCCGGTTGATCCTTTCCATTACTCACTGCGAAAACATCGCCGGATCCTTGGAACTCTAGTGGAACCGAGTTGAATGACTTGGCGATGGCCAGACGCGCGGCCCACTGTCGATCGGTCTCCTGTATCGCCGCCAGTTCAATGCTCAGGTCCGGCAGCGGCTGCGAAACATCCACATTTCGTTTCTTGAGTTCGCTTGCGAGATCATCGGCAGGCCGCAATTCAACGCGATCGAGTTGTTCGCGCCAGGCCCAGACGGCGATGCGTCGATCCGACAGTGTCGCACGCAGGGTCGACTTGAGTTCTTTTTGGGGAATGACCACCCACACAAATCGACCGTTGACCGGTGTCTCGCTTTCGAGCCCTGCAAGAAGCGATGTAACGCGATCTTTCTGCGTCGCCAGAAAACCGCTGAAGATTTGATCTTGAGCATGAAGCGTAGCAGCATCCTCGATACGTTTGAGCAACTGCTCGAGTGCTTCCTTCGTCTCTTTACGCTCTGCGGCCGCCGTCTTGTCGTAGAAGTCCTCGGCCGATTTTTTCAGCCACTGTCGTTCGATCGCCATGCGTACCCGACCGTCGCCGGCAACATGAGTAATCATTCCGCGCAGTTGTCGGCCGCTCTTGAGCGTCACAACATCAACAGCCGAATTGCGTTTGGTTGCCTGAGCTCGCTGGCCTTGCGCAGTGGCCATCGTCGGTACTGACAAGATTGCCATCCAAGCGATCATTAGTCTGATCGTGAAGGTCATTCGATTCATGATCGCACTTCATTCAATATTTCGAGAGTGCATGGAAGCGGTACGTCGCAAGCCGTCCGGTAGGGCACTATCGATTGTGAAGAACCGGACGGCTCGCGCCGTTCCGCTGGGATGGGAGAGTAAACATCTCCGTTCTGCCTCTTGTTCATCATAGCCCTTGAACGCCCCGAAGCGAACAAATCGTCACCGCGGGCAACAAGTCACGATCAAAACAAGTCATCGTTCAGGCCGGGCATCGAGTACAATGGGGCCAACCCTTCCTTCGACCCTCCTCACATTGCGCGAGGCGCTGATGGTTTCTTCCAGCCATCCCGCTCCTAACCCCGTTTCGTTTCGGCAGCGTCATCCGATCGCCCGTTGGACGCTATGCATGATTGTTGCAAGCCGACTCGTATCGCTGTGCAGCTTGCAAGCTGCGTCACCTCCGGATTTCGAAACGGAGGTCGGACCGCTTCTCTTGGCTCGATGCGTCGAATGCCATAACACGAACGATGCGAGCGGCGGACTGGATTTGACCGATCGTTCTAAGCTTCTCCAAGGCGGAGACAGCGGGCCGGCAATTACCGATTCCGATACGGCTCGCAGCCTACTCATTCAGAGAACTTCCGGCGGAGAGATGCCCCCGGCCAAGAACGGCAAACCCCAGCCACTTTCTCCCGATGAAATCAACGTCCTTAAGGTATGGGTCGAACAGGGAGCGGTTTGGCCGGCGGGACGAAAGCTTGATCTCTTCGAGCGCACGACTTCCAAGCGAGGCGGGCGAGACTGGTGGTCCTTCCAACCCATACATGCATCGAGCCCTCATGAACTCTTCACCGACTCCTCGTTCATCAGCTCGACGTCTGTCGATATGTTTATCGATGCGAGACTGCGACGAGCTGAGTTCAAGCCGGCCGATGCTGCACCGCGCAGAGAACTATTGCGAAGACTCAGCTACGATTTGACCGGACTGCCTGCCTCCGCAGATGAGCTCGATGCCTTTGAAGCCGATACGCGTCCCGATGCTTACGAACGTATCGTGGACCGAATGCTGGCCATGCCGCAGTTCGGTGAGCGTTGGGGTCGCCACTGGTTGGATGTGGCTCGATTCGCCGAGACAAACGGCTACGAACGTGACGCGGTCAAAGCACATGCATGGCGTTATCGTGACTGGGTGATCCAAGCGTTGAACGATGACATGCCGTACGACCGATTCATCACCTATCAACTAGCCGGCGATGAAGTGCCTGAGCGCAGTGAAGAGACGGTTGTCGCTACCGGCTTTCTGCGACTCGGCACTTGGGACGATGAACCGAACGATCCTCTCGAGTACCAATACGATCGCTTGGAGGATTTTGTCCACGCTACAACAACTGCTTTCTTGGGACTGACAGTTAAATGCGCACGATGTCACGATCATAAATTCGATCCGATTCCGCAAGCCGATTACTACCGCATCGCTGCCGCCTTTTGGCCCGGACCGATCGCTCATCGCAAGCGAGAGTGGAACGGCGGACCGACGAAAGAGGAACTGGGTTTCGACGTGTTGGGGTGGACCGACTTAAGTGCCGCGCCGGCTGAGCTTCATCTGCTCAAGAAAGGCAACGTGCATCGACCTGCTGAAGCAATCGCAGCAGGCAGTCTGAGCGTCGCGGGTTCTCTTCGCGAGTTCGCGCCGCCGGAAGCAGGTTCGAAGACTACACGACGTCGCTTGCAGTTAGCTCAGTGGATCACCGATCGTTCAAATCCGCTCACCGATCGAGTGCTCGTTAACCGTGTCTGGTTGCACTTGATGGGGAGCGGTTTGGTCAAGACACCGGACAACTTCGGTTACCAAGGAACTAAGCCGACACACCCGGAACTGCTCGACTGGTTAGCGACGGATTTCCAGCGAAATGAACGACAGATCAAACCGTTGATCCGAAAACTGGTGCTCACTGACACTTATCGTCGATCGTCTTTGCATCCCGAGGCGGATAGTTTATCGCAGCGGGATCCAAACAACGATTTGCGCTGGCGAGGCGAACGGCGACGAATGGATGCGGAGTCTTTACGGGATGCATTGCTGACTGCGGGCGGACGACTCGATCTGCGTTTAGGTGGTCCAAGTTTTTACGCTCCGATCAGCACAGAGGCGCTGGAAGGACTGTCGCGAAAGTCCTCTGTCTATCATGCATCACCTCCTCATGAAACGGCAAGACGTAGCGTATACATGTTCGCACAGCGATCGCTCGCCGTACCGCTGATGACAGTGTTTGACTGTTGTGACACTACGGCCCCCGTCGGAAAACGCGATGTCACCATCGTTGCGCCGCAAGCACTCATGTTGATGAACAGCGAGGATGCGGCTACAGAAGCAAGAGCGGCTGCCGAGCGAATCCTGCAATCAGGAACCGAAACGAACTTGAGAATCGTCACGGCTTGGCGACAAATCCTGAATCGAAATCCTTCCGCCCAAGAGATGGAAACGGCACGAACCTATTTGGATCGAGCGGGCAGGGGGGACGGCAACTCGTTGCAGGCATGGTCTGCGGCGTGCCATGTGTTAATGAACACGAACGAGTTCATTTATGTGGACTAAAAAGATGCAACCATCGATAGACGGATCATCGCCCAAGTTTCCCTGCGGTCGAACGCGGCGCGAAGCGATTTGGCAAATGGGCGGCGGATTTGCCGGATTGGCTCTGACCGCACTGCTGGAAGCGGATGGATTCTTCGCAAAGCACGCCGTTGCGGCGTCCCCCCTCGGCTCATCACCGTCGGCATCCAACCCGCTCGCTCCGAAACCGGCTCACTTCGCGGGTGCCAAGAGCTGCATCTTCTTGATGATGAATGGAGGACCGAGCCACATCGATACGTGGGACTACAAGCCGGAACTGGAAAAGCTCGCCGGCAAGTCGATGCCGACGGACAAAAAGTTCATCAACTCGGGAGGGCGAGCCGTAGGTTACTTGGCGCCGTCAGTACGTAAGTTTCGTCCGGGTGGTGAGAGCGGATTGATGGTCTCGGACTTCTTCCCTCGCGTGCGCAAGCATGCGGACAAGCTGGCCGTGATTCGATCGTGCTATACCGATACCCATGCTCACGGTTCCGCGCTGGTACAAATGAATACCGGCAAGCCGCTGATAGGCAGACCGTCGATCGGCAGTTGGGTCACGTACGGACTCGGCTCCGAGAATCAGGATTTGCCCGGCTATGTCGTAATGCTTGATAAGCGCGGCGGTCCGATCGGAGGGCAGCCGAATTGGTCAAGCGGTTTCATTCCGGCATCGTTTCAAGGAACGCTGTTTCGGCCCGCGGGAACCCCGATTCTCGATTTAGCTCCGCCGCCCGGTGTGACGCGCGAGATGCAGCGCGGCGAACTCGATTTAATGGCAGAGTTAAATAAGACGCATGCTGCCGCACGGCCGGGAGCCGCGGAACTGGCGGCTCGCGCTGCCAGCTATGAACTTGCTTTTCGCATGCAAGCGGAAGCTCCGGAAGCGGTCGATCTGGCTCAAGAGTCTGCCGCAACCCTCGAAGCGTACGGGGTCGATCAACCTGCAACATCGGAGTTCGGACGCAACTGCTTGATCGCTCGTCGCCTAGTAGAGCGCGGTGTTCGTTTCGTTCAGTTGTATTCGGGAGGCGGACACCTCGAAGAGACGTGGGATGCTCATGAGAGCGTCGAGAAGAACCATACGCGACATGCAGGCGAGACCGATCAACCGATCGCTGCACTGCTCACCGACTTAGCTCAGCGCGGACTACTCGACTCAACATTGGTCGTATGGGGCGGAGAGTTCGGGCGCATGCCGTTCAGCGAAGGAGTCGGGCAACCGGGGAGAAATCACAATCCCTACGGATTCAGCATGTGGCTTGCGGGCGGCGGAGTGAAAGGAGGCATGGCCTATGGCGAGACCGACGAGCTTGGTTTTGCAGCCGTTACGAATCGAGTCCATGTGCATGACATTCATGCGACGATTCTGCATCTGATGGGACTCGATCACACTCGCCTGACTTATTTTCACCAAGGCCGAGACGATCGCTTGACCGATGTTTTCGGCAACGTGATCACCGACGTGTGTGCCTAGTCCTTCGATGTTGATCGTCCGCGGATCAAGTACTTCGCAAAGTCCACGAGACCTGCGAAGCGATACTCTCCGTCAATGTAATGTTCGATCACGTAGAAGGCGAAGTAATAGGCTCGGCAAAACGCCCAGATGGTAATCAGCAAGAGAGCCGATCGAGTCCAAGAAAAGTTGTCTGCAAGTAGTACACTTCCGCTCAACAGTCCCATAACGACGAACAGGAGCCCTTTGGCATAGATCGCAGTCGGAGATTTGAGATCACCGAGGTCCATGATCTGTATCTTCTCTATAGCAGACGACGCTTCTCTGCTAAGCCAACCGCGGCGGACTCATTGACGCGAACTACTTCACTTCGACGCCGGTGAGTTTGTAAATCGCGTAGTGTCCGCCGTCAGGATACTTGAACTCTTCGACTTCGAACTTTCCTTTGACCGCGACGGGTCGAGTCGTGTAATCGGCGAACTTCCCTTTCTCCATCTGCACGATGATGCAATCGTAGATCATCGCACCGGGTCCGAAACAGCATTCGAGGTTATCGCGAACCAATACGAACTGATCGATACCGGACTGCTTGAACACACTGGTCGGCAAGATGTAGCCGCGAATGCGAACCGTCTGCTTGTTGAGCGATTCGATTTCTTTCGTCAGCATCGAACGCTCGAACTTGCCACCTTTCTCGATCTCAAACTTGAGGTCATCGAAGGTGATGTCCCCCTTAGCCTTGGCCGTCGGACGGCTTGGTCGCTCTTCAACCGGAGCTTTCTTGGGCGGTTCCGTTTTTGTCTGCGCGGAGGCAACCGACGGCATCATCCATATCGCAACGAAACATCCGAGGGCGAAACGTAGTGAAAGGGCAATCACGAAATCATCTCCGGCGAGAGTGTTTCTTGGAGAGGCGGGGCAAGCCTTCGAAGAGCATCGAGCGATGCTGGAAAAGCCTGCGAGCACACAACTCCTTGAGCGGTGCACTCTACCAAGATACGCAAACTCACGACCGAGGACTATGCGAAAGCCGGATCGGTTGCAGCGAATTAGCGAACCAGATCGACTTTCAGCTGATAGAAAACACCGTTCAAGCCCTCGACCGGCTTGAGCATACGATTGACTTTCAGAGTGCCGGCGAGCTTTTGCTTGCGCGTGCTGCGGGTAACAAAGTCATCGCCGCTGAGAGTCACTTCGATCATGTGAGTCAAAGGAGGCTGGCCGCCGAAACAGCAGGTACCGAAGTCGGGTACCAATACAAACCGCTTGGCATGAGGTGCGTCCATCGAAGTCGGATGGATGTAGCCTTTAACGAAGACTTGCTTTCCGTCGAGTTCCAGCGCCTTGTCCGTCGGTCGATCCTCGGCGCCGGTCGGCATCATCAGATCCGAAAAAGCGATCCGTTCGTAACCCTCGGGCACTTCGGTTAAGTACACGTAAGTGTGGTATGCAGGGGATACGGCCAAAACCAAGAGGCACCCTGCGAGCCCAATCTGCGCCGTCCCTTTGCCGAGCAGTTCACCGGGATAGCGGCGGATCGCCAGCAGCGACAGGACCGCCAGAACGAGACCGATTATCGGCAGGATGATCAAGCCGACGAACCAGAACGAGAGCCCGCCTAAGATGGCCAACAGAACGGAACCGACCGCCCCGCGGCTGAACGATTGATAGGCGAGTTCGTCTTCAGCGGGGTACGCCGACGAAACAGCGTAAGCAGACTGATCAGCGTTTACCGAGGCATTCATTTCGCCGAAACTCCAGGCGTGCAGCGGATCTTAATCAGCCGCGTCGACCTGCCGAATCGTTTCTTCCGGCGACGCGCACCCAAGCGTAAGCCACTACACTCGGGCTGCCCGTTCCGGAAATCGCCAACCACATCGCAATTCCCGCAGTCATCGCAGCTATAGCCATTACGCAGGACACGGTAACGAAGTTCGGCGCGGCACCGACCGGCAGCAAACCAGCCTCAGCCATCGGAATGGCCGCAGCCAACCGCACGGCACCGAGATCGGCAGCGGCAGGCTTAACCCCGCGGGCATCGGACTGCTTCGGCGGGGCGGGAGTCGGTTGCGGAACCGGGAAGAACGAGGTGGCTCGTTTGAAAGCGGCCGGGTCAAGTTGTTGGAGTTCATCCAGTTGCTTGGCCGCATCCGGCAGCGGACACGCTCGCAAGTAGTTGATCACCGGAACACGTACCCAACTCGACTTGTCATCAGCCGTCTTAAACAGAGCCACGAGGCGATCGATTTGGGTCCAATCTTCCCAACGAGCCAAATCGGGAATGACCAAGTCAGCCAGTTCCGGACGCTCGAGAATCAAATGCATCGACTGCAAGACTCGCTTCTTATCTACGACATTACCGTCGGTACCGTGAAAGCGCAGAGCCATGATGGCCGCATAGGTATCGGCGTACTGACTTTTCTTGTTCGCCAAGAACAGTTCATCGATCAGCTTCAGGCCGTCCGTGCCTTTGAGCGTGACATAGCAAGCGATCATTGCGTCGAGCCCGGCTCGCTTGTTGGGATCCTCGCTACGCAGGAGTTTTTCGATCAACTCGGCATCTTCTACTTTGCCGCTGACACCGAGCATCACGAGATAAAGACGCTTGCGATCTGCAGGCAAATCCGCATCTTGTATCCACTTCAAAAGCTGTGTGCGATCGAGTTTATTCTTGAGCGCAACAACGTTCGGATAGGGAGCTTGAGCAAATTCATCGTAGGCGTCGCGAGCCAGCAGCGGCTCAGGGTTCTCCAAATAGTTCAAATAGAACTCGAGTTGTTTATCAACCGCATCAGGCAGCTTGGCAATCGCTTTCACGTACTCGATGGCTTTGGCGGATACCGGCAGCGGCGAAGACCAGAGCACTTCAGGCGGGTCGACCCCCATCATCAAGAACTTGGTTCCCTTGGGAGCGGATCCGAAGTATGCGGCGGTAACAACATCGCCGGCATGAACGATCTCACCACCCTTGAGCACTTCGAGAATCTTGAACTCGGATTCAGCTTCGGACTTGCCGGCACCGACGACTTCGCCGAGCACCACGGCATCCATCGACTTCATCTCTTGCCGAAGAGTCTGAGAAACCGCACTGCAGAACGGACAGTTCTCTTCGGCTCGAATAGGAGTGGTCACGAGTGTGGCGGCCAAGCAGGCAAGGGCGGCTGTCGTCAGAGCCAGTATGTTTCGCATCATCCGAACCTCCGGAATCCGGCTAAAATCTCTCAAGGTCTTGCGGTCTTCAATAGTCTAGGTGAATTCGCAGGTCGACAACCAGCGCCCGGGACCATTTTTGCAGCATATCTGCGACCGTCCGGCGGTCGCGCCGACCCTCGCACCGATATCTTCCGCATCGTCGCCCCAACCGGCAAGCCTTTCCACCCCACCATCAGAGAGCCGAACAATGCCTCATCCGCTCCCACGCTGCCGAGTCGTTCCCCTACCGGAATTCCAGTTCGCGTTCGAAATCGACCATCGCGAAGTGACTCGCTGGTGCTTTCCTCCGAACATCCCGCGCCCTTACTTTTTTCCGGTCACGGGACCAAGCGGTGCATGTTTGACTCGCATGGGTCATCCCGGAGCGCCGAACCATGACCACCATCGATCGTTCTGGTTCGCTCACAACGATGTGATAGGACAGGACTTTTGGGCGGAGGGAAAGCCGCCTCGCATCGCTCAGACCCAGTGGTATGCGATCGAGGACACCGATGAGTTCGCTCGGGTGGCCTTCGAGCTGATATGGACAGACGGGCACGACCCGCGCCCGCTTTTGAAACAAGATGTCTTCGCTACCGTACGGCCTCTTGAGAACCACCAGTGGACACTTGAGCTGCAAAACGACTTTCGCAGCAACGGCGAAGGGATCGCGTTTCGCAAGAGCAACTTCGGCATCATGGGATTGCGAGTGGCGGAGAGCCTATCAGTCGTCTTCGGTGGAGGTCACATCACAGGTGCGGACGGAGCAGCCGGCGAAGCCAAGCTTTTCGGAAACGCGAATCGCTGGGTCGATTACAGCGGACCTGTTGCAGCAAGCCCAGACGGTTCGCTGACCGAAGAAGGTCTATGCCTCATCGATCACGCGAACAACCCTGGACATCCGGTGAAGTGGCACGTTCGCGACGACGGTTGGATCGGCCCGTCGCTGTCTCGCGATGCGGATGTGATGGTGGACCCTGGGAAGACGCTGACCGCTCGCTACATGTTGCTGGTACATGCGGGCGGTCCGAATGCCAAGTTAACAGAGCAAGTAGCCGGCGACTTCGATCGTCGTCCGCTTCTGAAAGTGCAGAAGGGCTCCAAGCCGCATCATCAATGGGAGATCGTAGAAGCGTAACTCGCAGCGCCTGAGCGATCGTCTTGCGACCCTGGTGACAGGCTCAGCGTGATAAACATCCTCCTGACAAACATCCTCGTGACAAGGCTCCAGCCTTGTCACGCACTGCCGGCGAGGCCCCGGCCTCGCCGTCTCCCCGCCATCAATCGCTACCACCGCTTGTTCGAGTGCTCCTGACTTGGTTGAGATCGATTGAGGACAATCGACCTACACTCGAGAATCGATTGGGGACAATCGATCTACTCTTATTTCAGCTTCTCGCCGGCTTCGGCTAGCTGCTCGGGCTTTTCGAGGACCAGATAGTGGCCGTGGTCGGCGGTCACTATCACGAGCGTATCGTCCCAGCCGCCGTGCGCTTCGACCCACTTAGTAAGAGCACCGAAAGCGGCATCTCCGCTGAGCACGGCGCCGATCGAGTTGTCGATGTTGTTGGCATGATTGCCCCAATCGACATCGCCGGCTTCGACCATCAACCACCAGCGATCGCTGCGTGACTGCAGCACATCCAGTGCAGCGACCGTCATATCAGCCAGCACCGGATTTTCGTTTACATCTGCCGGCGTGTAGACCTCGGGCTCAGCGGCTTTGCCTCCCGTTCCGGCGCTGATGACCGGGTCGAATCGACCATCGGCGGTTCGAAACGGCAGATGTCCGCCTTTGGTTCCGAAGTACCCCAACAATCGCTGCTTGCTCTTAATCGCTTCTTCCGCGCCGCGGCGCAACACATCCGGACCGCGCTCACCGCGAGTCCGTTGAGCAATGACATACTTACCGCCGGAAGACGCATCAATCTTGTGCATATCCTCCGCTGTCAGATAACGATTGCCCGGCACGAAGTTCTTGCCTTGCGGTTCGTCCTTATCCTTCGACTCGCCCCATCCGCAACCGATCAGCACATCGACTCCGGGCAAGCCTCCCGGATGAAAGGCCGATGGTACTCCGATGAGATCGCGAGTCAGATCTTGATAGTCATCGCGATGCACATTGCTCGCGTAAGCTGCGGCAGGTGTCGCATGCGAAATCGGCACGCTTGTCACCACACCGACGGCAAAGCCTTGCTCTTGTAACGTCCGCGCGATCGGCTCGGCGCCGCGGCCGGCGAAGTCAACGCCGATTGCATCGTTATAAGTCTTGATGCCGCAAGTGAGGCTGGTCGCGGATGATGCAGAGTCAGTATAGGCATGCAACGGTTCTGAGCCGGTCGAGATCGGATACTGCGGGTCCGGAAAGACATCCCACGGATGCGAACCGGCTCGTTTCGCGTCGTAACCGCCGGGGATCTTGCCGCCGATCTTCGTCACGCGCTGTGCATCGACATCGATCGCAGTCCCTTCGTTATGAGGCGTCGTTACATAGAACCCGAAATCAGTCGGCGCCCCTGCATATGTCTGGAACTGCAATACGTTGCCGCGCCCGGAATCGTAAGTCACTTTTCCCGCCTTCACGATCGCTGCGGCTCGCGTCGTCTGCCAGTCCATGCCGTCGAAGACAAACAGGACGATGCGTTTCTTGCCCGATTCCGCTCCCCACTTCTGCAATCGATAGGCGTCGGTCTGGTCGAGGTAGTCAGCCTCAGGGTTCACGGTATTGGTCGGCATGAATCCAAAGAGCTTTTCGATCTTGTTGGCATCGCGATAAAGACTGTTCGTGCCGGCCACGCGGCTGAGATCACCGCCCCAGATGTAAATCGGGATCAGGCGGTTGGAGTGCGTCTTCCAGTTTGAATACTTGGTAGAGTCCGGGCCCCAGTGGCCCCACTGAGCCGTGTTGGTTTCGATGGCCGTCTGCTGCAAAGCTGCAATGGCATCGAGCACCGGCTTCTTGGGCTCGGCTTTCTTCGTTGCATCGTCAGCCTTTGTTCCCTCCAACTTTGCGGCCTCAGCCGCGGCTTTATCTGCTGCTTCCGTTTTGTTCTTTGCGGCCTGCTTTTGAGCCGCAGCGTTGGTCGCTTTATCGGCGGCTTTCCCCTCCGGCTTCACGGTGGCCGGCTTCTCGGCGGCGCCAGACGTTTGTTGTGCAAATACCGAATCGGTGATCAATGCCAAAGAACACACGACTGCAGCCGCACGGAATCCGACTGCACGGATTTGTTCATGAAACCAAGCGGCGCGAAGAGTCGATGCGCGAGTCATGCTGTTGAATTCTTAATAGGAACGGCGGGAAGAATCGAGTGGGGGGATCGCACCGTCTTGAAGACATCGATCCAAGTCTTCGCCGCGCGCGAATCGAAACCCACCTACGGCCAAAGCGGATTTCATCGTAGACTCCGACTAAGATCGCCTCAACCGTCGCCGGATCGAATCAGCTCCGATTGTCATTTCTTCATGCAAACCCTTAGAATGTCCGGTCTCTTGCGGTGCAACCACAGTGATTCCTTAAGACTCGCGTATTCGACGGCTTCCAAGCCTCTGTCCAGCCAACCATAAAGCCTTTTCGCCATGTTTGAATCCTTACAAGAGGGACTTCAGTCCGCCTTCAAAACCCTGCGAGGGAAGGGAAAGCTCACCGAATCAAACATTCGGGAAGGGCTGCAGATGGTCGAGCAGGCCATGCTCGAAGCGGACGTCAGCTACCCGGTCATCAAGGATTTCATGGCTCAAGTGACCGAGCAGGCAGTCGGTCACAAAGTGCTCCTGGCGCTGCGACCGCATGAAGAACTGATTCGGATCGTTTATGAACAGCTAGTCGCCATCCTGGGACCGGTCGAAGTATCGATCCCGATGAAGAAGGATGACGTCACCATCATCATGCTTTGCGGTCTGCAGGGTGCGGGTAAAACAACCACGTGCGGAAAGCTGTCCCAGTTGCTGAAAGAGCAAAAGGTCAGCCCGTACTTGGTCGCGGCCGACTTGCAACGTCCCGCAGCTATCGAACAACTCCACGTCATCGGCCGCCAGCTCGACGTTCCCGTCTACAGCCAAACAGGGGCTTCGGACCCCGTTGCGGTTTGTCGCGAGGGTGTCGCTTTAGCCAAGAAAGCCGGGGCGAATGTCGTGATCCTCGACACGGCAGGCCGGTTGGCGATTGACGAAGAGCTGATGAAACAGCTTGCCGAAATCGATCGCAAGCTCGGGCCCGATCAAGTCTACCTCGTCGTCGACGGCATGACCGGTCAAGACGCGGTCAACTCCGCCAAAGCCTTCAATGACGCGCTCGACTTAGACGGCGTGATCATGACCAAGCTCGACGGCGACGCGCGAGGCGGTGCGCTCTTGAGCGTGAAACATGTGACGCAGGTCCCGATCAAATTCATCGGCACCGGCGAGCACCTCGATGCCTTGGAACCGTTCCGTCCGGAAGGGATGGCCAGCCGAATCCTGGAGATGGGCGATATCGTCGCCGTCGCTCAGGAAGCTCACCGGATCATGGATGAGCGGCAGCGGATCGAGATGGAAGAGCGGATGGCCGCCGGCCAATTCACGCTCGATGACTTCGCATCGCTGCTGGAAAAACTGGCCAAACCAGGGCTCATGCAGAAGATGATGAGCCTGCTCCCCGGGATGGGAGAAATGCGAAAGCTGCTCCAGGGCCAAGACTCCGACCGCGAGATGCGGCGTATGATCGGCCTCGTCCACTCGATGACTCCGGCCGAACGGAAGAATCCGAAGATTATCGATACTCCGCGACGAAATCGAATTTCGCGCGGTGCCGGTGTGCAGCCTGCAATGATTACGCAACTGATCAAGCAGTTCACGATCATGGCGCCGCTGATGCAGATGGCCGCCGGTAAAGGATCAGGCGATCGGATGGCGATGATGAAACAGTTGCAGCAAAGCATGATGCAGGACCCTTCCATGGGAGGCATCAAGACCAAGGGCTCGACGGGGAAGCGACTTTCCCCGAAGGAGCGAGAGAAAATGCAACGTGATCGCGAGAAGCAATTGCGGAAGATGAAAAGAAAGAATAAATAGAGCTCGAAAATCGGCTCGCCAAACGGGCCGCTTTTCGGTAGAACTATGTCCCCTACGATGTAAGCGCCGGAAGCGCCGAGCGAAACTGACCGAGATTCGAGCCCCGCAGCGGACGCGTGCAAGAGCGGCTGAAACTCGATTTTCCCAAGCAAATGTAGTTTTTGTTGACGCAGGAGACCCGTGCGTGGCCGTCCGAATTCGATTGAAAAAGCTGGGCCGTAAGGCTCGTCCGTTCTTCCGCCTGTGTGCCATGAACATCCGCGCTCCCCGCGACGGAAAGGTCATCGAAGAACTCGGCTACTACGACCCGATGGTTCGCGAGACCGACGCACGCGCCATCCTCAAAGGCGAACGAATCGACTATTGGTTGAGCGTCGGAGCCCAACCGAGCGATGCCGCCAAGATTCTGATCAAAAAGTACGGCACCAACGGCACTCACTTGGATGCCCAAAAGGTCGCTCTGGAAAAACTGCAACGCAAGCCTTACGCGGCTCCACTGGCTGCCGCTGCTCCGGCTGAATAGCGTTTCACTCTGACTCGGTCCACCGCGTCAATAACCAACGAAAACCCGAAGCAATATTGCAGACCGACAAACAGCGGGCTGCGAAGCAAGAGCTTCGGGTTGCTTCGTTTTAAGACCGCATTCGCCAGTCTTCGATCAAGATCACTTTCACGCATGCGATCGCTCACCCTTAGGTAGCTCTCGACGACTATGCGATTTGACGTCATTACACTCTTTCCCGAGATCTTCTCGGGCTACGTGACGCAAAGCCTGCTCAGCAAAGCGATCGCTCAGAATCTCGTCGACGTTCAACTTCATGACTTGCGAGATTGGTCGCGAAACAAGCACCACAAAGTGGACGACCGTCCTTACGGCGGTGGTCCCGGCATGCTCATCCAAGTCGAGCCGGTAGTGGAATGCGTCGAATCTGTCCAGCAAAAGAATCCCGAGCCGGGCGCACTATTTATGCTCAGCCCGCAAGGAGAACGACTGACGCAGCGAGTGGTTGAAGAACTGGCGACTCTACCGCGCATGCTACTGCTGTGCGGACGGTACGAAGGTTTCGACCAGCGAGTGGTCGACATCCTTCGGCCGCGAGAACTGAGCTTGGGAGATTTCATTCTCAACGGCGGTGAAGTCGCTGCCATGGCCGTCATTGACGCCGTGATTCGCTTAATTCCCGGCGTGCTCGGGGACGAACGGAGCAGCCAGGAAGACTCGTTCAGCAGCGACGGATGGCTGGAATTCCCACAGTACACCCGACCTCGCGAATACCGCGGCCTACAAGTCCCCGATGTCCTGGTGGGCGGGAACCATGAGCAGATCGCTCTCTGGCGCCGGCAACAATGCGAGCTAAAAGCAGCGGCTCGGCAAGCGAATTTGCCGAAACGCTCACCCTGAAGAGGCCGGATAGCCGATGGCTAGAGGACGATTTCGGCTGGGGACCTCGAGAGTCGCGATGAGCTCGAAAAGCCGGCCGAAATTGCGGGAACAAATTCATCCGGCGATTGTTTTTGGCCTAGCCAATCCTTGGCAGGTTCGGCAAACTATGGGGTTCCGGAACCGACATTCTGACAGCCAGTGCCGTCAGCTTAAAAAATAGCGCCGTCCGCCTGAGAATAGATTTGATTCGGAGTTTTTAGTCATGTCCCAGAAGATTTTGGACCTCGTCGAACAAAGCAGCCTTCGCCCCGGCGTCGGTGAATTTGAGATCGGCGATACCGTCGACGTGCACACCAAGATTTTGGAAGGCAACAAAGAGCGCATCCAAGTCTTCTCGGGCGTCGTCATTGCTCGCAGCGGCAGCGGAACCCGAGAAATGTTCATCGTTCGCCGCATCGTTGCCGGCGAAGGTGTCGAACGCAAGTTCCCGCTCCATTCACCCCGTATCGACAAAGTCGAAGTCAAGCGACGCAGCGTTGTTCGCCGCGCCAAGCTCTACTTCCTGCGTCAACGCTCGGGTAAGTCGACGCGCCTCACCGAACGTCGCGGCTAATCGATTGCGAGCACTCCAGCTCGCCTAGACGCCGGTTCCAATACGAAATCACCACACGAGCAGCATTCGCAAGATTGCTGCTCGTTTCGTTTTGCAGTCATTCCCATACCGCATCAGGTGCATACCGCAACAGGTGGGTGGCACCTGCCGGACTTTGCATTTACCACACGAGCAGCATTCGCCGTACGGCCAGGGCCGCTAACTCGCTCCGGCACAAACTGATTCAGTTGCACCACCGCTCTTGCCCGGATCTCTTTAGGTTTCCCCAACGCGTAGCCGGTGGCTTTTGCCCAGCCGCCTGCGCCGCTTCGGGTAACTTATTGGCAACTACCAACTGCTGCACGGACATGAGGCCCGAATCCATGCTGCTGCGACTTCGAAACTGGATGCGTCGGCGACTTTCACGTCCCGTTCGTAAAAACAATCGCCGCAAAAGCCCGTGCGAGATGATCACGCGCTCGGACGACAAGGCGAACATTTGGCCGCGAAAGTGCTCAAAGCCAAAGGCTACAAAATCCTCGCTCAGGGACACCGCCAGAGACTGGGCGAAATCGATTTGGTGGCGCTCGACGGCCCGACAGTCGTCTTCGTTGAAGTCAAAACTCGCGAATCGGATCGACAGGGAGATCCCGCCGACGCAGTCGATCGCAGCAAGCAAGAAAAGCTGACTCGCGCCGCCTTGATCTACCTCAAGCGACGCAATCTACTGGAACAACCCTGTCGCTTCGATGTTATCTCAATCGTTTGGCCGCAGTTGATGAAAACGGAACCAGATGTTCGGCATATCATCCATGCCTTTGAGGCTGCGGGACCGTATCGCATGTTCCACTAAACCACAGCCTCGGTCCTCGCCGGCAGCACTTTCCATTGAACAAAACACAGATCCATCTGATATGACGTCCTCTTCGGAACCCATTTCGAAACCATCGGCCGTAGTCCTCTTGAGCGGCGGACTCGACTCAGCCACAGTACTCGCGATTGCGAAGTCCGAAGACTATGTCGTACACGCAATCAGTTTTCGATACGGCCAGCGACATCAAGTCGAACTCGAACGAGCCGCGGCGCTGGCGGCTCGCGCAGGCGTTGCCAAACATGTGATCGTCGATATCAACTTGGGGCAGTTCGGCGGTTCTGCTCTGACAGCGGATATCCCGGTACCGAAGCACGATTCGGTCGATCAAATCGGCGGAGACATCCCAGTCACTTACGTACCGGCTCGAAACACTGTGTTCCTCTCGTTGGCTCTCGCGTTTGCAGAAAGCACCGGAGCTCGGCACATCTTTCTCGGTGTGAATGCACTCGACTACAGCGGGTACCCCGACTGTCGCCCCGAGTACATCGCCGCATTTGAGGAGATGGCCAACTTGGCTACGAAGTGCGGAGTCGGCGGCGACCGGATTCGCATTCACACACCGCTCATCCATTTGACCAAAGCTCAGATCATCGAGCGCGGCATGGCGCTCGGCGTCGACTATGCGCTGACAAGCAGTTGCTATGACCCGAGTCCCGCCGGAGCAGCTTGCGGACACTGCGATGCTTGCCTACTGAGGCTCAAGGGATTCGCGGTGCAAGGCATCGCGGACCCGGCGGCATACGCTTCGCAATAATGAGCAAACGGCCCTCGACATCCAAACACGAAGTCCGTGAACTGCCGGTCCTGCGCAATGAAAGCGGCGATGCGATCCGAGCGGTCGGCCGCGGTGCTCTGCTTAGTCCGGCGAATCGATTCGAACGTATTCGCTTGGAGAACAGCTTTGACCAAGTCGAATACGACGAAGACTTTTTGGATGCCAAGCAACGACCGCTGACGGAGTACTTCGACGACGATTCGCAAACGATCGTCTCTTCGAACGAGAGTCCCGACGTTCCGTTTCGCTATAGCATGAATCCCTATCGCGGCTGCGCACATGGTTGCGCCTACTGCTATGCGAGACCGACTCATGAGTATCTCGGCATGTCGGCCGGACTGGATTTTGAGTCAAAGATTCTGGTGAAACGCCGTGCGCCTGAGTTGTTGCGTGAGTTTCTATCGCAATCCAATTGGCGCGGCGAATCGATCATGATGTCAGGCGTCACCGATTGCTATCAGCCCGCCGAGCGTCATTTTCAAATCACGCGTCGATGTTTAGAGATTGCATCAGAAGCCGGCCAACCGATGGGCATCATCACCAAGAATGCTCTGATCACGCGCGATCTCGACATTCTCGCGTCGATGGCCGCACGCAAACTCGTACATGTAGCGATCAGCATCACATCGCTCGACCAAGAATTGACTCGCCGCTTGGAACCTCGCACCAGTTGTCCGAATGCTCGAATACGAGCGGTCAAGCAGTTGAGCGATGCAGGAGTACCGGTGATGGTGATGGCCGCTCCGCTGATTCCCGGACTGACCGATTCAGAGATCCCCGCCATCCTCGAAGCAGCGGCAGACGCCGGAGCTTGTCGGGCGGGTTATACACTGATGAGATTGCCATTGTCGGTGCGCCCGATATTTCTCGACTGGCTCGAACAGACATTTCCCGATAAGCGCAGTCGAATCGAGTCATGTGTTCGACTCGTGCGCAGCGGCGAACTGAACGACGCAGAGTTTAAGACGCGGCTCAGTGGAACAGGTGTATTGGCCGATCAGATTCGGCAGCTCTTCCGCATCATGGTCAAGCGCCACGGGCTGGATGGAGAACTGACGCCGCTCGACTCGACGCAGTTTCGGCCCCTTGCAGAACCGGGCGGACAGATGCATCTGTTTTGACACTTAACCCGCTGAACGGCATAGCGAGACCGCCGGCTCGGCCGCTCTGAACTGCATGCCCGTTCAGTGCGGTTTGCCTTGACCGTTCGCCCGGCTCCATCGACAATCGATAATTCACTTCGCCTCCGTGCGAATACACCCCAAGAACGAAAACGGATTCCATGAGTGCCTCTCCCATCGCAGGCGGTACAGCCTCCAGCCAAGTCCCGGATGCCGCGGGTCGCTTCGGAGGATTCGGCGGACGCTATGTCCCCGAAACACTGACCCGTGCCCTCACCGAGCTTGAAGCCGAATACGCGGCAGCCAAGAAAGATCCATCGTTTCAAGCGGAGCTCGACGAACTCCTGAAACGATTCGTCGGCCGCCCTTCGCCGTTCTACCACGCCAAGCGACTCAGCGACCTAGCCGGCGGTGCCCAGATTTGGCTTAAACGCGAAGACCTGAACCACACGGGCGCTCACAAGATCAACAACACTTTGGGTCAAGCGCTGCTCACTCTGCGCATGGGCAAAACGCGAGTCATCGCGGAAACCGGAGCGGGCCAACACGGTGTCGCCAGCGCTACAGCCTGCGCGCACTTCGGACTTCCCTGCGTCGTGTACATGGGAGCCGAGGACGTCCGTCGTCAAAAGCCCAACGTCTTCAGTATGCGATTGATGGGCGCGGAAGTCCGACCGGTCACCAGCGGCTCCCAAACACTGCGCGATGCGGTGAACGAAGCCATGCGAGATTGGATGTCGTCGGTTGAAAATACGCACTACATCATCGGCTCCGTCATCGGACCTCATCCATTTCCGATGATGGTTCGTGATTTTCAATCAGTGATCGGTCGCGAAGCGCGAGCTCAATCGCTGGAAACGCTTGGACGCTTACCAGATGCGGTCGTAGCCTGTGTCGGAGGCGGCTCGAACGCGGCAGGCATGTTCTATCCGTTTGTAGAAGACACTGAAGTACGTTTGATCGGCGTGGAAGCGGGAGGTCGTTCGAGCAAAGAAGGAGACCACGCGTCGCCCCTCTCTTACGGCTCCCCCGGCGTTCTGCACGGCAGCTACAGCTATGTGATGCAAGATGCCGACGGACAAACATCCGACGTGCATTCGATCTCCGCCGGACTCGATTATCCCGGCGTGGGACCCGAACACAGTTATTGGAAAGATACAGGTCGCGCCGAATACACGTTCTGCCGCGATGAAGATGCACTGAATACGTTTGACAAGCTGGCTCGCACAGAAGGCATTCTCCCCGCGCTCGAGTCTTGCCATGCGATCGCCAAAGCACTCGAGATCGCCGCGACGATGCCGCGCGAACAGAACCTGCTCATCTGCCTCAGCGGACGCGGCGACAAAGACGCAGCCGAGATTGCTCGTCTCAAAGGCATTACGCTGTAACACGCACCAGACAACTCGCAACCGATTCACCTCCGGCGCACTCACGGATCTTGCTCTGCAAGCCGGTCACGGCCCTGCGAAACGATTCGGCTCTCTACGCTTCATAAACACACCCGCCTGAAACTGATCGACCTCATGTCCGCCATTGACCTTCGATTTGCTCAACTGAAACAAGCCGGCCGCAAGGCATTCATTCCCTTCATCACGGCCGGTGATCCCAATCTGGAGATGACACGTCGTCTGCTGGTACAACTCGACCGAGCCGGCGCGGCGGTCGGTGAAGTTGGCATTCCTTACAGCGACCCGATCGCCGATGGACCTGTGATTCAAGCCTCGTACACACGAGCATTACGAGCCGGAATCAAACTGGACGGTATCTTCGACACCGTGCGCAGCGTCTCCGGCGAACTGACGATGCCGCTGGTGACGATGGTCAGTTACGCGATCATCTATCGTCGCGGCATCGAACGATTCATCGTCGATGCCAAGCAAGCCGGCTTCTCAGGCGCCATCGTCCCCGACCTGCTTGTTGAAGAAGCCGACGCTGTTCGTGCGGCTTGTGAAAAGCATGACTTCAGCTTGGTGCAGTTGGTTACACCGACCACAACCCGCGAGCGAATGCTGCGGATCGCTGAGACATCATCCGGATTCATTTACTTTGTATCGGTAACCGGCATAACCGGCGAGCGAAGCGAGTTGCCGCCCGGATTGCTTGATCAAGTAGCTTGGCTGCGAGAACGCACGCGAGTGCCGATCTGCATCGGATTCGGCATCAGCCGAAAAGAGCACGTCAATCTATTGGCACCTGTTGCCGACGGATTGATCGTCGGATCGGCCATCGTGCGTCGCTATGCCGATGCACCGTCGCCTGAAGAAGCCTTGTCGTCAGTCGACTCTCTTGCTCGAGAATTAATCCAAGCCCTCGACGCAACCTGCGCACCGGCATAGACGATCAACGGCTACTTCGATTCGGTTACTTTCTTCCACTCCGCGGCCAACTCTGCTCGGACCTCGGCGATGGACTCGGTTGTCAGTTTGGATGAGTCAAGCTGCCTGACATACCGAATCTGCCCGTAGTGTTTTTTCTCATCAGGTACGATCAACATCACGACCGAGTCCTGCGAACCATCAAAGACACCGACTGATTTTCGAGCTCGAGTGATCTGCGACTTGTCTGGAATTCGAATTAACGCGCCGATCGACAGAGATGTGACTCGTCGATCTTTTGCAAATGCGGTCAGGGAGTTCAGAGTCTTCTCCCAAGCGGCATCATCAGGTGTCGGATCGTTCTCGTGACTGACCATCCAGAACGACCACTTCAAACCGGGTTCGTCTCGAACCATTTCATCGACAGCAGCAGCCAAGTCACATTGACTCGGTTTGACATCACGAGTGAAGAGAGCGATCTTGCACTCGTCGCGTTCGTACAGAGTCGGGCAAATATCCGACTGCACTGAAATCACCGGGCCCGCTACGAAGTGACCGACGATACTTCGCGGCGCATACGCTCCGACTTCCGGTTTATCTTCGGCACAAAGCGTGACTGTGAACGTCAGAGAGAAAAGAAGAGCGATGACGGTGCGCATGGAGAACTCTCCGACTGTTGACTGGAGATGATGAAACACGAGCGTCGCGGCACTCGACCTACGTCGAAGTCTAACGACACTCGGCCGGCATCCACTACAACAATACGCAGTCGCTTGCGCAGAATTTACAATTCTTTACAAACAGCCGCTGTAGGTCATTAGCTGTAGGTTAACAGCACTAGATCCATTGCCCTCAACATCGTCCAAAGCACTAACACCTGAAACGGTACATCTCGACTGCGGCTTTATTCATTGCATCTATCTTTCATCCTCGTAGAGGATGCATGCCGGTAGTCGGGGGTTCGAGCGCAGCTCGTACCCCCGGCTACTTGGGTGAAACGCTTCCAGCGTTTGATGCCTGTTGCAACTGAACGCTGGATCCACCTCAGTTCCAGTATCAGGCGTACTTCATAGTCGCGACGTTTTGTTGACAAGAAAGATCTCCTGCCTCATCACGTACTGAGTCGAGGCTCCAGCCTCGAGGCCACTGCCGGTCAACGATGGATTGTTACCGTTTGAGGTGTTGGTACTGCGGGCTGTTTTGGGGATCAATTCTACTCGTGACGAGGCTCCAGCCTCGTCATGTACTGAGTCGAGGCTCCAGCCTCGAGGCCTCTGCCGGTCAACGATGGGTTGTTACCGTTTGAGGTGTTGGTGCTGCGGGCTGTGTTGGGATCAATTGAGGACAATTGATCTACACTGAGTTGATCTACATTGACTTGATCACCATTAGCGGAAGCGCTGGAGATCGTTGTATTGAAATGCGGTGTGAGGTGCTTGGGCCGGAGCTACCGGGGCAGAGCGCTGCAACTTCGCATTCTCTCGTACCAAATCAACCTGCACCATGCCGGTCGGGTCCGGCATCGTATAGCGCAGCGTTTCATCGCCGTTCATTTGGTTGACGCTGTACGAATAGACCTCAATCGCCATCGAGATCTTTTCGCCGTCACCGGCAATCAATTGCAAATCGACGCGGTGAGGCAACGTGGCATCGATCGCGTTGTAATACTGATGCTGACTCTGGAAGGCACGAGCCACCATCTTGCCGCTCGGATCCTCCAGCCACAGTTCTCGTACCGTGGCGTGCTTGGGTTCGATGACGACGAAGCGACGATAGTTTCCGCGCGGTGAGGGAATCAGCGATCGGATTTCATACTTGCCGTCGGCTCGTTCAATCGGACCTTCGTGCGGCAGGTTCGGATCGAATTCGACGATGCCGAGCGCTTCGCGAATCCACAGCGGCGAGACCGGCAAGATGCGCCTGGGAGCCGTCTGCATTTCGAACTCATCGTGCCGCGCATAGTACAGGGTCGGAGGTCCGCCGGCACCGGTCTGCAACCAGAATGCGTCGGAGTTGCTCCCAGCGTCGATCACATTGCCTATGAGCCTAGTGCCGGGATACGCTTGCAAGCGAAAGTCCATGGCGCGATGCCAAGACAAATTGCCTTTCAAGCTCACCGGCATATCGGGACTCGTAATCGTAATCGACGACGAGTTCAAGCGCTCGACGGCTTGGTACTTGTTCAATTGCTGAACCACGTTTTCGAGAGTCGGCGGTTTCTCGAAAACCACCGGCGGGTCAAAATCGGGAATCGACTTCCCGAAGATACCTTTACGCGGAGAACATGTGGCGCCGCCGAATGGAAAGACCATCAAAAGCGAGAGCAGCGCGAGCGACCAGCGGGCCGTCAGGCTGTGATAAGCGGATGCATGCTTGAACGTTGACTGCTGTACAGCCATGAAAGCGGTCGATCGAATCGGTGCCGGGCGTTGCATGAATAATCACTATTCTTCCGTGAAGAGTAACTTCGTCAGCTCTTGTTGCACGCATTCAACTTTATCTGCCGAAGGCATGGCGACCGGGACAGTCCACTGTCGACCGTCGCCGGGATGCTGCAAGTGCCAGCAATCTTGAGGTTCGTCCGTGACTTGGCAGTCGAATGCTTGGTCTTCCGTCAGCACGCGACGACGCACGAGCAGGAGTGCGAGCAAGTAAGCCAGCGCATCACTCTCGGGTTGTTCAAGCAATTGAGTGAGCGTATCGAGGAGGATGGAGTCAGGTGCAGCCTTCAGTTTCTTTGCACCGGCGGGCGGCATCTTCGAGCGCCACCATCCGACGGCACCTTCGGGCGGAGCGGTCCATGCGTCCGCAGCGATATCGACTCGCTTCAGTTCATCGTTGTCCGATAAGATCACTGAATAGAATGCTTCCCCGGGCTGCAGACCGCGGTCGCTGACATAACAGCGTCGAGTACATCTGGAGAATGCAAAATCCGCTTGCATGCACGCGTCATCCTTGACGTGAATCACCTCGCCGACATTCGTCGACTTCAACACCGTAACCCAGTGCTGTAGCTGATTCCCGATTCAGCAGCAAGAGCAGTCCGTGCGACAGCTCCGGTTCAGCGACTGATCTTAAGGCGATATGCCCACTGAGTCGTTGACGGAGCGGATGAAGGAAGATGGCCGGGTAGAAGATTGATCAGTCCCGGTTCCGTTGATTTCATCAGGCTGGGAGAGATAGGTTCCAAATGAGCTTCGCCGCCCGACCAACGATAATGCCGCCCGGTTCCCTGTTCACTCCAATCACCGGCGAGTTCATAGAGAGCGCCGAGATGTTCGGGGACCAAGGGAGAACGGCAGGCGAACTCGACGATCCAGCTATGCAGCTCGGGAACCATTGTAAAGCTGGCGGACCAATGACCTCGCCCGGACATGCCGACGCCGAAGATCACTTCGCGGCCGTCGTCGAACGATTGCAGGTGAACTTGTTGCAAGGGCGGGCTGCCGGGCCAAACGGCATCGGATTCGGATTCAAGCGATGAGAGGGCAGGGGAGTCGCTGCCGGCCGGAACCCAATCGTGTCGATAACGATCTCCCGTCCAAGTGAATTCGAGTCGGCCCAGCGAACCGGCGTCAAGCAGCAGAGGTTCGTGCGAATGAGAAGCAGGCTTTGACATGGTTTACTCGGGTTTACTAATTCAGTCCGGCGTTTTCCGCCATTCTCCAGCGCAGGAATGCTTCCAAGAAGCCTTGGATATCGCCCCCCATGACAGCTTGAAAACTGTTCTGCAGATGCTCGGTACGAGAATCCTTGACGCGTTGTTCCGGATGGAGAAAGTAGTTGCGAATCTGCGAGCCGAAACCGACTCGAGCTTTGTTCTTGTACTTGGCCATCTGCTCGGCCTCGCGTCGTTCTTCTTCGACGCGAGCCATACGAGCACGCAACATCTTCCAAGCTTGGGATCGGTTCTTATGCTGCGAGCGCTCGCTTTGGCAACTGGCCACGATGCCGGTCGGGATGTGAGTCAATCGAACGGCGCTGTCGGTCTTGTTAACATGCTGGCCGCCTGCGCCGCTGGCTCGATAGGTATCTTCACGCACATCCTTCTCGGCGATTTCGACTTCGACTGAGTCGCTGATTTCAGGCGATACGTCGACAGCGGCAAAACTAGTCTGACGCTTTCCTTCCGCGTTGAAGGGACTGATGCGGACCAGCCGATGCATCCCCTCTTCACCCTTGAGGTAACCGTATGCCATCGGTCCGCGAATCGCGATGGACGCATGGGTAATGCCCGCTTCCAAGTTGTCCTGGCGGTCGATCAGTTCCACGTCGTAACCGTTCTGACCGGCCCACGCGATGTACATGTTGAGCAGCATCTCTGCCCAGTCGTTGGCATCGACTCCTCCGTCGCGAGCATAGACACTGAGAA
Source organism: Pirellulales bacterium (assembly GCA_046349815.1). Taxonomy (GTDB): domain Bacteria; phylum Planctomycetota; class Planctomycetia; order Pirellulales; family Pirellulaceae; genus Aureliella. Next base: position 55,702 of record JAXMBQ010000019.1, on the reverse strand, counting down.
TCGCGCCGGCAGCATCGTGCGGCCCGTTGAGCATGGCCTGCAGTTCGAGTTGCTCGACTTCGTGTTCCAATCGAACGATCTCGGACTGGACTTCTTCGAGCAGCGATTCGTCGGCCTCGAGCATTTCGAGCAAACCGTCGAGATCCGCTGCCGAATCGACGGCGGCCTTGAGAGGCAGGACGACGGTTCGCAACCCTTTGAGTTGGCCGACCATTTGCTGGGCTTTTTCTTGGTTGTTCCAAAAATCGCCCGCGGCCATTTGTTCTTCAATGGCTGCTATTTGCTGAGATTTTCCGGCAAAGTCAAAGACTGTCCCTGAGCTGGGTCAATCGTTGACGAATGGCTGCTGCCCTATCCGCCAATTCTCCGCTGCTCATGTGGGACGCCTCTAAGATCTACGCTGAATGCCGAAAACAAAATGGTTCTGTAGGAGTCGGAATTGTATGCGAAAGCCCTGAACAGTTGAATCCCACCAGATGAAACGACCGCTGCCCAGGACTCAGCGTTCCGAGGCTGCGCTGCGGCGCCACTTAGCCACGGTAACTCGACCGAAAGAGCGAACATCCATTAACTCGCGCTGCAACTGATTCTTAGCGACCTCGGACGCTTCCTTGAATCGAGCCCTCAAGCCTCGTTCGCTACCGCGGTAAATGATCCAGCCCTCGTCGACACCGGCGGCTGAAGCAGCATTCCACTCCTCACGCCATGCCTCAGTTCTGTTGAGGAGCGGCCGCAATTTCACTCGGTTCGCGCCGATCGTGTCTACTGTTTCCGTATCGGTCACGACATAAGTCCCGCGTAGCGGAAAGGTCAGATACTCGGCCAGTGATTCCGTCGGCGGCCACTCCGCGTCGTTCGCTTCAATCAATCCGGCCGCGCACCAAACGTGAGCCGGAGACTGTGAGGTGGTTCGAGGTTCCACCCGACGAAGCTGCTCGCTGACGTAGGCCACCGCGTCTCGCCAATTCTCACCTCGTTGCAATCCGATCAGCTCTCCACGACGCCATGGTTGCCAACTCCCTTGATAGACCACGATGACGACGATGACGACAGCAAGCGCCACGCGCCTCAAGCTGCGCCGCCCGATCTTGGCTACACCCAAACCGACCAATACGGACAGCGGCAGGAGACATGTGATGAGATAGCGGCGATGCATGAGGGGCGCGATACCGGCAGTAGTCAGCAGCCAAGCCAATATCCATGGTCCGAAGCAAGCGATCATCCATATACGGCCGTCGATCCGCGATGTGTCGCACACACATCGATCAGCCAGCGGATCTACTTCGAGCGATACATTCGGACGACCGAACGCCAAGTCCAACAGAATGCACGGCACCAAGGAACAAAAGAGCGGAATGAGCGCGAAGAGCGAGATGGTCTGCATCCACGATGTGTCCGATGCGAATGCATTCCATTGAGACCGATGTTCCCACACGCTGCGCATACTCCATGCAATCGGCAGCAATAACAGAGCGGCCGCTGTACAAGCCGCGGCCCATGCTTGAAGATGCCGCGCGCGTAGGGTTCCTCGCGACTGCTGCATCAAACACCATGCTCCCCAAACACACTGGCACGCAACGCTCAGGATGGCGACCGGATGCAGCCGACAACTGACAACCATCGCGGCCGTCCATATCCACCAATCCCATCCGAGAATGATGAGCCACTTCGATTCGTGCGACTGAGCGCAACCATCAACGAGGGTGGTTGCTCTCGCTCTGTCATTGCAACGACGCAGCCATGCGGCCAGCGCGGCCCAACCCAGCAGATTGATGAGAGCGACAAAGTAATAAGGTCGAGCCTCCGTGCCGTAGAACAACGAGATGCGGTCGACTGCGGTCAGCAGGGTCGCGGCACAGATCGGAGCCCAATCGGGAATGCGGCGCAGAACGACTCCCAGTAGCACGATCGAAAGCAACCACGCGACCAGCGAAGGCAATCGCAAACGGACCTCGGCATTGAGGACGCCAGATCCGACCGACCGGCCTGAACCATCGCCGACCGGCCGGCTAAGTGTCTGGTCACCGTTGCAAAGTGTCTCGTCGAAGGTGCGCAGCAGATAAAAATAGGTCGGCACTTGGTTTCCCGCAGCCGCGCGAGCCGTCAAAGTCGTCAGATCCCCACCTGACGCGGGTTTGGCGACGGGATCGGATAGCGGTTTTATCGTCCAAGCGGTGTGCAATTCGTCCAGCCAGAGCGACTCGCCGAGGCCGGCCCAGCCGGTAACGAGTGCCCAGAGCAGGCCGGGCAGGAGTGCGAGGACGAGCAGTCCGGAGCGGAATCGCTGCATTCGACTTGACTTGTAAGCGTCGACGTTGTGCAATGGATCGTGTGGGGAGTTAAGATACTGTGTTAGGTTTCGACGCGCCGCAGCGGAAACAATGCGGATCGTCCAGCTTGTCATTCACACTGACGTCGTCGACTAATTCGTCTAATCTGCGTCGACGTTCGTCCAAGGAATCTCCTCATGCTCATTCGCCGCCGATCTCGCAGCGCCTTCACGCTGCTGGAAGTTCTCCTCGCGACCGCCGTCACGCTGCTGATGATGCTTTCGCTGGCGAAGATATTCACGCTCATCGGCGATGGGATGAAGCAAGGCCGAGCCGGATTGACGCTGAACAACCGTCTGCGTGCCATCACGTTTCGACTGCGGAACGATCTGAATAATCTTACCGTACGGCTCAAGCCGCCTGCAGACGCAGTCGGATCGGCGGGCTATCTCGAATACACCGATGGCCCGATGTCCGATTTTACGTGCATGCTCTTCGATCCGAACAATGCTCCGGACTCGAAGGTCCTGTCCAATGTAATCCGATCGAGCCGCATCGGAGATATGGACGACGTTCTAATGTACACGGCTCGCGCCGGTGACTCTTGGTTCACAGGCAAAGTACCTGCGTTCCTGCTGCGTCCCGTGATGATGGACCCGAGCAACCCGCAATCAGACACCGACGGCAACAGCGTTGCCGACGGGCTTGAAGATAAGAATTCAAACGGCACGATCGATGGCTTGGACCCAGTCGTCATTTCATCGCAGCACGCAGAAATCGCCGTGTTCGCGCGACCGACCGGCGATTCCGACGGCGACGGTATGCCGGACGGTTTTCAGCTCTACTATCGCACGCTCTTGATCCGTCCCGATCTCAATATGAGCGACGCCAATGGAATCCATCTCCCGTTCCTCGCGCCGACTAGTTCAGTGGGACCTTACATGGTCGGCGGCCCTCTTTCTTCGCTGCCGTCTCCGACCTGTGACATGGCATTGGCTCACCAACAGTGCGACTTGTCGATTCGCAGAGTCTTCAACACGGCCGATGGCTTGTCTTCGACAAACGATTTGGTTGCGGCGAACAGCCTGGAAGACTTAATGAATCCGGCCAATCGATTTGCTCACGTCCAAGCCCCACTTCCGAATTCGCCATCGACCACGATGCCGGTCCTGGCTCTGACCGATGCGCTGCCGATTCTGCTGACAACAACCTCATCCGTGCCGGCTCCGATGTACACCGAACGCCCGGCTGCAGGAAACGGTCTGTTGATCGGTACAGGCTTTATTCATCCGGCGTTTACACTCGGCGGAATCTCGAGCTCTACAGTCGTCAGCAACTTTGAACGACTGGGGGAAGATGTATTAGCAACCGACTGCGTCGGGTTCGATGCAAAGGTATTTGATAGTGCCGTCGCGCTGCTCGCCATGACGGGCCCTGACGGGATGGCCGGAGCCGGTGGAGTCGGCGGAGCCGCATCTGATGGCTCGGATGACATCGTCGTAACACCGAATGATCCTGGATATGGACCGGCGATGGCAGCACTCGGCGCAGGTTCCGCTGCGACGGTCGGCAACGGTGCCTATGTCGATCTGATGTGGGGTCGCAAGGTCATGGGGACACTTCCCTATTACGGGATGACGGCTACAAACATGCCGCTCACTGCTCCGATCTTCACCGAGTACAGCGGTTTCGCGTTCACATCCAGCAACTGGAATAGCGTCGGCAAACCGTTCTTTGATCCTTCCGTCGGACTTATCCTTTCCGGCAAAGCACTGCGCAACGCGTCCATGTTGGAACCTCCCATGCTGTTGCAAGCAACGCTTGATAGCTGGACAACGCGATATGAAAGCGACGGAATCCTTCAAGCACAACGCACATCTAATAGCTCCGGCGTTGTTCAAATCGATGCGGTCAGACAACTTTACAATGCGAGCGTCGGTGGTACGGACACCGTGAATTTGAGTCCATCCGATTCGTGGCGACTGGGAAATACCGACGCTGGTACAGACGGAGTCGACAACAACGGAGCAAGCACGGGTAACTTCGGCATCGACGATCTCTCCGAGACAGAAACGTTGCCTCCTTTCCCATTGTCGCCGCGCGGTCTCAAGATCAGCATTCGGTTGGAAGATCGAGGAACTCGTCAAGTTCGCCAAATGTCGGTGGCCAACGATACGACCACTCCTTGATGCGGGACGAAGTGACTGACCGCGGACTCTCCATCCTCCATCGCATTCGACTCCCTGCGCCGTGGACAATTGTCTCGGCGACAAACTCAACGGTCGTCGGAGCGGATCAAGCACAGCGAGTCTTCGGGGCTCAGCCAAGAATCTATCGACGCGCATTTCAGATTCCGTTTCAACGATCCGGTGATGAGCGTGTGCTGCTCGAACTTCGCACCAAACTGCGCACCGGACCCGATCTCATGATCAACGGACTGCGGTGCGACAGCTTACCGGGTGACGACTCTGCGGCGGATCGGCTCTTCGATATCACGGACTCTTTGCAGCCGCATAATCATATCGAACTCATCTTCCGCGAAGATGAACTGAGCGCACTCAATCTCGAAGAGTCTCAACCGTCGGCCCGCTCACGAACGTTGCCTGAAGCCGAAGCGACGATCTTGATTGCGACACTCTCTGATGGGCTCGCCGGTTAACAATCCATCGTCGATTGTTACCGGGTTGCCGTTCCAGGCGAGAGCTGTGACTGGGAATCGGCAAAGGGACGTATTACATTGTTCCTGTTGCGAATTGAGTTCACACTTCACGGCAGGTCGGCTCAGAATGAATCGTCGCTCTCTTTCGATGACCGTTGTTTGTCTTCTGGCAGCAGTATTATCGTTGAGTTGTGGTCTCACCGGTTGCGGGTCACAATCACCCGACACCTCCTCCGCAGAAAGAAAGTCCGACCAGCCTCGTCCTCGTGGATCCGGCGGCCGTGCGGGAGCCTCCTCGGCGCGAGTCGATGATCCGAACAGTGCCGATGGTTCCATTACCGGCATCTCCGCCGAACAGTACGCCGATCAAGTGCTCAGCGACGAACTGCTGGCGGAAGGTTGGGTTCGGCTGTTTGATAATTTGACTCAGTTCGGTTGGTTTCGAATCGGGAACTCGAGCTGGCGCGTCGAAAACGGCAGGATTCGTGTGGAGCGAGGGGATGTGAGTTTTCTGTGCACTCAAGTGGAGTATTCGGACTTTGAGCTGAAAGTCGATTTCCGTAGCGATGCAGATTCCAACAGCGGTGTGTTTCTACGAAGCTCTCCGTCACCTTCAGATCCCGGAGTCGATTGCATCGAACTGAACATCGCACCGCCGAACAATCCCTTTCCGACCGGCAGTTTGGTCAAACGATTGAAAGTGGAACCCGAACTGCTCGGCAAATTCGATCCGACGGAGTGGCATACGTTTCACATTCGAGCGGAGGGGAAACGCATCCAAGTCAGCTTGGACGATAAACCGATTGTGGATTACGAAGATGACTCAGGGCTCAATCGCGGCTTCATCTGTCTACAGCACAATGCGGGAGATGCCGAGTTCAGAAACATTCTTTTGAAACCGTTGGGCGCAAAAGCTCTGCCCGTAGGAGCCGACTGGGAATCGTATTGGCAAAAGAAAGAAAAGAGCGGCGACAAGCTATCCGTGACCGGTGATGAATCGGGCTTGCACATCACCGGCGGGCTCGGCCAATTGGAAAGCAAAGATCAATGGGACGACTTCATTCTGCAAGCCGTCTATCAGATCAAAACACCGGATGTGAATTCAGGGATATTCTTTCGCTGCATTCCCGGCAATATGCTCGACGGATACGAGTGCCAAATCAACCACACATTCGCCCAGGAAAACCGACTGATGGCAGGCGACGAATACGGTGCGGGCGGCATCTTCAAGCGAGAACGAGCAAGAGTCGTATTGGGTGACGGTTCGAAGCCGACCTATCTGACTCTGATTGCCGAAGGAGCTCAGATATCCACTTGGATCGACGGCGTGCAAGTTGTCGACTTTGCAGACGCCAGGACCGCACATGCCAATCCGCGTATCGGGTTGAAACGTGAAGCCGGCACTATTGCCCTTCAGGGTCACGATCCGTTTACGGATGTTGTGTTCAAGCGAATCGAAATTGCTCCCATCCGAAAGGCGGCTCAGTAGGCTCCGGACTTTTACTTACCGCGAACGAATTTGTCGACAAACAACTCCAGCGACGTGCGCGAGTCGGGATTAACGATCAAATGATCGCCGGGCATGAGAGCATAGTTCTGTTCGACTTTGGGACACTTGCCTGAGTCGTTGACTTGAACATCCATACGCATCGGAGGACCGCCTGCACCGACCGGTCGCATGACGGAGATTCTCATGGCACCCATGCGCTCATGGAGCTTAGCGTCGCGCACGATGTCTTCGATGAACATCGGACGTTCCGTGTCCATGCGAATCTGTTCGATATGCGGACGTTCGTCGCCGCGAACTTCCAGGATGACCGCTCGTCCATCCGCCGCAGTCGGGCTGACCGGCGCCGGCATGCCTCCGGGCGGAATCGAGTACCCGGCAGCTTTAAGATAGCTGGTATCCAGCCGCGGACTTCGTTTTTGCCCCATCAAGGTAGCCACCGACAAACATCCGGTCTGCGAGCCGACTACCAAGGACAGAAGAACGATGATCGCTCCGCGTGAATACCGCATGGTTTCCAACTTCTTCCTTGAACGATGGGTGCGGCGGGCGGGCGGCCGGCGGAAGCTCAATTCGTCGAGAATGCTCCCGTAGAAAGGGTATCGGCCGACCAAGTTGAGAAAATTTAGTCCGTCTGGAAAATTCTTCGCAATCGCCACAGGTTAACAAAGAAGTCACCACGATCCTACTATCGGCCCGTCATGCCGATACGTTTGCGAAGAATGAAGGCGGTGATACTGAACATGATCGTGATGGCGAGAGCTGTCGCCAGAAAGTAGCAGCCGACAAACGTCCAACCGCTGAGTGCACCGGGAGCCGAGATATCCAATTTCAACGGCACCGTAAAGGCGGTGAAGAGCGGGCTACCGATCCCCATCCAGCGAATGGGCCCCAACACTTCTTCTCCGTCTGTCACCGTATCAGCCAAGTACCACGCGGCCACCGGAAAAAAGTATACGGCCAGAAGCAATGCATAGGACATGATCATCGCGACGGATGTCTTTTGAGAGAGCGCCGAACAGAGTAGCGCGCTGACCGAGTTAAAGACGGCCGCGGCAAAGATGATTAAGAAGAAACAGATAACCCCCAACAACACCGACAGAGAGTACACGTAATGATTCGGTGCCAACAGGACGGCCAGAAGAACCGGCCACATCAAGAACATCGTCAACACGTAACTGACGCGAAAGCCCGCGAGTAGTTTTCCCCACATGATCTGACGCGGCGATAAAACGGTCGTCAGCAGCAACTCAAACGTCTGCCGCTCGCGCTCGCTGGTCAAGGCTCCGGCCGAGAATACAGGTGCAACCAAGATATTGAAGACCAAGACATAGCAGATGTAATAAGGCGAATAAACAGGCGCACTGTTGGACGGAAAAGTAAACAACGTGACCGCCATCAGCGGAATAGCGAGCAGCATACTGATCTGAATAACCAGTCGCAGCATCAACGTTCCTTGGCTGAATAGTTCCGCGTGAATCTCTTTGTCATAGACCGGATTCGCGTTGTCCTTCATCAATGTCGTGCGGCGCGGCGGAGCGAACAGACGATCCGGGAACTGATCGCGCTGGATCACCATTCCGATCGCCTCTTTCGATTCGCGTTCCAAGTCGATGACGTCTTTCCCTTCGCTCCCGACGTCGGGCGGATAGAGCAAACGACGCGCAGTCACTGCGCACAAAACGACGGCGGTGCAGAGATAGACGGTCGGAAAGATGGTGACGGCGATGATCAAGCGAAGATTACCGTAGCTTTCCATCCCGCGCCAGAACCCGGCACCAAGCAGAACCAGCGGTAGAATGATCAAGTATGAAACCACGAGCGACGAGGCCGTGCGTCGAAACCCGCCGCTGCAGGCCAACCCGATGGAGCCGAAGAGAATGACGGAAACGACCAACCACAGATATGCCGCCAGCACTTCATAGATACTCACGCCGCCCAGCGGTAGGGCGAGCATGATGATCGGCAACGAAGCGATAATCAGGACAGCCAGGTGCGTCAGAGAGGCAACCATCTTGCCTATGACGATGGCCCAAGGATGCAGCGGACTGGCAAGCAACATCTCATACGTCTTGCGTTCCTTTTCACCGCTGATCGCTCCGGCGGCAAAGGTCGGAGCCATCAACGAGGCGATGATGTACTGCCCGAGAAAAAAGAAGTCGACTAGTTGGCGCGCGTAGTTTGAGTCGGTCGTCAAATCGACTCGCAGATTGGATGGGTAAGCGGTCAGCAGCACGGCGGCCAGCGCGAGTTGATACAAGAACATCAACACGAACGCTCGATTGGCGCGTAGGTTCGTCAGGAGCTCGCGCTGCAGAACAGGATTCTCGACGAATATCATGAATGGTCCGGAGTCCGGTTTCGGCTTGATGTGGCGTCACGACACAGGCCGGCTTACCGCAGCAGAGTTCGGCAGGCGTGATCAGCACGGCCGACTTATGATACCGTGGGACCACTGGAAAGAGGTAATGTCACCAGAAAACTGGTCCCGACCCCGGATCGACTGTTAACGGCAATCGCACCGCCGTGGGCTTCGGCAATTGCCTTGCAAATACTGAGTCCCAAGCCGGTACCGCGAGTCGGCGAGTTCCGCCGTCTGGCTCGATCTCCGCGATAAAATCGCTCGAACAGTCTCCCCTGTTCTTCTTCAGCAATCCCGACGCCCGTGTCGCGGACTTCCAATTCGCAGGTCCCTCCGCCGGCTTTGAGTACGACGTGAACGATTCCCTGCGGACCGGTGAATTTGATCGCATTGTCAATCAGATTGTTCAGCAACTGCCGCATGTGCAGTCGACTTCCTTCGATGGCGATCCCCTTCTCGACAGCTTTTTCGAGCTGGATCTCGCGACTCTCCGCCACCGCGTCGAACATCTCGCACGCTTCGTTGGTAATCGTTGATAAGTCGACAGTCTCGCCGCGAGTTTCAAAGTGCGCCGATTCGCTTTCGGCTAAGAGCAGCAACTGATTAACCAACTGCTCCAAGTTCGAACACTCGCCGACGATCGATTCCAGCAAGCCTTGATACTCACCGATCGTACGCTGTGAACTCAGAGCGAGTTCCGCGTTACTGCGCAGTGCTGCCAGAGGAGTGCGCAGCTCGTGCGCTGAATTTGCTAAGAAGTCTTGTCGCTTGTTAATGTACTCCGCAATGCGATCAAGCAACGTGTTGAAAGCGACCGACAGCTTATCGATTTCATCTTCGGTATGTCGTATCGGCAATCGCTCGTTCATGTTCGTCGGTTTGAGACGTTCGGTCGTGCGAATGATCTGAGCCAGCGGGCCGATAGCGCGGAGCGCCAACCAGTATCCACCCAGCGGCGCAACCAGTAACAAGAGCCCGATATGAAGCAACATCAATCGGTCGATGACTCTTCCTGCGTGGTCAATCGACTGCAAGGAAGCTCCGACTCGCACACGCACGGGACCTTGAAGCGCATCGTAAACGGTGTCCTCGAGCACTCGATAATCATCGATCGTCACCGCCGTTCCATTGGGCAACTGAAAGCGTTCGAAGTCCGCAGGGACCGTGCGAGCACTCCAGTCAGGAACGTTGAAGGTGGACCAGACCAGTTGCGGGTCCGATTTCGGTTGCGGTACCGTTCCTTCGGGCAAGGGCGAAGGAAATGCATCGGGAGAAAACGCAGCCAATTGCACAAACCAAGCACGCTGCACGTGCCCGCGTGCTTTGCGATCCAGTTGAGCGTGATAGCGGCGATTGCCGGCTTCAAAGACTGTCGAGAGAGCTAAGGAGACTTCGTGGAAGTCGTCCTGCAGAGCATCATCGAGCTCATGCACCAACGTAAATCGGATGCATTGCCGAACACCGATGAGAGCGGTCAGGGATGCGATCAATACAACGACCGCATTCCAGAACATCAAACGAAAACGGAGGGAACGGGTAATGCTCTTAAGCTGCGCGTAAAACATAGCCGCTGCCTCGCACCGTATGGATCATCTGGGGTTCATCCCCCTTGTTGATCTTACTGCGAAGCCGGTTGATATGCACCTCGATTACATTGGTAACACCTTCCCAATCCGCTTCCCAAAGGTGCTCGCAGAGCATTCGGCGCGTTACTACTTGGTCGCTGCAGCGCATCAAATACTCGAGCAATCGGAATTCGGTCGGGGTCAAGTCGATGTCCCTCCCCGCTCGCTCCACCTTGCGCGTTGTCAGCTCCATCTGCAGTTCGCCGACCCGCAACGTTGTAGCCGAACCGCGTGAAGAGCGACGTCGTATGGCATCCAACCGCGCTGACAGTTCAGCGAATGCAAAGGGCTTTACTAAGTAATCATCGGCTCCGGCATTAAGTCCGGTGACGCGATCATCGATGCTTCCCAGAGCGGTGAGAATAAGAACCGGCGTATCGTTCTTTTCATTGCGAAGCTTTTTAAGCACTTCAAGTCCATGCACGTCGGGCAACATCAGGTCGAGCACAATCGTGTCAAACTTCTCTTGCCCCGCAGCAACCAATCCACTCTCGCCGTTATCGCACAATAAGCAACGGTCGCCTTGATCGCTGAGCCCCTGGGATATGGCTCGTCCTAATACGGGATCGTCTTCGATCACTAAAACTCGCACGAGTCGCCTTTTTCTTCGTCGATTCCTAGCTGTGATTTTCCGCCGTAGGAATAGTTTCTATCATCAGTCCACGTCCCGACGAGCAGCTCGTCGCAGCCACAAGCACGCGAGCATAACGCCTTTCTCGTCGCCATCGGCCGAACGCTTCCGATCAAGCATTCCGCAAATGCAAACAACGTGAGCATCCGGATTCGGCAACCCTCTGAAGCATCCGGCGTGCCGCGTGAGGGATCGCCTCATTCAACAACCGGCCGCAAGAGTCGAAAAACACGGGGTAGACTAAACCCCATTTCTCCCCGTTTGTGCCGTGAATTAATCCTAAGTTTGCCAAATTGCACGCCTCCGCGGCGATTCCTTACTAATTTGCAATTTGAAAGCACTGCTCGATCGCGTCGAAGCGACCGTTTCCACTCCTGTGATGGCTCATACCTTTGTTCACCACGCCCTTGAAAGATTACGAAAATGTAACAACGAATTGCGCACTCAGACCCTCATTGAGGCGAGAAACTGTCCGCCGTCGGCAAGAGTCTGGTCACGCGACCTTACTCGACACGTCCTCTACCAAATCGCGTCAAAGAAGGGTCGCCGCGACGTTATTCGGGTGCGTTCCTAACCCGAACGTCGGCTACTTTTGAGAAGCTCACGAATAGCGGCCAACTTCTCAGACTGCGATCCTTCCCAACCCCGTGGACTAGGTCGATAGAATTCGCGATCCACTCCGAGATAGTCTTGCGATACCACCGCGCCGGGAGCGTCGTGTGCGTAGACATAGCCTTCGCCATGACCAAGTCGCTCCGCTCCGTCGTAATGTTTGTCCCTCAGATGAACCGGTACTGGTATCAGTGCGCCGTCGCGCACTTCGCGCCTCGCTTGCCCGATGGCACTCGTCGCCGAATTGCTTTTCTCTGCCATCGCCAAGTAAATCACCGCTTGCGACAAAGTGAGTTGGCACTCGGGCAAGCCGACTAATTCACAGGCTTGAGCCGCCGCCACCGCCAGCGACAAAGCCTGCGGATCAGCATTACCGACATCTTCGCTGGCGAGGATAACCAGCCGCCGGCATATAAAACGAATGTCCTCACCGGCCTCGAGCATTCTAGCTAACCAATACAGCGAAGCGTCGACATCGCTCCCTCGAATGCTCTTAATCAGCGCGCTGGAAATATCGTAGTGCTCGTCACCTGTGCCGTCATACTGAATTGTTTTTTGCTGCAACGACTCTCGCACCAATTCAACGGTCAGTTTTATGGGTCGAGCCGTTGATGAGAGGATTGCAATTTCAAGTCCGCCAAGTGCTCGCCTCGCATCGCCTTCGCATAGGCGTGCCAAGGTCTGCAATGCGCCGTCATCCGTTTCGATTGCATAACTTCCGAATCCGCGACTGCGATCCGTGATGGCTCGCTGCAACAATTTGATCAGATCGTCATCGCTTAGCGGCCGAAACTGAAAGACTTGACTGCGGCTGAGCAACGCACCGTTGACTGCGAAGTAGGGATTGCTGGTCGTCGCACCGATCAGCGTAACGATTCCGGCTTCCACATCGGGGAGCAGAGCATCTTGTTGTGAGCGATTGAAGCGATGGATTTCATCCACGAACAAGAGAGGTCGAGGTCTGCCGACAGCCGTCTCGTCTTTAGCCCACGCCAGGACCTCGCGCAGTTCTTTGACCCCCGACGTCACGGCGCTGATCTGCTTGAGTTCGCCCCCCGTTTCCACTGCCAGCAAGTGAGCAAGCGTGGTCTTTCCGGTTCCCGGCGGACCATACAGCAATATCGAACTCAGGCGCCGCGCCGCGATCATGCGCCGGAGCAGCTTGCCTTCGCCGAGAAAATGTTCCTGACCGACGAACTCGCTCAATCGCATCGGCCGCATGCGAGCCGCCAAGGGCTGATTGCGCTGGAAGTTCTCTTCTTCAACTTGACTGAATAGATCCATGATATGAGTTCGCAGTGACCGCTTGGTCCGCGATCATCCTCGCATAACAAAACCACCGTCAACGTTGATGCATTGGCCCGTCACATTATTCGCTCGTCGACTTGATAAGAATACGATCATGTCAGCAACGTCATCCGGAGTCTGCCAACGTCCGAGCGGCACCATGCGCTTCACTTTGTCGCCCGCCCATTCTTCATAACTGCGTCGTTGTTCGGGAGGGGCACCATCGTGCCAAGCTTGCCACACGCTCCGGTTGAGCGGTGTCTGCACCATGCCTGGATTGACAAGATTGACTCGTATACCGAACGGCGCGAGGTCTTTAGCGATGCACTGCATGAAGTTGATGTTGGCAGCTTTACTGGCGCTGTACGGAGGATCGGTCTGCGATCCGATCTGGCCTGCGATCGAGCCGAGGAAAGTCATCGTGCCGTGCCCTTGGTCTCGCAACACCGGACCGATTGAATGTGCAACATGCACCATTCCCATGATGTTGATCTCGAGAATTCGAGGCCAATCAGCAGCGTTCAGATTGGTGTAAGGAAAACCGAACTTCCCTGAACCGATCGCAGCCGTCAGGACCGCATGATGTACCGTTCCCGATGCGGAAACAGCCTCGTTGATTCTGTCGAAACAAGCTTGTTGATCGGTTACGTCCAGTTGTCGATATCGCAAGGCATGTGAGAACGATGCGGAGCGCGCGGGCAGCTCAAAAGATTCGGCAGGAGCCCGATCCCATATTTCCACACGCGCTCCTTCGCGCAGAAAGCACTCGGCAGTTGCCAGACCGATTCCGCTCGCACCACCGATCACAACCGCTGTTTCATCGTTTAATCCCAGGTCCAAGTATCAACTCCTCTCACTGGATTGAATCGAAAAGAAAGCCGCGTCCGACGCAAGTGACTCGAAAGGATCAAACCAAGTGTTTGGCTGCCCAAGGTCCGAGCTTCTCGCGAAAAATCTTGGAGTTATGCCGAATGTCCGTCGGCAACCGTTGCGGATGAACGAGGATTTTTTCTATCGCCTTCGTTAAATCATGCTGAGCTCCGATGGCTTTCAGCTCAGTAAGCATCTGCAGCAGAGCCGTCGAATCACGAGGCAAGTGTTCCGGCCACGGTTCTACCACCAACACCGGAGTCTGCGCATCGGCCGGACCGACACCGACCAAAGCCGATCGATGAACGCGTTCATGTGTATTGAATATCGCTTCACACGGTTCAGTGAACATCGGTCCGTCAGCGGTTCGGACGCGATGCGACTTGCGACCGCAATACCAGAAGCGACCGCTCTCATCTAAGTAGCCGACGTCACCCATGCGATGCCACACACGATCTCCGTCGGCCACTTTATGCAGAGCATTCTGATCGGTTCGAGTCACATAGCGCTGCGTGACGACTTCTCCGGTCACCATTAACTCGCCGATTTGACCGATGCCTAAATCGCGTGTGCGATCAATGCTCAGCAAAGGTCCGTCTTCGATCTCGATCACGCGCCACTCGATGCCGGAAAACTTCTTGCCGACGCATGTGCCTGCGCCGAGCCGACTCTTGGCCGCTGTCTCACCGAGAATTTCGCGAGACTCTATGGAAGCCACGGGCAACGCCTCCGTCGCTCCGTAAGGCGTGTACATGCAACCGTCTTCCGCGATTGCGGCGCGAATGCTCTGGAGTACATGCGGGGGGACCGGCGCACCGGCGGAAAGGACACGGGAAAGACTGGGAACGCGCCGCCCCTTTTCGCAGCAGTATCTCCCGACTTTGGTCCACAGCGCGGGTGAACCGAAGGCTTGATTCGCCTGCCACTGATCAATCGCATCGAGCAAGCGAGGAGGATCGACATCGGCCGGTCGAGTCGGATTCATATCGGGAATGACCGTCGTCGTCCCCATTACGGCATTGAACAGCCCGAATAGAGGAAATCCCGACAGATCGGTCCCTCCGGGCTGAATATCGTAATGCTCGACCAGTTGATCGACTTGACGATTGAATGTGCGCTGCGTGTAGAGCACACCCTTGGGCGGTCCCGTACTGCCGGTCGTAAAGATCACCGCCGCAGGAGAATCGAGGGAGAGGGCAGGGGGCTGATACAAGCTGCTCGGTGTACCGGCAAGTTGCGACAATGTCGGCTTGGGTAAGAAACCGAAACGACGTCCTACGGTGACATTGTGTTTAGCGCGAGGGAATCGATGCCTCAGCGCCGCACGAATGACATGCGCCGCAGGAACGGCGATGAAACCGTCGGGATCGGTCTGAGCCAAACAATCGATCAGATTTTTTCGTCCCATGCCGGGATCGACTAAGACGATGACGGCTCCGACTTTCAAGAGTGCAAAGACCAGCGAAATGAAATCGGCGCCGAAGGGAACCAGCATGACGATGCGCATGCCCGGTTCAATTCCCATTTCCTGCAGGCCTGCAGCGATCGATGAAGTGTGTAGTTCAAGATCCGAGAAGGTGATCTTGTCGTAGGTTCGCTCTTGCCCCGCCTGGTATCGTTCGGTCGGCCGAGCGATAGCGATCCGGCTGGGAGCACGCAGAGCCGAGACTTGCAATCGCAAGGCGATGTTGACGGTGTCGGCGGTCTGCAATTCGGAACTATCCACGACGGCTTCGCTCTTCCAAGTGCTTGACGGCTAAATGCCTGATCACCAAGTCGGCGACGTTCACCCCATGCGCAGCTTGAATACCGTTCCAACCGGGAACGGCATTGACCTCGAGTATCGGGCAACTGCCGTCGACTGTCGGCAGCAAATCGACACCGACAAAGGTTGCGCCGACAGCATCCGCCGCGGCCTGAGCTTGTTCACGCTCCGCGTCAGTCAGTTCATGGACCTCAGGCTGACTGCCGCGAGAGATATTGGCTCGCCACTCTCCGTCGCGAGCTCTTCGCTTCATGGCCAGCATTCGGTCACCGATTACCAGCACGCGGATATCGTAACCGAAATTATCGAGGAAAGGTTGTACGTAGATTACGGCTCGCATCTGTTCCAAAGTGCTGAATACGCGCCAGGCGATATCGACATCCGTAACGCGCACGATGCCTCGCCCTTCGCCGCCGAAGATCGGTTTGACCACCGCATCGCAGCCGAACTCCTCAAAGGCTTCGAGCGCCGCATCGCGACTTTGACAGGCTCGTGTCTGCGGAACCTGCAATCCTCGCTCGGCCAAGCGATGCAGCGTCAGCCACTTATCGATCGCCGCTTCCAGCGCTCTGGGTGAATTCAAGATGGTACAGCCGATCGACTCGGCCACCTGCAGAGCATCCATGCGAAAGATGACTTGCTCCAGCGAACCGAGCGGCATAGTGCGAACGATGATGCCATCGGTACCTGTCAGTTCAACCCAAGCATTCGGTTCCGATGTGTCCGATCCGCTCGTATCACAGAGCGCACGCGTACGTACTGACTGGACGCCTCCTGCATGCATCTGAACTTGTAGATCGGTGAACGATAAACACCTTACCGGCGTCCGAGGCAACATACGTTCGGCCGAGGCGATTAACTGCTTGACATACGGTCCCTGAGGCGACCCGAGCAAATTCACGCTGCCGAGTTCGCGGTCAGTCACGCTGGACCATCCTTTCGATCCAAGCAATGCGAATCTGCGCTGCTGAAGATTCTGCCGAGGTCTTTATCGACGTCTGCGGCGGCGATCATGGTGCGATCGATTCTTCGCTGCGAGTGCCGAACGATTGTGCGATGAGATCGGGACGAGCTCGACCGAACGTCCAACTTCGACCACTGTTCAAATTGCAGAGCGTCACTACAGCGGGACTAAAGAGACCCGGATCGACTTTGTAAAAGTCATAGCCGGCTCGCTTGAAGATCTCGATGAACGGAGCTCCGAAGTCGGAGGAAGCAGCGCTGGGGACTTTCGGTCCGACCGCTTCGATCAACTCATCGGTCGTATCCAACCATAAAGTTACGTGCCCACCGAAGAGAATCGCATCGTTCGTGCGACCGATTCCTTCTGCAAAGTCGGGAGTAGGCGGACATAGAGGAGCCGATCCGTAGCCGGCGCGAACTTGATGCAGATCGAACTCAAGACTGTGCAGCTTATGAAGACAAGTCTCCACGCTGCGAGCCACCACTTGCACACATCCTGCCAAACTGCGAGTCGGCGCGACAGCCAACCAGACTTCGCTGGGAAGACAATCACATTGCTCGGCAATCCATTCGACTTCTTTGCACGTAGGCAGCTTGTCGCACTCGAGCGTCCCGACTGCCAATACGTCGCCGTCGCCCGCGTCCAGCTCCTGAAGAACGGCTTCGCGACCGCGGCGCAGTCGCATCGGTCCGGAGCCCATGGCGAAGAACTTGTCGACCTGCACCGGCCAACCTGCATATTGCGACAGCATACATGCTTCGATGGGTCGATCAGTACGGACTTGGATCCACGGTCCGGCCCACGTACTTGCATCTCCCGACGTAATAGTCACAACGGCGCAGTCGGACATAGCGGTCTTGGCCAGTTCCAAACCGGCGGCGAGACCTCCTGCGACCTTGACTCCGAAGTCCAACACTTGACCGCCGCAGGGAAGGCGATGCATCGCGATACCGAGAGCTGCCGAGCGCTCTGCGGCCGCTTCACAAACTCGCATCGACATGCGATTCAATCCGTCGCCCGCTCTACTCATCGTGCTGCTCTGCTTGGAATGGTCTGCGTGAAAATGGATGCTTGAATAGCTGACGAAGCAGGTTCGATGCAGAGGTCATGCGACTGAAAATCGAAGTCCTTCGTAGCTGACTAACCTGCGGCTGGGTATCATCGGGCGAAGCCGGTCCGGATGCAAGGGAGCGTCAATGGCAAGTCTGACCATCGAGAATTACGTCAAAGCGATTTACAGCCTGACTGCGGATAACGACAACGCGACGGCGACAACCGGTGCGGTGGCGGCGATGCTGCGCGTATCGCCGAGCAGCGTAACGAGCATGCTCAAGACCTTGCACGAAAGTGAACTGGCAGAACATAAACCCTACGAAGGCGTTCGCCTGACCGATAAAGGTTCGAAGCTCGCGCTGCGCGTTCTCCGACGCCATCGCTTGATCGAACTCTTCCTGCATCGCACGCTGCAACTGAGTTGGGATGAAGTCCATGAAGAAGCCGAACACATGGAGCATGCAGTAAGCGACCTGCTGGTCGATCGGATCGATGAGTTCCTCGGATTCCCCGGAATCGATCCGCACGGCGATCCCATCCCGCGCAGTGACGGAAGTGTGAGTGCCGTGCGGCATGCAACGCTTAGTGAGCTGCCGCCGCAAACTCGCTTTCGCGTGGAACGAGTGCTCGATCAGTCGCCGGAGTTCCTGCGATACCTGGCCGATATCGGGCTGGTGATCGGTGCCGAAGGACGTATCCTCGGCAACTGCTCGACAGCCGGTACGATCACGATCTGCATGCATGCGGATGATCCGAAAAACGATTCGGACGCAGAGCCGCCGCTTCACGGGAGAACCACACTCGGCCACAGCTCGGCCGCCAAACTGCTGGCAGCCGCCGTAGGATAGTCTTTGCCTGCAGATCCGTTGCTTTAATAAAAGCGGAACGGCGCAAGCCGTCCGATTCTTCAAGATCGATCGTGCTTTACCGGACGGCTTGCGCGTTCCGCTTGAATTAAATCAACAAGCCCCCGCGCACCGTTTCGCTTTCTTCGATGAAACACTCGCTTACGATTAACAACCTTCCATGAGCCGTCCCGATCACGAAATCCCTTGGCTACATAATCCAGCTTACGATCGCATTCGACGTCAGTTGAAATCATGCCATAGCGAATCGCTTATCCACTACACCACCGGTTCGCGATTGTGGCAATTTCGCAGCGGTGTCACCTATCTGAACCACGGTTCATTCGGAGCCGTCCCGAGCGCGCTGCGTCGCATTCAACAACAGATGCGCCGCGCCGTGGAAGAAGAACCGATGGACCTCCTGGCTCGTCACACGGAACGTGCGTGGGATGAAGCTCGCAGCGCACTTGCCGGCTGGTTGGGCACGCGACCCGAATGCATCGCGTTCAGTGAAAACGCTACGGTGGCGATGAACGAGACGGCAAGCTCGATCGCATTAAAACCGGGCGACGAAGTCGTACTGAACGACCATGAGTACGGCGCGGTGAAGCGTATTTGGCAGCGGCGCTGTACCGAGAGCGGTGCAGTCTATCGCGAGATCACGTTACCCGTTCCGTTCACTGATCGACAAGCATTGACCGACACTTTGCTAGGCACCTGTAATGAAAGGACGCGACTGATGGTGCTCAGCCATATCACCTCGGTCAGTGCGGTGATCATGCCGGTGAGAGAAGTCTGCCGAGAACTGAGAGGGCGCGGCATACTCAGTTGCATCGATGGTCCGCACGCTCTGTTGCAAGAACGCTTTTCGCTGGACGAGTTGGACTGCGACTATTATGCGGCCAGTTGTCACAAGTGGCTCTGCGCGCCGATCGGCAGTGGTTTCTTGTATGTGAATCCTCGACATCATGCGACGGTCAGGCCGTTGCGATTGAGTTGGGGAAGATTGCCGCCGGACTATCCGAACGATTGGACGGAGGAGCTGACGTGGGTCGGTACGCGCGATTACAGTCCGTATCTCACTGTCCCGCATGCGATTCGATTTTTTGAAAAGCTTGATCGCGACGCACTCGATGCGAGGAATCACGAACTGGCTCGATACGCGAGAGCACAACTTGCGGCGTTACCGGGCGCAGAGGCAATGACACCTGATGCGAGAGACTCATACGGATGGATGGCCGCAGTGATGCTCGCTCCCGGTGACTACAACGATTTGCAAGATCGATTGTGGAAGAACTATGGGATCGAAGTGCCGATCATGCGGATGGGAGATCGTCGTATCGTGCGAGTTTCATGCCATCTGTACAACCATGCGCGCGAGATCGACAAACTCGTGGAAGCACTGCGTGCGGAACTGAAATTCATGGGTGCGTAGCACAACTGTCGAGCGAGATTCAAGAGCGAATTTCGCATTCGTTTTTTGTGAAAAAAGAGCGAGGAAGAGTCAACCGACAGACGATTAACCTTGCTGTCGGTGAAAGCCGGCCTATGATTGTTACGCGGGATTCGATGAACCCGCACAAATGAACCTTCAACCGTCATTCCGGCAGAGGGACCAATTTAACGCGTTGGCCAAGATCATCAGTAGCGAGTGCAGTAGCACGCTCGGTCTTCGCCAGTCTCGCAGCGGCTCCGCTTTTTGCCGCCACCGGTTGAAGGATTCGAAATCGGCCGCCGGGCGACCTTCTGGACGTCCGGCGGTTTTTTCGTTTCTATGGCGCTCGTTTGAATTCTGTTCAATCGATCTCAAGTCGATGTGACCTGCGAGCCGCACTAATTGACGACCGGCGCGGCCCCCGGTTTATCAGCTACTTTGTCATCGGGGACATTCTTGGTCGCATCTTTTTTGCCTGCGTCTGCTTTCCCCTTGTTCATGGGAGCGACATCGCCTTTTGCGGGATCGGCATCCTCGCCGTCCATATCCGTTTCGTCTTCATCGGGCTCGCGCATATCTGCCATGCCCGTGATCGGTGTGAAGGTGCCTGCGTTCTCCAGCGCGATCATCTGCAACGTGGCGCGACCTTGCAGACTCATCAAGTGGATCGAGTGAATCGGAATCTGCTTTCGCTCCGATGAGAACCCGTTGATCTGTCGCAAGCGGGGAATCGTATCGTCTTGCAATTCTCCGTCGGACAGCAGAAACACAGCATCAGGCTTCATGTCGAGCGCTTTAACCAGCGATGAAGCCGGCTGCGTGGCGGGCCCGAGCTGCAGAGTTCGCAACCAATACTTCAATCGCTTCACCGTCGCTTCGTCGTTCTTATAGAACTTGGCTCTAGCAAGCGGGAGATTGAACATGCATTTGGGGCCGACATCAAAACAGATGACGCAGAATTGCTGATGCGATTGCAATCCTTCGATGCTCGCCAGCAGTTCATCGCAAGCATACATCCAACGTATCCCGGTCATGCTACGAGAACTGTCAAGAATAAAGACGAAGCGTTCCCCTTCTGCATAGGCTCCGAAGAAGGCCGCACCTTTGGACAGCTTTTCAGCCAGCGCACCGGCGCCGCCACCACCTCGACCGCCTCGACCGCCCCCGCCACCTGCGCCTCCTTGGATCGAAGCCATCGCACTATCGAGCATGCGATTGCCGTCGAGAGTCGTTGACGCCAACTGGGCGTCGATGTTGATGTCCAGATTTCCGTTGCCCGAAACATTGGACGGTTCGAGCTCCGCCCCTTTGGGCTCCACGGTCGACGCATCTAAGACATCGAGCGCCACTTCATCGGCCTCTGCCTGAGCACCGTAACCGTCGATGACCAATCCCGCCGAAGGTGCGGCTTGTACAACGACCCAACAAGCTAGCCCGATCAACAACACAACGTGGGCAATGAAACTAACGAGAAACGACACCGTCCCCGGCGCGAGTCGGTCCACAAAGGACTTCGGTTCGAGTTGGGCCTCGGATTCGAGATTGCCCTCGGACATGATGGCCGCTCGCTGAAAGGCGGCGCGGAGCAGTCCAGTCTGCGATTTCCGCGTCAGATCGAAATGGTTGCAACGCCCCGATTATAGGCGAGTCGGCAGCCGATGGGAAACTTACTTTTTCCGGGGGTCGAGAACATAGTGAAACTGTCCCTTATTCTCGGCCGCAATCCGACGCAGCAAATCCTGGCCGTCGAGCGAATAGAAGGCGATTGCGTGGATGGGGACTTTGACGGAATCTCCGAAAAGGATGTCTTCCGAGCGGTTTGTCTTCTTTAGAAACTCGCAAACGTCAACCTTGGTCACGCCGTCGGTCAGCAAGTAAATAGCGTCCGGCTCACGTTCGATCGCCAGTTTCAGCGCATCGTTGGGAGGTCCTCCGCGCCCGATTCTGACGGTTTCGACCCATCGTACGGCATGCTCGATATTCTCCGGGACAGCATACAGCGGATACTTTGCCGGCTCGCGTGAACCGGGCTCCGGGAGCGCATCGACCTCAGCATTAAAGAACACAATAAAGAATCGCTGCGTTTCTTTGAGAGACCGCAAGGATAGGAAGAGCTCTCCCTTGGCCGCGTCCCAAGCTCCCCCGCGCATGCTCCCGGAACTATCCACCACATAACAAAAACTGTTGCCGCCGGTCGCCACACCGAAGAAGCCGGCTCCCATCTTGCCCACCGGTGGGCCCCCGCCGCCACCGCGACCACCGGAGGTTCCGCTTGCCGCGGCCGCCATTGCTTGAGCGGGACCAGTGGGCAATCGCTCTCCGGCTGTTGACGTCGAAACAGAATCCGCGACCGATGAGGCCATCGACTCTGCGATCGCGGTAGCATCGGTAACCATTGCATCGGAAGATGTCGTCTGAAGCTCGGCAGGCGACTGCAACTCCAACTCGCTCAGCTCGACATCTCCTGGAAGTTCGATTGTCTCCGGAACCTCCATCGACGCGTCGGCAGCCATCGATTCAAACCCGAGGCTGGCCGCGCGCTGCGGCAGCTTGAGAGTGACATATGCCATCACCACCAGCATGATGACATGTGCTCCGGCACTGATGCCGAAGCCGCTTAAACGCCGCTTAGTGATTCGTTCGGTCTCAATCGGTTCAGTGCGTTTGGTACAGACCAGACCTTCCAGCGGCAGGTCTTCCCCTTCGTCGCATTCATCACACTTTGCATCCGCCGAGTCCAAGCCTGCGATAGATGCGATGACATCCGAAGCTGGCGATTCGATGTGGCGAACGCTCCGTCGAGCCCGCGCGGCTACGAGCATGGCGTCCCACGATTTCGGAAAGTCCGAGACCTCTGCTTCCACGGCCGTTATCGCGAAATCGTCAGCTATAATCACTGATGAAGTCGCATCTTGCTGCAGCGCGGGGGCAAAGAGAGGCGAGCACTGCGAAACATGCGCACGATCCGCGCGACGCGAATCATCGATGTCCGTTTGAATTGTCATGCTCGGCACTTCAGCAAGGCCGATACATTCGTTCGGGGATTGTGAAGAAGAAAGTTCGAGCGCTGCGAGACAACGCTTGAGCGATTCAACTCGACCTTCTTCTGCCGATTGCAAAGCCGTCTGCAACTCCGCCGCACGCGCTTCGAGCCGAGCGGCGAGAGCTTGCCTCTGCAATTGGTCCAGCAACAAACGCCCTTGCTTGATCAGCTCGGACCGCACAAGTGCATCATCATCTGACAGCACAGCCATGGTTCGGGCTCCCACGACAGCTCTGATTCAATAGACAAGGCATCCAGCCGGCAATACGTTCCCTCAAAGATCAAGCGGTATTGAACCACTTTGCTGCTGCCAACACAAGCAGGACAGCCTTGAAGCCCACTCAAATCCACAAATAAGCCCGCCGCGCAAATCAAGATGAACAGAATAAAAGAGACCGGAGTCACTCTCATCCTGTTCATCCTGTTCATCCTGTTTTTCAACACTTCTTTTCCCGGCCGCGAATCCGGGAGCGCTTGGCATTGTCTCGAAAGATGAATCCACATAGCAGCGCTGCTTCAAAACGCTGAAGATTCTGCGTCTCCGAGAGACGCAGCTACGTGTCTTAGGACAAAGCCTAGTGAACGTTCTCCGTCAGCGGCCTAGCCAAGAACCGCTCCGCACGACGGTGCGAGTTGGAGTTCCCGTGGTAAAAAAGCCGCGTTCGGGATGTTGGTGTCTCGACACGGAGTCACGAACTCGATGGACTGAATGCGAAGTCGCACTCGCAGAGGAAGCACTTAGTGTCGATGCACTCAAGACAATGGCCACTACAGCCAGTTTCACAAGATGGTTCATAGTTCGCCTTTCTTTGAACCGAGGAGAAAACAGGAATATCGTTGATGCCGATTCTGCATGATGCGACCGTGAAATACGGGGTCGCCGCCTACATGCGATCGAAGCATATGTGATGTCACGTTTCCTAAACGTATTCCGATGCAATCCCGATGCCGAAAGCAGAAAAGACTCTTCCGACAGCTCTTCATTGATGCAAGAGCCACAAGTTGTTCACTTTGAAGACCTGACCATGCCACTTTCTTTCCACTTAGGCAATGAATTATCCAGTGGACTGAATTATCCGGTGACTCGTGACCTGAACAGAAAAACATGTGCCCGGAAAATCCTTTCGCCTATACTCAGCGCAGATTTACATCAAGCGCATAGGAGCAACACGATGGCACAACACGTCGCGATCCAGTCGGAGCATTATGTGAAGGGGAAACACGCATGGGTTCGGTTCGCGGGCAGCCTACTGCTGGTCTCATCCCTGTTAGCCGGCTTTGCCGGAAGTCAAGAAGCGTCCGCTTTGGCATTGCAATCGCAACAGTTTCATCAATCGGCTCAGCAACGCGCGGGCGTTTTGATTCCACTCTATCAATACCCGGCAAACGTACACACTAATGCTTCATTCAACCGAGTTATTGAGCTCAAGCGTGAACATCCGACAATCCCGTTTTGGATCATCGTAAACCCAGCCACCGGACCTGGAGTTCAAGTCGATGCCAATTACACCAAAGCGATCGACCGATTGCTCGGAGCGGGATGCGTGGTACTCGGTTACATCTCGACGGAGTATGGAAATCGACGAATCTCTGATGTCGAAACAGATCTGACTCGTTGGCGGGAACTCTACCCTCGCGTGCAAGGAGTCTTTTTCGACGAGATGGTGTACGAGAACACGGCGTCAAAAGTCGAACACCAAGTAAAACTCAAGACCGCTGCTGCTAAACGAGGATACTGGCCGGTCGTGGCCAATCCCGGAACAGACACACCCGAACCGTATTTCAAAAACGCCGCGGCGGATGTGATTGTTGTACACGAGTCCGACCGATGGCCGGAGGAATCTCGCCTGCACGGAAACTACTTCGGCGGCTACAGCGATTACCCGCCTCATACACGTGCCGTGCTTGTTCATTCCATGAAGGAACTCTCTCCCGCGAAGATACAATGGATCTGCAAGTACGCAAAATGGGTTTATGTGACCCATGATGAATACCGAGTCAATGATCCCAAAGCACCGAATCCATGGGACGACCTTTCCATCCACCTGGAAGCCCTGTGTAAACAATTAGAAAAGTAACTATTGCCTCTCAGAGATTCACGTCCCAATCGCACGATGCATCAGGTCGATGCTATGCTGATTGCAGTCTGAACCAGACGATTCGAGCACTTGCTCAACCGCAAACAAATCGCTCGTTCTCCCGAGATGGATCATGCCCGAATCCAGCCCGACGCCTGCTTCAAAAACGCATTCGACGGCTGATCGCAATTTGCTGATCGGCATTCTCGCACTGCAGCTTGAAATCGTTTCGCGAGACCAACTCGTCTCTGCCTTTCAACATTGGTTGGTTGATCGCACCCGTCCCATTCAGGACATTCTTGCCGCGCAGAATCATTTGAACGTGCAGCAACGTGTGTTCGTCGAATCGTTGGCTGAAAAGTATCTGGAACTGTTCAGCGGAGATGTGGTTCAAAGCATTGCGGCGTTGAGCAGTGCGACCGGCGTAAAATCAAAATTAGGGGAACTCGAGGATCCGGAGCTCGATGCCACTTTATCGGCGGCGCGCACCGTACCGGCAGACGGTACTCGGGACGCATTGGACTCGACGCTGTCGTTCACGCTAGCCGACGAGAACGAACGATTCCGCATCTTGCGTCCACATGCTCGCGGAGGACTGGGACAAGTCTCCGTCGCTGAGGATCGTGATCTGCATCGCGAAGTAGCCCTGAAAGAGATCCAGCCGCAGTTCTCGAAAGATCGCTTCAGCCGTTCAAGGTTTCTGTTAGAAGCCGAGATCACCGGACGACTCGAACATCCCGGCATCGTCCCGGTATACAGTCTCGGCGCATCGAGCGACGGACAACCGTTTTACGTGATGCGATTCATTCACGGCGACAGCATGAAGCAGGCCGTTTCGGATCTGCATGCGCAGCGTGCATCGATGAAGCCCCATGAGTTTCACACTGCGCTGCGCAAGCTGCTGCGCCGCTTCATCGATGTGTGCAATGCGATTGAATACGCACACAGCCGCGGAGTTCTGCATCGCGATTTGAAGCCCGGCAATATCATGCTCGGCAAGTACGGCGAAACGCTTGTCGTCGACTGGGGATTGGCTAAGACCATCGGACGTTCCGAGCATAATCGCGATACGGATGAAGCCACGTTAGTACCTGAGTCAGCAGACGGCTCGACGGCCACGCGGCTGGGAAGCCTTGTCGGTACCACGGCTTACATGAGCCCTGAACAGGCGGCCGGCAAGCACGATCAGCTCAACGCTGCGTCGGATGTCTATTGCTTGGGCGGGACTCTATACAGTTTGCTGACAGGACGCACGCCGATCGGACGAGGCGAGCAGGCTGAGATGCTCGAGAAGATTCGTCGCGGCGATATCGTGCCGGCTCATCAAATCAACCCGCTCGTACCGCGAGCTCTCGAGGCGGTGTGCAGCAAAGCGATGTCTCTGCGCAGCGAAGAACGCTACGCAACAGCGGCCGAGTTGGGTGAAGAAATCGAGCGCTGGCTGGCTGATGAACCTGTCGCGGCCTATCCCGATCCCTTTTCGATCCGCGCGGTTCGTTGGGCTCGCCGTCACCGCGCCGCCGTCGCCTCGATATCTGCAGTGGCCCTATTAACGATCATCGGCCTGAGCGTCTTCAGCAGCATCATCTCCCGGAAGAACGTCGAACTATCCGCCGCACGAGAACTAGAGTCAGCCCAGCGCAAAGAGCTTAGCCGCTTAGCCCTCGCACAACTCAACTCGGCTGAAAAAGACCTCGCCAATGTCCCTGGGTCGGAAACGTATCGCACCAAGATGATGGACGAGGCGTATAAGAAACTGCAGATTCTTCAAGCGGCAGGAAATGTTACCGATGAGGAGCAGGAAGCATTTGCAATTGCGGCGAGGCTTTCAGGCAATCAAAACGCACGTGCGCTCCGATTTGATGAAGGACTAAAGAGGCTTCATGAATCCATCGCAACTCAAGAGCATCTTTCGGCTCGAAGCGAATCCTGGATCAAAACGATTTATTTGGCTGACACGCATCGAGATCTGGCCGATCATTTACGATTCCAAGGCCGGCTTCGGGACGCAGTTAAGGAACTTGAAATCGGCAAAGCTATGCTGCTTGTCCTGAAGCCTAAACCTCAAGAGAAAGCCGCTGTCGAAAGATCGCTGGCGATGAATCTTTATAGTCGAGCGGGCATGCATTTTGAAAAAGCAGAATTCGCTGACGCGGCCGACTGTGCTGAGCAGTCATACAACGTCCTCAAGAATCACATCGACTTGAATCAACCGACTGCAGTTGATTCGAGCATTTCGATACTGGCGGGGAACTTGGCGGCACGCGCCATGACCAGAAACCACGAACTGGACCGAGCTCACCTACAATATGCGGACGTATTGAAATGGATCGAAACGGTAAGCCCTCGCAACTCCAAGAATCGCGATGTCCAATTCGCGACAGCCGTCGCGCTCTACAACTCGGCCGACGCCAATCTGCAAGGCAGGGAAGTCGACCTTCAGATGCAGAAGTCCATCGATGATGCCTTGGCACTACTATCGGACCTTCAAGTCTATTCCAGTGAAACGTACCGCATGCACCTCGCACTCGCGTGGTCTGTAAAAGGAAAGATGTTGCAAGCCGCAGGCGATGCGAACATGGCGAAAGAAGCTTTTGAGCAGGCCAGACAGATCTCCGCCAAGTCTCTTGAGTCGTCGGAACCGCTCAAGCGCGCGGCCGACGTCATGTTTCGATCGGCCATGATTTACCGAGATTACGCCGACTTCGAATCAGCACAGGGCAACATGACGGCAGCGCAGGATTGGAATGATCAATGCCGCAAGATCTTGGCGCAACTTCAAGAAGTTTATCCTGAAGTTACGATGTACAAGTATGAAGCAGATGCGACGAACTAACTTAATAGACATGCTCCTGGACGATGTCGCGTCAGCGCTCATCGGCTCTTTTTCTTAGCAACTTTCTTCGACGACTTCACTCCCTTGGCGGCTTTCTTTGTCGCAGCGGGTTTAGCAGAAGCCTTCTTGACGGGCTTAGCGCTTGCCTTGGAAGTCGTTTTCAAATTCTTTTTCGCGACCCTTGAAACTCCGGGGTTCAGCGGCGAATCAATTAATTCGATGGTGTCGGTCACAGTCGTATAGGAACCATCATCGAGATTCGTCACCGTTACAGATACTTCGCGAGTCGGGATGCCGATGACACGTTGTTCCTGCACCATCTCCGGCTTTAAATCCACAGCGTACGTCGCGCGGTTCGGGTGAGCTCCGTCGTTAGTCCCCGGCTTACCGGCGAACGTACCGATGAATTTATACGCGGCTTGACCCGCCAAAGCAGTCGTTTCAATGACGAGCTGATTGCGATCACGGCCCATCGAGACGTCGGAGGCATAAAAGCGATACTTCGACTTCTTGTTGGCGCGAACATTTAATTCCTGTGCGCTTCCCGGATGGACAGTGGGTCTCGGCATTTCGCAAAATTCCTTGAAGAGTGGATCGGTTCAATGGGGCGACTGCACGCTCGACAGATTAGCGGTGACGCCGCATCCAAACAAGAACCATCATCTGGACAGTTTCCCAAGTCGACCGCGAGCGCCCCTTCACGGCTTCACGTGTGGAGGCTCAACGACCTCCAGCACATCGACGGCGCCCGGAACCAGATACTGTGTTCCGCCTCCTGACGCATAACTGCGATCTCGGAGCATGCGAGAATCGGAAAGGCTCCGGTCTTTTCGATCGCCATACCGGAGGCTCGCGAGCGAAGCACTTCGACGCGTTTGGTGACTCGATAGCGAATGAACTCGCGCGGAACACTCACCTTTCCGCCTGAAGTATCCAGCATCATGCTCGAACCGATTCCCAATCGATCCGCAGGCGTTCCGACCTTCGTTACGAAGTCGCCATAGGGAGCAGTGTTGCTGCGATTACCGACAACCATTTCGCCTACGTTCCAAGTTTCGATGGCCACTTCTTGTGACCAATCGATCCCCGGCAGCTGATCGGAGAGTGTTTTCTCGAACTCTTCTTCACTCAATGCGGCCCAACGTCCCGAGTTCCTGTGGCGTTCATAGAAGTCCAATGCTTTTCTCGATGAGGCACGCACCCGCGGAGTTGAAGTGACACCGAGCTTTTCAAACCAGGCATGAACTTCCGCGGCTTTGAGCATCTTGCAGCGCATCGGACTCTACCTCAGTTCCGCAGTGCCGGCTTTGATCCCTTTCTCCAACAAGTAGGCGACCGCGCCTTCGAAAACTGCAACCAAGAGCAAGGCGTAGCCTTGTGCGAACAGCCGACCGGCCGAGTCGAGCAAGATGGCATCTCTGCACGACTCGACCTGTTATCGCCGCAATGCGGAATTCGTTGCGTCCGCCAGAAAAAAATCCAAGATCCTGAATCCAGGAGTCAGATCTGGTATCTGCGCACATCTGCGTAGATCTGCGGTTAAATCCTTGCCGACGCAATGGCTCCAACTCTTGGGATCTTTGTCGCCGCAGGCTGCAGTGGGACGGATCTTTTACTTCGGTACGCACGAAACTTGGTTCAGGCACGCTTTGATTGGCCAATCAAATCGGAACGCTTGGGGACAAGCGTTCTACGGTTGTTGGGAGTCCCCCATAGCAAAGTCAGGCGAGGGCGCAATGCATGCAACGGCTTTTGCGGGACGATTGATCTGGCTGCAAAGCTGACGGCTCCCTATAAGACCAGTTGCCGAGAAGTCGCAATGGTCTCATGGAAGGGGAGGGCGAGTCGTGTGGATTCGAGCCGCATCGTTCAAAGTTGTTTTGCTTTCGATCACCACCGCAAGCATGGTGACGGCAGGCCCGGTCTGTCGCATAGGCTCCGCACAAGCTCCTCCGCCGGCCATCCCAAGTATTGAAGCGTCACCTGCAACCGGAACGCCGGGCTCACCCGCGACTACGCCAAGCACGACAGCATCACAGCCTGGAACTCCCGGGACATCGACGACCGCGCCCGGTTCGGCCTCACCGCTTCGCACGAACCGCATCGGCGGAGCTCCGGCTCTACCGACCGACGGCGGACAATACTGGGAACAGTATGATCTGCGCCCCTACACCAAAGACCTCACCAATGTCGAACGACCGCATCAGGCGATCGTCGATTGGATACTGCGTGATACAGGGACTGATGTTTGGTTTACCGACCCATTCGGATTCTTGAATGCGGATCGCAATACGTTGAAGGTGTACCACAACGATCGCATGCAGCAGGTGGTCAAAGAAGTTTACGAACGATTCGTGAATGGAACGACGGTGCCGCAGAATTATGGACTGCGACTCGTGGCGATCGGCAATCCGAACTGGCGCACTCGAGCTCAATCGATGCTGCGCAGCGTGCCTGCTCAGTCGCCCGGAGTGCAAGCCTTTCTAGCTACGAAAGAAAATCACGCGATCCTGATGGCCATGCTCCGGAGGACGAAGCGACTTCAAGGAATTAGCCGGAGTGAATGTGGTCGTCCACAACGGACAAGCTCAAGTGCTCGAGCAGCTTCGTACTCGTACCTATGTTCAAGAATACCGATCAAGCGCCGGGCAATTACCCTCCTTACTTGCCTTCGACCGGCGAGATTCAAGAAGGCTATCGATTGCAAGTCAGTCCGCTGCTGAGCTTGGACATGAAGAGCATCGACTTAGCGGTAAAGTGCAATATCGATCAAGTGGAAAAGCTGGCCAACGTACCGATCGATTTACCGATCGCACCCGGCCAAGCTTTCAGTGCGCAGATCAATGTGCCTCAAGTCACATCGTGGCGATTGCACGAGCGATTTCGCTGGCCGGCCGATGACGTGTTGATCCTTAGTTGCGGAGTCGTGGCTGCACCGCAGGCGACAGCCAACAATACATTGCTCGGCCAAGGCGGGAGCCTACTGGGGCTCGACCGCATCATTCCGCCCGGCAATCGCGCCGACGCGCTGCTGATCATCGAATACCTGGGAGACGCTCAGCGCACGACGCCGGCATCGCCGACCACAACCGCAGCCAACCCGAATTCGGCACCGCTGAGCCGAGGTCGATATTGATTTGCAGCGTCGCCGGCGCATTGAAATCCGCTCGGCACGTCGAACTTCGCTCCGTGTTAAAACCGCTGGGACGGGTTGTCAGTTCGGCCGGAGTCAGGCAAACTGGCACGATTCGCAGGGTGCCGGAAATTCATCTCCAATCACCCCAAAGCCCCATTGTTCGATTCCACACTCGATTCCCACTGCACCCGCATCCGGGCTCGCAACGCAGAGCACATGACAAACACCAATAGCCAACGTGTCGTGATCACAGGAATGGGCGTTGTCAGTCCGCTGGGATGCGAACCGGACACATTATGGGAAAACGTAGCTGCAGGTCGCAGTTCGATTGCTCCGCTCAAAGCCGTCCCGGGTTCCGCTTTACCGATCAAGCACGGCTCGGAAGCGAATGACTTCACAGGGGCGATCGAGGACTACGGACCCCTCGATAACCAGCTCAAACGCGCCATCAAAAAGAACATGAAAGTGATGTGCCGCGAGATCGAAATGGGAGTCGCTGCCGCGCAAAAGGCATTGACGCACTGCAACTTTCCCGAATCGGAACGGACTCCGGAACGCTGCGGAGTTCTTTTCGGATGCGACTACATTCTGACTCGTCCGGAAGAATACGCCGACGGCGTGCAGAGCTGCCGGGACGAAGCCGGCGAGTTTCACATAGAGCGATGGCCGACGCTGGGGTTGCCGAAAGTCAATCCGCTGTGGCTGCTCAAATACTTGCCCAACATGCCGAACAGCCACGTGGCGATTTACAACGATTTTCGCGGGCCGAACAACTCGCTGACCGTGCGAGAAGCCAGTTTCGGCCTGTCGCTGGCCGAAGCGGCGGCGATCATCGCGCGCGGACAAGCAGACCTGATGATCGTGGGAGCCACAGGCACTCGCATCCATCCACTGCGCACGATGCATACCGTATTGATTGAGAAACTCGCAGCCGATCGCGAAGACCCGAGCACCACGGCTCGCCCCTTTAGTCGCGATTGCGACGGCGGCGTCATCGGCGAAGGTGCCGGGGCATTAGTGATCGAATCCTTGGAGCATGCAGAACGTCGCGGTGCAAAGATTCACGGTGAGATCCTGGGGACCGGCAGCGCGATGGTCGGGCCGAAAGGAGAGCGAGACTTCCTGCGACAAGCAGTGGCGAGCGCTGTCGGCAAGAGCTTAAATGCCGCGGGCTGTCGCTTGCCTGCCGAGTTTCATATCCATGCACATGGCCTATCCGATCCGCGCGCCGACCGTTCAGAAGCAGCCGGAATTGCCGACGCGCTCAAGGGGATCGGTCGCGACATGCCTGTGACGGCCGCCAAGAGTTACTTCGGCAATCTCGGTGCAGGCAGTGCGGTCGTCGAGATGATCCTCAGCTTGGCAGCTATTCGACAAGGAAAGCTCTTCCCGATCCGCAATTTGACCGAACCAGTAGCGGAAGCGACTTGGCGCGCGGCGACCGCAAGCGATTCAGCCGGCGACGCAGTGGCGCATATCAGCTACACACTGCAAGGCCAAGCCGCCTCTATGGTACTTGGCCGCGGGCCGAACTAAGCCGCTGAGACGGGATCGCAGCGCGGCCGAATCGAGCATGAAAGAGGGGACCGCGGACAATCTCGAAAAGCATCGCACGCAATGATCGCGCAGAAACTCGGAAAAGCTTCGCGCAGCGAGGCTTGCGTCGCGTTGACACCCCGCTCCGACAAAAGTACGATTGTCCGATTACCGATGGAAGCGATATCCCATAGCGTTATCCTTCGGCGGTTCCACCGATATTTCGTGGGCTGACTGGTTTCACGCACCTGTGATGAAGGCTATTACCGGCCAAGAGTGAGACCCTAGTGTGGCTTCCTGTCGGCACAACGGAAACCGGCCGCGGGATTATCGCCACTTCAGCCCAACAAAATACCTGGACGCATGAACCCATCTGAATTACTCAGAATCGTTGACTCGCTACATCGCGAAAAGAACATCGATAGCGAAGTCGTGTTCTCTGCCATCGAGGCAGCCTACGTCACCGCCGTCAAAAAGCACTTCGGCGAGGACAGCGAAGCGGTCGTCACGATCAATCGGCAGTCCGGCTTGTTGCAGGCATTTTGCAACGGTCGTGAGCTCGATCAAGAAGAGATCGGCCGTATCGGCGCTCAGACGGCTAAGCAAGTCATCATTCAAAAAGTGAAGGAAGCCGAGCGCGATTCGCAGCTCGATGAATGGCACGATCAAGTCGGACAAATGGTTTCCGGCACCGTTCAGCGCAGCGACCGAGGCGTGACCACAGTCCAGCTCGGCACGATGGAAGCCATACTTCCGCGAGGCGAACAGATCGCCGGCGAATCGTATCACAACGGTGATCGTGTTCGCGCAATCGTGTTTGAAGTGAAGACTGCGGGCAATCGAGTGAAGGTGATCCTCAGCCGCACGCGCCCGCAGTTGGTGCAGCGACTGTTCGAACAAGAGATCCCTGAAATTGCCGAAGGTGTCATCAAGATCAATGCGATCAGTCGCGAGCCCGGGCATCGCAGCAAGGTCGCTGTCAGCTCGTCCGACCAACGTGTCGATTGCGTCGGTGCTTGCGTCGGTGTGCGCGGCAACCGCATCAAAAACATTACCAGTGAATTGGCAGGCGAGCGCATCGACATTGTGCGCTGGAGCGACGATCCGCTCGTGCTGATTCCCAGCGCGCTGCAACCGGCTGAAGTGGAACAAGTTCTGCTTTGCGATATGATCGGTCGCGCCATCGTGCTGGTGCGTGAAGAACATTTGTCCCAAGCGATCGGCAAGTACGGTCAGAATGTGCGGCTGGCCAGCAAGCTGGTCGGCTGGGACATCGAAATCATGACGTCTTCGGAACTGGAAGAGCAGATCGACCGAGCGGTGACGGCGTACATGGAACTGGAAGGTATGACGGAAGATCTGGCTCAGCGCCTGGTCGAGCAGGGCTATTTGTCCTACGACGACCTGTCGGTGATCGAGCCCGATGCGTTAATGGAGATGGGCGGACTGACGGCGGAGCAAGTCGACGCGATCGTCGAGCAAGCCGAATTGCGAGCCGAAGAAGCGGAACAACAAGCGGAAGAGCAAAAGCGACAAAAGAAAGAACAGGAACGGTCCGGCGGAGCACCGCAGGCGGCTAAACCCGCGGAACCTGCCGCTCCTGCACCAGCAGAAACGGCAGTTCAGGTCGAACCCCTGAAGTCGGAAGCAGAAACAACTCAAGAGGAATCGACGGAATCCAACGATGTCAACGATCAGAATTAATGATCTGATCGTTGTCGACGACGAACGAACATTGTTCAATGGTCGTCCTGCGAATCGTTGCACCTCCGGAGGATTGCTCAGCGACGTTCTTCCCTTGATACGGAGACGTCTTATGTAAACAAGACACACCACGCCGAGTGGTCCCTGTCAAGCTTTGGTCGTCGGATGGCATGCAGCCGCGACCGAGAACTGAAATCGGACCGCTTTTATCGAAATTGCGAGGATTACCTCCACGTGCCAGTACGTATTTATGCGCTCGCCAAAGAGCTGAAGTTAGACAGCAAAGATCTGGTGGATCTTTGCACTCGCATCGGTATCCTGAACAAGGGATCCGCGCTGGCGAGTCTCGAAGACGACGAAGTCGCTCGAGTCAAGAAACATCTCGCCAATCAGAATCAGGAAGAATCATCCCAAGGCGGCTCCTCTACTGCGAGCGGCCATGGAGGAATCGGAGCTCCGATTCGCTCGGCCGCTCCGGTCCGAACCTCCCAGATTCCAACGCTCAAGTCGCCTGCCAAACCGGCCCCTGTAGCACCTCCGGCTCGTGTTGAACCGCCGAAACCGGAACCGGTTCCC
Organism: Pirellulales bacterium; assembly: GCA_046349815.1. Classification (GTDB taxonomy): domain Bacteria; phylum Planctomycetota; class Planctomycetia; order Pirellulales; family Pirellulaceae; genus Aureliella. Next base: position 20,908 of record JAXMBQ010000019.1, on the reverse strand, counting down.
GAAGCCCCCGCGCCTGAGCCTGAGGTTCCACCGGCTGCTCCGCTTCGCCCGGCTGCTGTGGCGCCCGTCGAAATTGTTGAGCCTGCGGCTCCGTCCACAATGACGACTGCAACGGCCAAACCTACCGATGCTGATTCGGCACGCGCTCCGATGTCGCGTGAAGACTACATTGCTCCTGCTGCCGCTTCCGGCAATCGCGTCCGCGTACTCGGAACTCGACGCAGTGCTCCAGCCGGTTCCAAGCCGGAAGGTTCAGGCGATGAACGACGCAAGCCGACTCCTGCACAGCGTCGCGAGCCGGTGATCAAGCTGGCAAATATTCCGAAGAGCGGTCAAGCGCCTCCGCCTCCGCCGAAAGCCAACGAACCGGCTCCGCAAAAGCCTGAGTTCAAATTGACCAAGGATTTGATCTCCGGTCACAAGGCCGGCATGAAGGCTCCTCTGGACGACATCGCGAAGAACGCGGCCAACGGAGAAGCTCAGCGCAACCGACCGAAGGGCCAACCGCAATCGGCCGGTGGACCGGGCATCCCCGCCAAAGAAGGCGGACTCACGCAATTCAAAGCGGCCGCGGACAAAGCCAAAGGAAGCAAACACAAAGGCCGGACGGCTGAAGAGGAAGAAGAAGCCAAAGGAGCAGCCGGTATCGCCGCGGCTCGGGCTGAACGCACCAAGCGTCGTCGACCGGCCGGTAAGGGTGGAGTTGAAGAGGAGGCGAAGAAGGAGGAGATCGTCGTCGCCACTCAGGCAGAATCCTGCATCGTCGAGGCACAAATATCGCTGCGCCGCGTAAGGATAATGCCGTGCTGCAACTCCCGTGTACAGTTCGAAGCTTTTCAGAAGCAGCCGGTGTATCGGCCGTTCTGGTCGGATTGAAGTTGAAGGGGATGGGCATCAATGCCAACATCAACTCGAATCTCGATGCGGAGACGGCTCAAATGGTCGCCGTTGAACTCGGCGTCGAACTCGACTTCCGCCTGCCTGAATCGCTCGAAGAAAACGTGATCAATGAGATCGAGACGCAGGAAGATCAACCCGACCAACTTATCTCGCGTCCGCCGATCGTGACGTTCCTCGGCCACGTCGACCACGGCAAGACTTCGTTGCTCGATTACTTGATCGGCACGCGCATTGTCGCCGGTGAAGCAGGCGGCATCACGCAGTCGATTCGCGCCTACCAAGTCAATAAAGACGGCAAGTACATTTCTTTCGTTGATACGCCCGGTCACGAAGCGTTCACCGAGATGCGAGCTCGTGGTGCCAATGTCACCGACATCGCCATTCTCGTGATCGCAGCCGACGACGGCATCATGCCCCAGACGGAAGAAGCCATCAGCCACGCAAAAGCTGCCGGTGTGCCGATCGTCGTAGCGATGAACAAGATCGACCTTCCCGGTGCCGATCCGAATCGCGTCATGACTCAAATGACCGAACATGGACTGACGCCTAGCGAATGGGGCGGTGACGTCGAAGTCGTACGTACCAGCGCCATCACCGGTCAAGGCATGGACGAACTCTTGGAAACGTTGCTGACCATCGCTGAACTGAACGATTGGAAAGCCAATCCGAATCGTCCGGCGCTCGGCGTCTGTCTCGAGTCGGGCCAAGTTGCAGACAAGGGTGTGATCGCCAAGGTGGTTGTGCAGAACGGTACGCTCAAACCGGGCGACATCGTCTTGTGCGGAACCAGCTACGGCCGTGTCAAAGCGCTTTACGATACGCTCAACCCGAACAAGCAGCTCCCGTCTGCAGGCCCATCGGTTCCGGTCAACATCACCGGCCTCGATGCACCTCCGGGAGCGGGCGAACGCTTCTATGTGATTCAGGACATCGCCGAGGCTCGCGAACTGGCCGATAGCCGTGCTCAACACAGCCGCGCTCAATCGCTGTCAGGCACGTCACCGAAGGTCTCTTTCGAAACGTTCCAAGAACTGCTGCAGACCGGCAAGCTCGGCAAAGAGGAGGAGAAGGTCATTCTCAACCTCATCATCCGAGCCGATGCACGAGGCAGCTTGGAAGCAATCGAAAAGGAACTTACCAAGCTCGATCATCCGGAAGTCGAAATCCGAACGCTGCAGAAGAGCGTCGGCGGCATCACAGTGGCCGACGTTACGCTGGCCAGTGCTTCGCAAGCGGTCATCGTGGGCTTCAACGTCATTCCTGACGAAGCGGCGCGCATGCTCGCCGATGATCGGAACGTCGAAATTCGGCGCTACGACATCATCTACAAGTTGGCCGAAGATATTCGCGCCATCATCGAAGGTCGCTTGCGGCCTGAACAGCGCGTGGTGGAACTCGGCCGAGCCTTGGTCAAGGCCGTGTTCAACATTTCGCGCGTCGGTGCCGTTGCCGGTTGTTATGTCGCTCAAGGAACGATCGAACGCAATTGTCGTATCCGCGTCAATCGCGACGGTCGTACGATCGGCGACTATGCACTCGACTCGCTCAAGCGCATCAAAGAAGACGTGAAGGAAGTGCCGCGCGGTATGGAGTGCGGTATCAAACTCTCCGGCTTCAACGACTTGAAACAGGATGACATCCTGGAAGCGTATCGTATTGAAGAATTCGCTCGGACGCTCGGTCCTTGATAACCGCTGCGTATTGATGGGTTATCAGAGAAAGGTGCATCCATGGCGAGCCGTCGCTTGCTGAAAGCCGCTGAGGCGATTCGAGAAGTCGTCAGCATGGCAATCCTCACAGAGATCCGTGACCCTCGCGTGCAGAACGTGACGGTCACGGGTGTCGAAGTCGCTCCCGATATGAAGTCGGCCAAGATCTCCGTCAGCGTGATGGGAGATGAAGGGCGACAGCATCTATGCCTGCGCGGTCTGCAGAATTCTGCCGGCTTTCTGCAGTCGAAAATCGCCAAGGGCATTGATACTCGCTACACACCTCGCATCACCTTCGAACTCGATACCGGTGTGAAGAAGAGCATGGAAGTCGACCGCATCCTGGCCGAACTGGCTCGCGAACGCCGCGAGTTGGAAGAACAGCGAGCGGCTGCGGCGGGTGTCGATCCGGAAGCGCTCGATGCTCAATCGACCGCGGATCACGCAGCGGACGAATCGGAAGATCACTGGGACGATGAAGACGACTCGGCAGATGATTCGTACGATGATGATTCATTGGACGCAGCCGACTCGGACGACGACACGTCGCCCGGCCGCGATCACTGATCTCCTCCTGAACCGACCGCGTTAAGTTATTCCCGCAATTCATTATTTCCCGGAAGACGTTTATTCCATGAGTAACCAAAGCCGCGGCGACCGCATTCAACTGTTGCAAAAGGTGTTGAAAAAGTACTTCAAGCCGGTAGCTCCGGTGGAAGGCCGCAGCGTGCTCGAACAAATCGTGTTCGCCTGCTGCCTCGAAGACTCGCGTTTCGAAGCCGCTGAAGAAGCCTTTCTGCGATTGAAGGAACTCTACTACGACTGGAATGAGATCCGTGTCACGACCGTCACGGAACTGGCCGATGCGCTGCGTGCCCTGACAAACCCTTCGGCCGCGGCCCTGCGAGTCAAACGTAATCTGCAGTCGATCTTCGAAAGCCGATACAGCTTTGATCTCGAAGAACTCCGCAAGATGAACCAGGGTAAGGCCATTCAAGAACTGGAAAAGCTGTCCGGCATTTCCCGTTTCGTGTTGGGCTATTTAGTTCAGAACACTCTTGGTGGACATACCATTCCGATCAGCGATTCGATCAACCAAATTCTGCTGATGACCGGTATCGTCACCCAGTCCGAAGCCGACAAGCAGCAAGCCCCAGGTCTCGATCGTTCCATTCCGAAGACCAAGGGTGTCGAGTTCTCGACCACCCTTCATCAGTTTGCCGCCGAATACGCCATCCAGCCGCAAAACAAGCAGATCAAAGCGATCCTCAAAGAAGCAGGCGGTGTAGAGCTCCCCAAGCCGGAGCCGGTTAAGGCCGTTCCACCGAAGGTCGAAAAGAAAGACCCTTCTGCAGCCAAGGTCGATCCCAAAAAGCCCGACCCCAAAAAACCTGATCCGAAGCACGCGGAAGCGAAGAAGGCCGAGGCACATAAGCCGGATGCCAAGAAGCCCGATCCGAAAAAGCCCGAGCCTAAAGCACTGGAGCCGAAGAAGCCTGAGCTGAAGAAGACCGAGCCTAAGAAGGCTGAAACGAAAAAGCCCGAAGGCAAGAAGGCCGAAGCAGCACCCGCAAAGCACGATGCCAAAAAGCCGGAAGTGAAGAAACCCGATACGAAGAAGCCTGTCGATAAGCCGATCGCTTCCAAGAAGTCGTTGCCGGCCAAGAATCCGACCCCGGCAGCTAAACCGATTGTCAGGAAGCCGGTGCTGCCCGTCGCAAAGAAGCTGACCAAACGCAAACCGAAATAGTGGATCGGTGAATCACACGCAGACCATCCACCACGATTAGACAATCACAGTTCTCAGGAACGCATGGACCATGGCCGGACATTCCCACTGGGCGAATATCGCCAACAAGAAAGCACGCGTAGACAGCAAGCGCAGCAAACTCTGGTCGAAGCTCTCCAAGTACATCATCGTAGCCGCCAAAATCGGCGGCGGTGATCCTGATGCGAACTTCCGATTACGAGCCGCGATCAATGATGCTAAAGCGGTCAGCATGCCGCGCGATAACATCGAACGCGCGATCAAGAAGGGAACCGGCGAGCTCGAAGGGGGCAACGTCGAAGAGATACTTTATGAGGGCTACGGTCCCAGCGGCGTAGCCATCATGTGCGAAATCATGACAGATAATCGCAACCGTACGGCCCCTGAAGTCCGCAAGATTTTCGACGTGCACGGTGGTAACCTCGGCGGTACCGGTTGCGTCTCCTACATGTTCGAACGCAAGGGTTTGATCTCCATTGCGGCTGCAGGCGCAAGCGAAGAGCAAGTCGTTGAGATCGCTCTCGAACATGGCGCCACCGATGTTGAAACCTCAGCCGAAACCATCGAAGTCACGACGACGCCGGAAAGCTTTACCGAAGTAGTCGATGCACTTGAAGCGGCCGGTATCAAGATCGACGTCAAACAAATCGCACGCGTCGCTCAGAACACCGTCGACGTCGATGAAGACACTGCCAAGACAGTATTAAAACTGTTGGAAGCACTCGAAGATCATGACGACGTACAATCCGTCTCCACCAACCTCAACTTCGACAGCGCCGTTCTCATCCAGTTGATGCAGCAGTAGAGCACCCATGTCCATTCGCACTCGATTCGCTCCCAGTCCTACCGGTTATCTTCATATCGGAGGCGTGCGAACGGCGCTGTTCAATTGGCTGCTGGCCAGACAAAGCGGCGGACAGTTCATCTTGCGCATCGACGATACCGACGCCCAGCGCAATGTGCAGGAAGCGCTCGAACCGATCCTCGAGGGCTTTCGTTGGCTGGGACTCGATTGGGATGAAGGCCCCGGAGTCGATGGTCCTTACGCGCCGTACTTCCAATCGCAACGCCAGGCGCTGTATCAAGCGGCAGTTAGCAAGCTGCTCGCATCGGGCCACGCCTATCGCGATTACTCGCGAGCCGAAGAGCTGGCTGAGCAACGTCAAGCCGCAGAAAAGGCCGGTAAGAATTTTACGTACGATCGCCGCTGGATGGCTGAGACCGACGAGCAAGCGGCCACGTTCGAAGCTGAAGGGCGCACTTCTGTCGTTCGTTTGAAGATGCCGCGCGATGGTCGTTGCGTATTTAACGACATCATCCGTGGACAAGTCGAATTCGATTGGGCAGGCGAACAGGACTATGTTGTCCAGCGCGCCGACGGTTCGTGTCTTTATCACTTGGCCAGCGTCGTCGACGACTACGCGTTTCGCATCACGCACGTCGTGCGGGCTGTTGAGCACCTGAGCAATACGCCGCGACAGATCTTCATTGCCCAGTCGCTCGGTTATCCGCTCCCCATCTATGCGCACCTGCCGTACGTAGCCGAACCGGGTGGAACGGCTAAGCTGTCCAAGCGCAAATTGAAAGACTACCTCAAGCACAAGGACTTCGCATCGTTGAGCGCTTTGGGAAATCGCATTGCCGAGCGCTGCGGCATGACGACGTCGCCCGACACCTTCAATCCCGTGGTGGTTGACTTCTATCGTGAGATCGGTTTCTTGCCGGACGCGATACTCAACTACTTACTGCTCGTCGGCTGGTCGCTCGACGACAGCACCGAAGACTTTACGCGCGAGCAGATGGTTTCGAGTTTCTCACTCGAACGCGTCACCAAGTCAGCGGCATCGTTCGATCCGCAGAAACTCGTTTCGTTCCAAGCCCGCTGGATGCAACGACTCGACTTGAAGAAGAAGGTGGCGATGTGCTTGCCTTATCTTCAGAAGGCCGGCTTGGTCCCATCACCGACTCCATGCGAGACATCAGATTATTTGTCCGCTGTGATTCGCGCTGCAGCCGATCGCATCAAACTGGCCGGCGACATTCTCGACTTCGATGACTTCTTCACCGCCGATGATGCATTGAAGATCGATCCGGCCGCATTCGAAAAACGCATGTTGAAGGATCCCGATGCCGTCGCACTCCTGCGTGCATTTCGCGAAGTGCTTGTCGGTATCGAATCGTTCGATGCCCCGACCACGGAGGCTGCGCTCAAGAGTTTTCTCGAAGCTCGCCAAGCCAAGATTGGACAGATCATTCATGCATTGAGAATTGCACTCACCGGTAAGTCAGTCGGCTTCGGCATGTTCGATACGCTTGAGATCCTCGGCAAAGAACGATCGCTGAAGCGCATCGATCGTACGTTGTCACAACTGCCGAGCTGAGCGCAGCACGTGCTTCGAATGAAGGAGGAACTATTCGATGTTCCCTCTTCAGTCCGGCAGGTCGGAAGGCTGCAGTGCCCTTTCTTCTCGTTGGGAACAGTTGCCCTGTCGATGCTCCAGCTTGGTTCTCGCATGGACGGCCATCATTTCGAAATGAGACCGCAGCTTCTCGATCTCGCATTCATCCAGCTCTTCCAAATCGAGCAGATCATTTCGCGCACCGGCCACCGCGCGAATCAACTCATCCAGCTTGATTTGCATGGCGACCGAGTCCCGGTTCTGCGAGTTCTGAATAACGAACACCATCAAGAAGGTGATGATGGTCGTGCTCGTATTGATCACAAGCTGCCACGTGTCTGAGTAATGGAAGAGCGGGCCCGTAAGAGCCCAGACCAAGATCAAAGCCACCGCGCTGAGGAATGCGACAGGATGTCCTGAGGTCCATGCCGTCCACTTGGCGAAGCGTCGAAACATGGCTTGAAAGTTCATGGCTGCTCCTACGTCAGGGAAGTCGGCGGGGAGGCTTCAAACTGAACTTGCGGAGAGATATCGCTGCGACTTACGTCCGCTGAACTCAGTGAAACGTTGCCTTTGCAAGTTGCATTCCCATCGATCCCACCTCTCGAACAGGTGTGTCTCACTCAATCCATTCCGCATCAAAGCCGCGCCAATCGTTACACTCCGTCGCTGACGGGGGTACGAAACGGGTGGAAATAGAAGACCGGTAGGGAATTCCTCAGCTCGCCCGGGGTGCTTTCGACCTAGATTTCAAGTGAGCAAAGGCAGACGGCCATAGGCGACCGGCTGCCCCCAAATCACTCCCCCCGGAAAGTGAGTCGAACCATGAACGGCTTGTCGGTAGTCACCAAGTCGGCGCGTCTGCGCGAAGATGCTTATGCTTCGGAGATCGATCAGATCCTGCTGAACAACTTGCGTGAAGCGATCGCGCTACAACGAGAAATCGAAGAAGCAACTGCGCCGCGCGAGTACGATGAAACGCGAGAACCGCAACGCGAACAAGAGCTCCAAGCGGTCGGGCGCTGACCAGGTCTGGAGAGCCGGACAGCTCGCCGCGCATGTTCGGCTCATAACGCTGAAAAAGAAAAACGCCGCAAGCGATTCAATCGATTGCGGCGTTTGCGTTTTATTGAGCTGGGAGATCTGCCTCGGCTTCACGCCGCGCGATCAAGCTTTGTTGAGCTAACCAGTTCAGCGATACAACTGTCCGCCGCTCGGAGGAACCGGGCTGCTCAAACCGGGACCCGCTGCATTGGCCGTATTCGGCGGCAATTGGAACCCACCGTAACCGGCTGGTGATGCCGGAAGGGAGCCTGCAGGTGCTGCAGGCATCGATGCGCCGGGCATTGTTCCCGCTGGTGCCGAACCAGGCAGGCCCGAAGTGGCCCCTTGTCCGAAACTGTACGTGTTGGTGCGTCCGGTTGAACCGGGACGATAGCCGGCAGGTGTAACACCGCCGACTGAAGTACCGGGTTGCAGTGTCGCAGAAGGAGTTCCACCGGCAGGAGCGGCACCCGGCAAGGAGATGTTAGGCGAGGAGTACGGACCCGAGCTCGGTGCGCCGGTCGGGAGAGAAGCCCCGGCAGGAGCACTTGGCGGCAGATTCGGTGAACCGTACGCGGGAGCCGAGTATCCGGCTGGACTGGCTGCTGTCCCGTAGTTTCCGGCAGCGGCTTGCGGATGATAGTTCGGCATCCCTGCACTCGGCGGCGCAGCGATCGGCATCGAATAGTTCTGCGGTGTACCTGTTACAGAGCTGGACGTTCCGCCGGCACTGCCTGCGTTGTACGGTGCGCCGCCGGCGTAAGGTGACGGAGAAGCGGGATAGTTCGGCGCGCCGGTTGGTCCGCCGGCGTAGCCGCTTGTACCGGATGGAAAGTTTGCCAGCGAGCCTTGAGCCGTGGCTCCCGGTCGCGCCGCGTTGTTGGCGACTTGTCCGTAGGGCGAAGCAGCATATGGATTCGCGTTGCCGCTCGGCAATCCGGCCGTTCCTTGATAGGAGTTATTAGGCAAGTAACTGCCTGACGGATATCCGGTCATGGCGGTCGGTGAACCTGCAGGAGTGACCTGGTTCGGCATGGCCGTCGAGCCTTGAGCTCCGCCGTAACCGCTCATCGGGTAAGGTCCAGTCTGGTATCCATTGCCTGCCGCGGCAACTCCCGTCTTGGGCGTTGTGGCAGGAGCGCCGCCTGCGTAGGAAGCGGTCGTCGCCGACTTCGTACCTGCAGCAGCACTGGCCAACGCGGTCGGCGTATGATTCGCAGCCGGGCCTTCCAGCTTCGGAGTTGCCGATTCGCCGGCCAGTGTCGATTCCGAAGGTTGGCGACTCCATGGGAACATACTTGCTCCCGGCATCTTCCAACCGCTCTTGCAACCGACTCCGGAGAGACTGAGCGCGATTAACATCGGCGCGGTCCATTTGGTCCAACTTGAAAAGCCCATCCTCATGGCTCAATCCCTTGATAATCACAGATCCGCATTGGCGGCCCGAAATATGAAATCACGCGGGAATCCGTTCTCGCGCGATGGACATTGACCTAGTACGGCCTCTTTGTCATCGGCCGAAGGGGCGAGGTTTGTTGAACTAAACGGCAAATTTTGCCCATTTGTTCGATACTGCCCGCAAGTTGAAGTTGCGCGAGGACTGTAGGAGCCCTTTTCGCACCGGTCAATATCAATTCGTTTCAGAGCCGCTTCGAGACTTCCTCGTTGCAGACGGGAATCTGCGGATACCCACTCTCGCGGCCGACGCGTACACTAACACTCGTACCATGACCGCGAAGCTCCGCGAGGAGTCGCGATCCTGCCGGCGATCCCTTTGCGGGCGCCAACACACGTCGATTGAAAACTTTCTCAACGGAGTCCGTCATGCGTTCCCGAAAACACTCACTCCTTCGTCGCGTTTTGCTGGCCGTCTTGTGCTCAGGTTCGATCGCCTTCGGCTCGCAAGCTGTCAGTCGAGCGGCAGACAGCCTCACCATCGGCTCGGCTGCCCCGCAACTCGATGTCGAACACTGGGTGCAGAACGGAGGCGGCAAATTCAAACCGGTTACCAAGTTTGAAAAAGGAAACGTGTACGTCGTCGAGTTTTGGGCGACTTGGTGCGGCCCCTGCGTAGCCAGCATGCCGCACTTGGCCGAGACGCAAAAGAAATACTCAGACAAGAAGGTTCAGATTGTCAGCATCAGCGATGAAGAACTTGAGACTGTTGAAAAGTTCCTCGATCGCGATGTCCCCGGCGCCGGAAAAGCAGCCGAAGGGGCGAAAGAAGGATCGAAGAAGCAGACCTTCAAAGAGCTGACCTCGGCTTATTGCTTGACGACTGATCCGGATGCATCCAGCTACATGGACTACATGGAAGCCGCTGAACAAAAAGGAATTCCGACGGCGTTCATCGTCGGCAAGGACAGCAAGATCGAGTGGATCGGGCATCCGATGGAAATGGATGCTCCACTCGCAGCCGTCGTAGCCGACAAATGGGATCGCAAAACCTTCGCCGAAGAATACAAAGAAAAACGCGACATCGAGAACTCTCGCACCGAGATCATCCTCGCGATGCGCAAAGGGGACATGGCAAAAGCTCTCGGATTGGTCTCCGGTCTCATCGAGAAGGTGAAGTCTCCGTCGCTCAAGTCGGAACTCAAATTGATGCAGTTGCAACTGCAACTCTCGGACGCCGACTCCAAACCTAAGCTCGGTGAGATTCTGCCGGCCGCATACAAGGAATACGCAGACAATCCCGAACTGATCAACGTTCTCGCTTGGTCGATCTATGAGAAATTCGAAAGCGGCGATCTCGATGACAAGGCACTGCTGAAGGCAACGCGTGCCGCGGCCGAGAAAGCGGCTGCTGCGGTGACTTCCGGAGGAAAGGCTGCCATCCTGGATACTGCGTCCCACTTGCAGTATCTCGACGGCGATCTGGATGCCGCGATCAAGACGCAGACCAAAGCCGTCGAAGAGGCCGACTCATCGCTGAAAGACCAATTGGATGAGTTCCTGCAATCACTGAAGAAAGAAAAAGCGGACGGCGCCAAGAAGTAAAGCTGACCTGGTGCATGTGATTCAGACAGTGATCGTGTCCCATGGGCACGATCACTTCGTTTGTGAAACCGATTGCAATGGCGATTGAGAACGGACTCGATAGAACGGCTTGGAAGGATCTGCCGCTTCGGGAATCGACATGAGTTCGATCACTCCGTTCTGTTCCATGGCGTCGATGTCTTCCGGTTGCGGCCATTCGCTGAATCCGTAGTTCCCCGGGCTTTGATAGCGCCGGATTTCGGCCCAGTTGACCATCAAGTGCGTGATCCCCTGCGACCGCAGAGCTTCGGATTGTTCCGCCGGCGTTTTCCTCGCAGCCACTCTTCCGCCGGTTGTAAGTCGAAGCAAGTGCTGTAAACGATCGGTGGATCGAACTGGAACACTGCGGCTTCGCCGATCATTAAGATACGAGTGCTCGCATCTCTGTTCAGTTCGCGATTGATCCATACAGTCAACGGTGACAAGCGCCCCACGCGACCATCGAAGTTCCCGGCATCGAATCGCAACGCCTGCAGACTGACGAAAAATCGATTGTCGGCCAAGTCACCGGCAGCGTGCGAGATAAGACCGTAGAGCATGGCCGTCAGAACGATCACCTGCGATATCCAAGGCGCGGTTACGGAGCGCAGTTTCCAGATGCCGACAGCCGCTCCGATAACAACCAATCCGAGCATAGGCAACCAAAAGCGATCAATGCGATGCGTGGCACACCACCACACAACTATCACCCACAGACTCCACAACACGAGTCGGCGCAGATCGACCTGTCTTCTTAAGCAGAAGAACGCGCCGAACAGAAACAATGCGAACAGGGCAGGGGGCAGCATACTGCCGCTGCTGAGAAAACTACGCAGCGCACTGCCGATTGACCCCAACTCCACTTGAATGCGTTCCATCCATGGCTGATCTGTTCGCGATGCCCACGGAACGCGATGAGCCTGTTGCCACTGAGCGATCTTCTTAGGCGATAACGTCTTTCCGCCGAACCAATTCGCAGCCAACGGATAGAACGGGTTGCCCGCTTGAACCGCGTTCTTCAAATACCAAGGAACACAAGTAACGCACAGGCCCGCTGCGCATACGACCGTAATGCCGATCCACTTCTTGGAACGCGTTCGGACAAGGTGAACGAAGGAGATGATCGCGACGGGAAGTACGACATAAATCAAACCGGTGTACTTGCAAGCAGCAGCCGCCCCGGCCGTTACCGCGGCACAGAACCACCAACATGTCTCTTGATTGAGCCATCGCGTATCAGTGTTATGACCGCCTGCAGCACGCTCTGTATGTCGCCCGATAGCGAACTCCGTGCAGACGAACGCAGCGGTTAGATAGGCGGCTAAGATGGAATCGATCAAACCGGCATCTGCGACCAGCGCATTGCCGGGGCTGACCAGCCATAACCCTGCAGCAGGCCAAGCGAGTGCACGGCCGAAGCGGCGCGCGACATAGCCTCCGATCAGCAAGGCTGTGATCAGCGTAAAGTCGGCAGAGATCTGTTTGCCGACCAGCGCACTCCACCAAGGATCACCTCCGATCAAAATCATCGCGGCCAGAGTATGCATCTCCGACCCCAACGGCATGTTGGCATAGATGTTGTGAGGCAAGAATGCGATGTGCCCTTGCTTATAAAACTCGCGAGGCGCTTGCTGATGATATTCGACCACATCGAAATCATTCGCCGGCAACAATGAACCTGCAATGATCAAAAGCGCTGCGACGCATGTGGCCACTTTCGGCAAGACATCCAGCCAACGAACAAACGGGGAATCGACGGAGCGGTCGCCCAGTTGCGAATAATCGGATGCGAGGGATGAACCGGAGTTATCTGCTGCTGACTCTCGATCATCGGCGAGCATCGGAACTTGAGCCGGTTTCCATACATCAGCAAACCGGCGTCCGCGGCGCAACCAACTTACAGCACCCACTAAGCCGAGGACGGCGCACAAGAGAGGCCATCGCGAACCTATTAATCCGGCCATACCGAAGACGAGAGTCAATGTCGACAGCCAAGCCGCTCCGATCAAGCAAGCGAGCGCTGCGTGTTCCGCTCGATGAATGCGAATCGATCGCGATGCGAACTGCACGATCGGTTCGCCGATGACCCAAGCGATCAGCCACCATACAAGCGAAGCGATTAGTAGGGGCAGACGATCCAGAAATGCTGTGGGTAAATCAGACGATCCGAACCACAATGCAGCAATGCTGTCGGGAACCAGGCAACGAGTCAGCAGCAACTCGCCGCGCGTGATCGGTTCGCCGCTTGCATGTAATAATCCGTCGGCCGCAGGCGCGGACAAAAAAGCCCGCAGGATGATAAGCCAAATCGCCGCAACTGCGGCTCCCCATATCCATCGATACGCCTTGGCTCGGCTGGGAATCTCAGTCCCGGCATGCTCGGATAAACGGCCTTTTTGCAGCCTCTCGACCGTCGAAATCCCGTCGACTCGGTTGTTCCTTGCCCGCCGCCCCTTGCCCATGGAATCGTTTCGCACCATTCGTGATCAGCAATCAAAGCAACGCCGGAAAAATCGTGCCGACCGGTACGACCAATAACAGGCATTTTCCCTATCCCGACCGGCAATGTAGCCGTTACATCTTAAACTACAATGTCTCCGGATGAGGACGGCCCGCCCGTAGCCAACCAGGAGAGCCCTTCGCATCCCATCCCCCAAACCGAACAACTTGAGCTTGAACGACCAGCGAGTGCACTATGGCCAAAGAACCGATGGAAGGCATCTACACCCCGAACATTACTCCCGTGGACTCAAAGGGACGCGTGGATGAAGACCGTTTGTGCGCCTACGTCGATTGGCTGATCGATCGCGGTGTACATGGACTGTATCCGAACGGAAGTACCGGTGAGTTCACTCGCTTCACAGCCACCGAGCGCCGTCGCATCATCGAAGTTTTGATGAAGCACGTGAACGGTCGAGTTCCGATTCTGGCGGGGGCTGCGGAAGCCAACGTACGAGAGACAATCGATGCGTGCGAAGCATACGGAGCCATGGGAGTTCGAGCCGTCGCCATCGTCGCACCGTTCTATTACAAACTCGGTCCCGAAGCGGTCTACCAATACTTCAAGGAAATCGGCGATAACGTCACCGTCGATGTGACGCTGTACAACATTCCTCTATTCGCCTCGCCGATCGACGTCGCAACCGTACGACGCCTGGCGGCCGATTGTCCTCGCATCGTAGGTATCAAGGATAGCTCCGGCGACATCCCGCACATGATGCGCATGATCGCCGCCGTCCGTCCGCAGCGACCCGAGTTCTCGTTCCTCACCGGTTGGGATGCATCGCTCGCTCCGATGCTGTTGATCGGTTGCAACGGCGGAACCAATGCCACCAGCGGAGTTGTTCCGGAACTGACGCGAGCCATCTTCGAAGCCTGCCGTCGCGGACAGTGGGACCGAGCCATGCAGTTGCAGTATCGACTCCTGCCGCTGTTCGATGCGATGATTCAACAGCCGGAGTTCCCGGAAGGTTTCCGACGCGGCGCACTTTCACGCGGTTGGGATCTGGGACAGAGCCGACAACCGCTATCGCCCGAGCAACTTGCGACCGCTCAACGAACTCAACAACAACTTGCCCAAATGCTGAGCGAGTTGACTCAGTGGCTGCCCGACATTGCTCCGGCGGTGACACCCGCCAATCAATCCAAGCCTGCAGCGGACGATGATTTCATCGAACGTATCGTGCGCGAAGTCATGGACAACTTGAAGCGCAACTGATCGAGGTCCGCGGCACTCGCATCCTATTCGAGTTCGGGAAAGACTTCGGCACAAAGTTCTTGCCGACCGATCAACGACTTAGTACGCGCGATGAAGTCGAATTTGAAGTTGGCCACCTGCTGCTCGCTGATGTCGAGCAGCTTGGCTACATCCTTGTTGTTCAGACCTGCGACGAACAACAGTTCGATGCATTGCAACTTTAGCCAGTCACCACGCTCTCGCCATTTGTTGATCTGTTCACGCAGCGCCGTGACGATCGCTTGCTCTTCAAGGCCGCGACGCTCTCCGCTGCGTGCAATGCTGCTGGCTCCGCGAGCGTTCTCCGCCGGCACTTGCCAAGCTGCATCGCTGGAGCTGTCAGCCGTCTGCGACATGGCAATCGCCGGACGACGTCCCTCGCGCCTCAGATGATCGGTCAGTTTGTAGGCGCAGATCGAAAAGAGATAGCCTTCGAGCGGTCGGCGACGATCGTAGTTCGGAAGACTGTTCAAGAAACCGATGAAGCACTCTTGAACAATATCTTCTGCCCCGGCTCGGTTCTTGATTCGCGTTTCAACAAAGGCCAGCAATCGACCTTCATAGCGTGAGATCAATTCTTCCCACGCTTGCGAATCACCTTGAGAGATGCGATCGACAAGCAACAGATCCACATCCGCCGTTTCACTCATGAATCATCTCGTTACCGCTGGGTCTCATCGATCTTCTACGCTGTCAGCGGAACGCGAACCGCTCTCTATGGTAATCTCGGCTTTGATGCGCCGCGGCCCGTCTTTGATCCGTTCGACTCGGTCACGCACTCGATCAGCGAACTCGCGCGCAATCGATTCCTGAGCCATGATCGATTCTTTAGCCGACTGGACTTCGGTAATGGCGTCTTGCGCCGATTTCAACTCTTGATGCACGATCCCGACAGAGTTACCCGACAACTGAGGTTCCTCGGTCGCAGTTTCTCGCATCCGTTTGATTCTCACGATGCCGGTTGCCGCAGCGATCGTCAATCCGACGATTACCCAGGTTAAGGCCGAAGACTTTCCGCAGCAAGTCCCGGAGGAAACAGCCGGCTGATGTATTACCGCAAAGGTACCGGGCTGCGCAGCTTTTGCCTCAGCCAATTCAAGTCTACGGACGCGGCGTCGAAAACCGATGTTGGCCAAACTGGTCACGCACAGCAAACCGAACAAGCCGAGTCCCAGAACACCGAGCCGATTGCGCTGTTGCAATTCTTGATAACGACCGAGGAAATGATTCCGTTGCTCGGCGGGGATCTCAACGACCACCCACTTTTGATACATCGGACCGTTGCTCGTTTCCAACACCGCGTTGTAGGCGGTCGCGGTGCTCAACAAATTGCGTCGAATGAACTCCGCAGTGATGCCGAGTTCCGCCGCAGCACCGGGCTGCTGGACCACTTGCTCTTCGATATAACCGCAAACAGCGGCCACGAGCGGTTCATCGAGAGCCGCATCGGATTCATCCTCATGTGCGGTGGGAAATGAACCGACGAACAGTCGATGAACACTCGTCGATAAGTCAGGCGGTGCACCTACCCAAGCCGGTTTATCTTGAGGGAGCAACGGCTTGACCCCAGGCGCAACCGACAGCGTTCGAATCTCGTCGTTGCCCGTGATCTCAGCGGCTGGTGATGTCGGCGCCGTTTTTGTTTCTTCGCCGCTTAGTGGAATATTATCGACATCGGTTGTCGGGGCCGGCGACGTTTCAGCGGGCGGTGCCGGCTCGTTGTTCGCGCTCACGCTCAGACGCGTCGGGGCAGGGGGCAAGCCATCGTCCGGCTTCAGCGCCGAATCGATTGTTTGCGGTGCCTGAGCGGCAGACGCGAGGTTCATCACAGGCTGGAACACTAAACAACAGGCCAACAACCACAGGCCGATCGGTATGTCGAATCTGTGCAGCTTCATGATCTTACAGTGCTTGATTCAAGGGATGCTTCGGAACTCGATTCATTCTTCGTCGGACAAGGCGTCAGCTTGGCAACTTATGCAAACTGCTTAGCATCCGGCACCGCGTCGAGTCGTTCGTCGGGATCGAGCCAAGGGCTGGCCAACTGCACGGCAATCGAAGTAGCAGCCGCGGTGAGCACGCCCCACGGCTGCGGGAAAGGCACAACGATCTGGATCAGTCCCACCACGAGCATCGACCAGAGTACCGACCACAGGCTGAACCGTGTTCGCCTGAGCGGATCGGCTTGCTTCCACCACTGAACCATACCCATCATCAACGGGAAGTATGCCAAGTAAGCGGGCAAGAGCGGCGATCCATCGGAACCGAAGAAGCCCTTCCAATGTTGTACGGGTAGTTCCCCGGCGCTCTGGGAAGCGATTTGATCCCAAGGCACCATCAGGAACTTGCTGAGCAGATATGCACCGACTCCTATCACCAACCCACAGGTCAGTTGAATGAAGCTGCGAACTGCACCATCGCCATCTTTCGTCTGCCATCGCTTGGCCAAAAAAATGGTCAACGCAGCACAAGCGAGCGAAGTGACTGCCGACCATGCCAAGCCGACGGCATGGCCTTGAGCTGCATCGCCGCTGCCGATCTTGAACACTGCGACCAACGTTGCGAAGACGGTGATCACGGCGGTGGCGCCCAGCCAACTGCCGGTGATCTCAGCCGCTTGCTTACTCGGCTTCACTAGACACAACTGCTTACGTTTGCCGATCTTCCATTGGCGCACACTGATCGGCCTAGGGGGCGATTGACGCACAACCGGCCCGGGTACAGCCACCACCGGTTGAACGCGAGGCGGCGTCCGTGGGACCGCGGCCTGCAGCGAACCGAACTGTGGATTGATTGTCTTCTGCGGACGCGGGCCGCGCACAATTAACCACACAATGTAATAGGGAACATAGACCAACCCGACGGCGACCGCGCAACTAATCAAGAATCCCAAGTTCAGGATGCAGACGATCACGATCACCGTGATCACCGCAGCTCGACCACCCGGCCCCACGTTCAGTGAATTGAACCAATCGCTTGTCTTTCGCCACCCGGACCGGACCAGTCTCGCAATGGGCTCGTCATACCTCAGCGAAGTCTCGTCATCCGAGCTTGAATTCTTGGCGGCAACTTTCGGCGGTTCTTGCCGTCCGTTGCCGGCACCGCGGTCCGCAGTTACCTGAACGACCGGAGGGAGATCGAGCGACGCGCCGGGAACGCGACGATGATCGACTGCCATGTAGCGTTCATCGATTTCGATACCAAGCGCTCGTACCATCTCTCGTACATCGGAGAATCGATGCGCCGGGTTCTTTTGCAGCGCTTTGGCGACCACTTCGCGAATCGGCGAGGCAACTCGCGACAGATCCGGATCAGCGGTCAAGTGCTTCATAATGATCTCTTGGCTGCTCTCACCGTCGAACGGTACGCAACCGGTAGCCATCTCGTAGAGCATGATGCCGAGCGCATAGACGTCGATCTCTTTGCCGTATTCACCTTTGCCGATCTCAGGGGCCATGTAGTGAAACGTTCCGACGCTCTCCGTCTGACCGCCGCGTCGCGAGCAGGAGATGAATTTGGAAAGACCATAGTCACCGATCTTGACCATTCCTTCATCGGTGAAAATGTTCGCCGGTTTCAAATCGCGATGAACGATACCGTGGTCATGTAGATAAGTCACCGCAGCCGCAATCTGTCCAAACCAGCTCCGCAGATCGCTCGCCGCCAAACCGCTCGGATTGCGCTCGATCAAGTCGCGCAGACTCGGACCGGCAACGTATTCCATCACGATCCAGCCTTGCTCTTCAGCGTCGAACTGGATGTCGTAGAGAGCGATCAAGTTCGGGTGCTTGAGATTCAGGCACTGTCGAACACCCCGAACTTCGATATCGAGGTTGCGCTGGATGCGCTTCAAAGCGACTTCTTTACCCGCATCGTTGACGGCAAAGTAGACATCACCGAAGCCGCCGATTCCCACGCCGCGCTTGATGGTGTAACCGGCCAGCGGGCGATCACCGTTTGAGAAGGAGAATTTCATTGGCTTGCCCTGCTTGGCGATCGTCGCGACAACGGGTTGGTTTTCGTTTGCAGCCTGTGCCGCCTGATGTGGCTGAGCCCGATCGGGCTGTGCCTCTTTTCGGGCAGCTTTGAGCGGATTGAGAAGTTGGAGCATGGCTGATTAGCTCTATATGAGTGACAAGGCAGTCCGACAATCGACCCGGCAAATGATCGGCCCTGAAAACATCGGGATTAGGCGCGATCGAACAACCGGCAGTCGAACGGCGGCCGGCGCGAAATCCCCTGTTATTCGATGCTCAAAGAAAAATCTTCCCCACGAACATTCATTCCTCGCACAACGGGAAATGTTCCTCGCTGTGTTCGACCGTTGACATCTACGTCGACACCGGTCTTAAAGTGCCACTGCGCACCTTTTTGAATCAGCATGAGCTCGCTACTCCACTCCCTGCATTCGATATGGCTTCCCGGACGTGGTCCAAGGATGCAACAGTCAGCCAGCAAAACAACGGCATCGACATAGGGCTGCCAGCGATGGATGCCTGCTATTTCGAGCCGAGCGGTGGCACTGAGCGGATTAGGACGCCGAAAGTCCATTTTAACCGATTGTCCCAGTTCGATCCGCGATTGGTCGCTGAGCAACTGCGAACGGTCGATGACGTGACCGTTCAAAGATGTCCGCTGCAAAGGCTGCAGCAGATAATCTCCGCCGATTCGGCGAATCGCCGCTGCTTGCCGACTGAGATCACCCACGATACCGATATCCGCGCCGGAACCGGCAAACGCCTGGCCGATAACCAGCTCGTTCCGATCCCACAACAGATATCCGCCGACGCCGTCGATCCACACAATGTGATAGGCGGTCGCCGATGAGCGAGCATCTTCGTCTTGTCTTAACCGCGACACGCGATCCAACCCTCGCAGGTTCATGACATGAGTGCTGAGCAAAACCGTTGCGGAGCGAACCGGATCAGATGCAGCCGAGCCGTATGCCGAATCGGATTTCATGTTCCGTCCACCCTTAACAATCGTAGTCGATCCGGCATCGAGCATCACGCTCATCGCAGAGCGCCTTCGCTCAAGTAAACCGCCGTCATCACCCCAGTGCCGTCTGCTTTGTAGCGGTTCGGCGCGAGCCGTCCGGTATCGTGGAGTCAACCGGGCGGCAACCGGGCGGCTTGCGCCGCTCCGCTAACATTGCTTGATCGCTTAAACCGAGCGTAGATGACATTGGCAGGCACCCTGCATGCAAAACGGGTTTCGACTGCATTGCAGACCGAAACCCGTGTGAGTTCAAAGCAGTAAGTCGCTGGAACCTTGATCCGCCGCACAGGATGCGATGCAGCGGACCGATCAGGCTTAGTGCCGGGACTACTCGCCGACGCTGCTGACCAGCGTTTCGACTTCAGCGCGACCTTCACCGAAATAATCGGCGATCTCAGTCAGCAGATCTTCCGACGCAGTTTCGTCCAGCGGAATCGATCCTTCCAAGGCTCCTTCGCTGGCAGCCATGCGTTCGGCGACATCGATCCGAGTTCGGATTTCGTCGAGCAGTTGGCGAGTGCCGCTGAGGTGGCTGTCGTCGATCGACACCGGATTGGCGGTCTGAGCCACTTGAACCATGGTCAGTCGAGCCTGCAGGTTTTCGACTTCGACTTCCAATTGACGCTTGGCCGACAGCATTTCATCGAGCTTGCGACGAGCTGCGTCGAGGTTCTTTTCACGCGCTGCCAAGACTTGAGTCAGCTTGGAAGCGGTCTTCTCGTGAACTTGGAATTGCTTGAATCGATTGGCCAAGTCATCACGGACTTGGTCTTTCGAATAGTCGCGGCCTGCATACACGAATCGTACGGAACCGCTTTCCAGATCACCCTTCAGCCGGATGATATCCTGCTTGGCCTTAACGATCTGCTGCTGCTTTGTATTCACTTCGCTCGCAAGACGAGCCACGCCGACCTCTTCGCGGGCCACGACTTGCATGTTGGAAGCAATCTCCGGCTTCAGATCTTCGATCATCTGCCGAGCTCGCTTGATCTCCCACTCGATCGGCACGTTTTGTCGTACCGAGTCCCCGGCGGCTTGCCAACCGGTACGGATGTAGCTTGCACCCGCAGTTCCAAAGACAGCCGTGAGTCCGACGGCCGTCAAAGCTCCGCCCAAAATCAGTTTCTTCATCATCTTCCTGCATCCTCTATGTTTCAGGTTGCTTCTGCTACGCAGCGGTCGTCCAGCCACTCGTCGCCGTCATTCGATCCCAAATCTTGAAGGAAGCTTCCCGTGGTCACGGCCTCAATCGGGCCGGCTGTACTGCCAAACTTTGGCCTTGCTTCCCACAGGATGTCTTTCGCGGCACCGCCCCGAGATATTGGAAGGGGCTCAA
>JAXMBQ010000018.1:0-112070 GCA_046349815.1 Pirellulales bacterium | reverse complement strand
ATGACTCCGGCCGAATGACGTCCCTTCGAGAAATAAATGTTCGATGATGTCTGATTGCGGAGATCATCGAGTTCGGCAGCGTGATTGCCGACTACGATCGACTTCAAACCCATCGTCAGAATGTCGCGATCGTTTTCTGAATCTCCTGCCGCTAGCACTAGGTCAAGTGGAAAGTCCAATCGTTCGAGCAAGAAACGCAAAGCGTTCCCCTTGCCGGAGTGAGCCGGAAGGACATCCACCAGATTTCCGTGTGAGATGATCAAGCGATAAGGTGAATCAGCGCCGCGCAATTGCTCTTCGATACAACTTCCGGCCTCGGCGATAGTCATTCCACTGCGCAGTATGTAGCTCAACTTGAAAGGCCCTTGTTGATGCGGCCCGGCCTGCGGCTCTATGCAATCCAGTTCAGCAAGCCTCTCGGCCAGCGCATGAGGACGCCAGTCGTCGGCAATCGTATCCGACCAATCGGTCCAAATCTCTCGATAGGGGCCTAGCAGTATTTCGCTTCCTACGGACGCGATGATGATCTCAGGCAACTCCAAACGAAACTCCGCGATCGCGGCTTCGATCAGAGCGGGAGAGCGACCGGACGCAACGCCGAAACAAATTCGACCGTTCGATCTTCTCACGCATTCCATCAACGACTCCAGCGCTGCAGCATCTCCGGTCAGCGTGCCGTCAATGTCACTGATCAGCATTACTTCCGCGCGTTGAAGTCGGCGTGACATCGCCGTGACAAGCGGCGAACGGCAAACCGCGTTGCGAGCTGCCGCTGCGATATCAAGAGGAGTCGGTGCCTCAGCCTCGGTCTTTGAACTGGTTGAGAAATCGGATCGATTGTCTGTCGAGTCAACTTCATCGAGTTGTTCATCACACGTCGTATCCACAGCAGTTTCCGTTTCTGTTCCGATCAAACGGCGAACCAAACTGATGTAATCTCGACAGTGAGTCGCCCACGAATAGTGTGTTCTGACATTGTTGATACCGGAAAGACTGGATGCCTCCCACAGTTCCTGGTCGGTCAGCAGTTTCAACATGGCTGCGATCAGCTCATCTTGCTTCGTCACATCCACTGTGATACCGCTACGGCAATTGGCGACGATATCTTGCGGACCACCGTCTGCAGTCGCGACAAACGGGAGACCGACCGCTGCAGCCTCGATCGCCGTCAGACCGAAGAGTTCGATGAAGGCACTGTTGACGAATATGCCGCGAAGGCCTGCGGTCAATCGATACAACTCGGGCACGTCGTAATCAGAATCGTGTCGCTTCGGTATCGCAATTCGCCCGTACAGATCGTATCGATCCATGAGCAGCAGGATCTCAGTAAGCACTTGCCGTTCGTTCTCCGGCATCGACTCAATGTCTTCGCGGACGCCTGCAAACACGGCTAAGTTCGCAATCGCTTGGAGCTCCGGACTCTCGCCGTATGCTTTCAGCAAGGCTTGAATGTTCTTGCGTCGATCTGGTCGACAGACTGCGAGTACCAACGGCTTGTTCGGCTCTGCCAAAAATCACGTTTCAATCGCCGCTGAATGCGATTGCGAGCCTGTTTGTAGCGTTCGTCGATG
The DNA here is from genome assembly GCA_046349815.1 of Pirellulales bacterium. Lineage (GTDB taxonomy): Bacteria > Planctomycetota > Planctomycetia > Pirellulales > Pirellulaceae > Aureliella. Next base: position 110,499 of record JAXMBQ010000018.1, on the reverse strand, counting down.
TTGGCTGACGGAAGATCGTAATCGTAGTATGGGAAGAACTTCGTCAAATCGGTCCCAGGCGGAATCACATGGATCGGAGCTTTGTGTGGGACCGCGTACTCGGCGTATTGCGTGTCACTTTCATGGTTGGTGCTGACGATGATTGCCCCGGCCGCCTGAACGCACTCCTCTTCTTCCGCGATCCGTCGTTCCATGTTTAGGACTCGATCGGCTTGCTCACGGCTCCAACCCTCGGTCAACAGATATGCGAGCTTGGGTCGCCCGAGCGAATGAGCAGTGAACACGAACGGACAGTCGCACTGCCGCGCTACATGACGCGCGATGTAACCCGCGTCGGCATAATGACCATGCACAACGGCGGGCCGCAAAGTCGACGAACGAGTGTATTCCAGCAATCGCTCGACCTCTTCGTCCAGCCACGGCCAAATCTCTTCCTTGCGCATGTACCGACAATCCGCGAACGGGATGCGCACCAAGTGACACTTCTCGGAAATCACTTCCATGTCACGGGAGTAAGCTTCATGCAACGGTTCACCGTCCAGTCCGGAACCGACGAGTTTACGAGTGATCAGATCGACTCTCTGCACTTCATCGAGCGACGCGAGATGGCGAGCCAGTTCCAAAACGTAACGGACTTGGCCTCCGGTATCTGCGTCGCGGCCCATTTCAATCGCGTCTGCGCGCACCAAGCCGTGAATACTGATCAATTGCAGATACAACGGTAGAGCCTCCTGATGTCGCGCTATGTCGGTGTATTGCCCATGCCAAATGCTCCGTTTGCAAACGCCAGCAATCGGCGGACCGTGAATGTGCCGGGGGGTATGGGACGCAACCCCACCTAGTATCAGTCGACAATCAAGTGGAAACTCGGCAGCTGCGAGAGTTTGGTGAGTCCCGCCGGCTGAGTTGTTCGCTTTCCTCCCGGCTGAGACTGTTCGCGTATTTCAAGCTCGGCTCTTGTTGATTAGATTACCGGCAAACCGAAAATCACTCTGCTCGATTCGGTTTCGCGGGGATCGATCTCTATGCGTGAGGAATACCGCACTCCCTTTAGAAATTCGTGCGCCGGAGAATCAGCAGTGAAACTAAAGGGACTTCAAGGAGTTGCACGAGTCATCGGACTGATGCTCGCTGCGTTTCTTGTCGGCCTCTTACCGTTTCTCATTACGCGCGGCTTCGTTCCGCGCAAGACGGTCAATGTTTCCCAAACGATGCTCATCAAGGGGCATACGATGGGGGGCAGCTACAGCATCCGATATCAATCCCCGAGGAACATCCACAAGACCGCCCATACAGTAACGGCGGAAGAAGTTCAGAAAGCGATCGATCGCGAGCTGGATCATATCTCGCGCCAGATGTCGACCTACCGGCCCGACTCGGAAGTCAGTCTCTTCAACGCGCATCGATCCACGGACTGGTTCTCAGTCTCCATGGAAACAGCGGAAGTCGTCAACAAGGCGCAGTACATCAGCAAGCTGTCTCAAGGCAAGTTCGATATGACCGTTCTACCGTTGGTACGAGCTTGGGGATTCGGGCCGGCTCAAGGCAAACGGCAGATCCCGAGCGAAGAGACCGTGAAGAACTTGGCCGCGCATGTAGGTTGGGAACTGGTTGAAGTTCAGTTGCAGCCTCCGGCGCTGCGCAAAAAGGATCCGCAAGTCGAAATCGACCTCTCCGGTATCGCCAAAGGTTACGCTTGTGATCGTATCTCCAACCTCCTTTCCGAACTCGACATTCGGAATCACTTGGTCGAGATCGGAGGAGAGATCGTGACGAAAGGGCTGTCTGCAGAAACCGATTTTTGGCAAGTCGGACTCGAGTGCCCGATTTCTTCCAAAGAGAGCTCTGCGCAGTCGAGTATCCATCACGTGCTGAACTTAAGCGAAGGGGGTATTGCGACCAGCGGCGATTATCGGAACAGCTACAAAAACGGCCGTCGACGACTCTCGCATACGATCGATCCTCGAACGGGATATCCGATCGAACATAATTTAGCCGCGGTATCGGTCATCTCAGAAGACTGTGCCACGGCAGACGGCTTGGCCACGGCCCTCATGGCATGCGGTCCCGACTCCGGACTCGAGCTCGCCGAAAAGCACCGACTCTGTGCCCTCTTCGTCGTGCGTGAACAGGACACGTTTCGATCTGTTGCATCGACGGAATTCAAGCAGCGCTTTCCCGAGTTCATCGTCCCATAAAAGCCATCGCAGCAACCGGCGTATCATGCCGACTCTCCATTCGGACATGACGGACCAGGCGCAATCGTTACAACCGACACGCTCGGTTCTCGCCTCCCAATTTCTCGACTCGGTCGTGAGCCGGCATGGTCGATTTTCTCGCGATTTGTAACGCGAGAAATCTAAGCTTTTGCGCCGACACGTGCGCATGCCTCGCGATTCGCTCAAGGTTGCTCGTCGTGCTTACGGCTTCCGAACGCTCGAAACTGAAACGGCCGAGGTGCTTATTGTGTCCAAGAAACGACGTGGAACCGGACTCATCGATCATGAAGTACAAACCAGCTTAATTTGGCGAGTGACCCTGCATTGGGGTGCGCTCATCATGGGTCAAGGTCTCGGATTGTTGTTCTGGACTGTCTTCACCTCCCTACCGGATATCCATGCGGGCGACATCTTCCATCGTTTTTCGCTCACGTTCCTCCCTGTCATGGCCAATTTCGCTGTCACTGTTGCCGGTCTTCCCTGCTTGACACAGTCAACGACTTCGCCAATCGTTTTGCCGGTCTGATCCAACGCTTTACGTCGTACGCTGAAGTCCATCGTATCGGCGAGCAAGCCTGTTTTGCCAGTTTCGCGATAACGACTTTTGGCAGGCACTGGCCGGTGATTTTAATCAAGCCATGAATTTGCGTAGTGAAAACGAATCTGCTCCAGCGTCTCTGCTCCTGTAGAAACTGAGGACTCCTCCATGGCACCGCAGCCGAAGTCGCTGACTCAAAGTTCCGCGACAAAGAGGCTGTACACGCGTAAAAACCACTCGCAACTTTGCTCGAACCAAACGACCAAGACCGTAACTGCGATGATTCTTCAATCGAAACGATCCGATCGACGCGGCGGAGCTCTCATCGAGTTCGCCGTTTGTCTGCCCGTGCTGATGCTGTTGATCCTGGGATCGATTGAAGCCACCAGCGCGGTCTTCCTCAAAGAATCACTGAACGCCGCCGCTTATGAATCCATTCGCGAAGCGGCCCGCACGACATCCTCAACCGACTCAGCCAAAGCGCTCGGTACTGCAGTTCTCGACGCACGGTTGGTCAAGAACGCGGCCATCGTCTTCGAACCCGCAGATATTCGAACGGCAGTCCGAGGAAGCATCGTCCGAGTCACCGTCAGCGCGCCGATTCGCGGCAACAGTCCGTTCATCGGGAATGTGATCACCGACCGCGTCCTACAAGTCCAGTCGTTCATGATCAAAGAGTAAGCTTCATTCATCTCGCACGTGAAAGATGCGCCCCTTGCAACCCGCAAAGAGATTAACCGTTCGTCGTCGCGGCGCCATGCTTATCCTGCTGGCCGCAATGATGTTTGCATTCTTGGTGACCGTTGCATTCGCGGTCGATATTGCCTACATGCACCTCGTGCGCGGCGAACTGCGCACTGCGACCGACGCCGCATCGAAAGCCGCTGCAGTGACACTCTCTTCGACGGGAGATCGCAATCAAGCAGTAGCAGCCGGTCAGCAGATTGCTCTCTCCAATAAAGTCGCCGGCAGCGGACTGCAACTGTCCGGAGCCGATTTCGTCTTCGGACACAGCACGCTGGGTGTCGACGGAAGATTCTCCTTCCAAGCTGGAACAAAGCCGTTCAACAGCGTCCAAGTCCTGGGGGCGAGAACGAAGTCGTCGCTGTCGGGCGAAGTCCCGTTGTTCTTCGGCGGTGCTTTCGGGGTCTCCGGGTTCCAACCTTCACACCGCGCCGTCGCGACCTTTGTGGAACGAGATGTTGCACTCGTGCTGGACCGTTCCGGTTCGATGTCGGGTACCAAGATTCGCGATCTGAAAAGCGCCGTCCGATTGTTCGTCTCTCTGCTCGATTCGAATGATGTGGAAGAGTTTGTCGGACTTGCGTCGTACTCAACCTTTGCGACCGAAGATGTCCAGCTCACCAAAACGCTCGCCAACATTTCCAATTCTTCTGACGGCATGATCGCGAACGGTTCCACAAGTATTTCGGGCGGCATTCAATCCGGATTCAATATCCTGAAGCGCGGCCGTTCGCCGGAGTTCGTGGAACGGACGATGATTCTGATGACGGACGGTATTCACAACACCGGCATCGATCCGGAAATACCGGCGGCCTCGGTAGCGGCCGAAGGCATTGTCATTCACACCATCGCTTTTGGAACTGACGCTGACTTCGGGCGAATGCAACAGATAGCGGCTATCGGCCACGGCCGCGCTTTCAAAGCCGACAACGGCACGCAACTCAATCAGGTGTTTCGTGAAATCGCGCTGACGCTCAGCACGATCATGACTGAGTAACGTACCACCGAACCGCTGTCCTATACCTAAATAGCGTGAGTCACCAGATGCACCGAAGAAGTAAACAAAGAGCACGACGCGGCGGCGTTACCGTTGAGATGGCGATGGTCGTCGGCCTGGCCTTTCTCTTCTTCTTCGCAGCTCTCGAGTTTTGCCGTGTTGCCATGATTCGACATACCGTCGCGAATGCGGCCTACGAAGCGGCTCGCGCAGCCATCGTACCCGGCGCAACATCTACCAATGCCGAAGCGAAGGCCCGTGAGATTCTCAACTCCATCTTCCTGAAGAAGTTCACGGTTGCTGTCAGCCCAACCACGATTGTTTCCAGCACGCAGTTTGTCGACGTTACCATCTCTGTACCGCTGGACCAGAATCTCTTTGCACCGTCGGTCTTCTTCACCGGCAAATCCGTCGAGCGCACGTTTCACATGCGCCGGGAAATCGCTCGCAGTTTCTAGACGCCGGTCTGACCGCCTGAATTCAGCTCGACGCGGCCCACTGAATTCCAACGCGGCCCACCTGCGCAGTGCAGAATAGCGGATCGGCGCTGCACTGATTTCGCGCGACCGTGTATGATGGATCAAATCGCGTCCCACCTTCCATCGCTCCTGCTGTCCCACCTTTGCAGGGTAGCCTATATGCCGATCCTTACCGCTCCGATTCGGAGCGTCCTCGGTTGCTTATTCATCGTATGCGTATCCGCCCTCGGTGCTCCGCTGAGTTTGCGATCGCAAGACTCGACCGTCGCCGATCCGCTGAAGTGGGAACAAATCCCCTCCGGCACTTCCCCGACGGAAGTCATCGACCGAGCATTGAGCGCCGCTTGGCACGAACAGAATATCGCGCCGGCTGAACCGACGACCGATGCCGAGTTCATTCGCCGTGTAACACTCGATCTCATCGGCCGCGTTCCCAAGGATTCGGAACTGGAGTCGTTTGCCGAGGACAACGATACAATCAATCGCACGCACTTAGTTGAACGCTTGCTGGATTCGGATGAACATGCCGTTCATTTGTCCGAGGTTCTTGATGCGATCTTCATCGGCCGTACCGAAGCCGATGGGCTCAAGCGCCGCGCGAACGCCGGTTGGAACGATTATCTCAAGGAGTCTGTCCGGCGCAATCGGCCATGGAATGAAGTAGTGCGAGAACTGATCGTGGCTCGACCGACTGACGAAACTGTCCGTGGTTCCGTTTGGTACGTATACAGTCGTAAAGACAAACCGCAAGAAATCGCCGAAGCCGTTTCCAAAGATATTTTCGGCGTGCGCATCGATTGTGCTCAGTGCCACGATCATCCGCTCTCCGCCGAGATCGAACAGAAGCACTATTGGGGACTGACCGCTTTCTTCAATCGATCCAAGAACGTGGACACACCCAAAGGCCCTCGTGTAACCGAATCAGCCATCGGCGGTTTCTCAAACTTTAGCAACCTCGAAGGCCAAGCACAGCCGAATCGGCTCGTCTACTTCGGTGATCGAGCAGTCGACGAGCCGAGACCGGCCGATGGGGTCAAAGAAGAGGACAAGGACGAGCTGTACACGCCGGGTGAAAACGGTGAGCCGCGAGTACCGAAGTTTTCGCGCCGCGCTCAATTCGCGGATGTGATTCTCAAAGACAATCCGTTTGTTGCCAAAGCCGCGGTCAATCGATTTTGGTGCATGATGTTCGGCCGCGGTATCGTCCATCCGGTCGATACATTGGATTCTTTTCATCCGGCATCGCACCCTGAGCTGCTCGATTGGTTGGCCAAGGATTTTGCCGCCTCGGGCTACAACGTGCGTCGCTTGTTGCAAGCGATCGCAAACACGCGAGCGTACCAACTGAAATCCACACGACCGGATTTTGTTGATCCGAAATGGTTCGCAGTTGCCGAGGCTAAGCCGCTGACTGCCGAAGCGCTCCATCGCTCCATGCTGACCGTACTCGAACCAAGCGATCCGGGACGTTGGAACACGATTGAAATTCGAACGGCCTTTAATAAGCTCTTCCCCGACGTCATGGCTGAAGAGAGCATCGCCAACGTAGCTCAGGGCCTCATGTTGACCAACGGCGAAGCGATCAACTCGTTGGCCTCTGTGAAGCACTCCGAGCTGCTGAAACGACTAAGTACGATCGATGATCCGAGTGTTTTGACCGACCATCTGTTTCAATCTGTATTGGGGCGATTGCCTGACCAAGAGGAACGCGACTCGATGGTCCAGTACTTGAGCCGCCGATCCGATCGTCGTGACAAGGCTCTCGAACAGATTTGTTGGGCACTGCTCACCGGTGCCGAATTCCGATTCAACCACTAAACGCTTCTCCCTGAATGCCTCCTATGCAGAACATGGCATCTCCTCCGTCGCCGGCCAGTGAGTATGACGATGAACCGACGCAGTTGAACAACGCTCCGTGCGGCAGCGCCGATCATCGGTTGCACCGACGCTTGTTCTTGAAGGGAAGCATGGCCGGCGCGGCCTCCGTGGCTTCGTTCCAAGCTTTGTTCGGCGTGCCGGCTTTCGCTGAGACCGTCAAAAAGCGAGGCAAACGCTGCATCTTGCTTTGGCTCTGCGGCGCTCCGAGCCAGTTTGAAATGTGGGACCCGAAACCAGGCCGGCCGTCGGGCGGTCCGTTCGGTTCGATTCCGACGGTGATACCCGGAGTGCATGTCAGTGAACTGATGCCGAAGACAGCGACGATTCTAGATAAGTTGACCGTGATTCGATCGATGTCGACCGAACCCAACGAGCACTTTCAAGCCATCGATATGCTGACGCGCGGCGAACCGCCTCGACCTCCATTCACGCGACCGATCCTCGGCTCCGTTCTGGCTCAACAGCTCGGCCAACTCGACAGTCCGGTCCCGCAGTTCGTGCTGCTCGACGGCTGCCCGGAAGGGAACGAATTCAAATCGTTCAAGGCAGGCAATTGGGCCGGTTGGTTGGGGGCGGAGTATGCTCCGGTACGATTCGGCGGTAAATATCGCATTGAAAACGTGGTGCCGCCCGCAGAGCTGGCCGCAGCCGATCATGAAGACCGCGAAGCGCTGCGAGCCTTCCTCAGTCGCAAGTTCGCCAACGATCATAAAGGAGCTGCGGTTCAGTCGTATAACGCTGTCTTCGAACGAGTCAACGGATTGATGAAAGCGGCACCGCTGTTCGACATCAGCAAGCTGCCTGAAGCCGATCGCGCCAAGTACGGACCGGGTATCTTCGGGACTCATACTCTATTGGCCAGGCATCTCGTCGAAAATGGTTCGACGTTCGTTATGGTCGCGAACGGCATGCCTTGGGACTGCCATGTGTTCAATCATGAAACACATCAGATGCTGGTTCCTGAACTCGATCGCATCGTCTTTCAGTTGATGAACGACTTGACCGAGCGCGGAATGCTCGACGATACGCTCGTACTGATCATGGGCGAGTTCGGTCGCACTCCGTGGTTGAACGAAGCCCGCGGACGCGATCACTATCCCACAGCGTGGAGCATGGCGATGGCCGGCTGCGGACTCAAACCGGGCGTCATTTACGGCGCAACGGATGAGAACGGTGTCAAGGTCGCAGATCAACCGGTCGATCAACGCCGGCTGTTCGCAACCATTTACACGGCACTCGGATTGGATCCGCACGTCACCTACGATCTTCCCGGTTTCCCAACGTTCCATCGCGTCGAAAAGGATGCGCAGCCGATCGCAGAACTGCTCGCATGATGAAATGCGAGAGTCCCTTTTTCAACTACTTCCACATCTCTTCTTCACCACGTTAACGACTGCTCAACCGGCAACACGGCAAGCTCATGACAATAGAACTGGAAAAGATCGATCGTCATTCCTTCCCGATGGGAGTCTTGGACGTCGTGATCAAGTCCGACGAACAGACGCTCTGGGCCGCATGTATGGATGGTCTCTATGAGCTGGCCCTGCCGCCGTTGAATGAGTCGAAGTCGGAAACAACGGATGGAAAGGGAGACGGCAAGCCGGCTGAACCGAAGAAAACCAAGCCGCGTCGGTTCGGTGTGCATGGCAGCTATGTTTCGAGCGTTGCTTGCGACGAAGCCGCAGGCAAACTGTACTCCACCGCATTTGACGGCACGTTGCATGTTCGTGACTTGAACGCAGTCACAAGCAGCCTTGCGTCCCCTCAAGAGAATCAAGGCGATTCATCAGCTACATCTGACGTCGACGTTCCACCGATGCACGCAGAAAAGATCCATTCGTTCTGGTCTTGGGATATGCAATTGTCCCCCGACAAGAAATGGATCGCATCGGTGACGGGTCAGTATCTCGCAGGTAGCGAAGAATACGATCCGGCGGCCTCCGATGAACCGACAGTGAAGATCATCGACGCATCAACCGGAAGGACCGTACATGCGCTTAACATGCTGCCGTCAGTGCAATGTGTTTGTTTCGACGCGGCCTCCAAACTGGTTGCCGCCGGCAACTTGATGGGAGATTTAGCGGTATGGGATGTGGAAAGCGGCCGGCAAATGGCCGCGTGGCGTACGAAGTCATTCACGAGTTGGGGGATCATCAAGAGTCATTGCAACATCGGTGGTATCTTTGCCGTCGCATTCGCACCGGATAGTGAAACGTTGCTGGCTGCGGGAATGGGTGACATGCGAGACCCGATGGCCGGAAACGGCAAGCAATTGTGGCAACGCTTTGCTTGGCGCAAGGAGACACCGGAGAAGGTACAGGAAACCAAAGGAGATCAATCGGGCGAAGGATTGATGGAAGCGCTTGCATGGCATCCCGGCGGTAAGCAGTTCGTGATGGCCGGTCGACTGCGCGGAGGGAATTGGAATGCAGGGATCTTCGATGCAGAGAGTGGAAACTTGATCGGCCAAGCGAAGACCGGCATGCGTATCACGACGGCTCGATACCTGCAAGATGGAAGTCAACTGTTGCTCGCCGGCATGCAAGGACAGCCCGGTCCAAAGGATAATCACTTTCCTGACTTTGGTTATATCGAACGCTATCGAGTTGTTGAAAAGGGCTGAGCATGACACACTCAAACCGCCGACGATTTCTTTCCAGCAGTGTGACGGCAGTCGTCGGAGGCGCGGCGCTCGGTTCGATCTCAATTAACTCGTTCGCTCACACTCATGGGACTACTTTTACAGATCCAAGTCCATCAGCCGCAGATGAGCATTCGGCGTCTCATGGCGGAGTGCTCGGACAACCTGATGCGATACAGGCCGGCAAAGCCATACTCGCGCAAGGCGGCAATGCGGCTGACGCTATGACGACGGCAGCGCTGGTGGCTGCGGTTGCTGCAGTACCGATGACCGGCATCGGCGGGTACGGAGGATGCGCAGTGATCGGTGGTGGACCACTCGCTTCAGTCAGGGCCATCGACTTTAACACCACGGCTCCACAAGCGATGAACCCCGATACGTTTCACGCGGATTCCGAAGGTCGCGTGGCTGGGCAGATCAATGAGTACGGTTGGCAATCGATCGGCGTTCCCGGAATTCTTGCCGGGCTCGAATGCTTGGCGATACGTTACGGATCTATGCCGCTCGCCGATCTAATGCAACCCGCCATCCGAACAGCTCGTGACGGCATCCGAGTAACCAAAGCACTTTCAACAGCCGTCAAGGCGAATGCCAAACGTTTGCGGTCTGATCCGGCAACGGAGAAGCTGTTGTTTCCCGGCGGCAAGCCGCTTGAGGAAAACGATGTCTATCGCAATCCCGATCTCGCCGACATGTTGCAACTGATTGCCGAAGCCGGCAACACACGCCCGTTTTACGAAGGAGCGATCGCAGACAAGATCGTCGATCGTTGTCGACAGGGTGGTTCGCTCTTAACGCCGGATGACTTCGCACGTTATCGCCCGTTGGAACCGGAACCGCTATCGATTGAGTTCGGTGGTAAGCGCCTGTTCACTCCGCCGCCGACCGCCGGAGGTTTAACGGTTCTTCAGACACTTCAAACATTGAAGGCCCTGGATTGGAACAGAGATACATCGCAGCGAGAATTGATGCTTGTGGAGGCGCTGCGACTGGCATGGACCGATCGACTGCGGTGGCTTGGTGACCCGAATCAGTTCGAGGTGCCCATCGCCCACCTTCTCTCCGATGAACATGCTCGACAATCCGCCGATACGATTCGAGAAGCGCTGCGAGAAGGCAAGCCTGTAACGGCGGAGTCCGACGGTCGTACAGCCGGCGGCACAATACATCTCAATACGATGGACAAGTCAGGACTCTCCGTCTCGCTCACATTGACTCACGGCGGATCGTTCGGAGCTCAAGTCACTGTCGATGGACTTGGGCTCATCCTTGCGCACGGCCTCTCACGCTTCGATCCTCGATCCGGCCGCGCGAACTCGCCGGGACCTGGCAAACGCCCATTGCATAACATGTGTCCGACATTGATCCTGGAAGGCAATAAAGTCCACTCGTCTGTCGGAGCCGTCGGAGGGCGACGCATCGTAAATGGAGTCGCATGTTACTTGGCACATCGCTTAGCGGAAGGCATCGATCAATCCGCGGCGGTGAAAGCCGCGCGTGTTCACACTGAGGGAGACATGAAACTTGTCATGGACGAACACTACGGTGACCAGGACACGATGCGTGAGCGCGGCTACACGATCAGTCATGCATCGATCAGTTCGCTGAACGTGCTCGAACGCGATCCTTCAGGCCAGGTCCGCGCGGCAGCGCGCTGAACTCGAACAACGCTACCTTCATTTCAATTCACCTCTTCCAAACATTGTTTGGGAGAGGTCGGAGCTAGCGAAGCAAGCTCCGGGAGAGGGTCGGCACAGTCTACGGCGACCTCGATCAGTGGTGCTCTCCCCCTCCCGCATCCTTCGCCTCTCGACTTCGGCTGCGACATTCCGAACCGCGTGCAATTCGCTACCACTGTTTGGCTGGTCCTCTTTGTCACAGTCCGATCGCGTGCGGAACAATCGGACGAAGCGTGCAGTTCCCTATAAGCGGCAAATCAGTCAAGCCCGAACAGCTTTAACGCGCATTCATGTGCGAAACCACGCAAATCCGCCTTCGATCACACGCAGCTCGACCAACGCTTCACCATTCACGCGAGAGATACTCTCTTCTTGCTCGACCGGGCAGTTTGTCTCACCTTCGCAACAGGCTTGGGTAGGTAATATGTCTGAACCAACAAAACGCCGTGCGAACTTTGCTATGAGCTCTTACTGCAAGCCGCGATGGCTGGTTATCTACACCTGCATCACCGTTCTCTGCGCAGGTGTTGCAATTCTGATTCGATTCAAAAGCGTACACGACTACGAGGCAGCACTGACCGCCTACCGCGAGATTCGTGCCGAGAATGCAGATCACAGTACACAGAAACTGGCCGGTTCGCTGAGCGAGATCTATCAGAATATTCGAACGATCAGCTTCCTGCCGAGCGTCCGGTCATTGGATCGGCATGGAAAGAATCTGGCGGAAGATGCGCGGCAATCGATTCAGCAGATCTACAACAATCTCTCCAGTTCGGTTGCCGTCTCGGAAGTGTATATCGTTCCGGTGGACTTCGATCCCACTCAAATGGACCCGGTCACCGGTAACCCCGAAGCCCCCACGCTGATGTTCGACGTAAACGAATTCGCAGATGTTGCCAGTGCATCGCCCGCGGAAGTGGAACAAGAGGAAACGGAAGCTGCCGAATACGATCTCATCGTACGGCAATTGGATTGGCTGCATCGAAACTGCCCTACGACGAATCAGATCGAAGGCATCAAGATTCCGATCTTGAGCGGACCGCCGATCGTGACTTGTGACAACACCGACTTCAATCGCACATTAGATGATGTCGACCGTCTCGGACTCATATTCACCGTTCCCATCTACGACAAAGCGGGCAAGCTGCACGGCTGTGTGTCGGCCATCTTACGTACGCGACTGCTGCAGCAGCTTCTACCTCAAGAAGACGCCGCGCTGATTCATCGTGGGCACAACTGGACTCTGCTATCAGAAACGCCGGGCCAAACCGAGAACTCGAAATCGGCTTTGTCCGAATGCCGTCCCGACGAGACATTGGCATTCAGTGTCGTACTGCCGGTAGCGATACAAGATCCGGAAGGGGCGTGGATGCTCTGGACCGGACGACCGCTTTCTGAATTCACCGACAGCGCCGAGGTAAAAGGCATCTATCAGTTCGCTGCCGGGGGATACATCGGCGCGCTGTTGCTCTGGTTCAGCTCGTTGGCCATATGTTGGTATTTCCAATACAACAACCTCCTCTTGAAACAAGCCGAACAAGACAAACGCGTCTCGCTGCAATCATTGGCAAAGACTTTTGAACATCGCATCAAATCATTGACCGATGCACTGACCGGCGACACGGCCCGATTGCGACATGAAGCAGGCAAGATGGCAGAGCTGGTCGAAACCTCCACCGTGAAGGCCGTTTCGGTTGCATCGGAATCCCATCAAGCCACCGAGAATATTCGTTCGATCGCCAACGCAGTCGAACAGATGTCCATCGCGTCGAATGAGATATCCAACCGCACCAATGACTCCTCGCGCGTCGTTTCCGCGACCGTTCAGCAGGTCGGCAGCGCTGAGGCATCGTCCAAGACGCTTGAATCCGTCAACAAACAGATCGGCGATGTGATTATCCTCATTCGCACCATCGCAGGTCAGATTAATCTTCTCTCGCTCAATGCTGCAATCGAAGCTTCTCGCGCGGGTGAATCCGGCAAAGGCTTTGCCGTCGTAGCGCATGAAGTGAAAGTTCTAGCGAATCAAACAAGTGACGCGGCCAATCGTGTCGCTCAACAGATTCTCGACGTTCAAAATGTCTCTGGTTCGATCTTGAACGTGTTTGAAGAAATTCGTCGCTCGATTCAAGAAGTCGAATCCGCGTCGTCGACGATTGCTGCGGCGATCGAAGAACAATCGGCGACGACGTGCGAGTTGTCCTCGGCTGTATCCTGCTTTGCGACCGGCACAACTCAGATCACTTTGGATATTTCCGAAGTCATGGAAGCATCGCGGCAAGCCGACTGCGCGGCTCGCGACGTGATGCAGATCGTTCAAAATCTGTCGATGGAAACAGCAAAGCTGGAAGCGGAAATCGCAGGCTTTCTTTCAGAAATCAAGCCCGAAAGAAGCACTGTCGGCAAGCGGCACGTCCGCAGGCGACGCAAAAACGCCGAGTCTAGCGATTGCGAAAGATCGGTGGACGCCTCTCGACAGCGGCGGTTTTCGATACACTAAGCCGATTGATTCCGAGCTCGGAACCGTTGAACTCGGCGGAGGCTCGGCGACGCGTATCGAAGTGCATGGTGGCCTATGAATCGCTTGAAGATCGCTCTCTTACTTGTCTTTCTTGTGTCGCTCGCCGCTTCTGCTTGGTGGTGGGCCAATCAAGACAATTCTCGCGACGCGAAGCGTAAAGCGGAACTCATTGACACGGCCGTGCTCACTGTTGCCGATGCTGAAGACGGCCGATATCGCGAGGCCATTCAAGGCTGGAATAAACTGCTCGCCGCCTTTCCGAATGATCGCGAACTGCTGAGCAATCAAGCTGTCACCGTGCTCAAGTGGATCACAGAGACTAACAACGAGTTGGCCAACGGAAGAATCACCGACGAGGTCAAACTGAAAGAGGCGAAGGACGAGTTGGAAGCGGCGTACGTCGAGTCCGATCGAGTGCTGAAAAAGCTGGCCGAAGGAACTGCCCAAGCAGACGGTCGCCAAGCGTACTTGGAATCCGCGTTGCTGGAAGCCGAGTCGCGCCGATTGCCGCCTCCTTCCGATCTCGATGTCCGGAAGCGTGCGGCTCAGAAGCTGGTCGATGAACTGAAAAAGAATCCGGCTCAACCGTTACTTGCTGCCCGTCTGCTCGATCTCGCGCTGGACCTCTCTGCTGATGCACCCGAATTCTTGAGCCAAACGACTGAGGCGCTGTATGCATCGTGGAAGAAGGAGCCGCGAAACTTGTGCCTGCTCGTCCGCTGTTCGGAAAGTTTGATTCAGGCAAAAGATCCGCGCTTGGCAGAGCTCATCGAACCGAGCCTTGAAATGGCTCGTTCCTTTCTATCGATGCAAAGTCGTGAAGTCCAATCGCTGAAGCCCGAAGAAAAACTCCCGGCCGTCGCTGAAAAGATTCGACAGGGCGACTGGTCCGAAGTCGTTACCGTGATGAAGTGGTTTAACCTCGTTAAGTCCACCGATGCGTTTCGCGCCGACGTTCGCATTACCAAGCCCGACATCATGGCGCTGCTCACGACCGGATTTCTTTACGAGTGGCGGCATGAAATGGAGACGGCAGGCTTGAGCAAGCCGACGACTCCAACTTTCCAACTTGACGCCTATGCTCAACATCAAATTCGCCCCTTTCCTACCGAAAGCAATGCATCGGCGACCAATGCATCGCAAACAGACAGGCTCATTGCGGCCTGGTACGACTTCGATCTCGACTTGGATTTCGACATTGCGGTCTCGCGCGGAAAACAGTTCTCGATCTGCATCTCTGACGGAAATCTTCCCACCGACGCATCCGATCGCTTGTCGCTCGAACTCCCCTTTGCCGCTGAAGGACTTTTGCTTGCGGATCTTTGGGAGGTCGACAACCCGCAGCGTCCCCACGTATCACAAGGAACATCAACGCAGTCGGCAACATCGGATAAGAAGACCCCTGACCTGCCGGTCAGCGGTTCGCGCCACGACACCATTCAAGAAGTCATCGTCTGGGGCAAAGACGGCATCGTCGTCGTTACAAGCGACAAGGCCGAAGATGCCTCTGATACCAACCGGTCTAAGAGCTCTCGCACTTTGAAACTGCTCGATCAAGTCGCCGGGTTAAGTGATGTGAAAAGCGTTCGACGCATGCTGTGCATCGACGTAGATGCCGACGGCGATCTCGATCTTTGGGTGCATACCGGCGACGGATTCGCACTCTTGCAGAACAACGGAAATCGTACGTTCCGCAATATGACGCAATACTCCGTCCTACCTCCGGCCGACTGGTCGCCGAGCAGTTGGACAGCATGCGACTATGATCGCGACCAAGATTTGGACATCGTCATGACTTCCTCGACGGCCCCTCATTTCGCCGTTCTGGAAAACATTCTGCACAATCAGTTTCGCTTTCAACCGCTGCAAGACGACCACTGGTCGACGGGTCCGGTTACTGATGCGGTTGTTACGGAACTCGACGGTAATGCGTCGTGGGATTGGAGCTTTGTGTCTCCGAAGGGGATTTCGACGGTCATGACCCGCACTCCGTCAATCGGCGTCGTCCAGTCTGTCGCATTACTGAACACGCCCATCGATTCGCCTGCTGACTTTCGCGGCTTAGCAGCAGCCGATGTCAACAACGATGCTCGGACCGATCTCGTGCTCTTCGGCTCCAATGGCATCACTGTGGCTCTCGGCAACGATGTGGGAGGCTTTGCCAAACCGATCCAGCTTTCCGGAGACTCATGCGATGAGTTGCACATGCAAGACGCAGATCACAACGGCACCGTCGATATCCTGTCAGTAACAGGAGATCGATTATCCGTCTTGGCCTCGAATACGCCGGGACAAGGGCCGAGCTACATCGATGCAAGAATCAGCGGACGCAACGACAGTAACGGCGGGGGACGTATCAATCATTATGCGATCGGTTCAGTGCTCGAACTCTGGGCTGATGGAAAACATCAAGCACAAGTCATTCAGTCGCCGCAAACACACTGGGGACTCGGCGGACTCAAGCCGACCAATATGCGGATCATTTTCAATAATGGTCTGACTCAGAACGTCCAGAATCCGTCTGCTGATACGCTCATTGAAGAGAAACAAGAACTCAAAGGCTCCTGCCCCTTCGTATACGGATGGAACGGCGAGCGTTACGAGATGATCACCGATCTGCTATGGAATGCGCCACTCGGCCTGCAAATCGAGCGGGGCCGCCCATTGCCTGATCGTCGCTGGGAACATTTGCTGCTTCCCGGCGAACTGGTGCAACCGAAAGACGGTGCCATTGAACTTCGTGTGACCGAAGAACTTTGGGAAGTAGCCTACTTCGACAACATCCGATTGACCGCCGTGGATCATCCGGCAAGCGTCGAAGTCTGGACAAACGAAAAAGTGGGGCCTCCATCGCTGGCAGTGCCAAGATTGTTCACAAGTTCCAACGCAATTCTTCCGATCGCCGCGGTCGATACTTATGGCCGCGATCAATTGCAAAACCTGGCAGTCCGCGATCGTAAGTTCGCACAAGGATTCCAGAAGCAAATCTGCCAAGGTCTCTGCGAAGAGCATTTCATCGAATTGCAATTCAAGCCGGAAGATATTCGCGGCGCTGACGACTTAAGGTTGGTGTTGACGGGTTGGATGCATCCGACCGACACCTCATTAAACATCGCCATCGACCAGAACCCGGACCGCGATCCGCCTCAGCCGCCGAGCCTCTGGTCGATGAATGCGAAGGGCGACTTTGAATGCGTGCAGCCCTTTATGGGATTCCCCGGCGGCAAGCCGAAGACCATCGTGATCGATGTCAGCCGAGCATTCCTGACGGACGATGCAAAATTGCGAATCGTCAGCACGCAACAACTTTACTGGGATCAAGCCTATTTAGTCCGCGACGAACCGCCGGTCCCGCTCCGCGTTGAGAATCTTCCGATGGAAAGCGCCGAACTGAGCTATCGCGGTTTCAGCCGGCTGCTTTCACGCGAATCGGATCAACCGCATTGGTACGACTACAACGATATTTCATTACAACCGAAGTGGCCGCCTCTGGCCGGTCCGTTTTCGCGTTTCGGAGACGTGCGCGCGCAATTGTCCTCCGATGATGATCGCATCGTGGTGATGACTTCAGGAGACGATATCCGACTTCGCTTTCGATTGCCGACAGCGCCGCTACGTGCCGGCTGGAAGCGAGATTATGTGTTGTTCAGCACGGGCTGGGACAAGGACGCAGACCTGAATACGCTGACCGGCGACGGATCACTTCCGCTGCCGTTCCGATCCATGTCCGCTTATCCTCCCACCATCGAAGATCAACCGATGGCAGAGGCTATTTACAAACTGAACGCTCCCACATTGACTGACCGCTCGCTGTTCAGGCGCTATTGGCATCCGCAATACTAACCTCTTGCGATTCAAATCTCGATCGCGAAGAAATGGTTAACAGTGATTTAAGTTAATCGTTCGTACAACGCCGAACGATACTCCTTCACTTTACCGTTGGCAGCGTCTGCATCTTCGATTTCTTCAAACTCCAGATGCTCGGGGTGCTCGAGCAAATCAGCTAGGTCATTGCGGAGCGATTGAATGTCGAACAGACCGCGATATCCGAAGCGGAACCGGCCATCGTTCTCCTGCTGCAAGCGATATTGCAGCAGGGGATACTTTCGCATGAGGCGAGTCACTTCCATGCTGTGCAACATGCGACCTGAGGGCAATGGGAATAGAACTGGCGAGCGTCCTTCCAGGCCTCTCAATACCACGCGACCACCGATCATTTCCGCGGCTGCATAATCGCCGGTCCGATAGCGAATGAGCGGCATGAACGGGTTACGTCGCGAAGTGACAGTAACTTCCCCGCGCTGCCCCATCGCAACCGGAGTATCATCCGGTCCCAGTATTTCGACGAACACATCATGCGGCACGATCTCGTGCCCATGCGCCGTTCGTACACCGAGGATACCAACCTCGGTCAGAGCGTAGACATCGAACACGGGACAGCCGTAACGAGCTGCCAACCGAATCGCATACGCCGGCGACAATTTCATGATGCTCGATACGATGGCCGTCGGCGGGCTGTTCAGATCCAGCTTCTCCATCGCCGAAAATGCGATCGGGTCACCGAGCCAAACGGGGGCCTGCCACTGGTCGATGAACAGCTCGCGATCCTTCGGACTTCGCCATGCTGAATCATCGAGATTCACTCGCACACATCCCGCCTCTTGCAAGTAAGCGATCACGATGGCCGTCGTGAACGCACCACGGTAGGCAGCAACGTTTGTCAGAGCAACTTTCTCCGGACCACGAGGCAACGTGCACCCGCTTCGAGCCAAGACCGATTCGATGAGCGGTATCCCGCAAGCGGGGACGAACGGATCAAATAGCATCCGAGTCGGATGGCCGGTCGTTCCACTGGTCGAAAATACGATCAACTCTTCGAGTGACTGCGTATCGGGAACGAAATCCCAAACGTGCGGTGCCAAGTCATCGCGATTGCAAGCAGGCTGGTCAATGAAACGAGTTCCGGCGGATCGTCCACACTTCTGCCTGCCGGCGATAGAACGGAACTTCGAATACAGAACTCTGTGAATTCGTCTAACCAGTCGAAATGCCGGTTCAAACCTTGCTTGCGATGCGTGCGCTTTCGGCTGCAAAGCGATTCTACACGCTCCAGACCGCTCTCATTCAACTGCTCACTGCTGGGCCAATTCCAGATCGGAGCATGAGGATGCTGGCGCATTCGATGGAGCAAGCCACGACCTCCGCAGCTGGAGTACTGGAAATCGTTCGCGTTCGCTGACTTCTGGATACAACACGTTCGTTCACTTCGTACCGGCTATGGATCATGGCACGAGCTTTTTCCATCGCTTCACGAATCTCTCGCGCATCGCTTTTCTGCTGCCGCTGTCTTTTCAAAATTTTACCGCGCTCGACTGAGTCCAACGTGTTCAATCGATCCTTGGATCAGCGAGCGTTTCGCCGCAGGTCGTAAATCGAGTAGTGACAGACAGAGCCGCACCAGTTCCTCTCGCCGATCTGATCGGTTAAACATCTCAGCCGGTACACGAGCCGATAATGACGAATCGCTTATTGCACAGCAATTTCAAGAGGCTCTTCGTTGACGTTTGAGCCAAACCACGGTTCAGCCAATAGCCAAGCGATTATCGCAAGCAGACCCGCATGCGCATTCGAGGAAAACGACAGGCGATCGTTGATCTCGCGTCCCAAGAAGTCCGGTTCAAAGATTCGCATCCAATCAGCGATGATCGCGGTGACGGCTGCCGTTGCTTGTCGGATCACTTTGTTGAATCATCCGGCACAGGTTACGAAACTCGATTGCATTCTGCCAAGCGATGCAGCAAGTGCGAGCTGAGGACCTTCTTGCTTCACGCCGGAACTCCTGCTGCATATTGAGTGCGACTGAACCGACGAGCGAAGGCGACGAAATTCTTCCATGCTATCCACCAGGTGAACGTTCCAGCCTTCCTCCGTCATGCGTTGTAACCGTATATCCGTAAACTGTCCTAGCTTGTCTTTGGCCCCGTGATCTGCAACACATAAAGCGCCCTCTTTACAAATGGGAAGTGTTTCACGAGCGACATCCCAACCGATGCGGCCACTCCCTTTTTCGTTCAGCATTGTGAACATGTCCGAGTCGCTGATCACGATCACATGCACCGGTCGTTGAAACTTTGACTCGTCATGGAAAGTTTCAGCCAAGCGATGGATGCCGAATGCATAACCTGTTCCGAGGTAATTGGTCATGACATTGAGACACGCGTTCGGATCGCGTATGAAACCGTCGGTAGAGACACTGTCGCCAGGTTCGCCGCTGAGCACGACTTTTTACCTGAGCTTTCTGGCCCGAAGTGCCGATAGGACCATCACGGCCAAGATCGGATACGAACAAGTCGCCGGATCCCGCATCGAACCGGAACAGTCGACACCGAGGTAGAGGTCGATCGACCTTCTCGATCAGCTCCAGGCGAATCTCCCATCAAGCGTTCGCGTGGGTCGTAATGCCCGGCACAACATCGGGACTGGCTCACCGTGCGGCCCACCAGTCAATTCGTTCGAGCGGATCGGAAACATCCCAGGTATCCAATCCTTCAGGCAACGGATCCACCGGATCGCTGCTGGCCTTCCCGGAGTCGGAAGGGAATAAGATGCGCGCTTTCTCTTTGTGTACTTCGCCGCCAACGTTCGCGTATCCAAATCAATCCGGTCGCACGCAACACAGTTCACCGTACTCAAAGTCGGTCCTCGGGATTCTTTAACCGACTTGTCCCCGAGTCTTCGCTGCGAACTCGTCCGTCCGGCTGGGCGGAAGTAGGCATTCCGCCAGATCGGGATCTTCGGCGGATGCACCCCGTCCGCTTCGCCATCGTCAGCTTCTGCTAATCCTTCCGGTATTTATTTCCCGCGCACACAGCATCACACCAGACTGTCCAACACTTCAAACTCTCTTTGTCTTTCTCGGCATATGCATAGCACAACAAGCGAAACGTCCGCCTCCCCCAACCAATCATGTGCATAGCTTCGAACCAGTCGAGCGCACCGAGTTGAGCATCTGGTTCATGCGCGGATCGATGGTTCCCACTGCCAGTGTCTGAGGCGGCAGGTTCCACAGAATCCCAGATGCGTGTATAGAACAGCCACGTGATGTACCGCCGTAATCGATCTGTTTGTATACGCCCGCGATAGTTCCTCACTGCGTTGCAGGTGATCGTTGATCAGCAAGTCCACAGATTGCTGATCATCGGGGCATACGATTCAAGGCTGGCAATCCTCGACGTATCCGAGACAACAGCCTGGCGTTGTCAGGCCGATCTGCGGGACACAACATGATGACCATTTCGCGAGCCAGACCATACGAGCGAAAGGTTGCAGGCCCAGTTCAGTCACTTGCCGCAGGCTGATCACCACGGAATGGTCGACCAAGCGAATCATTGCAAAGTTGCCGACCAAACCTTCGCTGTCTCTTGATTCGCAGTAGTGCACCATACCGTATTCATGCAATTGTACGAAACGACTCCAGAGCTCGTCGCGGCCACTCGGCTCGCCATCGGTCCAGTAACGTATCCATCTCAGCGGTCATATCAGGTGGTCGCCTCCGATGTATACGAGGCATCGCCCCTTACCGCCAAAAGATAGACAGAAAAGAAGTGGGCAAAAGTAACCGCCAGCGTCCGGCCGTCGAGTTTGCGAAGCGACTGCTTCCAAATGGGACCATCGCCTGCGAAAGAATGCCAAGGACAGATCCGTCGTGCTGCTCATAAAAGGATTCACTTTTTCCTTGTGGCGCGCATCGGAATTCATACGGCGACGCGTCACCGACTCGAATCCGGCACCGAATCGATCGGCGTAGATGCGATACGCATGGAATCGATCCTGCAATACGAATGGATTGACCGAGCATAAAGACGCGAGGGCAAGGTTTGAAATCTGCCGCCGAATCCTTGAAATGCACCGACTCGGTGCACCGGTTCAACCGCAGTCGAACGGCTCATTCGTTTCATGAGCGGGATCAAACCAACAATCTCTCGCTGCAAACGGTCGAGCACTCTCTCACATGGGTCATCGGTACACTTGTCATCCAGCGGCAACGCACGCACGAAGGAAGGCAACCGGGCGCAAGCGCGTCGAGCCGCCGCATGCATCGAGCCAGACCGGAACGCCAGGCCGCAATTCGACCGACCGCTACCACATCGCCCCAGCCCTGACACGCAGCCGCTAACACCTACAGCATCGAACCAGTCGTCAAGCTCACGCCTTCTGACTTTGACAAGCAGATGACTGCGTTGCTGGAGCGATCCGCCACCGCATGTGCATCGGCAATACGCGCGAGCCATTCGCGGCAGAGTGCATTGCCACAATCGGTCGGTTGCCGGTGTACGCGTCTCCGATCCGAAGATTCCCGCACGAAACAAATCGAGCGATACCGGTAATAAACTCCGAGACGCAAGTCTTTGTACGTTCCGGAAACACTCGACGCCGGAAACAATCCCGTTCACTCGGTCTCGCATGTGACGTAGAAATGCATCGGCATCCAACGGTGCCCCTTGTGCGTTGAGCGAATTTGAAACGCTGATTGAACGTCTCGCGGTCCGATTCGATGCGGATGCGAAAAGCGGGATGCAGTTCGGTTTCAGCCGGCAACTCATGCGGCTCATCCCTTCCAAGTCAACCAGCGTAGATAGTTCGTGTGCCGCTGGTGCATGTATTTCAGCTTCAACACATCGTCATACATGCGAGTAAACTTTCGCGAGCCGCTCCACTTCTAAAATGCGCTCAATCTCCGTCAAAACGAGCCGCGGACTCGCGTTCATCCACAACTGTCGAGACCTTCGTCGAGCTGTACGCTGAGCTGTGCGACCGGATCTTTTGTCGAGTTGAAGACGATCGAATTCAGCACACGACATGTCGAACATCGTCCGTATCCAACCCACCTTGTCGCTTCGTAAAGCAGATCCGGCGGCGGTCTCAAAGAAGGGACAACAGTCTTGGACCAACTTATCATGCAGTACGAACGTAACATTTTGACGCGTCTTCCAGATCCACTTCGCGTTTGCCGCTGCGGAAGTAGGCCATCGCTTTGACATGACAGCGTAGTCATCATGGCTCGAACCGGATATCTGGTTCTTCGTCGAGCTCCGATGTCCTTCTGTTTGTCTTTGCCTGTTTCGTGCCGCCGGGCCGGATTCCAATCCGTCCGGCAAGTTTGACGGTATCCTTCGTCTTGTATTCAAACTGAGAAGCGCCGATTCGAGATATTCAAATCAGTTCCGAGAGAAGAACTCGAGCCGCCTCTCAGGATCGGATAGGCAACGTGACACTGCGAATCTCCTTTTCCACGCGGTCGAGTTCCTCTTCCGTGAAGACAATCTGAGCCGGACGATTTTCCGGGCGTATTCCCGACTCGATGCGGCTGCGGAGTTCACCGAGGAATCGGGAATTGAAGTGGAGGGCCTTCACCACGACGTCGATACGATCACGCAGGGCCTCGATCACTTCGAGGCGTTCCTCCGCCTGCATCATCGTCTGCGGTCAGATACCAGGCCGAGTCGGGACATTCAAAAGTCTATCGTAGCCCGAAGACAGTTGTCGCAGCCATGAGAGCGCAGAGCCGATTGAGTGCGTCGATGCGATTGTATTCATCGATGATCTTGACTCGCATGCTCAGCCACTTATGCCAGCACATGCCGATTTGATCGAGACTCTGAGCCTTCACGATGTCGGCTGGAAGACTGCCGATCAAGTCGGCGATCGTCATCTGCGGCTGTCCTTTTTGGATGGCTCGGCGCACCTCGCGGATCGGATAACCGGCCAGACCCCACGAGCCGCTGGTCGTCTTACTCCCCGCCCCGGACCTCCGACCAGAAGGCACTTCGCCAGGCCAGCAGCGGCAGCAGAACGAAACTGCAATAACTCTGTCCGGAGATTTCCGGTCGCGACGATCACCGAATCCCGAAAACTTGCGATACACCTTCCTGATACTCAATGTCATAGAAGGGCTGATGATCGCGTGGTTCACGATGATCCAGAAGTACGCTTGCCAGCTTTTCATCGAGCGGCAAAGGTTCGCCGCTTTGAGACGCCGACCGTGGCCGGTCTCTGATAAAGTTCCGCGACGTCGAACTCGCGAAGTTTCTCAATCGGTTTCCGATCATTTGTGCTTGGGATACTCGCCGCAGCACCGTTTGAACACTCAAGCGGTCTTTCCCGTCTATGCGAGAACGCCGACATAGGCTGATGCACGCGATCAAATTTATCGAAAACGTGGGTCGCGTGGCAATCCGAGCATGCGGAACACCGCTTCGACTGCCGAAGCGAACGAAAGTGTTGAGGCAATTGCTGGAAGTTTTCAGCCGATTGCAACGCATCGATCGACACACCGTATTCCAATGCGGTGAAGCTGCTGCATGGAGCCGCGACCCGTTTCATCAATGAACAAAAACGATCGCCCGGATCGCAGTCTTCTATTGCCAATCTTTCATTCACTGCCGTCGCTCTGAATCGTTTCCAATACCCATCACCGCCGGAGATCGTCACGCCGCGCAAAGGCAGACCGGATCGGAATGCAGGTAGACGTGACATAAATCGCTCGACCTGGTCGTGGGCATCAAACGGTTGGTGGGATAAAAACTCGGGCCGATCATTTCCACCTCCAACTGATTAACCGTGATCTCATCGACTCCACCAGCGAAAAACTCGACATGCGGATTCAAAACGCCTGATCGTGGAACGGGTCAGCACCATATTGACTAAAAAGCCCTCGCGCGCGCTCCCTGAATAAGAGCTTTGCAGACCGATTCCAATCGTCGATATCCGCCGGGGATCTTCGCAATCGATTCGTGATCCGGTTCAGTGCCATCGATGCTCAGTGTCAATTCAGCGAAACGACCGAGAGCCCAGCTACGAACTTGGGGATTTGCTAACTGCAAACCGGCTGTGGTCACACCGACGCTGAATCCGGAGATCGCCCGCAAAGAGTTTCGTCGCTACGCGCGCTGCATAAGGCTGATCTGGGTGGCCTGCTGCCGAGCCACGAGACATGCACTTCGCGAGCTGTCGAGTCACGATAGCCGGCCAGCGCGCGCCCCAGACGGCTCAGTCGATCGAACGACAGGTCGCTCCTCGATCGTTGGAGATCGCGAGAGAATCCACAATAGAGACAACCCATGCTGCAGCGCGTCGTCACACGAATCACAACGACCAAGCGCTGATCCGGGTCGCTCGCTACGCTCATGGTTTGGCGTCGCCCGCTGACGAGCTCTTCGTGGTCACGAATGGCCCCTTAAGATCCAGCTTCGAACCGGTCGGATATTCAGCGAACGCGCGTTGAACGCCGGCGGTCTCCGCCGTAGGCAGAATCCAGACACTGCCGTTGCCGATCACACGTGCTGCCGACGGTGCTTGCACAATCAAAGCCGTCGATTCATCGATACCGATTCCCAGCACACCGGGATAAGGACGCAGGCAACCTTCCAGTTCATCAAATCGATTGCGTTGGCGAAAATGTTGATCGACGGCAATACCGCGAATCAAGCCGAGTCCGCGACGATAACCATCTTCGATCATGATTTGATTGCCCAGTGGCGAACCACGAACGAGCAGATCGCCTTGAATGGTTGCACCCGCCGAGCTGCCGCCGATGACTCCGCCGCGCTGCAGAACGGAGTGAATGGCTTGCCATGCGGGCGTGCCGGCGTATGCATCGACAAAGTGCCATTGGCGACCACCGCCGAACCAGACGGCCTGTGCATCCTCAAACTGCTTGAGATACTCGGCGCTACTAACCTCATCGCGATCGATTTGAGGCAGCACTACGACATTCTCGACTCCCATCCGACGCAGAAGGCGAGCCTCGCCGCTTTCCGTAGTCGACCCGGGTTGAGCTGTGGGAAGGATAATGAACTTGGAATCCACGCCGCCGGCTAAGTCGATAAACGACTGCCATATCTCAGCCGTGGCTCCGCCTCCGCCGACAATGACCAAGCTGCCTGACTTCAACTCAGGCACAACTCGTTCCGCAGAAGGAAAGGCCGCTTCGTTTCTTTCCGCCAAGGCTCGTTGCCAAGTAGTAAAGTCGGCGACGCGATCGGCATCGACTTGTTTATGCCAAGCACTCGGACAGGAGACCGTCGGCGGCAAGTGAACGTGCAGTCGCCCTGTGCCGCGAGTGCGTACGTCGCGTCCGTCGAATTGCACGTTGAGTGGTCCATCGATAACCAGTCTCACACGATCTGCCGATTCATTTGCCGCCGACGCATTGCTGCCGACGATTACCTTAGTTTTGGGAAGCAGATGCCAAGCGTATCGTTTGTTCCCTTGCGCATCGACTTGCTCATCGTCACCTGCCAGGTTGATCGTATCATTCATCAAGCAGACCGTTCCGCCTTGCTCCAGATGATGCTTGATTTTCTTTCCGAAGCCGTTCCATTGAGCCATTTCCGATTCGGTTCGGCAAGAAGGAAGCGATACGACAACCACAGCATCTTTGCTGTTCGACGGCGCAGTCCATGATGCGGCTCGTTCCAAACTGCCGACCACTGGGGACGGCGGACGAATGGAAGTTGTATCGCTGACAAGTTCAACGAAACGGAACTTCGCATTCGTCGTCGAGCGTAATGCCGCGGCAACTCGTCCGGCTTGAACCGCGTCTTCTGCTCGGCTGACGATCAGGACCGTTTGAGCCTCTTTGCCGATCCCGAACCCGGTTGAACCCGGCCGACCAACTTGGACATCGTGTTGCGCGTCCCCGGAAATCAAGACAAGCCGACCGGCAAACGGTTGCGGCTCGACGAACGGCGGCGATGCACTGCTCTCGTCCGCAGCGATGATCTCGCGTCCGGTATCGACGAACGCACAAGCCATGACAAAAGCGATCGCAAATCGAACCGAACGTGAAGTCGAAATCATGCTGCACCCAGATTTCTTTAGGAAGCGGGATGAACGTAGGGAGCGCGATAAGGACGCGAGAGCAATTTCGTGGCCTCTTCATCTTCGGTCACAACGTGCTTCGATGCATCCCAAGTCAGCGAGCGTCCCAGCTTTTGCGAGAGGTTGGCCAGAATGCAAGAAGCCGATGAGATATGTCCTTGCTCGATATCTGCAATCGGTTTCGATCGTTCGTCGATGGCTTTGAGGAAGTTGCGCATGTGTTCGCGGATGGCTGAAGCGACATGCAGTTCGAGAGCCCATTGCTTTTGATCGTCCGCATCCTTCGGATACTTGTCTAGTTCGATAACTGCATCTCCGTGAAGCTTTTCGCCGCGACCTTGCGGGACAAAGTCATAGCGATTGACGCTCAACTTCAAAGTCCCTTTACTACCGTAGATGAACGCGGCCCATGGATAATCGGGATCCGGCGAAGTGCCCCACGAGCGATGCGTCCAGACGACATCCATGTTCTTGAAATGATAAGTCGCCGTCTGCGTATCCGTGATGTCGGCTCGAGCGGCCTTGTCCATCAGGATGCCACCCGAACTGGCGACTGACTCGGGCCAGCCCAAATCGAGCATCCAACGGACCGTGTCGAGCATATGGACACACATGTCGCCGACAATGCCGTTACCGTAATCCATAAACGCTCGCCAACCGCGAGGATGGACGATGTCGTTGTACGGTTTCTTCGGGGCGGGACCGAGCCACATATCCCAATCGAGGTTCGCCGGCGGTTCCTTGTCGGGAGCCTCGGCAAGAGTCTTGCGATTGCGCATGTGGTAGTAACAGCACACTTCGGCATAAGCCACATCGCCCAGCAATCCCGCGTCGATGACTTTGCGCTTGGCGTCCATCAAATGCGGAGTGCTACGTCGCTGCGTTCCGATCTGCACGACGCGCTTGTGTTTGCGAGCCGCGTCGAGCATCGCTTTGCTCTCGAGCACGTCGACTGCCGTCGGCTTTTGACAATACACGTCGGCGCCGGCTTCGACTGCGGCGATCATCGGCAGGGCATGCCAATGATCCGGTGTATCCACCAGGACAATGTCGAGCTCATGCTTGGACAAGAGATCGCGATAGTCTTTATATGTCTGGGGTCGCTTGCCGGATGGTTGACGGCTTTGAAAGAGATTGGCGGCTTCGTCGAGCATCTTCGAGTCGACATCGGCTAAGGCGACCACTTCTACCGGTTCGACGTTCAGCAACTGCAAGAGATCGCACTTGCCGTACCAACCGGGACCGATCAGTGCTGTCCTGCGCGGCTTGGCATTCGCAGTTGCATAGGCACTGACGGACAATGAAGCCAAGGCTGCAGCAGCAGCGGTGCCGGCGAAGAAATCACGACGAAGCATGATGTAGGTTTCCGTATCATCAGGGGTTAAGTCAGAGGTCGAAGAGTCGACGACATTGTAACCCCGAACGAAGACGAAAAAGCCGGCCTGCCGACCGAAAAATCGCTCGACAGGCCGGCACTAGACATGGTCCCAATTGTTAAAGGAGGACTCGACGTCGATCCTAGTTTTCCATCATCATCGCTTCGGCACCGCCCGCGGTTCCTGTGGCTTGCCACAAGTTGTAGTCGATGCTGTTCGGTACAAAACTTGTGTGTCCGTCGCAGAAGACGACCTGTACGCCGCCGGGATGGAGACTGCGCGAACCCATCATCCGCGGTGCAGTAGTGGTGGTTGTGGTCGTACAAGGCATCTTCGGATTGGCAGCCGTCGATGTACAGTTACCACCGGTGATGACGTCCGGCGAGCTGCTGTTCGGTGCCAGGTAAGTAACGATACCTGACGCACCGCCCCACCACGTGAAACCGCGCAAGTCGGTTCCGCGACCTTGCAGCACTTCAGCCGCCATCAGCGTATTGCTGAGACCGTCCGTGACATCCGCCAGCGGTGTCGGCTTTCCATAGATGTTGGTGAAAGTGAGCGCGGCAGCGAGTGTCGACGGACCGTCATCGGAAGTCGATTTGCTGTAACACTGGAACGGAGCGCCGTAGAAGTTGATTCCGTTGAGCGTCGTTTGGAAGAAACTTGTGTTGCCGTAATTGACTGCGTAATTGTGGCTGGTGATTGCAGGCGTTGTTCCCGACGCACCGATCGGCGCATTGGGCGTATCACTTGGACAAGTCAACGTCGGAATTCGAGTGCTTGTAACCGTTCGGTTCACCGTAGCGCCATACCGAGCTCCCCAGTCTGCTCCGCCCTGATTCTGGTAGGCGTTGAATAAGACAGTCTGTTCGATGTAAGGAAGAATCGCTACTTGCCATGTTCCCCAGCAGCAGCCGTAACGTCCGACGCCGCCCGGCAGTTTCTTGTAGGCGCTCTCGTAGTTCAGCATCGCGAGCCCCAACTGATGCAGGTTATTGGAACACTGCATGCGCCGCGCCGCTTCACGAGCTTGCTGAACGGCGGGCAATAACAATCCGACCAAGATACCGATGATGGCGATCACCACCAACAACTCCACCAGCGTAAAGCCGGTCTTACGAATGCGCATGATACAGACCCTCACACCACAACGAATGGAAAAAAACGAAACGAATCAGCGAACGAGATGATCAAGGAATGGGAAAATCAAAAACGTTTTCACCCGAGCTCTTCACTTCCACTTCCACCTTCGACTTGGCGTTGTACTCGGGCGGAATCAGCTCTTTCATGACGTAGTTTCCGGTGGGGCCCGGAATCGCATTGGGGTCTTCCGGCGCTTTGGCATCTCCGGCAGAGAGAATGACTTTGTATTTGCCGGGCGCGAGTCCCGATTCTTTCGGAAGCAGGTACTTTCCTTCCTTGATCAGCCCTCCTTCCTGAGTAACACCTTCGCCGCCGGTCAGAGGCATGAAAAGAATGGTGCCCTCCTTAAGCGGAGTACCCTTGAGGGAAACACTTCCCTTCACTTCCATTCGAGGATTCGCTTCACCACATCCGGTGAGCGACAGCACCGCTACTGCTAACATGCAGAAGCAGCAGCGCACGCACGAGCCGAGTCGCATACTTCCCTCCGGTCCGACGGACAATCAAACAAAGAATCAACAAGAAAAGCGCTCGAACGCCTATCGCTCGCCGAAGCCGATTGCCTCGGTACTGGACGGACGCTCGTTCAAATTCGATTCATTGCGGGGGATGCGCCGGCTTGGTCAAACCGGCGTGCTGGTCAGCAGTGTGGTCAGCACTGCCTAGTCACTGACTGGCACTTCGTTCAAAGCAACTTTCGTCACTTGCTCTGTGAACGTCTTGCAACCGTCAACGAGATACTAACCGTTACTTAACAATCCAGAAGAGACCACCTCTTTATCAGAATCCGCCACCTAAGTCCAGAAAAATCGGTGCACAAAGTGAAAAAGTACCACACTGGCGAACCTGCGCCAGGACAACAACTGTCTTCCACGGGTGGCGTCGCAGCCCTTCCTGGGTGGTGCGAACCGAATTCAACCGTTGGAAAAGTAACAAAGGCATAATCTTCGCCTTCATTTCCAGCTATGGCGTTGAGAGCATGATGAGGTCCGGTTAGCCTGAGCGACCCAAGGTCAATCATCGCAGCGATGCACCTTTGGAATCGTGGAGCCTCCCAAGAGTATGCACACGCCCGATGACGGTCACAGTAAGACCGAGAGTTGTCCATGCTGTCGGATGCCGATGTCATCCAATGCTGTCTTGTGTATCGATTGCGGCTTTGACAAGCGCACAGGCACGCGTATTCAAGGAGTCGCAGCACCTCAGCCGACGCCGATTCAATCCGACAATCCCTACCATGCACCGCAAACGATCACGAGCAACGCACAGCGAAAAATTGACCTGAGTTGGGCATGGGCGCTCGTACTGTCAGGCCCGACGTCGAGGGTCAGCGTGAGAGTTGTACTTTCCGGTCTTGTCAACGGTTGCGTTGGGAAGAGATTTAACCGCAGATGAACGCAGATTTTCGCAGATGAATGCCGAATCGCTCTTTATATCTGCGCACATCTGCGTAAATCTGCGGTCCAATCCATACATCAGCGAATAGGAATAGAGCCGGGGTTAGGCACCAGCCAAGCCATCGCTCCCTTTGAGTCTTGGCGTCTTGGCGTCGTTACCAAATGAATCCGCGCACGCGGAGACGCGGTGTCGCAGAGGGGAGTTAACCGCAGATGAACGCAGATTTTCGCCGATGAATGCCGCATCTCTCTTTATATCTGCGCACATCTGCGTAAATCTGCGGTTCAATCCATGCATCAGCGAATACGCTTTGAGGCCGGACGTAGGCACCGGTTAAGGCCTCGTCCCGTGGCGTTTTGGTGTCATTATCCGCGGAATTTATCTGCGATCACTCTGCATTTTTTTGACTGCAAGTAAAGTAGCTGGAGACGCTGTTGCGCGTCGAAGTGGCGATGCTGGAGAATTGGTACGAAGTACAAATATCTCATACCGATTCTGTAGCCAACGATCAAACGGTTCGACAATTGATCTATCCGCTGCTGACGCCGAGCTCCACAGCACGGGCCGTTGATAGTACAGAGCGCATCAAAACCGGCATGGCGCTGAAGAAAGAACTGCAACCGCTGCTGCAAGTTCACCACGATGACGGATGCATCATCTTCGATCGCGAGCAACACATCGCGGCTGCATCGAACGATGATCTTGTTGGACTCGAACGAGTCGAACAGTACC
The DNA here is from genome assembly GCA_046349815.1 of Pirellulales bacterium. Taxonomy (GTDB): domain Bacteria; phylum Planctomycetota; class Planctomycetia; order Pirellulales; family Pirellulaceae; genus Aureliella. Next base: position 79,272 of record JAXMBQ010000018.1, on the reverse strand, counting down.
AACCGTTGCTGACACGAGTGCTGGCAGGTCAATCCACCGTCTCGGCACCGATGACCAGCATGGTGCTGCTGAGAAACGCGGACGGTCAATTGCAGTCGAATATGCCGACCATGTTCGCTTGCTCGCCGGTTCGCGATTCAGACTTTCAAGTCGTCGGAGCCATCGCGCTGCGCATTCGTCCGGAAGATGCCTTTACCAAAATCCTCCAGCTCGGTCGCTTAGGAAGTTCCGGTGAGACCTACGCGTTCAATCGAGAAGGGTTGATGGTCAGCAACAGTCGCTTCGATCACGACTTGATCTTAGCCGACCTACTGCCAACAAGCTGCTCAATATCGACGTCATGAACGATACGGCCATTGAACGCTTTGAGCATGAAGTTCAGATAACTTGCCGGCTGAACCATCCCAACACGATCGCCATCTACGATTATGGGCGGACGCCGGAAGGTGTCTTTTACTATGCGATGGAGCATTTGGACGGCATTGATCTGCAGACGCTGGTGGCAACATACGGTCCTCAGTGCGAGGCACGAGCCCTTCGGATTCTGCTGCAGATCTGCGGATCGCTTTATGAGGCACATGCTCAGGGACTAGTTCATCGCGACGTCAAGCCCGCCAATATCATGCTCAACTGGCGTGGCGGCGAATCCGATGTCGTCAAAGTGCTCGACTTCGGTTTGGTGAAGTCCGTCGACTTATCTGGCAAGTCAGGAGAAGCCCTCGCCGGTACGCCTCTCTATCTATCCCCGGAAGCGATTCAGTCTCCGGCCTTAGTCGATGCCTGCAGCGACTTGTACGCAGTCGGCGCCGTCGGCTATTTCCTCGTCACCGGCAAGACGGTATTTGAAGCGTCCACACTACGTGAACTTCTCCAAAGCCACTTGACCGAGCCACTGGTGCCGCCGAGCGTCAGAGTCGGCGTGAAGCTGTCGCCGGAGTTTGAACATGCGATCCTCAGTTGCTGGAGAAGAGTCGCGCGCGTCGGCGCAAACCGCTCACGCGCTCGTATCCATGTTGATGCGTTGTCCGACTGCAGGCGGATGGACTTCCAGCGATGCCGATGCATGGTGGGAAACTCATGATCGAAAACAATCCGGAGGCAACAACTCCGGACAAGCGTCGATCGTCGTCGAATCAGACAAGAACGATCAGACGAGGTCCACCGTCAAAGAACTGTCGTTTGATCAAACGATGATGCATGAGTAGTTCGCGGCTCCGCGAACACTGACGTTCATCGCTTTCTCTGTCGAAGGTTCTCGACACCGACGATCAGTTCTTTGTTCGGCTTTTCACTGTCGTAGATCTCAAGCACTCGTGCGGCGCGCCGGCCTGCTTGAGGGTGAGTCCGCGCGAACTCGGGAATTGCGTTTGTCCACGGCTGTGCGCCGCTGAGCCGCACTTCCCAGCGTTCGAGCAGATGAGCCAATTGCCGCGGATCGTAGCCTGCGGACATCGACCAACGAGCGGCATCTTCGTCGGCTTCGGATTCGAACTCGGGGCGCATCGGTTTGGCTAAGGTCGCGATCCATAGCATTCCGTTTTGAAAATCCTGAGTCTTGCCGATCGATTTCTGTTGCTTGAGACTCAGCAGTTGGTGACCATGATCGAGATGGGAAAGTTCATGAGCCAGAACGCCCACAAGCGCTGCTTCCGATTCGCAGTCGGCGAGCAGGCCGGTGGTCACGATAATATGGCCGCCGGGAATCGAATACGCGTCGATGAGCGTCGTTTCCCAAACGGCGATATCCAGTCGCGGATAACGACGCCGATTCGCCATAAAGGGTTTGATCCGCTCGGCCAAGGATTGTAGATAGGCTGCGTCTTTACCGTTGCGTAGGAGCTGTTGATTCTTGGCCTGGAGTCCGGATTCGAACTCTTTGAGCACGCCGGCGCCGAAGGCGGATTCCTCGCGAGGCGTGATCGTGACAGATTCGAGCTTTTTAAGCTGCTCTTCGTTAAGCTCGGTGAACATGCCAGGGAGCATGTCACCCATCCCGTTTCCAACTCGTTCAAAGATCGATTTCAGCATCTCAGCCGGATCGGGATTCTGAGCGACTGCCGATCGGATCGGCATGAGAAAGAGGGTCCCAAGAGTAGCGAACAGGTAGATTATTGTCGCTGCAAAGCGATGGCGAGTCAGAAGGAATAAAACCATGTGTATGTTCTTTGGGACCATCGTTTTTTCGCCCGAAGGGACGCTACCTGGGTTTGATAAGAACGGCGGCGACAACTACGCTATTCCCGGCGGATGATCGCAATATGGTTTCAGATTCGACATTCACGACCTTGGATCCTGCACGCAACGAGGCGAAGTGAAATGAAGTTGTTTTGTTTGCAACCGGTGGACAGAAAATCCGTTACCAAGCCGGTTCGTCATTCGTCAAAGCAAAGAACCCATCGCAAAGGAAGTCGAATCCGTGGAAAGCGACGTCTGCTGATCGAGCCGCTCGAGGGTCGAAAGTTGATGGCTGCGTACATCAACGAGATTCATGTGGCGGACGACAATATCGTCGGTCCGTCAACGACTCAGTATATCGAGCTGCGCGGGGATGCAGGAGCCAAGTTGCCGCTCGGAACCTACTTTGTCGGTGTCTCGAGCGCTGACGGAGTCACCGAGTCGGGCGACATCAACTGTATTTTCAATCTGTCCAACGTTACCTTCGGCAGTAATGGGCTGATTGTGATTCTGGAAGCGGGCAACGGCTATACCGTGTCGCCCGAAGCCACGGTGCTACAAGGAACCAGCGGCTTTGCGGGCGGTTCAGGCTATTCATTCTTCTCCGATTCGTCCGGAGTCGATCTGCATACGGACTCGAACAGCTACTTTCTGATTCAGACCTCTTCTGTTCCATCGTTGACGGTGGACATCGACGGCGACGACAACGGCCGGCCCGACGGCGAATTCTTCAACTGGACAGTACTGGACAGCGTCAGCTTGATTAACTGGGTTGACCAAACGTTCCCGCTTCATGCGTACGCGCAAATTGCATTCCGTGAAAGCGGTGTCGGCACCATCGTGCCGGGATCGACTTCCGTCGTCACGGATCCGATCAGCTATGTCAGCCGCATCGGAAACTCAACCGGCTTTGCGGCATCAGATTGGATGTCGGGCAATACTCGCGAAGTGAATCCCAGCGGCGGACACACATATAATTATCAATTGCAGCACGGAGTCTTCGGTACGCCCCGACCATTCGCATACGGCGGACGATTCCTGGATAACATCGGCCTGCCCAACTGGTACGGTAGTATCTCAGGCTCACTCTTCCGCGATGACAACGGAGACGGGACTCAGCAAAACAATGAACCGGCTCTTGTCAATGTTCCCGTCTATGCCGACATGAACAACAGCGGATCATCGGGAACGTTCAGCGAAACAATAGAAGCCGACAACTACGCAGACAACACTTCACTTAGCAACATCTCGTCGAACGTGACACTTATCTCAGCAGGCAGCGACAACATTGCGCAAGGCTTCGAGATTCTGGCGGTGCCGAAATCGTTGGCCACTCCAAATGTAAAAATCATGTCGCACGCCGGGGTCGGTTTTTTCAATAACAATCGACGAATCCGCATGGATTTCTATCGCCCCGTTCAATCGGTCAGCGTCGACGTCATCGGCGCCAGCAACCTTACCGCGACTTACGGCCGACTCGAGATCTTTGATGCCGCCAATAACTCGCTCGGGATGATTCGCACAAATGCGCTGAGTGCAGATGTGCTGCAGCGATTGACGCTCAGCACCAACGGTGACCAAATCGCATGGGCCCTTGCCTACTCTGACGATCAGTATCTCAGCTCGTCGCCGTTCGGAATGCTGGACAACATCAGCTTTGTGCTCAGTGAAAAGGCGACCGTAACAGACGGCCAAGGCAACTTCAGACTTTCCAATCTGACGAAGGGAGTCTACCCGATCCGAGTCGATGCTTTGAACGGATTCGCCCTGACAATGCCGAGCAGCCCGGCGACAAACAATCGTACGATCAATGCATATCAAAACTTCGCCGGTGTCAACTTTGCCGCTCAAGGCGTCGTCGCGCCGAAGCTTGATGATGTCACATTTACAATCAGTGAAGATACGCCGATCGATACCGTCATTGCGGCGCTCGATATCACTCGCGGATATGCCGGTCAACCGCTATCGACTTCAATTACGTCGGGCAACACAAACGGCGTCTTCTTTATCGAGCCGACGACCGGGGCACTGAAGGTGAAAACCACCGGTTTGGACTTTGAATCGCAAGTCGACTACACGCTCGATGTTCTCGTTCAGGACACGGGCAACACAAGTCTTTCCGACACTGCCAAGATCACCATTCATTTGACCGATGCGAACGATGCCCCAGTCGTTACCGGAGCTACGAAGACGATCGACGAGAATTCGCCGGTGGGACTCGATGTGGCGACGCTCAGCTACACAGACCAAGATTCAGGCTTGGCAGCACAAGTCACATGGTCGATCGTGGCAGGCAACATCGGTAATGCATTCGCCATCGACTCGAACAGCGGCAAAGTAACCGTCGTGAACTCGTCGCCTCTCGACTACGAAACGCGGACAAGCTATGCACTTCGCGTACGAGCAACGGATAAAGGGACTCCACCTATGATAGGTGACGCGATCCTCACTGTTACGTTGCGAGACATCAACGACCCGCCGGTGATGGATGACCAAGGATTTTCGATCAGCGAAAACAACGCGGCAAACGCGTCGGTCGGCAAGATTTTCGCGACCGATCCGGATGCGGGTCAGTCGTTGACTTTCCAAGTGACGGGCGGCACGGGTGCCGGACTCTTCGCAGTGAACTCCAACACGGGCAACATCACCGTGCCCACCGCGGGCAGTCTCAACTTCGAAACTTCGTCCGTTTACACGCTGAACGTCGAAGTCTCCGATTCGGGTACTCCGAAGTACACCGATTCGGCGGTGCTTACGATCACCATCGTCGATAACAATGATCCACCCAAGATCAATTCATCGTCCTTCGCGGTCCTCGAGGACATCGCCGCGGGTGGAACCGTCGGAACCATCAGTGCCACAGACGAAGATCCCGGGCAGACGCTGAAGTACAACCTCGTGAACGGTGCAGATTCCTCGCTATTCAACATCAATCAGAACACCGGCGCGTTAACTCTTGCTCCGGGCTCGCAACTCAACTACGAATCGAGATCGACGCTCAACTTCTCCGTTTCTGTAGTGGATAACGGTAATCCGACAGCGACCACAACCAAGAACATCACCATCGCAGTCCAAGACGTCAACGAAGCACCGCAATTTACCGGCGGGTCTGCAACGGTACTGGAGAACAGTGCGGCGGATACGACCGTTATCACGTTGAATGCCTTGGATCCGGACAACAACGAAACACTCGTATATTCGATCGAGAGCCAGACTGCTCCCTGGTTCAAGATTGATGCGTCGGGCAAAAAACTAGTTGTGGCCGACGGAGCCGACATCAATTTCGAAGTCCAATCGTCGAACACCGTGGTCCTGTCCGTGACCGACCACGGCGGCTTGCAGGCCCGAGCCACGTTTATTGTGACGGCCCTGAATCAGAACGATGCTCCGAAGCTGGTGACTCCGATCGCCGACCAACGAGCCGACGCCGGTGTCTTGTTCCAGTTCGTCATTCCCTCATCTTCTTTTGCAGATGAAGATGCAGGCGATACGCTGCGGTTCGCCGTGACGGACGTGGACGGCTTCCCGCTCCCGAGTTGGTTGTCCTACAACACAAGCACGCGAACACTGTCGGGAACAGCTTCCGATCAAGATGTCGGAACCGTGTCGCTGCGAGTGCAGGCGATCGACAGCGGAAATAAAGCCGCTTCCGATTTCTTCGACATAACCGTCACTCAATCGCACCCGTGGCACAACACCAACAAGCCGCTCGACGTCACCGGCGACAACCATGTCTCGGCAATCGATGCTCTGTATGTAATCAACTACATCAACGGCTTCAACAACCCGAACGTAACAGCCGGCTCGCCGCCGACTCAAGGCTACCTCGACACGAACAAAGACAATGTCATCTCGCCGATCGATGCCCTGCTGATCATCAACTTCCTCAACAGCGGAGGAAGCAGTGAAGGCGAAGGGGAGTCCAGCGGTATCACTTCGGACAACTCTGACTCGACGCAGTTGGGCGTCCTGCAAGCAGCCGGAGGTTACTTGGCGGCTCAAGAACAACAACGAAGAGAAGAGCTGATCGCGCTGCTGGCCCTGGACCGAACGGAAACGAAATAAAGTCGCCGGCCGATTCCGAATTCCGAACGAAGTCTACAGTCTGACACGTGCCCAAGGGACCAAGATCCCTCGCGCACGGGCCTGTTGATTTAATTCAAGCGGAACGGCGCAAGCCGTCCGGTTCTTCAAAATCGATGGTGATCGACCGGACGGCCTGCGGTCTGTTGAATTGCATCCACAGAGTTGGGGTGGATTCCAGAACTGATCGCGGCACTATATTGGTCGGTTTGTCGCCGGAATCACAATGAGAGTAGAACTGTGAGTCGCAGGAAGCCGAAGGCCGTGTATTGGCAGGACGCACCGATGCCGCGCGAGCAAATGGTGCTGTTCAGGTCGTTTGGACGACATGATTCCGGACGATCATCCTGTTCGACTGCTTGACGAACTGGTTGATCTTCTCGACTGGAAAAGAGTACGAATCGGCTTATCACGGCCGTTGCGGTCAACCGCCGGTGCCGTCGGTACTCTGCAAGGTTCTTCTATTCGCGATGATTCGTCGCATTCGATCCGGCTTCGGCAGATCGAATATGAACTGCGACACGCGATCGACTTCATGTGGCTCTCAAGCGGCCGAGAGATCGATCACACGACTCTCAGCGAGTTTCGCCGCAAGCACGCGGATCAGCTTCGCGACATATTCAATCAAGTAATTCGCCGAGCGATTGATCTGGGCGTAGCCAAGCTCTCATCGCTGTGCATTGACGGCACGCGAGTCTTGGCAGATGCCAATCGATACAAGACATGGACCACCGATCGCTTAGCTCGGGCGTAAACTGGATGATCAGATAGCTGAAGCGTTGGAGAGTTTGGAAGTTACCGACACGCTCGAAGCGGACATGTGGGGAAGAGTCCTATGATCGATTGCCGAAATCGATTGCCGATTTGAAGACACGCCGCGAGTTGCTGGCGAAGCTCCCTTGAAACAGCCGAGCAGATGGACGAGACTCGGCGGCACAACGGAAGCAAAGGGCCGGCTCACTTCCGAAAACGGATACAGACAGCCGGATATTGCCGAACAAGGAAGGGGGTTACGCGCCCGAACACACGCCGATGTCCACAGCTGAAACGGAAAACGGCTTCGTGGTTCACTGCGATGTGGTGATCGGCAACGTCGAGCATGATCAGCTGCTGACGATCGTTGATGCCGTTGAAGAGCGGATTTCAAGGTAGAGATCGAAAGCATTATGGCCGACACGGCGTATACGACCGGCAGCAACTTGAGCGGAGCCGAGGAAGCGGGCATAGGCCTGATCGGGCCGACGGCTGAAGTCGAAACCGAGAACAATCCGGCGATTCGAGCTGACAGCCCTACCGGTTCCTGCAGAGAGCATTGGTCAGTTGCCGATCAATCCTCAAACGAAGCGGTTCGATAAATCAGCCTTCATCATGACGAACAGACCGACCGCTATTACTGCCCGGCCGGTAAGCCGCTTCCCCATCGAACGACCGAGCATACAGCGTATCGCGGCGGCCAGCCTGTCACGCGATACATCTATACATGTCAGGAATGCAGCGGATGCCCGTTGGCTGAGATAATGTCGCCGGAAACCGGAATCGAAACAGGGCCGAGAAATCATGCATGACGAACATGAGCCGGCTCTCGACGTCGTCACCGAGAGCGAATGAGAACGGCGGAAGCAAGAGAAATACAAAGTCAGAACCCATATCGGTGAGACACCGTTCGCAGTCATTAAAGCATTCTTCGGCTTGCGGCGGCTTCTTGCTCCGAGGACTCGAAGGAGTGCGGCAAGAGTGGAGATGGGCGTCGACAGCGTACAATGTAAAGAAGCTGATAAGGATGATGCATCTCAATCCAAACCTACGCTTCCAAATTCAAGGCTAAGCCGAAAGGGTACGGAGACTGCGCACAGTCTGTCTCAGCGACAAATGTCGCCTGATGCCACCGGACGCTGTCCCTCCCGCACAAATTCACTCCGAAATACAACACTGGTTGGCTAACAACGCGGGCTGTGCAGTAATTCAACAGACCGCCTGCGCCGTACCGCTTTCAAAATGCCCACCACTAAGTCATTGGAACGGACGACATCTCTACGCCTAGCCCGTACTGTCGTTTGATGAAATCCGTTTCTTTGCATCCTTCGCCACGTGAAATGGCAACGCAATGTTCGCAAGGCTGAATCTAGGCTTTGTCTCAAAACATATGGCTGCGTCTCTCGGAGGCGCAGAATCATCAGCGTTTCGGAGAAACGCTGCTACGTGGTTTCACCTTTTGAGACAAAGCCTAGTTTCAACCTGACCACATACTGTACGTTCTCTGTTTCTTCCCGTCGTGCTCTTCGTGTCCTTCGTGTCCTTCGTGTCCTTCGTGTTGAAACTCTTCGCGTCGCTATAAGAATGCGGCTCACTGCGCAGAGTTAGCCGCACGCGTGAGGCCCCTCGCTTACGCGTTTAGAAATCGCGATTTTGAATGGTTTCTCGTACTCGTACTCAATGAAATGGTACTCGTACTCGATGCGTCATGATCGAGTACGATTACGAGTACCGCCTGCGGCTGAGTACGAGTATTTAGGAAATGCGAAAGCCTTGGTTCAGTTTTTTTCGAAAAGCGCTACTTAAAAACTTACGCGTCGGGTTGTGATTCGTACCTCAATCAGTCGAAACTGATTAAATCATCACGCCCCGAGCCGTCCGGTGCAGCACAATCGAGTTTGAAGAACCGGACGGCTTGCGCCGTTCCACTTTCGAGACACAGGAGCGCTGCTAGGATTGGCCTTCGTCCATCATCAGCTTGTATTCGACGGCATCGACCAGAGCCAACCAACTGGCTTCGATGATGTTTTCGCTGACTCCGATAGTACCCCACGAGCTGCGTTGATCGGCACTCTCGATGTTGACTCGGATACGAGCCGCAGTGCCGGCTTCGCCGTTCACGACGCGAACTTTGTAATCGACCAAGTGCATTTCTGCCAACGTCGGGAAGGCTGACTGCAAGCACTTACGCAATGCCGCATCGAGCGCGTTCACGGGACCGTGACCTTCGGCGGCTTCAAACTTCTCCGTCTCACCGACGCGCAGTTTGATAATGGCTTCGGCGAAAGAGTGACCATGCTCGATGCTGCGATTGCCGGCCACGATCCGATATTTGATCGTTTCAAAGTGAGGCGTGAACTGGCCTGCACATCGCTTGACCAATAGATCAAACGATGCGTTCGCCGTTTCATACTGATAACCGCGGTTCTCTTCGCGTACGACTTCCGCCAAGATATTTTCCATCAGGCCGCGATCGGACTGAATGTTCAACTTGCTGGTCAGCGCTGCAATGTTCGAGCGGCCGGAGAGTTCACTGACCAATATGCGACGTTCGTTACCGACTAGTGACGGGTCGAGGTGTTCGTACGTGTGAGCCGCTTTGTTGACGGCATGTACGTGCATGCCCCCTTTGTGCGCGAATGCGCTTTGCCCGACGAACGGTTGATTGTTGCGTAATTGCAGGTTCGCGGTTTCATAGACGAATCGGGAGAGTTCGGTGAGATGATCGAGGGAGCGACCGCCGAGGACTTCGTAGCCTTTCTTCTTTAGGCTGAGGTTGGCCACGGCAGCGATCAGATCGGAGTTCCCACAGCGCTCGCCGATACCGTTGATCGTCCCTTGTACTTGATCGCATCCGGCATCGACTGCAGCCAGCGAATTTGCCGTTGCGAGATCACCGTCGTTATGGCAATGAATTCCGAACTGCACCCCCGCGAGATCGGAAACGAACTGTTTGGCATCCGCCACGATATGAGTTACTTCTTCCGGTAGCGATCCGCCGTTGGTATCGCATAGTACCAACCACTTGGCACCGGCGAGCGCAGCGGTGCGAATCGCGTTCAGCGCGTACTCGCGATTCGCTTTGTAACCGTCAAAGAAGTGCTCGGCGTCGTAGACGATCTTGCAGTACTGCGAAAGGTACTCGACGGTCTCGCCGATCATGGCGAGATTCTCTTCGAGCGAAACGCCGAGGATTTCGGTGGCGTGATAGTCCCAGCTCTTGCCTACGATGGTGCACACCGGTGTCTTGGCAGCCAGCAGCGCATGCAGTCCGGGATCGTCAGCGGCCTTCATCCCGCGTCGTCGCGTCATCCCGAACGCGCAGACCTCGGACTTGCCGAGATCGAGAGTGCGGACGCGTTCGAAGAAAGCCACATCCTTTTCATTCGAAAGCGGATACCCTCCTTCAATGAAATCGATGCCGAACTCCGCCAAGCGCTGAGCAATGATCAGCTTGTCCTGCAACGAAAAGCTGATGCCTTCGCCTTGAGAACCGTCGCGAAGGGTCGTGTCATAGATTTTGACGGAGCGAGTCATGGACTTGGGTCCTGCTAAGGGTCGCTTAAAAGGTGCGGTCGATTGTTTGCGGTCCGGGAAACAAAAAACCCCCGAAGTTTTTAGCTCCAGGGGTTTTGAAATCGGCTTGAGTGCTTGCTCGGGTCAGGCCGCCCCTGTCCAGTTCGTGGTAATCGAAATTCGACGAATAATGGGCAGCAGACGGTAGGTCATGGAATTTACAGCCGGAAACAGGCTTTCAATCGGATCAAACAATCTTCTGAAATTAGGTTGCGCTCAAGCGTTTGTCAAGGAGCGGCTCGACGGTCGGTTCCATGCCGGTGGGCGATTCCGGCATGATTGGAGTCCGTCGTGCAACCGTCGCGTCAGCAGAACTAATGTCGGGCGGCATCGTTCGGCTGACAGTCTGAACTTCCGAATGAAAAGTCGGGCCGCTTTTCGATCCGGAAGTCTCGCTTCGATCGGCTGCGCTTGAGCTCGCTCAGTTCGCAAGAACTACCAGATACGAGATCCGTAGTTCCACACGCCCCAGACCGGACGATAACGTACCGGTTGGTAATAGTAGTGATTCCATTCGTTGTTGCTCAGCGGCGCAGTCTGATACGGACGAAGCGGTTCGAAACCGATGTTCTTGTTCTGCTCGATTCGCACCATGCGCATGTCAGCAGCGTAACGGGCTCGCTGCTGCGAAATGGTGAGAGGAGCGGGAACGCGAGCCTGATATTCACTCAGGTTCGTCATCGTCGTCAGCGGCAGAGCGGTTTTCGTTTGGGCTGCGTCGTCTTGTGCGCGGCATTCCACTGCGGCCATTACCATGGCGCACAGGCAGACGGCGGTCAGCCGAAGACTGGTTCTATTCATAAGATTCTCCACGGAAAGATCGGAACGGCTCGCTTCCGATGAATGCAGGTTGCACGCGAGCCGGAATCGCGTGACGAAGGAATGTTGTTCGCGGGCGAGCAGAGTGTTGGAGCGGTGCTCGGTCGCCATCTTTCGTCGGCGCTCCGCAAGCATCGAACGCCGGAGCACTGCACTTCGATCGAAAGCAGCGTTTCGCAACCGGAAAGACAGCGATGAAGGCGCGGCGTATCAATCGGCGAAACGTTCACTCGCACGAAGACTCTGCGTCCCGTTCATCCGGTAACGATTGAACCGAACGCGAGGTGGAAACGGACTAGAGAGTAACGACCGGATCCGCTTCTTTCGCTGCCGCCCAGATCGTCAAGTCAGGAAGAGCAGCGTGCAGTCGATCGGCGAGAACCTCCATCGCAAATCGTTCGCTGGCGAAGTGTCCGATCATCAATAGTCCGGTCCCCGCATATTCCGCAGCTAAGCAATCGTGGAAAGTCGCTTCACCGGTCAGCAATGCATCGCATCCCTTGGCAACAGCGGCGGACAAGAAACTGCCGCCGCTGCCGCAACCGATAGCGATCTTCCGAATCGGCCTGGCAGCCGGAACCCCGCGCGGCCTGCAATAAGGAACCACTGACGAAGTGCGACGCGCCAACTCATGGATGTCAATCGGACTCGCCAATCGCCCCATGCGACCTGCGCCGCGCGGTGCTTCTGGTACAGACGAAGAGGTTGCCCCTTTCGGCACCGCGGGGATCAACGGCTGAACGTCTTCCAATTGCAACTTCAACGCGAGCTGTTCGTTGATGCCGTCGCGGGAGGAGTCCCAAGCCGTGTGAGGAGAGTAGACGCTGACTCCTGCACGAGCCAGTTGCCAGAGAAGATCTCCGGTTTGCGTATCCGTTGTGATCTTTGCAAGCGGCTTAAACGGAAGAGGATGATGCGAGATGACCAGATCCGCTCGCTTCTCAATCGCCTCACTGACCGTGGTTGCGGTCAAGGTGAGGCAAGTCATTACGCTTGCGACCGAGCCACGTCGATCTCCGAGCAACAAGCCGGTGTTGTCCCATGATTCGCTCAAGTCGAGCGGGATCCAGGATTCAAGCAGCGTCGCAACGGACGCGACAGTCACACCGGCCATCAGTCGTCCCGTTTATTCGTCGTTCCACGAAGGAAGGTTGCGAGGGAACGGCAGCGATTTCGCTTCCGGCAGCGGACCTTCGTTTGTTTCCAGCCACTGCAGTCGCTCGGTCTCCGTTGCATAGTACGTCAACCAAATTTCCGTCTCGGACTCATCGACACAGCGCCAGGACAATCGATTCCCCGGCAGATCGACCTTCTTTTCCCAAGAAGGGAGAATGTCTCGGAAGATCAACGTGTAAAGCTGTCGGTTCGAAAGATGTTCCGTTTGTTGAAGCGCGATCCGCTTTGAAAACAAGCGATCGATGGTGTCGTAGAGCAGATCGCTGAGCACGTCATCGTCCAGTGTTTCCGGGCGAGGCAGGCTGAGCGGCGGGTCGAACCAGCGACTGATCGGCAGCGCGGGTGCCCGTTCCCACGCCAGCATCGATTCGAGAAATTCATTCTCTTCAGCCAGGCTCATCGATTGCGATTGAACGATCTCGAGGGCTTCATCGACATACGGCTCCAGCTCGTCTCGCAACCGTGCGTTCCGAAGCAGCATGTCGATTTCTTCTTCAGCGGCAGGAAAGGGTATCTTGCTCATTTCGGTTCCTGAATACCAACATCCTGGACAGGGCGGCTCAAACGTGCTGTCAGCCGCAGACTCTCACAGCCGATCGACATGCACGGTCGACCGCCGTAGAGCCTCCTGCTCTCAGTCGTAACGCGGTCGAGCAACACTGAGAATCTCCTTTAGACATCCCGGCGACGTGCTCTTCATGGCGCTTGACACGTTCACCATAACCATCGAGACTTCACTCTCAATACTCGACTTTAGTAAAAATCGAAGAAGCCGCGAAATGCCCCTGTCCCCTCTCGTCAGAGATGTAACAACCCACACCTTATCAGGCAAAGGGACTGCAGGAGAAGCCGCCAGCCGAGGGTCAAAAAGACAGACCCCAGGAAAGCCGATGCGGCGTCTGAACGCTGCGAGGGTGCGAGAAGAACGGGCGTGGCAATCTGCAATCTGCAATCTGCAATCTGCAATCTGCAATCTGAGATTTGAAATTTGAGATTTGAGATTGTCGTACTCGACGTCTTTCGTACTCGTACTCAGCGTTAGCGGTACTCGTACTCAGCGTTAGCGGTACTCGTACTCGATCATCTCGATTGACGAAGTGAATCAAGCGACATTGACATACGCTTGTCACGACAAACAACCATTTCGCCGTCTATGCGGCGGAATTTCGAGTACGAGTACGAGTACGAGGTACAGTACGAGTGAGTACGAGTACGAGTACAGTAGGAGTAGGGTAGGAGTAGGGTAGGAGTAGGAGTAGGAGCAAGGCACATACAAAGGTTGCAGCATACTCTTCCGGTTGTAACGATAACTCGGGTCGTCGATTACTTTAGATACGATAAGGTCAGCAGTGCGTAAGCGGTCACGAGATTCGGGTCGCCTTCATCCAGCAGAGCGTCGGAGTTGACCCAACTGCCGTTTGGCTGCTGAGCAGCTTTCAACTTGCCGAGGATCTCCGCTTTTCCAATCATGCGTTCCACCCGCATCATCGTTAAACTCGTCAACGCCGAGCGCCGTCAGCGCTTTGGCCATCGTGTGGTAGTAGTAAAACAAGCCGCTTTGCCCCATCCCGGGATTCGAGTCGATCGAGTAGTTCTTCTTCAAAAAGCTGACCGCAGCTTTGACTCGCTGATCATCCTTCGTGACACCTGCGAAGATCATGCTCTTCAATCCCGCATAGGTCATCGATCCATAGCTTCGCAAGCCGCCGTTCGCATCGGTTCCCGCCATGCTCTCGCCGCCGTTGGCGATCGTGTAATAAAAACCGCCGTCGTTGACTTTGGCAGCCGGCGGAGTCGTATTGGCCGGCGACTCCAAGTTCTGACAGCGTGAGATGAAAACCAGCGCTCGTTGAATTGCTTCATCGTCTGATCCACGACCCAGGTCATGCAACGCATCGACGAGGAAGCTGGTGTTGGACAAATCGGGCCGAGCCTTTGAGCCGTAGCCGGCTCCGCCGAAGAAGCCGTCAGCCCCATCTTTGCCTTCGCCGCCGTCCCATTGCAGCTTTTTGACAAAGGCTTCAGCGGCTTTGAGTTGAGCCGCGTATTTGCCGTCTTTGTTGGCTTTATTCAGAGCTACGATGGCGATGCAGGTATCGTAGTTCTGATGCCGCGAACCTTCAGCGTAGATTCCGCCGTCGTCATGCACGTGGCTCAGCAAATACTTCAGCGCCTTGGCTGCCATCGGGTCTTCAGTGCTGACGCCGCTGGAGAGAATTGCAGCCAGGACCAATCCGGTCGGACCGACACCGGTTGCCGAACTAAATGAACCGTCGGCAGCTTGCGCTTGAACTCGCAGATATTCGAGTCCCTTGGCAACCAAAGCCTTGACCTCCTCAGAGGTCTCTTTTTCATCGGCGAAAGCAGCGAACAACGAAGTCATCGGCAACGTTGCCAGAGCAGCCGTCGCACCGAAGGACAAGCAAAGTTTGCGTCGATTCAATTCCATGTTCTGAGCTTCCTCGATTAGTTGCATGTCGTAAGAGATTGTTTCGCCCGAGCGATCGTGCTCTTTGAAAACACGACGTGTTCGTCTTATTTAAGCGGAACGGCGCAAGCCGTCCGGTTCTTTACGATCAACGATGCGTCACCGGACGGCTGCGCCATTCCGCTTGAATGTAGTCAATCATTCCGTGAAGAAGAGACCTAGATCCCTCGCTCACGCGTCGGGTTACGAAGGTGGTTTGTAAATCGCTAGCGACCGAATTGCACGGCCCGTGCCAAACGCACCTCGCTCGTTTGATCGCTACGTTCGGTACTATCGGACTATTCTAACGTAGTAAGTTATTTTCCGAACGGCGGCGATCACAACACCCGCGGACATTTGCGGCGTTCTTTTGTTCAGAAGCCGATCACCGCGGAGTCCATTCCGAGCCTACGACTGAACTGCCGGCCATTCTTTCGCCACTGCCGGCGTTTTAATGCTCGCCGAGCATGAGAATAGTGAAGCAGTGCGGGTTGTGATGGATGCGACGGTATTATGTGCGACAAATCTGCCGCATCCGACAACACAACTCCCGAGCGCTCCGCGTTTTATTGACGAGGTGTGCCTGACAAGTATTCTGAAATCATCCGAGCCGAGCGCTAAGCGATAGTGCCGATCGGGTCAGCGAACGCTCGGAGCAATCGCCGGTTCTCTTCTGAACATATGGTCACACGACCGAATTGTGCATGTCACCTGAGTCTATCGACGACAATCTGACAACTTCGCAAACGCCGGTCAGCGTTTCAGTCGTCGTGCCGTGTTTCAACGAAGCGGGAGCGCTCGAGCAACTTTCTGAGCGGCTCGCCGCTACATCCGCTGCGCATCGCGACCGATTTGATTTCGAGTTCGTATTCGTCGACGACGGCAGCTCGGACGAAACGTGGGATGATCTCCAGCGCATCTTTGGCGACCGAACCGACTGCGTGCTTGTTCAACATTCAAACAATCGCGGCATCGCAGCCGCCATTCGCACGGGTATCCGTCGCAGTCACCATGAGTTCGTGGTCTCGATGGATGCTGACTGCACCTATGATCCGATGCAGATCGGTGACTTAGTCGATACACTGCGATTAGGACAAGACGCGGTTATGGTCACTGCTTCGCCCTATCACCCGCAAGGAAAAGTCCACGGCATTCCCGGCTGGCGATTGGCTCTGTCGCAAACAGCTTCCCGTATCTACCGTGTGCTTATCGGTGAATCGCTACACACTTACACGGCGTGTTTCCGCGCGTATCGCAAATCGGTCGTAGAACACATGCCAGGTACAGAGAGCGGTTTTGTAGGAGTGGCCGAAATGTTATGGGCGGCCAGTCGGAACGGTAGAGTCCTAGAATGTCCGACGGTGCTGACGAGCCGACGGGTCGGTTACTCCAAGATGAAAACGCTGCCAGTGATCCTCGGGCACGCGCGCTTGATGAACCGTATCCTTTGGTCTCAACAATCAAAACAACGCAAGCGTGAGCGGGCGAATCCTTCACCGCTATGAACTGCGTATGATTCCGACACAGTACAAATTTGAAACAGTACAAGTTCGACACCGCACAACTTTAACGCCTGACAACCTTGAAAGAGCAACGTGATGAGCACTGCAGATTTGATCCGAGCCGATGTGCTGCCGCTTCCTTCCGACCAAGATGCTTCCGGCCGCACGTTGGGGGCTGAGGAAGTCGCGGCCGTGACCAAGGCGATCCTTAGCGGAACGCTGACCAGCACTAAAGGCGAGTTCACCAGATCCTTCGAGCAGCAATTTGCCAAGCGCATGGATTGTGCTCTCGGCCATGCTTGCTCTTCCGGTTCCGCAGCGTTGCACACCGCTGTAGCCGCCATCAATCCGGAACCGGGCGATGAGATCATCACGACGTCGATCACCGACATGGGCGCGCTCTCCGCGATCCTGTACCAAGGCGGCGTCCCACGTTTCTGCGATGTCGATTCTCGTACCTACAACGTTACCGCAGAAGCTATCGAGCGCTGTATTTCGCCGCGCACGCGAGCGGTAATGGTCACGCATTTGTTCGGCAACCCCTGCGAGATGAATGCGATTCTCGCTTTGGCTCAGAAGCATAACTTGCCGGTCATCGAAGACTGCGCTCAAGCCTTCCTCTCGGAATACCAAGGACGACTCGTCGGTTCCCTGGGCACGATCGGTTGCTTCAGCCTTCAGCAGGGCAAACACATCACGACCGGTGAAGGAGGTGTGGTTGTCACCGACGACGCAGCTCTGGCGCGTCGCATGTTCCTATTCATCAACAAAGCATGGGGTTACGGCGATCCGCAACCGGATCACTACTTCCTGGCTCCTAACTATCGTATGAATGAACTGACCGGCGCCGTCGCGCTGGCTCAGATGGATCAATTGGATTTCAGCGTCGCAGCTCGCATCGAACGCGCTGCACAGATGGACGAACTACTGGCTGACTTGCCCGGCATCACCATTCCGACGGTCCATGCCGGCAACAAACACACATACTGGAAGTATTGCGTCGACGTCGATCCGGAATTGATCCCGGGCGGCACCGTCGCTCTCGCCAAACTGCTCAAAGAGCAAGGTGTCTTCAGCGCTCCGCGCTACATTCAGAAGCCTGCTTTCCAGTGCCAAGTCTTCCGGGATCAACGCACGTTCGGCAACAGTCGCTTCCCGTTCAATTTGGCGGATGCAGAAGCCGTCGACTACTCACCGGAACGTTTCCCCGGCACGTTCGAGGCATTGTCTCGCATCCTGGTCCTCCCTTGGAGCGAGCGTTACGAATCCAAGCATGTCGAATATGTTGCCACGGTGATTCGCCAATCCGTTGCCACGCTGCGCGGCGAGTAGTTCCATTCAGTTCTAATCGGGATCGAGAGCGTCATGAAGCGTCAATCGGGCAAACTGCGTTTCGCATTAGTCGGAGTCGGAGCCATCGCGCAGACTCACTTGCAAGCATTCGCTCGTTCCGAAGTAGCGGAACTGGCAGCAGCAGTCGACGTGCGCATGGAAGCAGCCGACGCCGTGGCTCAAGCGAATCATTGCCGAGCCTATCGGACCGTCGATGAACTTCCGCAGGATGATTCCATCGATGCCGCAATTGTCTGCACGCCTCCGACCACGCATCCGGAGATCTGCACCAAACTGGCTGCGCGCGGCATCCATGTGCTTTGCGAAAAACCCTTCGCAGTCAGCAGACATGGTGCTCAAGCCATGGTCGAAGCGGCGGCCAAGAATCGCACTCTGCTGACGATGGCTTCCAAGTTTCGTTACGTGACCGATGTGATCTATGCCAAGCAGTTGATCACATCCGGAGTGCTCGGCAAAATTGTCCTCTTTGAAAACACGTTCGCCGGCTACGTTGACATGAGCAGCCGTTGGAACAGCCGCGCAGAACTGAGCGGCGGCGGTGTGCTGATCGATAACGGTACGCATTCGATCGACATCATTCGATATCTGCTCGGACCACTGGAGTCCGTCCAGACGATTGAAGGAGCTCGCGCGCAACCGATTGATGTCGAAGACACAGTGCGAGTTTATGCCAGGACCGCAGGCGGAACACTCGCCGCCGTCGATCTCTCCTGGAGCATCAATAAGCAGACTCCCTGGTACATCAGCATTTACGGTACGCTCGGCACCGCGCTGGTTGGTTGGAAGGAATCGAAGTACAAGCGCAATTCCGACTTGGACTGGATCGTGTTCGGCAAAGGCTATGACAAAGTCCAAGCCTTCTCCGATCAGCTCACTAATTTCTGTCACGCGGTAACGAGCGATGAAACGCTGCTGATCACGTCCGATGATGGACTGGCATCTGTGGATTCCATCGAAGCCGCGTACCGATCCATGCGCAGTGATGACTTCGTCCGTTTGTCACATGCCGTTGAGCCCGCTGCCGAACCGCTGCGAACTCGCGTCTAGCTCGCCTACTTTTGTCGACTCATATCACCATGGCAGTTCGCATTCATCCGACGGCCGATATCGAACGCGATGTGACGATCGGCGATGGGACTTCGATTTGGGATCATGCACATATTCGTCATGGAACCAAGATCGGTCGCGACTGCATCATCGGTGGCAAGACAACCATCGCTTATGACGTAGTGATTGGAAACCTTTGCAAAATCAACTCAAACGTCTACATCTGCACGGCCGTAACGATCGAAGACGGCGTGATGATCTCCGCGGGGACGATATTCACGAACGATCGATTTCCGCGTGCTGCCGAAGCCGACCTTAGCCGCCTACGGTCGAGCGATCCGGATGATGCCACAGAGAAGACACTGGTGCGCTGCGGAGCCACGGTCGGCGCGGGCTCGATCATCGGCAGCAATCTGACCATCGGCACATGGGCGATGATCGGAATGGGATCAGTCGTCACCAAGAGTGTTCCCGATTTTCATCTCGCCATCGGCAGTCCGGTGCGATCGATCGGCGCCGTGTGTCGCTGCGGTTTGGTGATCTGCATGTTCCAAGACGACGCGGTGCAGGAAGAGTCGTTGCGTTGCAACGCGTGCAACCGAACCTTTCGTCGCGAGGGCCGTGAAATCACGGAGACAGACGCAAACCGATCCTAGCGCTCCGAAGCGTAAGTGCCTGTAGAGTGAACCAAAGCGAAACGGCGCGAGCCGTCCGGTGGCGCGCGATCGGTCGGAAAGAACCGGACGGCTCGCGCCGTTCCACTTGCAAGATCCGTCGCTTCGCGCAGCGATTCAGACGGACGGTTCCGTTACTGTGTGGGTATGAACAGCGCCCGGTTCGGGCGGCATTCCGTTGCCGTTGGAAACTGCGCAGGTTTTGGAAATCTCCGCTCCGAATAGAACGATCATCGAGGTGTAATACACCCAGATGAATATGGCGGCAAGCGAGGCGGCGGCGCTGCCGAGTTGCGCTGCGGGGTTGGCTAGCTCAAAGTACAGTTGCAGCAGCGCTCGACCGACGGCAAAAAGCAACGAAGCAAATAAGGCACCGACGGACGCGTCGCGCCAGGTGACTCGAGCGTCCGGCAGGTATCGATACATGGCGGCCAGCATGCAGGCGATGATGAGTAGCGAGGCGAAAAAGTTCATCGGAGCGACCAGGGTCTCGACTTCGGAAAACCGACTTCCGATGAAATCGACGACAAACGAGATGATGGTGTTCACCACGAACGAGACGAGCAAGATGAATCCCAATCCGAGGATCATGGCAAGCGAAATGACACGCTTGATCAGAAACCGAACCGCTGCTCGTCCATCCGCCGCAGGCGTTACTTGCCAGACGCGATTGAACGCGTTCTGCATGGCCGACAGAACACCCGACGCGCCGACGAGGACGCCGACAAACCCGACCACGGACTTCCACCAGCTTCTCGATTCCGATTCATTGGCCGAAAGAATTTGACCGACCTCTTTTTGGATATCTGCATTGCCCAGCATTGAAGCGGAATGCATCTCGACCAATTTACGAGCCTGCTGCTCCGCTGCATCGCTCTCTGAAAAAAGGGATAGGGATACGGTCAGCAGTGTGATGAGCAAGAAGAGCAATGGCGGTAGTGCGAACACGGTGTAGTACGCCAGAGCGGCCGCCAGGGTCGGGCAGTCATCAGCCACAAAGTCGCTGAGCACCGTGCGCAGTCGGGATACCATCCGTTCACCCTTGCTGCCGGCCCATAGAATCATACGAACGCGATTGCCCCTGTCACACTCAGCAGTCGGGGATCACTCGCGATCGCAGCAGATGGATCGTATCGTCCAATGCAGTTGCCAATGAGTGGATATCAGCAGCGGACACAGTGGAGCCCACGCCGTCAGCGAACAAGTGCTCCAGCGTCTGGGCTCGACTACGAGCCGGTTCGGCGCCGAACGTTGCACATAGCCCTTTCAAACTATGAGCAATCAAGCGGGCGGAGCGATAGTCGGATTGATCAAACGCGATTTCCAGGTCACGGGCTAACGCCGGGACATCGTCGACGAAGACCTTAGCAATTTCGCACAGCAAGTCCTCATCTCCTCCGAGATTGCGGAGTGCTTCATCGAGGTCGAGCAAAGCAACCTCCAGATCACCACTTCCGAATCGTGCTTGGCTCGGCGAATCTATACGATGCATGCGATTGATCACTCTCACACCCCCACCCGAATTCAACGATTCATCGTAGCCGGTAGTATAATAAACCCTATGCTGCGAAGTTAGGGCTCTACGATTCTGAATTGCGCGCTCGGCCTCATCGGATCCTGGACGATGCAGCCATCGCTTGGAGCTCACCGATGAAGTCGTTCGCGCTTAAGAGGCCTTTCTACCGATTTGGGAAGCGACAACCGGCGGCGCCGGATGGGTCAGTTTCGAACTCGATCCGCTAATTGAAGATGCGGACCTCGATCTGCCTCATGCCGAGCGAGTCGAACGCTACGTTGAGCTCGGTAAGTTCTGGTCGGCCGGTCACAAGAATCGCATGATCAAAGTCCCGGCAACTCCGGCAGGCATCGATGCACTCGAACCGCTATGTGCTGCGGGCATCACATTGAACGTGACGTTGATCTTTACGATGGATCAATACCATGCAGCGCGAGCAAGTGTCTGGCGAGGAGCGCAGCAGCGCTCGACGCTCGATCACTTCAAGAGCGTATACAGCATCTTTGTTTCGCGAGTGGATCAGTACAGCAAACAGCGAGCTCCGCAACTGTCGCCTGCCGCACAAGGACAACTCGGTATTCTGAATGCCAAGCGGATATGGCAGGACAACAATAAGTTCTGGGTAGCGCATCCGACTCGCCTTCAGCAAGAGATTATCTTCGCCAGTACAGGAACAAAGGACCCGAAGGACGCACCTTGGAAATACGTCGCAGCGGCGCCAGCCCGTGGCGATATTCAAACGAATCCACCTGAGACGAACGATGCGGTGGCGAAGAGCGGTCAGACATTTACGCGACAGTAGATCAATTGCCGCCTGCTGAAGTTTGCGCCCGAACTGGACCAGACGATTGATTCCGTTGATCTGCATAGCGTGTTGATGGCTGAAGGCATTGAAAAGTTTTCGACGCCGCAGAAGAAGTTGTTAGCATTGATTGGAGATCGACGCAAACGAAGTTACTGCATCCTGATCGCACGCGGAATTGACGTTCCTCATTACCATGCAAAGGTCTCGGACATGCGCGTTGCCCTATTACTTTGCGGAGCACTCTGGTGGTCGGTTCATTAGCCGCGGCTTTGCGAGCCGAAGGATTGGGCTTGAGCATGGAAAGTGGACGGCATGTCGCCTTGCGAGAACGATCGTCTACATTCCGAAAGGAGCGGCGGCACGGACTCCACAAAAGAAGCTACCGCTAGTCTTCGTATTCCACGGCCACGGAAGGAACCTCGTCATGCTGTGGCCACTTTCGGCATCCATACGGAATGGCCCGAAGCGATTTGCGTTTATCCGCAAAAGTTGAATACACCAGTCAGCTCACCGATCCGGACGGCAAGCCGGGCTGGCAACATGGAGCCGGTGAGCAGGGAAGACCGTGATTTGAAGTTCTTCGATACGATGCTCAAAGAACTCGGCGAACAACTCCCCATTGATGAGAAGCGAAGTCTTTTCGACAGTCACTCCAACAGTGGCGGCTTTACCTATCTTTGTGGGCGGAGCGCATTGATCGATTGGCAGCAGTTACGCCCGGAAGCCATCGGCGGCTGTGGGATGGATCGCCGGAGGAGCTGGAAACCGAAGCGGCCATGCATATCGCAGGCAAGAACGACAATCTGGATTTCGGTTGTGGCGAGAGCAAACCATCATCGATATCGTCCGCATCAACGGGTGCAGGTCGAAATCGGAAGCTTGGCGACCAGATGCAAGTGTATCGCAGTCCAGGCGGAACGCCGGTGGTGAGCTACATTCACGACGGGCATAATTTCCCGGCGGACGCACCGCACCCAGATCGTCACCTTCTTCAAGAACTATGCCGAAATACCGGCAAAGTCGGCACAATGGCCATTAGCCTTACCGCGAAGCGGGAGCGATCCGCACGAGCCGCGATCCGGCGTTGGAAGCAGCCGAATTCCTGGTAAGATCAGTGGTTCGTAATCGTCGGGCAGATCGCACTGCGTCGGCATCGGTTCTCTGAGTTTTGCGTTAGGATTTCAGGTAAATGACTAGCGGTCCAGTGGAAGAGGCAGCGGGCGGCGAGCCCATCAAGAGTGACGCCGTACAACAAGCATCAACGCAGGATTCAGATCCGACCGCTTCGAATGCGGCTGCATCAGGTCCCCTTAGCTTGGATCGAATCCGACAACTGCGAGCATCTCAAGAATCAGAAGCCAAACCGCAACGCGGAGGCAATCGAGAACAACGACCGCCTCGCAGTGAGAAACCGGCAGAATCCACGACTGCTGCCGCGAGCGAACAGCCGACCGTAGCCGGCACCGAAGCGCCTGCCGCGGCGGAAGGCGAGAAAAAAGAGAAAGGTCGCAAGCGACCATTCTCGGATCGTCCCAAGTTCGTTCCGCCGCCCGAACCGGTGAAGCCGAAGATCGAAGTCCCGTCGCGCCGAGCCAAACTGCCGGGTGACTTGGAAAGCGAATTGGAAAAGGCGATGGCAGGTGCCGATCTGGATCGCATGTTGATCGGTGACAAACTGTTGCAGGTGGGACGCGAGATCGAAGAGGGGCAACGCATCCAAGGTAAAGTCCTCAAGGTCCACGGCGAACACGTCTTCGTTTCGCTCGGCGGAGCCAACGAAGGGATGATCTCTGTACTGCAGTTCGAAACACTGCCCGAAATCGGCTCCCAACTAGAGGTCGTCGTTCGCGGTTACTTGCCTCAAGAAGGACTGTACGAACTGACGATTCCCGGCGGTGCCATCAGCGTCGCTGATTGGGATGATTTGAAAGAAGGCGAAATCGTCGAAGCCAAGATCACCGCGGTGAATTCCGGCGGACTCGAATGCGTCGTTGGACAAGTCCGCGGATTCATCCCTGCCGGCCAAGTTGCAGAATATCGCATTGAAGACTTCTCCGAGTTCATCGATCAGAAGGTTCTATGCGTCGTAACTCAGGCCAATCCGGCTCGCGGCAATCTCATTCTGTCGCGCCGCGCTGTGCTCGAGCGCGAGAAGGCTGAGAAGCGTCAACAAAGATTGAACGATCTCGAGATCGGCAGCACGGTTGACGGCACTGTCCGCAAAATCATGGACTTCGGTGCGTTCGTCGACATCGGCGGACTCGACGGATTGCTCCATATCAGCCAATTGTCTTGGGAACGTGTCAAGCATCCGAACGAGGTGCTTCAAGAAGGCCAGAAGATCAAAGTCCGCGTTGACAAAGTCGACGACCAGTCCGGCAAGATCAGCCTCTCGTATCGCTCTTTGCAAGATCATCCGTGGAACAATATCGAAGAACGATTCCCGGTCGGCTCACTGGTTCGCGGCGTCGTATCGCGCATTGCCGACTTCGGTGCATTCGTTCGACTGGCCACCGGAGTCGAAGGCCTGATCCATGTCTCGGAACTTGCGAATCATCGCGTTCAGCGAGTCTCGGCTCACGTCAAAGAAGGTCAGGAACTAGAAGTTAAAGTCCTGTCGGTCGAAGGCGAAAAGCAACGCATGAGTCTTTCGCTGAAGGCCGCTCAAGCACCGGCTGTTGAGAATGCCGACGCCGCAGAGCCGGAAGTCGAAGAAGCACCACGCGAGCTCGCACTTCCCAAGCACCGTGGTCCGCTGAAGGCGGATTCAATCGAGCACGGGCGGCGAGCAATTCGGCAAGTGGTAGTCGGTTCGCTTGTACCGGCCCGATGACCAATGCGAGAAGAATGAGAGCCGATTAATCGACGGCTCTATTCTGGGATCTGTCTCAAAACATGTAGTTTGCATCTCTCGGAGGCGGGAATCATCCGCGTTTCGGAGAAACGCTGCTACGTGGATTCCTCTTTTGAGAGGAAGCCTAATCCCCTATTCCTTGCTCTTATGACGTTATGTCTTCGTGCTCTTCGTGTCCTTCGTGGTTCAATCTCCGAAGACATATGTAGTCGTCGCCTGGTATGAACGAAGGAAGACGAATGTACCACGCAGGACACGAAGAGCACGAAGGCGTGGCTAAAGTCATGGCAGATGAAGTCGACAGACCGCTCTTGATTACGTTTTGGTTGTTGATCAATCGCGCGCATAAGGCAGACTTCAACCAGAGAGTCTGTTGAGTTCAAAGCGGAACGGCAGGAGCCGTCGGGGGATATCGGGTATCGATAGTGCGTTACCGGACGGCTTGCGCCCGTACCGCTTTAAAAAAACAGCTCTCGTGAGCTTATCTCACGAGAGCTGTTGATGTTTCCACGGCGAGTACTCTGCGTACACAGGGCTCTGCGCGTTGCCGCCGCTCTTGAGATAGGCGAGCAGTTGGAAGACCTCATCGGCGGTCAGAGTATCCAACAGACCGGCAGGCATCATCGATGTCTTCGACGGTGATTGCTCTTCCACATCGTTGCGTTCGATGTTTGTAAAGTCACCCGGTGCGAGCATGTTGGTTACGACTTGAATCGTATTGCCGTTCATGTTCGCCACGCGACCGACGACCACTTTGCCCGATGCCGTCAGGAACTGAGTGGCCTGATATTGATCACTCACTTCTTTATTCGGCTCGACAATCGCCGTGATCATTTCCTTCGGCCCGAATCGTCCACTGGATGCAGTCAAGTCAGGACCTTGAATGCCTCCTTGACCTGCAAAGCGATGGCACTTGAAGCACTGAGCCACAGCCGCCAGTTCACGACCTTTGGCAAAGTTCGGTTTGCTCTTCACTTCGCTTACTGCCTTGACCAATTCGTCCACTGTCCACTGCTTGACGAGTTTTCGAGGAGCCAGATCGGAAAGCGGATCTTTCGGTGCGGGTAGTTCGCCCACCAGATTGCCCAAAGCGGCTTTGGACTTGTCATCGAGCTTGCTGAGAGCCACATTGCGAATGTTCGCCAGGAAGCCGCCGAACGAAGCACCGCCACGTTGACCGGCTGTTTCAAAGAACCATTCGAAATAGGCTTTCTGAGCAGCAGGACTCAGTCGGTCCACTGCTTCACGCAAGACAAACGCGTAATGGATTTGATCTTCTTGAGCACTCGCCAATCGTTGTTGTTCGACGCAACGCTCGCCGATGTTCGGTGCGTTGAGGAACACGAGCAGCGCGGCCAACTCTCGATTCACGATCGCGTTCTTGGTCGGGAAGTGCTTGTCCAGTTGTGCAATCAGAGGCAAGCGATCGGCGTCCGCTGTCTTATTAAGCTTGACAACCAATGCGTCCGGTGCGGAGTCAGCAGCCTTGTCCAGTCGCAGGAAGATCAATTCCGCGGCGCGAACCAGTTCCAATTGTTCGGCCGTGTTCAACTTGGCAAAGTCAATTTGCGAGAGTTTTTGAACCAACGCGGATTTGTCTTGCACAGCTCCCGAGCGAGCCAGAGCGACGACGGCAGTGATAACCGCTTGCGGTTCTGTCACAGCCAGCGCGGCGCTGCGCCACTTCTCAACCGGTTGATGTTCCAGTGCGATTCGAGCGGCGGTACGCACAGAGCGATCGGAACTGCCGAGCGCTGCGACGGCCGGGGCGATAGCTGCATCAACTTGTTTGCCGTGGAAGCTTTCGAGCTTGCGGCGCAGGGCGCGGGCATCGACAACGTCCTTGGGTTCCTCCAACTTGGCAGGCGCAGTGGACTCGCTGCCCGTGTAACGCAAGCGATACAGAGCCGATTGAGTTTTACGACCGCCGACTGCGAAGTACAAACTGCCGTCCCCCGGATGCACAACCAAATCGGTAACAGCCATAGGAGCGGCCGATACGAACGCTTCCGGCGTGCCGGTGTAGGTTGCGCCGCTCGGTGACATGTGGACGGCGTAGATGATGCCGTAGCTCCAGTCGCTGATCAGTAACGCTTGTTGATACTTCGCCGGAAACTTGGCGCCGGTGCCGAAGGTGATACCGGTCGGTGAACCGGGACCGATGTTGGCCACTGCACCGAAACTATCGGCGTAATACTCTGGCCACTTGCCTGTACCGTTGCGCCATCCGAACTCAGCACCGCTGATGACATGATTCACGCGAGTCGGACGATACCAAGGTGTACCGATATCCCATTCCATGTCCGCGTCGTAACTGAACAGGTCGCCCTGCGGATTGAAAGCGATGTCGTATTCATTGCGGAAACCGGTCGCAACCAGTTCGACATTCTTTCCGTCACGATCCATGCGCGCGATCCAGCCGCCCGGTGCCAGGCGGGTCGCCATGAATCCGCGTCCATCAGGCATGCGCCCGAGAATGTGATCTTCCGACCAATGACGCGGAACAACAGAGGACGATACGGCAGCGGGAACATCCGATTGATTGCCGCCGATGAAATAGATCTTGCCGTCGGGTCCAGGAATGATCGCATGCGGACCATGTTCGCCTGTCCCTTTGATCGGGATCAAGTGTTCGACTTTGTCGTACTGATCGTCGGCGTTCGTATCGGTCAGTCGATACAACCCAGGCCCGGTCGGCCCTTCGCCGTTGATGTTGATCAGCAGCACATTGTCGAACGCGTACATGCCTTGCGCCATACCGATGTCGATTTGCAGTCGTTCGACTTTTTCCGGTTGAGCATTTCCATCGCTTCGAAGAGTGACGCGATAGAGCTTGCCGTATTGATCTGAGGCGATCAAACGCCCCTTCGGATCGACGCACAGGCAGACCCACGATCCTTGATCGTTAAACGGAACGTTATAAACGGTTTCCACTTCAAAGCCCGGCAGCGTTTTAAACTTGCCGGCAGCGAATGACTGTGCTTGAGCATCAGTGGATTGATTGCATACGATAGTGGCCAAGGCGGCCAGGCAGGTAACCATTCGGCGTACGATACGTCGCATTGAAATTGTTTCCGGCATGTGAAATTGAGAAGGTGGGAATCGATCGCGTCCGAGCCCGGGAAGAAACCCTGAGCTCCAGGACGTTCGTTTGAGGGTCACTGATTATACTTCCGGCGCGCTCGCTCCGTGAGCCGTCGACGCATCTCCCTGGAGAAATGGAAACAGCGATGAGCATCACTTGGCAGCAGCTTGGTGAAAGTTGGTTGGTTAAGGATCCTCAAATCTCTCTGGGTTGGAGAGACGGAAACGCCGACGAGAAACGAGCCGCAAGAAACTTGCGTGACTATTTGCATTTGCAGATGGCAGTCGCGGGTCTGAAGATTCCGTCGGAAGCGGGTCGCACGGAGATGTGGAGCGGTACTCTGCTGGCCAACCTGCAGGAAAAGAATCGCCTGCTCGGACAGTATCGTCCGCCGGTGGACCAGCGCATCGAATCCTTCATGCACTCGCACTTGGGTGATGCACCGATCGGCGAGCCGTTGCACTTGCCGTATCCATCCTTGTGCCTTGATCGCCACGGTATGGCGAGACTGCTCAGCCTGCCGGCAGAAGGAGATCGATTCGAGAACGAGTTGCTGACGAGTACTCGAGTTGCGAACGGAGTGTTGCACAATCCGCGAGCCGATCGCCGCACGACGCAAGGTACTTTTCACGTCGCTGAAGGTGGCCTGCCGATTCCGGCTGATAAGCGAGCCGTCCCGAAAGGTGTCTTCGCTCGTCTGCTGAACTTGGCATTCAAGCCACCCGAGGACTTGCTGGTCCTGCCGTACACGCGTAGTACCGAAACGCCTGCCAAAGCGTTTGTATCCTTGTTGATTCGACCGCTCGTATGTCCTTCCGTCGACAACTATTGCCGGCACAAGACGATGGAGATTCGATTCTTCGCGCCCGGCGGTTTGGTCAGCAACCTTGATTTCGTGGAATCCATTTTCGGCAACGGCGGCGATCCGCTCTTACCGGAGAACGATGCAGCGCTCGATGTGTTGCATTGGTCTGGACATACCGGCTGTGTGATTCTCGCGCCTCATTTGACCAAGGTCAGCAAGCGCGAGCTCGGACTGCCTCACTGGGACGACGCGACCGATCGCCAACGGCGAGACGCGATGTGTTGGCGCGAGCCGCATGAGATGTACAACGACGGCGGTGCTTTTAAGATCACCTGCCGCACTGCAGCCGGGGTGATGATCACGATTATCGCCGATAACTACTACGGCTACTGCAAGAAAGAGGTCAAGACGCAGATCAGCTACGCTGCGAACTTGATGGGCAACGTTGAAGAAGAACACGCCGGCGGTGCTCTCGCGTTCCAGAGCTTTTCACTGGGTGATGAGTTTCAGTTCAATAGCCAGCGCTACAACGGTCGGACTTTCGACGATGTGGCTCGCGAATATTCCGACTTCGTTGATCCGCAGCCGGAAGGCTATGGACTCGACAAGTTCTGCAAGAGTCTGGTTTATGTTCCCGAGACGGCGAAGGCCAGTCTGTATGACCAACAGATTCGCTGGACGCGTGACGGAGTCGAACAATCGATTCGCCTGGAGCCGGGCAAGGTTTACATGGCGCCGAGCGGTTACAAGCTGCAGATGGAAAAGCATCCGTCGGCACCTTCCTGGCGCTTGATCGGAACGGCCGGCGAAGGGATCGTTTGTCATAAGCCATGTACAGTCAGCGGCGGCGGGAAGAGCGAGATAAGCAAATCGATCCGCGACTATATGCTCGGCGGACCGATCTTCGTCAACGACATCAAGAAGGATTTCGCGATGCTCGACGAACTGTTCCATCGCGACTATTCGCAGCGATGGCGCCCCGGTTCGAAAGAGAAGCCTGACTATGAAGCGAGATCCAGTCGCCCCTTGCTCGATCCTCGCCGTTCGCTCGGCAGTGTCATTAAGTTGCTGACCCCTTCGCCTGAATATACGGATGACTACAACGCGTGGCTCAATTCGATTCCCGGTTCGATCTACGCGATGGCTTTCATCATCAAGAGATTCTCCAAACCCGAGTGGGAAGGAAATTGGCGAGACCACTTCAGCGTCGACATCATCAACGGCGAAAACGGGCATGAGCTGAAGTATCACAATCGCAAACTGGTGGGTCAGTACCTGCGCGTCGGATTGGACAAAGGACGCCGCTGGCGGACGTACAAGCTGCGTCAAGACTTTGCAGCGGCCCTCAAGGTGCAGCTCGAAGACGACATCACCGCATCGGTCGTAGTACC
This sequence comes from Pirellulales bacterium, assembly GCA_046349815.1. Classification (GTDB taxonomy): domain Bacteria; phylum Planctomycetota; class Planctomycetia; order Pirellulales; family Pirellulaceae; genus Aureliella. The sequence continues at coordinate 49,191 of JAXMBQ010000018.1, read as the reverse complement.
CGGTCGCTTTCTTAAAGATCATCCTCGCGTCGATACGGAACTCAGTTACAAGTTCGTCGCCAACTGCGAGTACCGACTGTTCCAACGTCCCGACGACGCTATTCATCGCGGGCTGGATAAACAGACCGAAGCCGATATGGCTCGCAGCGGCAACTTTTATTGCAACTACGAACCACTTGATCGCGCTGCTGCGCAGAGCATTGTGGAAGATGTTCTGCAATTCGATAACTTCACCGAACCTATGCAGGATCTATTCACGAACTTTCTCGAGTCGAAGAATCAGTACCTCGTCTCGTCTGCTCATCCGCGCATCGTAGACGGCAAGCCGAGTAAGAACCCTCGCTACTTGCAAGATCGCCCCGATTTGTCGGAGCCGTCCAAGCGATACATCGCGCTTCGCGGCATGAGACTGTTCCGTGCGTTGCCGAGCAGTGCACCGCTGTATCAACCGGTGGCCGCTATCCTTTCAGGACGTCGCAATAATCCGCCGGACAAAGAAGCCGGCATCCGCTCGCTGGCCGTATTCAATCCGATTCATTACCAAGAGCTCCCTGAGCTGTTCATGGATTACGTTTGCTCGCTGACGGGCAAGAGTCCATCGACAACCGGAGCCGGCAGCGAAGGGGCTCTCACCAAGGGCCCTTTCAACGCTCTGCTGCCGATTCATGATTTGAATGCGGCGTTTGTCAGTATGGTGCTGACCGGTCTCGACGGATTCTCTACCGCCGCAGGCTTCGTGGGCAGCGACATGGAATTCGAACACGACATCAGCTTCCTGGTTCCCGAGCTGTGGTGTCGGCTCGATCCGACGGAGAAAGATCCGAAGTATCTGATCAGTGAAGGGATGCTCGAAAAGGTCGAAGACTTTGATTGGAACGGTCGCAAGGTGCTCGGTAGTCGATTGGGATATCGCATCACCTCTGCCTTCGTACATCACTTCTTCGGCCGCATGTTCGACAACCCGGATAAGGTTTTCGAATCGCGCATCCTGCGACCTGAGTTACAGGATCCGGAAGGATTTGCCGACGGTATCGATCACATTGTCGAACGACATCACCGCGTCGCCAAACACTACTTTGATGACGACAGTTACCAGTTCGCGATCCCGCCGCTGAAGATCGTTCTCTCCGTGATGGCTCATGGCGCTACGAAGGCCGCTCGATTCAAGATCCGGAATTGAGGCGGAGTTCATCGCGAAAAGATGTTGTCGAGCGGTTGGTATCACGATCGATTGTTAGCCAAACGAACTGCCGATCAACGGCTATGGCAACGGCACTTGAAGTACTTGACGAACTACTGCGCCAAGGGTTCGCACAAAGACATCGTGCAACGCGTGTTGCTCGACCAGCCGCGTGCAGCAGGCTCGTCAACGCCTCACTTTCTGTGGTTCCGATCAGTACCTCGATCGAATCCGAGGCACCCTAGGGCTCGATCCGACATTGACCGACGGAAGCCGATGATCACGTGCCGCCCATCCTCGCTTCTTTGAGGGCGGCGCATTACAATCCGGCGATGAATGATCGTGATCGCAGCGAGTGATGTGTCCGACTGCGCCCGAGTCCGGAATTCGATCGCTTGATCTCCCTCCGGCGGGATTTGGAATCGCTCGACTGTGCGGAATGAGTCGATTCACCCAGCGGATGTAGGAAGCCCATGAACGTCTCCCCCATGATGCGGCAGTACCAGGAAGCCAAAGCGGCTTGCGGGGACGCCATCATTTTCTTTCGAGTGGGTGACTTTTACGAACTGTTCAACGAAGACGCGGTCCTTGTCGGACGCGTCCTCGGAATGACAGTTACCAGTCGTGACAAGAGCGAGAATGCGCCGCCGATGGCGGGTTTTCCACATCATCAGCTCGAAGCTTACTTGGCCAAGCTGATTCGCAAAGGCTACCGAGTGGCGGTCTGCGATCAGATGGAAGATCCGCGACAAGCGAAAGGAGTCGTGAAGCGAGAGATCACGCGCATCGTCACCGCCGGCACATTGACCGACGAAGCTCTGCTCGATCCGCGAGTAACGAATCTGCTCGTCGCCGTCTATCATCCGAAACCCGGACGAACCGGTTCGGATAAACAAGCGCGAGTCGGCATCGCTTGGGCCGAGCTGTCGACGGGTCGCTTTCAGGCCGGTGTATTTCCCGCTTCAGCGCTGCGCGACGAGCTCGCGCGGCTCGAACCTTCGGAAGTACTGCTGCGAGAAGATGACGGCTCGCTCACTCCCGATGCGCTCGATACGTGGACACTGACGCTGCGTCCTTCGTGGCAGTTCGGCATTGATGAGTCTCAGCGACAACTCTGCCAGCACTTTTCCGTACACAGCTTGGCAGGCATGGGTTGGGAAGACGAAGAAGAGTCGCCGGCCCTATGCGCTGCAGGGGCGATCATCAGCTATTTGCTTGAGACGCAGCGCACGACGATTCAACACGTGCGAACATTGATTCCCTACCGTGCCCAGACCACGCTGGAGATCGATGCTGCCACACGGCGCAGTTTGGAACTGACGCAGACCATGCGCACCTCACAGCGCGACGGATCACTGCTCGGAGTCCTGGACCGCACCGTCACGCCGATGGGAGCTCGATTGCTTTCGACCTGGTTGGCTTGTCCGCTGGTCGACATCGAGTCGATCAATGCTCGGCTCGGCGCAGTGGAAGAATTGGTGCGCGACGAACGCTTGAGGAACCTGCTACGCGAATCGCTGGGCGAGATCTACGACTTGGAGCGATTGGTTTCGCGAGTCTGTACGATGCGAGCCGGACCGCGCGACTTAAAGCAGGTGGAACAGACCTTACGTCAATTGCCGAAAGTAAAGGCCATGCTGGCTGCGCGTTCGAGCGAACTGCTCGATCGCATTGAAAAGCAACTGCCGCTGTGCGAACGATTGAAGGATCAATTGGCTGCTGCGCTGACCGATGATTGTCCGCCGCTGACTCGTGACGGCGGATTCATTCGTTCCGGATACGATCAACGTCTCGATGAGCTGCGCGAACTTGCCAGCGGCGGTAAACAATGGATCGCGAAGTATCAAGCGGAACAGATCGAGCGCACCGGCATTCCCAGTTTGAAAGTCGGATACACATCTGTCTTCGGTTATTACCTTGAGATCACCAATACGCATCGAGACAAAGTACCGCTCGACTTCGTGCGCAAGCAGACACTGAAGAACGCCGAGCGCTATATCACGGACGAGCTGAAACAATACGAGACGAAGATTCTCTCTGCTGAAGAGGAATCGCAATCACTTGAAATTCAACTGTTCGGCGAGCTGAGAGAACTGACCGCAGCTCAAACGGCCGATCTGCAAGCCATCGCTTCGTTGCTGGCGGAACTCGATGTCCTCTGCGGACTGGCGACGCTTGCCAAAGCACAGAACTATGTGAAACCGCAGATCGCGGAAGCGCCTGTTTTAGAGATCGTATCGGGTCGTCATCCCGTTCTCGATGCCACACTGCCGACCGGTACCTTCGTGGCGAATGACTGTGCGGTAGGTGGTGAAGCGGGGACGATTCAATTGATCACCGGTCCCAACATGGCGGGTAAGAGTACCTACATCCGCCAGGTTGCACTCATCACGATCATGGCTCAGATCGGTAGTTTTGTCCCCGCGAAGCGCGCGGTTGTCGGAGTCGCAGATCGAGTGTTCGCGCGAGTCGGTGCCAGCGACGAACTGGCTCGCGGTCAGAGTACCTTCATGGTCGAAATGCTGAGACCGTCGCATCTGGAACACTGCGACCGCCCGCGTCTGGCAGATCCTGGACGAGATCGGACGAGGAACGAGCACCTACGATGGACTTACGTTTGGCTTGGGCCATTGTCGAACATCTGCACGACAAGGTGCATGCGCGAACGCTGTTCGCGACTCACTATCACGAACTGACGCAGCTCGATAAATCGCTTTCCGGCGTGCGCAACATGAATGTGGCAGTCAAAGAATGGGATGACAACATCGTCTTCCTGCATCGCATCGTTCCCGGCGGAGCGGACAAGAGCTATGGTATTCACGTGGCTAGGTTGGCGGGCGTACCGGAGGTCGTCAACGAACGAGCCAAGGATATCTTGGCACAGCTTGAGACCGACCATTTGAACAAGTACGGCGACTCGAAGATCACGCCGCCGCGTCGATCGCCGAAGAGCCCGATACAGCTCACCCTGTTCGACTTCGGTGAGCATCCGGTGATCGAAAAGCTGCGCGAGCTCGACATTCGAACGCTGGCTGCCGATCAGGCGCTCGACTTGCTCAACGAGTACAAGCAAGAGGCGATGCACAAGAACTAATCCTTACGCCCCCAACCCTTGAAGTCCCACCGAACATGTTCGATTTCCCCGAATTCTTTCGCATTCGACAACGGTTCCCGCGACCTAGAGAAAAAGATCTGCCTGGTGCCGTGCGCCGCGCGCTCGATACCGCCGGTCTACGTTCGCGTATTCAGCCGAATCAATCTGTTGCATTGACTGTCGGCAGCCGCGGCATCGCCAACATTGCAACGATTGCGCGCCACGCTGTGGATTACTGCAAAGATCTCGGAGCCAGGCCGTTCATCGTTCCGGCGATGGGCTCACACGGCGGAGCGACTCCGCAAGGACAGCTCGGAGTTCTGGAGCGATACGGAGTTACTCCGGATTCAATGGGTTGCGAGATTCGCAGCTCCATGGATGTCATCGAAGTCTGCCGAGCCCCGGAGGGCTTTCCAGTTTACTTCGATCGAAATGCATCAGAGGCCGATCATGTGCTGGTGATGAATCGTGTCAAGTCGCATACACGATTCACCGGACCGATCGAAAGCGGCTTGATGAAGATGATGCTGATCGGGCTCGGCAAGCAGCACGGTGCGAATGTCTATCATCGAGTCATCATGAACTATTCGTTCGATCAGATCGTCCGCTCCGTAGCGCGCGTGGTGATCGACCGCTGCAAAGTAGTCGGCGGGCTGGCTATTCTCGAAAACGGCTACGAAGAAACGGCGGAATTGGTCGGACTGCCGCCCGACAAAATCGAGACCGGCGAGCCTGAATTGTTACGGCGAGTGCAAGCTTGGGCTCCACGCCTGCCTGCGGACAATATCGAACTGCTGATCGTCGATCGCATCGGTAAAGAAATCAGCGGGGCGGGGATGGATACCAACGTCATCGGTCGCAAATACAACGATCACTCGGCGACCGGCGATGAGACGCCGAGCATCCATACCATTTACATTCGCGGCCTGACACATGAGACGCATGGAAACGCAACGGGACTCGGAATCGCGGAACTGTGTCACAAGCGTTTGGTCGACGAGATGGACGAGCATAGTACGCGCATGAATTGCTTGACGGCCGGGCACGTAACTGCCGCCATGCGACCGCTCGACTTCCCCAACGATCGCGAGGCACTAGATAACGCGGTAAAGATCGGCGGCATGTGCGAACCGCGGGATCTACCGGCAATGTGGATTCAGGACACATTGCATATTGAAGAAATCGAGTGCAGCCGCGTCTATTACTCGACCCTGCAACAGCGAGACAACGTCGAGATCCTGACCGGGCCGCGGCCGGTCGAATTTGACAGTCAGGGTGATTTGGTCCCCCGTTTTTCTTAAACGAGTGCTTGCCGATCACGCTCTACGGAAAAACTGAAAAATTACCGTCTCGTCAGCTTGAAATGTCCCGATTGCCGACATCCAGCCGATTGATCCGCCCTTTGTAACAGAGGTGGCAATCCTTTCGTTTGGCAAGACTTTCCTGTTGGTTTACACACAATGTGTTTTCCACTTTGAAGCAGTGATCGGAAAAAGCAGCAAATTCCAGCGGAACGCGAGCCTGGTTGGGCCTTATCAATCGTGAAGAACCGGACGGCCTCTGCCGTTCCGCTTGGAAAATGGGTTTGAAAATGCCGGTTTGAAGGATGCCCTGTGTGCGAAATTACGTGAAGGTTACCAAGCTTTGACCGATACGCCGGCTGCGAGCCCGAACAACTGGCTGGAAGATCCTGAGGTGCAGCTTATGCTGCGCGTCAAAGCGGGCGATGCATTCGCTTTTGAACAATTGATGGAGCGGTACCACCAGCGACTGGTACGATTCTTGAGAACGGTCGGCACTACGGATGACTCCGGCGAAGATTTGGCTCAAGACGTTTTCTTGCGCGTCTTCCGAGCTCGCGAGTCGTATCAGCCGAACGCACGCTTTGCGACTTGGCTTTTTCACATCGCTCACAATGTGGCGAGCAACGCGATTCGGGACAAACAGCGGCGACGCGAGATTCAATTAGCATCGGCTTCCGGCAGTCAGTCATCGATCCTGTCTTTGGATCAGATGGCCATGGCTTCAACCGGTATGATGCCGGTCCGTCGAATCGACAAGGCGGAACGAGCCGAGATGGTTCAGAATGCAGTGGATGCATTGAACGAACGGCAGCGAATGGCTCTGATGCTCTGCAAGTTCGAAGGGATGAGCTATCAGGAGATCGCCGACACGATGGAACTTACCGTCCAGGCAGTCAAATCTTTGTTGAGCCGAGCGCGCGTCAACCTCAAGGAACTGCTTGAACCGTACGTCAACGAGGGGCAAGCCATGAAGCCGGGCGGCTCAGTCGGTACGGATGATAAACTGGGAAGCCAGGCTCCGACGAATGCCGACGACAAGCAGCGAGGGAAGAAGTAACTCTCCTATGCACGCCGAACAACAACCTGATAAGCCGCGAGCGAGTTCGTTCGATAGTGACGCGAGCATCGACGATGAGACCTTGGTCGCGTACCTTGACGGGGAACTGACTCAGGGCGAAGTGAATCGAGTTGAAGCCGCGATCGCGCGCGATTCGAGCATACAAACTCGTCTGGATGAGATGCGTCGCGCTTGGGATTTGCTGGAAGAGCTCCCTGCCCCGGCGCCGAATCCGAATTTCGCGCAGTCAACGATCGAAATCGTCGCGCTCACGACGACCAGTCCATCGATCAAGCTGCAAGAGAAGCTTGCAACGTATCGCAAGACCGCCTACTTGGTCTTGGCCTGCGCAGCACTCTTCTTCGTGGGCATCTTGGTTGTGCGTGCCGGGCAATGGTCGCAGGAACGATCTACGTTAAGAATACTGCCGTTGCTATCGGACTGGGAATCCATCAAGAAAATCGTCGAGACTTCCGGAGGCAATCAACGCGGAGCCGATGCGGAGGCGGTCTCCGACGAAGCGATGAGTTGGCTGCGTAAAGTGGCCGAGGTCGAAGACTTTCCGAAAGTAGTCGGCAAGAATGCCGACGATGTTTCGGTGTCGACGCCGGTTCCTGAATCCATTGTCGAGCGACGCGTTTGGATCAGCCAATTGGACGGTGCCGGTCGCGATCGTCTGTCAGCGAACTTAGAAGACTTCCGCACCGAAACATCGAAAGAGATCCAGACCGCCGCCGTTCGACTACTCGAGAAAATCGAAGCCGACTCCGATTCCGTGAAGCTCTTGGAAGCAGCACGCAACTACGTCAAGTTCTTGAACAGTATCAGTTCTCGGGAACGGGTTACCTTTTCGGACAAGCCGCAAGAAGAACGATTGATCGAATTGCAACAGCGAACCAATCGTAAGCTGGTGGAAGTCTATTGTCAGACTCTACCCGATGCAGATCGAGAAGCAGTGAAGCAGTGGGTTCAGCGGCTTGAACAAGACCCGACATTGGTGCTCCGCAGTTTCGGCGGGGCAACGGGTGTGGCGGCGGACTTGAATCGTCGATTGTTTACAGGCTCATCGGAAATCGCGACCAGTGACTTCGAACAGTTGCAAACATCTCTTTCACCTGAAGCGCAAAGCGTATTGGGAAAGCTGCAGGACGACGAACGTGAACGCTGGCTGATTCAATACTTTATCGGAAGTGTTGAGCCGATTATCGGACGTCAAATGCGGCGAGAGTTCGATCGAACGGCGCTCGAAGCAGCCTTCGAGCGACAGCCGCCTGCAATTAAGGGAATGCTCGAATTTCGAGCTCCACTACAAGTTCAAGAAGAACTTGGACGACCCGGTGGAGGACGCCAAGGCAGTCGCCGCAGAGAAGATTTCAGACCGCCGCCGGGCCAGTAGAACCGGCCCGTTTCAGTTTGAAATGCGCAGCAGTGATCCCGCGGTCGAATCGAGTTTGTCCGACCCGATTTCTTAGACTGCAGCCGGTTCAAAGACCCACTGTGTCAGTGTTCGTTCGGGCACAGGCAGCTTCATGATCGGTGCGAATTCTTCGAACGACGCATCGACTTCCTTCATAATCTCGTTGAGCGCGCTGACTTCGGCCGCGAGCAATCGATTGCAACCGCCTAAGAACTCTTCACGCTCGGGCCAATCGCTATCGCGGCATGATGGAAGCAGAGAAGCGAGAGCCACGCAGGCTGCATCGCGTTGCGGCGGTGTTGCGTCGAGCAAACCGTCGAGATCGGATGTCTTTCAATCAAAACCGCGAATTCTTCCGGAAGTCTCCAGTTGCGGACCAATGCAGCCAGCCGCTTCGGCATGATCCCAACCGAAAGTCTCACGTTCCAAATGAGACAGTCGAACGCGTTCCTGACCGCATCGTTCGACGAGTTTTTCGTAGTGCTGTGGCAGTTCCTTTAACAGCAGAGGAATAGCCATATCTTGCAACAGCGCCGCGGCGAAAAGATCTTCAGCCGTGGGCAGCTTCAAGCGGCGGCCGACGATGCGCGCGAAAACAGCGCGACGCAGAGAGTCTTGCCACAAATTCTTCAAATCGAAAGGGCCGAATTTCGGATTCGGGATAAGACTGAAGACAGCGCTCCACAGAGCGAAGTTCTTGATCGTGCGCACGCCGACTAGTGCGATGGCTTGCTTAACGCTGGCGATCTCTCGCGAAAAGCCGAAGTAACTCGAGTTCACGAAGCGCAGGATCTGCCCCATCAATCCTGCGTCCGCCTCAATGGGCTTGGCATATTCATTGGGACCGTTGCTCGCGTCCTGTGAGAGTTCGATCAGCTTGATGGCCGATTGCGGCAGAGCCGGCAACTGTGCCGATGACAGGATCTTTTTCAGGTCGATGGACTGGGGTTCCGAGCTCATGTTCAATTCTGCTGTTAAGTGGTGGCTGCAGAGAGTGAATAGGACGTCGGCCGTTGATGAGACTTGACGCGGGCGCTGCCGATTTTGGGCCTACCTGAAAACCTAGTTCAGAAATATGGCCCTCCGCCGGAAAAAGAGCATTGCGACCAGAAGCCTGCATGGAGCGACGGTATTTTTCCGCCTGCGCCTCACAACCGCTACAAACCGTTATGAACTTGAAACGGAGATGCGGTGCAGATCGGCCCCGTCAAGCCCGAACCTTCGATATGCAATCCGATGGGATCGATCGATTATTTCGAGTAATCGGCAGAGAGACCGAGCCCGTGGCCGAGACGTGACTCACCTATCAGTTTTCCGAAGGCGAACATCCAGACAGTCAGCTTCGGGACCGCGCTGACGCAGGCCGCTAGCTCTTTCCGCACGACATCGATATCGGCCAACCCTTTCAGTGCCCCTTGTTCACGATAGACGACCGGCCACACAGCTCCCCACGTGCGACGAAACCATGGAGAATAACCGCGAGATCCGGAACCAAGCACTGATCGATGCAACGACTCGAGTTCCGTTAAACAACCCAGCCACGGATAGGGCGTTTCATCTTCGGTGAACTTCGCGACCTGCTTAGGCAACAACTGCTCGTCGGCCCAGGTCATCATCCAGCCGAGTTTGTCGACGAGTTCCCGGCCATCCGGTCGCTCCACTGTTATCGGCTCTTCGTATCGATTGACAATCCAATCAGCCGAGTCAAAACGAATCGACCAACCTTTGTCGATCCAGTGCCCTTTGCAAGGCAATTTGAGATTCATTCCCGGTCCGACTGCGGCCGTATTCATGGAACGTTGCAGCCGCACGGCTTCCTGACGTACGAGGTTCAGCCAATCTTTGCTGGTCACTTCGGCAGTCATCGAGACGTCATGTTCGGCCAGCCCGAGCATTCCGAGCCAGTTTTCAAAGTCCGAGATTTCGCTCTGTCCCGCTCGGCGATAGACGAACGGGTCATCGCGATCAAAAGTCCAATCGGGTTCTTGGATCGGCATGATCGCCAGCAAGTCTTTGATTCCGTTTTGTTCCGCGAACTGCCAAAGACGCTCTGCCGCTTCGCGAGGGTTCCCCTCAACGTTGATTCCACATAGCAAACTGATGGTATCGAGCAGAGGTTTGATGCTTCTGGCAACCGGATCTTGAGCAACAAGAGTGAGCGATTGAATCCAGTTTTGAGTAAAGGCCTTATCGCGAGCAACAGAGTTCATGTAAACCTTCAGACGTGATGAGCTTCGAGTCCGTTCCAAGGCTCGATCATATCAGAGAACTGCAAATCGCGGCGAGAGCGGCTTGGCAATTGTTACGGTGTGATCGACGGAGAGATAATTCGCAGCGTCAATTGCGGTGCCTTTCGTCGCTGAACGGCTTCCGCTACTGCGGTTCGAATTCGCCCGGAGACTTGGAATGCTCGCTGGTTCATCGCGATCAATTGCTCCTCTGTGACCGGCCCGTCGGTAGTCAAAGTAACGAGCAAATGTGTTGTATAAGGTGCCGGGTCGACGGAGATGACCATCAAATTGCGAAGCAGATCGTCATCCAGTTCGCCGCTGATCACCAACCCGACAACTCTTTCGACTTGACGACAAAGCTGTCGAGCTTTCCGATCCACGGTCGGTGGATTTGCTGCTTGCCGCACAATCTCTAGTGGATCCAGGATCGGTTCGCTCGAAGTGGACTCAAGCTGCGATGCGCTGCGTTTTCTCAAATCAGTTTCTCGATGTGTCTACTGCATTCATGCGTAAATGTCGCCAAGGAAGAGGTTCTTCCGAGCGAATAATAACGAAGAGCGACTCGAAGTCCATTTGGTTCGGTGCATGTGCGACCGACTCTAGAAAAGAGTCGCAAACGGAATTTTCGCGCCGTCAATGAAAGCGGTACGGCGAGCGCATCCGGTAGAGCACCGTCGATCTTGAAGAACCGGACGGCTTGCGCTTCGTTCCGCTTGGTTGCTTTCATCAACTGCGAGAGGCGGCGGCAAGGTCTGCCGCCCAGCCTTCAGCAACGCGCTTGATTTGCGTTGCGATCGACTTGCTCCATGGCCCCGAGCGATCGCTTCCAGCAAATTAATGTACGGCCTCTGATCCACCGCTCCAAGTTTTCATGCGACTCTCCACACCGGAACGAAGGTCCGGATCGAGGTCGACATCGGCACCGGCGGCAGTGAGCGGCCCAGAGCGCGATAAAAATCAGCAGCGATCTTGATGAGCATTTTCATGCAGGTCGCCGTACAGTCGATTCTTTCCCCGCTGCGTCCGTCAAGCCCCTACAGCTTTCGCCAGTTCGATGAAGTTCAACTCGCGCCCCGGTCAGTCGCTCGAGCATGGCTGATCGAAAAACGCTCAGTTCAGGGTCGGTGAGCGCGCGAGCTGAAGCGAGCCCGCCATCGCTGCCGACCTTGCAGCGTCCAAAGCAGTATCGCGATCATCGCAATATCCGTTTCGCTGCAACAGTACAGCCAACTCACTGTCTCGCAGCGGTTCAAATCGCACGATACGACAGCGTGATCGAATCGTGGGCAATTGTTTCACTGAAGACTCGATGAGATCAACACGAGGACTGAGTCCGCAGGAGGTTCTTCCAGTGTTTTCAGCAGAGCGTTGGCTCCTTCGACTGCCAGATAATCCTCGTCGAGGATCGCGACCTTGCGTCGGCCCGAGTACGGTCTGAGACTGATCTCATGACAAAGTCCTTCGCTGCGGCGTGCTTCCGGCGGACCGATGATAGCTTCGAGCGGCAGAGTGGCCTTGTCAGGCGACTTCGCTATCTCGATGAGGTCGGGATGAGTCGATGCGTCGACTTGAGCACACGAGGGACAGCGTCCGCAAGGAGCCAGTTCTCCTTCCGGCGAATTCGGACAGAGAAGCGATTTGGCGATCAGTCGTGCGAAGGTTCGCTTGCCGCATCCATCGGGACCGACAAACAGGAACGTGCCCGCTAGTCGATTGCGGCGCCAGCCGCCAGCTTTCAAACCACTCGCCCGCTTGGCATGCCCCACTAAGTCCGTCCACTGCATGAAATGTCCTTCCTCTACCGCGCCGACCCGCCGCCCGCGGGCTTCACAGTTCGATCCCAATCCGACGCGTGAGCGAGAGCAGATCCCTCGCTTGCGGCTTGTTGTCTTAATTCAAGCGGAACGCCGCAGAGCCGTCCGGTTCTTCACGATTGATTGTGCATTACCGGACGGCTTGCGGGCTTTTGGCTGTTGATTTAATCGTAACTCGAAGCATAAGCGGGGATGCGGGTCCCTTGCTTACGCGTTTAGAAGTTGCGGCTTTGGATGGTGAACACCGTACTCGTACTCAATGAATTGGTACTCATGCTCGATGCGTCATGATCGAGTACGCTTAAGAGTAACGCCTGCGGCAGTACGAGGTCTCAGAGAAATGCGACAGCCTTAGTTCAGGATTTCTCCCAAAGCGCAACTTCAAAACTTATGCGTCGGGTTGGGATTCATCAATGCACGGTTACTCTCCGGCGACTGGGATGATTGTACGGGCGGCGAGCCTTCGAGTCGCTCGACGAGCGACTGCCGATGAAAACAGCAAGCCGAGCCGTCACCCTCCATTTAGGGCCGACGATTCTAACGAAAACCACTATTTTCACGGGGCTGCCTGGAACTGCGGTTTTCCCAATTTGAGCTTTTCGGCGAATTGCCTTCCTGGTACGCTATCCGCTTCCAAGCCGCAACGGATGCGGCGATAGTCACGTCCGGTCGCTGGGAATTCAGCGACGGTTTCACCTAGTTTTTGACTGAATAAAAGAGTCATGACCAAGCCGCACCACAAGCTGAAGAAAGCCAATCACGGGGCTCGTCCCGCCAATGCTAAGTCTCGCAAGGCCAAGCGTAAGAAGGTTCGCACCTAAGCCTTTTCGTAGCTGACTTGCACCCGAAGATGGGCTAAAGGTTTCGTCTGTGGCGGCAAAAGATCTCATTGTCGATCCGGCTGCGTTGGATTACACCAACGCTCTGATCGCAGACGTTGTGTGGAAATACGTAAGTACAATCCGCAACGATTCGAGATAGAACAGCCCGGCTACCATCATTCTCGAAGACCTCCTTTGCCATGTTTGTGTGGGATACAAAGATGTCACACACGGAGATTTCTGGGTGCGGACACATGCCCAACATGCCCCTGATGCCGGGGGTAATGATGTTGGAAGCTGCGGCCCAGATGTGCTCTCTATTTCTCGCAGAAGTGTGCCGATCTCTTGGGAGCATCCATGGTCGGCTTCGGCGGACTGGAAAAGATATCCGCTTTCGCGATCCGGTGATCCCCGGTGACCGCTTGGTCTCGCTTGCCGAGATGAGCCAAACGTCGAGGCCGCATCGTGATTACGAAGTTCCAAGGCTTCGTTCGCAACGCAATGGTCGTCGAAGGCATCCTCAAAGGGATTCCGATTCCGATTGAAATGGTCAGCTCGCAACTGGCCAAGGCCAATGCTTCCGCTGCCGAAAGCTGAACAAAGGATGATGATGCATCGCTTCTTGATCGCCGGATTGGCAGTCCTTGCCCTCTCATCTACGGTCCACGCACACCCGGGTCACTCCGTGCCCGTCAGTCTCAAACGGTCAGCCATTACGCGCTTGCATCCGGAACATTGGGGATTTGCCGCGGCTCGCCGCAGCAGTTCTCGCAGTGATCATCGCCGTGCGATTCGCTCTGAAGCCCAAGCCTGCTGTGGATGCTGTTCGCCGCGATTCATAGTCGGCCGGAGTAGGCCGCTAGTTCCATTCCGTTGAAACAACCTACTGCGAGGGAATAACGCAGCTCGTCACTTGCTCTTGCCCTGATACTGAAACGTGATGAGGCATGCAAGTTTCGGGTGCACGAATGCGATCCCGTTGGCACGTCAATGCTCGTCGCGCACTTCTCGGCTGGGTGGGTTTGATCTTCGGTACCTCATGCACTGTCGTCCGACCGCTTGAGTTCTTCGCTGCCGTGAAGTCGGCGGCGCCAGGCTCAGCGATGAATCCACGCAACAATTCGCCGCGTTCTGGGCAGTGTGCTGGTTCGGAGTCGTCAAAGGCTGGCACGCTACCAGGAATTCGCACTTCTCACCATCTTGGTATACAGCCGCGTCTACGAGTTCGATCACTGGCCAAACGGAGCGGAATCGGTTGCTCTTTACTCGCAGCCACACTTTTCGCCGCATCCGATGAATGGCACCAAACGTTCGTGCCTGATCGAATGGGAACAGTCACAGACGTGAAAGCTATCGTTGCATCGGAATCTACACCGTGGGAGCTGTGCTACTCTGGTGGCGAGCGCGCAACACCAACGAATCGACGAAGAAGCTCCCACCCAAAAACTCTAAGGCACCAGGTCCGGACCGGCATTCATTTCGTACTCGTACTCGATTTCCCTTACGGCTCACGCGAATCGTAATGTTGCACGGGATCAAGCGGGGCTGGACGATCGTTCAAGTTATCCCGGAAGAATTTCGAGTACGAGTGCGAGCAGGATTAGGAGTAGGAGTACCAACACGCAAAAAGGCCGGCTCGGGGATTGGGGCCTCGGCCGGCAATTTGGGACCGTGCTCAAACATGCGATCGCCGAGACGAATCAATTAGCGAATCACGCGTTTGCCTGCGTCGCCAGATTCGCTCCAATGAGTTCCGGCGAGTGAAGCTTGCGACTCCGATGCACCGACTCCGCGAGCTTGAATCGCAGGAGCTGACGTGGACACGGTACCCGACGAGCGACTGTGAATGTCATAGCCGCCTAAGTTGCGAAAGACTTCAGCCACTTCGGCTTCACGACCCGGAGCCGTTACGGTGACGATCGTTCGACCCGATCGAAACTCCGAATCGTAGAACTCTGCCTCTTCTTTCGACATTCCGAGCCCGATCAAACAACCGCCGAGTCCGGCTGTGGCCGCCCCTGCGGCAGCACTGGACAAGATGGCTGCCAACGTACCGCCGGCAATGGCCGGGCCGATAGCGGGCAATACACCGGCAATGATCCCAAGCCCCCAGAGGGCACCAACACCGGCACCAGTTGCCAAGCCTGCGACCGTACCTTCACTAGCGTACGTATCATCTTCGGTACTCACTGCACCGCTTGGTGTCATGGGACGATCCGAGTGAACGTGGCGAGCTGCGACGCCGATCGCCGTATCGCTGAACCCTCGCCTCTTCAGTTCGTTCACTGCTTGCTGTCCACGTTCGTGACTGTCAAAAACTCCGACGACTGTGTTGATGGAAGCCGCGGCCATGGTAGAGTTCTCCAAAACAGATGGGGGAATCATCGGAACCGAATGTTCCGCTGCTCCGATGCAGAGCGATTTAACTGCTCGAAAACAAAGCAAAGAGCGTACCGCGATGTCAGTCACATACGAACACACGACCCATGCATCTTGCTCCGCGCATCAAGCCTTTGCGGTGCTGGACGATCTTCCGCGCACAAGCGAATGGCTCAAACCCTGTCATTCACTAAAGAAGATCATCGCCGGTCCCAACGCGATCGGCGATAGATTGAAATATGAGTACAGCGAAGGTGGCCGCGTGAAGATGATGGACGGCGAGATCATCGCGCGCCGTCAAGATGAACAGATCGTCTGTCGCTATGCGGACGACATGTTTGAAGTGATCGTCGATTTATCGGTCGAGCCTGCAACGGAAGGATGCAAGCTGACGCACGTGATCACGATGACCCCCAAGAAGTTCTTCGCCAAAATCCTGACGCCTCTCATTCGCATAGGCATCAAGAAGCAGACACGCGACGCTATGACGGCGCTCAAGCAAATATTGGAAGTTGCCTCGTAGTAAGGTGATTCACAACCCGAAGCGTAACGTCTTGGTAATCTAATAAAAGCGGAACGGCGCTTGCCGTCCGGTTCTTCAAGATTGATGTCGCGTTACCGGACGGCTTGCGCCCAATGCCACCTACTTTCCGGTCAGCCTGGGGGTGTTTCAGGAGGTTCTGACCGCTTTTGCTTAGCGAGTTGTTTTTGGTACTTCGTCGTTTTGGGGCGACGCGAGTGGGCCACGCGTGGGTACGAGCGTATCGCTTTGCGATGTGGTAATCGTTGTTGTGCAGCCAACAATAGGGCGATTTGGTAAGCGGTGGTGAGTGCCTCGGGCGTATCGTGCTTGGGTTCCAAGAGCTTGATCTGGAACACCTTCCAAACGCCCGTAAAGCTCAACTCCCGGACAGGCACTCCGGCGATCTTGGCCGCTTGCCGACGAAACTGCACAACTAGGTTGTAGGCGATGATGCTCGCCAGCAGTTCCTTCATCATCATGTCGACGCTCTTGGCACGTATCCTCTCCGTCTCCAGAGTCACCTTCACGTCGCGAATATCGAACTCAACGTCGTAGCGGCGCTTATACAGCGCACCGGCAGTCTTGGCATCCACTTCTAGGTTAGAGACCAGCTCCAGCGTCTTGCCGCCGGGCAACACAACTTGGTGAATGAAGACCCGAATCTCGGCGTCAGCGGGCAACTCCGGGTTGGACTTCAGTTCCTTGTCAGACGGTTTCCATAGCAGCTGATACGTGCGAAAGCCATCACCTTCCTCGACGAGTTCGGCCTTCTTCAGGTGTGAATTGAAACGCACCTTGCTCAAGCAGAACAGGAATTTCTTGTTGTGCTTTACGCAGGACCAAGCGACTTGGAAGATACCGAAGGCCGTATCGGCCAGGATGATACTTTCATTCGGTAGGAGCTCGACAATACGTGCGGCTTGCTTAGCTTCGCTGACGTTGTTCGGTCCGTACATCGGATCGATCTGCGGCACCACTGCACAACCGGTTTGCAGCTCGTGAGCCACCAGGAGCTGAGCTACGGGCCATACGCTCTCGCCGTGTTGATTGCTCGCAGGCGGAAAGGCTTTGGCCAGTTCCTCTGTCGGCGCGAGTGTTATCGTCGTGCCATCGATAATGAACGCGCGATGACCCAGAAGCACCGGCTCAGCGCTTTCGGCCAGTGTGTTACATAACAGCAATGAGAAGTCTTCAACAGCCTTCAGCGTGAGCCTCTTTCGGGCTGCGTTGTATGCCGAAGTGTTGTAAGAGAGCGTGTGCTCTTCCACTCGCCGATTTTTCGGCAGCAGATCGCGATGCTGTTCAAGTAGTCTCGCAACAACTTCCCGAAACGAAAGCCCTCCGTAGAGCCGCTGCAGAATCATCATCCATAGCGTCGGAGCTTTGGTATAGACCTGCCGAGTGTTGGGGCGAACCTCATCTTCGAGTTCCGCCAGAACTTCTTCCGATCGAAGTAGCGTGCTAAGTAACTGTTCAGCTTTAGCCGCATTCGCGAGTGCTTCATTCGATTCGTTGGACGCTGCAGGAAGAGTCATGTTGCCACTTCGACAGGGAAAACAGAAAATATGTTCCCTGGCGCAATTCCCGTGCCGAAACTCCGTTTGGATCAGCTAAATCACAGATTTAACGAAAGTAGGTGGCATTGGGCTTGCGCCGTTCCGCTTTCAGCTACTTCCGTTTCTGAAATCGCTGCTGCGATTCTTATTGACCCGGCCGAATAACGCCTTGAGCAGGAATGCCCGGTGCAAACGCGTTGCAGTTATCGCACGGAGGCGCGGCCATCATGCTCGGCTGAGTACCGAAGTGACACATCCCCAAGCGATCGCATTTCCATTGCTCGAAACTTCGAATGACTCCGCATCCGCTGGAAAGGCTCAAGACCCACAGAATAGCCGTGACAGCCAACAGCTTGCGCATGATCGTCGTTCCCGACTGCGATAAAAGTTCCACACCCTAGACCCTGTGGAACTATGCGCGATGAATCGAACCAAGCAAGTTGATCGATACGCATTCGCCCATCGGTAGGAAGGCCGCTCTCGGCATAGACCAACCTACCGGCAGATCCGGAACAGATCAGGCCTGCTCTTCGCGCAGCTTCTTGGCGAGCTCTTGATAGAGCGTCTTCTGCTGTTCGGTGACACCGGGAAATTGAAGATCGAGTTCATCGAGTCGAGCAGTGATCAGGTCGGCAATCACGGCGCGCGCGTACCACTTTTCATCTGCCGGAACGATATACCACGGTGCCCACTCGGTGCTCGTCTCAGCCAGCGACTCTTCGTAGGCCGCTTGATACTCGGGCCATAGCGCTCGCTCTTCGAGATCGCGAGGATTGAACTTCCAATGTTTGTCCGGATTCTCCATCCGCTCGAGCAGTCTGCGCTTTTGTTCTGCTCTCGACACATTGAGGAAGAACTTGATCACCAGCGTTCCATTGGCAACCAACGATCGCTCAAATGCGTTGATCTCTCTATATCGCTGCTTCCACAATTTCGACAACTGCTTCGGCTTGGTGATCTTCAGATCGGGGATCCGTTGCGGTTCGAGGAACTGCGGATGCACGCGAACGGCTAGTACCTCTTCGTAGTACGAGCGATTGAAGATACTCATCATGCCGCGCTGCGGTAGGAACTGCATCGGCCTCCACAGGAAATGGTGCTTCACTTCCGTTTCGTTCGGTGCCTTAAACGCATATGCGCGGCAACCCAATGGATTCACGCCGCTCATCACATGCCCGATGGCACCGTCCTTGCCCGACGCATCCATCCCTTGCAAGATAATCAAGACACTGAAGCGGTCGCCTGCGTAGAGTCGCTCTTGAGCCGAACGCAACGACTCGACATCTGCCGCCAGCGCTTCCGACGCGACGGCGCGATCAGCCAACTCCTTCCCCGGTTCCGTCGAATGCTTGGCCAAGTTGACTTTGGACTCAGCGCGAACCAGAAAAGTACGAGCGTCAAAGCGATGCTTCTTAGCCATGAGTTTCATCCGAAGTTGCGGTGTGGTAGCTCGACGATGTCTAACGCGCACAGTTTAACGCACAAGCGGAGTTCAGTGCCATCTGCTTTGTAGCGGTACGTGCGATACGTCCCGTTCTGCGGAGTCCAACGTTCCGAACTGGGGAGGCTCGGGTTTTGTTGATTTTTGCAAGCCGTCCGGTCACGTACCATCAATCGTGAAGAACCGGACGGCTCGCGCCGTTCCGCTTTCGGATGCGAGGAAATCAACATTGACGGGTTGGTCCCAACTGCTAAACTCCGCCGCCCACTTTTACCGTTGTCCACTTGGTTTGGCGGTTCGGAATTTCACGGATGCAGACCTGGCGCGAACGCGAACAAACTTCGGATGATCCAGCCGGATGTTCGATTTCCAGGCGATCCGCGTGGCGGCTCATCGCGCGGTCACTGTCCGTGACTGCGGCATATCTTCTTTGCCGAAGCAGTGCGATGGCGGCCTCTCCGATACCGCAGGCGTGGCCTTTTGAAGTCACCGCCGGTCGCTTTCGCATCCACAGCGATTTCGATTTGCAGCCGCAACAAAATCTGGTCGATGAATTGAGCCGCTTAGCCGCAGACGTGTCGCAGTTACTCGCTGTTCCGGCTCAAGGGAACATGCTGCACGTCGTGCTCTTCGAGCGACAGACGGACTATCGCCGCTACTTAGGACACTATTTTCCTACGGTCCCCGACCGTCGTGCTTTGTATATCCAGGATCGCGGAGCAGGCATGCTCTTCGCCCATCATCATGCCGATTTAGCAGTGGACCTACGGCACGAGTCGGCTCATGCCCTACTGAACGACAACGCGAAGCCCCTTCCGCTTTGGCTTGATGAGGGACTGGCCGAGTATTTTGAAGTCGCAGCCGCAGAACGAATGCGAGGACATGCGCATTTGGAGCCGACGATAAAGGGCCTTCAGAATTCTGACCCGCCCGACATGGAACGGCTCGAAAGCCTGAACGATGTGGCAGGCATGAACATTGAAGACTATCGCCAAGCGTGGTCGTGGGTCCATTTTCTACTGCATAGGAATCCGGAAACACGAACCAATCTGGTGAAACATGTTGCGGATGCCCGCGCGGGGCGAACCAGCGAACCGCTGTCGCGTGTCCTCGCTCGCAGTTATCCTGAATGGAAGTCGTCCTTCCGCGATCATTTCCTCAAACTTGCTGTAACCTGAACCATGTCCGATTTAGTCATTCGTCACGATCTGCTGATCCCGGCAGAACAGATCGAAATGACCTACGCGCGCAGCGGCGGACCGGGCGGTCAAAACGTCAACAAGGTGAACAGCAAGGCGGTCCTGCGCTGGAAGATTCCAGAGGACTTCCTCCCCCCTGCCCCGCTCAATCGATTTCGCAAAGCGGCTGCACGCTTCCTTACCGTCGACGGCGATATAGTCATTCAATCGGATGAGTATCGAGACCAAGCACGCAACGCAGAACGATGCCGTGACAAGCTTCGGATCTTAATCGTGGAAGCTCTGGTCCCGCCGAAACGACGCATCGCTACGAAACCGACGAAAGCATCGAAGCGGCGCCGCGTTGAAGACAAACGCCGTGACAGCGAAAAGAAACAGTCTCGCCGCAATCTCGACTGAAGCGAGTGATGAGGTCACCTTCACCAGCCGCGCAAGAGCCGTCTGAAAATAAAAGCGGAAGGCGCGAGCCGTCCGGTGACACACGATCGATTTTGAAGAACCGGACGGCTTGCGCCGTTCTGCTTGGATGGACGCAGCCGCCGATCTCTCCTTAACTTGATTCTTGATCGTATTCAAATCGCACCGAGCGTGTATCGCGTTCGATTCCGGTTGGTTCAGCCAAGGATTGATACAGCTCCGGACGTCGCGCCTTGAGCCAACGAGCACCGGTCGATCGCTCGCGGAGCGATGCATCGAGTTCGGCCACGACGACGTCTTCTTCCAACGATTGAGTCTCGCGAATGATTCGTCCGTAACAATCGATGATCATCGAATTGCCGGTCCGAATTTCTTCGCCGTCGCACCCGACGCCATTCGCAAAGACCAAGAACATTCCGTTGTCATGTGCTCGAGCCGGTAGCCAACGCATGAGCCAACCTCGTCCTTTGTCGCCGAAGAACTCTCGGCGCAGCGACTCAGGATCTCGATGCCTATTCTCCCATAGAGCAGGATCGATCAGCCCCATGGCCAGCGGGCTCCCTGATTTGCAACCGCCCGTCTGATGCGGTGCCAGCAGAACTTCCGCACCGCGCAGCGCACAGATCCGCGCGTTCTCGACCAAGTTATTGTCGTAGCAGATCAACACTCCGACTCGACAACCATGCGGCGTATCGAACACCGTATACGAATCACCGGCAGATAGATAAGGGCTAACGAACACATGCAGTTTGCGATGGACTTGCATGGATCCGTCAGGCATGGCAACTACGTAGCTGTTGAACATTCGTCCGTCAGAAGTGCGTTCGATCAAGCCCGCTCCGATGGTGATCCGCATCTCGCAAGCTGCCGCCTGTAAGTGCTGCGCCGTGTCTCCGCTCGGTATCTCTTCGGCAAGTTCCCATAGTTCCTCTCGCGATAACGATCGTAGATGCCAATATCCGCTGAGACAGCACTCAGGAGCGACGACGATTTCCGCCCCCTGCTCGGCAGCGCGGCGAGCAAGTCTTATAACTACCGACAAGTTCGCGAGCTTGTCGCCGGGAGCATGTTCAAACTGGACGGCTGCAACTCGAATGTTTCGCACTTGAAATCCTCTTCACGCGGGCCCTTCGGACTCGTGGACAATGTACTGCAATGCGTATCGTTTCCCTACTGCCCGCTGCGACGGAAATCGTCTCCCTGCTCGACCGAGCCGAAGATCTCGTCGGTGTGTCGCACGCTTGTGACTATCCGGCCTGCGTGGAATCATTGCCGAAACTGACATCATCGCAATGTGCACCCGCGGAGCAATCGGCGAGCTCAAGTGCTAGGATCGATGCGTCGGTTCGCGAACTCAGCGCAGCCGGGTTGCCCCTATTCGCCGTTGATGCGGAAGCGCTCCGTGCCTTGCAGCCGGACATCATCATTACGCAGTCCTTGTGCGATGTCTGTGCGGTCTCGCCTCAAGATGTTCGCAGCGCAGTCGCACAGATGCGTCGCGCTCCGCAGATTGTTGAATTGCATCCGACGAACTTGAGCGACGTCTTTCAATCGATTCGCGAAGTCGCTGAGGCACTCGCCTGTTCGCCATCGGCTGACAAGAAGATTGCTCAGTTGCGATCGAGAGTGGAGCGAGTTCGAGAGATTGCGAGCCGGCAGTCACTACAGCCGACTGTCGTTCTTCTCGAATGGATCGATCCGTTCTTTTCTGCAGGCCACTGGAACCCCGAGTTAATCGAGTCGGCGGGCGGCCGTTCGGTGCTCGGTCGCGCAGGCGAGAAGTCTCGGCAAATCGAATGGGAAGATATCGCTGCAGTCGATCCAGATGTATTGTTTATCGCATGCTGCGGATACTCGATTGATCAAACCATGGAAGACCTGCCGAAGCTGGTCGGTTGCCGCGGATTCGGCAAACTGCGTTGCATCGAAGGGGGCGGCGTCTTCTTGGCTGATGGATCGCAATACTTCAATCGGCCCGGACCACGCTTAATTGACTCGCTGGAAATCCTTGCCGATGCGTTGCATCCGGGCAGCATCGAATTGAGCCCGGATATCGAACGCGCAGTGAGGCTGAAGCGAGAACCCAAACGGTAAACATTGACCGGCCAGGGCGAAAACGGCAACCATAAAGTAGACTGGCATTAGGTGCACGGACCGCAATCCAGAACATTTACCGCAGCGAATGGGCATGTTGATTTGATCTAAGCGGTACGGCGCGAGCCGTCCGGTTCTTCACGATCGATAGTGCCCTACCGGACGGCTTGGGGCTTGTTGGTTTAGTCGGCTTCGACAGATTAAGGTCCCAATCGTAACCCGAAGCGTAAGCGAGGGACCCGCATCCCTCGCTTACGCTTCGGGTTACGATTAAATCAACAGCCCCCTTGCGCCGTTCCGCCTGCAATTTGCTTTTTTTTTCCAATCACTGCTACGATTGTCGGTTAAATCAACGTCCCCGATTGCCCGCAGAAAGACTCGCGTTTTCAATGACCAGCGAAACACAGCAGGATGCCACATCGATCTGGTTTCGCCGAAGCACAATGTTCATCTTGTGCGCTGCTTTGCTGATCCGATTGATCGGAGCGTGGACGTGGCATCAAGCGGTGCTCGATAGCGGACGACTCTTTCGGCTCGGCGACAGTCACAGCTATTGGATTCTTGCCGGGGAGCTCGCGCATGGCCGCCCCTATCAATACGGCAGTGCCGATGCTCGTGCTTTTCGTGCTCCGCTCTATCCGATCGCATTGGCACCTTTCACGCTATTTGCCGATGAACGGTTAGGCATCCTCTGCGCGCGAATGTTCGGTTGTATTCTGGGCACCCTGACCGTCGCGCTGATAATGCGGCTGGCATCGATCTGCGCATTCGAATTTCCCTCGATCCGGAATCGCGAACGTGCCGTGCTCGCCGCGGGCGTTTCGGCAGCTCTGTATCCCGCGGCCATTGGAATGAGCATCACGGTACTGAGCGAAGCCGTTTTCTGCCCGATCATGGTCGGTGCGTTGATCTGCGGGTTACGGTCTGAAGGAATCACATACCGTAGTGAAGCGGCCGCGACCAAGAGCAACGTGAAATGGGCCATCGCGTCGGGAGCCCTATCAGCCTTGGCCATTCTGGCTCGACCAAGCTGGTTACTGTTCATTCCGTTCGCAGGCATCATCACACTGCTGATGTTCAACAAGCGGCGCGAGCGATGCATGCGTCTGGTCGTGATGGGTTTGGCTTGTGCGGTCGTGATGAGCCCGTGGTGGGTCCGCAATGCGATCCTCATCGGCAAGTTTGTTCCAACGACCCTGCAAGTCGGCGCTAGTCTTTATGACGGACTGCATGCAGGGGCGAGCGGCGGCAGCGATGAGAATATGGTCTTCGTCGATCGCTTCGTAGCGGAATTGCGAGCTGAGGATCGAGCAGCCATCGAACAGGCATCGACCAGCAGTTCAACAGCGGAAGCAGAAAATACGAAGTCGTCCGCACAACCCGACGGAAACAATTCCCCCCAGAAGCCGCAAGCAACGCAGCTTACCCAAGATTTGGCGCGGACCTTTGAATATCGGCTCAATCAGCGGATGTCAGCGGCAGCTTGGCACTGGGTTCTTGAAAATCCGGCTGGGGCCGCACGACTTTCTTTGATAAAATTTTCAAAAACGTGGAGTCTTTGGCCGACGGCCGGCGACTTCGGATCGACACCGGTTCGCATTGCTTTGACCCTATCGTGCTTGATTGTTTTGATCGGTGCGGTTTGGGGATCGAGAAAGATTGTTCGCAGGTGTGCGAGATTGGTGACCCTGCTCTGGTTGCCGGCAGTTTACTTCACGTTGCTTCACATGATTTTTGTGGGCTCGATTCGATATCGCGAGCCTGCAGTGTTGGTTCTGACAGCCTTGGCAGGAGTAGCCGCTGTCCGAAACACGACGGAGTCCGAGCAAAACAGCTCGGAGTCCTAGAACGAATTCAAATTACTGCGCAGCGACAAGGATGTCTCACGCGTGGATTGCTCAATCAATCAACAACCAAACCGACACGGTCGCAGCTCGCGCCCGAAATCGCGAGCACGCGAGAGAGTCGGCAACTCGTTGATGTGGTTGATTGTTGTGCTGGCCGTGTTGGCCGGCATACTCTGCGTGCTGGCCGTACAAACGCGATTCAGCGCGGGCCTGCGCGGCATGGTTCACAATCGGCTGTCCGAGATGTTTCCAGGCGCCGAGATTCGTCTCGGGGCAGTCACAGCGCACGGCAGCAACGGAATTGTGGTCCAAGACGTTCAATTCGGGATCAAGGCCGACGGAAAGATTCGTCGCTTTCTCGCTATCGATCACGTTACGCTTCGCGGAGCGCTGGATGTATCGAACTGGGTCCAGCAGACAGTCTGCGTGCATGAAGTGGAACTGCATCAGCCGCGAGCCGAACTGTGGCAGAGCGCTGACGGCAAGTGGTCCCTATCCGCGCTGAACTGCTCTTCGCGTCCCGAGTCCTCGCCTCCGAAGATCCGAATCTACGGCGGCGAAGTACGAGTGTCGCGCAACTTGGGCGCCAGCACCGTTCCACTTGTTGTTCATGACATCGAGGCGGACATTACGCCGCTGGTAGACGAAGCAGCAGCGATTCAATCAGAATTGCTTGGTCAGGCACCCGGTGCGGGCCGTCTCTTTCATCTCAATCTCACTGCTCGGAGCAGTTTCTGCGATTCACTATCGCTATCCGGACAACTGGAACCGAGCAAGAAGGGTTGGAGACTGGGTGCCAAAGTGTCGGGCCTGCGATACTCGCCCGACCTCACGTCCAAGCTCCCTCAATCGCTCGAACCCTATCTGTCGCAACTCGCGGGGTTGAACTGCACCGTCGATGCTCACGCGGTCCTCGAATCCGCGGGTTCATCCGCAGTTCCGAAGTTTGATGTGCAAGGTCGCATCACGCAGGGTCGATTGCAAGATCCCCGTCTACCGCTTCCCCTCGAAGAACTCAGCGGACAATTTGTCTGCAATTCGGAACTCCTCAAACTCACCGATATGAAAGCCGTGAGCGGTGAGGCTCGATTCGCACTGAGTACCGTCATCGCCGGCTTTCGCCCCAACGCGCCGATGACAGTAGTGGCGAGAGCGGAGCAATTGCAGCTCGATGCTCGACTGTACAACGCCCTGCCTGAGCGCTGGCGTGAGTACTGGGATCGTATTCGACCGCACGGCGTCGTCGATGCCGACGTAACCCTCAGCACCGACGGACTGGTTTGGAAACCGAGCGTCACAATTCATTGTCGCGATGTGCAGGTCGAAGGTTGGCTGTTCCCCTATCCGTTGACCAAACTGAACGGCGATTTGGAACTCGTCACTGATGGAGTCTTTTCGCAGCGGATGAAGGGTGAGGCGGGTGGTCAGCCGATCATAGGCAACTTCCGCTTCAATCGTGTCGACCGAGAGTGGTACGGCAAGATCGATTTAAGTATCCACGGCCCTGTGGCCATCGATGAAAAGCTATTGAACGCGCTGACCGTGCGTGGACAACCAGACAGTGCTACAGAACGTTTTGTAAGATCCCTTGAACCGTCGGGCAGTTTCATCCTGCATCAAGCCACTTTCGAACGTCGGCCGGGAGAGATCGGACCTTGGCACAAGAACCTGGACATTCAGATTGTCGAAAGTTCGTTGCGGTACGCTCAATTCAAGTATCCGCTGTATGACATTCGCGGTCGTGTCAAAGCAGTGGACGATCATTGGCGACTGGAGGCATTCGAAGGTCACAACGACAGCGGTCGGATTCAATGCGACGGTCAATGGCTGGAAGCGAGAAACACGGAAGTGCCTTTCGAGTTGAATTTCACTGCACACACACTGCCCATGGAAGAAGAACTCCAACGAGCTCTTCCGGCTGACGCGCAACAGCTTTGGGACGAAATCGAACCGAGTGGAACATTGGATCGTGCCGTGGTCCGCATCGCGAGGCCCGACGGCAGCGGCCCGCTCGATATCGAAGTCACTCTGCAAGAAGACAATGCTGCGAACAACTTGACGGGTCAATCTCTGAGACTGCATCCGAAATCGTTCCCGTATTGGTTCTACGATGTAAGCTGCGAAGTCGTCTATCGCCCCGATTACCTCAAGATCGTGCAGGCCTCCGCCTCAAACGCAAACAGTCGCGTCGCTCTGGAGGCCGACTGCGTGAAGAGTGAATCGGGCAATTGGGTCGGGTTCGTAAAATGGCGACCGTATTCGCGAGTCATCGTCGATACACAATTGTTGCGAGCGCTGCCTGATGCGGTCAGCGAAGGTCTGACCAAGCTGGACTTGCGCGGGCCGGTCGGTGTGATGGGAAAGAGCCGCTTTGAGCTGCCGAAAGATCCATCGTCAACGATTTCAACCGACTTCGATCTACGATTGAACTTGGATGAGGTGCAGTTGGGTGAAGGAAAAGATGTACAGCGGGTCAAGGGCGAGATCGGACTACGAGGTCGTCGCGGTGCGACTCAACTCGCGGCGGTCGGACTGGTAGCTATCGATGCGATGAGCGTACGAGGCATTCCGGTCATGCGCATGAATGGTCCGATTCTAATTGCCGGAAACGATTTCTATTTCGGATCCACCGCTGCAGCGAGGATCAATCCGAGCGATCCGGCCGCGAACGACATTACGGCCGATGCGCTGTCGGGAACTCTACGTTTGTCCGGTGAAGGACAGCTAGATACGGGTCGCGTCACGGTGAATGCCAAGCTGGAGAACGCCGACCTACGACAGTTGCTGCAGGATTTGGGATCGTCCGAATCACCCACCGATGCTCTTTGCCAAATCGAGCTCAATGCGAGCGGCATTCCGAGCAACACGCAGACTTACTCAGGCGCCGGGAAGATTCATCTGAGCGATGCCGAACTGTATCAACTTCCCTTGATGGTTCGATTGATGCGAGCTCTATCGATCACACCGACCGACAATGCTGCATTCAATTCTGCAGATATCAGCTTCCAGATCGATGGCGATCGAATTCCTTTGCAACTCACATGCGAAGGTGATGTGCTCAGCCTGCGTGGGAGCGGCTGGACGAATCTGCGCAGAGAATTGAAGCTGGAACTCTACTCCTATGTTGGGCGACGCGTTCCGCTATCCAGTGTGTTGACGCCCGTATTACCTGAATCACGTTATGCGACGGTGATGATGTTTGATGTCGACGGCACGCTCGATTCACCGCGTGTCACTCCGGTAGCGTTCCCTCAATTGGGTGCAGTACAGCAACAAATTTTCCCCGATAAAACGGAGGGGACGCGACGGCCGCGCGCGATGCTCAGCGGCTTTAGAAGGTGGGGTGCGGAAGAGAACTCCGAATCGCGAACTACCGAACCCGGCATGGCAGCCGGAAACGGAGCAGGCGGCTTCGGACCCAATCCATGAAAGGGTTGAACCATGCAGATTCAGATGCCGTCCACATCGGCAGCAGCCGCAGCGGGAAGCGTTTTGCAGTCAAGCGGAAAAGATCGCGCCGCATCTACGGGGGAAGCTCCGACCAGTACAAACCAGTCCGCCGTTGAGCAGTTGAACAAGAGCGAAGGGGCTTCCGCCGATCGCGATGCACAAGGAGGCGGCGACGGACCGCTCGCGCGTCGCAAAGGTGAACATGCCGCGGAAGCGCCGAAACAGAAACCGTACGATCCGTTTGATAATTTGCCCGTCGCCAGCCCCGAACCCGAAGGGGGACTGGATCTGGTCGGCTGAGACTAGATCCGATCACAGGTCGTCAGGCTTCGGTATCCAACTGCGCCAATCGCACTGATAGAAGTCGAGCAACAGAACAAACAGCTCAGGATGATAGTGAGCTAAGTGGTGCGGGATCTGAAAAAAGGCTTCGCCTGCAACCGCAAACAGTTCGGATTCGGACTGCAATCCATAGTCGTCGATTAATACATCGTAGCCCTCTTCCACGTCGGTTCGCATCTGTTGCAGTTGCTCTTGAAAGCGAGCTGCCCATTGGTCGGCATTCACCGTTGCGGGCAGCGGCGGTATTCCATCGCTGTCTCGACCGTTAACAAAGTCGATCTGATGCGCCAGCTCATGTACAGTGATGCTGTGTCCATAGTTTGGCCCCCGAGCCGCTCGTCGCACATCTTGCCAATTGATGATGACCGGTCCGCGATAGTGGGCTTCGCCTAATCGGGCGCTTTGACCATGCATGCCTATCGTACCGCCGATCACACCGGTAACTCCTTCGGCCACATAGACCTCGGGATAGACGAGCAACGACTGCACGTTGTCGAAGTACCACTCCGGATAGGCACTCATCATCAATGCGGCTTGCCCCGCGATGACGACTCGATGTTTGTTCTGTAGAGTCAGCCCGTTGCACCCTTCCCAATGCTTTTCAGCCAAGAAGATGCGCACCCAATCGAGCAAGCTGCTTCGCTGCTGAGCCGGCAGGAACTCCCATTGCCACAGAGATTCTTCTAGGATTGTGGCTGCATCAGCCGGCTGTGCCGCAGCGATAATCCGTCGTCGTTTCGCGGCTTTCCACCATCCGAACATCCTTGTCTCCCACGATCGCAACCACGAAAATCCATAGCGCGATAAACCATCTGCATCGCGCTAGAGTTGAAACGGGCGATCCGTATTCATCGTGATCGGCGCAAAGCGA
This sequence comes from Pirellulales bacterium, assembly GCA_046349815.1. GTDB lineage: Bacteria > Planctomycetota > Planctomycetia > Pirellulales > Pirellulaceae > Aureliella. The sequence goes on along the minus strand of JAXMBQ010000018.1, from coordinate 20,154 downwards.
TAATAGACTTCCAAAATCATCGCACACATAGCAGTGTTGTAAAGGCGTCCTCCCTGATCACCGTACTTGTCGGGAAAGTACCAACTGCCGGCTGCGTGTCCGTCGCGGCTTTGCGATTGCACGAGGTAATCTCGCATCTTCTTGTTCCACTGTTCATACACCGGTCCGCCCGTGTGGAACAGCAACATCGTCGCGTAGTAATTGCGATACATGTCGGTCTGTGAAGGACCTTCGGCGGAGACGAATCGTACCCCGGCTAAGACGCGAGGATCGGTCTTGCTCCAACCGCGATACATGCGCAGAAGCAGCGCGATCGACGTGCAACTCTCTCGTTTGCCCGGCACTCCGTAACCGTAGTAAATCTTCTCTGCGTCGGTTTGCGAATCGAGGAACTTATCGAGCCGGATGATACCTGAACCCGGAATACTCAGACCGGCAGACTGGCCGCTCTTGAGCGTCATGGTCTGCCAGCCGGTGATTGTCAGGTCGCCGGGTTGCTTCGGAAGATAACCCCAACCGCCCGCTGCATTCTGCGATGTCGCAATGAATGTGATCGCGCGCTGGGCTGCATGAGCGAGTGTCTCATCGCCGCTCAGTTGATAGGCTTCGCACAGGGCGAACGCAGCGATTCCGTGGTTGTACATGCCTTGCGGCGAGCTATACAGAAAACTTCCGCCATTGGGCGTCTCTTCCATGACTTGCAGTAGATAGTAGACCCCGCGCCTCACGGTCTCCGCATGCTTGCCTTCTTGATGCGTGTATCCTGCTCCGAGAAACGCGAGCAGAGCGAGTCCGGTGGCTGCCGGATCGTAGCGATCCTTCGAACCCTCATGAGTACACTGACCGTTGCATGCTTCCTTTGTATGCAGCAAACTCCAACTGCCGTTTGGCCTTTGGTGCGCGACCAGCCAATCGAGAGCTGCTTCCACAGCCGCTTCACTATCTGCGGAACCGCCTCGTTCGAGAGCCAATTGACGTCGCTTGCCGGGACTGCGTCCTTCGACCCCCGAGCTGCCGAACACCGCGATCGTGCTATTGCTCGTCACGTCAATCATCGATGAAGCAGCCGACTTCAAATCGCTTTTCACCGATTCCTGTTTCGTTTCGTTATTCGACGGCGACAAGAGGCTCGCCACTGCGGCCGCCGAAGACGTGTTTGAGGCATTGCTGCTTGCGCCTGCGATGCTCTCAAGTCCCGGTGCGGGAGCGGAATCACCGGAACCGAGTTGCATCGGAACAGGCAACGCCTCAAGATCCGAGGCCTCCGCTTCACGGGCCGACGGTTCAAACTCAATGGCCGTGCCGCCGCGTCCGATGCCTCGCACGGTCCAGATTGCGAGCAGTATCAGCAGCGCAGTGTGAACAATCAAGCTGATAAGCACGCCGGGCAACGAACGGATGTCGAAAGCGCGGGCGCAAAACTGCGCCAGAAAATTTTGAAGGCGTGAAAGCCTGCCGTCGGAATGTTCGACACGATCGCTACAATCGGACGGTTGCGGCAACACTTCACCCGGCAGAGTGTGTGCATCGGAGCTCGTTGTGGACTGACCGAACATGCCGAAAATGCCGGATTGAGATCGATGGAAAGCGTAACCCGTCTATTGTAGCTCGCAGTATCCGCCGCTCCCGCGGAAAGATAGGGATGCCGCCGGCCGGCAGGCGTCACCGGATAATCCGTTTTCTTTCCGCATTCTTATCGAGCTAAGCCGACTCCGATCCAATATTCGTCGTGCATCGACGAATCGCGGGCAAACAGAAACTCAGTTGTAGGATGACTTATGGACCTGATCATCTCGAATCTTTGCAAAACCTATCCTGGCGGCGTGAAAGCGCTCGACAATGTTTCCCTGACAATTCCACAGGGAATGTTCGGACTTTTGGGACCGAACGGAGCGGGCAAGTCGACTTTGATGCGCACCATCGCGACCTTGCAAGACGCCGACTCGGGGTCGATTCAGCTCGGTGATATAGACGTACTGCGAGACAAAGACTCCGTGCGTCGCTGCCTTGGTTATCTACCGCAAGAGTTCGGAGTCTATCCGCGCGTCAGCGCCTGGGAATTACTCGATCATCTGGCAGCGCTGAAAGGTCTTGCCGACAAACGCGTGCGTAAAGAGACGATCGAAGCGCTGCTGGTCAAAGTGAATCTCTATGAATCTCGCTTCAAGGCCGTGTCGGGGTTTTCCGGCGGCATGCGCCAGCGTTTCGGCATTGCCCAAGCATTGATCGGCGATCCTCGTTTGTTGATCGTCGATGAACCGACAGCGGGGCTCGATCCGGGAGAGCGGAATCGCTTTTACAACCTGCTGGCCGAAGTCGGAGAGAAGATCATCGTCATCCTCTCGACGCACATCGTCCAAGACGTCAAAGAGCTCTGTTCTCAGATGGCCGTGATTGATCGCGGTCGAGTGAAACTGTGCGATGCGCCGACCGCCGCCGAAGCTCGACTGAGCGGTAAGATTTGGACCAAGTCGATGGACAAGCAAGAGCTTGCGGAAGCAAAACAACAACTGCAAGTTATTTCAGCCAAGATGAACAGCGGTCGCCACATGGTTCACGTCTACAGCGACCAATCGCCGGGGCCCGGTTTCGCACCGACGATTCCGGATTTGGAAGATGTTTTCTTCTGGCATCTGATGTCCACTGCAGCCTGAATTCGTCGCGATGTCATAACTGGGTCGCTGTCACTAAAACGCTGCAATAATATTCCCGTAACGGATTGAAATATGTTTCTTGAGTTCTTGCGGTTTGAACTTCGCTATTGGTTTCGCGGCTGGATGGTCTACATCTTTCTCGCGATCACCTCTTTGATCTTCTTCTTACTGGTCACATCGTCCGTCATCACAGTGGGTGGTCCGCTGGGAAGTTCGCATCGCAATGCACCGTATGCGGTTCAGACGTTTTATGCCGCGAGCTCGCTGATGTTCGTCTTGATGACGACGGCCTTTGTCGATTCGGCCGCATCGCGAGACTTTGCCGTAAACTCGACCGGACTGCTGTTTACCAAGCCTATTCGTCGCACGGCTTACTTGAGCGGACGGTTTCTCGGTGCCTGTATCGCCGCTCTCGTCCCGAATCTCGGAGTCAGTTTGGGAATCATCGCGGGCAGCTTTATGCCTTGGGTTGCACCGGAACGACTCGGACCGACGGCGTGGGAAGCTCACATCGAAGCCTTCTTGCTCTTCTCAGTTCCGAATACGTTCTTCCTCGGATCGCTGATCTTCACCATAGCCGTGCTGACGCGCAGCACACTGACCAGCTTCATCGGAACCGGCTGTATCCTGGTCGGATACTCCGTTGCATCCGGTGCGATGGGTAGCCTCGAGCGCGAGGGTTTAGCCGCTTTGTTCGACCCGCTCGGTAACAGCGCGTTTGACGTTCTCACAAAATACTGGACAGTCGAAGAGAAAAACACGCTCTGTGTTCCGATCACCGGTTATCTACTGATGAATCGGATGTTGTGGATGGCTTGTACCGCGATCGTCTTCGCCTTTGCCTGCAGTGTGTTCTCGTTCTCGGAACGATCCGGCCGGGCACATCGAACTTCCGCACAGCCGCCGGGCGGAATTCGTCCGGGCTTTGATCCGATGAGCGTCGTCGGCACTCACACCGGACTGCGAGCCGTCATCAATCAGCTTCTTAGTCAAACGACGGCGGAGCGGCGGATGATCATGTGCAGTGTCGTGTTCCGCGTCATGCTCGGACTCGCCGTGCTGAACATGATTCCCATCGTTTGGTTCAACGCCGGGCGCTTATATGACCTTCCGACGTTTCGAGTTACATACAACCAGATCGACAACATTCGCGGCTCGCTCTACATCTTTCTGATCGCGATTATCACCTATTTTTCCGGTGTGTTAGTCTGGAAAGAACGCGACTTTCGTATGCACGAGATCTTCGGTGCGCTGCCGACTCGAAGCTGGACGACCTACGTGGCCAAGTTCCTAGCCATGATGGGTGTGATCGCCGTCGTGCTCCTGTCCGGAATCGTTCTCTCTGTCGCTGCTCAAGCGGCGCACGGCTACACGCGATTTCAATTTTCGCTGTATGTGACGGAAATCTTGGTTCTGGATCTGATGCGAATGGGATTCTTGGTGGTCATCGCGATGGCCGCCCATACGTTGGCTCCGAACAAGTACATCGGATACTTCGGTTTTGTCTTTTTCCTCATCCTGAACACGTTCCTGTGGCAACAACTCGGCATCGAATCGCTGTTGGTGAAATACGGTCGACTACCGCGGTCCGTTTATTCAGATCTCTACGGGTTTGCCCCATACGCCCCTGGTCTCATCTCCTTCTCCGTCTACTGGGTCATCGTGGCTGGTTTACTCAGCCTCCTGACGATTGCGATATGGCAACGCGGAACGCAGCAACCACTCCGAACTCGAGTTCGTCATGCGACGTCGAGCGTAAGAGGAAGATTGAGTGCCGGTATTGTGGGACTGCTACTGCTGTGGACCGCGTATGGAGGCTGGCTCTACTACAACACGCAAGTACTCAACCGCGTAGTTGCACCTGACGCCAGAGAAAAATTGCTCTCAGACTACGAGAAGACTTACAGCGAGGTGGCCGCAGCGGCACAGCCGCGCGTCGTGAAAGTCGACTATGAAATCGACATCTATCCGGAGAAGCGAGACATTCGGTTGGTCGGCAAGCAAGTTCTGACCAATAAATCGCAAGTCGAAATCGACAAGCTCTACCTGACACTCGATCCCGATTATCAGTACGACGTCGACATCCCCGGCGCGACACTCGAATCCGATGATACACGTCTATCCTTCCGAACCTATAAGCTTTCGCAGAGTCTCGCGCCAGGCGCCTCGATGCCGATGAACTTCACGGTGAAAGCCGAGTCGCGCGGCATTGAGAACTCGGTAAGTCATCCGCAGATCGTGCAGAATGGAACGTTCTTCAACAATTCGATCGCACCTCAGATCGGTTTCGTTCGCAACGCAGTGATTCGCGATCCGCAGAAGCGCCGCAAGTACAAACTACCGCTCGAGGAGTCGCTCCCCGAGCCGTCGCGAGAATGCACTGACGCATGCATGCAGCAGTATGTGACGAACGACGCTGATTGGGTCGACGTCGAAACGGTCATCAGCACGTCGTCGGATCAGATCGCTGTGGCCCCCGGGTCGCTCGTCGAGCAATGGGAGAAGGACGGACGCAAGTTCTTCCGATATCGACTCGATCATCCGTCGCTGAATTTTTACTCGTTCATCTCGGCTCGCTATGCCGTCGAGCGAGATGAACAAGACGGCATCAACATCGAGGTCTATTACCATCCGGAGCACACTTGGAACGTGCCGCGAATGGTTAAGGGGATGAAGCACGCGCTGGCCTACTGTTCACAGAACTTCGGCCCATATCGACACAAGCAAGCACGAATCATCGAATTCCCGCGCTTCGCAACCTTTGCACAAGCCTTTCCGGGCACGATGCCTTATTCGGAGAGCATCGGCTTCATCGCCGACCTCGAAAAACCAGACGACATCGACATGGTCTACTACGTCACGGCGCACGAAATGGCGCATCAGTGGTGGGCTCACCAAGTCATCGGCGCCCGAGTCCAAGGCGCCACCTTGTTATCGGAGACACTCGCCCAGTACTCGGCATTGATGATCATGGAGCGAGAGTACGGACGCGACATGATGCGCAAGTTCTTACGTTATGAAATGGATTCTTACTTGCGAGCTCGCGGTTCAGAGATCATCAAGGAGCGGCCGCTGCTGACGGTCAACCCGGACCAGGGTTACATCCACTATCGCAAAGGAAGTGTCGCACTCTATTACCTGAAAGAGTGCATCGGCGAGGAACGGATCAATGCGGCATTGAAGGAACTGATCGAACGGTTCGCATACCATGAGCCTCCCTATCCGAATGCACTGCATCTAGTCGACGCTCTCAAGAAGCACACGCCGCCGGAACTGCATTACGTCCTGACCGACCTATTCGAGTCGATCACTTTGTATTCGAACCGAACACTGGAGGCTTCTGCCAACAAGTTGGAAGACGGTCGATACGAAGTACATTTGAAGGTCGAGTGCCGGAAAGTCCGTGCGGATGAGTCAGGCAAAGAATCGCCGCTCGAGTTTCACGAACAGATCGAAATCGGCGCCTTCAAGAAACCTGAAAAAGGGAAGCAATACGGTGAGACCCTGTATCGACAACGAGTCGACGTGGCCGCTGGATCGCATGATTTCACTTTCGTTGTCGATCAGGAACCGGCGACGGCAGGAATCGATCCGTTTTGCTTGCTGATCGATCGCACCCCAGAAGACAATTCCAGAACGATTGAAATCGCTGGAAATCGATGACGTTCCAGGTTCATTCAGGAGTGCAACCGGCTCATGAGGGTAGCCGAGGACGTAGAGTCAATTCACCGCAGAATATTCGCAATCGAACCTGCGGAAAAGACTAGGGCGGTTCTTGACCTGATGCCGATTCAACGCCATACTTAGTTGAGACTCGATCTCAACAATTGCTACCGCGTCAAACGTCGACACATCGGGCGCGGGTAGAGGAGCAATCGAGCCGTATGGGAGCAGTAACTCACGAAGAGTTCGGTCTCCTTCCCACCTAACGAGAATCGATAGCTGATGATCAAGCTGACGACCCCTCCTCGCGCTATGAATACTCTTTCGGCTGCTCGACCCGGGCTGGTTACATGCGTGCGTATCGATGCGCAAGGCGATGACGCCGTGCGACTGAAACGCATGGGGATCTGCGAAGGTCGCGAACTAAAGATCCTCATGGTCGGAGATCCGATGATTCTTCTTTCCTCCGGTGCTCGGATCGGTCTTTCGAAAGCGCTTTCCGATCGCGTTATCGTGGCCGGAACGGATGAACCCGCTGCGGAGTCCGCGAAAAGCACAGAGCCTTTCATGATGTGCGTGGGCCAAGCCGGAATGTTAAATCGGGAGTAGTATGAGTGAGCGCTCAATCGGCGAAGTCCTTGCCGACTTTGCCAACGCAGACGCGACCTCGTATCGCGCTGGTCGGTAATCCCAACGCCGGCAAGACGACATTGTTCAATGTATTGACCGGTCTGCGCGCCAAGACGGCCAACTATCCGGGCATCACCGTCGATATTCGCACCGGTACGATGTCAGTCGGTAAACACGATGTCGATGTTGTCGACTTACCCGGAATCTACAGCGTCGATGCTCTCAGCCCTGAAGAGCGAGTCGCCGTCGCGGCGCTGCACGGTGAATTACCCGGCGAACCGATCCCGGCCGTGATCGTATTGGTTCTCGATGCGACCAACTTGGCTCGAAATCTCTTCTTGGCCAGTGAGATCCTGGAGTTGGATCGCCCGACCATCGTGGCGCTCAACATGATCGATGCTGCAGATTCGGCCGGCATCGAGATCGACCTCAAGCAGTTGTCCGTTCAACTCGGATGCAAAGTCGTCGCTGTCAGCGCTCGCAGCGGCCGCGGTATTACCGAACTACGGGCCGCAGTCGAAGAGAAGCTCGTTCCCAAGCTGCCGGTGCTCACCGAAGCGCATCCTGATTGCGGACAAGGTTGCAGTGGCTGTACCTTTAAATCGCGTTACGAATGGGCTGACCGCGTCTGCTCAGCAACGGTCAAGGCACCGGCGGTACATAACGCGCGCACGGAAGCAATCGATCGCGTGCTGACAACTCCGATCGTCGGCACGGTTACTTTCCTGCTGCTGATGTTCGGTGTGTTCTTTTTGATCTTTTCGCTCGCCGATATACCGATGAGCCTCATCGAGAACGGTTTTGCGGAAGTGGCGAGCGGTTTGGAATCCATATTGCCGTCAGCACCTGTTGCTCGGCCGCTTTGGTTCGGCGGGGTGTTCGCTTTGTCTCTGGCTGTGTTCGCCGCAGGCTATTACTTGTCCGGTGTGAAGTGGCGAGCCAAGTCGGCTGCAATCGCGATCCTCGTATCGGCTGCAATCGGCTTGCTGCCGCAAGATGATTTTCGCAGCTTGGCCGTCGATGGTGTCGTCGGAGGTATCGGCGGTGTAGCCGTGTTCTTGCCGCAGATATGCATATTATTTTTCTTCATCAGCCTACTGGAAGACAGCGGCTATATGGCTCGAGCCGCGTTCGTCATGGAGCGCCTGATGCGCTTCGTCGGATTGCCGGGCAAAGCCTTTGTACCGATGCTGTCGGCCCATGCATGCGCAATCCCCGGCATCATGGCGGCTCGCGTCATCGAGAATTGGCGAGATCGATTGGTGACGATTCTCGTATTGCCGCTGCTGACCTGTTCGGCGCGTCTGCCGGTGTATGCAATGGTGGCGGCATTGCTGTTTCGGGATCAGCCCCTGTATGCAGCACTCGTATTCGTCGGCGCTTACCTCTTGGGTCTGACCGCTGCTCTCGGTACCGCTCTGCTGCTGAAGAAGAGTGTAGTCCCCGGCGACTCCGCGCCGCTGGTGATCGAGCTGCCTCCCTATCGGCTGCCGAGCTTTCGCAACGCGATGATGACAGTACTGGAGCGGGCCGTAGTGTTCTTGCTGAATGCCGGAACGGTCATTCTGTGCATCTCGGTCATTCTCTGGGCGCTCGCGACTTATCCGAAATTAGATGAAAGCCATTTGCCTGCCGACATCGCGGCTCAAGTCGAAACGTTGCGAACGAAGGCCGAACTGGCGAAGGTGGAGCCTGAGAAGTCCGACACCACCGCGCCCCCCCGTGTTTCAGCCGAAGAAGCGGCAGAGTTGAACGCCGAAGCCGATCACTTAATAGCTCAGGCAGGCCTGGCGAATTCTTTCGCGGGACGACTCGGTCGCTTTGTCGAACCGGTGTTTCGACCGCTTGGTTTCGACTGGAAAATGAACGTCGGCGTCATCAGTTCTTTTGCCGCGCGCGAGGTCTTGGTCTCGACTTTGGCGATTATGTACGGCATCGGCGAAGAGGGAGCCGAGCAGCAGACGACGCTTGTGGAAACACTCCGCCGACAAACGAATGCGGACGGAACCCCGGTCTTTTCAACCGCAACGTGTATAAGTCTGTTGGTCTTCTATGTGCTGGCGATGCAGTGCCTCCCCACGCAAGCCGTAACTCGTCGCGAAACCGGATCGTGGAAGTGGGCTCTCTTTCAGCTCACCTACATGACATCGCTGGCATACATAGCAGCTCTGATTGCCTACCAAACGCTGCAAGCGATCGGCGTCTCCTAGCGTGACATCATCATCGCAAAAAGATATCACAGATAAGCCTTAAGGAATCTGTGCTTTGCCGGCAACCTACACGCTTGGCTAGCGACCTACGCAGGCAAAAAAATAGCCGACTCGATGAAACAACGAGTCGGCATATCTTAGATCGGTGTCACCGACCGCATTGCGTTGATCAACACATCCAAGGAGTGTGGGCGGAACACTCGGATGCCACCGTTGACTCGAGTTCCAATGGTCCAATCAGGACTTCGAACCTCTTGAGTCAGCGCCGGATGCATCAGGACCTTCTCCGGAAGCCGTACTAACGCTCGGCAGTCGTTGAGCCTTTACCAGCGCTTCGCGCAGTAAGAACTCAATCTGCCCATTGGCACTGCGCAATTCATCCGCAGCCCATTGTTTCAGCGCTTTCAACACTTGCGGGTCGATACGCAACAAAAATGAATCGTGCTTAGGCAACCTTTGCCTCCCATCTCGAGTATTTACGTGGAATCCTGCGAACCGGCTCGACCCTGCCGATCCGTAGACTGATACTACCGTAACAATTGCAAACTGTCTCTCACGCTAACTGCGGGGCTAGCAGACCAACTCAGGTAGAGGGGAACTACTAATGTGCCAACAGACTGTTTGCATCGGACCTTCACAATGTCCATAGATTGGCCCTCATTGCAAGTTTAGGGCCATGGCAAATTGATCGCGTCCATTTGGAAGTATCGGTCGAAGTCGAAAAAAGTGTCGTGATCCTTCACGGGAATTAATCGATTCTTTCTGATATAACCCTGCGGCAGTCAGTCGCATTGGTGCAACCCGAATTGAAAGTTCCCCGCCGCGGGATGGTGCCTCCCGATTGAACTCGGTCGACGATATACTTCCGCTTTGGCTGTATGAGCCGGCTGAGAGTTGCGAAATCGGAAGGGTGACTCGGCAATCGGCTTATGCAATTCGGCCGGCGGAACAAGCCGGTTGTGGGGCTTTTGATTGCCTGAAACGGATTGATCGGCAGAACATAGGATGCGCTATACATGACCACATCGGTCTCCGGGGATGCAATCTCGACTTCCCAGTTGTCGGACGAGAAAGTTCTGGTCTTCGATTTCGGTTCGCAGTACGCCCAGCTCATCGCACGTCGAGTTCGCGAACAGAACGTTTACTGTGAGATCGTGCGAAACGATTTGGCCGCTGACCTGGTCGCAGCCAAGAAGCCGAAAGGAATCATCCTCTCAGGCGGTCCGGCTAGCGTGTATGAGTCGGGCGCGCCGAAGTGTGATCCGGCCATCTTCCAGCTCGGCATCCCGGTACTCGGCATCTGCTACGGCATGCAGCTCGCCTGCTTCTCCCTCGGTTCCAAAGTCGCCAACTGTCCATCGCGAGAATTCGGTCGAGCTCAAGTCACGGTTTCCGATCGACGCGATCCTCTCTTGGCCGGTTTGCCCGACCACTTTGAAGTGTGGATGAGTCACGGAGATCAAGTCAATCAAGTCTCGACCGACTTCGAAGGTCTGGCCTCCACGGCAACTTGCCCGGTCGCTGCAGTACGCCACAAGTCGCTGCCTTTATATGGTCTCCAATTCCATCCGGAAGTAACCCACACACCGCTCGGCGGAACGATTCTCCATAACTTCCTTTACAACATCTGCAAATGCGAAGGACGATGGCACCTCACTGACTTCGCAGCTCAAGAGATCGAACGTTTGCGTCGTCGCATCGGCAATGAACGGGTCATCTGCGGATTGTCGGGAGGGGTAGACAGCGCAGTTACTGCCGCACTGCTCTACAAAGCCATCGGCTCGCAACTCAGTTGCATCCTGGTCGATAACGGCTTACTGCGTAAAGACGAACAGGCCGCCGTGCTGGCCGAGTTCACCAACCACTTCCAAGCGGACTTGCACGTTGTCGACGCGGGTGACGAGTTTCTGGAAGTGCTCAGCGGGATCTCTGAACCGCAGGAAAAGCGTCGCCGCATCGGGCATACATTCATCGAATGTTTCAAACGCAAGGCAGCGGCGATCAAGAACGTGAAGTACCTGGCACAGGGCACTCTATATCCTGATGTGATTGAAAGTGGTGCCGCCAAGGACGGACCGGCTGCAACGATCAAGCTGCATCACAACGTGGGCGGACTTCCCGAGCAACTGGGCTTCGAGCTGGTCGAGCCGCTGCGCGATCTGTTCAAAGACGAAGTGCGTCGACTGGGCATCGAACTCGGCTTGCCGGAACATCTGGTGTGGCGACATCCATTCCCGGGTCCGGGACTAGCGGTTCGTTGCCTCGGTGAAATCACTCGTGATAAGCTCGACGTACTGCGTGAAGCTGATGCCATCGTGGTATCGGAGATTCAAGCTGCGGGACTGTATCGTCAGACGTCGCAGGTGTTCGCCGTGCTGCTGCCGGTTCAAAGCGTAGGTGTCATGGGCGATGCTCGAACCTACGAAAACGCACTTGCTATTCGCGCGGTCAATTCGGAAGACTTCATGACGGCCGATTGGAGCCGCCTACCTTATGACCTTTTGGCCAAGATCAGTAGTCGCATCATCAATGAAGTGCGCGGCGTGAATCGCGTCGTGTATGATATCAGCAGCAAGCCGCCTGCAACAATCGAGTGGGAATAACCATGTCAGACGTTGCACCCGCTTCGGCTGAAACCGCTGCCGGCGAACCCGGCATTGACCTGAGCGTCCGGCTTGGTCGCCTGTCACTCGCTAATCCGATCCTCACTGCGTCGGGAACATTCGGATATGCGAGAGAGATGGCGGGCCTGGTTTATCTATCGAAGCTCGGCGGCGTACTGCCGAAGACCATCACGCTCGCGCCGCGCCCCGGCAACGCACCGTGGCGCACCGTGGAAGTCTCGGCCGGTCTGTTGAATTCCATCGGACTCGATAATGACGGTGTCGATGCTTTCCTAGTGAACCATTTGCCCTATCTCAGCTCTCTACCCACGAAGGTCATCGTGAGTATCGCAGGGAAGAGTCGCGATGAGTTCACGGAGATCGCGCGCCGTGTGGACGCGGCAGCTGTCGGTTCGATCGCTGCTATGGAGCTCAACATCTCCTGCCCGAATGTGAGCGGCGGTGTCGATTTCGGAACGGATCCGAAACTTTGTTACGAAGTCATCCGCGCCGTGCGCGATGCCGTTCGTTTGCCGATCCTTGCGAAGCTGACACCGAATGTGACACGCATCGTAGACATAGCGCAAGCGGCTGCCGATGCCGGTGCCGACGCAGTATGTTGCGTCAACACGCTGCTCGGAATGGCTGTCGATTGGCGGAAGCAGCGACCGATGCTCGGCAACGTGGTGGGAGGTCTCAGCGGTCCCGCGATCAAACCGGTCGCCCTCCGTTGCGTGCATCAAGTGGCATCGGCAGTGAAGATTCCGATCGTCGGCATCGGCGGTATTGCGACAATCGATGACTGCATGGAGTTCATCGTGGCCGGTGCCTCCGCTGTACAAATCGGTACAGCCAATTACTACGACCCGACCGTCAGCGCCCGGCTCGTCGAAGCATTGCCTGCGGCTCTTCGTGAGCTCGCAGCATCATCGATTTCCGAGATCGTGGGAACCTTGAAGAAGTAGCCATTACGACCGCATCGCCCTCCTGAAAAAGAATTTGAAGCTTGTCATGCGCGTGTTATCAGGAATTCAACCGACCGGCTGCTTTCACTGGGGCAATTACTTCGGCGCATCCGGCAATATATCGATCTGCAGTATGAGCACGACGGCTATTACTTCATCGCAAACCTGCACGCACTGACGACGATTCGCAGCGAGGAATTGAAGCAACTGACGCTCGATGCCGCCATCGATCTGCTCGCACTGGGTCTCGATCCTGCGAAAGCCACATTGTTCGTGCAATCGGATGTGCCGGAAGTTTCCGAGCTGTGCTGGATACTGATGACCGGCACTCCACTCGGTCTACTCGAGCGGCTGTCACGCATACAAAGAGAAAAGGCTCGCGGCGTTGCGGCGGATGCATGGCCTATTCACCTATCCCGTGCTGATGGCCGCCGACATTCTTGCCTACGATGCGAATTGGGTTCCGGTCGGACAAGACCAAGTGCAGCACATCGAAGTGTGCCGAGACTTGGCTGTCAGTTTCAATCACCAGTTCGGAAAGTCGTTCGTGTTGCCGGAGGCCAAGATACTGGCCGATGCAGCAAAGGTCCCGGGAACGGACGGTGAGAAGATGTCGAAGAGCTACAACAATACGATCGGCATTTTCGAAGATCCGAAAGCCGTGCGCAAGAAGATCATGCGCATACCGACCGATTCCCGGCCGATGGAACAACCGGCCGATCCCGATCAAGATCGACTGTTCCAGCTCTACCGATTGGTGGCTACTGCGGAACAAGTCACGGAAATGGGCGCTCTTTATCGGCGAGGCGGTTTCGGATACGGCGAAGTCAAAAAAGCCCTCGCCGACGCGGCCGACACGTATTTCTCGGCCGCCAGAGCCCGTCGCGCGGAGCTCGAGGCCGATCCGGCCTATGTGTCTCGCGTTCTTGAAGAAGGAGCCGCGAAAGCTCGGCGAACTGCAGGCGCGGTTCTCAACCGAGCCAAAGCCGCTTGCGGTCTGGCGGGGACACCTGCGTAAGCGTCAGTCTCGAGAAATCTTTAGATTGCGCGACGTAATAATCGCTACAACCGCTGCTTTGTGCGCAGTTTTTAATGCTCGCGTGCGATTGTCAAATCGATCGCTTGGAGTGATCTCAAGTCGATAACTAGCATGCGATCATGCAATCGACACGAACTCTCCTCCGTAACCATCCGCAGTCTGATACGAGTCTCTCCAATGCATTGAAGCAATCGGATCTGAGGCCCGAACGCCGGCGTGTTCTGCACATGTCGGTAGCCTGCAGTCCCGTGCGTGGATCAGAACCCGGCGTCGGCTGGAACCGAGCCATTCAATCGGCACGGTTCTTTGAAACATGGGTCATCACGGAAGAGAACATGACCATCAGGGAGCTCGCGATCTTGTCACCGATCGTTGCGGCTTAAAAGTACTGGTCACGCGTCCTGAACAATCAGCCCAGGATCTGCCCAGGCCATTGTCCGAATTGGTTCTGATTCCGCACTGCAAATCGAACTGGGACGCGGTGCCCTCGAACATGCATCTCAGTTCCTTTGGGACGCTCAAGGCGAAGAAATGGCTGGGATATATCGTGCTGCGATCCTCCGAAGTGAATCGAGCCGAGCAGCGGCAGATCGCCGCGATCCGATCAATACTCGACCGCAGCCGTTAGCTTCCTAGCACGGAAACCACAAATAGTATCGACATGCAACATCGTTGAACTACCATCAGTGGTAACCATCGGAGGCCTCCGAAAGGTAGAAAGTGAATCGCCCGAGTCGACCTTCTATGCCCGAGTCTCATCTGACAAGTTCGCCTGAGCCGCACACACAATTGTCGGCAGGCCGAGCCCACCTGCTGATGATTGCTTTCGCTTGCGATCCTCATCACACGATGGAGGAACGCAACGGTTGGCACCGTGCGCTGGCTGCGGCTGAAAACTTCGACGTCACTGTGCTCACCAAACATGATGCCGACGTCAATTTGCTGCAGTCAACCATCCCGGCGCGCCTCAAGCCGCATCTGCAGTTCCTACCGGTTGACGCCGGCAAGATCTATCGACGTTGTATTGATAAGGAGCTCTTCTTCTACCACGCATATCGCGTCTGGCAAAAGCGAGCGGCGGATATCGCGGCTGAACTCAATCGCACCAAGCCGATCGATTTAGCCCATCTCGTTTCCATCTGCGGCTATCGCGAACCGGGCTACCTGTGGAAGAAACTCAGTTGTCCATTTGTCTGGGGACCGATCGGAGGCACCGGCAATTTTCCGCTGTCCTATCTCTCGATCACCGATCCTGTCGGAGGTACATTCGAAGTTGTTCGTTCCGCGGCCAATGCACTTCAGTTGAGGACGAGTCCGCGCATTCGCCGAGCTATGCTCAGCAGCGCCGCAGTTTTCGCAGCCAGTCGCGATGCACAGCGCGACCTCGCCAAAGCCGTTCGCATCGGAATTCACGCCGACTTGGAAACAGGAATCGATTTCGACTTGAGTTCGCCGCGCGGTCTCACCGATTCCGACCAACCATTGAAGATTCTTTGGGCCGGCCGATTACGAACATGGAAGGCATTGCCGGTTCTGCTCGATGCGCTGGCAAGCATCAAAACCGACACTCGCTTCGAGCTTCGCGTCCTCGGCGACGGCAACTGCTTAAAGCGCTGGCAGGCCCGAGCTCGCAAGCTCGGCATCGATCCTTATGTGCAGTGGATCAGGCGGCCCGCCTATCGCAACTCGCTCGAACATTATCAATGGGCTGACTTGTTCGCGTTCACCAGCTTGCGGGACACATCCGGCACAGGATTGTTGGAATCTCTCGCCACCGGCGTACCAATCATCGGTTTTGACCACCACGGTGCGCGAGACATCATGGATTCGTCCTGTGCGATCGCTGTTCCTATCGATAATCCGCAGCATTCGGTCGATCGTTTTGCCGATTCGATCAGAGGCCTAGCGTTCGACCGTTCACGACTGAAACAGCTAAGTGACGGCGCGCTGCGTCGAGCCCAACTCTTCACTTGGGATCGTCGTCACGCTGTTATGGAAGCAGTTTATCGTCGACTTCTCGATAGTCGGCAACCGATCGAAGCGGCATCTTTCATGGCAGACTCCCCATCGAGAGTATTGAAACACTCCGAGTGCTCGGACTCTGCGTCGGAAGCTCCGTTGGTGGTTTGAATTGATCCGCATCACGAGCTTGCTGCGACTCGCGCGATGGTAACGAATACTCCGATACTAGGGTGGCCCGCTGTAGTATCCGCGTGCCGCTGAGCGGAACTGGCATGCGATTGCTGTGCGCTCTCTTTAGACTGGATTAATCGCATTTCGACGCGGCGCTGCGGTCGAGTTCGCTGACGTCCTATCACTTGCCGGATCTGCCTGTGGTTGCGAAATCCAAAACTCCTTTCGCGCGGCCTGTACGAGTCCTGGTGGTGGGTCAAACGCCGCCCCCTTACCATGGCCAGGCCATGATGATCCAGATGTTCGTGGACGGACCGCATCAGGACATCGAAGTTCGCCATATTCGCATGGCCTTCTCGCGCACGATGGATGAAGTAGGACGTCCCGGTCTCTCGAAGGTCTTTCACTTGATCGCGCTAATCCTGCGGATCTGGTGGAGCAAGATTCGATATCGTCCGCACGTGCTCTATTATCCGCCTGCCGGTCCGAATCGCATCCCATTGCTCCGCGATGCGATCATCCTCATTGCGGTCCGCCCGCTGTTCAGAAAAACGGTTTTCCATTTTCATGCGTCCGGTGCGTCGGAGATCATCACAACGATGCCGAAGTGGATGAAGTGGTTCATCGTGCGAGCACTGCGGCATCCGACGGCCGCGATCCGTCTCTCACAATACACGATCGATGATTCCTCGTTCATCGCGGCTCGCCGCTCGGTAATCATCCCCAACGCATGTGAAGATCATTGGCCGCGGCTCGAGCAGCAATGCATCGAATATCGCGGCTCATCGAATCGTCCTATCCAGATACTCATCATCGGCACGGTTTGCGAAACCAAAGGGATACTGGACTTGTTGGATGCATGTCGTCGACTCAAAGAAAAGCAACTCTCCTTTCATCTGCATGTCGTCGGCAGCTTTCAACCGGCGGACTTCGAACAACAGGTGCGTGACACAATCACTGCATACGAATTGCAGGGACATACGACCGTGCACGGTCAACTTACCGGCGACGCAAAGTGGAACATGCTGGCTCAAACCGACATCTTCTGCTTCCCGACCTATTACGAGTCCGAAGGCCTGCCTGTTGTGCTGATCGAAGCTCAGTCGCTCGGACTGCCGATCGTCAGCACACGGTGGCGCGGTGTGCCGTCCATCGTCGACGACTCGGAGAACGGATTCCTTGTCGAGATTCGCGATTCCGCTGCACTCGCTGAACAACTGGCCAAGCTCGCTGCGGATCCAGAACTGCGAAGTCGCTTCGGCGAATCGGCTCGACGCAAGTATTGGACAACGTTCACACCGGCTGCTTACTTACGAGCCATGGATTCTCTCATCGTGGATGTCGCCCGATCATGACCGACAAGTTCTCTTCCACTGAACACGACCTGTGGCATCTTGTGCGTCCGCTGTTCTTCATCGTGTGCGCCTTGGTCTTGGTGCATATCGTGACGATCCCGATGCAAAGCCTATTTGTCGATGAAACGGAAGAGATCGGATTTACGCGAGAGCCGCTACTCGACGCCGTGTTCATGCCGGATTCCATGCCTCCCATGTTTACGGTGACGCTACGGGCATGGCTGTTTCTCTGGCAATCAGACTCCGCGGCGCGCCACTTCTCTGCCTTCCTGAGCGTCCTCTCCACGATCGCTTGCTATTGGTTCGTGAATCGCATCTCGGGACGTCGTGCCGCGATCGTAGCCACGGTGCTTTTTGCCTTTAGTCCTTGGCAGCTCTACTACGCGCAGTTGGTTCGCGGCTACGCGCTCATGACATTTTGGGCGGTCTTGAGCATCGGTAGTTTTTGGTCGGCCATGATGCGTCAAGAACGATGGGCTCGGCGGCTCTTCATCGCATCCGCCGCTCTCGGCTCGTATTCGCATTATTACTTTGTGATGATTCCGGCTTCCCTCGCCGTCGCATGGCTCATCTTCGGTGACCGAAGCCGCTATCGCGAAGTACTCCGCATGTTTGCTCTGGTGGCCCTCTGCAGCTTGCCGGTCTCGGTTTTCCTTCCCAGTGATTTTCAGTATCAGCATGACATTCGCGCAGCCCGCCCGCTGTCCATTGCCGCTGCAGGCTATACGTACTTTTCATACTTCAGCGGCTATGCACTCGGTCCATCACAACGCGAACTGCAAAGCGGCAATTTTAAACAGCTCATCGTAGGTGCGATCCCGTGGGCAAGTGTTATCGGCGGCGCACTGTGCATGATTGGAATCGCAGGCAGGAGAACACACCTTCGTAATCCGCTGACCGGTTATTGCATCGTGCTCTGCATTGTCCCGTTACTTTTGATCGGCGGACTCGGCGCCGTTTCCGGTATCACATACAACGCTCGCTTCGTAGCTTGGTTTGCATTTCCGATGAGCGTTCTGCTTGGGCTTTGCTTTGCTGAACGGCAGGAGAGCGTCGATTCAGGAGCGGACAAACGAAGTGAAGAAGTACCGGAAACACAGGGCTCTTTCGGTGCGGTCGTTTCGTGGTGCGGATTGTTTTTGATCTGCAGTGTTATGGCGATTGCAAACTTCCGTCGTGTCGCTGATCCACGTTACCAATTTGAAGACATTCGCAGTACCGCTGCGCACATAAGCAGGCAGGGTCAAGAAAGCGACGCCGTGTTCGTTATTGCCGACTACATGTCTAGTCCTCTGGGATATTACCTAGGGGACCGTGATCGGATCGTTCAACTGCCGGTGCCTGATCGAAAGAGCCAAATGGTTACGGATGAGGCCTCCCTTGAGGCGGCTGTAAGAGTGGTTCTGGAACATCGCAGATCCGAAGATTGGCTGGTGGTTTCGCGAGCCTTCCACGCTGATCCGGACGGTTTGCTGGTGAACGAACTCATCCGTCGTGGTGCTGTTCGGTTGGCAAGCTATGCCGGTGTCGAGTTATATCGCTTTCCCGCACCCGAACCCGCAGTCGGCAACTGACCGGCTCTATCGCACTTGCTCAAGACGTTACAATACCGACACGGTGGTTCGGCCGCTGTGCTCGCTAATGTTGATGTTCTTTGAGGCCATGTTGTTCTATGTTTCGATTACGCTGCTCGCTCCGTCACTGCCTGCTCGCCCTTCCGTTCAGTCTGGCAACCGTTCAAGGTCTTCTCGCGCAATCGACCAAAGAGCCGAGTAGCAAGCCGGAAAGCGCTTCTGTCACCGAAGTCGCAGAGGACATCACTGTCAGCGACCCGGCCGCAGCGACCAAGTTGCAGACTCGCGTACTGACAGGGATTCGTCAGTTGACATTCGAAGGCAAGCGAGCCGGAGAAGCCTACTTCGGCAAAGAGGGGCGAATGCTCGTGTTCCAAAGCGAACGTGAACCCGAGAATCCTTTCTTTCAGATCTATGTCATGGACCGCGAGACCGGCGATACCCATCGCGTCTCACCAGGTCACGGCAAGACTACATGTGCATGGCTGCATCCGAGCGGCAAGCAGGTCGTTTATGCGTCAACAGAGCTCGATCCGGATGCACTTCAAAAACAGAAGGCAGAGATCGACTTTCGTGCGTCAGGCCAAACGAAACGGTACTCCTGGGATTACGATCCGACCTATGATCTGATCGTGCGCGATATCTCCGGTGAGAATCCTGTTCGACTCACCGATACAGTCGGATATGACGCAGAGGGTTCGTATTCTCCGGACGGATCGTTGATCTGCTTTGCGTCGAATCGGCGCGCGTATTCCGGCGACTTGAACGACGAGGAGAAAAAGCTCTTCGAAGTCGACCCATCGTCAGCGATGGACCTCTACATCATGAAAGCCGATGGAACCGATGTCCGGCGACTGACAGACACGATCGGCTACGACGGCGGCCCATTCTTTTCGCCGGACGGTAAGAAGATCTGCTTCCGACGCTTCGCCAAGAACGGCGCGGTTGCCGAGATCATGACGATGAATATCGACGGCAGCGATCAACGATCCTTGACCCATTTGGAAAAAGTCAGTTGGGCTCCGTTCTATCATCCGACCGGTGAGTATTTAGTGTTCGCTACGAATCGCCATGGATTCGACAACTTTGAAATCTACATGGTCGATGCAGAAGGAAAAAACGAGCCGGTCCGAGTGACTTATCGCAAAGGCTTCGACGGATTGCCGGTCTTCTCACCCGATGGCAAGACATTGATTTGGACGAGCAATAACAACTCTTCGCAATCTCAACTCTTTCAAGCCAAGTGGGATCACGCAGCGGCTCGCGAATTGATTTCTGCCAACCCGCCTGCGGCAACACCGAAGGTCGGCCGTGCAGGGGACGAACAT
>JAXMBQ010000017.1:0-114819 GCA_046349815.1 Pirellulales bacterium | reverse complement strand
GCTGCGATCATCTTCGGATTCCAGAGATCAAACTTGGCGCCTGAGTGAGCCGTGATCACTGCACCGGCTCGTTCTGCAATCAACACGCCGGCAGCAACATCCCAAGCTTGCACGCTCGATGCCCAATAGCCGTCTAAACATCCTTCCGCCACGTAGCACAAATTCAGCGCTGCCGAACCAAGTCTGCGAATCGACTGGCAATGCTCGAGCACGTTGAGAAACTCACCGACCTCGGGATCATCGCGCCTCACACCCGCCGGAAAACTGGCTGCGATCATAGCTTGATCCAGTTTCTCGCAACCGCTCGTGCGAATCGGCTTGTCGTTGCAAGTCGCCGGACTATCGGCTGCGGCTGCATACAACTTGTCATCCACCGGATTGTAGATGACGCCTACTTCGATACGACCGGAGGCAACCAATGCGATCGAAACTGCGTATGTTTGCAGTTTATGCACGTAGTTGGCTGTGCCGTCGAGCGGATCAACTACCCACACGGGCCGACCCGATGCGAGCGCTTCCGCACGAGCTGCCGCGGTCGATTCTTCTCCGAGAAAAGCGTGAGTCGGGCATGCGGTACTCAGATAGGTCTCGATCTCCTTCTGAGCCGTGATGTCTGCATCCGTGACTAAGTCGCGCGGCGCTTTCTCTTTGGCGGTGAACTTGTTTTGAAAATCGCGCAGCACTTGGCCGCCGATTCGGGCCGCTTGGCATCCTACGGCTAGCAGGTCATTCACGGGAACTCATTCTCCGGCTGTGGACAACCGAGTTGTGCTCGGTAAGAATCCTAGGTAATGCCTCTTCTGTTCCGACCCCGCAACCGGTCTTCCGGCGGCGGGGTTCTTTCATTGATAACGCTCGCAAACTGCGTCGATTCATCGGCAGGTTATGTGACGCGATCGAACTTAGGTATTCGCCTCTGCCTTCGCATCGGCTTGATCGGGCTCGGTCTCCGGCTTTGTCTCTGCGAGCGATGATACGATCAAGTGATCATCGGCCGGATCAACCCAGCGTAGTTCGAACATCACGCGATTATTCTCGACGTTGGACCAAATCGCCGGACCCAGTTTCCCTGACGCGAGCAGCGATTGCAGGGCCGCTGCGTCTCCGCCGCGCGGTACCAGCGACACAGCATGACCGATCAATCGATATTGCGTCCATGGGCTGGGGCCTAATCGATTCTCCGATGTCACCGCTTCGGCTGTCTCAATGTACGTCGAGTTGTTCAGTTGCAGAGCGATGCGACGCGCTCGATCTTTCAAGTTCTCTTCATTCGTCAACAGCATGCGCATGACGGATGAAGCGGCGCTCGTGTCGCTCTTTGTGCCCAGTGCAACGGCAGCACCTGCGGCTGAAGGCCCGCATAGCTTCAGGCCTTGTTCATGAATCTTGTCACGAATAGCGGTGACCATTTCCGCGCGTCCCACAGCGACGGCGCCGGTCGGTCCGCCTATCAAGTGGTCGAGCGGGCAGAGCACCAAATCGATACGAACCGGATACGGCTCGATACCAGAGGCAATCCATACTTCGAAGAGGCTTTTCTGTTCATCCAGAACGGCATCGAATAAGATCTCGACCACCTTGCAACCCTTCGATCTGGCTGCCGCTAAAGCTGCGGTTCGCTGCTCGCCGGCTTCTTCGGATGTCAGGTTGTTGGGACTGACGAGTACAACAAGTTGCGAGTCGCTGATCAGTGCTTGTTTCCACTCGTCCGCTCCCGCTCCGTTGACCGCTCCCACTTCGGTGACTCTCGTTAAGCCGGAGAGCAAATGGCGGAGGTCGATCGAACCGGGCAAGCGCACGATATCGGAGCGACTGATGACGATGCCTCCCGCTGCGCACTTGCTGCTCAAAAATGCACCGCACAATGCCGAGATACTGCAGGCAGTGGCTGCAGCTTGAGCTCCGGTCGATTCCACCGCAGTTCTTTCAGCGTATTTCTCAAGCAAGTTCTGGTCTTGAAAACTGACCGCCGCCGCGGCCATCGATTGAACCACTACGGAGTCGCACGGCAGGCTACTCCAGCGCGCATCGAACAGGCGTCCCGTTGCATTGATGACAGCGGGGCTGGCCTCCGTCTGATGAAGAACTTGCTGAGCCACAGATTCGACCCAGCCGCGGGCCTGGCGCCATGCTTCTTGAATTTGCCCGACGGGATTGGCATCCTTCAAGCCGACTTTGTTGAGCGCTTCACGCACCGTCGAGCTGAGATTCGGTTGGCTGAGCAAGTCCAGCACGCGCGATACGGCAGCCGGCGGAAGCAATTCATCGAATCGAGTCGGAAACTTGACCAAGATGCAGACCTCCACGTTATCGAGATCCCGTGCGACATTCAGTACCGCTCGCGGGATATTCAGTTTACTCCGATCGTTCCGCGGCACGTATGCCCCCACTCGCCAATGAGCGATCTGCGGAACAAGATAATAGTACGTTTGCAGCCGGCACTGTAGTCTTGGAATGCCCCGAGCATCGTGTACATGTCGGCGCGATCCGTTGCGGACACAGGCGGGTGCGCCGCACGATCATCAGGTCTCGTTTGGTTTCATTTGATGTTTGAAGCGAAGAATACTCAGCGCGCACTGGTGCGCATCGGGTACGACGGAAGTGTCCACAAAGAATTTCGCGGCCCTCAGGCTCAAGAGCGTTTCGATAACGAACAGCGCGTGCTGAAGTATTTGGAGGCTCGCAAATGCAACTTCGTTCCACGGCTGCTCGACGCCGACCGTGAGAAGCTGAAGCTGGTTACCACCAACTGCGGCTCCCGCGTCGAACGGCTCAGCGATGATCGGCTGAAAGAACTCTTCCTGGAACTGGAAAGTTATGGTGTCCGTCATGACGATCCGTTCTTGCGCAACGTAACGTATCGTGCTACCGACGGACGATTCTGCATTATCGATTTTGAATTTGCGACCATCATCGGTCCCGATGCGCCTGCGGGAGAAATGCAATCGGAAAAGCCGGCTCGTTCTCTTCCCAGTCGGATTACTTGGTCGGGCATGACGCATCCGGGGCGATTCCGTCCCAATAACGAAGATGCTTTCTTAGCGATGCTGCTCGATCGACTCGGTATTCGCTATCTCGGTAAGACGGGGGAAGCAGACCTCAATGTGGCTGACTTTATCTTTGCCGTCAGCGATGGAATGGGAGGCGAACGATCGGGTGAGTTCGCGAGCAAGATCGCCATGGAGAAGATCACTCTGCTGCTTCCCAAACAATTCGGACTGACCGAGGAACGGTTCGCATCCTACAGCGACGCGATTCTGCTGGAGCTGTTCGTAGCCATCCATCGCGAGATGACCAAGCTCGGGCGCTACGATGAGAACTGTCGTAACATGGGCGCTACGTTGTCACTGGCATGGTTTAAGCACGGACGGATGTTCTTTGCTCATATCGGTGACAGCCGCATCTATCGCTTGCCCGCCGCCGGCGGCATCATTCAAATCACGGAGGATCATACGCACGTCGGCTGGCTGCGACGCAAAGGGGAGCTGAACGAGCGCGAAGCGAGAATGCATCCGCGTAAGAACGTGTTGGCTCAGGCGCTGGGCGCGGGCCACCAGTTTCTCAAGCCGCATATCGGAGCGGTGGACTACGAAGCGGGAGATCGCTTCGTGCTGTGCAGCGATGGATTGATCGAAGGCTTGTGGGATCGCGGCATTGAAGAACTGATCAAGCACCCGCCTGCCAAACAGCTCAGCCAAAGCGAAGCGGAGCGTTTGGTGCTGACCTCGGTAGCCGAATGCGGCCGAGACAATGTCACAGCCATCGTTGTCGGGACCGATGATTTTCCCGCAGCCCCGGCCTCAGCTTGATCCTTGTTGCCGCTGCAGCCGCATCAGTTGTTGCTGCTGTTCGGTTTGGGCAGTAGATGCTGCTGTAGGTAGTTGGCTCGTTCGATGTTGCGATCCGCCACAGACATTGCATGGTCGTGCGTAAGCTGTATAGCCGGGTTGAGTGTGGACGAACAGCTTGTTGATCGTCCCCATCTTCACGTCGCGAATCAGACCGAGGTTCACACCCATGCGGACCTAGATGTACAAGTAATGCAGCGTCTCTTCGCTGCTGATCTTCTTGGCCGTGCAAAGGATACCGAACGCGCGGCTGACATCGTCGTGCAGATCCTGCTCGCTTTCATTGACCAGGAACTCGCGAGCCTTGCGTTCATATTCGATGATGCGCGGAACGACTTGGATCACGGTGTCGACAAGTTCCTCTTCGCTGCGGCCTAGCGTGATCTGGTTGCTGACTTGGTAGAAGTCTCCCATGAACTGCGAGCCTTCGCCGTAGAGCCCTCGCACCGCAACGTTGATCTTCTGCAGACTGCGAAACACTTTTTCGATCTCACGCGTGATCACCAGCGCGGGGAGATGCAGCATAACGCTGACACGCAGGCCGGTACCCACGTTGGTCGGGCAAGCGGTCAAATAGCCGAGAGTATCATGAAACGCGTAGTTCAAACCCTTTTCCAGCGTATCGTCGATTTGATTGATGCGTTCCCAGGCCGACTGCACATCCAAACCGCTGCGCATGACTTGGATGCGCAAATGATCTTCTTCGTTGACCATCACACTGAACTGTTCGTTCATGTCGATGGCCACACCGCGCACGCCTTCGCCGTCGGCCAGTTCGCGGCTCATCAATTGCCGTTCGACGAGGAATTGGCGATCGAGCTCGGCCATGCGATCGACGTCCATGAACACGACGTCGTTCCACTCGGGAACATCTTCGACAGTTCGGCGAACTTGTTTGGCGATAGCCGCTTTCTCTTCGTCTCCGGCTCGACGTACGAACGGGAACTCGGCCAAGTTCCTTGCCAAGCGAATGCGACTGCTGATCACAATGTCCGACTCAGGGCCCGAGCCTCTCAGCCACTCGCCGCACTTTTCCGCAAGCTCTTCCAGTTTCACGGTTGCTCTAACTTAACTTCGAGGAAAACAGTCATCAGTGACGCGATTCAGAGCGGCAAGCATCGCACGCCATATCAATTGCCGAGCTCTCTCACGGCGTTTCGTGCCCAAACAACAATAGATTCTTAGGCTCACGTCTCCGGCGGACGCACCGGGGGCATCGACCCTTCCGTTTCCAATGTTCGGATTTCGTCGCGCAGTTTGCCGGCTCGTTCGTATTCTTCTTTCGCAATCGCCTCCTGCATTTCGCGACGCAATTGGATCAGGCGATGCTGTCGATCGGGGCTGCCCGTCGAGCGACTCGGGCGCTTACCTTTGTGCTGCTTGGCACCATGGATGTTGAACAGCAGCGGCTCGAGATCGCTTTGAAAGAAAACGTAGTCATAGGGGCACCCGAGCCGGCCCGCTTGGCGGAACTCGGCGAACGTGATGCCGCAGACCGGGCACGTTTTCTTGTCGAGCTTTGCAAGCTGGTCGGCCGTTTGTTCCAGCTTTAGTTGCTTGGCTAACATCCCCGCGATCGCAGAAGTCGCAGGCTTGCCACCTTCTTGTGACAAGTACGCCCGTACGTGCTCTTCGCACAAATGCACGACCTGCGGACCTTCGGGGTCGGTCAGTTCCGTGATATGGAAAGTAGCCGGCTTTTCACAGTGCTGGCATTTCATATGTTCAATTCGTCCCCGCTCATCAAGCGGATTGGATGTTTCTCGTGTTTGTGCAAACTCGTTCTGACGCGGCAACCTCGTGACGAGGCTCCAGCCTCGTCACGCACTGCCCGCGAGGCTCCAGCCTCGCCGTCCGCAATCGCGAGCCAGACCTCTTATTGTACGGAACTCGGCCGGCGACGTGGTACGGGTTGAGAAAACGGATTGCGGGTCGTCGGCCCACGTGGGCGATCGGAACTCACCTGAGTATCATGGTGCCGGACCGCTGGTGCGGTCGAAATGTCGGCAATGGCTGCAATGGTGAGGATTCTGGTGACGGTATTTCCCAGTTTGGATCGATTTGAAGAGCTGGCTCGTGATCATGACCTGGTTCCGGTCTATCGGCGACTGCTCAGCGACAGCTTGACCCCCGTCTCGGCATTTCAGTTGCTCGACGACGGCAAGTCTCCGGCATCGCTGTTCGAGAGCGTCATCGGCGGCGAAAAAGTCGGTCGCTACAGCTTCATCGCAGTTCATCCGCGCGGCCGTTTAGCGGCATACGGCGACCAAGTCACATTGGCTTGCGGTAATGAAGAGACTCAGCGCACCGATCTCGACCCCTTGGACACCCTGTGGAAGTCACTCGCCGGCAAGCGCACGGCCGTCCTTCCAGAGCTTCCTCCGCTGACCGGCGGTGCAATCGGCTACGCAGCTTACGACGTTGTTCGTTATGTCGAGAACTTACCGAATCCGCCTTGCGACGATCGTGGGTTACCCGACCTCGATTTTTCCTACTTCGATGACTTGGTCATCTTCGATAACGTTAACAAGACATTGTTCTTGGTGGCGTTGGTCCACGTGGCAAGCTATCCGACAGCCGCCGAGGCGCGAACCGCCGGCGAAAAACGTTTGGCTCAGCTTGCCGATGCTCTTCAGAAGCCGGTGCCGCAGTTGGGGTCAGCCGACCTGCCCGCGCCGGATCAAGTTCCCAAGCTCGAGACATCGAGCAACTTCACTCGCGAAACATTTTGCGAAGCGGTCGACAAGTGTACGGAGTACATCCGCGCCGGCGACATCTTCCAAGTCGTCATCAGTCAACGTTTGGAACTGGACCGAGTCTGCGATCCGTTCGAAGTCTATCGATCGCTGCGCGTCGTGAACCCCAGCCCATTCATGTTCTTTTTGCGCACACCGGCCGTGACACTGGTCGGCGCGTCACCGGAAGTGATGTGTCGCGTCATGGACGGCGTGGTCACGGTTCGTCCCTTGGCCGGTACGCGTCCGCGCGGCAAGACTCCGCAGGAAGATGCCAAACTGGCTGAAGAGCTGCTCGCTGATGAGAAGGAACGAGCAGAACATGTGATGTTGGTCGATCTCGGTCGGAACGACGTCGGTCGCGTCGCCAAGTTCGGAACCGTTTCGCTCAGCGATGTGATGGTCATCGAACGCTACAGCCACGTGATGCACATCAGCTCAAATGTCGACGGTGTGCTGCGCGACGACGCGACTGCCATGGATGCGATGAAAGCGTGCTTGCCCGCCGGCACCGTTTCCGGAGCTCCCAAGGTGCGTGCGATGCAAGTTATCGATGAAGTCGAACCTCACCGCCGCGGACCATATGCCGGCGCGGTCGGATACATCGACTATCGCGGCAATATGGATACTTGTATCGCGCTCCGCACAATCGTCTTCACCGACGACAAGATCTACGTGCAAGCCGGCGCGGGTATCGTCGCAGATAGTCGACCCGGCGACGAATACCAAGAGACGCTCAACAAAGCCAGCGCCATGCTGCGAGCCATCGAAGCAACCGTAGCCCGCGGTCGCTAGCCGATACAGGCATTGCTAAGTAATCAAAACACGAAGCGTAAACGATAGTTGTTTAATCAAAGCGGTACGGCGCAAGCCGTCCGGTTCTTCACGATCGACGGTGTTTCACCGGACGTCTTGCGCCGTACCGCTTAAATGATTGCAACGGCTCGCAGGTAGGCATAGCGGCTATCGGGTTTCGATGAGCCGCATTGCCTGTTGAGCTCTACAATCTCAAAACGCAGTGATTACTCGTCTGCGGCTCGCAGCGACGGAGTGATGCGCAGTTCGTGTTCGCAGATTTCGGTTGGTGCGAAGTACAGAGCCAGTTCGCGCGCTGCGCTTTCGGGACTGTCCGAAGCGTGAACGAGGTTCATTTGTCGCGAGCTCGAATAGTCACCGCGAATCGTTCCGGGGGCAGCCTTCAAACCGTTGGTGGCGCCGAGCATTTCGCGGATGACACGGATCGCATCCAGACCTTCGACGGCCAGTGCTACGATCGGGGCCGAAGTGATGAAGTCTTCTAAGCTCTTGTAGAAGGGCTTGGAAACGTGTTCGGCATAGTGTTGCTTCGACAGTTCCGGAGTGACTCGCAGCATCTTCAAGCCGACGATGTTCAGCCCTTTGGATTCGAAACGCGAAATCACTTGGCCCATCAAGCGGCGCTCGACGCAGTCAGGTTTCAGCAGCACTAGCGATCGTTCCAGCATGGAGACTCTCCTCGAGTTGTTTTCAGTTGAATGGTTCAGCTTTTTAAAAGCTTCGCTTCAGATTGGGCAAATTGTGCCGATTAACGGCTCAGGCGCGAAGTGCTGCGGCTGCGAAAATCAAGCGAGACGAACTCTTTCGAGCTCGCATAGCCATTGCCCTGAAGACTCATCGCAGTAGATAGCCTTGCGATTTCTCACTCGCAGGGGTTTGCGATACGAGCGCGTTCTGATCCTCGTTCAGCGGCGCGGCGCCGGTCGGTTGGCGGCTCGCAACCGCGGCTGCGGTGTGAGGCGGATGAGCGAGTCATCGTCGTCCGAGCCGGCGGCCGGCTTCGGTTCGGGCTTCGCTTCCGGTTTCGGGGGTGGCGGAGGTACCGCCGGCTTCGTTGCCGAAGGTTGATCGCTCGGCGACTTCTCTTCCGACAGATTCACGCTCGGCGCATTCCCCGGCAAATCGGGAATGAGGAGATCATCATCGGATTCGGCAGGCGGCATCGGCGCAGGCGCACCGGCCGGAGCCTTATCTTTCAAATAAGGTTGCAGCCAAGTCGGCGGAGGCAGCGGTTCGGAGGCTTTCGGTTCGACGCTGGTTTTCGGAACCGGATTCAGTTTCGGCGCCGGAGTCGGACCGCCGGGTTGCATCGCCGGATTGCCCATCGCTCCCGGAACCGCGTTACTTGGTCCAGCATTTCCGGGCGCGGACTGTCCTGTGTAGGGTTGCGAATAAACATTGCCTGGTCGCATCGTACCTCCGACGGACCATTCCCCCTGCTGCCCACCTTCGGTCATCGGAGATGCATCATAGATGCCGGGTGCGGCGTAGGTCCCTCCAGGCGGAAGTGCTTGGCCCTGCATGACAGTCGGCATGCCGGACATATAGGAACCGGGCATATATGATCCGGGAGCAGCGAAGCCGCCGACCTGATGTGTCGGGCGAGCCTTGGCAAAATTGCCGTTGCTGTAACCGATACCCAGCCAGCGCGACGCCTGTTGAATGCGAGGAATCTTGTCGTTCGGGTTGTATTGAGCTGATGCGACTGAAGAGTGCCAGAGCAGTCCCAGACCCGCGACGATAGCGATGCGCGATGAACGGCGCATGTCGAGTTCCTCCATGAGAGCGATGATCCCTATCCTGGAATCAGGCTCAGCATCGACCGAAGCGCAATCTCTGCTGCAGTTTCATTAACGCCGGCCACTGTAGTGACGGCTATGACGATTGTAGTGCTCACCCGGCCGCAAACTCGACTTTAACGCCTGCGTAGTCCAGTCCGCTGCCATGCCTGCTTTCTCTCTCGCATTTCATCCGTCACCTGCCCGAAGCGCAGCGCACGGGGAGGTCGAATCGAGCCCTCAAGGCGAGATTCGGGTGGGGCTTTGTGACCTCACGAACTCGCGCTGCGGTAGGACAGCAGCGCGCGAGTGAAGACCCAGCGACTGGCGGCGAGAGATAGTAGAGCTGCGAAGATCGTGAACACGGCCAGTGGCCATTCCCAATCGGCTCGCGGTGTCAGAGGTTGAGCCAACAAGCGCGCGGGCACGTTAACGACCACCAGGACGGGAATGACAAAAGTAAAGATCAGCCACAGCGGCAGTCCCCAACCTCGCTCGTAGATCTCCATCGGATAGCGTGAGAAATTGGTGATGTAAAACCAAAAGTCATACAGCGTTTGATTTCGTCCCAACCAAATGCTTGTAGCAGCCAGGCAGGTCATCAAGCTGTACAGAATCACCACGCCGCAGGCTATGTACATCGGATAAAGCAGCAACACGATCGGCTCGAAGGTCCACGGATGGCTCGTGCGATGAACGAGTCGTGACAGGCTTACACCCACCAGCACACAGGCAGTGAGCAGGTTCGTGAGACCGGACCATTCGACTTTGCGGAACGAAATGAGGAACTGCGTATCGATCGGCTTTAAGAGGGCGAAGTCGAGTCCGCCGGTGCGAATCAGTTCGCTGAGTTCCTCGGCGTTCGGCATGAAGAAGGTCTGCACGATCGAGTTCACGAGCCATGTCGTGCCGAGAAACACGAAGAACTCATCCGGTCCCCAACCGGTATCGCGCCCGATCGAAGACGAATGCTTGAAGATGATCAAGTAAAAGCCCGCGTTCATCAAAGCCCAGGAGAGACTCGATATGGACTCGATGATGAAGTTGGCGCGAAACATCAGATTGCGCACCAACGAGTTCCCGGCAAAGGTTAGGAACACTCGCAGATAATTCGGTCCGCCGGCAGTCGTATTCTGATCACTCATCATCCACCGTATCCGCTGTATCGAGCCAAGCCGCGCGCATAGAGCCAGCGCGACAATAGGATGAAGAACACGAGCCACAGGATCTCGATACAGAGTTCGCGACCAAGCGTTTCCGGCGGGACTTTTCCTAGGAACACCGCGGCCGGGAAATAGGCCAGGTACTTGAGCGGCACCATGTCCACGATCCAGTCAAACGGTGCAGGGAGCAGATCGAGTGGGAACATGTGACCCGATAGAAAGAAGTTGAGCAGCATGTAAACGAACAGCAGCGAACTCACTTCTAAAAACCAAAAACCGATCAGCCCGATGCAGACTTCCATGAAGTAACCGAGTAGAAACGCCAGGATCAATGACAAGACGAAGCCGGCTGTTACGCCGAGCGACGGCCAACCATCGGTGAAATAGTTGCGACACAGAAAGAACACGAGTGCGAACGGAAGTGTGGCGACCGTGTAGTAGGCGATCTTGTGTGCGACCCGGCCGAGCAACATGAACCCGATCAAATCGACAGGCTGCGTGATGTATTTCTTGATCTCGCCGTCGCGAATCTGTTTGGCGATCGTGGAGGCCAAACCCGGCATGCTCGAAAAGGCTCGACCGAGCATCGACAGCAGGTAATACGCGACCATGTTCTCGAAGGAATAGCCCGACATGCGCGAGCCGTTGCCGATCGATTCGAAAACCGCTCCCCACAGAAAGATCTGCGTGATGATCGGCAGAAATCGCATCAATGTGCCGAGCATGAAGTCGCCGCGATAGACGAGTCGCTCTTCCAGCGCCGTACGCAATACGAACCACCAACATGTGATGCGCATCAGCCATTCGGATTTTGGTGTTGAACCGGCCTGCGCCGTCGTCGAACTCATGCGTGTCGATTCCTTTAGGCAGCAGGCTCGGCGGTACGGCTTTGTTCAAACAGGCTGGCGATCACATCTTCCAGCGGCGGATCTTCGACCGCCACGTCATCGACTTGATACGACTGTAGGATGTGATTCAGCAACTTCGGAACCTCCGCCTTAGGCGCTCGCAACGTGACCTTCGGCATCTCGAGCGATTGGACATGAGCCAGCTTGTCGAGCCCTTCGGCGCTCTGGCCTTCGCCCAGTTGCAGACGCAGAATCTTCGATCCGCTGAACTTGTCGATCACACCTTCGAGCGATCCGTCGTAGTGAATCGAACCGTTCGTGATCACCACTACACGTCGACACAGTGCGGCCACGTCTTTCATATAGTGGCTTGTCAGTAGGATCGTGATACGCCGCTCCTCTTGATAGAAGCGGAGAAACTTTTGAATGTTGTGTTGGGCCACCACATCGAGCCCGATTGTCGGCTCGTCGAGGAAGAGAACTTCCGGCGAGTGTAACAGCGCGGCGATCAGTTCCATCTTCATTCGCTCGCCGAGCGATAGTTCACGTACCGGTCGACCGAGCAGTCCGCGAACGGCGAGCAAGTCGGTCAGTTCATCGAGTACGCGTGTAAAGTCCTGTGGCTGGATGCGATAGATGTGCTGATGCAACCGGAAGGACTCTTGAGCCGGAAGGTCCCACCAGAGCTGGTTTTTCTGCCCCATCACGAGTGCGAAGCGGCGTCGATACTCGTTGTGTCGCTGCCAAGGGACAAACCCCATGACACTCGCTGTACCTGATGTCGGCGTGATCACACCCGAGAGCAGCTTGAGTGTTGTCGTCTTGCCTGCTCCGTTTGGACCGAGGAACGCGGTGAACTCTCCTTGCTCGACCTTCAGATCGATCGACTTGACCGCTTCGACGACTCGATATTCGCGATGCCAAAGACCGCGCACGGCGGCTGCCAGTCCTTCCGTCTTGTTGTAGACGCGATAGGACTTAGTGAGCTTTTCCAGTTCAATGATCGGCATAATAACCTTTGCCGGAACGATGTCGAGTTCGTAATCGCGACATCAGTTTTCAAGCCGGCGACGACTACTCCGTGGCTTGTTATGGGGCAGTGGCCTGTTTGGATTACGGCCCAATCGTAACCCTGGTTGATTTAACTCAAGCGGAACGCGCAAGCCGTCCGGTGAAGCACTATCGATCGCGAAGAACCGGACGGCTTGCGCCGTTCGCTTGCACCAAATCGACAAGTCATCCAGTACCCGGACTTGCGACAACTACCCGGGCCATCGTAACGCAAAGTGGTTTCGGCGGGCAGGCGGCTCCGGTACGACCGGCACAATCGTCACTCCGCGGCTCGCGATACGGTTGCCGGTCGACTCCGGCCCCGTTTCGAACCTTCCGATTTTGCAATCGACCACAGCACGAAGGACAATAGAATCTGCCTCCGCATGACCTTCGGTTCCAAGAGGAACAGACTCTATGTTCGCGATGATATCGATGTTCGCTCGCTTTGTTGTCTCCGGCATCAGCACTCCTAACGCAACCAGAGCAATGTTTGCCATGTGCTTAGCTCAAGCCATCTTGTTTGCATCGGCCGCGGACGTGCTTGCGCAGCGCAAGACGGCCAAGGAACGAGCCAAAGAGGAGGCGGCAGAGGAACTTCCCAAGCACATCGAGCTAACGGCTCCTCGCATCATCGAAATGCAAGTCGGTGTGCGCATCCTGGCCGGCGATAGCAACATGGCGGGCACGATTGCAACCACAGTCTTTCCGACGAACTGGCCTGAGCAGAAAGTCGAGATCATCGGCGTGAACATGCCTGCGCCGCTCAGCCACTCACTGCGCGATCTGCCGGGGAACAATCAACAACTGCTGATGAAAGCCGCCGTCATCCCGGCCGGTGTCGAGGTACAAGGCGTCGTCACGGTTCGGATTGAAAAGAAGCACATCGTAGGGCCGAGCGATACGTCGATCTTCGTGATACCCAAACGAGTGCCGAGCGATTTTCGGCCCTACATGGGAAACAGTCCTTACATCGAAACGAACAGCAATCAGATCAGTAAGATCGCCAAAGACATCGCCGCTCAGAATCCTGAGAACGCATGGAAGCAAGTGGAGATGATCTACGACTGGGTGCGAGAAAACATCACT
Source organism: Pirellulales bacterium (assembly GCA_046349815.1). Taxonomy (GTDB): domain Bacteria; phylum Planctomycetota; class Planctomycetia; order Pirellulales; family Pirellulaceae; genus Aureliella. Next base: position 101,492 of record JAXMBQ010000017.1, on the reverse strand, counting down.
TATCAGCGCGGCAAAATCAAAGACACCAAGGAAACACTGAAAGACAAGTCCGGCGACTGCGAAGAGATGACGAGTCTGTTCATCGCCATCTGCCGCAACAGCAAGATCCCCGCTCGCTGCGTATGGATTCCGAATCACTGCTACCCCGAGTTTTATCTCGAGGACGAAGAGGGCAACGGAACTTGGTTTCCATGCCAAGTCGCCGGCAGTCGCAGCTTCGGCTCGATGGCCGAGTACTTGCCGGTTCTTCAAAAAGGAGACCGGTTCAATGTGCCTGAAAAGAAAGAGACCCAACGTTACCTAGCTGATTACTTGACCAGTCAGAAGATCTCGGGCTCGCGACAACCTCGCGTCAACTTCATTCGTCAGTTGCTGGGTGATGCGGCTAATCTCAAAGCGGGTGATCCAGGGAACTTGGCCGCTGACGGACAAATGCCGGGACCAGGCAACCTCCCCCAACCAAATGCTCCACTGCCCGGCGCACAGCTTCCCAATGTTCCGATGCCGAACGCGCCTTTGCCCAATGCGCCGGTTCCAGGAGGAGATGGAGCGGCTCAGCCTGCTGCCAATCCAGAGCCTGCTACCGGAAAAACGGAACCCGAACCGAAAGAAGATCTCTCGTCGCCGGCTGCGGCAGTACAGCCGGAATAACTTGTCGACGCTGGCGCGAGTCTAATACGCACCCACCGTTTGCTGCTGTAAACCTCGGCAATGGGCATTGGTTTCACCAAGCGGGATGGTTTAGGCGGAAAGACGGCGCTTTCCGGTTGATTCTCAGGGCGGAACTGCCCACGTTCACTTGGGAAGTTTGCTGCAGAATCGCGAAAAGACCCCCTTCTGAGAACGCACCTGCGCGAACACAATAGTGCGGTTTCACGGAGGTAGTAAAGGATTCTGGAAGTTGCCGCTCGTGACTTGTTGATCGCAAGTCCATCGCGTCTAGGGCAGTCCAGTTCTTTGGGCGTCCGGGCCATTCTTTCCATCGGCGACTTTAGAGATTTTGTAGCATGCGTCGCGAAGACATTCGAAACATCGTCATCATTGCTCACGTTGACCACGGCAAGACATCGCTCGTCGATTGTCTGCTTAAGCAAAGCGGTCAGTTCCGTGAATCCCAACTGCAGAGCGACCGCATTCTGGATAGCAACGATCTGGAACGCGAACGTGGAATTACGATTCTGAGCAAGAACATTGCTCTGAATTATAAAGGGATCAAGATCAACATCATCGACACCCCCGGCCACGCCGACTTCGGCGGCGAGGTTGAGCGCGTGGTGCGAATGGCAGACGGTGCTCTGGTTCTCATCGATGCAGCAGAAGGTCCGATGCCTCAGACTCGATTCGTGCTCTCCAAAGCACTCGAAGTCGGTGTGCGTCCGATCGTGGTGATCAACAAGATCGACCGCCCTGATGCTCGCGCTCGCGAAGTTCTCGATCATGCTCATGAACTGGTGATCGATCTCGGCGGCGAGATGCACTTGGAAGACTTCCCGCACATCTTCACCACATCGCGCGAAGGTTATGCGACGCACGATCCTGATGTGCGCGGCGAGTCCATGGAACCGCTGCTCGACATGGTGCTCGAACAAATCCCCGGTCCGGAAGTCGAACCCGAAGCACCGTTACAGATGCTGGTCACGAATCTCGACTGGTCCGAGTACGTCGGTCGTATCGCCATCGGTCGTATTCAAGCCGGACGTATCAAGTCGGGTCAAGGCGTCGACGTAGCTAAAGATCGCGGCGTGATCAGCCCCGGAACAGTTGCCTCGCTCGCTGTATTTGACAAGCTCGGTCGTGTTGAAGTCGCAGAAGCTACCGCCGGTGAAGTGGTGGCTGTCGTCGGATTGGAAAATATTGAAATCGGCGACACGATCTGCAATCGCGGTGAAGTGAGAGCGCTCGAGCGCTTGAAAGTCGACGAGCCGACGCTGGAGATGATCTTCAGCGTGAATAACTCTCCGTTCGTCGGTAAAGACGGCAAGTACGTGACCACGCGGCAGATCAAGGGTCGCTTGGATCGCGAGTTGGAAAAGAACGTCGCTCTCCGCATGACTCCGGTCGACGGCGCTGAAGCGTATGCTGTGCGCGGTCGCGGTGTGTTGCACTTGTCGGTGCTCATCGAGACGATGCGACGCGAAGGCTTTGAACTATCCGTCGGTAAGCCGCGCGTGGTGACCAAGCTGGTCGACGGCAAAGTCCATGAACCGTTTGAAACACTGACGGTCGAAGTACCTGAAGACAAGGTCGGACCGGTCATGGAATTGGTCGGCTATCGCCGTGGTACTCTCGAAGAGATGGTTCCGCGCGGCAGCTACACCCTTCTTCGCTTTGACATCCCGGCTCGAGGACTGATCGGTCTCCGCACTCGATTGCTCAACGCGACTCAAGGTACCGCGATCATCCATCACCGTTACTCGGGATACAAACCGCAAGAAGGCGATGTGCCGCGACGTCAAAACGGTGTGTTGGTGTCGATGGTGACCGGCAAGGCAGTCGGTTTCGCTTTGTTCGGATTGCAAGAGCGCAGCGAGTTGTTTGTCGCTCCGGGCGACGAAGTTTACGAAGGGATGATCGTCGGCGAGAATGCTCGCGACAACGACTTGGTGGTCAACCCTTGTCGTGAGAAAAAGCTCACGAACATCCGCGCCGCAGGCTCGGATGAAAACATCATTCTGAAGCCGCCGCGAACGCTCTTCTTGGAAGCTGCGCTCGAATACATCGAAGACGACGAACTGGTGGAGATTACCCCCAAGTCGATTCGTCTGCGAAAAATGCAGCTTCGCGAATCGGATCGCCGTCGCGGCAGCCGCGCTGCTCAGACCGTCTAGCGGGCCCTCTCGCAGGTATACTTGAAGGAACTCGACCAAAGCTTGCGAGTCGCCTCCTCGGCGGCTCGCAGTCGGTGTTGTTCCCATCCGCTCATACCTGTTGTCTGGACTGACGATGCGATCCACTCTTGTGCGCACTTCCGTGTTGATCATGACCTTGATCTGCGCCGGGCTGAAGTGCAATGAGTCAACGGCTCAGGATTTCGAGATCAAGCCGCTGAAGACGTCGGATCACTTGCACAACGTCTGGCAACTGTCGCCTCGCATTCTCAGCGGTTCGGAACCTATGGGCGACGAAGCGTTTCGAGAGTTGGCTCAGCTCGGCGTGCAAACGATTCTCAGCGTCGACGGGCTGGCTCCCGATGTGAAGGGAGCGGCCAAGTACGGTCTGCGGTACGTGCATATACCGTTCGGTTATGACGGAATCCCGGAAGAGTCGCGGTTAGCGCTGACACGTGCGGCCCGCGATATCAAAGGTAAGATCTACGTGCATTGCCATCACGGCAAGCATCGCGGACCGGCCGGTGCGGCCGTCCTGTGTCGCGCCGACGACGGTCGATCGCGCGAAGCCGCCGCTAAGATTCTCAAGGCGGCGGGTACTTCATCGGATTACGCGGGGCTCTATCGCGATGTTGCCGGATACACCGTTCCTCCGGCTGATGCGAAACTCCCACCGCTGCAAGCTGTCCAGTCGACGAAGACTGCGGCGCAGGAAATGGCCGAACTCGATCGCGACTTCGATGCAACCAAGCCGCTGATGACTTCGCTTCTCAAGTCGCCGACGGAAGACGTCGCTGCGGCCCGCGCAGCAACGGAAAAGATGACGTTGATTCACGAACACTTTCTCGAGTTCGAGCGGAGGCTTCCCGCCGGGGCTGACGCGGACCTAAAATCTCAAGTCGGTGAAGCAAAGAAAACGACAGAATCGATGATCGAGGAACTGAAGCGGACCATGATCAACCGCGAAGTGGCCGACGGCTTGTGGAAAAAAGTCGAATCCTCTTGCGCTCGCTGTCACGCGGCCCATCGCAACAGTTAATCGCTTCTTTGGAATCTCCCGGATCATGCCATGAAGAAAACTCTAAACCTCAACCCGGTGGATAACTATTTGGCGGGCAGTTGGGAAGCGCTCGGAAACGGGGCCCCCATGCTCGTCGCTTTCGCACAGATGTGCAGCGATAACTGGGTGCATGGCAAGCACGACACCGAAGGTGATCTCAGCGGCGAAGCGCAAGCCATTCTCTTCGCGGCTCGAGATCGCGGTATCATCGAATTGAAAGCAGTCAACTCGGCCTTCGATGCGGCCTCGCGTTTGCTCGCTGTCTATGTCGAAGTCACCGACGAGCGCACGATTGCATTTCGCGACAGTCGTAATCCGGAAGTTACCGTCCGCTTCTTGGAAGGGTTTCGCGAACTGTGCCGTCGCGGACTCGTGATTCATCATATTTATCGCGACTTTTCCTTGTCGCCTATCGGCTTCGATCTGGCTCGGACGTTTCGCGAAGAGCAAGTTCAAACTTGGTTGGATATGGCGACCGAATTCGGATTACATGACTGATGCAACGCGGACATTGGTTCTCGGCCGTTACGATCGTAGTGCTCGTGCTTGTCGTCGCCGCTCTCGGATGGGTCTCAGCCGAAACATCTCGCAGCGGCGCGCAACGTCCGGTGTCGACTCCGACGACTGTTGCGTCGAAGGAGCCCGTGGCGGACGACGCAAAGGCAAGCGGCCATCCGCTCGATCCGATACTGGAGCTCGCGAACCGGTCACTTCAAAAGCTCGAAACGGAAGTCGACGACTATACGGCATTGTTGACGAAGCGAGAGCGAATCGACGGACGACTCGGCGCTGAAACGAAGATGTTCGTCAAGATTCGTACTAGGCGCAAAGAAGGTGACAAACTCGTCAGACCGCTCAGCGTCTATCTGAGATTCGAGAGTCCGTTTCTCACCCGTGGTCGCGAGGTGATTTGGGTCGAAGATCGCAACGAGGGCAAGCTGATCGGACACGAAGGAGCCAGCGCGCTGATTCAAGTGCGACTCAATCCCACTGACAAACTGGCCATGATGGGAAACAAGTATCCGATTACCGAGATCGGATTCACGCGGTTGATCGAACAGTTGATCGAGAAGGGGCAGCGGGATCGCAAAGTCGGTTCATGTCGTGTTACGGTCGAAGATGGTCATAAGATCGGCGATCGCCCTTGCAAGCTGATTCAGGTGGTTCACCCCGATCGAGATCCTCGATTCGATTTCCACATCGCCGAGATTTTTTTCGACATCGAAACGCAGATTCCCCTGTGTTACAAGGCGTTTACTTGGTCTGAAAAACCGGACGGCCCTCCCGTGCTGGAGGAGGAGTATACTTACACCGATGTGCGTCTGAACGTCGGTTTGACGGACGCTGATTTCGATCCGGACAATTCGGCTTATCACTTCAAGTAAGCCGAGGTTGTCCCGCAGCCTTTCTCGTGATCGGATGAAAATGCGGGATCTGACTTCTGTTGTCGTCGCCGGTCTCCCCTGCGCGTCGAACGTTCGTTCTCTTCGAACTTATAACGCGACCGACTTCATCGTTCGCAGTCTTCTGTTTTTCATTTCGTCGTTCACCGTATGGATGATCGAGATACCGCGTGTCGCGGCTGCCGATTTGAGCGAGACGCAGGCGCTGTTCTATGCAGGCGAGTATGACAAGTGCATCGAACAGTCTCGCGCTGAAGTCGATCGCGGTGTGTGGAATGACGGATGGTCCAAGCTGCTTATTCGTTCGCTTTTGGTCAAAGGTGAATACGAACAGGCAGCAGAGGTCTACAAAGCCACATCGGCAAAATTCTCATCCAGCCTCTCGCTGCGATTACTCGGCGCGGAAGCCCTGCGATACTCGGGTAAAGATGCTGAAGGTAAGGCCCTGCTTGATCAGATCCCCGATCTGCTGCAAACCGCTTCGTGGCGATACTCGGATCGAGAGAATCTGATCGCAATCGGCCAGTACTTCGCATCAGTCGGCGAAGACGCTCGCGATGTACTCGCCGTTTATGATCGCGTGCTTAAAAGCGATTCGAAGTACATCGACGCTAATGTCGCGACAGCTGAACTCGCACTGAGCAAAAACGATTATCAGGAAGCGGTTAAGTCACTCAAGGTTGCCGTGGGTTTGAGACCCGGAGATCCGCACATCCATTACCTAACGGCGCGCGCTTGGGCGCCGTCTGACGGAGAGAAAGCGGATGCCGCTCTGACGGAAGCCTTGAAGATCAACCCGCGACACATAGACAGCTTGATCATGCAAGCGGAATCGGTACTAGACGGCGAGCAATTCGATCCGGCTTCGGCGCTGCTCGATAAAATTGAAGAGATCAACCCCAAGCATCCGAAGTCGCTCGCTCTGCGCGCCGTGATGGCTCACCTGCGCGGACTATATCGCGAAGAAGGTGAGTTTCGTTCGCGCGCTCTGGCCACTTGGCCGACCAACCCGGCAGTGGACTACGAGATCGGACGCAAGCTCTCGCGATTCTATCGCTTTGCAGAAGCCGTGAAGTATCAACGTCGAGCCTTGAAGCTCGATCCGACCTACGTGCCTGCTCGATTTCAACTGGCTCAAGACCTTCTGCGAACCGGAGCTGTTGAAGAAGGATGGATGATCGTTGAAGAAGTTGCCAAGGCCGATAAGTACAACGTGGTCGCATCGAACTTGAGGACGCTGCGAAATCGATTGGATCAGTTCGCGACGCTCGAGGCCCCCGGCTTTGTCGTGCGCATGGATGCACGTGAATCTCGCATATACGGCGCACGCGTCATCAATCTATTGACCGAGGCCAAACGAGTTCTGTGCGAAAAGTACGGGATGGACATTCAAGAGCCGGTGTTCGTTGAGATCTTTCCGCAGCAGAGCGACTTTGCGATTCGTACATTCGGCCTTCCGGGGGGCGCGGGCTTTCTCGGTGTCTGCTTCGGCAAGCTGATCACTGCCAACAGTCCGGCTTCGCAAGGTGACTCACCGTCGAATTGGGAAAGCGTCTTGTGGCATGAGTTCTGTCACGTCGTCACGCTGCAGAAGACGAACAATCGCATGCCGCGTTGGCTCAGCGAAGGGATCTCGGTCTACGAGGAACTCGAACGCGATCGCAGTTGGGGTCAGTCTCTGACACCGACCTATCGCAAAATGTTATTGGGAGAGGACTTCGTTCCACTCTCGCGGCTCAGCAGTGCGTTTCTCAGTCCGAAGTCGGGCATGCATCTGCAGTTCGCCTACTTTGAATCATCGCTTGCGGTCCGCTACATGGTGGAGCGACACGGAATGGAGCGGTTGAAAAAGCTGCTGACCGACTTGGGCGTAGGTGTCCCGATGGAGGAAGCGCTGGCTCGCAATTACGGCGATCGCGATGTACTGGATGCTGACTTTAAGAAGTACGTGGACGAGGCATGTACAAAGTTGTTTCACGCGGAAAAACTAGATGAGACCGAGTTGCCCGAAGGTGCGACACTCGATGATCTGCGAGCCTTCGTGAAAGAGCATCGGAGCAACTACGAAGCAGGTATGGCACTGTCTGCGAAACTGATCAATGCCGCCCAGTGGGAAGAGGCCGATAAGGTGCTGGCGGAACTCGATCGATTGTGGCCGGAGGATGCAGATGCCGGAGGCATTCTCGATCTGGCGGCGCACGTAAAGCGTCAGTTGGAGGACTCGCCGGGCGAGTTGGAATTGTTGAAGCGAATCAATCGTCTGTCGAGCGATTCAGTCGACGTCATGATCCGGTTGCTCAGCTATTACGAGAAAGCAGAAGACTGGGCGGGCGTCTCGGAGCTTTCCGCGAAGTTGTTGGCTGTCCAGCCGTTGATCGAGGCCGGGCATCGCGCTCGCGCACTTGCCGGCGAAAAACTAAACCGTCCGAGCGACGTGGCGGACGCTTATGCCGCCATGCTTGAACTCGAACCTGTCGATCCCGGGCAGCTGCGCTATCGACTGGCCGCTGCTCGACTGGAGGCCGGCGATTTGGAAGCGGCTGAAACGGAAGTGATCACCGTGTTAGAAGAGTTTCCCCGCTATCGCGACGCTCAAAGATTGTTGTTGAAAATCGAGTCCGCACGCTCTCCATCAGCTAAACTGGACCTCGATCGCGCCGCCTTGCCGGACACGGAGGGGCGCCCGCCCGCCCCGCAACGCGTTTCGCCTGAAAACGCTCCGACCCAAAGCGGACAGTAGTTTGTAAAGTTCAACTTCTTGATGACCACCGCTGATTCCTCAACACTCGCCGTCGATCTTCGTTCGGAAGGAAATGCTTGATGCTCATCAAACGCCGATGGATCGTTCTGTGTTTGTTGATCGTGATGGTCACCGCGTCTTCACTGGTTGCTTGGCAGCGTGGATTCGGTCGTCGCATGGTCGATTCCGATAACCTGAGCTACAACCGTGGCGATGTGCCCGAGTGGGAGATTGATCCCGCCTTCAAGAACGACGTCTTTACTTTCGCGCGTGTGTATTACAACTCGCACTACAACGGACGAGGCGGCGGCTGGGCCACCGATTTCCCGGACAGCGATTTGAACTTTTCGCTGCGCTTGCAGCAACTGACATCGATCAAAGTGAATCCTAATCCGGTGGTCGTACGTCTGACCGACGAACGGCTATACGACTATCCATTTCTCTACATGATCGAACCTGGGCGACTGATGTTCGAAGACGCGGAAGTGGCCGCGCTCAGGCATTACTGTCTCAACGGCGGTTTTTTGATGGTCGACGATTTTTGGGGCGATGAGGAATACGAGAATTTCTATCGAGAGATCAAACGAGTGTTTCCGGAGCGTGAGCCGCAGGATGTGCCGCTGCAACACGAGATCTTTCAAAACGTTTACAAGTTGAAAGAACGACCGCAGGTCCCATCGATCCACGCCGCGTTTCGCGGCGGCGGAGAAACGATCACGTGGGAACCTCGCTACGGCAGTGATACGAGTGTCGTCGTGTATCGAGCCATCTACGACGATGCCGGACGTATCATGGTTTTCATCTGCCACAACACCGATCTGGGAGACGGGTGGGAACGTGAAGGTGAGAACAAGTGGTACTTCGAGGAGTTCTCGGTCAAGAAGGCCTACCCGCTCGGCATCAACATCGTGACCTACGCCATGACACATTGATGACATGACACACTGAAGAAAGGCTGATCAGCGTGAGCTTCGCAACTTTGTCGGTAGAAGAAGAAAAAGCGATCGTCGAACAACTGCGCGCGGGTCGAGTTCGCATAGAACAAGAGCTTTCCAAAACAATCATCGGTCAAAAAGAAGTTGTCTCGCAGTTGCTGATCAGCTTGCTGGCGGGCGGTCATTGCTTGATCACCGGCGCTCCGGGACTCGCTAAGACGCTACTCGTGCGCAGCGTGGCTCAAGTCTTTCATCTCAAGTTCCAGCGCATTCAATTCACACCTGACTTGATGCCCTCCGACATAACGGGCACAGAAATTCTCGAGCAGACCGACGACGGCAAGCGAGCTATGCAGTTCGTTCATGGGCCGGTCTTCGCCAACGTGATCTTGGCGGACGAAATCAACCGTACGCCTCCGAAGACACAGGCCGCTCTGCTGGAAGCGATGCAGGAGCACCAGGTCACAGTCGCAGGCAAAGTCTATCGATTAGAAGAACCTTTCTTCGTATTGGCCACACAAAACCCGATCGAAATGGAAGGGACCTATCCGCTCCCCGAAGCGCAGCTCGATCGCTTTATGTTCAATGTGTTGATCGACTATTTACCGCATGCCGACGAAGTGGCTGTGGTGATGCAAACGACATCGCGTCGCTCGGAACCGATCGAACAACTTTTCAGCGGCGACGATGTACTCAAGTTCCAGGAGATCGTTCGTCGAGTTCCCATCGCGCCCGAAACGGTCGACTATGCGGTGCGCCTGGTAGCCGCGACGCGTCCCGGCCGAGCCGAAGCGACTAAGTTCGTGAATGATTGGGTCAGTTGGGGAGCCGGATTGCGCGCCGCACAAACTCTTGTGCTGGGAGCCAAAGCACGTGCATTGCTCGACGGTCGCGACCATGCGACGACGACCGACATTCGAGCCCTCGCTGCACCCACGTTGCGGCATCGTGTGCTGCTGAACTACAAAGCTGAAGCCGAAGGTGTCACCGTCGAGGAATGTGTCGCCTCGCTGCTCGAAACCATCAAAGGCTGATTCAAAATTCGTCGCTATTCATAACAAGACATCCGAAGAGGAAGTTCTGTGAGTATTCGTTTTTCGGCTGCAGCTCTCTGCCTGATCACAGCCTGTTACGCGTTCGTCGTTCCGGTATCTCGCGCCGATGTTACCGTTACCGTCGAACGACTCGAGGCGGGTTCCGGGCTGACATTCAGTAAGCTGCCTCGACCTGCGATCAATGATGCAGCGAGCACGGCCTACTTTACGATCTTGGACGGCACTCGCGATCCGAATGGTCGAAATTTGGATGTGCTTCATGACGGACGTGTGGCAGCCGGTGAAGACGAACCGAAAGCGAACTTCTTCTTCGCGCAGGGGACATCGGGTGGACGGATACTGATCGATCTGCGCTCCGTGATCGATATCCGCGAAATCAACACCTACTCCGCTCATACGTCAACTCGCGGACCACAGGTGTACAAACTGTACGCAGCGGACGGGACCGCGCCTGCCTTTGAAAAGGAATTGAAAGCGGGTTCTGATCCGGTCGCAGTCGGTTGGCGCTTGATTGCATCGGTCGACACGCGACCTGCTGAAGGATCGTACGGCGGTACTTACGCAGTATCCCTGACCGACGCCGCGGGCTCGATCGGGAAAGCTCGATACGTGCTTTGGGAGATCGATCGCACCGAAAGTCGCGACACGTTCGGCAATACGTTTTATGGTGAGATCGATATCCTCGATGTTGCCGGCCCCAAGCCGATGCCGGCTCCGGTCGAAGAGGCATCCACGATCACCTTCAAGTCGGTCGATGACAAGGTTCGCTTCGCCATCGATGTGACCCAAGCTCCGGAACTGGCCGAATGGTCCGTGAACGAATTGAAGCCGGTGGTGGCTCAGTGGTATCCGAAGATCGTTGAACTCCTCCCGAGCGATGGGTTCAAAGCGGCCACGGAAGTCACGTTGACCTTTCGAAATGACATGGGAGGTGTTCCAGCATACGCTCAAGGCAATCGAGTCAGCATGAATGCGGCTTGGTTTCGCAACGAGCTCAAGCGCGAGGCGCGCGGGGCGGTCGTTCACGAACTGGTCCATGTCGTCCAAGACTATTCGCGAGCCAATCGTCGCGACGGACGGGGAAGTCGTCCGCCGGGCTGGTTGACCGAGGGAATTCCCGATTACATCCGTTGGTTCTTATATGAACCCGAAACCAAAGGTGCAGAACTCAATCAACGCACTTTGGCGACCGCCCGTCACGATACCGGCTATCGCGTGTCCGCCAACTTTCTCAATTGGGTGACGGAGAAGCACGACAAAGAAATTGTGCGCATCGTCAATGAATCGCTGCGTAGCGGCAACTACGACGAGGCTCTCTGGAAAGAGCGCACAGGCCTGACGCTTGAAGAACTGTCCGCCAAGTGGAAAGAAGATCTACGAGCGAAGCTTGAAGCCAAGTAGATCTGAACCGCGATTGTCATTCCTCTCCCTTCGAGTTCTTCGTTTCTTCGTGGTGCAAACTCATATAGAGAATGCCGACTCGCGAGAGTGATGTGAAACACGGAGCGGCGGAGAACACTGAGTGTCGGTGAGCACAGAGAAATAAAAAACGCCGGTCATGTCTGACCGGCGTTTTCATAGTTGGTGTTCAAGTTCGGTGAATAATTACCGCCGAATAGAAATCGCCGAATAGGAGTCGCGGCTTAGTATTCGCGGCTGGCGACGATACCGGGTTGCGGAACCGGGTACTTGCCTTCGGCGTTGGCCTTCAGCGGAGCGTCGCTGGTCATCGTGAGCTTGTCGACTTCGGGAGCGAACTCGTGTTCGCAGTTCAGCATGTCGTCATAGGTGATGACTTGGCCGGTATGGCAAGCCATACGACCCATCGAAGTCACCACGCTGGCCTTCACGCCGCGTTCGACTTCGTTGTAAGGCTTGTCTTCGCGGATGGCGGCGATCAGGTGGTTCCATTCGAGCTGATAAGGATTCGGTTCGTCGGGCGGATATTGCCACGAGACTTGATCCTTTGCGAACTTCTGCGACTTGTAGATCTTACACTTGGCAGGTGTGTGAGCGGCGGTCGAGATGACGGCCGAACCCTTGGTGCCGTGTGCATAACTGGCGAACTCGTTGTGGCAATCCGGAATCGTACGACCGTTGAGGAACAGTTTCGTGCCGTCGCCGAAGGTGTATTCGACGGAGTACGAATCGAAGTTCTGATCAACGGTGTCGCCGCGATAATGACGACCGCCCGAGCCCTTGGCTTCGACCGGCCAATCTTCTTTCATCCAGCAGCATTCGTCGATGTTGTGAATGAGGAAGTCGCTGAACGCACCGCCGCTCGCCCACAGGAAGGCGTGGAAGCGATTGATCTGATACAGCAGTTCGGACATGTTCTCCGGCTTCTTACCGGTGGCTGCCGAACCGGTCGGACCGGCCATACGATAAGCACGCATCAGAATGATGTCGCCGATCTCACCCCCTTGGATGCGATCGTGCAGTTCTTGACGAGCCGAGCAGTGACGGCACATCAGACCGACGCCGACCTTCATGTTCTTGGCGACTGACTTCTGAGCCAGTTCCAGCATCTTGCGGCTGGAAGGTCCGTCGACCGTGACCGGCTTTTCCATGAAGACGTTCAGTCCCTTTTCGATCGCGTAGGTGAAGTGCACCCAGCGGAAAGCCGGCGGTGTCGCCAGAATCACCACGTCACCGGGCTTCAGGCAGTCCATGGCTTTCTTGTAGCCGTCGAAGCCGATGAAGCGACGATCTTCCGGAACGTCAACCTTGCCGGCGTTCTCTGCAGACAGACCTGCATAGGAACTGTTGAGCTTGACATCGAAGACGTCTGCCATCGCGACCAGCTTTGTATTGCCGTTCGGAACTTTGAGTGCATTGGTGGCCGCACCGGTACCGCGACCGCCGCAACCGACCAGAGCGACTTGAATGGTGTTGTCTTCAGCAGCGTGCACGAAGGGTGCTGCTCCGCCGACGAGAGAAGTGGCTGCAGCCAAGGCACCGGTTTCCTTTAGAAACAAGCGACGGCTGGCACCGTTCTTGGTTGGGTTGGATTCGTTGGAGGGGAGACTCATGCGCTCGACCTTTCGGCTGGAAGTGATACCTAGAGTGGTAGGAGAGGCGGGATGAATGGACTTTAATCAGTCGACCATTGTGGTGAAATCGACTGCGAATTGCAAACGGGGGCAACTGCCGCCCGACGCGCAGGTTTCGAAGGCGGAAACTCGTCTTCCGGCGTTCTTGAGGTCCTTAGCCGCATTCGGTATTGGAACCACACACTTTCGGGCGTCAAGGACTTCCTTATCGGACACGCCTCTTCACGTTTTCGTTTCAACTTAATAAATCGATAACCTACTCAGGTGCGGTTTTGGGTTTCCATCCGAGTGCTTCGACCCAATATCTGTCGCATTTCATTCTTTGCTCGTATCTGCTTGCTGCTATAGTTAAATTGTGAAGGGCCGAATTTGAAGATCTGTTCGCCGTAGCGAAAGCATCTTTCCTTTATCCGCAGGAGCTTGCATCGTGCGAGCCTTCCGTCAGCACAAGATCATTGCTGTGGCGATGATCGTGGCCTTACTGTTCGACCCGGTAGGTCGAAGTCTGTGCCTTTGCTGCACGGCGCGGAACTTGAGTATCTCAGGTCCGGACTGCCACACGGCAGAAGTCGATTCCTCGCATCGCAGATCCGTTGCATCGACGACGGCGGCAAGCTGTTGCTGCAGAGCGGATTCCGGTTCCGTTAAAGCCGCTGCTCGAAAGTCGTGCTGCGCCAAATCTCATGAAGCACAAAGCCGAAGTCCCAGCAGCCGCGTCGCACACGATGGGCCCGCTTTTAACCTTGCTCCTCATTCGGCATGCTGCGGTAAGTGCTCGGTGGCGACTTCAACATGGGTGGTCAGCCGCAGCGCATCATCGAGTGACAGCAATCTGCTCAGTGGTTCCACCGCAACTCTTTCGCTCGATCAACCTCTGACGGGGCCTGCTCGCCCGCAACTCTGCTTGGTGGAGCATTACTCCGTCGTTTTGCCCGTTCTCGATGGACCGTCGTTTCAATCTGCACTTTGCGTTTGGCGCAAGTGATTCTCCGTTCTGACAAGCGTTTGTTTTCTATTTGTCAGACTTTGTTCTCAACGGAGAATTCATCATGTTACGTAGAATCAGTTTCAGTGTGATCGCAGCTGCAATGTGCTTGGTAGGCGCTTGGGCCGGTCGAGGCAATGCGACGGTGGCTTCTTCAAGTACATCGCCATGTGAATGTTGTGTGGTATGCACATGCGATAACTGCGAATGCGAAGCAGGTTGCTGTACCGCGGTGGGTTGCGATTGTTGCAGCGGCGCTCAGTGCGTTTGCGAAGACGGTTGCTGCTGTGCAGACGGCGCATGCTGTGCCAAGAGCGAAACAGCTCAGCCTGCTGCTCCTAAGACCGCGTGCTGCCAAAGTGCGGGTTCTTGCTGCACGAAGTAGTCGTTGACGACCGCTTATGCTCGATTCAGCGCCGCAGCACTGGTTAATCATGTTCTGCGGCGCTGTTCAGAATCGAGCTTATCTGTCACTTAGAACTTTTTTTCGGCGGCGACCAATCGGCAGGCTTGGTGGATGCCACCGTCAACTTGGCTATATCACCGCTTCTGTGCATTTCATCTGACAATTTCGACAGCAACTCTTTCACTCGTTGTGATTGCTCCGGTTGATCAGCCAAGTTCGTTGTTTCATAGGGATCGCTTGCCAGATCGAACAGTTGCGTACGATCCACTTGCGGATAGCGAATCAGTTTCCAGCGTCCGTCCGTAAAGGCTCGTTGCACGTCGCGGTACGCAAACATCATTTGTGGTCGTCCGGGGGCAGACGGGTTCTTCAAGTTGACGCCGAGGTCATAGCCGTCCGATAGATTCGGCGGGAGCAGTCCGCATTTGCGGCCCAGCGTCGGCAGTACGTCGAACAGGTAGCACATGGCGTCGGTTCGCTGATCCGCTGCGATGCCGGGACCGGCGATGATCAGCGGCACTCGCACGGAATCGGTTTCGTAGAGATTCTGTTTACCGATCAGCCCGTGACTACCGCGAGCCACACCGCTGTCGGCAGCAAAGACGACGATCGTATTGTTTGCATAAGGTGATGCGTCGAGCGTATCGAGGATGCGACCGATCTGCATATCAAGGTACGAGATGTAACGATAGTAATCGGCGAGCATGGAGCGGACGTCGTCTTCCGTGCGAGGCCAAGGCAAGAGTTGTTCATCGCGGACCGTCATCTCGCCGTTATCCCATGGATGCTGCGGCAGAAAGTTCTTCGGCAGAGGAACCGATCGCGGATCGTAATGAACGGTGAAATCATCGGGGACGATATGCGGATCGTGCGGCCCGTCGAACGGCACATATGCAAAGAACGGCCCGTCGCGATGCTCTTTCAGAAAATGAATAGCTTCGTCGGCGAACACTTCGCAAGCATGCTTAGGGGCGAGCTGTGGAGGACCGACTTTGCCGTTCTCAACATTCCGCAGCTTAGCCTCAAGCGGATTGGTCATGCCTCCGGTGAACATCGACCGAGCGTGTTGAAAGCTCCGCACCAGAGACTCTTCACCGTTATGCCACTTGCCGCTGACAAAGGTCGTGTAACCTGCTTTCGAAAACGCTTCCGGCCAAGTCGTGTCGCGCTGCAGTTTTTCATCGATGTGAAAAAGATTGCGACCGCTGAGGAGCATGGCTCGCGACGGCACGCATGTCGCCCCGTGCATGCCTCCTTGCATGTAAGCTCGGCGGAACGATAGTCCTCGTTTCACCAGTCGATCGAGATTCGGAGTCTGAATAACTTCGTTCCCGAGCGCGTGGATCGTGTCGGCCCGCTGGTCATCGGTGAACAAGACCAAGATGTTCGGTGGTCCGCCGAAAGCGTTCGGGGCCGTAGGTATCCAAAGCAATGCAAAGAAGAATGCGGTGAGGAGTCGCATGGCAAACGACGATTTCATATTCTTCGCCTGAGACTGAAGCGTTAGAACGAGGCGTGATCAAACAACTACTAGACGATCGGTATTACTCGTCCGCAGTCGCTTTCTTAGCGTTGGATGCTTTCTTCTTGCCTCCGCCATTTCCGCCGGCTTTGGCTTCGCCGCCCCACAGCGGATCGACGTTCCCTACGTTCCATGCGTTCCACTTGGTTTCCAGCTCTTTGACTTTTTCCGGCATGGCGGCAGAAAGATCTTTCGATTCGCCGATGTCGCTTGCAAGATTGTACAGCTTGGCCGATGTGACCCCCTGCCCTCCTGCACCGCTATTGGTGTCCGCATTGGCGTCGTAACGCACCAGTTTCCAATCGCCTTGGCGAATACGTTGTTGCGAATCGCCAGTACAGCGCATCGTGCGCGGCAGCTACGTGTTCTTGCGAACAGCGAACTAGATCAGCGCCGTCGAGCTTCCAGGACTCGTCGGCCTTCACTCCGGCTGCAGCCAGTGCCGTCGCATGCAGATCGAGCTGTACCACCGGCTGTTCGTAGGCACCGACCGGAACATGCTTAGGCCATACAAGCATGAAAGGAACACGCACACGCGCCAGCGTTGTTCGCTTGCTGCCTCGCAGCAAGCGGATTATTTCATAGACCGTTCTCGGTCGTCGCTTTCATCGTCGGTCCGCCGTTGTCGCTGATGAACGCGATCAGGTATTGTTGTCAGCTTGTCCGGTCGCTTCAATTTGGCTCGAACCTTGCCGATCACGCCCGTCCATCGCGGACATCATGGCTGCATCGAGATTCGTCGTTTCTTGTCTTCGATGTTCGCGAACTCTTTCAGCCGTTCTTCGGTTGCATCCATCGGAGTGTGAACCGCGTTGAATGCCAGTAGAGGAACCACTGTTTGCCATGATGTCGCGAGATGGAAGTCACAGGCTTCGCGACCGAATGCCGTCGGTGGTGTAGTCACCAGTTCTGGACCGGCGTCTGGTTGCGGTTTGCCAGCACTGCAAAGTAGCTGTGCGCGCCTTCAAAGCCGAAGAACTCATCGAAGATGTAACTTGTTGGGAACCATGTCCAGCTTGCTGCCCAAATGCCATTTACCGACTAGTCCAGTCGCATGGCGGCGGATTTCCAGCGATCACCAGCGTCGATTGGTTCGTCGGTAATCCACTATCATTGCCGCCCGGATTCAGATTAGCACAGCCGGGCGAGTCTGATAGCGACCGGTGAGCAGGAAGACCGGCGCGGTCGGTGAGCAGCCGAGGACCGGATACATAGCCGCTGGTGAATCGAGTTCCCGGCCAGAGCATCGAGATGCGGAGTCGGAATGTCTGCATCCGTGCATGCCGACATCCCGATAAACCCATATCATCACCGACGATGATCAAAATATTCGGCTTCGAATCAGCCGCAGTGGAACAAGTCGCTGTTGCGATGCATGGCAACAATGTAAGAACCTGGAACAGGACTGACAAAGATGTGATCAGGATCACGCTGAGGTGTTTTCCGATTGAGTGGGTCGGCCAGCAAGGGCATCGCCCGCAAGTGCCATTGACCAGCTCCGCCCGAAACGCAACTACGAAGCAGCTTCTGGGAGCTGTACTCCTGGCGCCCCGTACTCGGGAGAGGGGCCGGGAAGTGAGGGGCGTCCTAAAGCCGCCGAGCAAACCCGCGCCCGGGAAGCAACGCGACACGCGTTCGATTCAGCGATACAAAGATCTCGGATGCAAGATCTGTAAGGATTCAAGAAACGAGATCAAGCCTTGAATCTACAAGGCTGATGCACAATGTCGAGACGGACTCGAACTGCCGCCCTTTGCGGAGCCTCGGGTTTAAATCCTGTGTGTCTGCCGTTTCACCACTCGGCCGGCAGGCGAAACTGACGCGATCGCCGCATTCGAGGGCTTGGAACGGCCACGGCATGACTGAGCCGTGGATTGGAGGGGCTCGACGAAACCGCGGTTTACGGCTCTTCGTTACCTGGCGGTTCGACGGCAAGCTTGGTCGTGAACCTTCGAGCGACGGATCGATGACCTTTTCATGGCCGACGTTGTACCCGGCAAGTCTTCTCACCACGATCGGTTCGCTTGGTGATCTTCATCCATGTCGTGGCCATCGAGCTCAAGGCACGCAGTCACCGGCCCGTGGTGGCGACGCATGAAATGTATCGTGAGAAAGTCGAACGCGAGGGGATCGAGTTCGCGGCGGTGCGGCCGAACCTCGAGGATCTCGGCGATGAACAAGTGTTGATGAAGAAGATCATGCATCAATTCACGGCACGCGACACGTCGTGAAAAGATGTCATGCGCTTTCGCCCGCGATGCGCGGAAACCTGTACTCGATCTCTTAGAAGCATGCCGCGGCGCCGATTTGATCGTGGCTCATGCGCTCACCTATAGCGCTCCGATCGTGGCCGAGCAGCTCGGCATACGATGGATCGGCACGGCATTGCAGCCGATGATCTTTCTCAGTGCCTACGATCCGCCGATACTCGGACCGATTGCGTGGCTCAGTCGTCGTCGGTGGGGGCCGAAGTTTCATGGCCGCTTGCTCCGCTTTGCAACGAACAGTCTCAGGAGTTGGGCCAAGCCGCTCGATCGTATCCGTCGTGAAGCAGGACTGCCGCCGGCTGCGACTCATCCTCTGTTCGCCGGGATGTTTTCACCACTGCTCAACTTGGTTCTCTTCTCGCGGCACTTAGCTGCTCCTCAGCCCGATTGGCCGGCTCATTGCGTCATGTGCGGGTTTCCCTTTTACGACAAGGGGATGAACGTAGAGCACGGGTCGCTCAGCCCGCAGCTCGAGGCATTCCTCCAAAGCGGTGAACCGCCGGTCGTCTTTACGCTAGGGTCCTCTGCCGTCGCGGCCGCGGGCAATTTTTATCGAGAGAGTTTTCTCGCGGCGAAGAAGTTCGACATTCGATCGGTGCTATTGATCGGTCGTGATGAACGCAATCGACCTACGGAACCGATTCCGGATCATATCTGCGTCGACGACTATGCTCCGTATTCATTGCTCTTTCCCAGAGCCGGTGCAGTGGTGCATCAAGGCGGGGTCGGTACGACGGGTCAAGTCTTACGAGCCGGCAAGCCGCAGATCATCGTGCCGTTCGCGCACGATCAACCCGACAATGCTCATCGCATCACCGAGCTCGGTTGCGGACTTTGGTTGCCTCGTCGCAAGCTGCAGACGGATCGATTGGGGGCGATGCTTGTTCAATTGCGTGAGCCGCGATTCCGTAACAAAGCAGCCGAGATCGGAGCGGCCGTCACTGCAGAAGACGGTTGCGCAGCGGCCTGCGATGAGATCGATCGGCTCTTCAACACATGACCCATTCTCGTCAGATTGAAGAGTCGCTCGTCGAATCGCTTTTCATCTCACGATCCACGGCTGTTGCTCCGGCACGTCAGCGACCCCCCGGAGACAACCGTGGGAACAAGATTGTGGCTCGGCGATAGGCATCAGGATCTGTGGTTCGGCATTCTTCCAGCGCCATAGCGGCTTCGGGCAGCGGACAGGTTCGGAGATAGTTCACGATCGGGACTCGCAAGTACTGATGCTCTTTGTCAGCGCTGCGGTACAGTTGCATCATGCGTGAAATCTGCGACCAATCTTCTTGTCGTGCCAAGTCGGGGATCACCAAGTCGGCGATGTCCGGATCATTGAGCGCCAGTGCCAGCGATCGACACAGTCGCGACCGATCCAGTTTCTTGAATTCGGTTGCTTGAACTCTGATCGCACTGACGGCGGCACAGCGCTCGGAGTATCGACGGCCCGGATGATTCAATATCTCCGTTTCGATTTCTGTCAGTGCCTCTTCGCCGCCAAGTCCGATAAAGCACGAGATCGCTGCATCCAAGTCAGAGACGGCATCGGTCCGTTCTTCTTCTGTACGGTTCAATGTTCGGAATATGGAGCGGCGTGCGAAGTCGCGTTCACTCTGTTTGCCGCACAGGCTTAGCACTACCCAATAGAAACGGCGGTGATCCATCGCTGTCGCGCTGTTCTCGATGCGAGCCGTAACATCATTCGCCTTCAAGGTTCCGACCCACTGGCTCATCGCCTCCAGAGAAATGCCGGCGACTGCGTTAAAGCAATCATCGCGCACCCATGAATCGTCGGACTCCAGATGTCGCCAAAAAAAGTTCAGCCAAAGGGTTTCGTCGACGACGGGCTGTGGGGCACTCGGTTCCACCGCACGTTGATCGGCTTTCTCCGCGGGCTTCGGTGTCGGAAGAGGTCGATCGAGTTTATGTTCTTGCTTGAGCATCGACAGAATCTCATCGATATACGCGACTGCAGATCGGCTGATGGGTGCTGAGGGGCCCCATTCCGTATCCGGCATCGCACCGATACCCAGCAGCAATGACTTGTCACCGACTTGGTAATCGCGAGACGAATAAACTCGCAATACGTCCCCGGGCTTCAAAGCCGTTCCGACCAAATTGCGTTCGATGCGAAAGAGCGGGAGCGGCAGTTCCGAATTGCGGTCTGCGGATTGAATGCACGTGGCGAGTACGGCATAGCTGCATGTGGACAGTTCAGTCCGAATCGGATCCGAGAGAGCCGAGCAGAGCGGACATGCCATTGCCCGTGAACTGCACGAGATCATCCCTGCGATGCTGAAGAACAAGCTCAATATCACAGAAGACGTGTACATCCTGTTGCAGGTCATCCCGTGGCTTTTCAACATGAATTCTCCCTTCGTCGTTAGGCCGACAACTCTTCATTCTAACGAATCAGAGAGTCGAACCGAAATGCGGTCTTATGCTGCACTGTTATCGGAGTCTGGTTGTTCAAGCCGATCGGTACGGTCGCTCAGGAACTCTCTTGGCTCAATCTCGCGTTCGGCGAAACGCTTGCGAGTAGCGACGACTGGTACTCCATAGTCCCGATGTGATACTGCGGATCTCATCCATTTCGAGTTCGTCGTGCTCCAGTTCATGTTCGAGCAGCTCCAATTTTTCTCGCAGCACCCGACCTTGCGCCTGTTGGTAAGGTCGCAGTTCAAAGTGCCGTATCGCAGCTCCCACCTCCATGCGCCGAGTCCACTCTTCCCACTCGCCGAGCCATCGCAGCGCGAGCTCGCGGTTTCCCATGTTCGCGGCACCGAGTGCTTCGCTCTTGGCAATCGCAATCTCTTCGAGCGCTTCTTCCGGGGATGGATAGTAGGCGTAACAACCGACGATGCTGAACGCAACGAGACCGATCAAGCAGACGGCGCTGACCAACTGCGGTGGAACGTTGCGGTCCCAACGTCCGGTAGGTCGATTTGCCGGATCGGTTCGTTCATCAATGATGCTCTCCATGACTCCGCCGATGCGGAAGACGGCTCCGAGGATTGCTAAGATCAGGCACAAACCGGCTGCACACCACTCTGCGAAACCGACCTTCTCTGTCACATGGTTTTGAACATGCAGCCATGTCGGTGCTTCGTGATAGGGGTTGGTGTAAATGTCGAATGCATGTGTGTGACCAGCGGGTTCAACTCCCGGCGGGATGAGCGGTTTGTCGATGGCATACGCGAAGGCAATGACGACCGCCATCAGACTGACGAACCAAAGGCCGGTTGCTTTCCAGCGAAAATTCGTGCCGAACCACAGCAGCGTTGCCGGATTCACCCCGGTGCCGAGCAGCAACAGAGCAAAAGCTGCTCCTGGTGAGTTGCCGTGCTGGAACATCATGCCGAGTTGACTCATCGTCAGCATCGGCGGAGCATAGACCGGTGCCGCTGCGCAAGCCATTCTCGCCGGGGCCCAAGGATCATCCATCTCAGCGGCGGTCTGCAATGCTCCATGCGGAAGGATCATGGCCATGAAGAAAACGCCGCTGACGGCAGCAAGGCTCCATAATCCGCCGGCTCCGCACATTTCCCTGCACACCATTACGCAACACGCGTACAAACGAGATACGCCGCTGAGCGATTCATCCGCATCTTGTGTCGGCCGGCTCTGAACTGCGGCGAGGCGATCCCAGAGCAGACCCAAAATGGTCACCACCGCGAGAGAGGCAAGGGCGAAACCGCAGATGACATAAGGTCGTGAGAGAGTCAGTCCATATAGAAGCGACAACGGATTGAACAGCGGAGCAGCCAGAGCAAATGCGGTGAGTGCTCCGGGCCGCACTCCTGCTCGTTTCATCTCTCTGAGCATCGGTATGACACCGATCGAACAGACCGGCAGCAGCATGCCGAGCAGCCATGATTGAGGAAGTGAAATCCAGCTTTCACCACCGAACAGTTTGCGAGTGCCTGCGGTACCTAAGTAGTAACGCAGCAGCGCTGCCAGAAAGAGACCGATGAGCAACGTCGGTGCGGCTGATAACAAAGCGCAAAACGCAGACGTCAGTCCGCCGGAGAGAATTAGTAACATGTTCAACACCGTAAGGATTTAGGATTCCGTAGATTCGGATGCGGCAACTTCATTTCGTTGTGTCTGTTCTTCCAGCAGTGCATGGGACGCTTGCAGTTGACGGCACAGCTCCGCAATGTCCGGGCGGGCCGCATCGATCGCTTGGGAAGACCGTATCAACTGGTTCTTGAGCGACTCGCAGCGGGTGTAGATCCGCAACCATTGTTCTTCTGTTAAATCGGTGTCGGCTGCGATGACCGGAGTTTGGTTGGTGAGGTCGATCAACTGATGCTTGATCCGCTCAGCCTCTTCGGTACTCGTCGCCTTCGGTAGCTCGCCGGCCAGTGATTCGATCTTGACGCTTGCATCGGCCAAATCGTTCGGCCAATGCTCGGGTTTCACGTGATCGAGTTCATGCAGCGAGGCTCGACCCTGTATGCAGCCCATCCCGGTATTCATGAACAATGCAATCCACATGATCCCGATGGGAAAAGCAAATCGATGGGAGCAGTTAATTGTTTTCATCGGTATGTCGGCGCTTTCGTCGAAGAGAGAATGGAATCGATGACCGAGTCGCAGCGACCGTTTCGGCACACTAAGCGCACGCTGAGAACCGGTTTGGCTACGGCCTGCACATCTTCCGGAATGACAAAGTCACGCCCTGCAAGGACCGCATGGCTCTGAGCCGTACGTTGCCAGATCAACATGCCGCGCGGACTGACACCCAACGCGATACTCTCGTGCTTGCGAGTCGCGTCACTGAGCTCGATGAGATAGAGCTGAATGCGAGAATCGACTCGCACGCAGGCGGTGAGGTGCTGCAGGTCGGCGAGGGTTTGCGTCGACAACGGCTCGGTTAATCCGACTGGTGCGGATTGACTTTCAGGGCGATTTCCGCAGTCGGCGGCCAGGATCGCCAGTTGAGCTGCTGCGTCGGGATAGCCGATGGCCAATCGCATTGCAAAGCGATCCAACTGGGCTTCCGGGAGCGGGTAGGCTCCGTGGCTGTCGATGGGATTTTGAGTTGCGATGACGAAGAATGACTTCGACAAGGGTCGTGTCTCGCCGTCGATCGAAACCTGACGTTCCGCCATCGCTTCAAACAGTGCACTCTGTGTTCTCGGTGTCGTGCGATTGATTTCATCGGCCAGCAGAATATCGGAGAACACCGGCCCCGCATGAAACCCGAATTCACGCGTCTTTTGATTGAAGAGATTGAAACCGGTGATGTCGGTCGGCAGAAGATCGGGCGTGCATTGAACGCGGGCGAACTTGGCTCCGAAGCACTGTGCCACAGCCTTGGCCAGCGTTGTCTTGCCGAGACCCGGCAGGTCGTCGAGCAGGATGTGTCCGCGAGCCAAAAGGCAAGCAAGCACCATTTCCACGGTGTCTTCTTTGCCGAGCAGAACGGTGTTGAGCCGTTTGCGCAATACATCGATGGCAGTTGCGGTGTCCAGCTTCGGAGCATCGGCGATTTTCAGCATGGTGTTTTCAATCGAAAGTCTGAGTGGGTACGAAATGGAAGGACCGACCGCGCATCGATTTATCAACTGTCAGAATCAGTCTGAATATGCGATCGTCGGCGGCGGATCACGCCTCGCAGCAGAAGTGTCCGTGAAGCGCTGCGAGCTCGATGACTGAGTCGTGAGTCGCTGCCGAACCATAAGCGGTCTGCTTCGTCGCAGACGATATTCACTGCCGCAACCATGTCAGCTGTGGATTCGCCGAGGCATCGCTTCAACCACGGACGCAGCGGTGTATTCGGTGGTCTGGCACAGCCTGCCAGACGACAACGCCAGTCCATGACTTCAGTGATTAAGCGAATGCTCATCCGATCGCTGAGCAGAGCGAACAGCGGACTGATCAAGAGACACGATCCGTCGAAGATGCGAGACCTCAAGTACCAGCACAATCCGCATAGGCCGATTGCGAGCAGAGCCACTGAACAGATGACGCTTGCATGAGCCTTGAGATACGTGCTCCATGAAACTTGGTGAATCGGGAGCGGATAGTCAGGGCATGGTTCAAGTTCAATCCAAGTATGGGGACCGACTTGAATCTCCGGCCATGTATGCAAGTCTGCTGCCGTTAGCGGCGTTTCTTCGCTGCCGGTAAACGTACGACCGGGCACGAAGAACCCGGCGCAGAATCGAGTTCGATAACCGTACGAGCGTAAAACCAGTGTTGCGACGGTGGCGAAGTGAATATCATTTCCTTCTTTCGTCACGAAGAATTCGCTGAGCTCTGAAAACTCTTGTGCTCTCGCCGGCGTTCGAGTCCGATATTCGGATCGCAGCCGTTGGATGACCGACTCTACATGGGACCACGTCCCGATCGATTCGTCGTCGTACTCTGCAGCCAACTTGGTTAGACCATCTCTTACACTTTTCTCGGATGCTGTGATCGTCGGTTCTCGGTCCAAAGGCAGATGCGCATAGAACTGTCGAAAGGAAGTTTCGAGTTCGCCGCGGTCTACTTCGCGGTTGATCATGCGAACGACTGTCAAGTCAGGAACGTGCACACGTCCGGTCATAGAGAGGTTGCCGGCCGCGTCTTGAGCGAAGAAATCGGTTTTGTCGACTCGATCGACATGCCACATCTGCATGCCCGCCGCGCTCGGTATGCGAGCCGACCGAAAACCTGTGAACTTGACTGCTTCCGCTTCGGCCCCGACGAACACTCTCGAGGAATCCGTTTCGGGATAATGAAACCAAGGTCGCTCTTCAATGGAAATCAGTTGAGGTTGTTTCGAGTCTGCCCCAGTCGAAGGCAACCATTCGTTTCCATCGAACTCCGTGAAACGCTCCGCAGCCACGCGAACATGCGCGCGTCCGATCCAGCGCAAGACGGCACGCGAGTCGACATCGCGGAGTTCGGAAGTTTGTTTCGCAGGGCGACGATCGACGGCGAAAGAACTCCCTCCCGACTTGGATTCGGCCACGCGCTGATCCGATTCGGGCGGTGCCTGACCCGGCAGCGCGAAAGTGCGTTCTGTCCGCAGCTTGACGATAGGCTCACCGAATACATCGCTGAACATGTCGTAAAGGTTCGGCTGATCAGAATCCAGGAAGAGATCTGACTCCACGGCACCGAAGGACATCGCGTGATCGCGGGCTGCAACGACTGCGTCACCGCTTCCTACTCCACTGCGTGCCGCTGAATCGTATGCTCCGGTGCCTCCGCTAGTGGGCATCCATTCGATCGAGGCTCGAACCGCGGCCGGAAAGACGCCGCTGAGCGACCACGTGACTATGACGAACAGTCCGCAACCTACGGCGACCGCGATGATGTCCTTGAAGCTGCGGCGCGTGACAAAGCCGGCGCGGCAGTCGACGGTTCTTTGCCAAGAGTCGGTTACCATCCACCATAGACAGATTAATCCCCATAAACTGACGAACGGCAGCGATGAGTTTCCCTCTGATATGAACGTGGTGAAGAGCGACACAAACCCTGACGCGATGACAGACAGTCCGATCGTACGGCGACGTGTAGATAAGAAAGCGCCGGCTACGGCCCCCCAACTCAACGCGGCTATGAGCACGATCTCGAAACCTGTCCCCGATCCCATGCGCCGAAAGAACTGATCTGCTGTCGGCGGCAAGAGCGTCAAGCAGACCGAGATACATGTCCGTTTCCACGACCGCGATGTCGGTGATCCCGTTCGAGTGAACCATAATCCGATCAGCAGCAGGCCGGCGGCAAACCCGGACTCGCACAGCAAGCCGCCGATGCTCTCGAAGTGACTTCGTTGCCGACCGAGAGCGATCACACTGAGGAGACTGAGAAGCATCGCGCCGCGCTGATAGCGATCGACTTTGAAATCGGAGTTCCAATTTTCACGCGGCACAGCGACCATGCTCGACCTCCCTCAGCAGTGACTGCAGTTCCGATGAAATGTCGTTGCGGAGATCAATCAGCCGGCTTCGGGTCGCATGGCGTGCATCATGCCCGAAGTTCTCTTTCAACGAGTTTGCATTCGTTTCAGAAGAATGGCGCTGAACCGATCGGACGCTCGATGGTCCGATGCAAGTCAAGCGAATGAAATTCACAGATGATTCAGAAGCATCGCGATCATTCGCTGACATGGGTTCGATGATGAACCCGAAGTCAGATTGCGGTGCGGCGTGTGATCGACATCGATGTTGATCGGTGTAGCGATGCCGGCGGCTTTGAGTCTCTTCGCATCCTTCCGCAGTTGTGCCATTGTGCGGGAAGCCGTCGAGCGGAACGGCTGCCAGTCGATCGAGCAACTCAATTAAACCGCGCTGGGCGAAATGTTCTGTTCTTTCCTCCGAGATGACTAAGCAAATCCCAATGTGTCTGCGCAGCAGATGTTCACCGAGCGCAGCAGCGATGCGAACACGCCAAGCGAGATGTTCGCGCGCCGCAGCGTAATCGGCTGTGATCGGACCGCAGTTCACTTCGAGCGTGACGAACTGCTGTTGCGGCCCATGTTTCTCACAGACCACAATCGAATCTGTGCGAGCGGACTGCACCCAGTGAATACTGCGTAATGAATCGCCGCGTCGAAATGGGCGTACACCGGCGAAGTCTCCCGCCGCGGCCGGGCGATTACCACAGCCTGCATCGACCGACCTCATCCCGCCGGCATCCCATGACTGTGCAAGATCTGGTCGCTTGGGCCATACGATGACCGGCTGCAAATCTTGAATCGGTCGCCGGGCTGTCCATAAACCGAATGGAAAGGCGCAAGCCAGGCGAGGCATGACTTGAGGATAGTGACCGCGAAACTCAGGCTTCAGGGAAAGATGGAACGTTGTTTCGGACAGCGGTGCGATCTCTGCCAAACCCACGTCCCCTCGTCGACGCGCATCGGGATCAACGATTGACTC
This sequence comes from Pirellulales bacterium, assembly GCA_046349815.1. Taxonomy (GTDB): domain Bacteria; phylum Planctomycetota; class Planctomycetia; order Pirellulales; family Pirellulaceae; genus Aureliella. Next base: position 74,365 of record JAXMBQ010000017.1, on the reverse strand, counting down.
GATGCTCGTCGGTGGAACGGACAAATAGTCTTCGACCATGAGTCCCCACAACGGGATTGGAAGACGATTGCGAATCGTCAGTGACAGTCGACAACTCTCGTGCTCGCACAGGCGATCGCCCGAGGGTTCGATACGGCATACGACAGTTCTTACCGCAATCCATGGAAAGATTAAGCCTAGTGCGATGAGTATTGCGATGGCGGCTGCCAGTTGCAGGCCGATCGGATTTAATGCAACGCCGACCAGCATCGATGCGGCGGCCGCCAGGACGAACCAGCCGATGGGTTCTTTCAACCAATAGACATAGCGGTTCAGTTCCGGGCAAAAGTCTGTATGCAATAAACCGCTATGGCACCGTTGGCCAAATGGAAGCCGATAGCCTCCAAGATAGATTCTTCGACTCATGGAAACCAAGTCCGCCGAAATCACTGCACAGCAGTGGGAATGCAAGATGAAGAAATCGGCGAAGAGGTATGCGACGTTGCAGTCTCAAGGTCGATGATCTCGACCATCCGGAACCAGGTCACGCAAAGAATCGCACGAATTGCGATTCAAATTGGACCAAGGGTGTTCCGCTTCCACGACATGCAGCGCATCGGTATCGCAGTTGATATTGCGACACTCCGCCGAAACGATAGTCAGCACCAGAAAGAAGTCGGTGGACCGCGTTCCGAATGAGCGGATCGAAAGATAGACTGCGCAGCAGGAGAAGAGTATCCGGCCGGACACTCGTGTCGCGCGATTTCAGGAATCTGTGCAGGAGGTGTCGCAGAGGGTGTATTAAGATGTTGCGCTAGTGCGGAACGACATATCGCACAGTCTTCTGAATCATGGTCCGGCTGAGGTGCATCGGAGCGGTCCGACTCGACGTTCCGGTCATCAATATGACAAGCATGCGAGCAGGTGCAGCTCTTGTGGACGGATTCGTGCGCCGAAGCGGTCGGCTGAACTCGGCCTCCCACCATATGTTGAGCGGAGTGAACCAATACAATCGCATCACTCACAAGGAGCGAAGCGATCATCATCAGGCTCACAGTTGCTCGGATCCGATGCACGGTGACCTCAAAGGATTAAACGAGTCCTGCGACGCAGAACGGGGTTGTTCATTGCAAACAGGATGTCAAAGGGCGAGTAAGCATGACCGATTATAAGAGCCGATTCGGGTTTGCATACACGCTGCCATTACGTCAGCAAACAAAAAAGAGTTCGCACCTTACCGCTTTGATTAAAACAACAAGCCTGTAAGCGAGGGCCCATCCTTCGCCTACGCTTCGGGGTTCGATCAAATCAACAGACTCATCCCCTTCGAGTCTCGAGATTTCCGATAGCCTGGCTTGGCGAATTTCGATGGATGCTACAAGCAGTTCTCCTTGGATTCAACCGACCAGTTCTCGGTCTTAACCGACAGAGAAGGCTTCGCCGATCTCCGTCCTGGTTCAACCGTTGATTTTTACAGGATTTGCGTTGTTAACCTCGCCCACGCAAGACTAAAATCTCGCGTGGGGACGAAATTCGCTTGGGCGGATCTCGCTTCGCATGCAATCTACTGCAATATCTTGTTTGAGCAGGAACGACAGTCATGGGCCGTGTTCGTCGTTTGGCGTTTACTCTCGTTGAATTATTGGTCGTCATCGCCGTTATTGGGATTCTAGTCGGTCTGCTGTTACCGGGAGTCCAAAGGGCGCGCGAAGCGGCTCGTCGCATGCAGTGCCAAAACAATCTCCACCAAATCTCTTTGGCAACGGAGATGTTCCATACCAACTATCGCGCTTATCCTCCCGGACGATATGAATCTCGTCCCGGCGATCCGGCGGATATGAGTTGCGGCGGAGCCGAAACAACATGGTTGGTTCGCATCCTTCCGTTCCTGGAACAAGGTGCGATGGAAGGTGCTTGGGACTACTCCAAGAAATATGCAGATCACCCTGATGCTGTCCGGTCGCAATCAATTTCCACTTATTGCTGCCCGACTCGGCGCGGACTCGACGGTTCGGTCGGAAAAGGGCTCATCGTATCGACAACCACGCGTTGGGTCCGGTTGCCCTGCGGTTGCTTGATGCCCGTGGTCAGTGCGGGCTCTGTGGAATTGGTAGGAGCTGTTGGTGATTACGGCGGAAATCATGGCGATCTATCGCCGGGATCATCCGGTCTACCGACGGACTTTTATTACGGCGGCAACGGAACGGGAATCATTATTTCCAGTCGAGCACGTTGCAATGGATCGTCGCCGTTGAATTGGATTGACAAAGTATCGCACAGTGATGTGACAGACGGCTTGTCGAATACGTTCGTCACCGGCGAGATGCATGTGCCGATGGGCAAGACAGGTTCTGCTCCTGAAGATGCTTTTATCTTCAACGGTGACAGCGTCTTCAATTTCTCGCGAATCGGCGGACCGGCTGTTCCCATCGTGCAGGATCCACGATCCGAAGGAAACAGTTTGGTTGCGTGGGGCAGTTGGCATGACGGCGTTTGTCAATTCGCTGCTGCCGATGGAAGTGTTCGCACCATGTCCGTGATGACGGATACCGATACCCTTGGAAATCTTTGCAACCGAAAAGACGGTCAGGTTGTCGGCATCGAATGACCTCAGCTCGCGAAAGGTTTTCCATCCGAAACGCCGCAAGTCGATTTTCGTCCAAGAGGCGACCGATCGCTCTGGTGTCGGCGCTTTCACTTCTTTTCTGTGTCGGATGTTCTGACGGCAGGCCGCCTGCCTTTCCGGCTCGCGGCAAAGTTGTTTTTCCAACTGGATCGCCGGTACACGTGGGAACGGTGGAGCTCAAGAGTCGCGAGCACGGGATTCAAGCAAGAGGCGAGATCCAAAACGACGGCACATTCGTTCTATCAACCTATCGCGAAGGTGATGGTGCCGTCGCCGGTTTCCACGATGCCGTCGTCGTTCAAATAGTTGTTGCCGAGGAGGTCCAAGGTCATCGGCCCAGCAAGCTCGGTGTTGTCCACCCTCGATATGCTCGCTACGCAACGTCGGGCCTCGAGGTCGAGGTCAAACCGGCCGGGGGCAATGAGCTGATCATCCAAGTCGACGGACTTGTTGCTGTCAAACCGGGAGACGAGAGTAAGCCGCACGGTCATTGAAGACCATGTTCCACACGGCGCGGCGAGTTCGATACGCTTACGATGCCGATTCGACCGGCTCGGCTCCCGTTTCGGTGCCTGAGTTCGGTTCAGCAGCAGAATCGGACTGATTCGGAAACCGCGACCCGTAAAACATGCGTTCCCATAAGTTCGGCCGACGCAGGCGCGGATCGTCGGGACGCACTACATGCTGTTTGCCGCGGCGGGTCCGGAGCATGAGGGAGCCGTCGGGTTGGATGCCGGTGACTCGCCAATATTTATCGACTTGATACGCGTATGTTTCACCATGCGGAGTCGCAAAAACATTCTTAGCACGCGGACCGGGGCGAGTGCTGACCTTGTCTCGCGTGTAGACGACACGGTCGCCTATCTCAAATTTGGCTCGCATCCACCCGTCCTTTCGTCATGGATTCCCTTCCACGGGATTGGGTCGACTCATGTGCAACGTTGGGTTCCTTTGTGCCAGTCGCAATGCGCCAAACGCACTGTGCCTCTAGCCGAATTACCGGCCGCTGGACGTACGGAACTGGTGCGAAGCCTTCAGAACGACGAATTCGCTCCACGGACCGACTGTTTTCACTATAACTAACCCAGTCGGTCTGATACACACTAAATCGATTCTCGTGCGGAAACCCCGGCCGACTTTTGTAATTCCCGACAATTGGCCATTGAGACTCTTAGATCCGGGTGTTCCGGATTCGGAATGGTTGCAACTGCGATGCCTGTCTCGGTACTGTTCGTTTGCCTTGGAAATATCTGCCGCTCACCTGCGGCGGAAGGGGTCTTTCAGCATTGGGTGCAAAGCCGCGGACTGCAAGACCGGATCGTCGTCGACTCGGCGGGGACGAGCAGTTTCCACATCGGGGAGCCTGCAGACAGACGCATGATCGAAGCAGCCCGCGAGCGAGGTTACGAGCTGACCAGTCGTTCTCGCCAAGCTGTGTCTCGCGACTACCAGCGATTCGACCGGATTATCGCGATGGATCGCAACAATTACCGTGAGCTGGCCAAGTTGTTCGGCGAGCCGTCCTCCAAGCTCCGCTTGCTTTCGGACTACCTCGATGATTCCTGGCCTCGCGAAGTACCGGATCCGTACTATGGCGAGTCGGACGGCTTTCGTTATGTACTCGAAATGCTCGAAGCCGCGGCTCCCCGTATTCTCGACGATTTGACGGCCATCGACGCCGCACGCAGTACCGGTGCCTGACCCGATTCAGACGGTGAATCGCTCGCTACAACCGTCAAATCTTGCAGTTTGGACGTCAATATAAGTCGATTGGGAAGTTTCTTCGTTTTTTTGTTCAAGAGCGCGTTGCGCCGACGACTTGCCATTTCCCCAAGCACTATCGGGAACTTTGATGCCCGGGTGCGACTCTGTTGAATCATGTCGAGACCACGTCCGACTCGCGTTCGTAACTCACCTGTGGGGGGTGAGGTCGACAGGTCAGCCTAAGCGGATTGTTCCCAAAGATTCGACGGCATAATCGGAGCCGTTCAAAAATCAGCCTAAAGCGGAATGGAATCGCGAGACCCGTAATTAGCCTGGAAAACTGCAATGCCGCCAGGCGGACCCAACTCCTCTCATTCCTCTGGGGACTTTGACTGTATGTCGCGATTTGAAAAGCGCAAACAACTGACCAACTGGCTTCGCGGACTCTTCGGCACCCACAGCCGAAAGACGCGTGAATTGCGAATCGGCCGATTGGAATCCTTGGAAGCTCGCCAAGTGATGGCCGGCGACAGCTACTTGCCGCTGCTCGGTTCCGCTCTCCCGGGAGCTGATCCATCCGTCGCTGCAGGCAACGATACGGTGCAGACGACCGGCACCGGTTCCCAATCAGGCAATCTGCAAGGAGAAGGCGAAGCGGCTCAAGACCTCGTTGCTTTCGCCAAAGCCCTGGCCGCTGCGAACGTGAAGATGTACGGCGCCTATTGGTGCCCGCACTGCTTGGCTCAAAAGCAATTGTTCGAAGACGGCGCTCAGTATCTGCCGTTCGTCGAAGTTACCGACGCGAACCGCAATCCGACATCGGTGGCTACCCAGAACAATATTACTTCTTACCCGACTTGGGTCTTTGCCGACGGCTCGCGATTAGTCGGTGAGCAATCGTTGGCAGCATTGGCCGCACAAGCCGGTATCGCGATCCCTACCGGATCCACGCCGACGTTCGCCACGATCCCGGATGCGAACGTTCCGATCGATTCTCCTTATCACGTTCCGGTGGATGCATACGATCCGGATGGCAATGCTCTGACCGTTACCGTTTCATCAAGCAATCCGTCCGTTGTCAGTGCCGAAGTGCTGACCGGCAATCGATTCCTGAAGATCTCGGTCCAAGACTTCGGCGATATGGTCTTCGAACTGTTCGAGTCCGAAGCGACTCTGCCGACCTCGCGCATCATCGAGTTGGCACAAAGCGGTTTTTACAACAACATTATCTTCCACCGCGTCATCAACAATTTCATGATCCAGACCGGTGATCCGACTGGAACGGGATCGGGCGGATCGACGCTGGGCGATTTCGATGATCAATTCAATCTGAATCTGATGCACAATCGCAGCGGCGTACTGTCGATGGCCAAGAGCTCGGACGATACGAACGATTCGCAGTTCTTCATCACCGAAACCGCTACGCCGTGGTTGGACTTCAATCACTCAGTCTTCGGTCAATTGGTCGAAGGAGACGCGGTTCGCGAAGCGATCAGCAACGTAGCCACTTCGAGCAGCAAGCCGACAACCGACATCAAGATCGCGAGCGTGTCGGTTTATACGGATACTGAAAACGCTCTGCTTCGCCTCAAGGCACATTCCGCCGGCACCGCCACGATCACGGTAACGGTGACCGATTCCGATGGACATTCATCATCGCAGAACTTCACGGCGACCGGTGTCAACTATACGACCCCGGGCAGCAATAACACACCAGTGGCCGTCAACGCGGCACCGTTCCTTAATCCGGTCAGCAACGTAACGACTTCCGTCAATACGCCGGTGAGCGTGAATCTCACCAGTACCGATCGCGAAGGCGATGCCGTTACCTACGCCGTAGCCAAAGTCAGCTCGGAAAACTTCACGGTAACAGTCAATCCTACGACCGGTTTGGCAACCGTCACACCTCCGGCCGGCTTTACCGGAACACTGCAGTTCAAGGCGACAGTAAGTCAGTCTGCTTCCACGACCACCGGCGACGAGACCGACTCGCAAGTGATTTCGGTGCTGGTCGGCGCAGGCGCTCCAACTGCGATTGATCTGGACACTGCATCCGATACAGGTACCAGCAGCACCGACAACATCACCAAAGCCGCTGCTCCGGTCTTTACCGTTTCGGGCACGACGGCAGGTGCGACTGTCAAACTGAAGGTCGGCAACACAGTCATCGGTCAAGCCACCGCGACCGGCTCGACGACTTCGGTCACTGCATCGAACGTCTCGTCACTAGGTACAGGAGCCGTTCTCGTAACGGCCACTCAGACGATCAATAGTGTTGAGAGCACTGCATCGCCTAGCCTTACCGTAACCTTTGATTCGACCGCTCCTGCGCAATTGGCGGCCGGTGCCTTCCCGTCGTCCGCTCAGATCGATCAAGCACTCTCCGTTAACCTCAGCCATGCAGAAGAAGGTTCCGGTCTGATCTATGCCTTGGTCAATGCACCTACAGGGATGACGATTGACGCTGCGACCGGTGCGGTCACTTGGACACCGACGTCCAGCCAACTGGGAACCCAATCCTTTACACTGAATCTGACCGACGCAGCAGGCAACCTGACCACGCAAGACTTCTCGATCAACGTCGTAGAAGCACCCAAGGTTCAAATCACGCTGCAGACGACCGATTTGAACGGCAATGCGATTACTCAAGTAGCCACCGGTCAGCAGTTCAAGGTCAAGCTGTCGGTCAAGGATCTCCGCGGCTTTGGTGCATCGGGGGTGTTCGCAGCTTATGTCGACGTGTTGTTTGACTCGAACATTGTCGAGCCCATCGCGACCAATCCGATCAACTATCTCGCACCGTTTACCAACGGTAAGACCGGATCGACGTCGACTCCCGGTTTGATCAATGAACTGGGTGCGTTCTCCGGTAACACGTCCGGTAGCGGTGCAGACAGTCAGGTCTTCGCCGAAATCACATTCACAGCCAAAGCCGCCGGCAATCCAAACATTCGCACGGAAGCCGCTGACGATTCCGGCAGCGACATTCTGTTATACGGTGAAACCGCCAAGGTTCCCGACAACCGAGTTTCTTTCGGATCGAGCGCCCTGGCTGTCGGAGCGAACTTCCAGGCGGTCAACGACGTTTACAACTTCGATGAAGATTCGGGTCTGCATAACCTGAGTGTCCTATCCAACGATACGATCGTCGGAACTACGACGCTGATCGTGTCAGCTGTAGGAACTGCCAGCGGCGGCGGTACAGTGGCCATCGCTGCTGACGGCAAGACGATCGACTACACGCCGTCCGGCAACTTCAATGGTGCTGAGACCTTTACCTATACGGCTCGCAATTCCGACGGTGTGGAACTGACGGCCACAGTCACGGTTCAAGTCACCGACGTGAACGATCCGCCGGTCGCTGTGAATGATGTGGTGACCATCGATGCGAACAGCACGCTTAATGTGATCAGCGTACTCAGCAACGATACGCAAGGGGCCGATGCGAACGCCACGGAGACACTTCGCGTTTCTTCCGTGAGCTCGGGTTCGCAAGGCGGTACGATTCAAGTCGGCTCCAGCGGCTTGAACGTACTTTACACACCGAAAGCCGGCTTCACCGGAACAGAGACCTTCACGTATGTGCTCAGTGACGGACGGGGCGGAACTTCGACCGGTACCGTTTCGGTAACTGTGAAGGTCGCGAATCCTCCGCCTGTCACTGTCCCTGATACGTTCACCCTGACCGAAGATGCCGCACAAACTTCGTTCGATGTGCTCGCCAACGATTCGGGCGACTCAGGCGAAACGCTCTCGATCTCGGGTGTGGGAACATCAGCCAAAGGCAGCACGTTGGCCATCTCTTCGGATGGAACCAAGTTGCTCTACACGCCTGCGACAAACTTCGCAGGTCAAGAAGTTCTGACTTACACGGTCAAAGACAGCGGCGGAGCCACCGCTCTCGGAACCGTGACGTTTAATGTGACCAACGTTAACGATGCTCCGGATGCAGTGAACGATACGTTGACCGTGCTCAGCCCGGCCGGTACTCAAAAGCTGGATGTTCTGGCCAACGATACAGATCCTGATTCGGGCGATACGAAGACCATTTCGGCAGTGACTCAACCGGCGAGCGGCAATGGAACCATTGCGATCGCTGCAGACGGCAAGTCATTGAACTACACGCCGCCGAGCAACAGCTTCACCGGTACATTCACGTTCACTTACACGATGCGCGATACGGCCGGTCTGACGGATACCGCGACCGTGTCCGTCACCGCAAACAACTACACGCCGCGCGATATCGGCGGTACGGTGACTACCGTCGTCGGCGGAAGCTCAGGCAGTTTCTATTACGGCGGTATCTCTTATGCGATGACGGGAACGGATATCACCGGTGCCGCAGTGAACACAACGTTGACCGCCGATGCGTCAGGCGTGTTCAAGAAGACCAACGCCGCTCCAGGTACTTACACGATCACTCGCGACGCCCTTCCGTTCTTGGATGACCAAGCGGAAACGCTGAGCGTCGTGTCGGCTGCGACCGACACCAGCAACCTGACTCTGCAATCGCAGGTCGGCAGCTTGCAGTCGCAGTTTATTTCGATTCGCGACTTCCTCGGTTCGTCGTTCCTCAACCGATTGACCGTGGCAGTGGCCCCTGGCCAATCGCAAGCTTGGTACGCAGTCGGGGACGGCTATACCGGATTCAGCAATATCAAAGCGACGATGAATGCCGACGCATCGTCTCTCGTGTTGACAGCCGTCAATAGCTCGAACCAAAACGTTCAAGCTACGCTGCCGATGACCGGCAGCAGCTCGCGAGTAACTGTGTCGGGCACCGACGGCGCTCATCGCTTGCTGAAGGTTCGCGGTACAGCATCCGATCTCGGGTTCACTGTCGTCACCGGTTCATCGACTGCGTCGGGTGAAGGTGAAGCATCCTCAGCGGCTGTTTCATCAAGCCTTGTCAGCAGCGGGCTGCAAGGCGAAGGTGAAGCTGCACCGCCGATCACGATCGGCAGCAGCGGCCTGAACAGCGTACTTAGTAACTCGGACGTGCTTCGCTCAATGCTCGCCTCTTCCCTCAGCGGTAGTGCAGGACAAGAAGCCAAGGCAGGTCCGGCCACGACTCGACTGTTCCCGGGCAGTGTCGACAGCGCGATCACCGAAGTCGATACACTGTCATCGACCGCTTCCGATTTGGCGGACACGCTGGCCTCCGATGCAAGCCAAGAGTCCGACTCAATCGACTCCGCCTTGGCCGCGATGTAAGTTCTCGTCACAACGAGAACTCGTACTCGATTTTTCGAACCCGAGTACGAGTACCGTTGCGCTGAGAACGAGTACGAGTACGAGCTAGATGTGGATCGGAGCAAGTCTTCGTGAAGCATTCGAAACCGGAAGCGTAAGCGAGGGACCCTCCATCCCTCGCCTTCGGGCGTGTTCAATTGATCTCAAATCTCAAATCCAAAATTTTGAGATCATTCACGAGGTGCCCCCTTGCGATTGCGGGCTGTTTACCGGACGCCGGCGCGTTTCGGCCGGTTACAGCCACAAGCTCTAACGAGTCAGGTTTCGACTGGTGGTCTTGAAGAGCCTGTCTGCTGGTTTTGCTCATCATCCACTGAGTGAGATCCACTGAGCGAGAGACTGTTAGAGCCTTGCTAAGCTGCGCAGTTTCTTGACAGGACATCCTGTCTTCTGAATCATCCGAATTTGCCTCTCCCTGATGCTCGGCAACAGGTGTAGAATCCGCACAGTCGTTAGCTAGCTCGGCATCATGGCGGACTGGAAAAGCTGTTCCGCAGGCGCGCGATTTGCCGATAATAACGCAGCGTCGTTTAGCGACGCGGAAAGCTAGGCAAACTTCCGTCCGTTTCTGGATCCCTTGCGTTTGCGGCAGTGAGGCTATGTTAAATACAGTTCGACTGTGTCTGGTCCTGCATAATCACCAGCCTGTTGGCAATTTCGACGGCGTTATCGAACAAGCTTACCAAGACAGTTATCTGCCTTTCCTCGATGTTTTCGAGGCCTACCACGAACTGAAGATATCGCTTCACACTTCAGGTCCTTTGATGACTTGGTTGGCGGAGAAGCACCCCGAATATGTGGAGCGCGTGGCCGGCTTAGTCGCCGCGGGACGGATCGAAATCGTCGGCGGTCCGTTCTACGAACCCATTCTTCCGATGCTGCCGAGCCGCGATCGCGTGGGGCAGATTCGTCGCTATTCGTCCTACTTGAACGATCTGTTTACTACGGAAGTTCAAGGGATGTGGATGCCGGAGCGAGTCTGGGAAAGTCCCTTGACACAGGACATCGCGCGAGCCGGTATCGGATACACGGTGCTCGACGATTATCACTTCCGCGCCGCCGGTTGGGGCGAAGAGGATCTGTTCGGCTATTACGTTACGGAAGATGACGGCAGCATGCTCCGCATCTTCCCGGGTAGCGAAAAGCTCCGCTATCTGATTCCGTTCGCCGCACCCGAAGAGACGATCGCTTACGCACGTAGCGTTGCGTCTGAACACCCTAACGCAGTGCTCGTGTTCGGTGACGACGGCGAGAAATTCGGTACATGGCCTGATACCAAAGTGCATGTGTACGAGCGAGGTTGGTTGCGCCGATTCCTGGATGCACTCAACGCCAATCGCGATTGGTTGATCACATCGCGACTGAAAGATGTCGTTCAAGACCTACCGCCGGTCGGAAAGATCTATCTGCCCGATTGCAGTTATCGAGAGATGACTGAATGGGCGCTCCCTGTTCCGCAACAGGATTTGTATGACGAAGTCATTCACCTGATGCATGAACATCCGCGTTGGAGCGACCTGCAGCGCTTCGTGCGGGGCGGTAACTGGCGCAATTTCAAAGTGCGCTACACCGAAGCCAACGAAATGTATTCGCGGATGATGTTCGTCAGCCGTCGACTGGAACGAGCTCGGCAACTGGGCGGCGATGCCGATACGCTCAATCAAGTTGAGGACCAGCTCTACAAAGCGCAGTGCAACTGCCCATACTGGCACGGTGCATTCGGAGGGATTTACCTTCCGCACCTGCGCAACGCCATCTATCGAGAACTGATCGAAGCGGACACAACACTCGATCGCGTTCAGCATGGTGACGGTCCATTTGTTGAAGCATCGACCGAGGACTACGATTTCGATTTGCGTCCTGAAGTTCGATTGGCTAACGATCACTTTGTTGCTTTCGCAGCACCGGCTCAAGGCGGCATGCTGTACGAATTGGACGTGCGTGAAGTATCGCATAACCTCTTGGCTACGCTGCAGCGACGGCCTGAGTCGTATCACCGCAAGGTGTTGCGTGGTGCTGCCGGCGCGTCATCCGATGTTGCCAGTATCCACGATCGGATCGTGTTCAAACAGGAAGGTCTCGACAAGCGATTGCAGTACGATCGCTTCCCGCGTAAGAGCTTCTTGGAGCACTTCTATGACAACGATGTGTCTTTGGATCGCGTAGCGGACGGACTGGCTGAAGAGCGTGGTGACTTTGTTGCCATGCCTTACGATGCCAAGCTGCGTCGCGCGCAGGGAAGATTCAATTGCAGATGACGCGCGAAGGTAACGCCTGGGGCGTGCCGCTGCGAATCACCAAAGCGCTTACTTTGGAAGAAGGCGATCCCCGTCTGTTTGTGGCTTACCTGATCGAAGGACTGCCGCGCGAACGTCAAATGCACTTGGCTCTCGAATGGAACTTTGCAGGGATGCCTGCCGGAGCCGATGATCGGTTCTTCTACGACGAGAAGGGAGCTCGGCTCGGCGAGCTCGGCACACGTCTGAATCTGGTTGGTGCGAGTCATCTCGGATTGATCGACCAGTGGCAAGGACTCGACGTCTTCATGTCGCAGAATCGTCCTGCCAGCCTGTGGACATTCCCGATTCAAACGGTCAGCCAAAGCGAAGCCGGCTTCGAGCTGGTGCATCAGTCCGTTTGCGTCATGCCGCACTGGTTGATCCAGGGCGACAGCGAAGGCAAATGGTCTGTGCAGATGGAGATCCGAATCGTGCGTTCACATCATCCGTCGACCGATTCCAATCGACTCGGTCAATCGGTCTCACTCGCGATCTAGAGTCGCGCTAGTTTTTCTGGCTTGCATCGAAATTTTGTCGGCCGTGAGTTTCAAAGCTCACGGCCGACTTCGTTTCCAGTGCAGGTAGATAACGGTGATGGTCGTACCGCTGCGCACTGTCTCAGTAGGGCGCGAACTTTTAGTGTGCGATCTTGTCTGGCGGGTGCGATCATTCGAGCAGGCCGGCTCGGGTGCCGCTGCTTTGAGACTACTGGTAAACTCCGCCACAGAGAAAGGGTCGAGCAGCATGCATACAGACTTCGGATTGTTGGGGAATTTGGCGACGAGCCTTGTAGTGGCGACGCTGTTGGGAGTTTTCTCCACTCGCATCAAGCTCTCACCTATCGTTGGATACTTAGTAGCCGGAATCATCCTCGGGCCTCAGACGCCAGGCTTCGTTGCGGACACATCGACAGCGACTGAGCTGGCTGAGATCGGTGTCGTGCTGCTGATGTTCGGTGTCGGTCTGCATTTCAATCTGGAAGATCTACTGGCCGTGCGTTGGGTCGCTTTTCCGGGGGCCGTCGCACAGTTTGTGGTCGCTACGTCGATTGTGTTGGGCTGTGTGTGGTTATCCGGCTTGCCGATCGTCTCCGGACTTGTACTCGGTGTAGCCGTATCGATTGCCAGTACCGTCGTAGTGACTCGCGTATTGATGGACAGCGATCAGCTCAACTCTCCATCGGGTCACGTCGCGGTGGGCTGGTTGATCGCGCAGGATATCTTTACCGTCTTGGTGATCGTCGCGATGCCCGCGGTCGGCGAGCTATGGAGTGAAAGTTCGGAAGCCAAGCCCAGCTTCATCTGGTCGTTGGCCTGGGCATTAATGCAAGTCATCGTGTTGTGCTCGATCGTCTTGGTCTTCGGGAAGTTTTCCATTCCCTGGATCTTGCGCCAAGTTGCTCGCACTCGTTCTCGCGAACTATTCACGCTGACGATCTTAAGTTTGGCGATTGCCATCGCTGTCGGCTCATCCGCATTCTTCGGCGTATCCATGGCGCTGGGGGCATTTCTCGGTGGTATGGTGGTCGGTCAGACCGAGGCCAGCCATCAAGCGGCCGCCGACGCGTTGCCGATGCGTGATGCATTCGCGGTTTTGTTTTTCGTATCGGTCGGCATGCAGTTCGATCAGCGAGTCTTCGTACACTCACCCGGTTTGTTGCTGACCGTGTTGCTGATCGTCATGGTGGTCAACCCTCTAACTGCGTTCACGGTCGCCTGGTGGGCTCGTTATTCCGTCAGTACCTCGATCAGCGTCGCTATCTTGCTGTCGCAGATCGGTGAATTCTCGTTCTTGTTGGCTGACCTGGCCGTCGATCAAAAGCTGCTGAGCGATGAACTGCGGAGTGTGTTGGTGGCGTCATCGATTATCTCGATCGCTCTCAATCCGATTATCTTTCGACTCGGTCGCCCGCTGGAAATGCAGTTACGAAAACGTCAGTCGCTATGGCGAGCATTGTCCCGTCGTTCGGAACGAGAAGGAGCGTTGGCGAACTCGTCGACCCACGATCATCTCGAAGCAGTGGCGGCAGGTCCGCATGGACCGGGAGCGGTCATTGTCGGTTACGGTCCCGTGGGTCAAACCGCGTATCGTTTGTTGTTCGAGTGCGGTATTCGACCGGTCGTAGTGGATTTGAATTTGGATACGATTCGCGAATTGAAGAGCCAAGGGATCGATGCCATCTATGGTGACGCAGGTAATGCGGACATTTTAGAAGCGGCCAACATTCGTGATGCGAAGTACTTGTTGGTCACGATTCCTGAGATGCTCACAAGGTCCCTGATCATCTTGACGGCCAAGAACCTCAATCCCGAATTGCAGATCTTTGTTCGCGCTCGCTACATCCGCGAGCGCATCTGGTTGGAAGAAGTCGGAGCCAATCGAGTGATCACGGAGGAAGGCGAAACCGCCGTCTCTTTGGCTGTGCGCCTGCTCGAAGAGATGGGAGCCGAAAAGGACCAAATTCGCAAAGAGACTCGACGCATCCAAAGCGAGTTAGGTTTGAATGGGGAAAACTAGAGGCTAGAGGCTAGACGCTAGACGCTAGAGGCTAGAGGCTAGAGGCTAGTGGCTAGTGGCTAGTGGCTAGTGGATTTGTTATTGCGGATTTCAGATTTCAGGCATCAGGCATCAAATATGGGGCAGGTTTGGTGTTGTAAATCTTAAATCTTAAATCTTAGATACTAATGTTTCGCATTGCTTGTTCGTCGCGAACGCTTGTGCTCCCGTTTGATGTCGCCTGCTTAATTCCATCGCCTCAGCCTCAGCGCATTGGTGACCACAAAGAAACTCGACAGGCTCATGGCCGCTCCTGCAACCATCGGCGAGAGTCCGAGTCCCAGCCAAGGCTTGAGCAGCCCGGTGGCCAAGGGAATAAGGATGATGTTGTAGCCGAACGCCCATGCTAGGTTTTGGCGAATGTTGTGCATGACGGACGTCGCAAGCCGAACGGCTCGTGGTACGTTTTGAATATCACCCGACATGAGAATCACATCGGCGGATTCAATCGCCAAGTCCGTTCCGGTCCCCATGGCGATGCCCACATCAGCCACCATCAACGCCGGGGCATCGTTTAGTCCATCGCCGACGAATGCGACTCTCTTACCTGGTCTCTGCAATGATTGAACCGTGTGAGCCTTTTCGTTAGGCCCGATTTCGGCAAAGACATTTTCTTCGACTATACCGAGCCGCGAAGCTACGCTGCTTGCTGTTCGTCGATTGTCACCGGATATCAGCGCGACCTCGATCCCTTGATCTTGTAACTCTGCGACGGCGGGCTGCGAACCTGTCTTGATCGGATCGGCCACTACCAACAGACCGGCCAACTTGCCGTTCACTGCGGCAAAGAGGAAACTATGTCCGCGATCTAAAGCTTGTTCCGCCAAGCTTGTTGCCGCAGAGACATCCACCTTATGCTCTCGCAAGAGTTTCTCGGTTCCGACAATAAACCGGTTGCCGTTATCGAGCACGGCTTCCACGCCGGCTCCGGCAATGGCTCGAAACTCCGAGATAACCGCTCGGGTTGTGTGCCCCTTCGCATCGACGGCGCGAACAATAGCGGATGCCAACGGATGCTCCGACCTGCGTTCGATAAGCGCCAACTCGGCTGCTAGGTCGGCTTCCCGAAAAGGAGCGAACACCTCAAAGGCAATCAGATCCGGCTTGCCGATCGTTAATGTCCCGGTCTTGTCGAAAGCAACCTTACGCACTTCGCTCAGCGACTGAACCGCTTCGGTCGAACGAAACAGAATTCCTAGTTGCGCGGCTTTGCCGGTACCGACCATGACACTCGTCGGTACTGCCAAGCCCATGGCGCAAGGGCAGGCAATGATGAGTACCGAAACAGCGTGGACGAGCGCCTGATCGAGCGTACCGCCTTGCATAATGAAAAGCCATAACAGTGCCGTTCCGAGAGCGATCAGCAGCACGACGGGTACAAACACTGCCACCACTCGATCTGCCAATCCTTGGATGCGCGGCTTGCTGGTTTGAGCGGTTTCCACGAAAGCCACGATCTTTGCCAAAGTCGTATCGGCTCCGATCGCTTGGGCTCGAAACTGAATCGTTCCGGTCGTATTGATCGTCCCCGCGATGACTTTGTCACCGGCTTGTTTCGCCACCGGAACGGGCTCTCCGGTCACCATGCTTTCATCGATATATGTCATGCCGTTCTCAACTACACCGTCGACGGCGATGGCTGCACCGGGAGCGACCTCGACCAAATCGTTCAGGACAACCTCATCCGCCGATATCTTTTGCGCAAGCCCGTTGCGCACCACGACCGCCGACTTCGGCACGAGGTTCAGCAGCAGCTTCATCGCATCGGATGCTTGCCGCCGCGATCGCGTTTCCAGAAACTTGCCGAGCAACACCAATGTGATGACGACGGCCGATGCCTCGAAGTAAACGTGTCGTGAATCCTCCGGCAGCAGCTCAGGTTGTACCGTTACGACCAAGCTATAAGTGAACGCTGCGACTGTGCCGATCAAGACCAACGCATTCATGTCCGGCGAATATGCGACGAGGCTCTTGGCACCGGACCGCATGATGTGCCGGCCGTACCAGAACTGAACGGGGATCGCGAGTAGCAGCATGATCCAGTTCCATGCGTCCATACTTGCCAAGGCCATCATCCATTGCATAAAGGGCCGGTACAGCATCGGGACCATGGCGATGAAGAACAGCGGCAGTGTGAAGGCGGCTGATCCGATGAAGTCTCGCAGTAATCGAGTCGTCTCGGAATCGCGGCGCTCTTCTTGTTCAGCCGGTTTTGCGCTCTGCAGTTCTATCGGCTCGTAGCCTAGCTTGCGAATCAGTTCACTTGTTGCATGCAGATCTTCTTGTGTCGCTGCATGATCGAACTGGACGCTCGCCCGTTCGGTTGCCAAGTTGACCGAAGCTTCTGTTACTCCGGGAAGTTTGCGCAGTCCGTTTTCAACGCGTCGCACACAAGCGGCGCACGTCATGCCCGCGACACCGATTTCGAGCGGCTTTTCACTCTCTTTAGCGGCCATCCGGGATCTAACGGCTTTCCGCCGGCGAGGCATCGTACCCGGCTTCTTCAACCGCACGAACTAGACTCGATAGATCTGCTTCGCCTTTCACTTCGGCTCTTCCATGTTCCAAGTCGACACTGACAGCCGTGACACCGCGCACATCGCGAAGTGCGGATTCAACAGCCGCGCGACAGTGACCGCAGGTCATACCGATTACCGATAGTTCTATCGTTTGAGCAGGATCGTTCATCGCTCCAGTCCTTATCGCAGTAAAGTGAAATCGCCGAACGTCGGTTTGAGCGTGCGGCGGTTGTACCTTCAGCTTCACATATTGCACCAATTCTGCCAGGGGATGCAACACGAGTCGAATCGTTTCGGTTCCCGCTCAGTGACTGATTCGCTGAGTTGTACGCCCATGGTCCTGGGCAGCCTGATATCGATTCGTACTCCTTCTCAGTCGGCGTCGAACCGTTATTGATCTGAACCGAATTAGGAGATGTGAGCGGTCCGGCTCAGATGCGCAGCAAGTGCCGATCTTGCTCTATTCAAATGGAGTGAAAATGCATGCCGATACGCAAAGCTCTTGGCTGAGCAAGGTAAGTTCGAGGAGTTGCAACACGGAGGAGCCCTGCTTCATCTCGGACCCGCTATGCGCGAGGCCGATCAAGTCTTCTTCGATGCCAAACCGGTTCTTGCAAATGTGGATAAACCACTTGCACCATCGATCTTGAAGAACCGGACGGCTTGCGCCGTTCCGCTTGCATTTCTTAAAAGGTGCATGAGCGCGGACAGCGGCTGACATTGTGCCGACTTTTCAGGTCTGAAAACCAAGGGCTTTTTGGCCAGATCCGCTGCGACCGATTCATAACGCAAACAGCAAACTCTTACGCTTCGGGACAAGAAGAGAGCAACAGGCTTTCGAGGCCTGTCGCTCTCCTCACTCATAGTTTAACGACTATCGCTTATGACTTCCCGAGCTGCGATGCAGCCAGTTGTTCGATCAGATCGTCATCCGCTTCGGCGTCTTCATTTTCGTCATTCGAATCATCGAACCAAGCCGCCATCACGGCATCGCCGGCAGCATGCTGAGCCGCGAGGCCGCCGTTCAAGCGATTGATGACGTTGAGCGCGTCGATGGCCGTAACAAAGCCGTCGTCGTTCACGTCCCAGTACGGTAGTCCCAACTCACGCTCCGGCAGCTTCGCTTCGGGAGCCGCGTTCAAGCGGTTGATGATCGTCAGCACGTCGAGCGGCGTAACGTAGCCGTCATCATTCACGTCATCGGGTGAACTTGCATTCATCCAAGAGGGAGTCGGCAGGGGATCAGAGATCCCTTGCGGATCCGTATCACCGGCGGCCAGCGCGAAGGAAGATGCAGCTGCTTGATTGCCCGAGGTTCGTCCGACCGCACCATCGTATTGATAGACGGTGTCAGTACCGGCATCGACGACCCAAATGTGATTTACATTGTTCGGATCGATCGTCAGTCCAGTCGGAGTCGTATTGCGTGCATCCAGTTTCCAACTTCCTTGCAACTTGCCGTCTGTACCGTATCGGAAGACTTGATCGCTCGTCGCCCCATCGTTAACCACCCACAGATGCGATCCATCGGTAACGATGTCCATCGGGGTCTTGTTACTCGCGTTCAACGCGAAGGATGACGTGGCTATGGCAGATCCGCTCTTGCGAGACGCAGCGCCGGCGAAGACGAACACTCGACCGGTTTCACGATCGACGATCCAGAGATCACGGTCATTCGTAGCGATCCCTTCAGGCTTGTCGATCCCCTTCGCTTCCCAAGAACCGAGCAACTTACCGGCACGATCGTAGACGTAGACCACAGAGTCTTGGTCGATGACCCATGTCGTCGTACTGTCCTTGCTGGTCACGATGCCTCGCGGCTTTTGATTTTCTTTGTTAAGTGCTGCTTGACCGGTCGATGTTCCGGAGGCGTCGTAAGCAAACGTCTTTCTCGACGTTCCATCGACGACATAGAACTTGGTCGACCCTGCAATCGGCGTAACTGCAATCGATACTGTAGTAACTCCGCTCGTCAGCAGGCCGTCCGTGGCTGTGTAAGTAAAGCTGTCAGTTCCTGCGAAGCCGGCGGCCGGGACATAATTGAAAGATCCGTTCGCAGCGAGCGTCAGCGTTCCGTGCGACGGTCCGACGACCAGCGTCGAGGTGATCACGTCACCGTCTACATCCGAGTCATTCAGCAGCAGTCCCGGTGCGGCAACCGTCAAAGTAACGCCTTGAACCGTCGAGTAGCTGTCGCCTTGAGCGATCGGTGCATCATTCACAGCAGCAACTCGAATCGTGACCGTAGCCGGAGTGGAATCCAGCGAGCCGTCAGTCGCTTTGTACACAAAGCCGTCGGTACCATTCCAGTCAGCAAAGGGCGTATAAAAATACGTGCCGTCGGTGTTGAGCTTAAGCGAGCCGTGTGCCGGACCGCTCACCAGAACTGCTGACAGCGCCGGGCCGTCGACGTCGGAATCGTTTGTTAAGACACTTGAACCACTGAGCACCACATCTTCGTCGGTCGATGCGCTGTCGCCTTGAGCGATCGGCGCATCGTTCACCGAGTTGATCGTGATCGTAAAGGTCTGAACTGAGCTGGTATCCGAGCCGCCGTCGGCGGTACCGCCGTCATCATGCAGGGCCACACTGACTACTGCTGAACCGAAAGCGTCCGGTGCCGGCGTAAAGCTCAGTGAGCCGGTTGGGCTCACGGTCGGCAGCGTAGCAAACAGACTCGCATTCGTCGTGGTGACAATGAAGTCGACGTGTTGGCCGCTCTCGGAAGAAGGTCCGGGGCTGATCGATGTAGCCCAAGGTGTCAGGTTCTGCGCGCCGGCATCTTCGTCAATCGAAACGTTTGGTCCGAGGACGAATGACGGAGCTTGATTCGGATGAATGCCGGCCGCCTTCATGCTGCCGAAGTCGTCGCCGGTTTCAATCTCGCCGTCATCGATCTCATCGAATTCATAACAGTTGCCGGAAATCGGCGTACCGAGCACCACCGGAATCGAGCCGAGCACGACGTTCGTTCCGGCCCGCACGAATTGCAGGTCGAATCGATGCGGCGCTCCGTCACCGATGAATTCGATATCGAAGGACGCGGTTTGTCCGCCCGCGATGCTCTTTGCCGTGCCGCTGTGGTTGATTATTTTGACTCGTGGATCGGACGCGATAACGTCGATGTCGACGGCGACATTGAGCACCGCATTCTTAATCGCATTGATCACACCGGCTGACACGCTACTTGCGAAACCGGATGCGATTTCAAAGTACAGCGGATCACCGGGAGCGATCGCGTCGGTCGTTCCATTATCGATGGTCGATGTGGAACGATTCACTGCACCGGTGAGTGTGGACAGCGCTTCGAGCTGTTGACGAGGATCGAGATTGGCTTCGGAGTTCGTACCCAAACCGATCACCAGTGCTCCCAGAGCGTTGAGTGCCGTCACCGTTTCTTGAATACCGGCTCCGGAGTTGAATGGTGTTTCCGGTCGAGATGTTTCGGTGAAGCGACTGAGCGGCAGGCTGGTTCCACCGAGACCCGTGATACTGGTTTCGCCTTTGGGTTGATATGCAAAGCCGGTATCCGTCGCCAGCAACACGATCGGCAGCGCACCGGAACGGAAACCGCCGCCGCCGACATTACCCGCCGCAGGCAGAACACCGTTGGCAACATCAGAACGGAACGAAGCGAACGATGGGACGTCGCCGCTATCACCCGGATTGATCTGTGTAGAAGCCAAGCCCGCCGGGCCGCTGTCGGAAACCGTTCCGTTGTTGTTACCGTCGAAACCTTTACCGGTCACGAGTTGATACAGTGCTTCGATGTCCGTCTCTGGCTGGTCACCACCATTGCCTGGTGTCTCGCGATCCAGCGCGGATTGAATCGATGCCATGTAACCGGCTGTGCTTGCAGCCACGATGGGTTGATTCAGCACGAAAGGACGACCGGTCGAATACTCCCATGCAAAGTTGGCATACTCTTCCATGCGACCGACGCCGAAACCGAGATCAAGGCCGGGGAGCGATGTCTGCAACTGATTGATGATGTCCGGGAAAGCCGAGCGCACGATCGGGCTGTTGTTCGTAAAGCTGCCTGTATCATCGAACAGTAAGAAGACGTCAACCAGATTCGTGATGCCGCCGCTGCCCGGTAATGTCAGACTGACGGTTGTGCGGTAGCTGTCACCGACGCCCAGCGACTGAGTAATGTGATCGGGCGAAACATTGCCGACTGCCGGATTGCTCGTTCCCGTAGGCCAGAGAATTCCACCAACGGTATCGGGACCAGTCTGCGTGTATCCGGCCTGCGTCTCTTCACGCAGCACATAGGCTCCCGATGCCAATCCGCTAAACGAATAAGTTCCGTCACTGGCCGTCTTCGTTTCCGGCTCGCCGGCATCCTTGAGGTTGTTTCGATTCAAGTCGACGAAGATCGTTGCGCCTTCGACTCCCGGTTCTGAAGCATCGCGAACATGATTGCCGTTGAGGTCTTCATACTTCACGCCATGAATTTCATTCGGCCGATAGACAGCCTTAGTGTCGACCCCAGTTTTATCTTCTGCTGTGGTGATCGTGACCGTGTGAATGGTTTCCGACACGGGGGTGGCGCTCAGCGCATCGGGCAGAATGGAGCGGACGACATATGTGCCCGGAGCCAAGTGCGTAAAGCTGTAGTCACCGGCTTCATCGGTCGACGGAGTGTAGAACAGATCCGCAGACGACAGCGTTTGCGGTTCGCCGCTGTCGAGCGAGCCGTTGTTATTCGAGTCAATGTATACGATCACACCTGCCAAGCCGCGATCGCCGCTGTCTCGCAAACTGTTGCCGTTCTTATCGACGAATACCGAGCCGCGAATCGATGAATCGAGCAAGCGAGCTTCACCGAAATCGGCACCGGTCAGGGCTTGGCCGCCTTTAAGCGTGACTGTGCGCGAGTTCGTGATCGGAGCGGTGGCTCGCCAGCCCGCGGTACCGGAGACGATGATCGTCGCCGTTCCTGATGCCAAGTTGTTGAACGCGTAGCTGCCGTCGCTGCCGCTGACTGCTTGCGGTTCACCGGCCGTCAGTGATCCATCGTTGTTCGTATCCAAGAATAGCGACCAGCCGCTTAAGCCGGATTCGCTTGCGTCGAACAGACCGTTGCTGTTCAAGTCATTCCACACCGTTCCTTGAATCGAAGCCGATCCTGAGCCGCTCGAATCGAAATTGGCAAAGTCCGGTGCAACGGTCATCGCACCGGAAACAACGTTGACGGTGTAGGCATCATCAAAGCCGATCGACGTTTCCCAGCCCGCAGGAACAATTTCGTGTACTTCATAGTCGCCGACTTGCAGATTGAGAAATTCATAATGTCCATCCGCGTCGGTCACTGTCTGCGGTTCGCCCGCATCGAGAGCTTTGTTGCGATTGAGATCGAGGAATACTGACCAACCTGTCAATGGAGGATCCAGCGGCGCGCCGCTGATCGGATCGAAGTCGCGAGCTCCGTTTCGATTGACGTCATTCCAAATAGAACCGACCACGGAGCCATTGAGCACGGTGAAGCTGGCGAAGTCGGAAGCGGTTGCGATCTCACCTCCGCTGACAGCAACGGTTTGCCGCGAGTCGGTAGTTTCTGATGGGTTCCATCCGTCGGGAAGCACTTCGGTTACTTCATAGTCGCCCGCAACTAGGCTATTGAAGATGTAGGACCCTGAAGCATCGGTAACCGTTGTTAACTCAGTACCATCGGCGACGCCGTTGTTGTTCGTATCGAGGAAGATAGTCCATCCCTCAAGTCCCGGCTCAACGAACTCACCCGTAGACAGATCAATGTCGCGGATTGCATTGCCGTTGACGTCGTTGAACACGATCCCCTGAATTCCGCCGTTGCTCGTGCTGAAATTGCCCGAAGTCCTGGACAGCCTGTGTACGAGCCTTAACGGCGACAGTCTGTCTGGTATCGTTGGCCTTTGTGATCTCCCAACCGCTGGGCAGAACTTCGGTAACTTCGTAATCCCCCGGCGGCAAATCCGTGAAGAGGTAGCTGCCGTCTGCCTTGGTAACCGACTTCGGTTCCGTAGAGTCCTGAGCCTTGTTGTTGTTCAAATCGAGAAACACAGTCCAGCCTGCCAGACCGGGATCGGTGAAGGCGCCGCTGCCGTCGGTCGCGCGGATTCCATCTTGATTGATGTCGTTCCAAACCGTCCCCTTAATGTCGCCGCCGCTGAAGACAAAGAAGTCGGCTTTCACATTGCCGCTTGTAGGCACAGACAGATCTCGCGACATCGGCCCTGTCGCGACCCAACCTGTTTGCATCACTTCAGCGACACGAACGTTTCCGGCGGGAACTCCTTTGAAGATGTAGTCGCCGTCTTTGTTCGTAACGACGGATGTTTCGCCGCTGTTGAGCACTCCGTCTTTGTTCGAATCCAAGAACACCGTCCAACCCGCTACTCCATTTTCACCCCCGGATCGAACGCCGTCACGATTCAAGTCTGCGTAGACAGTCCCGCTGACATCGGCCGCCATGAGTTGCCGCGTTTCAAGAGATTCATGCAGCAAGCTGCGAAAGGAAAATCGTCGTTTGCGTTGAAGGGATAGTTTGTTTTTCATCGGTGGGGACTTTCTCAGGGAGGTGACGCGACGCGACCGGTCGAACAGGGCGAAGCCGAATCGATCCGGTGACCGAAACCCTTTGCCATACCTATCGGGAAGTACCGATCTGCCGCAGTACCCGCCAAAAACAGCCGAGAATGATGACGATTGGGCTCAAGCCGACGGATGCGACGAAAGCACACACCTGATTCGCAAAGAAATCTTCGGATTGCCGGCGGATAAGATTCCACGGCGGGACTACTCCGTGCTGAAGCCGCTCTGCGACCCCTCCGAACTGGATCCATGGTCGCCTCCCTTTTGTGTGTCGCAATCGCTGAATTGAGTGTGGAGTGAGAAGCGGTCAGGAGATTCGACATTAAAATGGAGTGCTTCCGCAGCGGCGGCCTAATCGTCCCTTTCATGTCCGGTAGAGAACGGCATCGTCACCTGAGTTTTACTGTGTCCGAAACTGATGAATCCGACGAATCCATCGGCGATCTCAGCAGCGATGCCGATCTCCTGAAGCGTTTGCAGACAGGTGAGCAGGCGGCTGCGATCGAAATCTATGAACGTTACGCGGACCGGCTGCTGCGACTCACTCAGAAAAAGTCCGGCGAACAGTTGGCTTCGCGGCTCGACGCCGAAGATATCGTTCAATCGGTCTTTAGAACGTTTTTTCGTCGAGCTACCGAGGGTCACTACGAGCTGCCTGCGGGGGATGAATTGTGGAAATTGTTCTTGGTGATTTCGCTCAACAAGATTCGCAAGAAGGCCAACTACCACAGCGCTGCCAAGCGTGATGCAGCCAAGACACAGGCCATCGGGCAGTCGCAACCTCCTGACACATCCACACCTTCCGATGTGTTGCGAATGACTGTGGACGAATTAATCGCCATGCTTCCTACGGAGCATCAGACGGTCGTTCGACTGCGTATTCAAAGCTTTGAAATCGACGAGATTGCCCAGCGGAGTGGTTTGTCTCGACGAACTACCGAACGCGTGCTGCAGAGTTTTCGCCGACGTTTGCAACAGGAATTGGAGCTCGGTGAATAACCATGGCCGATCTGAATTTGGAATTCGATGAAGCCTGCGAAGCCGTACTGCTCGAATTCGAACGGAGCGATGCGGTCGACTCGTTGGCCACGGCTGCGGAGTTGATTCAGCAAGTGGAACCCGCGCGCAGGCCGGATGTCATGACGGAGTTGGCTCGCATCGATCTCGAGCGTCGGTTTGCGCCGGATGTGGCGGCGACTCCAAGCCGTTTCATCGATGCCTTTCCGGATTTCTTCTGCTTGGAAAGCGCTCGCCGTGAAATCGCCTTTGAACACTATCGCTTAGCTCGACGCAACGGGATCGATGCAACGCGAGAATCGATCGGCAGGTTGTATAGCGTGTCGGCGAGTTTTGCCGAGCTGCCGCTGGGAGAGACCGAACGGCGGTGCGATGGCACCTCGTCCCGAGTTTTATTTCCGCGACCCGGCGATGTATTTTGCGGCTATCCGTTATTAGCTGAGCTCGGGAGGGGTGCGCTGGCGAGAGTCTATTTGGCGCGACAGCCCGATTTGGCCGAACGCTTGGTCGTTCTCAAGATCTCGACTCGTTTGACGGCTGAGCCCGATCGACTGGCCAAGCTGCAGCATACGAACATCGTGCCCATCTACTCGGTCCATCAACAAGGCGGACTGTACGGAATCTGCATGCCGTATATGGGAGCACTGACGGTATCGGATCTGCTGCTCAGTCGTAGAAATCCACTTAACAAGCCACAGTCACTGCAGCAGTTGATTACGACCGTTCTCGATCGTCGCGTATCGACGATTGTGCACAGTTGCGAAGAGATCGAAGGTTCGGATCGTGATCGCGCTTCGAATGCAACTGCGGCGCAGCACCGCGATGATTCACCTGACACCGCGCGAGCCGAACTAGAGCGGATCGAATCGCTTCTAGGGTTCAACGAGCTGGCTGAATCGCTCGGTCATTGCATGGGTTCCATGGACGATGTTTCGGCTGCACTTTGCATTGTCGAAGGCTTGTGCGAAGGGATGGCGTTTGCTCATGCGCGAGGCATCGTACATGGTGATCTAAAGCCTGAGAACGTCTTGCTGGCCAATGACGGTCGTCCTGTCATTCTTGATTTCAATTTGGCCGGCGATGTGAACGCGCCTAAACTTCATTGGGTCGGTGGAACGCTTCCGTATATGTCCCCGGAACACATGCGAGCAATGAAGGAGGGACGAACGCCGACTCGTACCGATGATGTGTTTTCCATCGGTGTGATTCTTTATCGCATGATCGTCGGCAAATTCCCGTTTCCCGATTTGGGGACGACAGCGAGTTTAGAAGAGTGGATCGAAACGAGAGATGTCCCTGCGCCGTCACCGCGCCAATTCCTAGCGACAGTTTCGCCGGGGCTATGCAGCATCATTCTCAAATGTCTCGGTCCGACTTCGAATCGCTATCCCTCGGCGGTCGAACTCTTGCAGGATCTCAAGTGCCATCGCGAAAACCGTGTGCTGCAGTATGCGTCGGATCGATCACCGCAAGAACGCGCCGGTAAATTCATTCGTCGGCATCCGGTCCTTACCACCACATCGTTCGGGGCCGCAGTGATTTCGGCTTTGACTTTCATCGTGATCTTATTGGGGGTGATCAGTTATCGAAAGTCGCAGCAGCTTTCGGCCGAGACCGCGGCGACCGAATTGGAACATGCCAAACACGAAATTCTGGCGGCACTGCAAGCGCCGGATCGAAATCGCGATTCGCTCAGCAGCGGAGTACATGCTGCAACTCAATTGCTCGATGTTTGGCGAGTGAAAGCCGCGGCAGGGATCGATCGTCGTTCCCCTCTCTACCAACTTGACGATGTACGGCGCTCGCGAGCATCGAATGACTTGGCAAGTCTCGTCTACGCGTTGGCTGGAGCCGAATCGGATCAGGCGCTATTGGACAAAGACGCGGCGGAGTCGCATCGTCACGCCGCCGAAATGTGGAATGACAAGATCGCGGCTCTATCACCGCGGCTGAAAGCGGCGGCTGATTATCAGCGTCTGCGCATACGAGGAACGAATGCACAGGCCGGCGGTTTAGAGAAGGGGACGCTTTCCGACGTCGAGTCCGAGGACTTACTCGCGCGGATGTTGCGAGCTCGCGAAGATCGCGATACGGCTGCATGGTTAAGTGCTGCAGAGCAACTCGTGGATCGCGAGCCGAGTGAC
This sequence comes from Pirellulales bacterium, assembly GCA_046349815.1. GTDB lineage: Bacteria > Planctomycetota > Planctomycetia > Pirellulales > Pirellulaceae > Aureliella. The sequence goes on along the minus strand of JAXMBQ010000017.1, from coordinate 47,712 downwards.
CCGACGACTTGGTTTAATCTGGGGGCCGCGCGATTTGTGTCCGGTCGTTTTGAAGAGGCAGCGTGGGCGTTCAATGTATCTCAGCGACTTCAGCCGGAGTCGTTGCAGTCGCTGTTTTGGTGCGGCTTGTCGCGTTTGCAGGCGAAGCAGTTCACAGCCGCTCGTGCCGACTTCAGTAGTTGCTTGGCGGCGCGTCCCGACTGGACGGCCGCTGCGTATAACCGAGCTTTGGCATGTAAAGCGATGGGGGACCTCGATGCGGCTCTCGCCGATGTAACTTCACTGTGTGATCGAGGTGTGGGGGGGCCGCGAGTTTGGTTCTTGCGATCGCAGCTTCGCGCTGCACGCGGTGATGTAGAAGGTGCAGCTTTGGAACGAGCTCGCGGGCTCGAGACCAAACCGATCGATGCCGATGATTATGCGGCCCTAGGCGTAGCCAAGTTAGCTTCGTCACCGGATGAAGCCATTGGTTGCTTTGAGGCGGCGCTGGCCATTGATCCCAACCATTTGGCTTCGCTGCAAAACAGCTCGTACTACTATGCCGAACTAAAGCACGATCCGATCCGAGCGATCGAGTTCATGTCACGGATCATCGACTTGCGCCCCGATCAGGCAACCGGTTACGCATCGCGAGGTATTCTCGCGGCACGCAGTGGACGCGTTCAGACCGCAACCGGCGATGCCGCAAGACTCGAGACAATGACCTTATCGGCACTCGAACGATTGCAATTGGCCGGGATTTATTCGCTCCTCTCGGGAGCAACGAAGACAGAAGAGGGGTCTGATGACGCAAGAGATCGATGGAGGAGCGATGCCATTCGCTGTCTGCGGATCGCTCTTGCGGCTGAACCTGGTCTAGCCGATACGGCGGCAAACGATCCTGACCTGCGCGAGATCGCAAGTGAAAAGGCTTTTCAGGAATTGGTTCGCAGCGCTCGTGTGTTGGCTGCGCGTTAACCGAACAATTTCGCAAGTGCGACAAGTTGCCCAGGGCAATGCAAAGCGTATCTCGGTCGGACTATTTCTTTTAAAGGGGGAAAAATGCCGGCGGATGGTAGAATGTTTTGAGGCTACTCAGGCTGATAACGAACGTTCTTTCCTGCCGACACCTTCCCGACCCCATGTTGCTTCGCCGTCAGTCTGCGTCCAATCGTCGCTCCAATCGTCGTTCAGTGCGGCGACTGCTGGTCGAACGACTTGATGTGCGTTTGACCATGGATGGAACTGCAGTCAGCGCGGCAGCGGCAATCCCGTGGGCTGAGCCGGGCCGGATGACGTTCAGCTACGCACTGGACGGTACTGACTTCGGCGATACGCATAGTCGGTTGTACTCCGTGCTGCAAAGCACCGGCTCTCCCGATCAGTGGCAAGCCGCATTTGAATCCGCGTTCGCAGAATGGATGGCGCCGCTCGGCGTGGAGATTCACCAAGTAGCCGACTCCGGAGTTCCCTTCGGATCATCGGCACTGACTCAAGGTGATGTGAGGTTCGGCGATGTGCGCATCGGAGCCATCCCGCTGATCGACAATGTGATGGCCGAGTCGATTCCGCATAACTTGTTGACTCAAGGAAGTTGGGCGGGCGATATTCTACTCAACGCCAACGCGCCGTGGAGCGATTTGCATCAAGTCTTCTCGGTGGCTTTGCATGAGTTCGGACATGTCATCGGTTTGGGGCATTCGACCGATCCCGCTTCGCCAATGTTCTTCCACGGCGTTTACGATGCTATGCATCCCACATCTGCAGACATCGCCGAACTGCAGAAGATGTACGTAGGCATCAGTGTCGAGCCGAATGATGACGGGCATCATGATTTGGATCCGTCCGGTGGTGATTGGCAAGAAGAGCCGCAGTTTCCCTTCGATCCGGCCACTGCCGTGCCGCTAACACCCTCCAGCGGCAGGTCCGCTCGCTACTCAGTCAACGGCGAATTGAATGCGTCAGCCCCATCGAACCTTTACCGACTCGATGCTCTAGGCGATGTCGATGGTGCTGAATTCTTGAATGTCATCGTCATGGCCACGGATGAAAACGGCTTGATGCCGACCGTCACGATCTATGACTCGCAAGGGGACAAACTCAAGACGACATTGCTCAACAACAACGCCGGTGTGTTAACCTTCCAAGCCAAGGATGCCGATCCAACCAAGGTCTTTTACGTGGCGGTGACGCCGGCCGCTGCTCCCACTGCGAACCAAGTGGGACGTTACAGTTTGTTCGCTGAGTATTCGGTGAACAGTCTAACGGCTCGTTCCGTCGGATCGTTCTCGCTCAATGCCGCCCAGCCGATCGTGGAGCAGAGTTTTGAGATCTCCGAATCGCGACTCATGCACCTGCTCGTCAGTGCATCGGGGACTTCGCGCGTGGCGAAGCAAACAGCCATGTGGGGCACGTTGGTAGATGAGAACGATAATGTTATCGCTCAATTGGCCATGCACGGCGGTGAGACGCGATCGACACCGCTCGTATTCTTGAATGCAGGCGCCTATCGATTGATTCTGCAGATCGGAAATGATGTTGCAGGCTCGACCGGCAGCACATCCGGCTCCGTAGCGGATCCGTATCCTCTGACCGCCGGCGTTTTCATCGATGAAGTTTCCATCGACGTGGGGCCGGGTGTCATCGACCCGACGTTGCAACCCATTCTGAACTGCAATACACCGGGTGCCGATCCGAATTCATGCACGGCTGCTCAACCGATCGTATTTGTGAACGGACCGGTTTATCCAGACCCGAACACGCTGCCGCCGTCACCGATCTATCCTTCCATTCCACCTTGGCAAGATCCGACATGGTTTTATTGGCCGGTCATCCCCTTGCCTCAACCGTTGCATAACGACGTGACGCCACTGGATGTATCGGGGAATGCAGTGGTCTCACCGCTGGATGCACTGCTGATCATCAACGCCATTAATTCGAGTAACTCCAACTTCAACAACTTGGGATTCGTGGATACCAGCGCTGATGGCGCGATGAGCCCGCTGGATGTATTGCTGATCATTAACTACTTGAACAATTTCGGCGCAGCGGGTGAAGGCGAAGATGTCGGCCGAGGTTCGCTGGAAACAAACAACGCAATGCGGCTGTCCACGCCCCAATTCACAGACGCATTCTTTGCTGCGGATCTGTCTGATGCAGACCTGATCGGCAAGCGAAATCGATCCCGATAAAGTCGATCGCTCTACTTTCGTTCCGGCCGTGCGACGACGATTGGTCGGTGCGGAAATCTTTGCGTATCGAATGCAGCCGTCGTTGTGCGACAGTATGTCGCTGAAGCCTCTGCCGAGAACCAACATCGGTAGTGCGTTCGCGGATTTGATGGAACTTGAGATTAATAATCCAGAATCAGCGTCGGATTAACCAATAAGCCTGACTCGGCTCGTCGATGAGATCGATAGATCAATTCGATCAAATAGGAGTCGCGAAAATGCGTATCGATAATGTATCTGCTGCACAAGCCGGCCAACCTCAGGCGATGACAGGAGCGAGTTCGTACTCGGCAGCTTCCAGTCTCTACAAACAAGCGGACTCGAATCAGTCAGGTTCGATCAACTTGGCCCAACTTGTTCAAGCACTTGAATCACCGAATCGATCGGGTCCGAAAGCGGAAGACGGTTCGCTCAAGACACCACCCGTCAGCGCGGGCCAAATCTTTTCCCAGTTGGCAACTCAAGGTGATGGAACCGTAACCCGGCAAGCATTCGTCTCCGGCGTCTCGAAGATGGTTCGTGAATGGGGTAACGGCAATAGCGGTATCGCGTCTTCGCCGGAGCAGACTCTCGCCGCCAATCTGAACAGCTTGTTGCAGTCATCATCGGCAAGTCCGAATTCGCTTGACGCTTGGGCTTAAGCCGGAACGTATCGATCGTGTTCGAGCCGGTGTTCAAGGGCGAAACCGATGCACTGGTCACTTGGGGTCAGTTAAGAGCCTGTTGATTTGTACCTTAATCAGTGGAAACTGATTAAATCGACAGACTCGTAAGTTTCGACCGATGAGAAAAGGATGTCCCATGGAGTCTTTGCGGCGCTTTGAATTTGCTTCGATGGGGACCGACTGTTCGTTGGTGATGGAATGCGAAAGTGAGACGACTGCTCTCATCGCGCTACATTTGGTTCGCTCCGAGGTGAGCCGACTTGAAAGCAAGTACTCGCGGTTCCTTGCGGGAAGCGAGTTGTCGGTCATCAACACGGCCGCTCGATCAGGGATAACGGTTGCGATCGATTCCGAGACTTGCTTATTGCTCGATTACGCTCGCGCTACATATCTGCTGAGCGATCGACTCTTCGATATCACCGCTCTTCCCTTGATTCACCTGTGGCGCGAGTCTCGCGAGAATCGCCCCGATCCACTCGCTTTGCAGGCCGTGATGGATCGTGTTGGTTTGCAGAACCTGACATGGACGGAACAGCACTTGTCGTTTGCTCGTCCTGAAATGGCGATCGACTTCGGCGGCCTGGTGAAGGAATATGCAGTCGATCGGTGTCATGACATATTGACCGCTGCAGGTCATCGATCTGCCTTGATCGACTTGGGAGGAGACATCCGCGTTACCGGCCCTCGTGCTGAAGACCGAGCGTGGGAGATCGGCGTGCGATCACCGACCGCGAGAACGATTTCGGAAAAGAAGCTACATGTGAAACAGGGGGCCATTGCAACCAGCGGCGATTACGAACGCTTTACGGTCATTGATGGTCAACGTTACTGTCACATCATCAATCCTGTCACAGGCTTTCCCTGCCGCGATTTGTCTTCTGTGACGGTAGCTGCAGAGAATTGCATGAAGGCCGGCTTTCTCAGTACCACGGCCATGTTGATGGAAGAGCAAGGCCCGCAGTGGCTGGCTTCGCGTCACGCGAACTTCATCGCTATCCCAAATCGCCTATTTGACGGCAGTCGAGCGGCTTAACGCTCAGAGCTATTGTCTGGGTTCTGTCTCGGCGAGCGATTTGTAATGTGCGTAAGCTGAAAAGAGTTTAACGCGCATGGGTGAGTTTGCCGATTGAAACGGCTGGGAGGCCGTGGGGCCGAAGCTCAACGCTTGACGCGTATTCAAGACGAGAAGCTTCGGTCGGTCTCTGCTAGCAATAGACAATGGCATTCGACTGCGAGGCCGAAGATGATTGGCAGAGTAACGCTTCTTGTACTCGGCGCGATGATCGGGAACGGCATTGCGCTTGACGTCGTTCACGGTCAATCGGCGAAGGTTCGTTCTGCAGCCGAACCTCGAACCAAGAACAGCGTAGCCGCCGACAATCCTGCCCCTCGCAAAAACAGCTCGTTTGCTGTTATTGTCGTCGACCAATCCGGTCCGCCTGTCACCAAAGACGACTCGGTTGCGGCTCGCTCGAAAGAAGTCGAGTCGGGCTCTCGTACAAAGTCTCGTGTTAACGACGCGAAACAACAGCCGAGTCAATCGGAAATAATCTCTGCCCTGGCAACTGAGCTTGCAGGCGGCGACGGAGAGATCGTCCGCAGTAGCGCTGTACATCCTGCATCGATGCAAGTGGAACCGCTCCCTGAAGTGCATCAACCAGTTGTGGTTTTGGACCCGGGGATGATTCCCGGACACTATGGTCGACAGTCTTGTCTTGAAAGCTTGGGGTGCGGCCAAGCCATCGGTTGCGATCTGTGGGTACGGCCTGAGTATATGTTGTTTTGGACCAAAGCGGCTGACGTGCCGCCGATGGTCTCGACCGGAACCCTCGGACAGAACGGAACCGATGTTCTCTTCGGCGGCAGGACCGTGGATGTACCCGCACATGACGGCGGCCGTATCACGGCGGGGCTGTGGGCAAATGAGCAACATTGTTTAGGTCTGCAGTTCAGCTACTTTTCGATGGCTTCCACGGATCGAACGTTTCACGCAGACAACGGAACCAACGCGACGTTGGCCAATCCATTCATCAATGCGCAGACGAACATCGAAGATACGGCGATTATCGCCTCGCCGAATGTCCAGAATGGTTCAGTCGACATTCAGCTCAGCAATCGTTTTCAGATGGCTGATGCACTGCTGCGGTGGAACATTGAGCACACCAAGTCAGATCGGCTCGACGGAGTCATCGGCTATCTCTACACAGGCATGGACGAACAGTTGTCTCACATATCCTCCACCACTTTTCTTGATCCGCTCGGTCTGCAGCAGGTGGGAACGAACATCCTCAGCCGCGATGATTTTCGAGTTCGAAACGTGTTTCAAGGCGTAGAGTTAGGGTTGGCGAGCAACTCGATGTTCGGTGCTTGGAGTATGGAGCTCAGCGGCCGCGTCGGTTTGGGTTCCAACCACGAGACGCTGCGCATTCAAGGCTCCACCGTCACATCGGTTCCGCAAGCCGCCGCCATTGCAGCGGCCGGAGGAGTCTTCGCATTACCGACGAATATCGGAGACACTTCGAAAAATGTTTTCTCTTGCATTCCACAGGTCGGATTGAGATTGTCCCGTCGGTTGACTGCTCGTTTGGACGTATCGGTCGGCTACAACTTCATCTACTGGAGTCAGTTGGCTAGGCCGTCCAACCAGATTGATCGGACCCTCAATGCCACCCAGTTTCCGCCGGGCCCGCTTGTCGGTCAGGCATCGCCCGCTCGCAAATTCGAACAAACCGATTTCTGGGCTCAAGGCGTCAGCTTCGGATGTCAGTGGCGGTTCTAAGCGTCTGCCGATCGCGACTCTTCAACTTCGTGACGCCAGGACGGGCTAGCAACTCAGGCCGAGCCGTTTCCGCCAGGAAAGCGAAAGACATCGGACAGTCCAGGGCTTGTTGATCTAATGCAAGCGGTACAGCGCGAGCCGTCCGGTTCTTCAAGTTCGATCGTGCTTCACCGGACGGCTCGCGCAGTACCGCTTCTATCTTTCATCGCGTTACGAGTGAAAACAGCTTCTACGCCGCAGTTTGACGCTCGATTTGTAATCTAAGTGACGTTGAACGAACTCCGGGGCATGGGATATATCCCAGGGCGTCGCGAATGCTGAAAAACAAGCCGTGAAGTGATTCGTGCCGGCAGTATTCGGGCTAACTCTTCCGTTCAAGCACGCCATGATACGTCCCACACTGAAGAGTCAGTTGCTGTCGAGCCGCCACCTCCCATGGTTTCAACGGCTGTCCGTGGGCGTATTGATCGTAATGCCCGCGATGTTCAGTTCGGTTTCAGGGCTTCACGCGCAGCAGTCCGAGCGATCCTCTGCTGCTCTGGGTTCGGGAGGCACTGATCCGGGAAGTACCGATAAGGCGGAGTCTCGAAACGAGCTGATTCAGCGCGGCGTGCTTGCGTTTCAACAGCGCTGCGTCGACTGCCATGACGCACAGCGATCGCTCAAAGAGGACAAAAGCCTCGAAGAGTGGCGGACTGTGGTGAAGAAGATGGCAGACATGAAAGATGCCGACATTCCCCAGGCCGAACACGAGCCGATCGCTCAGTACTTGGCATCCGTCGGGACCGGCGGCAAGTCGAAGTCCGGCAAATCCGATTCTGCAGGTACAGACGGCAAGTTGGACGCAGCGGCGGTGCAGCAAGGCAAACAGCAGTTCACCCAGTACTGCATCTCCTGTCACGATGCAGAGAAATCATTGCAGGTATCGAAGAGCTTGACGGACTGGAAGGCGACAGTCGAGCGCATGGCGGGGAAAGACGGAGCCAACATTCCTACCTCGACGCATCAATCCATTGCCGCATACCTTGCCTCTCTAAGCTCTTCCTCGGACAAGGGAGGTTCAGGTGCAGGCAGTTCTTCGACATCTGTTTTCGGGACTGTATCTCCATGGTTTCGCGGGAGCGGCAGCAACAATGTCGAACTCCCCGGGTTCTTCGGCGACGTTTGGGTCGGACTGGCTTATCAGAACTCCAGCCCGGTAAGCCTAAAGGCGACAGCTTGCAACACGTGTCACGATCCCGGTGGTGAGATCGGAAAATTTGATTTGGTGGAAGCGATCGTCAAATACGACTTGATGAAATCCTGGAAGACACGTACCGGCGGCTCTTGCCCGATGAGTGCAAGTGTTCAAGCCGGACGATTTGTCGTACCGTTCGGTGCCTATTATCAGCAAGTGAATCCAGGAGTGGACCGAGCTGTCACGCGACCATTGATCTATAACATGGGGCAGCGTGTTTACGACGGTGAATTGGGTTCTCAAGTCTTGCCCATGCCCTATTCCGATGAAGGTGCCTCATTCAACGCGGCGATGCCTCTGGGCGAATCGTTGAACACGACGTTGGATGCCTATGTCGTGAATGGATTGCAAGGCGATACGAACGGGATCGATTTTGATCAGACCCGAAACTACACCGATAACAATCGAACTCCGAGCGTCGGTGGTCGGTTCACGGTCGGGAACAAGTACCTTCGCTTAGGCTCGTCAATCATCGGAGGACGATTCAGTTCGAACGATGGAGTAGGGCAGTTCAATCAAGGTATGAACTACATGATCTTCGGCTTGGACAGCGTCTTCACGTATCAAGACGTGCTGCGCATTCAAGCCGAGTTCGCTCAAAGGGACTCCGATCGATTCGGTGCCCTCCCCAACGGACCCGCTCTGTTTCGTGAACGATACAGCGGCGGCTATTTGCAGTCGGAGCTGTTATTGTCGCGTCGTCGTAAAATCAGCGCCTTCTTTCGCTACGATTCTCAGTGGACGCACAGCGATCTTCCTCCGGTCGGCAGCCAACTCGTTACCGGCGACTTTCGCGTCGAACGTCTGACCTATGGCATCAACTGGACGCTCCCCGGCGGCAGTCTGCTCATGACGGACTTTGAGAACTGGCGTGTGCCCGATCCCTTTCAGAATGTTAATGTCTTAGGTGTTCGTTGGGCCGCAACCTTTTGACATTACAACATTACAACTTGCGTGACGTTTCTTACAAATGATCGTCCCTCCTCCGATAGTTCTCTACGGCGACGACTCCGAAAAATCGGCGCATAACGCGGACTCAACTTCGAGTCGATGAACTTTCGGAGTTTGCTCTCGTCTAATTGCAATTCCCGTCCATGATGCAATTAGTCTGGCATGAGAACTGTTGATTCATCCTCAGTTTCTTTGCTGAAAAAGGGCCGTGAATGTTTGTAGGTAATGCACTGCGCACGTTGGGCAAGAAGCTTAAGAATCGGAAGTCAAGCAGCGAGTCGTCACGGAACAATCGACGCATGTTGGTCGAGTCGCTGGAAACCCGGCGTGTGTTTGCGGCTGTGACGTTGACTCCTGCGAAGGACACGACTCTTTTCCAGACCAACGCGGGGTTCGTCAGCGACGGCGCAGGCACGAGCATGTCGTTCGGGCTCGATCACCAAGATGATCTCGCCATGCGCGGCCTACTTGCGTTCGATCTCAGCCAAATACCCGCCGGCTCGACGATCAACAGCGTGACACTCAGCGTTTGGGTTAACCTCACGTTCTCTAATTCCACCCCCAGTGTGGAACTACACAAAGTCACGACCAACTGGGGCGAAGGTGCTTCGGCACCGACTCGTTTCATGCCTCCTTACGGCACGGCCAAGACGAACGATGCGACATGGACCAATAACTTTTATCCAAGTTCCAGCTGGACCAATCCGGGCGGAGACTTTAGTTTCGCTGTGAGCAGCTCTGTCGTCATCGGTGCCGACAACAAGAGCTACACGTTTCCTTCGACTTCGCAACTGGTGGCTGACGTGCAAAGCTGGGTGAATAGCAGCACGACGAACTTCGGATGGTTGATCAAAGGAGATGAAACGCAAGAGTCCGGCAAGATGATCGATACAAAGGAATCGACCACAGCCGCACACCGTCCGACTCTGACGGTCAACTACACCGCCGCGGCAACCGGCGCGCCGGATATGACAATCTCACAAACGCACAGCAGCGGTCTTCGGCAAGGAGACACCGGTAAATCTGCGACGATCATCGTCAGCAATTCTGGCAATGCCGTTTCAAGCGGACAAGTGATTGTTTCGGAATCGTTTCCTTCGAGTCTCGGATTGGTATCCGCATCGGGAACCGGTTGGACCACAACAGTGACTGGTTCAACATTAACCGCCACTCGATCCGATGCGTTGGCCGCCGGTGCGTCTTACCCCGCACTGAATGTCAACCTCAGTGTGGCCGACAGTGCGCCCTCGAGCGTAACGACAACGGCGAATGTTACCGGCGGCGGAGAGACGAATACCTCGAACAACAATGCTTCAGATACATTCTCGATCACGCCGGTTGCTGACTTGAGTATCACCGGCAGTCATTCGGGAACCATTCGACAAGGTGATTCCAGCGACAGCTATACATTGACAGTGCAGAACAGCGGTGCAGGCAGCACAACGGGCCAAGTGACGGTGACGGATACACTTCCGACCGGCTTGACTCCACTCTCTGCAAGCGGCACAGGTTGGACGACCTCCATCAACGGACAAACGGTTACTGCAACACGAAGTGATGTTCTCTCTGCAGGTTCGGCCTATCCTGCGCTGACAATTCTTTTTGCCGTGGCAGCTTCCGCATCCGGAACGTTGACGAACTCAGCGCATGTCTCGGGCGGCGGCGAGCTGAATACCTCGAATGACACGAATACCGATCCGACGACGATCACTGCCGTCGCTGACTTGCAAGTGAGCAAGAGTCATTCAGTTCAGTTCAAGCAAGGTGACAGCGCGGACACATATCGCATCGTCGTGAACAACTCGGGTGCGGGTCCGACAGTCGGCACGGTGACTGTAGTCGACACGCTTCCCAGCGGACTTGTTCCTGTTTCTGCATCGGGCAACGGATGGACTGTCCAGATCGCAAATGGAGTAATGACGGCGACGCGCAGCGATGCGCTGGCTGCCGGTGCGTCTTATCCGGATCTTATCTACACAGTTTCCGTGAACAGCAACGCACCCGCGTCTGTCACGAACTCGGTGACAGTATCGGGAGGTGGCCAGCTCAATACCAATAACGACAGTGCGAGCGACTCGACGACCATCACTCAAGTAGCCGACATGTCGATCACTGCCGGCCACACGGAGGTTTTCCGACAAGGGGATGCTCAGCATGCGATCAATGTCATGGTTTCTAATGTGGGTTCGGGGATCACCTCAGGTACAGTGACGATCACCGATACATTGCCTCAAGGTCTGAGTTTCATTTCTGCGTCGGGGACCGGTTGGACCGTTCAGAACCAGGGCTCGACCATCACCGCAACTCGCAGCGATGCGCTCGCGGGCGGGGCCGCTTATCCGACGCTTTCCATTCTGGTAAGCGTCGGAACTGGTGCGGCTGCATCCCTCAACAACATCGCAACAGTCTCGCTCTCCGGCGAAACGAATACCGCCAACAACTCTGCATCCGATTCAATCACCGTCGTTCAAGCCGCCGACTTGATTATCAGCCAATCGCATATTGGAAGTTTTGAACGAGGCAATCTGTCGGAACAGTACTCGCTGTTGGTTTCGAACTCAGGTGCGGGTAGTACAACCGGGCAAGTAACGGTGACAGATCAATTGCCGACGGGCTTGTCGGCAATCAGCGTTACCGGAAATGGATGGACCGGATCGATTCAAGGATCGACGATCACCGCGACGCGCAGCGATAGTCTCGGCGCGTCTCAAGCTTATCCGCCGCTCATCTTGACGGTGAGCGTAGCTGCGGACGCAAACAATACGGTGGTGAACAATGCGTCGGTATCGGGGGGCGGCGAGGTGGTCACGAACAACAACTCGTCGAGCGGTTCGACTCAGATCACCGATCCCGCGTCCGATCTAACCATTTCAAAGTCGCATACCGACAGCTTCCGTCAAGGAGACGCAGGCGATCATTACTTCTTGGTCGTTCACAACACCGGCTCCTTGGCGAGCAGCGGCACAGTTACCGTGTCGGATGTTGTGCCTGCCGGCATGACCGTGGCCGCCGCAGCGGGTGACGGCTGGACAGCTTCTGTTTCAGGTAATCAAGTCACGGCAGTTCGATCGGATGCCTTGTCGATCGGTTCGGATTATCCGACGCTGACAGTCACTGTTTCCGTCGCGAATGATGCACCGGCATCCATCACGAATACCGCGACCGTGTCCGGCGGCGGCGAGCTCGATGTGCAGAACGATTCGGCATCGGACGCGACGGCCGTGGCGCAGAACTCTGATTTGTCGGTCGCGGTAACTCACAGCGGATCGATTCATCAAGGGGATGCTTCGATACCATACACGATCGTGGTGACGAACTCCGGCTTCGGCCCGACAAGTGGTTCTGTGACCGTTTCGACAACCTTGCCAACCGGGCTGACCTATGTATCCTCCGTCGGAACCGGATGGACCATCCAGCAGTCCGGCGGAACGATCACGGCGACTCGCAGTGATTCGCTGGCCGCGAACACGAGCTTCCCCACAATCACGCTGACGACTTCCGTAAACAATGATGCACCGAGTTCCATCGCGGAAACGGTTACTGTCTCAGGCGGCGGCGATGTGAACTCGAGTAACGACACGGCAACGGATACAAGCAACGTTATCGCTGCGCCGAATTTGAGCGTCGTTGTCAGCAATGATGACTCCGTTCAACAAGGAGATATCGGCAAGTTCTGTACGGTCGTGGTGAGCAACGCGGCGAATACGAGCAGTACAAGCGGCACCGTTACAGTGACCACAACCTTGCCCTCAGGCCTAACTGCCACGGCCGCGCAAGGCACAGGTTGGTCGGCATCCGTAACGGGGTCCAGCGTTACTGCCACACGCAATGATTCGCTGGCGGCAGGAGCTTCGTTCCCGCCGCTAAGCATCTCTTACACGGTCACTCCGAGCAGTCCGACACCGGTTACCATCGCAGCCACGGTTTCCGGCGGCGGTGATCTGTCCTCCTCCGACAACAGCAGTCAAAAAACTGTGACCGTCAACGCACTTCCTGATTTGACGATTCAGGCAACTCATTCTTCGACGTTCAAGCAAGGTGATACGTCGGACAGCTTGATCGTCACGGTGTCGAACGGTGGTGGTGCGGCCACATCAGGCGCAGTAACCGTGACGGAATCGTTGCCGGCAGGTCTGACGGCTGTGTCTGCATCGGCAGATGGCTGGACGACAACTGTCAACGGCTCGGTCATCACGGCGACACGCAGCGATACCTTAGCAGCAGGCGCTTCCTACCCTGCTCTCTCGATCCTCGTCGGCGTCACAGCCACAGCCGCAGCGACGATTCAGAACACCGTGTCCGTAACAGGCGGTGGTCAGGTCTACACGGCCAATGATAGTTCAACCGACACTTTGTCTGTGACACAAGTCGCCGATCTCGTGATTGCGAAATCGCATAGCGGCAACTTCCGCCAATTGGATGCGGCTGATTCGTATTCCATCACTGTTTCCAACCATGGAGCCGGAGCGACCACCGGCACTGTAACCATAGTCGATACATTGCCTACCGGATTGACTGTTGTTTCATCCAGTGGTGACGGATGGTCGGTGAATGTTTCCGGCAACACAGTCACGGCAACTCGTAGTGACAGTTTGGCCGCAGGGAGTTCCTATCCGAACCTTTCCATAACTGTTCAAGTGGCCGGAGATGCGCCGACAAGCGTCACGAACTCGGCCACCGTCGCCGGCGGCGGTGAACTCAATACATCCAACGATTCTGCTTCCGATGTGACGAGCATTGAAGAAGCGAACGCAAGTCTATCGGGTTACGTTTTCATGGATCCGTCCGGCGGCGAGTCCAGAACGTCGAATGGTCGCACGATGCACGGCCTGGCGGGAATCACGGTTCAGTTGCTGCGCAAAGATAGCTCGGGAAGTTGGGTCGCAGTGGCGAATCAGCCGGCCGTGCAAACAGACTCCAGCGGGTTCTATCAGTTCAATCAACTCGGAGCCGGTGAGTACCGCGTTCAAGCCTCGATTCCAAAGATCTTCATCGAAGGACGGTCGTTGCCGGGATCGATCAATGGTTCGCATCAAGGAACCGGTGCGAATGATCAGATCAGTGTCACACTCGGAAGCGGCCAAAATGGAAGCGAGTATGACTTTACGGTCAAAGGTATCCAAGCACAGTACTGTTCACGCCGCTGGTCGCTGGGGTCTACCTCTTCGATTGATTCTGTGATCGAGCAACTGTATTCGCAATACGGAAAGTCGTAGGCTCTAGAGCAGCGAGCAGACAACAGATCGATTTATTTTGCGTTCAGCGCCGCTCGTTGATTCTCCGCGGTCAGGGGCTGAATGCACAGATTTGGTTGTCGAGCACAGAATATCATGTGCTCGATCGTTCCTGCGGATGGTTTGAACTACCATTGGCATGGTATCCCATTTCGCTTGGTCCCGGTCCATGTTGCAGCTCCGGGTTTACTCTTGGTACCTCTCTCGATTCTGTCTGTTTTCATGATGACCACGTTCATTCGATTGACACTTGCGGCTGTTCTCACGATTTCTCTTTCTTGTCCTGTTCGAGCTGCTGATCCGCTCGTCTTCAACGCGACTTCACCGACGAATGACTTGGAGGGTTCGTTGGCTGCTCAGGTTCTGTTTGCTCAGAGCCAGATCATTCCATCGCGACCTCGCAAAGACGATGTGCAACCCTATCTGATCAGTAATCGAAAAGCATTATTGATTGTCCGGCCGGTGAAGACGGATAACACGACGAGCATGTCGGTCATTGTGCGCAGTGCCCAAGGAAAAGAACTTGGTCCGGTTGAACTGCAACCGCCCAAGCTGCTGCCGAAGACGGCTTATCACTTGGATTCTGCGCCAGATGGGCCGATCGACTTCACACCATCTCGCGGAACCACCGGCGCGATTCAGGGGCAGAGCACGTTAGAGAAACTGGCGGACGAAAAAGCCGCTTTGCTGCTCGGTGAATTGCGTCGTCATGCGGTGGTTGAGATTAAAACGGCCGACGGCAGTTGGGTTCGCGACATCTATCTTCCCGACGTCAAAGGACTCGAAGGCAAAATCGTTCGCGTGGGATCGCAGGCCGGATATGGTTCGACGGTTTACTACAGCGGTCGACAGGTCAGTGTTTCGCGTGGTCAAGTTCGGGAGTTCAAACACGTCAAGGGTCAGTGGTTGCATGCGACCGATTTAGAGAACAACGGCATAGTCTATGCGAGCGATGCATGGAGCACCGTGATACCGGCTGAATGGATCATGCCCGGTCTGTCGTTGGAGATTCGGCAAGGAGAGCAATCGGGCAAGCTCAGCAAGTTGAGAGTCGGTGCGCCGACGCAACTTCTCATTCATACGATAGATGTCGGCATGCTCGCTCCTCCGCGCGGCGAATTTGCATTTGCAAACGACTTCGCGGCGCATCGCGAATACTTTCAGACGGCACCGACCAGCCGGTTCATCGTCAGCCAGTATGCTCCGCTGTGGCTCAAGGAAGTGATGATGCCCGATGGCAAACTGCTCACCGATTCCGATCCAGGTGAAGGTGGTTGGCACAACGGTTCAATGCGTCAGAGCATCGGCAAAGAGTTGATCTCTCACGGCATCGACAATGCCAACTACGGCATCAACAGTCAGCCCGGAGTCGGTGAGGATAGCCATCCGTATGTCGCTGCGCAGCTCGCCGCTCATAACAATCGCGGCAAGTACTCGAACGGAGTGCAGGTTCACGG
The DNA here is from genome assembly GCA_046349815.1 of Pirellulales bacterium. Taxonomy (GTDB): domain Bacteria; phylum Planctomycetota; class Planctomycetia; order Pirellulales; family Pirellulaceae; genus Aureliella. The sequence goes on along the minus strand of JAXMBQ010000017.1, from coordinate 32,180 downwards.
CGGTTCAGGCGGAGGAGGTATCGTGACGCTGGATCATTCGATCGGGAATGAATTCAGCCACGAAGTCGGACACAACTACGGACTCGGCCATTACGTCGACGGCTTTAAGGGATCCGTTCATCGAAGCGCCGATCAAGTCAATTCGACGTGGGGCTGGGACGCGGACAAGAACCGCTTCATTCCCAACTTCGCATCAACTCGCAGCAATCGCGATACATGCCTCGACGGACAATGCCAAGCTCCGTTCGACGGCCGATCGTTCGGCATGGATGCGATGGCCGGCGGCGAACCGCTATCGGGGCTGAACCGCTTTACGCTCTACACACCGAACACCGCAGCCATCATTCAGCGCTTTCTCGAAAGCAAAGCGGTCTTCGATTCACAATCGCCGACCGGATTCAGTCGCTGGAATGCCGGCATGTCGCGCATGGAGCCGTACAAGCATCGCGTGAATGTTCGCAGTGAGACATCAGCGCCGATTAAAGAGCTCAGCGAAGCCAAGCTTGCCGAACTGCTCAGCGAATATGACCGAGTGACGATCGCGATGGGAGACGGCAACTGGAAAGCGGAGATTCCACTGCCGCCCGCATCCAAGGCCAATCGAGCTCATGTCGTTTCGATCGATAACGGTGCAAGTTACGCTTCGGATCTTTCCATCAATGGACAGAAAGTCAAAGTGACCCGCGGGTTCAAGAAGAGCTATCGATCCGACGGCAGTCGTTGGCGCGAAGTAGAGGGAGAAGACCGCGGAGTCGAGCGCAAACCGAAGCTCTTCGGAGTTCCCGTCGTTACACTGCTCGGATACTACGATCCGAAGCAAGAGCTCCGTAGCTTTATCTATCCGCCTTTGCATGGTGCTTGCGGATTCTGTTACGACGATGATTCTGAAGTGGTCAACGAGACGGACTGTTACTTGTTAGTAGAGACTCGTGACGGAGTGCTGAAATTCAAACTCGCCGCGCGCAGGCTGAGCGACGGAGTTATGAACAAGTTCCACGTCAACGTGCCGGAGTCCGCCGAGCCGCGAAAAGTCAGCGTAGTCTGTCGCGGTAAAGTGCTCGACGAAAAAGCGATCACACCCGTTTCAGAAAAACTTGTGATGACGATCAACGGTATACCCCTGGATCGTTCCGCAACAAGCGCTACCGCCCCGGGTAAATAGTTATATTGAAAACGCCCAGAGATACTTATCCGCTGATCGCGCCGATGTTCGCAGATTGTTTTCTATCCACCATTCCCGCAAGGACGACAGAGCATCAGCCGGCTGCGCGAGCTGCCGGTTTCGGTAATCGCAAAAATGCGAAAGTCCCGATAGGGGCGATATACTATCGCTTCCCACGTAGGCTCGTCTCACGGAGACTCGCCTCTCTTACAATCTCTAACGTACCAATCTGTGTCGAGTGTATGCCGTGGAGAGCTTCTGGAACGATTATTCGATCGCATTGAAACAAAACCCGCGAAACCGAGCGCTGATGGACCAGGCGCACGAGCGTATACAAGCGGCTGCAGACAAAGGTCGTTATGAGCTGTTTCAAGCTCAACGACTTCGAGAACGAACGCCTTTCAACTCCGAAACTCGACGTGAATTGAATGAGACGGAAAGGCAAATTCTGCGAGACAATGTTCGTCGTTGGCTGATCGCAGACGGTATCCCTGAAAGTTTCATGGAACATATCGAAGCTGCTATTCGGCGTTCAGGAGCCGGAGAAGTCGGTTTCGAATTGTTCGATGTGCTGCGGTTCGATCAGGGTGTTTTCACCGGGCTGCACTTTGATGCCTGGCGGCCGAGTCCGGAGGAACTGCTCGGGATCATCCATCACCCCGGTATGCGAACCATCTCTGCCCTGAGCTTGCGGGACTGGATGGTATCTGATGATTGTTTGACGAGTATCCTGTGCTCACCTCACCTTTCGGGGATTGAGCATTTGGATTTAGGCAACTCCTGGGATCTGCGCTGGTCATTCTACGGCACGCATTGTTCAGGCGTCACTGCTGATCGTCAACCTTGGCAGGCCGAATTGACGGAAGCTGGAATTCACACTTTATGTGATTCTCTCGTTGGAAGAAACCTTCGCTCATTAAGTCTCCTTGGTGTGCCGGTAGGTCAAGAAGCAGCAGAGCGGATTGCCGCCACTGAATGGAGCCAGCTCGAGCATCTAGTCGTCTCTCAGACTTATATTGCCGCAGAAGGCATTCAAGCTCTGGCCGGTAGTCCTAGGCTTGCAAATCTCAGGTCCTTGGAGGTATCCGGCCACGAAGATTTCTGGATGAAGCGAGAAGGAATCGAAGCCATCCTTTGTTCTCCGTACCTGTTGCAGCTGCGATCATTGAATATCGCCGCATCTTGGACTGATGGGAAGGAGCTATTGGATGCTTTGGATCGACCGGAATCCTCACGATTGCGAGCACTCAATGTTTCTAACTTTCGGTTGTCGGATGAACAAGTGAGATCGCTATTGCATTCGCCCCATCTGCAACAGCTCGAAACGCTGGTCCTATGGGATCCAACTTCGAATTCACAAGGGCTATGGCCGAATGAGTTGACCTTGGAGACGGCAATGGAAGTCCATTCCAACTCGGATTGGTTACGGCTGATGCAACCCGGTTACTTTTGGTATTGCGCAGCATTCGAAGGGAATGAATGGAGTGTTCCGATCGATCTGGTCACGGTAGCTCTCGGTGAGAAGGTGACATCACTCGACTTCACATCCGGACTCGATTTTCCTGCGTTAGATCGATTCATGTCTTCGTTACGAGCTGCATCTCTGCGGGCGTTGGATTTAACGGATAACAATCTGGCAGGGGGAATGTTGAATCGATTGCTTTTGAATTCGCGAGTCGAGCTATTGTCGCGATTCGTTTTGGACATGAATCCGATCGGCGATGACGGCATAGATGTCTTGTGCAAGTGGATGTCCGACGGTCGTATTCAGAGTCTGTCGGCTCGAGATTGCGGTCTTTCCGATGCCGCAAAGAAGCGCCTGCAAGAAGTCGCAGGGACGAACTCGGTGACACTAACGACCGAGTGATTGCAGAAGTAGCGGGCCGGTAAGTGTTCCGTTGCAATCAATGACGGTTCGTCGAGGTCCCGGGACAGACCCCGACTCAATATCGCAAAACTCATTGATATTCACTTTGCCGGAAGGCGTTGAAACAAGGCACTCGCATCCCGAATCTGTCAAATAGCCGCCATTTGTATCCGCGAGAAAGTCGCGATAATCATTTGGCCGCGTGCTGCCTGCAAGCCGCACTAATCGCTTCAGTTTCGGTGCTGTGAGGTAATGTCGAGGCGAGAATTTAAGTCGTTCTCTCCAATCCATGTTTGATCGGCTGTGATTCATAGTTGTTGCGCTGGGCAACGCCGCCGCTGCCAAGCAGTGGGTCTTCACCTTTGGAACTTGCTAGTCGCCTACGTCGAGCGTGCGCAACGGCGGTGCCGCAGGTGGGGACGCCCCGAAGACCTTGACGTCGATCCAAATCGCCGGAAGGAAAACGGACCTCGTTGCGGTCTCACGACAATAGTCGCTGTTCCCGACATCCTCTGTCCAAAAATAGTACGAGTGCAGTCCGTACTGACGACCATATCGATAGGCACAAGCTTTCCACGAATAGAATGCTGTTTCGTATATTCCGAATAACACGAAGGCAGATGCCATCAAGCGGAATCTGACAATTTGCGCCCACGTCTTACCGCAGAGTAGTTTGAGTGGCCGAATGGACATTTTCACTCGATTGTGGAAGTCACGACGATACGGACGATGATTGCCGATTCCTAAGGCATCTGTTCATTTCCATATCTGCCACCATCTTTTCTTGGTTTCAGCTTTTGGCTTTGGAGCATGTTGTTCAAGATCGTTCAGTCGGGGATCGCGTAGGATTGTAGCAATAGCCCTCTGTAACGGCTCTCCGCCCTGCTCGTAGAATTGCTGAATCGCTGCAGACGGTATGCCGGTGGTATCTCCTTCTTTTAGTGAGATTATTCGGTATGTGGCGGCAATCCCAAGCACTACGTCCGGTGACACCATTTGAAATGCGGCCGGGAATGTCTCGATGCTCTCCGCGCTTTCCCGCACTTCTTCACCGCTCGCAATCCGAATGTCAGGTTCAATTTGCATCGCGCGAGCAACTTGATTGAGGAATTGCTCTGGTGTGGCTTCCCTGAGCATTCCACAAATGCCATGACCTTCGGGTGTTACCTCACGCAAGGTCCATGTTTGACGAGAACCCATCCCCGGCAAATCATTGCGCCCGGCGACGAAGTATCGGACCTTGGGTTGAAAAACAATTCCCAGGTACTGCACTTCTAAATAACGTTCTGTCGGTGGCATCGTGACGATCAGGCAATAGATGCCTTCAGACAGTCGGTACGTCTCAGTAACTAAGGGATCACTGGATACCACGTGCTCTTTGGGAAGTATTTCAGCTAAGCGTTCCCAGTACTTCTGAAAAAAGAGGAAGCCGTGCGGGTGTGCGAGAGCCGCGAGCTTGGCGAAATCGCTTCGGAAGAGGAAGGCAGGAACTAGGTTATAAGCAAACATGTAGTTTTGCTCACGCTTATGCATGTACCGCTCATCAGTAGTCATTGGAAATCCCAGTCTTTTAGATGTTACCTTGGGTCAGCAGCATTACTGTATCGATTACGAATCGAGTGCCTTCTCGGTTGAGGAGGAACTATGCTCGTCTCCTTGTGGGCGAAACCAAATCTTCATACAACAGTATCTGAGAAATAAAAAGATGTGGCATTAATGGAAAATCGCTTGCATCGACGAGTTTTTACCGTGTCACGCCATTTCGCACTGTTCTAAAGGACATGCGAACCTCTTGATCCACACCTCGGCAAGCCGATCCGATATAAGCCATTGCGAGGCGTCTGAATAGAGCAGGTCGAACTGACATTCAAACAGGAAGGCCCATCTCGCCGCCTTGCCGATGACTTTGGGTTCCAATATCCAATCTATTACCGAGCGTTCTCTGTCAACGATCCTTACCGGCCGTCCATTCATTCCAAAAAAATCGAGAACTGCTTGCTCAGCAGTTGCAGATCTAATTGGATACCATTCCACAGTCAGGCAAAGAGAAAAGTGCTCAAGTGTCAAGCGACCAAAACATTGCCACGCGTGCAAACCCACCGCGCCATCATTGTACGCAGATCCAATTTGCGACTGGAACTCACATCGGGCCGGCGTTCTTCGAATCCAAGCACTTACGCATCGGCTCGTCAAGCGGGAACGCTTGAGGACAAGCGTCCTACAAAGTGTAGGTCGGCTGTCCTCCGCCGATCTTTAACGCTAACAAATCGCAACCAACTGCCGCTAACTTGAAATTCCAATCCATTCGCCCTGAGCGTAACGGCGAAGCCGTACGGCCAGGGCCGCCTCCGGATCGAACCGATGCCACACGAGTCCCAGCACTGCGATTTCAACCATCGGAACACAGGGCAACACGAGATGCCGAGCGTAGCGCCTACCAATCCTCGCATCAAATGACCCGCACCCATTAGCGAAGATCAGCGAGAATGAGTGGTCCCCAATCCTTCAACCCAAGAGCGATCTAGACACCCTTTACTTCCCGCTCTTAACTGGCTTCCCGGGCTATGCGCTGAAACTGCCGGCAAAAAAACGAACCCGGGGATTTCGCTTGGTAAGTGTAGTTTCTGATGTCTCACGCAAAGACGCTAAGACGCAAAGTTGTGATATACCACTGATTCGCGATGCTAGATGCTCTTCGGTAATAACGCGGGTTAACAAAGGGCACAGATGTCTGCTTGATGAACGGCCGTCTTTTTCTGCGAGCCGGAACTCCAATCTCACCTCCGTGTTTCAAACACAAGAGATCTGGGGTTGGGATTTGCTGACGCGAGGCATGTAAATCATGCAGCAGCAACTTCCAAAAGTGCACCACCTCGAAAAGGTCGAGTCGCCTCCAGTCTTCACAACTCCGGTCGTCACCCAAGCTCTACGGTGGTTATTGCATGAACCGGTGAGATCATTCGTGGTGAACAATAAGCATTGCCGGACGACTCGATACATCACATGGACAACGGCAATTGCATGTGCGAACAGACTTCAGCTCGCAACACTCTGGCCAAAACATTGGCTGCTTTCTCTGGCAAAAAGGGTGAACGATGCACGTCTTTCGTACGAAACCTCACTCATGATGCAGCTATGCCCTTAGAGAAAAAGACTCAACCCGGGGGAAGACCCTGTGTTCTCTTACGACCAGGGGCTCTTCTTCAGTTTTTCAAAGCAGAGTAGATCCACGGCCTCGGAATACTCCTCACCTTCTCCTGCCGATGACTTGTTTAGATAGTTGATGACCAGCAACGCATCGATGGCTGACAAGTAGCCATCACCGTTCGTATCGTAGTACTCGGGGGCCGGAAAAGGATCAGGCAGCTCGTTCGTTAGCTTTCTGGGGCCTACAGTGTTCAGTGAATTGATGATTACCAACGCGTCGCGGGGTACTACAAAACCGTTGTCGTCGACGTCAAGTGCGTTACGAGGATTGTGCCAAGGAAACGGACGTTCGTCATCTGTTACGGCAAGAGTGGCCGCCGTACCCTCGTAACCATCCGCTTGCACTGCAATTACCACATACTGCACTCCGTCCAGAATCGAATCGTCAGCACAAGTGATGGTGAAGCTGGCTGATTCTTGTCCGGAAGGGATAGCGATTGACTGCGGTACGTTCGCTTCTGTCAGATCGCTGCTGCGAATGCGAACAGTCAGCGGTCGCAATATGTCGCTGTTGTTTCGTCGTATCGTTGCCGACACCAGTCCGCCATGCTCGGAGGCTTCACTCGCATCAAGAAATAAATCGAGAGTCTCGAAGTCGGTAACTTGCATCGAAATTGAGCTATCGACGTATTGATCAGCGGATGCTGTCAATATCACGAGTTGTGATCCGTCCAGTAGGGAATCGTCTATCGCGGTAACCAACACCGATACTGTTCGGCTACCTGCCGGAATGATTGCAGTAGCCGGAACCCCGGCTTCTGTTGAGTCGTTCACGGTCAGGTTTACAGTCAATGCATTGTCAATATTCGGCGTCGCTCGCCGTATCGTCATTGTTGCAGCGCCCCCATTCTCTTTAATAACCGAAGAGTCAAGTTGCAGTTGCAGTTTTCTGCTGTCAATGATGTTGAGCGTCGTCGTGCTCGATTGGTAGTCTGCTGATGCGGCGGTTAAGGTAACAACTGTCGGCCTTTGAGTAGGGCGACCCGGTGTAGGCGAAACTCGCAACGTCGCTGCTTGGGAATTTGCAGGAATGGTTAATGTAGCCGGGATCGCGAGATCTTCCGGGTGAGACGATACTAGATCGACGACAATCGGCTTCCAAAGATCTGTTTCAGTACGAGTAACGGTCAGAACTGTTGATCCCGTCTCCCCATCAACTTCGGAGCTGTCCAAAGATATTGCGAGTGCAGGCCTATCAACTACATCGAGTGTGTTCAGTGCCTGATTAAAGCCCGGTGCTGTAGCAGACACGGTCACAATTCGCTTCGGCTCCATCACCGTGTCGGAAACCGTCTCCAGAAAGAACGTGATCCCGTCTGAGCCGGCCGGAATCGTAATGGTTGTCGGCACCCTCAATGTCGCAACTTCGCTGCTGGTAAGGGTGACTGTGAGCGGTTGATCCGTTGGAGCTGCTCGACGGACATTGGCGATAACTTGCGTCCCTTCAATCGACCGGCGTTCGCCTATCCCCAGGGTCAGCTTTGCCTGTGTTGAGGTGACGACGCCTTCGACCGGAAAGTTGTATTCTGCTTCGTCGGCGTCATCTGATAGAATGCGCACCTCTCCTGCCTTGTAGCCCGACGCGAAAGTTGACATGCCGATTGTGAACAGGTCAGATGCGCCGGCCGGCAGAGTATTCGGCAAGCCGTCGACGACTGTAAACCCATCGGGCACTTTCAGCTCACTGACGGTCAGCGGAGCGGATCCGTGATTGACAAGACGAAATGTCTGAGTGGGAATGTCCGCGCCTAGGCTCACTGACCCGAAATCGAAAGGTGTTGACCGTTCGTCCAGTACAATTCTCTGCGGATCGAATTCTTCGACTCTCGCTTCAGGTGCACCGTCAGGAGTAACGACAAATCTTAGTGTTTTCAGTAGCTGTGCATTGACTTTGAACTCTACCGTCCATGTTCCCAAGTCCGGCAAGTTCGGCAACGAAATGTGCGACCACGATAAAGAAGACGCCCTGTCTTCGTCGACCGTGAATGTTTGATGAATGTATAGACTACTATCGGGCCGCGTGTAAATAAACTCAACGGGATCGTTCAATCGTAGCCCAATTGCATTGAACCACGTATATACATGCTGACCGTCTGCTTGGCTAAAGGTCAAGACTTCCGATGGTCCCTCCACGCGATGATACTGCGTGTCATAGTTGGAGATCCCGCCGCTTAGCACTTTCCTAAGATTCATGACGTATGGTAATGGTGTCACCCAAAATGCATTCGCGTCAAGAAATGTTTCCACGGCCAGACCGCGGTATCGAACTTCAAAGTGAAGGTGGCTAGCCGTTGATTGGCCAGAACTACCCTCCAGCCCGAGAACATCGCCACGGTTAACTCGATCACCTACACGCACGCGTATTGAGTCGCGCCGCATGTGAAAGTAGCGAGTAATCAAACCTCCACCATGGTCAATTTCAACATAGTTCGGGGCCCCTCCGGGAACAATATTGTCGAGCGTTCCCCGGTTGCGATCATAGTTCCCATCGATCGCAGTAATGACGGTTCCAGTCGCAGCCGCAAGGATTTCGATGCCGGCATCCATCTCAGATGTACTCACCGCCCCTGTGTCAATGGCATTGTGGCCATTGTTTGAAGCCCTGCCGCCCATATAGTCACGAATCCCAGGAGTAGGATCGAGATCAACATAGCTGATCAGACGCCGATCGACACCGACTATACCTACTTCCGGCCAAGTAAACTTTTCAGTCAAAGCAATTGTTACCGGCGTGAAGCTGAACATATAAGAGTTGTCCGCGTCCGACGTCTCGTCCACGGTATTCGTTGAGTCCAGCTGAATCTCTGCTGTGTGCCGCGCGCTGGACTCGGCATACCATCCTGAGTTGAATGCGTACCAGTTTCCGCTACTCTGTCCTGCACCCCAGTTGCGATCGGACATCGATAGGGTGACTCCCTGAACTTTGAATGCGATCGAGTAAGTTGCGTTTGCGGGCAGCGATTCCGTCGTAAACAGAACTTTCACTCGCAGCATCTGGCCGACAATCGGCTGCGCAATAGGATTGTTCTCACCGTCGGCCAAGGTTGCACTAGTGATTCTGAGATTGGCGAGAAGTCGGCGGTCTTCGAGGCTCTCGAAAGCCAACTGTTTTCTTCGGGCGCGTCGTACGTACATCTTTGGCTGCCTGTTCAGATTTGAATAAGCCGATCATTGTAATTCGTGTTCACTGCCATTTAGCCGTATCGCGGCAATCATCTTATTTGCTTTTATACGTTTCGCCACACAGGATTGGCGGATCTGCACATATGACACACGTAGCAGCGTTTCTCCGAAACGCTGATGAATGTGCGTCTCCGAGAGACGCAGCCATATGTTTTGAGACAGAGCGTAGTGTGCTGCCGGGGCGGGTGACCAGATGGCCGATTGCGTTTTCAATAGAGTTCCCGGACGTCCACAAAATCGGCTTCGCTTCCAGTGAGACGATAATGCAAATCGCCTGCTATTGGTGCTGACTTTGTGCGACAGTTGATCTTGTGAGTTCACGACGGAAAACATTTACCGAAGGCGACCAACAACTTCGGTGAGCCCTTGATCCGAATCTTTCGGCGAAGAAGCGCCCACAGCAGACTGCGCTCTTTTGCCAGGAAGCCCAGCCACGTCTCGCTGTCGGCGGTAAGCCGCAGGTCTGCCGTTCCGGCGTGGCCGTCTGTGACTTGAATGGTCTTGTCCTGGATGACTACCGTGGCCGTCTTGGATTCATTTCCTGTGAACGTGAAGTGGAACACACCATTCAATCCTTCGGACTGACCCCGTTGAAACGTGTGCTGTATGCCGCTGAGGAATCCGTCGATAGTGCTGGGCAGTAGGCTCCCCCGAACATTCTTGACGGACTTATGCGGGAACCGTTTCTTAACGTAGTCCTCCGCGTCTGATTTCGGCACCACATAGATCGTCTCGGCCTTCTCCTGGAGCGGCTTCACGATCTCGTTCAGGAAGCCCTTTCGGTCCGCTGTGAACGGCCCAATCACGTCCTCGCCGGCTGGGCAAACCGACAGGCAGTACGCTGCCTTGTAATTCGGTCCGAAGGCAAGGCTCTGCCATGTTGAAACCGTTTCTTGCCGAGTGACTTTCTTGCGCAACTCCAATCCGTTCATTGCGTCGGCGACGTGTTCCACAAAATCACCGAACCCACCCATGAACTCCCGGTAATTGTGGGTGTAGCACGACGTCATGTCGAAGTGGCCGTCAGGTCCGATGGCCCCAACGGGACATGCCGCCACGCACAGCTTGCATGAGAGGCATGGGTCGTAGTCGATGGGCAGGTCGTAGTCGTCGGCCTCTATGCCGAGCAGCACGGTTCCCAGCAAGATGAAGTTGCCGAACTTGGGATGAATCACATTTCGATGAATGCCCATCCTGCCGAGGCCGGCAGCGACCGCAACGGGCTTATGAGAGACGACCCACATCTTCTCCGGCCAGCGGTGGGCCTCCATTGGGAAGCCCATAGGCGGATTGATCGCCGGGATGCCCTCAAGCTCAAGGGCGGTAACTACGGCTCGGCACACATCGTTTACTTCCTCGCCGGTGGTGTGGAACTCCAGGTTCGCCACGGAGCGGGCAGCATTACGGACCGGTTCCCGGTTCATGCGGCAAACGATGGCGAGCAACGTTTTCGTCCGGGGATAAAACTTCAATATGTCGGCCCGCTGGTCATCCAGGGCCGGATGCCCGATCTCGACCAGCCCGACGTCATCAGCACCGTGGTCGAGAGCAAGCTGCCGCAGGCGTGCGGCATCCATCAACCTGGGTGGATCGACTTCGTTGAGATTGGGAACGTGGGAGTTCAAAATGGTGTCTCCGAAACTTGCATATGCAACTAATTGTGCAAAAAAACTCATCGCCCTTGGGAAGTTTTAACTCGCTTAACGGCAGCGTCGAGCAGTCGCTGTCCGTCGTTGCCCAGCAGCTTTTTGGCTTCAGCTTGGGCCTTCTCCCACGCGGGGATTGCTTTCTCCATCAGGCGTTTACCTTGATTTGTAAGCCGGAAAGGGTGCGAACGCCCATCTTCGTCTGAAAGGATTTCGAGCCAGCCGTTCGACACCATTCGCTCCACGGTGCGGCTCAGAGTAGACGTGTCGAGTTCCAATATCTCGCAGACCTCGGCCGGCCGAGCGACGCCGAGCTTGGCGGTGACGGCGAGGATACTGCCTTGGCTCAACTTGATTCCGAAAGGCCGCAGCGCTTCGTCGTATAGATTGGTCACGACCCGATTGAGCAGGCGCAGCCGTCCGGCAATGCAGGACGTGGCAATCGTCTCTATACTCGTGGCTGGTTTGGTCATGGAATTTCCCTAGGGCTCATTTGTTTGTATATGCAAGTGTTGGTGATGTCAAGGTATTCGTCGAATCGGGAACCCGGCCGAACGGGACATTCCTCGGTCACTTCCGCGGTAACACCACGGAAGCGCCGCAGCTACCCAAGCGCTTCGTTGGTTGTCGTTACGCGTGAGAACTGAGCAATCGAACGAGGAGTTCTTTTACACCGACGGACTCGGCTGCTTGCGTCAGCGCCTCGCGATCCAGTTTGGGGCCATGGAGTTCGCAAAGCCAGGTAACATCGTTCCATTGGCGATCTGACGATTCACCCGTGGCGCGAAACCATTCGAGCTTGGCGATGATCATGTCTTCGGGCGTCGCAATGGGGACTCTCAGTTCGGAGTCACTGCTGAGTTGTCCGAGTTGGGCTCGACGCATGCAGCCGATGTCGAATGGTCGCTCTCGCAGAATGAAGACATCGACCTTGAAGGATGAGGTGAGGTGGATGAGGTTGAAGCAGCTCTTGCGATCGATCGCACTCAGGATTGCTGAAGGGCTGCTGTAGAATTCATCGCCGAGGATCGTCACGAATCGATCCACCTGAGACCGCTTGAGATCGCATATCACGTCCACATCGACGGTGCTGCGAGCCGCGCCGTGATAGGAACTTGCAACGCTTCCTCCTATGTAAAATGAGACGTTCAGTTCACGGAATGCGGCAACGACTGGACTGAGGGCCGGTATGAGATCATCGTTGCCGGTCACGATTGAGTGTCCTCCTGCCGATGTCTCGCGCACGCCATTGGCCAGCTCCTTTCCGTAGGCTTGTTCGATGAACAAGAGTCGAATCTCGACATCGCTCTTGTCGGGATGGACGCGCCGGATCGATGCCAATGCCATGTTCTTTACTTGACGCGACAAGCGTAGCGCTCGTTCTGCATTGCGAACCGGCGGGAAGCTTCGGATGAGCTGCAGTTGGACTTCGTGCGCTTCAGCAGATGTATCGGTCGTGTAAGGAAGATCCGCACGCACGTTCTATCGCTCCAATTCGGTCGCTCGTGATTATAAGGCACGCAGATGAGGAGCGAGAAAGTAGTACCGTAGAGAGTAGCGCGAATAGAAAAGAGAAACTAGAGTCGTAGCGAGGATTTGCGGCCGAGAATGTTCTCTCGGGCACGAGCCCTCTACTGCTCTACTTTCTCTTCTCTACTCTCTATTTTTTCGGCCACAGGGCCGAAAAAATCGGGGCGGCGGGATTCGAACCCACGACCTCTACCACCCCAAGGTAGCGCGCTAATCCAGGCTGCGCTACGCCCCGTCCTGATGCTCTTCGAGAGTGTCCGACGCGAATTCCACGGGAATGAATCATTCCTCCGGAGATCGATATCGAACTGGTCGTCGGCCCTTAGTTTGGGGTGGCGGCCGACGGCTCTCCAAGGCTCATGGTGAATCGAAGATTGTAATCAATTCGTCTGTGGAGACAACGCCGGCTCACTGCTGGTTCCGGCAAGTCGCCGTAAAGTGGCCAAGTTCTTCAAGTCCCACTCCACGCCGGCTTCGTCCTGCTCCTTTGCCGTCTCCAGGAACATCGGCACATTCTTGAATTGCTTGGCTTTCAGAAAGCGTTTGAAAGCTTCCTCACCGATGGCTCCCAGCCCGATATGCTCGTGCCGATCGACTCGCGAACCGCAGCCCTTCTTGCTGTCGTTGATATGGATCGCGTGCAAATTTGCAAAGCCGATCTCGCTTTCGAACTCCGCAATCATGGATTTCAGTCCATCCGCCGTCGTTAGGTCGTAACCGGCTGCTAACGCGTGGCATGTGTCGAAACAGATGCCGAACTGCTGCGGTGAATCGAGTTCACGAAGCAGATAGCCGAGCTGTGAGAACTTCCAGCCGAGGCAGGAGCCTTGTCCGGCCGTGTTCTCGAATAGCAAGCGACATGTCTTCGGTTTGACTTCGTCAGCCGCGCGGCGACTTGCTGTGACGATGGCGGCTAGACCTTCCTCGGGTGTCCGAGTCAAATGTGCGCCGGGGTGCATCACTAGTCCGGATAGTCCCAAGCGTTCGGCTCGCTGCCATTCGACGATCAGCGCGTCGATCGACTTCTGCCACATCGCGGGGTCAGGTGAAGCGACATTGATCAGGTACGAAGTATGAGCGATCGCGCACTTCAGTCCGGACGCTTGATAAGCATCGCGGAACAGCTTCACGGCTTCGTCCGTCAGAGGCGGGCACTGCCATTGGTTATTGTTCTTCGTAAAGATCTGCACGCAGTCGCACTGAGCCGCCACGGCTCGTTCGATCCCTGTATGCAGTCCGCCCGCGACGGACATGTGAACACCGAAACAATACGGCACAGCCTTGCCTTTCGATCTCTGAAGCATTTTTCTCATACCGACGTCGCGACATTCTAATGTCAATGGCCTACGTCGGAATTGCGGAGGGAACCACGAAGTACACGAAGAGCACGAAGAATCGAATTTTAGTCCTTCGTGCTCTTCGTGTGCTTCGTGGTAATGCTACATAGCCGGCTGGACAGTCTGTTCGGATCACGCTTACAAATTGCCGGCCAAGGCTGAGAACACAGCCATCGTCAGCCACAAGCCGAACAAGACGATCGACATGATGACGTTGATCATGCCGAGATAGTAACCGACCTGCAGCATGCTCAAGTTCTTCGGGTTCGCCAATCCATTCTGAACGTCTTGGATGCTCTGTCGCCCGATGACCCAAGCGATGATGCCGCAGATGAAACCTGGAAAGCAGAAGGGGCAGGTCACCCAAGCCAAGATACCCATCGCCAGAACGAGGCCGCTTTGATCCGATTTGGCCCAGCGTGTCGACGGTGCACGCGCTTGGGGCATAGAACCCATCGGCATGCCGGCTGACGGCGGAGCTGCGAACGGATTCGTACTGACGGGTGACGCATATGGCGACGGAGAACTTGCCGGCACCGCACCGGATGTTCGCAGGCCTAGTTGAGCTTCCCAGTCGGCAGCCGGCCGCCACAAACCGAACTCGCCTTGTCGGATCAAGTAATCGGCTCCGACTCGTCCTTCTGCGAACCAGCGTCGCAAGGTGGCTTCGTCGGCCGGACCGTACTCGGCCCCGACTCCTGACCGCATCCAATACTGTTCCGTTGCACTCGAGTCTACGTTGCTGTCGGATCCGGGTGTGTTTGGTACAGCGGGTGGAGTTGCCGGCCAAGGTGAGTTCGGTGCGCTCACGTTCCCGTAGCCCGGTGGAAGCGCAGGCTGCGAAGGGGGAAAGGCGGAGAGCGATCCTGGGCCGGACAGCGGAGCGGCTGGTGGTGTTGAGTCAATCTGGTTGTCCGAACGAGGCGCGGAATCTCCTGCGTTCGGTGCCGAAGCATCGGCGGGGGGCGCACTCGGTGCACTCGGCACCGGAACCGTATACACCTGACTGCACTGAGGGCAACGCGCCAAACGGCCGGCGAATTCATCGGCTACTGCAAGCGTTTGTCCGCAACCTGCGCAAATCGAGGTGATTGCCATGTTCTCTTTGCCTCACTGTCGGTGATCTCGACGACTGATCGGTTCAGTGGTCGGATGGTGTTTCGTGCGGAGGTTCGGAATGGTTCCGAGTGCAACGGTCGCTATTGCGAACGAATCAGATTAATCGAAGTCGAACTAGGCTGCGGGAGCTTTGTCGGGATGCAAGTAGATAAAGCTCTTGCCTAGTCGACCGCCGTAGTTGCCTGCTGTAATGCGGACCAAGCCCGGCGTTCCCATGCAGGCTTCGATCGCGGCATAGGTGGCTTTGGCGACGGCCGGCAGGCTACTGCCGTTGATGACGATCTCCATGATCGAGGTAACTCCGTCCGGGACGCGTGATGCGGCACCGAGTTTGGTTTTGAGTGTCGGACAATATTCGGCAAACGTGCTGGCGATCAGAAAGCTGTAGCGACTGCCGGCTTTCGATGCGCTGGCTGCAACGCCGCCAGGAAAGGTGAGTACGCATTCGCCGGTCGTGGCGGCACCGGCAGCAGCTCGCTTGGCAGCTTCGATGGCTGCATCCTCGGTCGTTCCCATGAACCACAAGTTGCCTCCCATAATGCCGTCGCGGAATCCGAATCGGCGCGTCAAGTAAAACTCGCCGCCCATCGTCGGCACGACCCAGCCTGCGGTGCCATATCGCTTGTCGCGAAACTGATGTCCGTCACCGAACAGAGCCACCTTGCGTCCCAGTTTGTAGTAAGGGTCGGTATCCAAGCGATTAAAGCAGCGAGCCGTCGGGCAGGTCAGTACGTTTTGGCTGATGCGCGCCAGCAGGACTCGTTCCAAGTGTTCGACTCGGTCTTTTCGAAAGCGAGGAACGTGGACTTGCACGACCGCACCGATACGTCCGTCCGGAGTTTCCTGACCGGGACTGGAGCCGTCGAGGATTTGAGCCGTTCCGACTTCGCTGTCGCACATGATCGTGCTGGTCGCGTGTCCCGTTACGGCGTGCAGGCAATGGTCGAGCCACTCGCGGTCTCGGGCTGTGATCAATATCTCGGCGTACAAGCTGCGAAAAGCTTCAGCGTAAGTGTCTTCGACCAGTGCGTTCCAGTCTTGGTTCATGTGAGGCAAACTTCCGTCGAGGTTCAAAATAAAGTCGGCAGGTTGACTTGGAGAGATGATCCCGGCTGATTCTTTGAATCGCTCGAATTGTAAGACACCCCCGCAGTCCCCACTACGCCCTGGACCACAATCAAAGGCGAATCGAAGGTTCCACGAAAAAACCGGTGAGCCCAAACTTTGGACTCACCGGTTCATGTGATTGGTAATCTCGTGAGCGTTGCAACTCAGCCGTGGGCTGCGTTACATCCGCATGGTTGCATCACTAGGCCTTGGCGTTTTCCAAGGCATCGGTCAAGCGAGCTCGCGGGGGCACTCCGACGAAACGCTCGGTGACTTCTCCGCCTTTGAAGATCATCAGCGTCGGAATGCTCTGGATGCCGAATTGCTGAGTGACTTGCGGATTCTCGTCGATGTTCAGCTTGCCGATCTTCACGCTGCCGGCATATTCGTCGGCAAGTTGATCGATCAGCGGAGCGATTTGACGGCACGGTCCGCACCAAGGTGCCCAGAAGTCGACCAGCACAGCCGCGTCGGAATTCACGACTTCGGACTGGAAGTTGTCATCAGTGATTTCAAGCGTATTGGCACCCATCACGGCGGCTCCGAAAAATGTTTTCGTTCAAAGAGAGGGATCGATCGGCAATCGCGTTGCTCTCGCGACTCTATCTTGCGCGATCGAACTATCGGCTTGTATCGTCTAGGTCATTCTAACGGCGTTGGTCGGCGGGTGAAGTCATCAGTAGCCGACCGCAGGTCGCTAGCCGTTTAGACCCAGACGCTGGATCACTTCATCGGCACCGGGGGTCAGTTTACGGATCTTTTCCACGATGGTTGCCTTTTCGGCTTTCGATGCCTTGGCCGCTTTCTTGCTCAACAAAGCAATCTTGGCTCGACGATGACGGCGACGACGAAGTTCACGCGAACGCTCGATACTCATGCGGTTACCCTCAAACTTTTCTCTGGTTGCCGGACTTTCCGGTTGCCGTAACAGGTCGGCAATGTGTCGGTTTTCGGACTTTTCGCCCTAAAAATTCAGGTCAATATCGTAACCGATCGAGCCGCCTTGCAAAGAGCGCAGCGGCGGCTCGACCGAACATGTCTCGTAATCAGTGCGCAATCAGCGGCCCTCCGATCAAAAGAGATGCGGTCGAACCGATGATGTGGACTGATTGCGTTTCTCTATCCGAGTAGCTCGCGGATCGCCGACTTGGCCGTTTCCATGGCTTTCGGCAAGTTTTCCGGTTGCTTACCGCCTGCTTGGGCCAGATCGGGTTTGCCGCCCCCGCCTCCGCCTACCACGGGAGCCACTTTGCTGATCCAAGCGCCGGCACTGACGCCGCGCTCAACTAGGCTACGGCTCACGCCGGCCACCAGCAGGACCTTGTCGTCCCCTTCGCGGCTGGCCAGCAGTACAGCGACCGGAGTTTCGCTTTGTTTTCGGATCTGGTCGATCCACTGACGCATTAGGTTCGGTGTCGCGCCGCTGGTTTCGACGACGATGACCGATGTGTCGGCGACTTGTTCAGCTTGATTCAGCAACGAATCGGCCGAAACATCGCCGGTCTGCGAAATGCGACCGAGCTGTTCCGTCAATCGAGCAGCTTCTTCCTGCAGCGACTTGAGTCGAGTCAGGATTTCCTGCGGCGCTACGTTGAGAGTCCTCGAAGCATCGCGCAGCACGGATCGTTGTTCCGCATAGCCGCTTCCTTTCGGTCGCGAAGTCGATGCAGTCGTCGGTTCCGTCGTGCCACCGCCGCTTACTTGCTTCTTCAAGTTGCGAACGCGTTGCATCAGCGCCTTGGCTCGCTCCGCTACTCCGAGCACATCACAACCCAGTGCCGCACCGGCACCGGCGAGGATCTCGTGAACTTGTTTGCGATGTTCTGCCGCGCGTTCACCGGTCAGAGCCACGACGCGGCGCGTGCCGGCCGAGACGCTTTCTTCGGCGATGACTTCGAATTCCAGCACTTGATCGGTACCGGTCAAGTGAGTTCCCCCGCAGAGCTCTTTCGAGAACTCGCCCATGCTGACCATGCGCACCGGGTCGGGATACTTCTCACCGAACAGCATCATCGCGCCGGCTTTGCGTGCTTCGGAAAGAGGAACGAGTTTCCATGAAACCGGTGCGGCTTCTTTCACTCGTTCGGCCACGATGCCTTCGATCTGATCGATCTGTTCATCGCTCAGTCCGTTTTGATTCGTAAAGTCAAATCGCAACCAGTCGGCGTCGACCTTGCTGCCTTGTTGCTGAGCATGGCCGCCGATGATCTTCTGCAACGCATGATGCAGGATGTGAGTTGCCGAGTGAGCGCGGCGGATGGCTTGCCGTCGCGACTTGTCGACGATGGCAGTGACCTTCAAGCCTTCTTTGAGTTCACCGCTGAGCAGTCGGCCGTGATGAACGATCAGTTCGCCGGCTCGCTGAGTGTCGGTGACTTCGAACTTGGTATCGCCTGCTACGAGGACTCCTTGGTCACCGACTTGTCCGCCCCCTTCTGCATAGAACGGCGAACGATCGAGAACGACGCGCAGCGGTTGATCAGCCGCGCCGCTTGCGGATAGTCGCGGGACCAATCGGTCCTCTTTCGGGAGACCTACGATGATGCCTTTGACTTCGACAGCAGCTTCATCGCTTTCGTAACCTAGGAAGTCTGTTCGGAGCAGAGTCTCTTTCAGTTGTTCGATCGGGCCGGTTTGGAACAGCTCGCGCTGGTCACCACCCGAGATGATTTCGTGATCGTGCATTGCCGCCTTGTAGCCGTCCCAGTCGAACGTAAAGTTCTTTTCAGCGGCGATCGTTTGGAAGAGTTCCGGCGGCACGCCGTAGGTTTGGTAAAGACCGGCAGCTTCTCGACCGTCGACCATCACGCTGCCGTCAGCCGTCATCGATTCGAATACCCCGTTAATGCGCTCCAGACCGGCATCGATCGTGGAAAAGAACTCTCGTTCTTCGCGTTCGATCACGGAGGAAACACGAGCCACGGTCTCGGTGAGTTCGGGATAGACCGACTTCATGATGTCAGCCACGACCGGCACGAGTTGATACATGAACGGAGCGCGGAGGCCCAGTTGATGGCCGTCGAGCACCGCGCGACGCAGCAAGCGCTTGATAACATACCGAGCCTTCTTCGGACCCGGTATGACGTTCTCGTGAATCGCGAACGTACAAGCTCGAACGTGGTCGGTGATACGTCGCAGACGCCGACCGTTGTCGCTCTCGTATTCGTAGCGTACCGAGCAGACTTCGGCTGCGGCTTGAACGATCGGGAACAGAATGTCGATATGGAAATTCGTCGGCACGTTCTGCAGCACGCTGGCCGTACGTTCCAATCCCATACCGGTATCGATGTTCTTGCTCGGCAGCGGTCGCAAGTTGTTCGGCGGTGCGCCGACGCGATTGAACTGCGTGAAGACCAAGTTCCAAATCTCAACCGTCTTACCGTTGTCGAGTTGGTAGTAGATTTCGCTGCACGGGCCGCAGACACCATCGGGCCCTTGGCTGGGTGCGCTGGCCGGCCAGAAGTTTTCATCTTCTTCCATGCGCGAGATGCGCGAGAACGGAAGACCGATCTTCTCGTGCCAATAGTTGGCGGCTTCGTCATCGTCTTTGTATACGGTGACGGTTAGTCGATTCGGATCGATGTTCAGCCATTGCTTGGCAGTCAGAAACTCCCAAGCCCAAGAGATAGCCTCGGACTTGAAGTAGTCGCCAAAGCTGAAGTTCCCAAGCATCTCGAAGAACGTGTGGTGATAAGCCGTACGGCCGACGTTATCGATATCGCCCGTGCGAAGGCACTTCTGGCAAGTCGTCGCACGGGTGAACTCGAGTTTCACCTTGCCGAGGAAGTGATCTTTGAACGGATTCATGCCGGCCGGAGTGAAGAGGACCGACGGATCCCATGTCGGGACCAGCACATCGCTGGGCTGCCGACTGTGTCCCTTGGACTGAAAGAAGGACAGGTATTTCTCGCGTAATTCGTCCGTTTTCATCGTCGTTCCTTGGCGTTTTCAATAAGCTCACACCGCGACGGCTGCGTGGATGTCCCTGTTTCAGGAGCATGCGGCAAGTCTTGCGGATTTTTGTTCGGTTCATGAGTCAGTTGCCGCCTACCGTGCGGAACCCGTACCTAACGGAACCGCAGTGCAGACACGCAATCCGGACAGAAGGTGCACGGTTTCTGCGCTCAAACACGAAGAACCCTCGGTTTCCGAAGCCGAAAATATACCCGGATCGCTTCCATCCGCCTATTCCGTTCTTACGACCTGATTTACGGCGAAGATGGTCGCTGACACCGGAGCAACGGAGATTGGTACGGACTCAGTGAACTGAGGGCGATCAGAGTTTCGGCGGCGGCGTAGATTCGCGAAATCCGGCAGTCGGTTCGAAGTGCTCGTAGTTGTTCACCAACCACTTGCCGTTCTTTTGGAAGAAGTAGAGTCGCACGAACCGCCGGACGCCTCGATAAGGTTGACCTGCTAATTCGAGAGAAACAGCGACGTTGAACTCGGCCACTGCCGATACCGGCTTGGTCTTGTGGTTGACCTCGATGTTCCTGATGCCGGTGATGCGAGCTTCTTGAAACTTGTAAGAACGGAATTCTCCCCGCACTCGGTCGACCATGGCTCGCGTGTTCGGGTCGACGTAGTTCACCGCTTCATCGATTCGGTTGTGTTCAACATGATCGGCGATCGCGTACAGCGTTTGCTCGATTTGTTCGCGGTCGGTCATGACGAAAGTGCTCAGCAGCAGACCGATGACGGTCAGGACCGCCATGCCGACGCCGGTAAAGAGTGCCGCGCGATAACCCGCTTGGACCCAAAGCACGAGCGCAACAACTGTGAAGAACCCACCCGCAACGCCGACGGTTACGGGGCTTTCAAACAGCAATTCCGTCATGATGCACCTCTCGACCTCGGTTGACGACAAGGAACCGTCGGATTCAGCGAACGGCTAGGACGCTGATCGCTGTCGACAGTGGGAATCTCGCGGTGAGTCTGCGCAGAAAAACGAGGAGTAACGGAAAAAGACGATGTGGCCGACGCGTGAAAAGAAGAGAGCGAGTGAAAGGAAAAGATCGATTCCAGTGCGTTGCGGCTAAGTGACACGCAAATAGTCGGGAAGTCGTCGAACTTTCCCGGAGCGATCGATGCAGGCGATCTGGCTGTCGCCTTCGACTATTAATGCATCATCAACGCTGCGGACAAGTCGATATTGGTGATGGATGCGGGCACCTCGAGCGTCGACGACGCGCGTCGTGAGACTGAGCAAATCATCGAACTCGGCGGCACCGATGTATTTTACTTTCATTTCGGACACGACCAACATCAGACCACCCGCTTCCAAGTTCCGATACGAGTGACCGATGGATCGCAGCAGTTCGACACGCCCTCGCTCAAAATAGTTCAGGTACTGCGCATGATGCACTCGGCCTTGCCCGTCGGTTTCGTGGTAACGGACCCGGATTTCCATTGTGTGCTGGATCGTCATGACAGCGCAGACTCCTGAACTACTCGACGTGAAGGGGGGATTCCCTTACGATTAAGGCGTTTTCGGCAAGCTAATGTTCGCCCGTCGAAGATCGATGGGCGGCTCGATTTCTCGATTCCTTTTTCTATTGCGAACCACAGACATGAGTGCAGGCGAGGGAGCCGCAACGGACTACAAGACGGCCCGCGGACGCAATTATCCAACCATTCGACAGTTTACCGTCTTTCTCGAAAACCGAGTCGGCCAACTGTTGGAAATGGTGCGCCGATTCGAAGGTACCGGGATCCGGATTGTCGCACTGTCCATTAACGATTCCGCGGAGTGCGCGTTCGTGCGTTTTCTGGTGAGCAATCCGGAACGCGGTCGCGAGATCCTCGAGCGTGCCGGCCTGGCGATGATCGAAAGCGATCTGATCGGGCTCGAACTTCCCGAAGGCAGCCAACCGCTGCTGCAAATCTGCGCTGCGCTGTTGCAGGCGGAGATCAACATCATTCAAGCTTATCCGTTGATGCTGCGTCCCCGCGGCGCACCGGCGGTGGCGATCATGGTCGACGATATCGACGGCGCACTCGATATGTTGGCTCGCCGCGGTTTCCGTATGATCACCGAAGGCGACTTGTCCGACGAATCGGAGTGAACCTCAGGCGTGAAGATTTGGATCGATGCCGACGCTGCTCCTCGCGACGCGAAGGAAATCATCTTTCGGGCCGCACGCCGTTTGAACATCACGACCATCTTAGTGGCGAACTCTTCCGTACCTCTACCGCTGAATGCACCTAGCGTATCGGCGGTCACGGTTTCGGAAGGGGCCAACATTGCAGATCGGTACATCGCCGATCACGCCGAAGCATTCGACATCGCAGTGACGGCCGACATTCCGCTGGCTGCGGCCCTGGTGGAGAAACAAGTCTTCGTCATCGATCCACGCGGCGAAGAGTATTCGCCGCAGAACATCGCTTCACGATTGAGCGTCCGCAACTTCATGGATGATCTGCGAGGAGCCGGTGAAACAATTCGCGGAGCTCGACCGTACGACGAACGGAATAAGAAAGAGTTTGCGGCCGCCTTTGATCGCTGCTTGGCGCGAGCTCGCAAAGCCGATGAGCGAAAGGCTCGCGATAACAGTGCTGCTCAAACCGACTCGTTGCCCGATCTACCGCCTGGATAAATTCGGTTATGACGCAAGCGGAAGAGAATCGGCAATCCGATCCGAACGAGCACGATCGTCGCGCGACGGCGTATCACGAAGCGGGCCATGCGGTCATGGCTTTGGCTCTCGGCCGACCGCTCGAGAAAGTAACGATCGCGCCGGGTAAGATTCCTTACGGACCCGCGACGCTCGGGATGTGCAAGATTCAGAAGGGGCGCTTCAAGCCGAGTAAAGATGAGCTTGAAGACGACATGTTGATTCTGCTGGCCGGTATGGCCGCAGAGTCGCAAGTCACAGGGCGTTACTGTAAGCAAGGAGCAGCATACGACTTGAATGCCGTGGCCGGTCTCGCCGCTTCTCGGGCAGGGAGCGAAGACCAGATCCGACGAGTAGTGAAGCGAGCTTTAAATAAGGCTGAGAACATACTCGAAGATGAAGAGTGCAAATTGGCTCTCGAAAGTATCGCCGCAGAACTGCTCAGCCGCGAGACGATCAGCGGTCGATCTGCTCGCCATCTATACGAAGAAGCAGTCCGCCGCGCAAGCCGCTGAGGATTGCGTAGATCGCTCTTCGTTGTAGATCAATTTTCCCAATTGATCCTAACCAAGTTAGAACCACCAGCTCCATGAACGGTAACGAGTGATCTAAATCGTGCTGCAGGAAGGCAAGGCTGGAGCCTTGCCGGCAGTGCGTGACGAGGCTGGAGTCTCGTCACGAGATGAAATAACCTCACTCACCAAAACGCAAGAGCCCCATGCTGGGCATGAGGCTCTCCACGTTTGCGCCGACTTCATTGTCGCACTACGGTCATTGGTCTTTCATTGCCGACGAGCCTATTGTTGGCTCGGTGCACCTTGACGCAGTTGCTGACGAACTTCGTCCAGCATGCGCTGAATCTGGTCGAGCTTTGCATCGAGATCGTTGCCGTTGTAGCCGGCTCGATACTGTGCTTGATCGACTTGGGTCACGCCCGATTGACCTTGGAAGTTGCTATACCCGGAGTTCTGCACGAAACCCGAGCCGTAAGCGGGCTGCACTCCGTAGTAAGCGGGTTGTCCCTGCCACGCACTGCTGCCGTAGAAGCCGGGTGCACCCCAAGCTCCGCCGCCGTTCCAGGTTCCGGCCGAACCCCACGCGGATTGAGCATAGGCATTGACCGGAGCGTTAATCAAACGCACTTGGCTGGTCACGATCTGACCGTTACGACGATATTGAACGTTCACATCCTGATTCACATTGGATTGACCGATCAATTGAATCATGCTGTTCGGATCGTTCACGGCTTGGCCGTTGACCGACAGGATTTGATCGCCGACTTGCAGACCGGCCTTCTGTGCCGCACTACCGGGCATGATCTGACTTACCACTACACCCGAGACTCGTGGGTTCATGGTGATCCCGAGCGTCGGACGCATTTGACCTTGCGATCCGTTTGCGGAGGTAGTGCCTTGCGCGTTGACATCCTGAGAACCATCTGCGCTTACACTGTTCGAGTTCTGTGCGGCGTTCGCATTGTTATCGATCGCACTGCTCACTCCGGCGTTAAGTCCGGCACCGACATTGCCTTGTGCATTTGCCCCGACGCCTGCCGGATTAGTCGATGGAGGGTTCGTGTTCAAACCGCCGGTAACGTTCGTCGATTGGCTTGCCGATCCCGACAGAGCCCCCGAACCGTTGACGCCGGGAGAAGTCGCAGAAGCCGAACCGGTTTGACCGTTCGTGATCGCTCCGTTGAGATTGGAACCACTGAGCTGTCCGCCGGCATTGAGTCGAGCTGCTGCATCGGCTTGTGTATTGCCTGAGCCCGAAACAGCCCCTGCCGTGCCGCTTAGTCCAGTGCCAAGGCCGGATGTTTGGCCACCGGCCGATTGACTGGCTGACGCGTTCACGCCTGTCGTGCCAGATGCGCTGAGCGGTGCTTGGCCTGCGGCTTGAGTGGCAGCTTGTCCCGCTTGCGAACCGACTTGTCCGGCAGCCGATGTCGCTGTTTGACCCGCACCGCTGCTCAATCCGGAGGCCGCTTGACCGGCTGCGCCTGCCGCACCGCTGAGCGCACCACCGAGTCCTTGTGCATACGCACTAACACTGGTCCCCAATACACATGCCGACACAATCCACGCGGCAATTGTCTTCTTCATCATTCTTCTCCACGATCAAGTCAACGAACTTACACCCTTGGGCGATTTGACGTGATCGAAGAGAGGCAAGGCTCGTGCCGAATCCGTCGGCGGTGAAGAGATGGAGGTGAATCGACCGGCGAGCGATCAATGAACGATCGGCGTGAGGTGTTTTACTCATTCCGAATTTCGGGCAATCGATCAAACGATGTTCGCCGGGCAATCAACCCAAATTGAAATCAGGGTTGGCCGTGCTTGATGACGTGCAGTGTGTCGACGGTCAACCCTTTTCGTTGTTCTGCCTTACCGCCGGGCCACGTGATCGTGACATCAACCGCAGTATCGCTTTCGCCCAAGCCGAATGTTTGCGGTAGTTCGCATTGGCTGAGATAGCTGCGAGTCGTGGTCACGCAGCGTGTTTGCTTGCCGGCTTTGGAATCGATCTGGATCACTGCTCCGATTGCATCGCGGTTCCCTTGATCGCTTTCCACTCGAATGCGCAACCAATGGTGTTTCAATTGCTGATCGTTGCGCAGCACGCGCGGCTCGCCGCCATTGGCGACGAGGATGACATCGATATCGCCGTCACCGTCGATGTCGCCGAAGGCCGCAGCGCGACCGACCATCGGCTTCAACGCGGCTTCGCCGACTTCGGCTGCTTCCAATCGCACCAGCTCGGTGCCTCCCTTGGTACCTGCATTCCAAAAGAACTGAGGCGGCTGCGCGTAGGTTTGGCTGGCTTGGACTTTGTTGATCTCCGCTTCCAAGTGACCGTTCGCGCACACGATGTCCTGACGGCCATCGAGATCCAAATCGGCGAAGAACATTCCAAAGGTCAGATTCAGTCGCGTCGCCGGTCCCAAGCCGGTGGTCATGGCACTGTCGAAGAAAGAGATATCTGCGGCAGCAGAACCTTTAGAGACGTACAACGAACAGGGCTCGTTGGCGAAGTTACCGATGGCAATCGCCATCTCGTCAGTATTACGGAAGCATGCCGAGTCAATTCCCATCGCACCGGTTGCAAGTCCGTTACGATCGTAGGCGAGGCCCATCGGTTGACCGACTTCCGTGAACGTGCCGTCTTTATTGTTTTGAAATAGGTAGTTGCGAACCGTGTCGTTAGCGACCACCAAGTCCAACCACCCGTCGTGATTCGTATCGATGGCGGCAACGCCCAGTCCTTTTCCTTCGGCCACAGGCGTATTTTCATTGCGGATGTGAATGCCTGCAGTCTCCGACACATCTTTGAACTTACCGTTTCCTTCATTGTGAAACAGATACGAGAAGGTGCCATTGAATGTCGTCGGTTGCCCATAGGCTCGCCCGATGCCTGTTAAGGAGAAGCCGAGGGACAGGTCGAGGTCGCGATTCCATGTCACGTAGTTGCAGACGAACAGATCGAGCTTCGAATCGTTGTCGTAGTCGAACCAAACGGCGCTGGTGGTCCAGTCTTTGTCGGTACCGGCGATGCCCGCTTCCGCCGTCACATTCTTAAACTTGCCGGCTTCGTTGTGATACAACCTGCTGCCACCTACACCGGTGACCAACAAGTCCGGATAGCCGTCGTTGTCATAGTCGCCGACACAAGGTCCCATCGCATACCACGACTCGCTCAGTCCGGCGGCTGCCGTTACATCTTGAAAGTGTCCAGCCCCATCGTTTGCATATAGACACAAAGTATGAGGCTCGGCAACAGGCGCCTTTGCCCATGGCCATGATGAACTGCCGACGAAGAGCAAGTCTTCATCGCCGTCCTTGTCGTAATCGAACACAGCGACGCCGCCTCCCATCGTTTCAGGCAGCAGCTTTTCGCCCTCCATGCCGTTGGTGTGCTTCCACGTGATACCGCTTTCTTTCGTGATGTCGGTAAACGGAATGAGCGGCTTTTCGATGGCCTTCGTGTCTCGCTGCGTAGGCAGTACGACGTCCGTGCGTCGCTCTTCTTTCGGCTTGCGATTGAACAGAACGATCCCGTAGATAATTCCACCGAACACAACGGCTGCAGCCAACAGAGCGGCGGAACCGAGCAACGCTTTGCCGATGACCGCGTCATCCTGTTCGCGATCTTCTTCATACTCGTCATCGACTGCCGGTCGGTTCTGCTTATTCATCGAAGAGGGCTTTCTCGGGATCAAGTGGATGGTTCAGCGAAACCGGTCGCTTTACTGTTCAGCGGAAACGAGCGTTGAAGTCGATTGCGGTTTTAAATCAGAAGTAACGGGCACAGGTGCGGGGACGGAGGTTGCTTCTGCACTCTTGCTATCTGCCGGCGATTGTTGAGCCGCTTTGTCTCCGGGACCGGTCGACTCGGGCTGAGGGTCGGCGAGTTGCGATTCAGCCGGAAGCGCATAAGCGCCGATTCGATGCAGCGAATAGACGACCAGTTGCTCAGCCGCGTGATTGGCGGCGGGATACTGACGCCGGGCGATCGGGCGGGCGACATCGATGGCATTATCATCGGGCTTGTATTTCAGATGCAGCTCGTGATGATGCTGCGCCTTTTCTTTATCACCCAACAGGCGATAAATGACCGCTAGGCTGGCATGCGCCGTCAGGTCTTCCGAATCGGTCTTGAGCACTTGCAGGACTTCGTTCTCTGCCTGTTTCAGATAGGCATCTGCATCCGCCTTATCACCACGCGCGGCAGACTGTTCGGCTAGGTCGAGCAGCGTCAGGCCTAACTGATTGCGGACGCGGAAATCGAGGCTGAAATCAAACTTCCGATTGCGTCGTTCCTGGGTATCGTCGTATAGCACCTTACGGAAGTTGTCGGCTGCTTCCTTCAAGTAGCCTTGCTGGCGATTGATTTCGCCGCTGAGCCAGGCTGCTGTCCATTCAGGCGGAGGCGGGTCCATGTTGCCGGCGCGGAGCAGCGCTTCGGTGGCTCCGTCCAAATCTCCTTCGGCAAACAGTACGCGACCGAGATTCACCGGACCGTCCCAACGACCGAGCTTCTCCACTTGCTTGAAGGCTTCGCCGGCTTGGAGCAATTGCGAGTTGCCGGCGAGCAGCATGCCGATGCCGTAATCGTTCCAGCGTTCCCATTCGGCGGGAACTTTGCGGTCCTTGTTGATCGCCGGGTCGACAGCGACCAACGTTCCGTCTTTCTTAATGATAGGCAGAACCACGCGATCTTTCGACATCACGGTTACGGGAAGCGGATTCGGTGTCGTACCGGACGGCCCTTGTCCTCGGAACGCATTGTCGCCCGGTTTGACTGAACTGTGCATGAAGTCGAGATAGCCCTTGTCGAACTTGCGATACTTCAGTTCGGCAATAATCTCGATCGGTTGCTCAGCCCACTCCGGAACGCTCAGGCCGTAGTGAATCGTTTGTCCTGCTCCGGGCGGGATCTGATGGTTGTACAGCGGAACGAAAATGTCTTGCGCGTTGCGGCGCGCGATACGATTTCCTTTGCGATCGAGCATGAAGACATTGATGAAGTGCGACCACGGATCGACTTCGTTCTTGTCGTCCATCCCGCCGCTGCGACCAATGACGCGATCGCCGCACTTGACGGTGATGTCGACCCACAGTTCATTCGAGTCGACTGTGCCTTGAGTCAGCGGGTGCCCGAGCTTGAGAGTGCGAATGACGGTTTCGATCAAGTAGCGATCGCCGGCTTTGAGTGCAGGGAGCTTCTCAGCCAGCGGCGCTTTCAGTTCGCCTTCGATCATTCCTCCTTCGCGAATACCGAAGATATCGACACGCGTCGTGCCCTTCAGTAATTGAGCGGCTTTTTCGACGTAGTCGTCTTCGCCGCGCCAGAACGGTAATGCGGTGTTCGCGCCGGGGAAGAAGTGATCATGCACGGCCATCTTGCCGAGCTCGCCGTTGAAGCGCGCCCCGAAGTCATCGGAAGCGACCTGCGGCATATGGCAACCGTTGCAATTGGTCTGAGCAATCGGCGGATAGTAGAAGCTCTGCGCCCCGTGGCCCGACACGCCGCTCAGTAGATACGGATCGTAATGATTCTGCCCGCGCACAAAGTCTTTGTAATTGGTGACATCCTTCGGCAAATGAACTTTGTGACAAGTGCTGCAGAACTCGGCGGTCTTGTGGAATGGCTTGAGGAAGGTTTGCTTGTGGAAGGTCGGTTTGGCCTTCACTAAGAGTTCGTTCACGCTTTGCAGGATCGGAGACTTGCTGAATGTGAACGGATACTGAATCGGTTCTTCGATCACATAGTTTCCGTTACCGACGTATCGTTTGTCGTGCGGGTCGCCGCCGACGTTGGTGATCGCGTGGCATGCCGTACAGGTGATTCCGGCCTGCGAAGTCGGATCTTTCACGTCGTCATAGTTAGGTTGGTCAAAGGCGCCGCTGAAGAACGGGACCGGATCATGACAGCCAGCACACCAACGCGATGCTTGCACCGAACCGTCTCGCTCGGAAACAACCTTTCGTGTTTCACGAATAGCGTATAGATAAGCCGGGTTATTGAACGAGCTGAAGTGGTGGGCGCTGTGCAGCCAATTGTTATAGATATCCTTGTGGCACTTCATGCAATACTCGTCGTTCATGAGCGACTCGGGAGGAATGAAGTTCCCTGTCGATGTCCTCGCGAGCGACGGCTGAAAATACTTTTCACCTTCCTTCGGTCCCGCCACGTTCCAGGCTCGCGGGTCCTGCATCTGCAACACGATCATCGCGATCACGAGTACGAGTAACGTGATACCGATTCTTGCGCCGACATACCATTTGATGCGCGGTCCGACCAAGCGATGCAGCCAGTACAGCCACACGGCTACCAGCGGACAGATGACGTGAGCCCAGTAGATGAGCGTGCGCATGGCGGGCTGTTTGAGCTCAAATCCAAAAGCGCGCGTTAACAGGACTCCGCTGACCAACACCACGATCGAAATGATGAACAGTGCATAACCGATCCGTATCGCACGTTTGTTGCGACGGTTCTTCGAGGCCCACATGTGGACAAAACCGAATATCAGCACCGGAGCAATGATGATGAAGCCCAGCGCCAAATGAACAAGGAACATCAGTTGATAGAAGTAGTCTTGGTAGACTTCTCCTGTTAGATGTTCCAGCCATGTGATCGCAAACAGATAGACGCCGTTGGCCGCCAGCAGCGAGAAGAGCGTCAGCACGACGACCAGTACGATACGCATCCGCGGACTGACCGCTCGTTTTACTTTGGGAGCCCCGGTGGAAGCGGCTCCTGCAGCACCGGCAGGAATGGCACTCATCGTTTCCTGAATTCCTATTGTCTATTGAGTCGGCGGATCGGTAACGATCTGATCAAGGACGTCGTTAGTCACCCGGCGGGTATGTTGAACACGGCGGGGAAACAAAACGGTCAGGCACGAACCCGCATTGGGAACGAGATAGAGCCCGTCGTCCCATCAATGCGAGTTTCAGAGTCTAAGATACAGATCCTTACGTCGCAGGGTTGGATAAGTTCGGGACCGAACCCCCTGAGGCTACCGTGGTAAAACGTCCCCATTTAAAGGGCGGAAAGGGGAAATTCGCTGCGGAAGGTCCGAAGGATTCATCGTAGCCGCCCCCCGATAGCTGTCAATCTTCAAACCTAACCGTGTGGTGTTCCGTCCCACGAGTATCGAGGTGTGTAAGTCGCAATTTGCCGAATTTGCCGGCGGGTTCCCATGCAGCTTCTAAATACCCACCGCCGACACGCAAGAAACGATGGAGTTCGGGACGGAAGTCCTTTTTGTCCCAGCCGCCGGCATGCCTGTCGCTGAACGGGCCGACGGAGAACTCTCGCAAGCCGGTCTTCGGATCGGCACTTTCATATTGCCAATGCCGATCCCCGCACACCACGACGAGGTTCTCGTACTGTGCGAGCAAGGCTCGAATGGCTTTGCCTTCCGTCGCAAATGCATCGTTCGCATGGTTGTCATGCTTGTTCTCTCGATCAGGACCGACGATCGGTGTGGGAGAGACAACAATCTTGTAGTGAGCCGTCGAATCGGCCAGCGTCTTTTTCAACCAAGCGGTTTGTTCGATTCCCCATATCGTCTTACTTTTTGCATCGGGAATGTTGTTCGCATCGCGATAGTCGCGCCCTTCCATAAACCAGATTTGAAGATGAGGACCCAGGGTCAGTGTGCGATAGGCAGGCTGCGGTAAGCCTGTCTCTCGGCGAAAGATCTGCTGACCTTGTTCGAAGGTGAAGTCCGCAGTCCAGGCAAACTTCTGCCCGGGCCATGAATCGTTGACATACGTATCGTGATCGTCCTTCAGAAAGATCGTCGGTACGCGGCGATGAAAGTTCACTGCAGTCGGTACGCCGTATGTCCTTTGCCAATGGTAGTCAGCCAAAGGAACGCTGCGCGCGAGTTTATCGTAGTAGACGACATCTCCCGCCATGACGAAGAGATCGGACTTGCGATGCAACATCGTACGATACATGTCCATCCCGAAGTCCCCGTCGCGATCTTCGAATTCTTGGCATGTCCCGATCGCAATCGTCAGCGGTCGATTGGATGAAGAACCAGGGAGCGTTCGAAACGATCCGGAGAGCGACGCGACCGGCCCCTCGCCGGCGATGGAACGGGTCGAGACTTGGACTTCGTATTCTTGTCCCGGTTTTAAGTCGGCCAGTTCAAACAGCGTCGAGTAATCGGTATCGCGCGCAACCTTGACCCATTCACTATCTCGCCATGTTCCGCCGGCGGGTCGATGACGAACCCGGAGCTGGGCTGCGACACCGGGCACAGCATAGCGCAGACCGGCGGTTCCGTTGGCAGGTAGCACAGCCAGCTTTCGTCTTTCGACCGGAACTTTTTCATCGTCTGCAAATTTCACTGCGGGCATATCACCGAGATTCGGTAGCGGCCAAAGCGTCGCTCGAGCCCAAACACTTGCCGAGTCTTGAGTGACTTCAACAATACGAATGCCGTTCGCCAGTTGAGGCTCACTGCTCGGATCGACCAACAAGCGATGCGTTTCGTTTTCCTTTGCCGTCAGTTCGAGCGTTTTGACCAGCCCGGCTTTGTCGAGCAAGCCGACCAAGTCCTCATACGAACCGAATCGAAGCAGTCCCGGTAGCGAAGCACAAACCATCGGATCATATGCGGTATCGAATAACCGGACGCCGCTGATCGTCGGCAATCGCTCTCGAAGATGTTCGATCTTGGGCAGAGTCGACGTCTTTGTGGTGAGCACCGCAGCGGTCACTGCCGCCAAAGACGCTGATCGTCCGCGTCCGATCAGCTCCGCATTGTTCCAGACCGGCCCGGTGATCGTTCGCAACGTGGCTAGTTGCGATAGCGTATCGCGCAGCGCTACATGCTCCGGCATGTCGCCGAGCAAATAGAACTTGCGAACGAGATGATTGCGATCACGGACC
>JAXMBQ010000016.1:0-126160 GCA_046349815.1 Pirellulales bacterium | reverse complement strand
CTGCCTATTCGATGGCTCTGCGGCTACAATTGCACTCAAGGTGAAAATCCGGCGCGAGAGATTTTCCGAAACCGTTGGTTTACCGGCGGATTTCCAGGAAAACGCCGAAGGTGCAAGACAGCCCTGAACCGCTCAGGCAAAAGGATCGCCGGGATTGAGACACCTTCTCTGGAGAGCGATGAGCGATGCTTTGCGGCGTCATCATCCACCGAAGGGGTAAACCGCGGGCGACGTAGTCGGCGGTAATCTCTCAGGTATCAAGGACAGAGGGGCGTACGACGCGGCTTATGCCTTGCGTCAGTTGCATCCTTCGTTCAGATTCCTCGGGAGCGGTTCACCGTGTCGGACTCTTATTCTCCATTTGTCAGTCGTCATATCGGCCCTCGCGAAAACGATATCGCATCGATGCTTGATGTGCTCGGTTACGCGTCGCTCGACGAGCTGACTGCAGCCGTCGTTCCGGCCGGCATTCTCAGTCGCGACGCCAATTCGCTGCCACTCGGAGTGACTGAAGAAGAGGCACTCGCCGAGCTCCGTTCGATCGCTTCGCAGAACAAAGTCCTGCGATCGTTTATCGGCCAAGGGTTTTACGGAACGTACACGCCGCAAGTGCTGCTGCGCAATGTGCTCGAAAATCCTGCTTGGTACACCGCTTATACACCGTATCAACCGGAGATCTCTCAAGGGCGATTGGAAGTGTTGTTTCACTTTCAAACGCTAGTTGCGGAACTGAGCGGACTAGACATCGCCAACTGTTCACTGCTCGACGAAGCCACCGCAGCCGCCGAAGCGATGGCACTCAGTCATCGCAGCGCCAAGAACAAGGGACATCGTTACCTCGTCTCGACAGCATGTCATCCGCAGACGATCGACGTTATCCGCACTCGCGCCGTTCCTCTCGGAGTGTCGGTAGAGTTGTTCGATGAAGGTACTTCCATCAGCGACTGGTCCGGCGTATTCGGATTGATTGTGCAATATCCAGGCACAGACGGAGCGATTCGTTGTCCCAAGGCTCTGACGGAAGAGGCTCATCAGCATCAAGCGATTGTGACCGCAGCCGTCGATCTCTTGGCGCTGATGCTGCTGAAATCGCCGGGTGAACTTGGGGTCGATGTCGCTATCGGGAATGCTCAACGTTTCGGTATGCCTTTCGGACTCGGCGGACCGCATGCCGGGTTTATGGCTGTGCGCGATGCGTACAAACGAACTATGCCGGGGCGTATCGTCGGGCGATCGATTGATAGTCACGGCAATCCTGCTTACCGATTAGCTCTACAAACTCGTGAACAACATATTCGGCGCGAGAAAGCCACATCGAACATCTGCACGGCTCAGGCTCTGCCCGCCATCATGAGCACGCTTTACGCTTGCTACCACGGTCCGGACGGTTTGAAAGAGATTGCATCTCGCGTTCACTTGCTGACAAGCCGATTGGCGGCAGCGCTGTCGGCGATCGGAGTTCGCTGCTTGAACAACGCGTTCTTCGACACGCTGTCTATCGAGGTGCCAGGTCGCGCCGATGAATTGATTTCTGCTGCCGTGCGAGCCGGTTACAACTTGCGTCGCCTCGATGCGGATCGCTTGGGGATTTCGCTGGACGAAACGGCTACAGAGAAGGATGTCGCGAACGTCGCGGCGCTGTTCGGTGCAAGCTTGCCTACATCGGCGCCTTTTTCGCTCTCCGAAGACCAACTCCGAAACGATCGCGTTCTCAGCCAAGAAGCGTTTCATCGTTATCGCAGTGAAACAGAAATGATGCGCTACCTGCGGCGTTTGTCCGAGATGGACCTGGCACTCGACCGAGCCATGATTCCGCTCGGGTCATGCACCATGAAGTTGAATGCGGCGGCCGAATTGGCTCCGATCACATGGCCCGAGTTCAACGGCATTCACCCATTCGCTCCAGTTGATCAATGGGAAGGATATCGACGGCTGGTCGATGAGCTCGAAAAATTCCTGTGCGTAGTGACCGGATACGATGCCGTATCGTTGCAGCCTAATGCCGGTTCGCAAGGCGAATACGCGGGACTACTGGCGATCAAACGCTACCATGAATCTCGAGGTGACTACGACAGAAACGTTTGTTTAATTCCGAGCAGCGCTCACGGCACGAACCCGGCCAGCGCTCAAATGGCCAACATGCAGGTGGTCGTTGTTAAGTGCGATGATTTCGGAAACGTTGATCTTGCTGATCTCGATGCGAAGATTGCGGCTAATGGCGGCAAGATAGCTGCGATCATGATCACTTATCCCTCGACTCACGGGGTATTCGAAGAAGGCGTGACGGCGGTATGTGAGAAGGTGCATGCTGCCGGTGGGCAAGTCTATATTGACGGCGCCAACTTAAATGCGCTGGTCGGTCTGGCGCGGCCGGGCCAATTCGGCGGCGATGTCTCGCACTTGAACTTGCACAAGACTTTCTGCATTCCGCACGGCGGCGGAGGTCCAGGCGTCGGTCCGGTAGCGGTTCGTCAGCACTTAGCCCCATTCCTTCCGAAGGATGGCATTCATCACGAACGTGATGGAGCTGCAGTGAGCGCTGCGCCGCTGGGGAGTGCTTCGATTCTGCCGATCTCGTGGATGTACATTCGCATGATGGGAGCCGCCGGCTTGAGGAAAGCAACTCAAACGGCCATTCTCAATGCCAACTACATTGCTCATCAACTGAAAGATAAGTATTCGATCCTGTACACGGGCCATCGAGGCTTGGTGGCTCACGAATGCATCGTCGATGTTCGTCCGCTCGATAAAGAGGCGCATGTTACGGTCGATGACATTGCCAAGCGGCTGATCGATTTTGGATTCCATTCACCGACGATGTCGTTCCCCGTGGCCGGCACGCTGATGATTGAACCGACGGAGAGCGAATCGAAGTTCGAACTGGATCGATTCTGTCGAGCCATGCAGATTATCTATTCGGAATTCGAGAACGTGAAAAACGGTTTGTGGCCGAAGGACGATAATCCGTTGTGCAATGCTCCGCACACGCTGGAGAGTATCGTGGACGAATCGAAGGGATCGCCCTATTCACGAAGGACTGCGGTTTGTCCTGATCCTGAATCGAACTATGCCGTAAAATACTGGCCTCCCGTGGGTCGCGTCGATAATGTCTACGGCGACCGCAACTTGGTCTGTTCCTGTCCGCCTATCTCGGAATATGACGAATCCGCGGCGGAGCCTGCTCTGAAGTAGCCGACCGAAGTTTCGACTTTCTTATGGAGTTCTCCGTTTAGGGTGTGCTACAATCGCGCGCACCCGGCGATCTACTCGTACCCCCGAGAGGCGTCCGGAACGAATCCCATCCACAGGAGTGTCGGTCATGTCGCGTTCGCGTCGTCAGTTCCTGGGTCAAGTTGGAAACGGAATGCTGCTGGCCGGCTTGGGCAGTGGTTTAGCAAGCGAGTTCGGTATCTCGCTGTCTGAGCGCGTCGCGGCCGGAGCCGAAGACGCTGCGAAGCTCGACTTCGGTGCGCTCGAGCCGCTTGCCTCTGCAATGCAGGAACTGCAGCCGGATCGATTGATGGAGCGATTGGCTGACGAGCTCAAGAAAGGAACGTCACTGCAGACTTTGACCACAGCCGGTGCTCTTGCCAATGCGAGGACTTTCGGCGGCCAGGATTACATCGGCTTCCATACCTTCATGGCTGGTTCCTGCCTATCGGATGTCTATGCAATTGCCGATCGAACAGAGAGCATTACCGGTGCTGAAAGTTCTCCATCGCAACGCGGTGCGCATTCAAGAGTTCGGAGGGCGAGCTCGTGAAGTGTTGCACGAAGTGCATGCCGAGCCGCTACCCTCCGGCGTGCATGCGGGTGAATACTTGCGCGAGGTCGCACGCACAGGCGATGTAGAACGATCGGATCGAGTTTATGCGTCAGTCGCAGCCCTCCCCGTCGGAGAAGCGTTCAATCATCTGCAGTACGAACTGGAAGATGAAGTCGACGTGCATCGTATCGTCTTGGCCTGGCGTGCTTGGGACACGCTCGAGATCGCCGGCGAAGGATGGGCTCACTGCTTGCTACGTCAATCGGTCCGATATTGTGCGAC
Organism: Pirellulales bacterium; assembly: GCA_046349815.1. Classification (GTDB taxonomy): domain Bacteria; phylum Planctomycetota; class Planctomycetia; order Pirellulales; family Pirellulaceae; genus Aureliella. Next base: position 122,112 of record JAXMBQ010000016.1, on the reverse strand, counting down.
GTCGGAAAAGCGTTTGATCGATTCCGGTTCAGCACGATCGAGTGTTCGAGACGTTTTGCCGAAGCTGATGGACCAGTATCGATTGCTGAGCAGAGCCCCTGGTTCGAAGGTCGGCGATGATCGCTGGATCGATGAATTGGCGGAAACGATTTTCCGAGGTTCGCGCGAGTCTGCGGCCGATGCGGTTGCGCAGGCTTATGTCGAAGGATACGATCCGAAGAGTATCGGCGAAGCGCTTTCGATTGCCGCGAATCGATTGGTATTGCATGATCCCGGACGGCCTGCCGAATGGTCATCACCTGAGAAGCCGACCGGAAGTTGTCACGGTGATTCCATCGGTGTTCACGCATCCGACGCGGCCAATGCCTGGCGAAACATCTTGCAGGTCAGCAATTCTCGCAACGTGGCTGCGAGCTTGATCGTCGGTGCATTTCATACGGCGGGTCAAAGCAGTCGTTCGAGCGCCCAGTCGATACCTGCTGAAGATCGTGTTGAGGCCGTGTCGGGTGAATCGAGCGACCGGATACTCTCTCAGCTCGAAGCCTTCATCCGGGCCGGCGATCAGATCGGAGCCGCAGCGGCCGCCGTCAAGTTCAGTCGCTCGGGCGCAAGCGAACGACCGATCCTGGATTTGTTGCTCCGCTTTGCAGTGAGCGAAGACGGCGCGTTGCATGCTGAAAAGTACTATCACACCGCAGCGTCCGAGTTCGCAACTACGAGGACGGCGTTTAGGTGGAATCAAATTGTCGGCTTGGCTCGGGTGACCGCCAGCGAGTTCGGTCGACCTTCGCCGGGCTACGAAGCCGCTAAACGCGTGCTGCAGGTCTAGAGTAGCTGCCTGGCTCGTGCACAGAGCCATCTGCTTCTGTTTACGCGATTAAGCAATAGAAGCGGAGCGGAGCAAGCCGCCAGGTTGTGGAACGTTTGACTCCTCAAAGCCGGACGGCCTTGGGCGTGTTAATTTAGTCGCGACTGATTAAGTCAACAACACTGTCATGATCGGTTTATCAGGCCCGGAGGGCCGGCACATCGTTAGCCGGCGGCATAAGCCGCCGGAATCAACGAACACCGCGGATGCGAAGCCCCGGAGGGGCGAAACATTTATGACAATGCGGAATCAAACCTGTGTTTCGACCCTTCTGGTCTTTTTGATTCAATGGTGCATAGTCCGGCGATTGACACCGCCGGCTGACGCTGTACAGGCCTGCCATGCCTAAAAAACGGGGCTAGTAGATTAGATCAACACGCCCCTTGCACCGTTCCGCTACTATGCCGTAGCTAATCTATTCGTGCCGTAGAGCTTCGATCGGGTTCATACGAGCGGCGCGGATGGCGGGGTAGAGTCCGAAGATGATGCCCACTGCCAAAGAGATCAGGAAGGCGATCGGAATCGACTCAGGCACGATTGTCGGAGTGACATTGCGAACTACATCCGGCAGCGACTTCATCGTATCGGGCCAGCTCGATTCAGCGACACTGCGCAATATCAAGATGGCGGGTCGGCAGAAGACACCGGCCAGGATTCCCGTTATTCCGCCGACGACGCTGAGTACCGAGGTTTCGACCAAGAACTGAAAGATGATGTCGTTCTGCTTTGCGCCCAGTGCCCGGCGTATGCCGATTTCGCGAGTCCGTTCGGTCACTGTGGCCAGCATGATATTCATGATGCCGATGCCGCCGACCAGCAAGGAGATGGCGGCAATAAGACCCATGAAGACCATGAACATCAGGCGTGTAGTGCGAGCTTGTTCCAACAATTCCAAGGGGACGACGACTTTGACATCTTCCATGGCATCATGTTTCGAAAGGGCCGCTTCGATGACCTCGGCAGTCGGCTTTACCTTGTCGACACTCACCACGCGCAACGTGACTTGATTGAGTTCGATGATTTCGCCGTCGAAAGATGCGCCGCGGCGAGTAGTGATCGTATCGCCGATCCGTCGTTGCAAGGTCTTGATGGGAATGTAAATGTCATTGGAAAAGTCTTGCGCTTCGAGTGATCCGCCGATCGCGGCTGAAGCGTTGCGATGCTGCAAGACCCCGACAACCGTGTACGAGTCGGTGTGCTCGGGGATGATCACGCTCTTGCCGATAGGATCTTCAAACGGGAACAAACGGTCTGCGACGTGCGCGGCCAGAACGCAGCTCGTGTCGCGGTTGAAATTCTCGGCATCCGAGATGAAGTGTCCGCGGTCGACGACCAGTCTTGTTACATCTTTGTACTCAGGCGTACATCCGACCAAGCGGCCGTCGATCTTCCGATTACCGTACTGGAACTGCCGCCGGATTTCGCGAATGGGAATGGCACTTTGAATTGTCGGGATCGTCGACTGCAGCATATCGAAATCGGCTCGAGTCAATCCGTAGGGCGTGACCCCCTGCGGATTCATTTTCTCGCTCGGCGGTTTTACGGAGCGGATCATGATCGTGTCCGCACCCAAGCTCTCGATTTGCCGTTGTGCTTCGCGGCTGATCCCTTCGCTGATGGCGAGCAACCAAATCACGCTGGCCACGCCGATGAAGATGCCGAGCACCGTCAACGAAGATCGAAGCTTGTGAAGCCACAGACTCTTCACGCCCAGTTCAACAGTTCGCCACAAAATGAGCATGATCAGCCTTTCGCCTCAACGGGAATCGCTGCCAAAGCGTGAGCTGCGGCAGCCCTTCGGCTCTCGGGCGAATTCAGGATGTCAGATTGGAGCAGTCCGTCTCGCAAGCGAACAACGCGTTTCGCTCTGGCCGCGACGTCATCTTCGTGTGTCACCAAGATGATTGTGCGACCTTCGTCATTCAGTCGATCGAACATAGCCAGGATCTCGGCCGTGGTCTTCGAATCGAGATTACCGGTCGGTTCGTCCGCCAAGATGAAGTACGGATCATTCACCAAACTGCGAGCAATGGCCACGCGCTGTTGCTGACCGCCGGACAACTGAGTCGGACGATGGAAGAGTCGTTCGCCGAGGCCGACCATCTCAGCCAATTGACGACATCGTTCTTGTTCTTTGTGCCCTAAGCGTCCTTGGTAGTAGAGCGGAACTTGAATGTTCTCGACCACCGTCAACTGCTGAATCAAGTTGTAAGCTTGGAATACGAAGCCGATACGTCGCGAACGAATATCAGCCAACTGATCGTCGGACATAGTGGCTGTATTGTCGGTACCCAGAAACAGCGCACCGGAAGTGGGCTGATCGAGGCATCCGAGCAAGTTGAGCAGAGTACTTTTGCCCGAACCAGACGGTCCCATGATGGCCACGTAGTCGCCTTCAGGGACATCGAACGATACGCCGCGCAGCGCTCGAACGGTTTCGCCCTTGAGGGCATATTCTTTTTTCAGGTCACGTACGGAACAAGCCAGTTTCATTACGCAGCTCAAATGCTTTGCATTGGGCGAATCATCGTCACAGAAGGCGGAACCTCGACGAAACAGTTACTGTCGAGGCGGTCCGCCGGCACCGCGTTGACCGCCGCCTGTTCCACCACCTCCCGGTGCCCCACCGCCTGGGCCGCCACCGCCTGGGCCGCCAGGTCCTCCGCCGGGACCTCCTGGACCGCCGCCTTGTTGTGGCTGGGCCATTCGCTTCTTCACAGCTTGCAGCATCTCGGCACGTTCAATAGTTCCGTCACCGTTTGTGTCATTACGTTTGACGCGTTCACGGATCTGTTCTTCGAGACTCTCCAGTTCTTTCGCAGTAATCTTTCCATCTTTGTCGGCATCGGCTGTTGAGAACGTCCGATCGACCATCGCTTCCGGCGTCGGCATACCGCCTGAACTTCCGCTGTTGCCGGCATCGCCCGCCGCAGGCGGAGGCATCTTGGAAACTTTATCCAGAGCATCGCGGTCTTCGACTTCAGCGATCTCGGGGAGTTTCATTAAGTGGAGGAAGTTACGGGGATTCAACGCGATCTGATCGTTTTCCTGAAGGCCATCTTCCACCGTAATCATCTTGTCATTGGTCGCACCGATCTTGATCTCGACGGTCTGCCATTCTTTGCCGTTCTTTCTCAGGCAGAAGTGGTGGCCTTTGTATTCGTAGATGCCGAGCACCGGGATTTGAAGTGCATCCGGTAGTTGTTCGACGAAGATGCGCACTTCGGCCGTCATACCGGTTCGAATCGAATCGGGCGGATCCAGGATCTCGATAAACGTAGCGTACTCTTTGACGGATGAGCTGAACCAACTGCCTGGTTCGGCATACTTGTTGACTCGGCGCACGCGACCGAGCAGTTCGTTCTGAGCTGCTGTGATGCTGATCTTGGCGGGCATTCCTTCGCGGATCAACGTGATGCGGGATTCATTCACTTTGGCCTTAACCTGCATGCGGCTCGGATCGGGCAGCTTGATGATCACCTGTCGCTCACGAACCGAGGCGCCGGCTTCCACAACGAACTCAGCTCCGCCGCGACTGCTGAAGGAGTTGTTGTGCACGACCACTCCGTCGGCCGGAGACAAGATCACGCATTTAGCCATTTGATCTTCCACTTCGCGCTGCTTGGCCAGTTCTTCCGTCAGCACGCTTTCGTCAGAACGAAGCTTAGCGCGAGCCGCTTCAATATCGCTCTCGTACTGGACCTTCATCTTTTCTTTGGTCAGTTCATCGAGCACCTTGAGTTTTGCGTTGGCCGATTCGAGATCATTCTTGGCTTTCGAGACGGCGAACTTTTCTGCATCGACCTGAGGCGACTTGAACATACCTTTGGCCGCCATGCGCTCGGCGCTGGCCAGGTTCAAATCCATTTTGCGCAGCTCTTGTTCGGCAACGGCAATCTCACTGAGGATCGTGCGTCGTTCTGATTGATAGGTACCTTGCAAGTACTCCTGCAAGGCGATCTCCGCGGTGCGCACGGCAGCTTTGCTGCTGATGACGGTTGCTTCGGCGCTGGATACAACGATGCGCTGCGAGGTCAGTTCGGTTTCCAGCGAGGAACTGTCGAGTTCAACCAGCTTGTCACCTTTCTTGACGTAGGTACCTTCATCGATGACCCACAGGATCGGAGTACCGGAAGTGCCTCGTGTTTTGACTTCGCACAAGACATCGATGTTGCTGCTGCTTTCGACTTCACCGTCCTCCAGAACGATATGGTCGAACGGCCCGCGCGAGACGACGTCGGTCATCGGTTCAGCTAAAGCGGCTTTGCCGAAGGAACCGTAGCTGCGATAGATGGCGAATCCGCCGAGCAAAAATACCACGAGTCCGATGATCACGATCATCATGACGCGACCGCGACGGCGCGGCTGGTCGGCGGCGAGTCGATAGGATGAGCGTCCGGGCAAACCGTGATTCCTGACTGACATCTGGGGCCTCGAAGACTGCTTGAGGGGTGGTGCGGATGGAGTGAGCGAACGAAGCGGGGCGAAGCGAGAGGTGCGGCGACTCGGCTGATTTTAGTCGAGCCGGAAAGGCCCGTCACCTGGAAAATCCCAAGCGCAAGCGCGGTTCGGACCTTGCATGAACCCCGTGTGATCCGTTGAGTTCCGTTTCTTCGAAGAATGCAGTCCTCTAAACTGCAGCTGCGCTTGCTCCGTACGCGGGAAACTTTTCCGCAGGGTCGAGCGCTTTGCGGATACGCTCGGAGAATGCAATCCAACGGCTATCGCCGATCGGAAGCAGATTGGGAACCGATCCACGCACAACCATTCCCGAGATCCTCTGATCGCTCAAGATCCGATTCAATGACTGCACTGTGGAAAGGTCATCGGCCGCAATCCAGCACACAGAGCCCCCACATCAATAAACATGACGGAGCGAATCGGCACAGTCGACGAGAGCTCGGTCCAGCCACGGAATCTGTTGTTGCGTAACAGCGGCGCGGATCAAATAGGGTCGCCCGTTCGTCCAAGTAAACTCAGCTTGATCGCGCCAAAACGCCGTTTCACTGTCTCCGTTCTGCAGTGTTTCGTATTGCGCCGACGAAGGTAGACATAGACGAACCCGTTCGACCATCTTGGGCAGTGAGTCGAGCGGACCGGCCAGTCGAATGTTAAGTCGCCCGGCGTCATCGATTTCGGCTGCGGCTATCGGCAACGGACATCCCAGGACTCGCTGCATGCTTTGCACTGCTGTCCCGATATCAAGTCCCGAAACTCGAATTGTCGACCAGGCCGGAGGTGACGGGAATACTTTAAGCGTTACTTCCGTCATGATGCCGAGGCGTCCGTAGCTGCCGACCATCAGCTTGGGAAGATCGAACCCGGCCGCATTCTTGACGACTTTGCCGCCGCCTGGAATCTCACGCCCGAGTGAATCGATGCCGCCACTTCCAGCATGAAGTCGCGCAGTCCGCCGTATAACAATCGACATGGTCCACTGATACCCGATGCCACCGAACCCCCGATCGTCGCCCCGTCGTTCATGAAGTGCGGACTGAACGGTAGGTATTGGCCGTGCGAGCAACACGAGAGCCACATCGCGGACCTTTGTGCCGGCGCGGACGGTGACTAAGTATTCACCCGGGTCGTAACTGACGACGCCGGCGTATCCGCGCATGTCGATGTACGCCACATCCGCAGCATCACTGACTGCGAGACTCGATTTCGTACGAGCTCCCACAGGTAAGACGCAATCGGCCGATCGCACTGCGTCGCGGATCTCTGATGGAGTGTGGTGTCAACATTACATGCGTCCCGCGATGCCGGCTTTTTCCAACGGATGAGCCGCCATAGAGCGAAAGAGATGGGGCTTCGGGCGCTGGGAAACATCTTTCCGCGATTGGCCAATTCCAACGGATCGCATGTATCGCAGGCGTCGCATGGCATCAGATCGAATCTTCGAGAAATATGCCGGGCAGGAATTGTCTCTTCTCCATCCTGACGCCGTGTTCGCCTGTGATGGAGCCGCCTAGTTCAACACAGGCTGACGACGGTGCGCTGCCAGATGCTCGGTCGTTCGGAGCGCCGCCCCGGCTCGCGACCGCCGAACATAATCAGCGGATGCAAGCCGTCCGCTGCCTGCGCAGCATATCGGCCACGGCGATCCCCGCATGAGCCGCTCAGTTCCTGGATACGTTCGACATGTACTTCGCGAGCTTGCGCGGTACGACTCCGTCTTGCACGATGAAGTCGGGGCTGACGTCGACGGCAGAGAAGACGCTCTGCCCCTTCCAAATGGAAGCTCTTTGATCGGCGTCTTGTGCAACCTAAACTTCGGTGGCACCCGTTGGAAGGATATGCATCGATGGAAGCGTTCACGTGACAGCTTCTGCTGGTACCGTCGAGTTCGACAACAGAACGGCTTCCACATTCGGCGGATACTTGGCTCCGACCGCAGCAGAAGCGGCTCGCATGCTGAGCACATCCATGATTTCTGAGCCGCGGCCGAAGCAATCCGGCTGAAATGATTTTCGATACGGCGTCACCGGCCGCCGCCGAACTGTAACTGGCCAATACGGCATGAAATGCTTCCGGTTTTTGGGGCTGAGTTTGACCGTGATTTCAATCGCGATACCGAATAGACCTTCGCCGTTGACGACCAAGCCGCATGTCGGGGCCGATCGCTTCTGCTGCCTTCGCTCCGACTTCCACCACCGACCCGTCAGCCAGAACGACCTTCATGGCCAAGACGTGATTGCTGGTCATTCCGTATTTCAGGCAATGAGCTCCGCCGGAATTAACGCGGGACAAGCCGTTCCCCTGATCGCAAACTTGTTGACTGCTCGGATCGGGTGCAAGTGCGTAGTGCATACCGGCATGTGATACTGCCGCGGTCAATTTGGAATTGATGACGCCCGGTTGAACCACTGCAGTTCTTCCGGCCAGATCGATGTTGAGGATCTGATCCAGTTGGTTGAGAGCAATGACGATTCCATCTGGGCAATGAACCACCGGATACTTTCGTCCCGTTACCGCAGCCACAATGGAAATCGATATTCGCGGCATAGAGCGGGTCCAGCCGATGACTTCGATTCGTCGTTGGAATAACGACGCCGAGAGGTTTCACGGCAAAGGCGGTCAAGCCGCCGCTTTGGAACGCCGCCAGTGCGGCCGGTTCGACCAGCAAGCGATCGGTCGGGAACATTTCGCGAAGGCGAGCCAAGAATTCGGGGTTCATCGTTGGATTCGGAATTAAGCGGCGGCTGTTTCAGATTCGACGAGCTGCGGCAGCCGATGCCGGCTCCCGACCTCGACGGCATAGCCGTTCTCTCGCAGCAGTTTTTCCAGAGCCGACAGAACCAACATGACATTGGCTTGCGTACTGCCCGCACCCATCAGGCCGAATCGCCACGCCTGACTTCGAAAGACCGAGGCCGGCACCGATCTCGATGTTGAAGTCGCGCAGATGCTTTGCGTATCGTCAAATCATCGACCCCTTCCGGTACGCGTACGGCATTGAGCGTCGTGAGTGAATGTTGCGGAATATAGACCAGCCCCATCGCTTCCAATCCCGCGCAGCATCTTGGCGGTTGCGTTCATGCCGCGATACGTTGCGGAAGACCTTCTCTTCGAGAACCATCTGTAGAGCTTCGCGAGCCGTGCATAGGTCATGTTGATCGGAGCCGTATGGTGATACAATCTGCCCAAGCCTCCAGTAACCAGTGCAGCATCGATACGTCGAGATACCAACTGGTGACCTTACTATGCCGCTTTTCAATGGCGTCTACGGCTCGCGATGAAAAGGTGATTGTTCAAACCGGGCGGGCAGCTCAAATACTTTGCGTGCCGCTGTAACATACGTCGATACCGAGTCGGTCGACGGGGATGTCGATGCTCTGAGGCTGGTTACCGCATCGACGACCAATAGGCGTCCGAGCGTGCACGAGTTTGGCGATTTCCTCGAGCGGCTGGTGTTCACCGGTGCTTGCTTCGGCATGCACGATACCGACGATCTTGGTTTTAAGCGCTTTCAGAGCGTCATCTGTTCCGTCTCGATGGCTCGACCCCAGGGGGCTTCGACAGCATGGACCATGCGCCGTAAGCGCTGGGCCACATCTTTCATACGTCCGCCGAAAACACCGTTGACGCAGACGATCATCTCATCGCCGGTTTCGACCAAGTTGCATACGGCCGCTTCCATCCCGGCGCTGCCGGTGCCCGAGATGGCGAGGGTCATCTCGTTGTTGGTTTGAAAGACGTTACGCAGCATCTGACGCGTTTCATCCATGATCGTCAAATACTCGGGGTCGAGATGTCCGAGTGTAGGTGCAGCCAGAGCACTCAGAATACGTTGCGGTACAGGGCTGGGACCGGGACCCATCAGGACGCGTTCAGTCGGATGAAGCGGACGGTCGAGTTGCATAGGAGTTGTTCCGAGTTCTCGGGTTGGAGTGATTGTCGAGGCAGTCATCAAGTCATCAGCATGCCCGTGCGTATTCTTTCATCCCAGTGGAATTGGTACAATGAGGCCGCTGAGCTGGGCCTTATTTTAGCGGAGAAGTCGTGTCTTCGCCCAAACATGGCCGACGGGAGGCTTATGTGTTTTTGAAAGACAACGGCAGAATGCCCAGAATTGCCTTCCCTCATTCCACGTTCGGTTGCGTCCGAATGTCGGGGCGAGTGATTTCGATCGCGACCGTGCTTGGGTTGCAATGGTTGGGCTCAACCGCCGTTTGCCAGTCGACTTCGAGCTTGAATGCCGGGCAGACAACAGACGCTCCTGACGTCGACTGTGCGGCTTGGATTCGAGAGCTCGGTTCACCCGAGTTCGCCGTCCGAGAGCAAGCGGCCGCTGCGCTGTTTGACGCGGGACCTCGGGTTCTGCCTGCTCTTGCGGCCGCCGCCTCGTCGACCGATGCGGAAGTCCGAGACCGCGCGATCTTGATACGCAGTCGCATCGAAGCACGTGTCTTCGACGAACTGACTCGCGACTTCGTGCGAGATCCTAATCCGGACCACGACTACAACTTACCGGGCTGGAGATCGTTCTCGAAAATCGCAGGCACCGGTCGTACCGCAAAACGCATGTTCATCAGCATTCAGCGCAGACAGCGCGCGATTGCAGAATGCATAGCGCTGATCGAACAGTCGGAAGGAAAGGTCGGTGATCCCGATAGTCCGGCGCGTGTGGGACTTCCGCCGAAGTCCAAAGAAGAAATCGCAGAAGCTCGATTGAATCTGCGTCGCATTACGAGCGAATGTGCCGCAAACCTGAGACTAAGTGCCATGGCTCAGCGCACGGCTGAAGAGAACGGAGACATCGCGGCACTCTTGTTGGCTGCTGCCGTTGAACCTGCTATGCCGCCTGAAGTGCACGACAACATTCGTTACTTCCTGTTTCGCGGCATGTTCGCATCCATGATGAGACAGGAAAAGGAAGGGGATTGTTTCCGCGCTTTACTATCGCAGTGGTTTAAGAATGTACCGCTCAATATTTCCGATGACATTCTGTTCTTTACGCTGCAGTACGATGTGCGCGGCGGCGCCGATATGGCGCGTCGCGTCTTGGCGTTGAAACCCGAAGCCGACACAGCCACCATGGCTTTGCAAGTCCTCGGCAAGTATGGCGAACGATCCGATTTGCCGCAGGTGGTGAAGTGGATCGATTCGAAAGAGATTGTGGCGGAGTTCAGTTTGGCGACGAAGCCCGGAGATGCGACCGGACCCGCGCTGGAAGATAAACTGGAAGCGCAACCTGCGCCGGCTCAACGCATGCCTGCCATGCCGAATCAAGGGCCGCTGCAGATCCGACCGAATACCACGCCGGGACGTCATTATGTGTGTCAAGTCGGCGACGTGGCACTTGCAGCCGGTTATATGATTCTGGAAATGGATCTCGAGTCTGCATTTGAAGTGATCGTCCTCAGCGAATCTCGCGGCTTCGAACGAGAGCGAGCCGCGTTTCCGGCAGACCAACCGGAGCTGCGCGAAGCGGCCCGAAAGCTCTTTCTTGCCAAATTGGCCGAAGTCGATTCGGCCGCCGTCCCGGCGAAATAGAAGACGCTCTCACTATGTCTTCTTGGATGCAATTCTTTCACGAGACTCGTCGATCGCTTATCGGAGAACATCGATTGCGCGTCCGCAAGGCACGCGATCGACAAGCCGAAGAAAACCCACCTGCCTGCACTGACGGATCGCGCGTTGAACCGGCTTGTGATCCTGAGACGCGAAGTCATACGCTGATCGATTTCAGTACCAACGACTATCTCGGTCTGGCTCGATCAGAACTGTTAATCACAAGCGCGAAAGCCGCGCTCGATGCGTTCGGGTCAGGAAGCGGAGCCAGCCCGTTGGTGTCAGGTTACACTTCGGTGCACGAAGAGCTCGACCGCGTCTTGGCTGATTGGTTTCATACCGAGAGCGCAGTTTGTTTTTCCAGCGGGTACGCAGCCAATGTCGGTGTGGTCCCGGCACTGGTCGGCGAAGGCGATTGGATATTGAGTGATCGACTCAATCACGCAAGCTTGATCGACGGATGCAGATTATCGAAAGCCGAATGTACCATCTATCCGCACGGTGATTGGCAGACAGTAACCGAATGGCTGCGAGACCGACGAGCCCAATACCGGCGAGTCCTCATCGTAACGGAATCCGTTTTCAGCATGGACGGCGATACGGCTCCGCTAATTGAGTTGGCAACAGCGGCGGAACAGTTCGATGCAGGCTTGGTAGTTGATGAAGCGCATGCTGTAGGTGTGTATGGAACGTCCGGTGGCGGATGGATCGAAGAACTTCGTTTGACCAAACGCATTTTGCTGAAGCTCGGTACGCTCAGTAAGTCACTCGGATCTTGCGGCGGATACGCGGCGGGCAGCAGTACCGTGATCGAGCATCTGGTGAATACCGCGCGCAGCTATATCTTCAGCACGGCCATGCCGCCGCACGTTGCCGCGGCGGCTCGCAAGGCCGCTGCAATAGTGGCCGGCATGAACGACGAGCGGGCTAGACTGCGCGCGATGAGCAAGCGGCTGCGTGTTCAACTACGCGAACAGAATTGGAACACCCTCGACGGCGATTCACCGATCATTCCCGTCATCGTCGGCGACAGTGAGGGAGCTCTCCGCATCTCACAAAGATTACGGGATTCGGGCTTGATCGTGCCGGCAATACGACCGCCGACGGTCCCACATAGGACGGCGCGGCTGCGGATCAGTTTGTCCGCAAGCCACACCGATGAAGAACTCTCCCGGTTGATTCGGGCGCTCGGCCGCTACGCATCCGATTAGTCGTATTCGACGAGGCTGAAAATCGGCACATTCATGGAAACGGGACGCTCCGCCGAGAGCGGCTTGAGGTGAATGCAGAAAGCGCATCCGACTACTTCGACCGAGGAAGTTTCCAAGCAGTTTGCAGCAGGCTTCGACCGTCCCCCCCGTGGCCAGCAAGTCATCGATGACTAGTACTCTCTGACCGGACGCGAGTGCATCGGTGTGCATTTCGAGCGTGTCGCTTCCGTATTCGAGATCGTAAGAGTAGCTATGCTTTTGAAACGGCAACTTGCCGGGCTTGCGGACTGGAATAAAAGCGGCATTGAGGGCTAAGGCCAGCGGCGCGGCGAAGATGAATCCGCGCGATTCAGCCGCTACGATGCTATCTATCTTGGCGTCGCGATATTGGGATGCAAAGGAATCAGTTGCGTGACGAAAGGCAATGGGACTAGCGAGCAGCGGGGTGATGTCGCGAAGAGGATGCCCGGTTTCAGGAAGTCCGGGATTTCTCGAATGTAGTCCTTCAGATTCACTGCGGCTCATGCACTAGTATCCTTGCATTCAGTTGGAAAAAGGGCCGTTTGAAACGTCGTATCGCTGGATCGATTGCATCATTTTGCTCTGTCGCGTGACGAGTGCCGATCTGTGTCCGGCGTCTTACTCAAGTCAATGTTGATCGCGCGAAGCATGCATACTTGGTGCTTACCAGGTGCAACAGGACGTTCGAATGAACTTTTGATTGCCTCAGCATATCGCCCAGCCATGATTGTGGGTTGAATCACGATGCACAATGGCCACGGTGAAGAACCGCTGCAGCGATTTGCATTTTACTTTCCTTCATCTTGGCGCACATGCGCCAGTGGGATTATCCACGTTGGTATCGATAACATATGTGACGAATCCAATCGCCTCTGCGGATCGTCGTCAGCCGCCGTCACAGCTCCGGTGGCCTTGGCTGTTCAGCAGCGAAACAGGGGCGGCGACATATGCTAGGGGCAAAACGCATCTCGGCCCGGCAGACCTCAACCTCTGTCGAGCCCGGGGGCGATGCATCTTGGTCCGCATGAGGGGATCGCGGACCAGCCGATGCAATGCATGTGTCGCCGCATTTTTCTTTAGAGAAGCTAGTGGCTAGTGGCTAGGTTCCTCGTGACGAGGCTCCAGGCTCGTCACGCACCGCCGGCGAGGCTCCAGCCTCGCATCTTGTACACACCCAGAACCGCGTGGGGCTCGCCGGCCGGCAGGCTGGAGCCTGCGACTCAGTGGGTCACGAGGCCAGAGCCTCGTTACCAGGAGACCAGAGGGCCAGAGCCTCGTTACCAGGAGATCAGAGCCATGTTACCAGGACATGGGCAGCCGACCACGATCGTCCGCACATCCTCTAGCTACTAGCTTCCAGTCACTAGCCTCTCGCCTCTCCCCCGTGATATCTCGACGCGCTTCTCTTGAATTATTTTCCGGAAATCACCGATAGTTTTTCTATTGGCGGGAAATCGCCAGGACTTTCGGGTCAAAACTTGGCGACAACAAGAACAAATAGTTTGTCCTAACTCAAAGACCATGGGCGATATACTGAGATGCCTAATCAGGCACCGCGCCCGCCTGCCGGCTGTAGAGCCTCGGCTAGTCGAAGTCTGTTTTGCGAGCGATTCGAATGACCGTCAAGCACCTCGATATCGGAATTCAGCAACTGGCTGTCGGCCGGCCGCTGGAGTGCGATGTTTTGGATGCAAGCGGCGGACTCTTGTTATCGCGCGGCACGATTCTGCAGCAGTCCGTTGTCGACAACTGGAATGCTCGCGGCTTCACTCGAGTCCGCGTCCAAATCTACACCGGGCTCGATCAGCCGCTGGACTTGAACAAGCCCGGACCGCCGCTGACTGATCTGATGTCACTGTACGATGACCGCGCGGTCGTACAATTAGCCCAGAACTTTTCCGAAGCCACGACTGCCGTCAACGACTTTGTGATGAATTTGGCTCTTCAGGGTAATGCAACTCTGAAGCACATCGAGCCGATCATTCAGACGTATCTCAGTCAGATCGAATTCGATAATGCGATCGTGCTGGCCAACTTGGCCTCGCCGCACGATTGTCAGTTGAGTTCCACCAATGCGTGGCTGGGAGCTCGTTCGGTTCGGATGGGAGTATTGGGCGCGACAGTTGCAGCCACGTTGAAGCTGTCGAAAGATCAGTGCAACATCGCCGCCATCGCAGGTCTTCTCCACGACGTCTCATTGTTCGACGAAGAACAAACCGAAGTGGAAGAGGAAACGCTCGGTGCCGAAGCCGCCGAGATCGTCGAAGCCCATCAGTACTGGATCAATCACTCGATACGCAGTGCCGAGATGCTCGATGGAATCCAAGGCATCCCGGAAGTCGTTCGCGTTATCGTTTCACAAGTTCATGAGCAAGTGGATGGACTCGGCTATCCGCGCGGACTGACCGGTCGACATCTGAACATCATCAGCCGGATTCTCAACCTAGTCGACGCCTTCCTTACACTTACCGAGCCGCTCGAAGATCATTTGGCTCTCGTGCCGTCGGATGCCATGGCCTATTTGATCAGCCACACGAATCAGGGTGTGTTCGATCGCGAGTGCATGAAAGCCATTTTGCTGGCGACTTCGATTTATCCGGTCGGTTCTAAAGTCGAGTTGGATGACCGATCGATCGGAACCATTCTTCGCAGCACTTATACCGATCCGGTCCGGCCGATCGTATCCATTCAAGGTGATCGTCCGCGGATTATCGACCTCCGTGAAGGTGGACGAACTGTCGTCAAGCCGATCACGGACGAACGCTTTCCGTTCCGACGTCGTTTGCCTGTGGCTGCTATGAAGCAGGTGCTGTGGAAGCCCGCGTTTATCAGCGAGGCTGTGTCGGTCGGACGTTAGGCTTGGGCAAGAACGAGGGAATGAATTGACCGATCGTACTTCGAATACGCGGTGCAGTTCCCATTGAATCTCCGATGCCCGGCAGAGCGAAGAGGCTGACCAAAAACGCGATGATGATCGCAGCCGGCAGCAACGGATCGGAGCCCAGCGAGTTCATCGGCGCGAAGTTGAACAGTGAAGTCTTGAGTTTCGGGGCGGGCGTTCTGTCGCGGGTTCTGGAAAGAATGACGCGATGTCTACCGTCATTACGCTCGATGACTCCGACAACTGCGATATCCCAGATGTCTTTATGAAACCAGATGCGGCCTTTTGTATCCGTTTTGTAGAGAGGTAATTGGAGGTCGTTGGCTTCGATCACGAAGTCATCTCGCGAGATCTCGAGGACTCGGATCTCCATTTTGCGGCGACGCAATTTCAGTATCGCGTGATCGTCGCCCGCCTGCACTTTACAGCGATAAGCCGAGGTTTCTTCTTCAATGAGGGCCGTCATGGCGAATCTCTTTCTCGTGGTCGACGAAGTGCAGAGGCAAGGAACGGAATGTGACCTACGGGAAGGTTAGGTCATGACGTGAATTTTTTGCGTGCGACAAACGCGACGAAATGCTTGGGCCGACGAATCGAAGCGTAATCTTCACGCGTTATGAAAGATGGCGCGACTTTGCCGGTTCTTCGGCTTGGGGAGCATGTAACCAAGAGTCATTACGCAATCACGATTCCGTTTGTACCGGTCGATCCTAACGAACGGGCCGGGATAGCTCCGTTGAGACTCCGGCGACGCATTCTTTCGGTCTTCGGGTGTAGGAACGGGTGCCTTATGCTTCAAACAGGTCGGCGGAGGATTGCACCGCTCCTGCTCGTAAGTTGCGGGCTATGGATGTGCGTTGCGGCAGACCATCACGCGCTCGCACAAGTCCGCACGTTAGACCCTCCCTCACTTAGCTCACCATCTTCCGGTGGCCCCCAGACCAGTCAGCCGTTTCGATCTCTGTTGCCTCCTACATCCACACGACCAGTAGGCGGCCTTGCTCCATTGAATTCAGCGCCGCAGTTCCAGTCCTTGGCTCCGCCGCCCCATCTCGCGGCTCGACCAATCACATTCACTCGTCCCGACGGAACTGCCACGACCGCCGCGAAAGACGATGCCGACGCGCTCCTCGGTGACATGAGTCGACAAGCGACCCCACGCAATGAATCACTCGATGAGGATCCCCTTGCCGAGATGAGCAAGCAGCCCTGCGGGCCGCGCATCGGATCAACTGCCGGGGCACTTACCCGGCGCACCGCCAGGTGGGCGCACAAATCCCGGGGCAGCTTCCGGGTGCGTGGCATAGCCGCGAATGGCTACGCGAGAAGGAGTGCCCGCCGGCGTCGACCCGCATTGGGATGCTTTCGCCGATACGCTGTACCCTTCAGCGATGCGCTGCGCGAAGTGTCATCAAAAAATCTACGACGAATGGCGAGTCAGCTCGCATGCCTATGCGGCCGTATCGCCCATGTTCCAACGCTTCGAACAGACGATGACCAACCTTACACAGGGCACGGTCGGCTATTTCTGCATCCGTTGTCACGCTCCGGTTGCGACTCAAATGATCACGCCGCGAGAAGCTTCCTTGGTAGATGGGCCGGCTGTGTTTCGCGAGGGGATAACATGCGTAGCCTGCCATCGAGTCGTCGAACAGTACGGCAAAGTGAACGGTGCTCGACGTATTGAATCCGGTGACATCACGGCTCCCGTGGTCGGCAACCTCGGCGGTGAAGGCATCGCGAAAGTACTCGCGGACGCTGATAACTACAAAGTGAAAACAGAACTCGATGATAAACGTCCCGGGCAACCGATGCACCGCGGCGCCATCAAGTTTGAACAGCTCTCTGACAGTTCGTTCTGCGCCGCGTGCCATCAGGTCGCTGTGCATCCGGGTATTGCGCTCGAAGTCGTCTATGCGCAGTATCGAGCCAGTCCCGCGCGGCGTCGCGGTGTGACATGCCAAGACTGCCACATGGGAGCCGTACCCGGCAAGGCACTCGGTTATGAAGAGGCGCCCGCGGCCGATATGAGCGGTAAGACGGTCTATCCGAATCGCAAACACTCGAATCACGTATTCCATGGACCGAATGTTCCGATCGCCCATCCCGGTCTATTCCCGCACAACGAAAAGTCGCTCAAGTGGGACGTGCGTCAATGGCTGGAGTTCGATTGGCGAAGTGAATGGGGGACGCCTGAGTTTGAAAAGGGAATCGCTGCTGGTCAGATTCCTGCTGCTTTTCCGGACGCGTGGAAGTCAACCGATGATCGTCGCGATGCTCGTAAAATCGTGCAGGACAATCAACGCTTGCTCGATTACAAGCGAACCATTGCGATGGAGATCCTGGGGGGAGCGGCTCAGATCGAAGGACCTTACTTCAATTCGCAACGCATTGCCAATCAAGACTTGCAGTTCTCGTACAACATTCGCAACCTCAGCGACGGCCACAATATGCCGACCGGTTCGTTGGGGGCTCAACCTCAGTTCTGGTTGAACGTCGTTCTCACGGGACCTGACGGATGTTGGGTTTGGGAATCGGGCTACCTCGACGGCAATGGTGACTTGGCAGACATGCATTCGTTGCAGGTAGCCAAGGGGATGATCCCGCCCGATCTGCAACTGACTAACTTTCAGACCAAGTTCTTAGTGACGAACGTTAAAGGGACGGATCGGGAAATGTATCTGCCGGTTCCGGTGGATCTGGATCCCCTCCCCTTCCTGCGTCCCGGCGCTGTGCCTTTCACTGTCCTCAATCACCCGCCATTCGTGCGCATGGAGGCTCACTCCGTCACGCCGCTGGGTGTTCGTACAGGTAAGTATCGAGTTCCCGCAGCACTCATGCAAAAACCGGGAACGTATCGTTTAAGTGCGAGACTGCGCAGCCGCAACGAACCTATCTACTTCATGCGCTATTGCAACTCCACCGTCGAAATGGAAAGGCGCATGCTTGAGAACACACTCGACATCGCCCCCCAAGCCGTTGAATTCGAAGTCCGCTAAAGAGTCGCCCGAATGCGTTCACGTAAACCAAATCGATTCCTCTTCGCCGCCGTGCTTTGCAGTACGGCATTGAGCGGACAGGCGTTACGTGCGCAATCGATCATGGCTTCGTGGCCGTCTCCCTTTGCTGAACCGAGCGCAGCGGCGAGCGTAGACCCGGCTCCCGAACCTGTGCACGAGTTTCGTTCGTTGCTGGGATCGGGTTCGTCCGTGAGTGGTAAGTCGCCTGCGAACAGCTTATCCGTCGGAGTCTTGCAACCGCCGCCGAATCGTGTCTTTTCAACGGTTGCGTATCCTCAAGTTGTCGGTGCGGCGTCTGGTGCTCCTTCGGCTGCGGCTTAACAGTTTGGAGACAGTTCCGTCCGAGATGGTTCCTGAATATGTGCCGGGCTTGACGATCAGCCCCGGCAACACACCACTGGGCGCAGAAGAACCGCTGGACGCAAACATCATCGCGCCGTTCACTATGCAGACCACCGCGGCAGTGGAGCAAGGTTGTCCGCCGGCCGCTCTCTATCCGGGACCGGAAGGTTGGTACAACAATGACGTGCGCCCCGTTCCGTTTGAACCGGGTGCCTTCTTACCTACACCGATCCCGCCCAAGCCCGCGAATCCCTACGAAGAAGAACTGACGTACCGCGGTAAGTATGCCGTACCGGTTCAGCGACCGTGGGTCGAATGGTGGCGACCGTTCTATGTTCCCGGAACACCGCCTCCGGCTCGCGCCACGTTCGGACCGACCAATCTGTTGAACCCGCACTTCATGGTCTATGGTGACTATCGAACAGGCGTCGGGATCAATCGCAATGCAGCCGGTCGATTGAACAGTTGGGCGCACCGACTCAATCTCGACATGGACCTGCAACTGACGGCAACCGAGCGCATCCACGGCTTCATGGGACCGCTCGACGACGGCGCTAACTTCACACGCCTCGATTTTACCGACAGCGCCTTTACGAAGTTTGAAGGGGACGCTCGCTTCGATACTCTCTTCTTTGAAGGCGATCTGGGAGCAATCACCGGAGGATTCAAGAAGACCTCCGCACCGTTCGATCTTCCGTTTACATTCGGACTGGTTCCCCTGTTGTATCAAAACGGCATTTGGATGCAGGATGCAGTACTTGGTGCCGCATTCGCGATTCCCAGTCGAAACAGTTCAACGCTGCGCTGGTCTAACTTCGATGCGACGTTTTTCGCTGCGGTCGACCAAATCAATAGCGATGCTTTCAAGGGAAGTAACTCGGCCGCGGAGATGATCGGGACCGCTTGGTTCATCGAAGCCTATGAAGGTTACATCGAGTTCGATTATGCATACTTACACGACGATGTCGGTCTGAACCGCAGTTACAACAACCTTTCCGCTGCATATACGCGACGCTATCTGGATCGACTCTCCAACTCGGTTCGCGTCATCAGCAACTTCGGTCAAGAACTCCCCGATGCGCAGAAGACGGCTGACGGCTATCTGCTGCTCGTCGAAAACTCGTTGATCTCGTTCCTACCGAATCGCTTTGTCCCCTATTGCAACTTGTTCTACGGTTCCGGTAAGCCGCAACCAGCGGCGCGTGTCGGTGGACCGTTGCAGAATACCGGCATCAACTTTGAATCAGACGGCTTAACCGGCTATCCGACGCTCGATGCAAGCGGCCATAACACCTACGGCGGAGCGCTGGGACTGAATATTCACGGGGTCAATTACTACGATCAATTGATCCTCGAACTGGCTGCTCTGGGAACATATGGTTCCGCGCCGTTTCGACAAGTGGCAGGGGATCAGTATGCCACGGGTGTGCGTTATCAACGTCCCATCACCAATGCCTGGTTGATGCGATTGGATGCGATGTACGGCATTCTCGACAATGCACGCGATATCCAAGGTGTACGCGGCGAGCTCCGGTGGAAGTTCTAATCCATCGCGGCGATAATCTGCGGACGAAGTTCTCTCACTCGAACCGCGGAGCATGCGATCATGTTGAACCGACGACAACTATTGGCCACCACCGGTTGTGCCGCTGCGCTCGGATGTTTTCCGCTCGCGAAGACGCAGGCGTCAGCCTCCAAGTCGCCGCATATTCTACTGCGCAGTTCATGGCAGAGCGTCAACATCGGCGACATCGGTCATACGCCGGGCGCTCTCAGCTTGATTGAGAAGTATCTGCCAGACGCGCAAGTGACTTTGTGGCCGGGTGAACTCGGCCATGGCGCAAAAGAGTTTTTACAAGCCGCCTATCCACGCTTGAAGATCGCAGAAGGAAGCGTAAAAGCCGGCAAGCCGTCGACGGATGCTCTTGCAGAAGCGTGGGCCGGTGCGGATCTTTATCTCAGCGGATCGGGCTCAGGTTTTCCAGCGTCGAATCATGCAGCCGCTTTTCTCGATGCGACAGGTAAGCCATGCGGAGTGTTCGGAGTCAGCAGCGATCCGGTATCCGGATTCGGAAAGGGGAGAGATCCGGAAGGAGGTACATTAGTAAGCTTGCGAGAGCGAGCCATGTCGCTTCCTGCCGGTAGCTTGAGTGCGGAATTGCGATCGATCATCGATCGCTGTCGGTTTTTCTTCTGTCGCGATTCGATTACTCGCGACTACTTGAAGAACCAAGGTGTGAAGACTCCGATCCTCGAGTTCGGCCCGGATGCACAGTTGGGGATGCCGCTGCGCAACGATGAAGCGGCTGAGAGATTTTTGACTGAATCGGGGCTGCGAACAGGTGAGTTCATCTGCGTGATTCCTCGGCTGCGCTACACTCCTTACTATCGCATTCGACCCGGTGCGGTGCGCACCAAGGATGATGATGTGAAAGATGCGATCAACGATCGTACGACTTCGGGTGATCATGCCAAGCTTCGCGATCTGATCTGCCGCTATGTACGCAAGACCGGGCATAAAGTGCTGGCCTGTCCGGAGATGACCTATCAAGTTGAATTGGCCAAGCAGGAATTGGTCGATCCATTACCTGACGATGTTAAATCGCGTGTCGTATGGCGCAGTACGTATTGGCTGCCCGACGAAGCGGCTTCCGTCTACACAGCGGCGCAGGCAGTCATCAGTCTCGAATGCCATTCGCCTCTTATCTCGCTTCGCAACGGTACTCCGACCTTTTATGTGCGGCAGCCTACCGACACATGCAAAGGGCAAATGTATCGTGACTTCGGTGCCGGCCGGTGGCTATTTGAAATTGATGAAACTGACGGCGTAATGCTCTGGGCTGAACTGGAACGCATTGTGTCCGATCCTCGTTCGGCTGCTGCACAAGTCGCTGAGATCATGGGTCGCGTAGAAGCGTTGCAGCACCACATGGTCGACACGGTGCGGGCTGCGGTTCATACAGCTTGATGGACACACTGAACTGCTGTGTCGCGGCGACACAATTCATCGTTCGTTACTGACGGTTTTTCAGTTCGGATTCGGACTGTACTGTCGTGACACCCAATGGGAATTCATTATCGTGCATGGAATGGTCCGAACCTGCGATGATCAGCAGTGATCCTTCGGAGCGTCGGTCTTCTCCCGCGCGTTCGTCGTCAATAGCGCAGTCGCTGACCTTGCAACGGATGCAGTTTCGCAGTTCCAGACCATATCCATCGCAATCAAGAATGCTGAGATCGTTGAGCGTGACGCGTCGGCAATCGACGAGCTCGACGGCTGACGGCTTTTTCCAAACGCCTTTGATGAGAAGACCGTTGAGCTTTGGAATCCGAGCACGCGCATGACGATGCCGCCCCGATCTTCACTCCAGTGTCCATTGACTACGTAACGCGGATTGCGATCCAAATCGTTCGGTCCGACGACGACAGCCTGGCATGACTCCATCAGGATGTCATGTTCAAACCCTTCCCAAAACGTATTGCCGGTAATCGTGACACCGCGAGCTTCCACGAGATGGACATTGACCATTACGTCGCTCATCACATTGCCCGTGATCGTGATGTGCCCTTCTTGAGTGGGTGTGTTGTTCTTGGCACTCGTAATGCCTCGTCCCAATACTCGAATGTTGGCGCTGCCCGGTGAGTGGCTGTTATGCTGCAACGTACAGCCGGTGATGGCGACTTCATCCGTGCTGCCGTCCTGGCAATCGATGAGAACATTGGCTGCCGCAGGACCGTCCGTTGTCATATTGCTTTCGAGATCGCAGGTTCCGATGTGTACGTTGCGAACTTCCCCGCCCCGAATGACGACGCCCCCTTCGTTGCAGTAGCTGATGTGGCAACCGACGATATTGCTCTGATGAAGATTGACCGCGTCATACAGGATTCCGCAACCGCGGTTCTCGTAGAGATGGCAATTCGAGACCAGCAGATTTCGATTGCGTCCTGTTAGACGGATAGCATGTCGGCATTTACGGATCAGGACTCCGTCTATAGAAAGCTGCATCGTCCCGTCGGCTTGAATGCCGTCTGCCGACGCGTTATCTCCGACGATCTCCAAGCCTTGCACTCGCGGCATGCGCTGTCGCGACCAAACATTGTCTTGGACACTTTTCGGATCAGCCGTGCCGGCATGAGTCCCGATGAACTCGATAGCGGGTCCGCTTCCTGCCATCACCAGCGAGGCACCGCCGCGCCCGGTCAGAGACGCGAAACCGACTTTGTCTAAGTCGATGCGTATGGTCTTCTGAATGCGATAGACTCCGGCTGGAAACTCGAGTTCGACGGCGGCGGATGCCACCGCTTTTTCCAGTGCGGCCGTATCGTCCGTGCGTCCATCGCCGACGGCTCCGAAGTCTTTTACCGATGCCGCGTAGACACCGCGAAGGTCACCGAACGTGATCCCAAGACACGCGAGTGAAAGGCAACAGATGAATCGCAAGCAGATTGGACGCAACATGGTAGGTTTGTTATCCGGAGGTGAGATGTTGGAGGGTGGGCGTCAGCGATCAAGCTTGTCACTTCAAACCAACAAACGAGTTTATCGCCGTTTCGTCGCTCGCGTTGAGCTCGGTTTCTTCGCAGCGGTTTTGGCTTTGGCTGCTCGACCAGTCTTCTTGGATGATGCGGGTGTCTTGGTTGCAACCTTCTTGGAGCCCGCTTTCTTAGTGACCTTCTTCTTCGCGGTCGACTTGGCTGCTTTGGGCTTGCCCGCGGCTGATTTCTGCGCTGTCGATTTCTGCGCTGCCGATTTCTTGGCCGAGGACGCCGGCCTGTTCGATCCCCATGCCGCTTCGACGAAAGCAATGTATCGATCGGCCGTGACACGCTGCAACGATTCGGCAATGGCTTCTAGGCATAACTCGTCGATGTTTTTGAAACGAATGCAGCTCTTACCCATATCGAGCTTCTTGCCGGATGCTTGCCAGCGCGCGACGAATTTGGATCGTTCTCCTTCGTGACCGTAGATACACATCATGTAGAGAGAGAGATGGTTTTTCTGCGAAGCAAGCGCCATGAAAGGGAGCGGCTGTTTCGGATCGCATTTGTAGCCTTGCGGATATCGGCTGTGCGGAACGTAATAGCCGATCATGCCGTATTGCATCCCTTCTTCGAAACCACTGTCCAGATGTTCAGCAATATGAGCTCGCAAGGCTTCAAGCGTACGGCGACGGTCATCCGGTAGAGCGGTCAGGTAGGCACTGACTGTGGCGGCAGAGCTTTGCATTAGTCGAGTCCGAAGAGAGTTTCGAATCCGTACGGAAGTCGGTTCGGGAGAAAGAAAACAAGCGCTGAGCAAGAAGTTTCTCAGGGCGCGATTCACTTGTACAGCAAACGGCCAAGCAGGCCGAGATTGTAAGCCTTGGTTGGCGACGGGCCGGAGAGTCCTCTAACCTAGCTGTCGTAGGTATAAAGAAAAAGTTAGCAGTGCGGGGACTTCGCCATGGATTTGTGCCTCCGGCAGGGCTACCATAATCGTCCATCAGGCAGCGACTCCCCTAATCCTCTCATCGCTTTGTGTCACTAAGTTCATTGTTTATAAGAACTTGGGTGGTTTTCCCATGCGTTCGATCCGTAGTCTCACAAAAAGATTGGTTCGCCATGTTAGATTAAGAATGAGTAAGGTTGCGGTTGGGTTAGGGTTTTGTGTGCCGTGGATTGCAACCGCTTTCGCGCTGGCAGGTCTACATCCTCACCCCAGCAACGACGATCCGTTCTATGCCAAGCCTGTCTATTGGGCATGCGTAGAAGGGCGTTACGAATCAGCTCTTCAAGGCGGGCGACTCACCGCCTCATCTGCTGCCCACGTCGCAGCCGGCATCTCTTTCTGCCAAGTATTCGGGTGGTCGTTTTCAACGCTGTGCGCCGCCTGCATCGTCCAGCAAGCATTTGGTGCCGTGTCCATCTACATGTTGCTTTGTGATTTGGCCGTCGATAAGCGAACCACGATGTGCGGTGCTGCGGCACTCATGTTATCTCCTTGGTACTTTTGCCACGCTTATACATTCATGACGGACGGACCAGCGTGCGCTTGGGTCTGCGTGGCTCTCTTCGCCTTTGTTCGAGGCGCGGTACGCAGGCAACCTGCGTGGTGGTGTCTTGGTTCTGTCGGACTGAGTTGGGGAATGTGGATCCGACAGACTGACGCCGTACTTGTGATTGTTCCCCTATCAATACTACTCATCGAAAGGTTGCGGCGAACGTGGACCGTTCCCTTCTCGCTGAAGATGCTCGGCATGCTCGTCCCGTTTGCTTTCGCGCTCGCTGCTTTGGAGTCGGGACTGCTTCTGGAAAGCAGCGTCTCGCGCGCTTCGGATGTCTTGGCCAAGACACCGCTGGGTTCGCGGATGAAGGAATTGGTCGTTTGTTACTACGGTTTGATTCTACTCATCGGCTTGTTCCTTTTACCGCTGACTCCCCTATGGTTGTCGAGCGCGCCGACTCGCGATCGGCCTTCCGTACCGGGCAGGCCGGCTCGCAACTCGCTCCGACACGTTTGCATCGCAGCGTCAACCATCTTGCTCCTGACACCGTTGAGCATCACACGCGGCGGTGCGTGCGTGACGAATTCGACTGGTCCCTTCATTCAAAACGGCCACTTGGGACCGATCTTTTTGAGCGACATGGATGAACCGGGACGATGGGGCGAGCTGGCAGGTGTGGCTTGGCCGATGGTCGTCTGGCAGAGCTTAACCGTGGCAGCAGTCGCTGTGGTCGTAGCTGCTTTCACTTGCTTGTGGGATCGACTGCGATGTCCCGGCTCCCGAGATTCGATGGAGCGAATGCGGCGAACGATCATCACTGCCTGCGTGGTGACCGGCTGTGCGTATGTCTTGCTCGTATCCCTGTTGGTCGGGGCGATCATGGATCGTTACTGGCTGTTCCTGCTGCCGCTCGCAGTGGTTGTCTTGCTAACAGCCGTCGGCACTTCAGGCTCCGACCACAAAGTGCGAGGTGTCCTCGCGACCGCCGTTCCGCATTACACCTGCGCGCTTCTGTTGGCTGTTGTGTGGTTATTCAACTGCGTGATGATCCATGATCATTGGTCTTGGAATCACGCCCGATGGCAGCAGATTGACCGATGGGTTCAGCAGGGCTATGCACCGGAGAGCTTTGACGGCGGGCGCGATGTGAATGCTTGGCTGCGGCTCGACGAAGATCCGCATACTCATCCACGACCCGGCGATTCTTCGCCGTGGTGGAGCGGCCGCGGGAAATGGCGATCGCAACCGGACCGCGTGCAGGTTGGACAGAGGTGGATCGCTTGCCGTTTAACGCTTGGGCTACAGGTCGCACTCACTATCTATCGATCCAAAGGCGCGAACCTGAGTCGCGGAACGCGCGCGCTGCATCTTCAACCCTTCCTTCTACATCTGTGCCGACTTCAACTTTTCCTCACAAGGCTCATCAGCATGAATACGAAGTGGCTCGACTGGGTGATTGAAACACCATGGATCTCCGACTTGGGGCGAAACATCGTCGAACGCGGATTTGTGCGCCATCGGCAGGAACTCCGAGCATATGCCGCGAAGTGTGGCGGACCGGTCTTGGACCTTGGGTGCGGTACCGGGTTACTAAGCGGGGTCTTCGAAGCGAATCGCTATCTCGGTGTCGATGTCAACGAGCGCATGTTGAAAGCGGCTCGCGCTCGGAATCCGCGACACCGGTACATGCTCTCCGACGGCAGTACTATTCCTGTCACGCGGCACCGTTTCGACCTCGTCGTGATCGTCGGTGTCCTACATCACTTGGATGACGAGTCTGCGCTCCGGTTGCTGCGTGAAGCCGCTCGTGTTCTGACGGTACAGGGGAGGATCTACGTTTGCGAAGACGTACCTGCCCGCAACGGCAATTCGATCGGGGGCGTGGTCAATCGTTGTGATTTGGGGAGTCACATTCGCTGTGCAGACGAAACGCGTCTTCTGCTCAGCGAGGTTTTGGCCATCGAAGAAGAGTCTTCCTTTGTCAGCGGATTCATGGACTACCACACATTTTTCGGACTTCCTGCGGAGCACTGTTCCGCACCACCTCCTTTGAAAAACGCAGTGCAAGCGACGCTTTCCTACTCAGGAGCTGCTTAAGTGTGTCGTTCGACGGCAGGGAAAGATGTGCCGACGGCATTACGAGCTGATGATGCTCATCGTCTATCGATGATGAGAGTCGATCGTGTCGAAGTGCCGGACGTGTGTGTGGTGATCCCGGTATACAACGGCGCTGCGAGCATTCGAGCTGTGACAGAGCGAGTGCGCGAGGCTCTTGCCGATCGCAAATTGCAGATCGTGCTGGTGGATGACGGTTCGGCTGATGAGAGTGCGCGGGCATGTCGTGAATTGACGGCCATAGAGCCGAATTGCCGTATCGAGTTCATCGAGCTTGCTCGGAACTTCGGTGAACATAACGCGGTGTTAGCCGGTCTGTCGCGGAGCCTCGCCCCGGTGACGGCCATCTTGGATGACGACGGACAGAATCCTCCTGAAGAACTGCCGCGGATGATCGAACA
Organism: Pirellulales bacterium; assembly: GCA_046349815.1. GTDB lineage: Bacteria > Planctomycetota > Planctomycetia > Pirellulales > Pirellulaceae > Aureliella. The sequence goes on along the minus strand of JAXMBQ010000016.1, from coordinate 95,255 downwards.
CTTAGTCCGCTCTGATCTGGATGTGGTTTACGGGCGCTACGTGGATCGCAAACACAATCTATATCGCAGACTGGGGAGCCGTCTAAACGACTACGCTGCGGGTTGGATGCTTCGCAAACCACGCGGCATCTATCTGTCCAGTTTCAAAGTGATGAGTCGCTTCTTGGTCGACGAGTTGAATCGTACTCGCGTGCCGTTCCCTTACATCGACGGAGTCGTTTGTCGATCCACTCGCAGAATCGGCCAGATCGATGTGCGACACTCCCATCGAATCGCAGGCAGGTCGGGCTATACAACGGTCAAGCTCGTGCGACTTTGGCTGAACATGTTTCTCGGCTTCAGTATATGGCCGTTGCGAGCAGGCGTGCTATTGGGTCTTGTCGCGGCCTTTTCGAGCTTGATTTGGCTGGCGGTCATCTTGATTGACAAGCTTTTTATATCACCTGACGTGACGGCCGGCATACCGACAGTGTTGGCATGTATCGTTCTCTTCTCAGGTGTGCAGTTATGCGTCTTGGGGACGATCGGCGAGTACATCGGTCGACTGTTTCTGCTCGGATCGGGCACTCCCCCGTTTATCATTCGACGTCGATTCGACTCCCCGACGGATTTCTGCTCCGGCACGCCGGAAGATCGGGGGCATCGAGATGACGTTTGATTGGCGCAGCCGAAGAGTTCTGATTGCCGGAGGCTTAGGGTTCATCGGCAGTCACTTGGTAGAGTATTTTTCCGCCGAGTCTGCCTGTGTCACGGTCATCGACGCACTGATTCCCGGTTCCGGCGGGCGTCGCGAGAATGTGCCTCGTGACATGCCTGGTGTAACGATACACCTGTCTGATCTACGCTGCGAAGATGCTGTTGCGTCTATCTGCGAGGGGCAAGAGTTCATCTTTTTTCTGGCAGGGCAGACGGGCCATTCGGAGAGCATGCAAGATCCATTGAATGACTTGGAACACAATTGTCGAAGTCTGCTCTCTGTGTTGGAATTGTTGCGTAAGCGACAACTTAAGCCGTTGATTGTTTACGCCAGTACTCGGCAGTTGTACGGCAGAGTTGATCGATTGCCCGTCGACGAATCGACCCCGGTTCGTCCCACCGATATCAACGGTATTCACAAGTTCGCTGCGGAGAGTTACCTGCGATTGGCGGCGGAGTGTTACGGCATTCCAAGTATCGTGCTGCGGTTGACGAATACCTTCGGGCCTCGCATGAATGTGGTCGGTGGTTCCGGTGTGATGCCGGTCTTCCTGCGCCGTATGTTGCAAGGCCGACCCGTTTTGGTATACGGTGACGGGTCGCAACGTCGCGACTTCAACTATGTTTCCGATGTTACAGCGGCTTTCGCATCCGCCGCGACTGCTGCTCCATCATTGCCTTCAGATATTCCGCATGCTGTATTCAATCTTGGGCATCCTTGTACCTATTCGCTGAACGACGTGGTGCGGGCACTCCAGCGCATCGGACCGCTAGTGGCGGAGTGCGTCCCATTTCCGGGCGAAGCCGCGGCAATCGATATCGGAGATTTTCAAGGCGATTTCCGCGCTTTCCAGGCTTTCTCAGGATGGCAACCACGCGTGGACCTACAGCTTGGTTTGGAACTGACCCTGCAAGCGCTCAACAAGACCGACTCTTGTAAGCCGGTGTCCGTGCCATGAACGACGACACTCGATCATCTGTGATTCCTGCCTTTTCTACGGAACGAGCGTGGCGAGCCATCAAGTCGGAATTGCATGCGGCTCTGGACCGCGTTTTGGAAACGGGACAAGCGATACTCGGCAACGAAGTTCATGCGTTCGAGCTAGAGTTCGCCGACTTTACCGGGACGCAGCATGCGATCAGCACCGCATCCGGAACGGATGCGTTGATCATCGCGATGAAAGCTTGCGGAGTCGGTTACGGAGATGAAGTCATCACGGTGGCCAATGGTCCGGTGCCGATTGCTTCGGCGGTCCGAGCGTTGGGAGCGATACCGGTTTTTCACGATATCGATTCGCAGACTTGGCAAATACGAGCCGAGACGCTGGTGGATTCGATTTCGCCGCGCACTCGGTGCATTCTCGTTGTTCATTTGTACGGATGGCACGCGCCGGTGGAAGCGATTGTTGAATCGGTCCGCGGTCTGGGAATCTCGGTCGTCGAAGATTTTGCTCATGCACACGGTATGCAACGGTGTGCTGCGGGCGCGAAACCCGAGCCGATCGGCTTGCAAGGCGATGTGGGGTGCTATTCGTTTTATCCGACCAAGAACCTGGGCGCGGTCGGAGACGGAGGTGCGTGCGTCACCGACTCAGCGGACCGGGCCGCTCTGTTACGTGCCATCGCTCGATATGGATTTCGCGATTCACAGCGTATTGCGCATGTCGATGGAATCAACAGCCGATTAGACGAATTACAAGCGGCCTTCCTGAGAGTTCGGCTCAGCCGCTTGGAAGCCGATGTACGCCGTCGCCGAGAGATCGCCGATCGATACAGACGCGAACTCAGCGGTTGCGGACTGCAGATGCCGTTTGTCAGCGACGGAGCCCTCCCGGCTTGGCACTTGTTTCCGGTACGGACCGCGCAGCGCGAAGATTGGTTGCGAATGTTGGAGGAACGAGGCATACACTGCGGTATCCACTACGCGCATCCGCTGCACCTCATGCCCGCGTTTGCAGCTAGTACCGCTGACGCTCGCAATAAAAGATCTCTTCGTTTACGGTCTCTCCCGGACACGGAAGCAGCATGCCGTGAGGTCTTCTCCTTGCCGTTGTTTACGGAACTTCTCGACGCCGAGGTATCGCGCGTGATCGATGCTGTTCGAGCGACTTCATCCCTCCTGGTTCAATGATCGAGCATGGAAATCGATGAATATCGCAAGACGGATATCATAGAGGACGATCACTGGTGGTTTGTTGCGCTCCGTGAGCTGTTGCGAGATCTGATCACGAAGCACCGCGCCGGAATGTCCACCGAGCGATGTTTGGATTGCGGTTGCGGAACGGGAGCCAATCTGCGTTTACTTCGCGAACTCTACCCGGAGGCTCGATTAGCCGGTTTTGATTGCGCCGATGAGGCACTTTCACGAGCCTTCGTCAAATGCCCATCCGCCGTGTTGTTCCGTGACGATATTCGAAACCCGCACCAGGCCGCAGGCACCTGGGACTTGCTATTGTGTTCAGACGTGTTGTACACGACCGGCTTTCGCGAAGCGTATGACGGCCTGATGCGCATTATCGAATCGATGCCCCCGTCGGCGACCGCCGTATTTCATTTCCCTGCCTACCAGTGGCTACAAAGTTATCACGATCGAGCCGTGCACACGCGAGAACGCACTACTCTCCGGCGCGCACGTCGTTACCTCGATTCGTTGGGCCTGGTGACTGAACGCATCAGCTATCGCGTGACTTTGCTGTGTCCACCTTTAGCGGCTGTACGCTTGGTATCCCGGCTGCGCCGCGGACGTACGGCTTCTTCGGACTTGATCATGCCCCATCCGCTGATCAATCGATGGCTGCTTCGAATCTGCAGAATGGAGAATCACGCCATCGTTCGCGGGTGTAATCTTCCAATGGGCAGCTCGATCATCGCGATCACTAGGAAAAACCTTCCGCGGTTTCCTCGTAAATCGAAGTTCTAGAAACTCGGCGATAACGACTACCACATGCGACTTGCCTGCTACGTGATGGAACAGACTTCCAAACTTGGCGACTAACGAACACCATGTCTCCGGTGATATTTCTAGTCGCTCGAAAATCGGCGATTCGTTCGGCTCCGTCTCGGGCCCGTCATATCTCGGTATACGTCGATGTGCACGGGCGACAAAGATCAGTCATCAGCCCTCTTCAACTCTTCGGAATGGAGGAAGTGTCATCACTCATTTGTCCCTCAAAAAACTGAAGTTAACCGCAGATGTTCGCAGATTATCGCAGATAAACCCGAACTGCACTCTTCATCTGCGCAAATCCGCGAAATCTGCGGATCAAATTGATCGTCCGAGCTGCTCCAGCACGCGCTTCGCATCTAATCGAGACGGATGAACCATTTCATCGATACCGAAGCCGGCTGCCAGTCGCTTCAGTTCCGTTTCCACCAAAGCTCTACGGTGGTTATAGCATTTGCCGTTGTGCTCATCCGTGCCGAACAAAAAGCAGCGCCGCACAACACGTGACATTACATGGACTACGGCAATCTCATCATTCGAGCAGACTTCAGCTCGTTTCACTCTAGGCATGGCATCGACTCCTCTCTCGGGCAAAAAGGACTAACGATGAACATCCTTATTGCAAAGCCGCATCTACCATGCAACCATACCCCTGAAAAACAGACCCGACCCCGGGATCTCGACGCTTCCCTCGCAATTCGCTTGCCCATGACAATGATTAATCAGAACCCTGAAGCAACCTCCGAAGAAGCAGCTGCGACCCGCCTGACACCTGAGTCACTGTTGAATCTGCTTGTCAAAGCCCTCGGTTTGTACTGGTTCATATACGGTGTCCTGACTTGCGTCGAAACCGCATACTCATGGTATCTCGATCGGATAAAAGACATGATTAATTATGCGGACAGTGACCCATACACAACTGTTTGGGGAGTCGCGATGCTTATCGTCGGCGCATGGCTAATCGTATACTCGAAGTGGACGACCCGACTTGCTTATTCGTTCGATAAGGAGTCGCGTTTACCCGACGAAGTGGTGGATTAAAGCGGTCCTCCGAAGCCCCCGACGGTGGTTAATTGAATTGGACTGTCACTTGGCGCGGGATCGGTAACCTTGGCCGGTTTACGGTGTGAGCAATATGGCACGTCTCCAGATTTCGATCCGCAGGGCACTGCTGATTACTGCAGTGATTGCCGCACTACTGGCAATGGCTGTTGAATTACATGGACGCATTGAGAACTTCGGATTAAATCCCTATAGGGTTCAGTACGCGGCCGACATCCTGATCGAGCATATGCAAAGAAACGGTCAATGGCCGCGTAGTTGGAACGATCTTGAAGAGACGGTCGACTTAGAAGGGGCTACTTTGCGTGAAAAACAGTAGTTCCAAGACGTGCGTAGAAACGTTGTAATCGATTTTGCGTTCGATCCAGGCTCCGTAACCCCGCAGCTTGAAAGCTCTGGGGAGGAGCCAACGTTAAGAGTTGTTGTGGCACATGATGGCACGATTCACGGAGCAACGGGACACCCGAATAGCATGATTCTTCGATACCTACAGGGAAAACAAGTGACCGGTAATGACCACGAACAAGTCGTGGCACCCATGCCCGCGATAGAGGGTTCTGGAAATTGAAGCCTTCGTCGAGCGGCTGGGGCAACGCAGGCGTTCTACCAAAGACTCACTGGACTTCAGGAGAGCGTGTTGCATCCGGGGTCAGGTCAGGCCTGCGAGGGGCGGACCGTTTCCCGATTTACTACGGCTGTTAGGGGAGATCAGCGAAAATAAGTGTTCGCCACTCCGACTAGCCGAGACCGATCAAGCTACGGCCATGCAATGCCGAATCGTTCCAACCCTGATCGGAAACCTCGCGTTCAGTCGAAGAAGCAATTCCGTCTACTGATGAGCAACAGAGCGCTGCGGAACCAATCGCTGCCCCGAGAAACATCGCTTGCCCAGCCGTTGAGCTGCTTCAGCCATCGACACCAGGTCGATGGCACTTGTAGGTGACGATTGGGCAGCTCCATCATCGCGATCACGAGGAAACCTTCAGCGGTCTCTTCGTAAATCAAAGCTCTAGAAACTCGGCGACAACGGTTTGCCGAGTATTTCTCGCTTCTTCTTGACATGAGCGAGATGCCCTTCGAGATGATGGATGTACTTTTCCACCAACTCGGCCAGCGTGACTTTGCCGACTTCGTTGTGAATCCCCCAGAGCTCGAAGGCTGCATCCGGAAGATTGCGCAGGATGATGCCCGTCAGCTCTCGAGTCTGAGCCACGATGCGACATGCTTGCACCGCATCGATGAGATTCACGCCGGGCAACTGCGAGAAGGCTGTTTGGTCATAGCCGATCAGCAATGGTCGATCCATACAAGCCACACGCTTGATGCGGTCGGCACCGATCAAGTCGCTGTCGAACAGATGAACAGCAATTTGTTGCAGGCTCCATGTTCCGGGAATCGGAATCGCCGTGAAATCCTCAGACGTCAATCCGGAGAAGGCGTCGACTAATCGAGGTCCGCCTGCGATGTAGGCATCAATCCTAGAACGTTCCATCTGGTTTCGTCTCCGTGGCAATCATGAGTTACTGTTCGATCGCAATCTCGCATGCGTTTCGATGTTTGTACGGAACTGATTCTATGCGGATCGAACAGCCCTGTGCATCGCACGTGACTATAATCGGACGCTTGCACTCCCCCGCAATTTTGTCGACCCGGAACCAGCCTAGAGGAGAAGAGGATGTCTGTGTATCGTTCCGTTACGACGTTGTTCACGTGTTTGACTGCGTGCTGTCTCTGGTCCACGATAGAGTCTCGTGCCGCCGACAAGCCGAACATTCTCATCTTGCTGAGCGATGACCACAGTTATCCGTTTGTCAGCACTTACGGTGACACAAATGTGAAGACGCCGGTGCTCGACAAATTGGCGGCCGACGGGATGAAGTTTCATCGCTACTTCACTGCTGCACCTCAGTGCGTTCCGTCTCGAGCGGCCATGATGACCGGAAGATCCGCCGTCGCGGCTCGGATGACTCGCTTCTCATCGCCTCTTCCGATCGATGAATTGACTTTGCCGGAGTTGCTGCGACAACGAGGCGGGTATCACACCGGGATTTGCGGACGCAGCTTTCATCTGGATGGTTCCGGTGATCGAGCCGGTCAAGAGCTCGGGCAGTTGCTTGTCAAGCACGGCATGAAGACCTTTGCCGATCGAGTCGACTTCCTCAACGGCTGCGCCGACAACAAAGTGGCGGAGGTTTTTCATCAGTTTCTCACGGATCGTCCTCAGGAGAAACCGTTCTTCATGTGGGCCAATTTCAGTGACCCGCATCACGTTTGGAATGCGCCGAGCGAGTTTCGTCCGGACCCGGCGCAGTTGAAACTGCCGGCCCATTGGCCCGATGTGCCAGGGATGCGTGAGCAGCTTGCCGATTACTGTGCGGAGGTGAATCGAGTCGACCGGACGGTAGGAGAGGTACTCGCTGTTCTGGACCGGCATGCAGTCGCCGAGAATACCTTGGTTGTATTCTTGGGAGACAACGGCGCGGCTCTCCCTCATGGAAAGGGCTCGCTGTACGATCCCGGCTCGAACGTTCCGTGTATCGTGCGCTGGCCCGGCAAGATCAAAGCGGGCGGAGAGAGTCGTGAACTGCTCAGCGGCGAAGACTTGGCACCGACACTTCTCGCCGCGGCCGGCTTGGAACCCGGCAGCAAGATGTCGGGTCGGAGCTTTCACGGGCTATTGACCGGTGGATCGTATGAACCGCGTGAGCACATCTTTGTAGAACGGGGACCGCACGGTTCAGCACCCGTGACCGTCGGTATTGCGAGCAGTAGTTACGATCTTTCGCGATGCGTTCGCAGCAAGCGATACAAGTTCATTTACAACTGCACGCCTTGGATTCCCTACTCGCCGGTCGATTCCGCAGGCGGAGAGGCATGGCGCGACATCAAATCGGAACACGAAGCGGGCCGTCTCAGCGAAGGGCTTGACCAAACATATTTTTCGCAGCCCCGACCCGTTTATGAACTCTACGATCTGGAGAGTGATCCGTCGGAGCTGCTGAATCTCAGCGGTCGGCCCGAAGTGGCTGATGTGGAGCACGACTTGCGACTGGCGCTGGCTGAGAAGATGATTCTCGACTTCGATTATCTACCTTTGCCGGCAGTTCCAGATCGTGCTCCTGCCGCAGCGGCCGACAAAGGCAATCCGAATAGTGAAGCCAATCGCGCAGCCCGTTTCGGCAAGTTGGACACCGACGGGAACGGTGTTTTATCGCGAGAGGAGTTCGGGAAAGGGCGCGAACCGAGCGATGCGGAGAAGTACTTTACGGCTCGCGACAAGAATCGCGACCAAGTCTTGTCGCGTGAAGAGTTCATTCCAGGCGCTGTCCCGAAGTAATTGGTGCTGCGGGATTCGATCGAGCAATTCACCAAACAAAAAAAACGCCGCGTTGACGAGCAACGCGACGTTTGAGAGTTTCTTGGTGAAGCTCAGTTGCGGGGCGATTAGCCTCGCAGCAGGGACAACACGTTTTGCGGTTGTTGGTTGGCGATTTGCAACATTGCCGTACCCGATTGAACCAGGATCTGAGCTCGGGTCAAGCTGGCCGATTCCTTGGCGAAGTCAGCATCGCGGATCGTGCTTTGAGCTTCAGTCAGGTTCGACAGCGTATCGGTCAACGAAGCGGTGTTCGAATCGAGGGTCGTTCGTTGGAACGCACCCAGTCGACCGCGAAGCGTCGTCACTTTGTTGATCACTTCGTCCACAACTTTAGCGGCTGCGGTCGCGTCGGAGGTCAGCGACTTGGCTTGACCGCTGCCCAGTTCGTACAGTCGGCCGGAAGCACCGCCGAGCTGACCGGTCGACAGACTGCCGATACCGAGACGAGCTTGTTGGTTGCTCACGACGTCACCGCCGAGTTGGAACAGTGCACCGCCGCCGGTGATGTTGAAGGAGAAGCTGGTGCTGGAACCGTCAGCAACTGTCAAGCTCAGGTCGAGCGTGGCAGTGTTGATGCTGAGCGCGTTACCCGAACCGCTGGCCTTAACACCGTTCACAGTGGCGACGATGTCGGTACCGGTGGCACGCGTGGCGGACAAAGCCGTCTTCGCCGTACCGCTGGAGCCTTCGCTGAGAATGTTGACGTTGACTTTGGCTTCACTGCCGTAGCCGGTGCTGCTGAAGGTGATCGCACTCGAAGCGTTCGATGCCGAAACGCCCGTCGCATCTTTCACCAAGTTCACGGCAGCGGCAATTTGCTTGGCCGTGGCACCTGCTTGGAAGTTGAACACGTCCGAACCTTCTTTGCCGTTCAGTTCGAACACCAAAGCATCTTTGAGCAACTGACCGCCGGTCGAGCCGGTGCTCGCGTCCGTAATGGTTTGGTTACCGAGGTTCAGGTATTGATCACCGAAGTTGGTTTCTGCAGTGCCGTCCGCTTTCGTGTACGAGGCAGTAAAGCCGGTCGCATCGATCGCACTCTTGATCGCAGAGAACTTGACGTTACCGCTGGCAACCGTGACCGTCAGAGTGCTGGTCGAGGCATCGTAAGCAGCCGCTGTCGAAGCACCAGTCTTGTACTTAACGGTTACGTTGTTGTAGTCGGAACCGGTAGCCGGAGCCGTGACCTTGATCCCCGCGGTAGTAGCGGTCGTGTTCGCAGCAGCCACTGCGGCACTAATCGTGTTGGTCGAGGCCGACGGGGCGTAGGCATAAAAGCCGTCCACTCCGTTGATCGCTGTTTGGACGTCGGCAAGCGTCGAGTCGTTGCTGCCGTCGGTGTCGACGGTAATCGTCAACTTGGTACCGGAGAACGCTGCACTAGCGGCCGCGTTGGAGCCGTCGTCGACAGCGATTTCGATTTGATCGAAGTCTTTGCGGCCGACAACCACCAACGTTTCACCGCCGATGTTCAGGGTCGCTGTCTTTTGAGCGACTGAGCTGTTGGCGGTGGCGGAGGTCGCCGAGGTGAACGCTGTGTTGTCGAGTGTCAGCGATGCCTTGGTGGCAGCCGTGGAAATGTTGACGTCGACCGTCACACTGCCGGTGGCACCGAGGTTGGCTTGATCGATGTGTGAATCTTTAACCGAAGCCACGCTGCCGACGTTGGTGGTGAAGTCCAGCGAACCGTCGAGCAATCGACGACCTTGGAAGGTGGTCGTCTGGGCGATGCGGTTGATCGCTTCCAGTGAGGAGTCGATCTGCAACTGATTAGCGGCGATTTCGTCATCGCTGAGTGCACCGGCGTTGGCTGCTTCTGTAACCAGGCCGCGAACGTCGTTGAGCAGTGAGCTCACTTGTCCGAGTGCACTGTCTGCAGTGGCGATGATCTGATTCGCGCGTTGAGTGTTCGAAAGCGCTTTGTTCAAGCTTGTGATGTCGCTGCGGAGGGCTTCGCTGGCGATCAAGCCTGCCGGGTCGTCTTTACCGGTGTTGATACGCAAACCGGTGCTCAGACGAGTGAGGGATGTTTGAAGATCGTTGTTGGTGCGCGAGAGGCGTGTCTGGGCAACCAGCGAGCCTACGTTCGTGTTAATTCTTGTCATCTGTTAATCCCCAAGGATCGGTTCGAGAAAACGTGCGTGACGCTTTTTCAAGGCCGCTTGGGGGAGCAGTGGAAGTGACTCGCCAGTAAGTCTTCCCTGCCCGCCAAACTAAGTGCCTTGGCGTGATCGGCCACCGCGTCTCGTTTGTTCGATCCGCATCGACAACACAACTGGCGTTGGAGTCGATGGAACCCATTCCGATTCGCGTCTGCCGCGGAGTCCCCTCGAGCGCAATCGCTCTCCCTTTGGACTCTCGCAAATGTAGCATCGAGAATTTGACACAAGCATTTGAAGCAAACCGGAATTTCTCAGATTTCTTCCGGGGTGGGTGGGCCTTTCATGGGCAGAATCGCTAACTGATGACTATCCGTTAAAGTTTGACAAACCGGAAAAGTCGGAGGAGAGGCTAGAGGCTAGAGGCTGCTGATTATGTAGATCAATTTTCCAAATTGATCCGAGCCGAGTCAGAAGCGTCCAAGCGTTCCGATGTTACCGCGACAGTTGAGATGCAGCGGACGCTTGAAGTGCGGTTGATCCAGTTAGGACCGTGAAGCGTGTCGGCGCCGCTCGGCGGTATTGGGATCAGTTTGGGAGAACTGATTTACTGGGAAGGCAGAGCTGCGAGGCTGGAGCCTCGCCGGCAGTGCGTGACGAGGCTGGAGCCCTCTTTTTCCTACAAAACTCATTCGTTAAAGATTGTGAGGTACACGTCGCGGTATGCTTCCATTTTTGAAGGCCGCGCCAGAGGGTTTCGGAGCCTGGGGATCGGCCGGCGCGGTGGGAGTATCCACCGGCTTGCGTGACCATAAGAATGAACTCAGCCATCGTCGGCGGCTTGTCCGGCAACTTCGCGTGTCTTTTTCTGACCATGTATAGGGCTTTCCATTCAGCCGCCGAGACGTATTCACTGCAAGGAGCTTCCGGGCTACTTCGGCTGCCATTTTCAGCTCTTCGACTCGGAACGCTGCGATGTACATCAACGCCGCAATTGTTTGTAATGCGGATAGCGATTCGTATTTCAGCTTTTCGATCCGCATACCTGACTTGAGCGTTTTGAACAGCACCTCAACTTGCCATCGCTTCTTATAAAGCTCAATGATGCGTCGAATCTCGTGGAGCTCATTGATCGGCAGTGAAGTGATCAACACCAGCGAATCGCCTCTTCGTCTTCCGGCGGCGAGAGTTCTACCGCTTCTACAACATTGAGCTCTACATCAGGAAGGCGTTCGCCGGGACGTCGCGGGCCTTGCAACGTTATTGTCTTGGCTCGACACTCACAACGGCCTGTCGTGCAGGCCGTGCCTGGCGACGAGCCCTCGTCTCGCCGCTGATCAATGCCTCTCGATCGCCGACATCCACAACTTCTTCATACAGGACCGACAGCTTGGACAGTAAGGTGCTGAGCTTTTGAGGTTCATCCGATTCATCTGAAACAACCTCTCGATCGCTCGCTCCTCGGATGATGAAGTGATGGTTCGGCGCTTGACCTTCTTTCTCCAAGTAGATCTCGTGGATGTCGCATTCGCTATCCGCGACGTGAACGAACTGCGTATTCGGATGGAGCATGGCCAACTGCTCACTGCTTTGAAACATCTCCAGCCAACGGGAGCTTTCTTTCAACGAGAAGTCAGTGACTCGCCTATCCTTAGCTCGTTGCTTGCTGGTTTTGTCTTTCTCGATTTTTTCGCGAATCCACTGGACTTGATCAACAATCCCCAGCGGAATCCCGTTTTCTCGCACGGCATACAGCGGATGCCAGAAGTATCCGCGCTTGGAATTGGTTTCCAATACACCTGCACCGCTGACTTGTAGTGTAGGCTTCGTGAGATCAATGACCGTTGTGTCCTGAATGGTGGCAACGGTATCTCCGTCCTGAATTCGCCGCAGCGTTGCATCACGATGAGCACTCATGATTACTTCCGGGCGCAGTATGCTCGGAATTGGCGAACCGATAGGTCGCTTCCAAAGCCGCATTATCTGCAAATGCCTGCGGAGTAGAATCTGGGCATTTCACCAAGTGCTCGAGAATGTATATCGCTCGATCATTCCTCCGCTTGTGCCCGAAATCCAATGTGGCGAGTTCGTTCCGTTCCCAACTCAAAGCTATCAATCCGTTCCCGGCCCATCCCGTGAAGCTCACTTTGCCGAGCAATTAATACGCTTCACGTTTTGTAGGGAAAAGAGGGCTGGAGCCCTCGTCACGAGGCGCTCTCGTAGCCACTAGCCACTAGCCACTTGCCACTTGCCTCTAGCTTCTAGCTTCTAGCTTCTAGCTTCTCAATAAAAAAACGCGAGGCGGTCACCAAGCGACCGCCTCGCGTGAAAGGTCTTTCGGAGGTTTACCAAGATCGAGGTCTAACGGCCGCGTGGGCCGAGTGAGCGCGTCTCGTGAGGCTGGACGTGACCCGCCTTCTGGTTTTCGCGCTTTATTGCTTCATAGACTTCTTGACGATGCACGGGAATGTCCTGAGGTGCTTCAATCCCCAGGCGCACTTTGTCGCCGCGTATGTCGACGATGGTGATCACCACATCGTCCCCGATCATGATGCTCTCGTCCCTGTGTCGCGACAGCACCAGCATGAACCGCTCCTTCCATTCCGATTTAATGACGTCCGTTCCAATCCATTCCACTGTTCCGCTCGGGTTACGACAAGTTCGTTGTCGCAATGGTTCTATCGTCGCTACGCTAGCGAGCCAACATGAGCTCTGATTAGTTTCAACCTGGCGCGACGATTCGGGCTCTACCGTCCGCTCCTGCTGTGCAGCCTATGCCTAGCCGCGCGCTCGGCCTCTCGGCGATTTCCCGGATTTCAGATGCTTTCTTCGGTTTTCGTTAGAGATGCATAACATCGTGCAATCACTTCGGCCCGGAATTCGACTCTGTCTCCATCACCAGACGGAATCCCAGCAGCGGATAACGCGACTCGGGCGTATTGTAATTACGGAAGCTGCTGCGACAGTAGTAAGACCATGAATGCCAAGAGCCGCCGCGTCGTACTCGCTCCGAACCCTCACTGGGACCGCGCGGATCTTCTGATGCTGAACGAGCATAAGCATCTTCAGCATACCAATCCGAACACCACTCCCACACACTGCCATGCATGTCATATAGACCGAATGCATTGGGATGTTTACTTCCGACAGGCGCCGTGAACAAAAATCCGTCATGCTCAGCTAAGGCAAAGGGCTTCCACTGCGGAAACAACGTGACGGTATCTGCATCGTAGAACACGGCTGCATCGGCCAGCTTCTTCGGATCATCACCGATTGAATAGCGAGTGTTCGTACCGGCGCGGCAAGCATATTCCCATTCGGCTTCCGTCGGCAATCGATAGGTCTTTCCCTCTCTCTTGCTTAACCACTCAGCCATAGCGACCGCGTCCGACCAAGTCACATTGATGACCGGATGTTCATCCGTTTGTGGAAAGCCCGCATCGCGCCAACTGTAGCGAGTGTCGCGTCCGGCAAAGGCGTCGCCTGTGGTAGGGCGATTCGGTTCGTATCCGTATCCGCCTGTCCCGTCGCTTTCCGCTTCGCTTGTACGGCCCGACTGTTCAACGAACTTTCGAAACTCCCCACGTGTGACTTCAAAGGTACCGAAATAGAAACCTCGCGTGATACGGACTTTGTGGGCAGGCCTTTCGTCGGCTAAGTCCAAACGCTCGGTCTCATATTGCGGAAAGTCACGTTGCCTGTCAGCAACGGATTCACTCGATCCCATCACAAACTCGCCTGATGGAATGTAAGTCAAACGCATTCCGATCGTGTTCGTCGAAGTCTTCGCCGGGGGCTCGTCCCCTACCGATGATGAGATCGGTAGAAGAATTGCAATAGCCAGCGAGACTGCGAAATAAAAACGCCGACCAAACTGCTTTGCAGTTGGCGATTCAGCGGCATCGTGCTGCTTCGGATAAGAAGACGAGTCAATGATGACTCGCAGAGAACGCAACAGCATTTAGAACCTCGGCCTCGTAGCGCACACCCGCCTCAACGATTCAACGGAGGCGGATTTCGGCTAGGCGGGGGCCGGAAGATCTCGCCGTTGGAAAACGATGAACGCGGCGGCGTAACATACGCTCGCCATGAACAGCAGTAGCAGAGATACGCCGAGCGGCCCGAGAGGCGTCGGCCAAAAACGGGACGGAGGATGCCACAGGTGCCAGGTCGCCGAACCGTCGACAGCCAGTATATTCACAATGCCGTCCGGTTGATACAGAGTGAAAAAAGTAAGGGCATAGCAGAACGACGTCTGCGGAGTGGCTTTCGCCAGCAGAAAGAGAAGCAGTTCCACGACGTACACACCGATCACAATGCCGATCGTTCGCCAGCGGTAGCGATCCCAACAACTGCACAGCGTGCTCAGTGCCATGATGAACAGTCCCAAGGCGAACAGATTCAGGCATGGAGAAAGAAATAGAGCCGGATCGACTCGGTCGATCAGAGGTATCGAAACGGTTCGATCTGTCGGGCGATGAAGCGGGATCTCCCAATTCAATAACGGGATCTGCCAACTCGTCGTTTCCGAAACCGTTTCGCGCACGCTGTTGGTGGCTATACCGGCGTAGAGACCGAGCCATGCGGCCGTACACAACAGCGCCAGCCCGGAGATACAAATCAGAGCGTGAGCCCCTAACAGTTTGCCTCGGCTGATCGGCTGGGCCAGCAACATTTCCAATGTTCCTCGACTCAGTTCGCCGCTGACCACATCCGAGCCGCGTGAGATGGCCCACACCATGATGCACAATATCAATACAGGTTCATCAAAGGTCAGAGCCAAACTTCCTTTGTACGTCAGTACTTGTTCCAAGGGAACGGGCATGAATTGCTCGAACTGCTTTAATTGGTCGAGGAACGATTCAAAGCGGTGCAGTTCAAACCGCGTTACGATCCAGACCCGTGTCCAGCAGAACGCGAATACGGTCACTGCCGTGAAACACCACAGCAGCGAAGACTCGATCAACGTTTTTTTCAGCAAGACTCGTAACATGTTTCGTTCGTAATGAGGATGATTCATACCACGCGGCGGTATCAAACCTAACCGCAGTGATGAAAGCGTTCGTATAAGGCTCTTACGCCGGCAGATTGAATTCTCAAATCCGCCGCGGGAAGCTGTTGCACCCAAGACAGCCAGTGTTTGGCATCTCCTGTCAAGTGAAATTCCCAGCCTTCGCTGCTCCGGTAATGATGAACAAGAAACTTCGGCGCCACGGAAGGCTCGACCAATCGGCTGAACGGATTGGCACTTGCGTCTTCAGCTTGGAGTCCGGTACAGCGAACGATGTGCAGGTTCTTGAGATCCGCGGTCGATTGCTGATGAACTAAGCGGCCTTCTTTCATGATGACGACTTCAGCGCACGTATCGTCAATATCGCTGAAAATATGGGACGACAAGAGAACGCTGCGACCTTCTCGATTGGCTTCCTTGACCATGCTCATCACTTCATTGCGTACACTCGGATCTAGGTTCGCCGTCGGTTCATCCAAGATGAGTAGCGGGGCTGATGAGCCGAGTACGATGGCGATGGCCAGTTTCTGACGCATACCGGTGGACATGAACATCACCAATCGTGATAGATCCAATTCCAAACGTTCCGCCGCACGGCGACATCGGCCCAGGTCGCCGTGTGGCGAAAGTCCCGCAAAGATCTCAAGAACAGATCGACCTGTCATCGATCTGAACAGCCGCGCGTCACCAGGCAGATAAGCTGTTCGGCGACGCACTTCGATCGAATGCTTTTCGCAGTCGAATCCGCATACCGAGGCACTGCCGGAAGTCGGGCGTTGGAACCCCATCAGTGTTCTCAGTAGCGTCGTCTTGCCGGCTCCGTTCGGACCGAGCAACCCCGTGATAATTCCCGGAGTGACCTTGAGATTGCATTGATGAAGCGCCGACATGTTTCCGAACCGCTTGCTCAATTCGCAGCAGTCCACGATAAAGTCGCTCAAAATTCTACTGTTCGCCTCCGGTGCGTTTTTGTTTGGTGACTTTTCCCAAACGATTCTTCCCTTGTTGTAACAGTTCTAAAGTGCTTTCAATGCGACGGCTGCGGGTCGCTTCGCGCTTGGCTTCCGTAATCCATTCGATGTAATCTCTGCGATGACTCGGACTTAAGCCCGTAAAGCACTCGGCAGCCGAGCCGTTCTTGCTGAGGGCGGCCTTCAAGTCACGGGGGACGGGCAGAGGCGGGCGTCGCTTAGGCTTCGGTCGGTCAACCTCCGCGCCGGGCTTGTTCAGTTCAGCCGCTTCAGCGACATACGCCGCGATGATTTTGACATCCGGCAACTCACTGAGAGTAGAGATCCGGCAAGTGCACATGCTGCCGGGCCGCGATTCTCGCAAGATCCCGTGCGGATCGGAGAGGAGCTTGCTTTTCCAAAAACCGAACGAGGCATGTTTTTTGAAAGAAGCCATGCTGCCGACGATGCCGTTGTATTCAAAATGAGGACAACCCCATTTGATCGATTCCTGCAGCCCCGGGCATCCGAGGTGAAAGGCTCGACGGATCTTCTTCAAAATCGGTCTCGCAAACTCAGCGGCCGCCTCAATGTAGGCGTCGACTTCGGAATGACGAATAGGCATGGTGGTACCCGTACTGTGCGACTACGTGGAACCCGATTAATCTTCTGGGTCCGTATCTTAACTATCCCGAAACCGGCTCGCAAAACTCATGAACCGTCGACCCAGTTGTTTGCCAGACAGTCCGGCAGCTCTCTTTATACCTGGTTTCAGCCGAGTTGATTTGATCGGCCCGGATGCGACCAAGATTGCGAATGGCCTGTGCACTGCCGATCTGAAGAAACTGGAATCAGGAAAATCCGTGGAAGCGTTTTTCACGGATGAGCGGGGCTGGGTCAAGGAATACGTCGTCGTCACCAGAGCCGATGACGATTTGCAATTGTCAGGCTTGATCGGTGATTCGAAGAGCCTCTTGAATCATCTCGACCGATTCGTCTTTCGCGAAAACGTTGCTTTGCGAGATCGAACGAATCAGGTTGTCGGATATCTGCTCTATTTGACTCAGCCGGAGACGGACGGTCGACGATTACTGAATGCATTGATAGGCCATGAAACAGCCGGGGATATCGAGGGCCGAGTTTCCTGTACCGCGGGCGGCGTGGAGATGCAGGTCCAGCCCTACCCTATCGCTCTTGGACCTACCTGCTTGCTTCAGGTTGCGGCAGAGGATCAGGAGGCGGCCGAAGATGTTCTTCGCGGTTTAGGCATTCAATGTGTTCGCGACGACAATCTGTTTGAGTGCGTTCGAGTGGAGAGCGTGTGGCCGCGCGTCGGGTCCGAGATCGTTGAAAAGGTATTGCCGCAGGAATTGGATCGCGATCAGCGCGCGATCAGTTTTACCAAGGGCTGTTATCTTGGGCAGGAAACGGTGGCGCGGCTGGATGCGCTGGGGCAAGTGCAGCGCAAGATTCGGCTGTTGCACATGGAGCCGAGTGATCCAACTGCTGATATCAGCAGTTGGAAGGCCGGAGCTGCCGTCGAATCGGATGGCAAGCAAGTCGGAGTTTTGACATCCGTTTCGGTTAGTAGGGACGGTCTGCCCCATGCGCTTGGCTATATAAGACGGGCTGCCTTGAACACCGAGGCTCGATTAACAGTCGGTTCCTGTGCGGCGCGCGTCAGCGTCGCACACTGAACTCTTCGACTTCCATACACGCGCGGCTGATGCTTGTTCATTGTTAGACAACGTCACGTCCGACGATCAGGTTGTTACGATCATGACCAGTGACGGCGCGCGCGGATAAGGGGCAGATTGTCCGAATAGACCGACAGGTTAGGGGTTTTCCTTAAGCTTTTTGTACGTTCCTTGGGACTGACTCAGTAAGCCTGATTTGGTCCAATGGACGATACTTTGGCCTACGCTCCACTGTGATCGATCCCCTTGTTTGTTGTAAGCCATGTCGATTTCGTTCCCCACACAAAACGTTCCGACCGTCGTCGTTGTTGACGGTGATCTTGCTTTGTCCGTTCGCATCAGTCGCATCTGCGCTCTGGACGGCTGGCTGACAAAGAGTTTTCAGCGCGGTCAGGAATGCTTGACGGCTTTAGACTCTTCCATCTCAGGATGCTTCATCGTCAACCGGGTGTTGAGTGACATTGACGGCTTGGAATTGCTAAGCCGCATTCGCTCGGCGGTACGTCATGCTCAAATCATCATGTTGGCCGACAGTTGGTATCTGACCGATGTGGTGAAAGCAATGAAGCTCGGTGCCTGTGAAGTCATGGAGAAGCAGGTAGAGGATTCACGTTTGCTGCAAGCCATGCGCGATGCGGTACGCGGAGATGCCGAAGCGCGAGAAAGTCGACGACGGGCCGTTCCCCCGGCGCTGCAAGATCAGTTGTCCGGCGAAGAACTACGGCTGTTCCAGCTCTTCTTGCAAGGCATGATGGCCAAACAGGTCAGCGTCGAACTCGATCTAAGTATTCGCACCGTGCATTATCGGAAACGCGAACTTTGGAAAAAGTTGGGTGTCAATGATCGTGCGGAAGCCATCGAACTGTGCCGTCGAATGGGACAGCGTGCGGCAGGCTGAGCCGAGGCCATCGAGCCGGTAGTGTCGGCCGGAGGTTTTAATCGGCACGAGCTTTGAATGCGATAGTGCTTAAGAAGAGCTCGTATTGTTGTGGGCACTCATGAGTCGAACGAGCTGCACGACGGAATCGACTCCCATTTTCCTGGTGATGTTGCTGCGGTGAACTTCCACCGTCTTCGTGCTGATCCCCAGTTTCTTGGCGATGTTCTTGGTCAACTGTCCTTCGACCACCATCTGCATAATCTCGCGCTCGCGAGTTGTAAGTGTCGTCAATTGTTCTTCCAGCGCGGCAGACGATCGTCGGCTGTCTCGTGTCTCGCGGTCGCGAGCAATAGCCTGCGCAATGCGTTCGAGAAACAGGTCGTGGTGAAAGGGTTTCTCGATGAAGTCGACTGCCCCTAAGTGCATGGAGTCGACTGCTGTTCGGATCGTGCCATGTCCTGTAATAACGATGAATGGATGCACATCGCCTCGCGAATTCAGTTCTCGCAGCAACTGCAATCCTGTCATCTCCGGCATCTGTAAATCGAGCACTAGACAGCCGGGGCGATTCGGATCGTATGCCGCCAAGAGTTCTGCAGGGCAGGCAAAGGCCTGAACGCGATATCCGGCTTGAGTCAGCACGAATACCAGCGATTGGCGCATCATCTGGTCATCATCGATCAGATATACAACCGGTTCGAGTTCCACTTACAACATCTTCAGGCGTGGGGGAGTGAGGGGGGCCTACGCCCGGATTCTATCGATCGGCCCCACCTTTTTGAAACAAATGAGAACCGGAATTAGGATGATTGGGAGATAAAAAGTCCTCATGCCATCTAAGGAAATCCCGTAGAGTTACAGAGTGGTATCAGACTCGCTGTGTGCTGTCTATGTGTTTGATATCTCGACGTTTTCTTCGTGAAACACCCTACAGGTACACCAGTCACAATCGAAATAAACCACCTGCAGCGCGTGCAAACCTCCGATTTACGACTCTTGCGGATCGGCGTGGGATACAGTTTGAGGGAATGCTTCTTGCGTAGTCAGCATTCTTCCGCCCACATAGAGCATGTCAGTGGACAATACATGGACGCGCACCTAGGAAAAGAGGAATCCGATCCCCATCTCGCCCGCGACGGCGACAGCGGGTCGGATCATCACGAGACCTATTCTTCGCCTTGGAGGCTTGCCCAAAAGAATAGGTCCGCAGAGGGTCCGAGAAACCATTTATTCGAAGCCTCGGGAAAAACGAGAATGGCAAGTCCAAAAGTAGTGATGCACGTCGATGACGATCAGGCGATGTTGCGATTGGTCGAGCGCTCGCTCGTTCGATCGGGCTATGAAGTCGTATCCGTGCAGGATCCGCTCCAAGCTCTGGCAGAATTGAAACGGAGCAATGCTCGTGTCGTATTGCTTGACATAGACATGCCGGGCAAAGATGGCTTGACATTGTTGCAGGAGATCAAGCAGTTTGACGGCGGCATCCAAGTGATCATGGTGACCGGTATGGTATCCATGGGTACTGTCCTCCGCTCCACAACCATGGGAGCCGAAGGATGCATTTTCAAACCGATTTCAGACATGCAGCAGATCATCGACGCGGTCGATCGAGCTTTTACGAAGATTCACGGCTGGTGGGAGGCTCTGCACAACTGGATGCTCCGTCGTTACGGCGCTCGCGGAAAACGCGTCTTTGAAGCCGAAGCGGCCGAACTCGGCATCGATCTGGAGAGCTCGCCTGCGATTGTTGCTCTACATGCGACACCAGTCTTGAACGAACCGACCGGCATCAGCTAATCTGAGCGGCTTCCAGCAGCCGCAACTGAATGTCTGATGATGGAACCCTTTCACTATGCATCGGCGACCCGTGCAATCCGATCCCGAGTGGTCACATGCGCGGCTGCTGTTGATCGAAGACGATGCCGATCAGCGGCGTCTTTTAACATTGCTACTGAAGCGCGAGCGTTTCGACGTAACCGCCTGCTCGACAACGGAAGAAGCTTTGCAAGTTCTGCCGCACGGCAAATTTGCAGTGGCTGTCGTCGATCTCAGCCTGCCCGGTAAAGGAGGCATCGACTTCGTCAAGGAAGTGGCGGCTCGCAAGGAAAAGACGCGAGTCATCATCCACACGGGCTACGGCAGTTTCGAATCTGCTAAGGAAGGGCTGAATCTCGGCGTCTTCGCCTACGTGGAAAAGATCGGTAACTTCGATTCTCTGTTGGAACATGTCCGGAGCGCAGCGACGGACTATCTCCACGAAAGTCTCTCGCTGGCTGAAGATGAAATCCTCTTTCAGCTCCGACTGTTGGATGCTGTCGAGGAAGGTGTAGTAGCCACAAACTTGGATGCGGAGATCATCTATTGGAACCGAGCCGCAGAGCGGTTGACGGGTTGGCTGCATGAGGATGTGTTCGGCAAGAACTTTTACGAAACGGTCGCCGCGGAAGATTCGCTTCAGTTGCAGACCGCGATGCAGGAACGACTTCAGTCCGGCCTGGCATGGATCGGCGAATTGCGATTAAAAAAAGTAAGTGATCACAGTGATGAGTCGGCCACCGTCGCGACCGAGACGACTTCACGTTCTCCACAGGAAAGTTTGGCTGCGATTCCAGTTCGATTCTCGTTGTCACCCGTTTGGAACAGCGATGATTCACCGGCCGGCTATATCGGAACCTTCGCCGACATCACCATTGAAAAAGCAGCCGAACTCGAGTTAAAGGCTCATGCTCGCCGACAGGCTGTCGGCGCACAGCTCGGACTCTACGCTGCTTCCGAGACCGATCCCGATAAGTTCATGGTCAGGCTGGCACAGAGCGTTTGCGAAGCACTCGAGTCGGACTCGCTCGAAATTCTGCAATGGCAGTCTGCCGATTCGTCATTTGTGCTGCGCACAGGCCATGGTGATTCTTTCGATCGCATCGGAACCGCTTCGGTTTCCGGCGGCGAGCGATCGATCGCGGGCTATGTCTATCGAACGAAAGAAACCATTGCGCTGGAATGCGAGGCAAGCGACAATCGATTCGACATGGAGTCGTGGGCTTCCGATGCGGGGTTACAAGCCGCCGTTGTGACTCCGATCTCGGTGTCGGTGCACGGATTCGGTGTCATGGCGGTTCGTTGTCGTCGTCGCCGCGTCTTTTCTGCGGCGGAAATCGACTTTATCAAGATGGTCGGTAATCTGTTGGCTGGAACGATCGAACGCCGCGAGTTGCTCAGTCGCTGGCAGTCGCTGTTTCAAAACACCTTAGATGCCGTTGTACTGACTGACGATAGGAACTGTTGCGTCGAAGTGAATGCGGCAGCTTGCAAGATGCTTGGGTATCGACATGACGAGTTAATCGGCATGAAGATGGCAAACTTAATTGCAGAAGAGGGTCCGGAAGGGGGCGTCAACCCGTGGCGAAACGATGGCGGACGCAACCGAACCACGGGCCAAGTCTGGCTCAAGTCCAGCAGCGGTGGACTTGTATGCACCGAATATCGCGTCGTATCCCATGTTATTCCGGGCATGCATTTGTGCGATTTCCGCGACATCACGGAACAAAAGAGAACGGCTGAACTTTGCCAAATAAACGTGTCACTTACGCACGTCCATGCGTGGCGACTTTGGGACAGATGGCTGCCGTGTTGCCGCATGAGATTAATCAACCGTTGGGGGCGACTGGGGTAATTTTCCGGCGGCTTGTCGTTGGCTTTAAAAAGGTCGGCGGAAATACCGCCCGACCTCGGATCTACGCTCGAGCAGATCAATGAGCAGGCGCTGCGGGCCGGTGAGATTGTACGTCGATTGCGGCGACTGAACTCGCCCGTGGTTGTCGGAGTCGTCGTTGGTCGATCTCAATCAGGATCGTTCAGGACACCAGTGCATTGATCAGCGGAGATCTGGCCATTCGCCAAACGAACCTCGATTTGCAATTGGCCGACGACCTTCCGTTGATATTCGGTGATCCGGTCCAGTTGCAGCAAGTGCTGGTCAATCTGTTGAAGAACGCGGCCGAAGCGGTTGAACGCTTACCGCGCGATCAACGCCGAGTTTCCGTGCTGACGAAGCAAGATGGAGAGAACGTGGTTGTCCATATCCGCGACTGGGGACAAATTCCGATCCATCGATTCTGGATCGTCTCTTTGAACCCTACTTTTCAACCAAGGGTGACGGACTGGGGATGGGCCTGTGTATCAGCAAATCGATTGTTGAACAGCATCAAGGCGAGATCGGGGCGACGATGAATCCCGATGTCGGTTTGACCTTCACTATTAAGTTGCCCGCCGCTGATTCTCCGCTGCTTGTCTAGCCCTATATCGCCCGGCGCGGCGCCGGCGGTGTAGCGGGCGATGATCATTCCCGAAAGCGATCAACGGCATCCGTCGACGCTTTCCCCCCTTCTTCGCTGACGATTATCGGCTTTGTAACGATCAATCTCGCCCGGAAGGACCGTGCTTGAATCGCTTTTTCAACGACCGACGAGTCGCACTTGCTCCTCCGCTGTTTGTACCCCATGAATGAGATGGGAACCGGCCCCGGCGCGGCTGTTTCAACTCGTCGTTCTTCAAAAAGGCCGAGACTGCATGAATACCCGACCGCTCATCTATTCAACCTTGGTCTCGGACCCGGACTTTCAAGAATTGGTCGACGAGTTCGTGTCGAACATTCCGGAAAGACTGCAGAAAGTGGAGCAGTGGGGACGTTGCGCGGCGATCACGCCGGTCTGTGTACATTGGTCCATCAACTGCGGGGCGCGTGCGGCAGTTACGGTTTTGAAGAGATCACGCCGATTGCCAATGAGCTCGGTTTCCGCTGACCTGCGATCCGAGCCACGTTTGAAACGTGGCAGAGCAGATGGTCGAGTTCGTCGATGCGTAGACGCATGACTGCGTCGGCTGTACCGCTATCCGGCGTCAATTGCGGGTTTCTCGGTTCGCCCGCAGGTTGCCCTATCTAATCTTGCAAGGGTGAGAACGATACACGCCTCAACAGAGTTCGACTGAATCGAACCTCATCGGCTGAATGTAGACTGGCCGAACGTATGGGGTAGATCACAGTGAACCGGCGGCGCCGACCGATCGCTATGCACTCGGTCCGCATCTTTCGGGGGCGAAGTCGAAAAGCCCGACTTGCGCATGTTGGCAACGAACGCCGGTATGCTTTCTTGCAGTAAAGGTTTGGCGAAGTAAAAACCTTGTCCGAAGTCGCATCCCCAGCGCGCCAATGTTTGGGCTTGCTCGAGAGATTCGATTCCTTCCGCCGTGACACGAATGTTCATGGCTTTGGCAAGCTGCAATACAAAATTGACCAACGTTCCAAGGTAGTGCTTGCCGCTCAAGTTGGAGACCAGGGAGCGATCGAGTTTCAGGGCATCGATTGGAAATTGGTACAAACAGGATAATGAAGAGTAGCCGGTTCCGAAGTCGTCCAAATGGATCTGGCAACCGAGCTCTCTCAGTTCTTGCAGCGTTGCGACGGAACGTTCTAAGTCCGTCATCACACCGCTTTCCGTCACTTCTAATGTCAATCGTTCAGCAGGTAATCTCGTCTCTTGGAGTACTCTTCGGACGAATGGCGCGAAGCCCGGCTGCAGCAATTGAGCTCGCGCTACGTTAACGTTTACTTTCGGCGGAGCAAGTGTTGCATCGCTACTCGTCCAAGCCGCCAATTGATTGCACGCGGTTCGCAGAATCCATTCGCCTAGTTCGACGATCAATCCCGACTCTTCAGCCGCAGGGATGAACTCGATCGGAGAGATCCAACCGCGTGTCGGATGGTTCCAGCGCACGAGCGCCTCGGCGCTGGCGACAAGACCCGATTGGAGATCCAAGATCGGTTGATATAGAAGCAGAAACTGTTCTTGCTCGATGGCTTGACGTAGATCGGTGTCGAGCTGCAACAGCGATTCGGCTCGCAGCCGCATCGAGTGATCGAAGACCTTTACACTGCCGCGACCGGAAGACTTGGCCGAGTTCATGGCCGTATCGGCATCTCGCAGAATCTCGTCGGCGCTGCGGTATCGTCGATGACTGAAAACAATGCCCAGTCCCGCATCGAGATATAGTGTGCGTCCGTCAATTTCATAACGCTGGGCCAATGCGTTGACGATGTTCTCCGCAAACTGCTCGACGCGACGCGTCGAGCGATGACCGCTGAGCAGAACGGCGAATTCATCACCGCCGACACGAGCCACCGTCGGCTCTCCCGCAAACTCGACGACTTCTGTAGCGCATTGCTTCAATCGTTCGGCCACGATTTGTAGCAAATCGTTCCCGCATCCGTGTCCCAAACTGTCATTGACTAGTTTGAATCGGTCGAGGTTGAGGAGCAACAATGCAAACTGTCGTTCGGGATGTTGTTCAAATTGCGTCAGCAGATCATTGATGCCGTCGCGCAAGAAGTTGCGGTTCGGCAGACCCGTCAAATCATCGAACATGACTCGACGATAGAGATCCTTCACAAGGGATTGAGTTCGCAGACCGGCCGCGACGCGAACTTGTAGTTCGACGCAATTGATCGGTTTGCGGACATAATCGACTGCCCCGGCCGCGAAGGCTTGGCTGATGAATGCGGGTGAGTCGTGGCCGGTAATCAAGATTACCGGAGTCGTCGTCAGCGATGCGTAATCAGGATTGTGTTTGATCAGTCCCAATACGGCCAAGCCGTCTAGGTCCGGCATCAGGTAATCGAGAAGAATCAGATTCGGTCGTTCTCGCAGCGCTACGGCCAATCCTTCGTGTCCGCATGATGCTGACAGAACAGTGATATCCTGGCCTTCAAGAACTTTACGAACCAACCGATGGATATCAGTCGAGTCGTCGATCAGAAGTATTTTTTGCACCATGGAACCGCTCCGAAATCTCGATCGATCTCCGAGGACATACGGAAATCGTTCGCCGCGGTTGTCTCTTCGTCTAAGACTTGAGCCGTCTTCATGGACTTGTAGTGCGGCTTTTACTTTGCCCATTTTGCGCACGGCGCAAATCCACTTTGCAGTTCAATCGTCACAGGTCCACTTGGGAAAGCCCTAACATCTGATAACACGGCAGGCTAGCGAGGATATCGATCAAGAAGACTGGGGGGACCGGTCCGAATAAGTCAGGAACGTCCGGGTGAAACACTCATTTCGTTTCCACGACGCATAGAATTTTGATCTGATAATTCCTGCCTTCGCCTCGATTTCGGTTTCATGCCACTGCCAAGTGAAAATCCGACGGACGGAAGATCAGCGGGTTCTGCCCAGCGGGTTTCCGGTATTGCGGCGCTGTGCGCCATGGTGTTGGCGATTCTGACTGCGCCGAAGGGCTTGTCGTTCATTGAAGAGGTGACGCCGGACTCGATACCTTGGTCCAACGGTCTGCGCGACGGCGTTTATCTGACGCTCATCGCCGTACCGATTATCAGTTGGATTTTTTGGCATTGTCGTCATCGAACCAAAGCGTCTACCGAACGATCGCCTGATCCCGCCGGCCGTCTGAGTATCGCGTTCTTCATGAGCACTCTGACAACCTGCGCGGTGGTAGCCATCGGGACGATCGCAGTACGTAACTCCGAACGGAGCAGCGCTTCCGATTCGGAACTGATCAACACGGCAGGTCGCCAACGAACGCTCTCCGAAATGATCGGGCGTCATATAGCGCTTCACCACGAGCGGAATCACGATCCAGAATCGCCGGAGCACAAAAAGCTGGCCGCGATGCTCGAACGCCTGCAAGAAAGCCGGTCGCAATTGGATCAGAGACTTAGTCGAACTGAGTCGGGCATTCGCTGGTTGGCTCCCGAGATCGGGAAGTCATTGTCCGAAGCAGCCGAAGCACGCGAGCAATTGATCCTTACAACAAATTGTTACTTGGATGCTGAACAAGATTTCGATCGCTTGGATGCTCAGCTTCAAGAGAAAGTTGACCAATTTTTGCCGTTGATGGACCGCGCCGTATCGCATTTGGCGGCGGCCTTCGTCGAGCGGCGTGAACGAGGAAATCGCCTGGCAACCGCCGTGTTGATCGCCGCGGTTCTTTCCATGCTGCTCAGCTATCTACTGATACTCTATCCGGCAGTCGGTGTGCTGCACGATCAGTACCAGAATCAGAATCGTTTGAGCGCCGAGTTGCAGCGGTTGGCTTTGGTTGTTCAAAACACAACCAACGGCGTCGTGATTACCGATGCGCGTCGTCGAATCGTGTGGGCCAATGCGGCTTTCACACGCATCACGGAATACACTTTGGAAGAAGTCAAAGGCCGCGTGCCCGGCGAGTTTCTACAGTGTGACGAGACGGATCCGATGGTGATCCAAGACATGCGAGCCGCGCTGGTGAAGCGACAGTCATTCGATTGCGAACTGGTCAATCGTAGCAAGACTGGGCGCAAGTATTGGTTGAACCTTTCGATTCAACCCATGCATGATGACGACGGCACGTTGACCGGATTCATCGCCATCGAGAATGACATCACAGTCAGGAAGACGACGGAGCTGGAATTAAACAAGTCTCTGGCGTTGCAAACGGCCATCCTGAACAACTCGGCTTGCGCCATTGTGGCTACATCGACCGACGGCATCATTACGCTGTTCAATCATGCGGCTGAGAAGATGCTCGGCTACAGTGCTGACGAGATGGTCGGCCTGCGCACGCCGGCTGTCTATCATGACGCGACCGAGATGGAGGCTCGCGCACTCGCACTGTCTGCCGAATTGCGAGAACCGGTCGGGTCGGGGTTTGATGTATTCGCTGCCAAAGCCAAGCGTCAAATGCCTGAGCAGCAGCAGTGGACCTACGTTCGCCGAGACGGCAGTCGATTCCATGGTTTGCTGTCCGTGACGACGTTACATGATTCCTCTGGTAGGACCGTCGGCTTCTTAAACATGTGGACCGACATTACGAACCTTGCGAAAGCTCACAGCGATCTCAGACTCGAACGCGAGCGTTTGGCTGAGGCCAACCGTATGGCTGTCGATATGCAAGCCAAGGCAGAGGCTGCGAATCTCGCGAAGAGCGAGTTTCTGGCCAATATGAGCCATGAGATTCGTACTCCGATGACCGCGATCCTCGGCTATGCGGACCTGCTGACCGAAACATGCGATGCAGCCGATCCACGGCAGCGCATGGAATATGTCAATACGATTAAGCGAAACGGGGACCACCTTCTTTCGATCTTGAATGACATCCTCGACTTGTCCAAGATCGAAGCCGGCAAGCTGCGTACGGAATCGATTCCGGTGCAACCGAACGTGCTCTTGCACGATACGTTGTCGTTGATGCAGGTGAAGGCTCAGTCGAAGAACATTCGACTGGAGACCATTTTCGAGACAGCCATTCCGGCCGTCATTCAAAGCGATCCGGTTCGCATTCGTCAGATCTTGGTCAATCTGGTAGGGAACGCGATCAAATTTACCGAGCAGGGATCGGTGACGTTGCGAGTTCGAATCGATTCACTGCTGACCGGATCGAGTGTACTACGCGTCGATGTCACGGACACGGGCATCGGCATGACTGCTGAGCAGCTCGGTCGATTGTTCGGCGCCTTTGAACAGGCCGATGCCGGTACTGCTCGAAAGTTCGGGGGTACCGGTCTTGGACTGCGCATCAGCAAGCGACTGGCGGAGATGCTCGGCGGCGATCTGTCTGTAACCAGCAAGATCGATCAGGGCAGTTCTTTCTGCCTGACAATTCCGACGGGGGACTTGTACGATACGAGTATGTTGTCCCCCGATGAATTGCATGTGGTGGATCGAAGTGCGGAGATTCCGCTTCAATCGTCGGGCGCGGCGTCGCTGGCAGGCAAGCATATTCTGCTGGCGGAGGACGGGATCGATAACCAACGCCTTATTTGTTTCCATCTGCGCAAGGCCGGAGCTGAAGTCACGGTCGCGCAGAACGGGCGAGAGGCGATCGAGAAACTGACCGTCGACGGCACCGTCGGCGGTCCATGCCAAGCGAGTTGCCCGTTTGACCTCTTATTGACCGATATTCAAATGCCCGAATTGGATGGCTATTCGACGGTTCGAATGTTGAGAGGCAAAGGGTGTACGCTTCCGATTGTCGCGCTGACTGCCAATGCGATGAGTGGTGATTTGGAGAAATGTATCGCCGCCGGATTCAATCGCTATCTCTCCAAGCCGATTGATAAGCTTGCACTTTTGAAGACCTGCGAAGAACTGACCGGCAACACGCCGATGCCCGCTCTGTCGCTGACGACGGAAACGCTGACAACAGATCAGATGCTGCTCAACTGAGTTTAGAGCTCGTACTCGTACTCGAAATAACAAAGATCGATTCGAGTACGAGTACCGCTTCGCTGAGTACGAGAACGAGTAGCAGTGGGCGTAGAAGTTCAAGAGCGAATACGAGTACGAAAAAACGCAGTCGAATCGTTTGGCTCGACTGCGTTTTGAATTGGGTTTCAGCTTGGGCTTCCGCGATGAATCCGATGTAACCTCGGACTCATGCTGCGGAGATCAATGCACTGTGAACCTTAGCTGCTGTGAACCTTAGCTGCTGTGAACCTTAGCTGCTGTGAACCTTAGCTGCTGTGAACCTTAGCTGCAGCGAACCTTAGCTGCAGCCCATGGAGTTTCCGCAGTTGTGGCACAGGTAGCAGTTGCCGTTGCGGACGGTGATGGAACCGCAGTTATCGCAGGTCGGGGCGTCCGATTGGAAGCGAGCAAACTGAGCGTTGCGGCTGTTACCTCCGGCCGAAGTTTCCGTGAAGATCGCACCGGCACGTTCCAACGTTTCGCTGTCGATGACGGCGAGGTTCTTGGTCAGACGAGCTGAAGTGGTGATCTCCGAATCCGCGGATGGGCCGCCGTTGCCGTCAACCTTTGCCGACGTGGTCTTCACGGCCGGAGCGGCAGCACCGTTACCGGATGCCGAACCATTGGCTGACGAAGATGTCGTGGTTGTCGCGGCGGGTGCAGGCGAAGGCGCGGCAGCGATCTTGGCTGTCGGAGCAGCGGCCTTCGGAGCGGCTTTCTCTGGAACTGCCGGAGTCGACGCAGCTTCCCCGCCCTTCAACTGACCCGTGGTGGCTTCGCGATAACCGGCAATGAAGGTGATTCCCATCCAACGGAAAATGTAGTCGACCATGCTCTTCGCGATGCGAATATCAGGATTGGTCGTGTGACCCATCGGTTCGAATCGCGTGTGGCTGAACTTGTTGACCAACACTTCGAGCGGAACGCCGTATTGGAGGGACAGCGAAATGGCGGTGCCGAAGCTGTCCATCAAGCCGCCGACGGTGCTTCCTTCTTTGGCCATGGTGATGAAGAGTTCACCGGGCCGACCGTCCGGATAGAGACCTACGTTGAGATAGCCTTCGTGTCCGGCAATGTTGAACTTGTGAGTGATCGACTGACGCGTATCGGGCAACCGCTCGCGACGCGGCTTGTAGACGATCTTCTCGGTTTGCTTCTCGGCAGTCTTGTCGCTCTCTGTCTTCGTCGACAGCGGCTGGCTCTGCTTCGAACCGTCACGGTAGATCGCGATTGCCTTCAAGCCGAGTTCCCAGCCCCAGAAGTATGCGTCGGCGATATCTTTGACTGTGACGTCGCTCGGCATATTGACCGTCTTCGAGATGGCTCCCGAGAGGAACGGCTGAGCGGCGGCCATCATTTGAACGTGGGCTTGCCACGGAATGCTGCGCGTGCCCTTGGCCGGTTTGAAAGCACAGTCGAACACCGGCAGATGTTCTTCTTCCAGGAACGGAGCCCCTTCGATCGTGTCGTTGGCATCGATGTACTCGATGATCGACTTGATCTGCTCGGGAGTGTAGCCCAGCGTTTGCAGTCCGAGAGCCACCGAACGATTGACGATCTTGAGCATACCGCCGCCGGCGAGTTGCTTGTACTTCACGAGTGCGATATCCGGCTCGATACCGGTCGTATCGCAGTCCATCATGAAGCTGATCGTACCGGTCGGCGCGAGCACGGTCGCTTGCGCATTGCGATAGCCGTAACGCTCACCGAGCTCGATGACTTTGTCCCAGAGGTTGCGAGCTGCATCCTTCAGGTATTGCGGGCCCGCGTCGTTGATCGACTCGACAGCGTCGCGGTGCATACGCATGACCTTGCCCATCGGACCGCGGTTGGCGTTGTAGCCTTCGAACGGGCCGACGACCCCTGACATCTCAGCGCTCGTGGCGTTGGCTGCACCGTGGAGGAGAGAGGTGATTGAGCCGCAGATGCTGCGCGCTTCGTCCGAATCGTACGGCGCGCCGGCGGTCATAATGAAGCTGCCGAGGTTGCTGTAACCGAGTCCGAGCGGGCGGAACATGTGGCTGTTTTCCGCGATGCGATCGGTCGGGTAGCTGGCATGGTCGACCAGAATTTCCTGAGCGATGAAGAACAAACGGCAAGCGGCGGTGAAGCCGTCGACGTCGAACATGCCGTCGCTGCCGCGGAACTTCATCAGATTGATACTGGCCAAATGGCAAGCCGTGTTATCCAGGAACATGTACTCGGAGCACGGGTTGCTGGCGTTGATCGGACCGGAGTTCGGGCAAGTGTGCCACTTGTTGATCGTTGTGTCGTATTGCACACCCGGATCACCGCAGTGCCATGCGCAGTCAGCCATACGGTCAAGCAATTCACGAGCATCGTACGTAGGCGGAGTACCCTTGGCTTTGTTGGTGACCCAAGTCGTTGTCCACGGCTTGTTGTCTCGAACCGCTTGCATGTAATCGTCGGTTACTCGCACCGACAAGTTCGCGTTCTGGAAGCAAACCGAAGAGTAGGCTTCGCCGTTGAAGTTCGATTCATAACCTTCGCGAATCAGCGCATGAGCCTTCTGCTCTTCACGCCACTTGCACTCGATGAATTCCTTGACGTCCGGATGGCTGATCTTCAGCGACTGCATCTTGGCAGCACGACGCGTTTTGCCGCCGCTCTTGATGACGCCGGCGATCGAGTCATAAACTCGCATAAAAGAAAGCGGACCGGATGGAGTACCGCCGCCGGAGAGTTTTTCACGGCTGCTGCGAATCGTGGATAGGTCGGTGCCGGTACCGCTGCCGAATTTGAAGAGCATCGCTTCGCTGGCTGCGAGGCGCATGATGTCTTCCATGTTGTCTTCAACACTTTGGATGAAGCAGGCGGAGCCTTGCGGATACTCATACGGATTATCGGGTTGTTCGACTTGGCTCGTATCACGGTTGTAGCGCCAGGTACACTTGGCTCCGGTAACGCCGTATTGATGATAAAGTCCGACGTTGAACCACACGGGTGAGTTGAACGAGCCGTATTGGTGCAGGCAGAGCCAAGAGAGTTCGCGATAGAACGTTTCACCGTCGTCTGCTGAATCGAAGTAACCGTCTTCGATACCCCAGTCGGCGATGGTACGAGCAACGCGGTGAACCAGTTGTCGTACGCTCTTTTCACGTTGCGGCGTTCCCGGCTCGCCGTAGAAATACTTGCTCACGACGACGTTGGTCGCCAGTTGACTCCAGCTAGCCGGAATCTCGCAGTCGGTCTGCTCGAACAGCGGTTTGCCGTTCTCATCTTTGATGGCAGCGCTGCGAATCTCCCACTCCACGGTCTCAAACGGATCGTAGGCATCAGCCGGGCAAAAGCGGTTCTCAATGCGCAAACCCATACGTGTTCCTCGCAGCTTCGATGAAAAACGTGCGCGACGACTTTCACGTCCCAGGTCAACTGTGGCCATCCTAGAAAGCTCCTTCACCCCAGTAATATGAAAAGAAAATCGAACCGGGAGTTTGGCGGACTGATCGACACCTTCGGTCACTCGATAGGGACGGGCTCACGCAGGCAGCGGGCCACTG
Source organism: Pirellulales bacterium (assembly GCA_046349815.1). Classification (GTDB taxonomy): domain Bacteria; phylum Planctomycetota; class Planctomycetia; order Pirellulales; family Pirellulaceae; genus Aureliella. The sequence continues at coordinate 62,781 of JAXMBQ010000016.1, read as the reverse complement.
GTCACGGATACGAATGTCGATGAGAACGCTGAACCCAAAATTATGCGAAAATAACCGGCTACATCTGGGATTTTGGCGGCCGCGACTGCGGCGATTCCGTCTGCAAAGTTGAGACTCCTGGACCCAGGCCGACCGCCGACAAACCACAACCTATTGTAGGTTGCGTGGTTTGCCAGCACTACATGTAGCGAGCGAAGCGAAGTTTAGCGGTTGACCCCGCTGTGTCAAATTCCTTGTTCACGACCGCGCAAGTCCCAGCGTAGGCGTGACTTCCGTAAAGCTGCTGCCGGCGCTCTAATGGAGCTCTCCTGGACGCCGGCTGCGATAACTTCCGATGGGCTAACGATTTGTGAAGAGGTGGTTAAGTGCCGAGTGACCGTAGTGCAGTCAGAAGACATTTTCATTTTTTTTGAAAACGTCCTGCATAGCACTTCCCAATCTCGATGGTTCGGTAGTTTGGGGTAATTGGGTTGTGTGTTGGGCGAAGTCCTTACACGAAGATCACTGAAGCGAACTGCAGTCGTGAAAGCGATTCCTAGCGAAGGTTATTTTCATGCGAACGATCTGCTTGGTGTTCATTGCATATTGCACGGTCTCATGGTGTTGCGGGGACCGCACAGCGGGAGCTTCACCGAACATCGTCGTCTTCCTGGCTGACGATTACAGCCAGGCGGACTCTGGACCCTACGGTTGTCGCGATCTTCGCACGCCGCAAATCGATGCTCTAGCGGCTCGTGGTATGACGTTCGATCGAGCGTATGTTGCGTCGCCGAGTTGCGCGCCGAGCCGTGCTGCGCTGCTGACGGGATTGTTTCCGGCGCGCAATGGTGCTCAAGCCAATCATGCCAAGCCTGCAGCCGATTTGAAAAAGTGGCCGGCGTACTTCCAAGAGCTTGGGTATGAAACAGCTGCGTTCGGCAAAGTATCGCATTACGGTCACACCTCGCTCTACGGATTTGACCACTTTGCGCATGATGCGTTTCATGATCCGGAAGGGATTCCTGCAGCCGTGAATTTCTTGAAACAGCGATCCGGCTCCAATGTGAAACCGCTGTGTCTGATGGTCGGGAGCAATTGGCCGCACGTTCCCTGGCCCGAAAAGTTTGAAGGCATCGATCCCGACTCTTTGCACCTTCCGGACGGAAGTATCGATACGCCGCAAACTAGACGTTGGCGAGCGCGTTACGCAACTGCCGTCGAGCGATTGGATCAGGAGTTGGGTGAAGTGATGCACGCCGTAGATGAATATCTCCCCGACGATACCGTGTTCATCTTTTCGGCCGATCACGGTTCGCAGTGGCCCTTCGCGAAATGGAACCTCTATGAAGCCGGTATTCGCGTGCCGTTGATCGTGGCGCAGAAGAATTCAATTCAGGCCGCTTCCCGATCAGATGCGCTGGTGAGCTGGGTGGATTTCTTACCGACGTGCGTAGATTTGGCAGGCGGGACGACGATAGCCGACATTGACGGCCGTTCTTTCAAAGCCGTCCTGCAGGGCAACGCGAAGGAACATCGCGAGCTGATCTTTGCGACGCACTTGAATGACAATCGTATGAATGTTTATCCGAGTAGGTCGCTACAAGATAAACGCTGGAAGTACATTCGGAATCTGCATCCCGAATATGCGTTCACTACGCACATCGACTTGGTCGCCGGCCGGCTTGGCCAGCGAGATTTCTTCCGGACGTGGGAAGAGGCGTCGCATAACGATCCGCATGCCGCCGAATTGTTGAAGCGATATCATGCTCGACCTGCCGAAGAACTCTACGATTTGACCGCCGATCCGACAGAACAGCGGAATGTTGCCGGCCTGTCCGAGCATGCTGCGGACCTGCGACGCTTGCGGTCGGAACTCGATCGCCGGCTGTCGGAACAGCGAGACAATCCGCAGATCAAGGTGGCTCCGCGACTGCTTTCAGATCCGAAATCCTTCGGACCTGCGGCCGAGGTCAACGATTAAACGTACCAGTCTTAGGCATTCCGTCGGGACGCGGGATCGGTCGTAACAATGATCAGGTTTTTTGGACGAGTTGTCCGCAAGCCGCGGCCACGTCCGAACCCATCGAGTAGCGAACTGTCGTGTAGATACCTGCCGATCGTAAACGTTTAGCGAACCAGTCTCGATGCTCGCGCGAGCTGGGCTGCCATTGATGAATGTCTTCGATCGGATTGAATGGAATGAGATTCACAATGCATGTGAATCCGCGGACATACTCGATCAGCGCATCGGCGTCGATCTCTTGATCGTTCACACCTGCGATCATGATATGCTGGATCATGATTGGACCTTGATGATGGAATGTCGGCGGCCGCGTCGCCACGTTGCGGACGGCTTCTTGCAGCTCGTTCCAATCGATCTGTCGCGTCCAGGGGACAATACGACTGCGCAGTTCCGGTCGCGCGCTGTGAAGGCTGAGCGCCATCTGTAGGCCAGGGAAGCGGTCGGCCAGACGAATCATCGCGTCAGGGACTCCGACTGTTGAAACGCTCATCCGCCTCAGCGGAAAGGCGCATCCATCGCGGTCTGCGAGCAGTTCGAGGGCTGCATGTAAGTTGCTTTCGTTGTGTAACGGTTCGCCCATGCCCATGAACACGATGTTGCGCAGGCGCCGTCCTTCGCTGCGGGCGACTCGTGCGACGACCAGAACTTGTTCGACGATTTCATCAGCCGTGAGGTTACGCAGCAATCCCATCCGAGCTGTAGCACAGAATGCACAGCCGGCGCGGCAGCCGACTTGAGTGGAGACACAAGCAGTGATGCGTGCCGAAGCTGCGCGGATGAGCACCGTTTCGATTTTGGCTCCATCGTGGGCTTGCAGCACGAACTTGCTCGAGTGATCCAGCTCCGAGTCGTGGCGCTCCAGCACATTTAATCGCTCGAGGTCGAAGCGCTCGATCATGCGCTCTCGGTGAGGCTGCGGAATCTTCGCCAATGATTCAGCCGGCGAACGATGCTCTTGATACATCTTGTAGCGCATGCCGCGGATGTGGATCGGATCGAGCTTGCAGTCGGCGCGAAATCGATCCATGGCCGATCGATCGTGCAGCGAGGGTCGCTCTACGATTGGTGTTGATGAAGGCGAGTGAATGGTCGGCAATGAGGACATCGTCGGGATTGATTAGAGTCAGTGAGTTGTAGACCGGCTATCGGAGTTTGCGTTCCATGACGTCAGTTCGGTGAGCCAGGCATGGATCTTCGCACTGCACAACGGGCCGTTTCGCTCGCCGCTGCAAACGGCTCCGCGAACGGCGATATAGTCGGGGCTGAGCGAAGCGATCCACTGAGCATCGGAAAGTTTTAAACTACCTGCCAAGGCAACGCCCATGCCTGCTCGGTCTGCGGCCGCTATCAGTTTTTGAAGTCGCTGGGGTTCGAGCCAATGAGGCAACCCGAGGCCGTCTTTAACAAATGTATCGATCAGCAGATAGGGAGCCGATATGGTCGCCGACCAAGTCAGAATCTTTTCCGGGCTGGGAGCGTTGGCGCGTTCGTAGTCGGCATAGGCGGCAGCTATCAATTTGCCGCGGCCGAGTTTCTCATACAAATCGTAAAGTTTCGACCAGGCCTCAGCATCGCGCAGTTGACCAATTCCTGACGTACCGACTTTGGCCACTGCAAACGGTGCGACGGATTCTCTTGCGATGCGGAAGTCCACATCGTTGATCTCTCCCAGTGCGACGCTTTTGACGATGCATCGCTCTTTCACTACTGACGCCGGATTACTTGACGTTGATGTTGAATGATTGCTGAGTGATATGCTTTCGGCAGTCGATGCGTTGGTCATCGACTCGGCTGTCATCTTGGAAACACTTTGGATCGTGTCGCGATCGGGGGCGCCTAGTGAACCTGCCGAAGGATTTTTGAGGTCGATCCAATCGACTCCGCACTCATGAGCGAGTTCGGCTTCCGCCGCGTTTTGTACGCTCACGAGCAGCTTTGTCGAGCGACGGATCGCGGAAATCGGAACGCCTGCGGCGGCTTGATCCTCGAGCAAGAAAGAGTTTTTTTTGAAACCGGAGGACATCTCGGCCCCTATCGAACTTGGCATGCACGTTAAAGATGGGTTAAATGATATCTCAGGGCCGGATTGGATTCTGCTGAAGTGAGCCAAGTTGGGACGCGTACCGTATAAATTGGTCGAACATGACAGACAGCTACCCGAGTTGTTGTCTGCCGTAGCTGCGTCGAATCTGGTCGGATTCGATACCGAGTTTGTGGCTGAGGATTGCTTCCGGCCGGACCTCTGTTTGGTTCAGGTCTCCACTCAGGAGGATCTGTTTCTTATCGATCCAAAAGGTGTCAAACACCTCGACCCCTTTTGGGAATTGTTGGTCGATCCGAGCCGGCGCGTGATCGTTCATGCCGGGCGCGAAGAGATTTTATTCGTCTACCGCGCAACGGGTAAGATCATGACTTCGCTGTTCGACATCCAACTGGCCATGGGCATCCTCGGTGGAGAGTACCCCGCATCGTATGCGAATCTTCTCAGTCGAGTACTCGGCAAGACCCTGGACAAGGGCGAGACTCGAACCGATTGGCGTCTACGACCGCTGAGTGCGTCGCAGTTGGAGTACGCGGCGCTCGATGTTCTGCATTTGCCGAAGCTATTCGAGGTCATTCGCCAGGACCTGATCAAGGCTGCGCGGTTGGAATGGTTTGAAGAAGAAGTCATGCGCCGCCAGGTGCAGCTCATCGAGAATCAACAGCGCGAAGCGTGGCATCGCATCGGCGGCGTGCAGTCCATGCGCGGCAAGCAGCTCGGAGTCGTACGAGCGCTCTGGCGTTGGGCGCGAGACTCGTGCCGAACAAAAGAACATGCCGCGCGTAGAGTGTTGCGAGACGATCTGCTGTTGGAAGTCGCTAAGCGAGGTTGGACCGATCCGGCTCGTATCGCCACCATACGCGGCTTACATCATCCGGGCATGCAACGGTTGCTTCCTGAAATCGCTGCTTGTATCTCCGAAGGCTTGTCGGCTCCGGAACCTCCCTGGCCGGGGCAACGCTCCGGCAAGCGAGCTCGACCACCGGCGTTGCTGCAACAGTTTCTCACGGCAGCTATGGCCTACATCTGCCGCTGCAATAATATCGCCACAGCGATAGTCGGTACCTCAGATGACGTTCGCGACTTGATCGTCTATTGGCTGGAGGGCGGACCGGAGAGTGGGCTCGATGTTCCCTCTCTGTTGCTCGGTTGGCGAGGCGATTTGGTCGGCCGTACGCTACTTGAGATCTTCAAAGGTGAAAAGGCCCTGCGCGTCATCGATCCGCTCGACGACATGCCTCTCGGCCTCTGCGACATGGATCCCAAGTAGATCCGTTTTCGCTGTAGATCAATTTCGTCGTAGATCAATTTTCCTAAACTGATCCCCACGATCATCGGCCGCCGATAGTTATTATTTCGACCGAGCGATAGATAGAAAATCAGATCTGCACCGTTAATGGTGTTAGGCTTTCAAACGGTGTTGGGGTCAATTGAGGATAATTGACCTACACTAGGGTCGGATGCCGATGCGGATGGCTTGTGGGTTATGAGCGGCTTGGCACGCTTCGCTGACGGATTCGAGCGGATACCAAGCGGACACGAGGTCGGCGAATGGAAAGTTCGTGTGTTCGGTCTCGAGGAAATGTACAGCTTTGGACAGGTGTGCCGGTGCGTAGTTGTGAACCCCGCGAATCGTAAGCTGGCGTCGTACCACTTGTTCCAGATTCAAGGCGAAGGGGAGATCGGGAAAGACGGCATCCGACCAAAATAAAGCGGCCGCCGATACGAGCTGTGGGCCAAGCTGTTTCGACGCGTGTGCTGCCGGTGAAATCCATGATGATGTCGGGCGCCGCGACCTTCGGTACGTTCTTTGACTAAGTCAGCCAAATCCGCAGGTCCACCCGCAGCGTTCGCACCGAACTGAAACGCTCGCTCGCGCCGGTACACATCTAGGTCGATCGACAGTATCTGGCTCGCGTCCAAAGAGCGTGCCATGGCACAGGCTGTGAGACCCAACAGGCCGGCCCCCAGTACGACGATCGTGCGACCGTTAATCTCGCCGGCCGCTTCCATAGCGGCAGTGACGGTCGACGTCGCGCAGCCTGCAGGGCATGCGACGGCTGTAGGGAGTGAGCTCGGCAAGCGGACAATGCTAGTCTTCGGCACTAGTAGGCAGTGTTCAGCCAACCCGCCGACGAGTCCGCGATCCGAGCACAGCATTTCGTGCCCATACTTTACGGCATGCAAGCATTTCTGCGGCAGTTCATTTAAGCAGTAATAGCACTCACCGCATTCGGCCACGATCGCCCACACAATGCGATCACCCACAGCCATCGGACGTCCGTCGCGATCAACTCGCGATGCATCAGGTCCGAACGATTCGATCGTGCCCACCATTTCATGCCCGAGCACCGTCGGGACGATCACTGCGCGTCGACCTGAAAGGGAATGGAGGTCGCTGCCGCATAGAGTGCAGCCTTCAATGCGAACTAAAATCTCACCGCCGCGCGGATGAGGAATATCACGCTGTTGAAGAAGCAGATGTCCGGGTTGACCATCGAATACGGCTACAAGTGTTTTGCTCATAATTCGAGTTACTTGCGACTATGGACGAAGATCAATCGGTTGAGCGCCGGTGGTATGGAATGCGAAGTTGGAAGTAAGCGATTGCACCCAGGGTACAAGCGAGCCCGCTGACCGAACAGATCCAGCAAACGATGATGAAGTAGGACAAAAAACTGCGAGGATCGGCGGTCGTTTCCGAGCCGGTGATCCAACTGCGCGGAGTCAGGATGACTGCAACATATCCGAGATAACCTATCGCGTCTGCGACGTACATCAAGAAACTGATCGTCCCTTTTTCCCGCGTAATCGCCAAGAATCTTTCAAACAGAGTTGTATGCACGGCGACATAGGGGAGATACAAACCCAACCCGACAGCGATCATGAACACGGATGCCGGCATTGCCGCACGACTATGTACCGTCAGTGTGCCGACGACAGTCAGCAAGCCGATCAGACACAATCCGAGTGCTGCAAAATAGGCCGTTCGATTGTTCTTGACCAAGACCAGCGCGGCGACCGTTGAACATGAACCGATGCCGACCAGCATCTCTGACCAAGCGTATAGTGCCGGCACGTCCTCGGTTCCGAACGCCGACCAGATCTCTTTGGCGAAGTCGCTGCGTACGCTGCGGACGACGGTCACCAAAAAATACATGATCACGAGGCAGGTCAGACCAAAGGCATAGTTGAGATACAACTGCCGTCGTTCGCGACTGGTCATCGTATCGCGAACCGCGCGGGCATTTTGATCCGCGGTCGACGGCGGTGGTATAAGCGACAGCATCCACGCTCCGACGGCCAGCGGCAGGAGAAACAATCCTCCGGCAGCTGCCGGCATCCACGTTTCTGAAACAGAATGATCCAGTAACCACTTTCCGACTGCTTTAACCACGCCGTCCGCAAAGATAAAGCTGAAGCACAATCCGGCTGTGAGCAGCTCCGTTAATCGTCGCCCTTCAAGAAAACCCAGCACCAGTCCGAACACCATCCCCAGCGGCAGACCGTTGAGGAACAGACAGACCGCGCTCCAGGGACGCGGCAGTACAGCGAACAGCAACAGGGACACTTCTGCGGCAGTGCATAGAGCTAAAATCACGGCAGCGCGACGATGCGGCGGCATCTCGGAGATGACTTTGATACCGATGAATTTCGACAGCATGTAGCCCATCGTTTGGGCCGTGACGAGGATCACTTTGAAAGTCACTGTCCAACCATCTGCATTCAGGTCGACGTTGTCGCTGAAGCTGGCCGCCGTAAATGGCTTTCGCAATCCGTACATGCAAAAATAAGTGCCGAAGGCAGCTCCAATGGACCATGCGGCCCACCACAGGTCCGTTGATGTTTTCAGAGTTGCAGACGATTCGTTATTGTCTTTCAAAGTCGAATATCTCGAATCGGACCCAGGATCGTCGCGGTATGTCTCATTCGCAAAGCAGTTTGCGTTGAAGGGCGCCGTCGTGCAGCATGCCGCATGCCGTTTGAATGAACTATTCGACGTGCGGTGAGCATGCGCATCTCGTACTCGCTGCATGTCGGAAAGAGTATACTCTCTCGCAATTCATCGATGGCCGCGACATTAATCGCTGCGCTCAGACAACATGGAAACTTCATGACTACGCCGAGTCCTGCATCTCATCATCGGATTACCGCCGAAATCTTGGAGTTGTTTCGCAAGTACGGTGCATCTCGCTACGGAGGCGAAGCTGTTACGCAGCTTGAGCACGGTTTGCAGGCGGCTCACTTCGCTGAGCAAGCCGGAGCGTCGTCATCGCAGATCTCTGCGGCGCTGCTCCATGACGTCGGTCATCTATTGCACGACTTGCCTGACGATGCACCCGACCACGGCATCGATGATTGCCATGAAGATCTCGGCTTCAATTGGCTCAAGCGAACCTTTCCGTCTTCGGTCAGCGAGCCGGTGAGATTGCATGTGGCCGCCAAGCGATATTTGTGTGCCGCTGAGCCGGATTATCTGGCACTGCTCAGCCAACCGTCGCTCGATTCACTGAAGTTGCAGGGGGGCCCGATGAGCGAGACCGAAAAAGTCGAGTTCGAGTCGCATGCGTATTTTCGAGAAGCGATCGAGCTGCGCAAGTGGGATGATCAAGCCAAAGTCATCGGCCTGCAGACTCGCCCCTTGGAGCACTTTGCTCGATACCTCGACCAAGCCCTGGAAGGTGTTGCATGAGTCGGCCGCGAGCAGCCATCATCGGCGCGGGGATCACCGGACTGGCGAACGCTTGGTCTGCGGCGAGACGCGGATACGACGTTACGGTTTATGAGCGGACTGCGCATATCTGCGGTGCATCCGTGCGGAACTTCGGCATGGTGTGGCCGATCGGTCAGCCCGCAGGCAAGCTTTACAACATCGCGCTGCGGAGTCGATCTCTGGCAGGAGCTCGCCGATCAGTCAGTCGTTTGGCTCAATCCATGCGGTGCGATTCATTTGGCACATCGCAGCGATGAGTGGGAAGTGCTCGAACAGTTTGTCGAGACGGCACCGCGCGAAGGGATCGCCTACAGTTGCTGGAGCAGAAGAAACATTGCGTTTGACTCCCGCTGCAAATCCCACGGGTCTAATCGGCGGAATGTTCAGCAATACCGAAGCTTGCGTCAATCCTCGCACAGCATCGGCTCGTATCGCCGCATGGCTCGCCCAGCAACTCGGCGTACGCTTTCATTTTTCAACGACGGTGACTCAACTCAAATCCGGATATGTCGAGACCTCATGCGGACGTGTAGAAGCATTCGATCGCATTGTTGTTTGTTCCGGAACCGACTTTGAAACACTCTTTCCGTCCGTATTCGCCGCTCCGGCCTGAAGAAATGCAAGCTGCAAATGCTGCGCACACTGGTTCAACCGAGCGGTATGCATCGGCCCGCATCTGGCCGGCGGATTGACTCTGCGGCACTACCGCAACTTTGAACTTCGTCCCGGTCTCTCGGGCGCTCAAACACCGAACTGGCTATGAGACTCGAACTGGATCGTTTAGGTATGCTGGCGGTCGCAGAATATCCAGGAAGTCGTCTTTTGCATCGCACGAATATGATGAGATCACCGCCGGATAAAGCGATCATCGATGGAAATGGAGCGCGCGAGTTGAAGAAGTTAATTCAGTTGGTCTGGTCCATTCACGAAAGATGGCATGGACTCTATGCCACATCCGAGTGCTTTGCTGTTCACCGCCGGAGCCGCTTCAGGGAGTGACCGTTTTTAACGGAACGGGCGGATCCGGCATGACGATGTCATTCGGTTTGGCGGAGGTGCCGCGACCGATGGCACAATGGTTCGAGCTTTGATGCGGTGAGCGAACTGGGACTAAATGCATCATGCAACTCAATCACCGCGTCTCGCCGATACAAGCCGTGCTGTTCGATTGGCCGGAACGACGATCGACTATGGAAGCTGTGCAATCGCCGCAGTGTTCATTGAAATCTTCGCAGTCGGGAATCGAGATCACGGCCAGGCTCGTGGTCCGATGGGGCTATTGCCGAGATCACATCGCCGCCGTAGCATCGCTGCTCCCGCGTCTCGGCAGAGCTTGGAAAGCGATTCACGGAGCGGAACCGACGGATGCGGATGTTGATGCCATGTATCGCGACTTTCTTTACCGCTGCAGAAACAAACATTGCTTGCCGGTTGCGAACTGATCCCGGGTGTTGCGGAGACGCTGGCATGGTGTCGAGCTCAAGGTTTGAAGATCGAGCATCGATAGCTATACACGCGAATTGATGAGTGTAGTAGAGCCTGCGGCTGCGGGCGCTCGGATATAGTCCGGACGCATCGATCTGCTCGACAGCGTCGATCCGGGTGACCCGCACCTTGATGAACTATCGACTGGCTGAAATGCTGGGAGTTTATCCATGAACAGCATCGTGGTCGTCGATGATACGCCGATCGGAATCGAGGCCGGACTGAATGCGGGATCGATTACCGTAGCGGTGACGCAGAGCGGCAATATGTTAGGACTGACTCTGGAAGAGGTATCCTCAATGCCGAAGAATGAGCTGGACGAGGCTCGGAGAAATCGAAGAGCAGTTTCGTCGTTGCGGGCTCACTTCACGATTCGATCAGCAGCCGACCTTCCGTCAGTGCTGGAGCGACTGGCTACTGCGGCCGCTGATTAAAGTTGTTTGGCGTAACCGAGCTCGGTAATCACGGACAACATCTCTTCAAACGTGATATAGCGGCGACGATTCTTGATTTTGTAGTTGTCGATCGCTTCAGCCAGTTCGCGAGCATCAGGCGATAGGCCGTAATGCGTATTTCCGAACTGACGACGCTCCAGCGAAGCGCCGCCTGCAGATCCCGCTTGGCGACGATCAACAAAATCCGGCGTCGTTTGAGGCTCGAGGGTTGCTGACATAACGGGTCCTTGGTGCGAGAAGGGTCGAAGTCGACCGCATCCAAAACCTACCTGCAGAACTGAGCGAGCAACCCCGAGCGACCGTGTTCGAACTTCAACGATTCCAGGATGCCGGAATATTCGGCATGTCAATGAACTCAGTCGGGCAAAACGATTGTCCAAGCGACTTTGCAGAGCGAGAGCTTGGGGATTGTTCTAAGCCTCGCCATCGAGCGGCCTAAGCAGAGTTTGGCTTCCACCAAGTCGCCGAGTTCCATCTGAGTCTATGCAATTTCGAGCAACAAATCGGAGTTGTCCGGCCCGAGCTTCAAAGCGGCTTGTCGCAGCGTCGTTCTCGCTTCGGCTGTCTCACTCCATCGCAGCTTGGCGGCATCCGCGCAGCGCTCCAAGCTCGCGCGGTACGTGGCCCGCACCATGTTGGTCACTCAACCGATCGAGCGTGGCCAAAGCCTGCTCGGGGCGATTCATGGCTTGATACATCTCAGCCACGGCGACTTCGATCTCCGGCCAATCGGGACGATGAATGAGAGCGCGATGGTAACAATCGAGAGCTGTTCGTGATCGCCCAGCATGCGCAGCACATCCCCCGAGCCGCCCATGCCGCGGCATCATCGCGCCTTGCATTTGAGCCGCCGCGTCGGACTGCTGCAGTGCGTTGTGATAGTCTTGTTGATCGAAAAACATGCGTCCGAGTCGCACTTGCAGATCGGGACTCCCGCCGCTCAGTCGAACGGCTTCGGCCATGTGAGATGTAGCGCTCGGTCGTTCGCCTCGCTGCCACTGCACTTCAGCCAGACCCCAGTGTGCTCGCTCGTCGTTCGGGCTGAGCCGAACGGCTTCCGCGAACATCGTTTCCGCTTCCGAGTACTTGTGTTGCTCGAGCGCATCGGCTCCTTGCAACGAAAGTTCGCGAGCGATCGTCGGGTCTTTGGTAAGGCCTCGTCCGCGCAGCACGCGGCATCCTGCTTGACTGCTTAGGCCGATGACGGCGGTAAGCAGTAGGCAGTTTGCACACATCAGCCTACGGATCGAAAAGGACATCATGACACGACTTGAGAATGCAGTTCTTGCCGCCGCGGATGGCGAGGGCTCGGTTTCGGCCTGCAAGGAATCGTCATCCGGTTCCTGCAGAGAAACTGAGTGAGGCTACCAAATGCCGAGCAACCGGCGGAAGGTCGTTTGGCTAAGAATTGGCGTACCCACAAACCGGAGTTTTCCTATAATCTGCAAACTCGACGGGAGCCGTTGCAGTCTCAGCGGCCGACCTGTTTTGCGTAGTTTGCCCTCTTCGTTCGTGAATAGTGCCCACGGAGGTTCATGCCGTGTCCGTTGCTGTGCCAGCCGCTCAAACTCGATCCGCATCGTCGGTGACCGGAAACATCCGCATCTACAACACGCTCACTCGGCAAAAAGAACCGTTTGAGACCGTCGAGCCGGGCAAGGTGGGCATGTACCTGTGCGGACCGACCGTCTACGCCGAAGCACATATCGGTCACATGGTCGGACCGGTGATCTTCGACACGATCAAACGCTATTTGGTCTATTGCGGATACGACGTGAATTGGGTGGTCAATATCACCGACGTCGACGACAAACTGATCAAGTCGGCTCGTGAACGGGGCATCCCCATGTCGCAAGTCGCAACAGAAATGACCTCAGACTACTTGGCCAACCTTCGAGCTCTCGGCGTAAACCAGATCACGCATCTGCCGCGAGCCACAGACAACATGGACGAAATCATTCGTTTCATCGTTGAACTGATCGAAAAAGGATACGCATACGCGGCCGGAGGCGATGTTTTCTTCGACGTGGCTCGTGATGCTTCGTATGGTCAGCTCAGCAATCGAACTTTGGACAGCCAGCAAGGAGAAGGGGGCGAAGCCGCTGCGAAGAAGCGATCGTCGGGCGACTTCGCACTGTGGAAGTCGGCTAAACCGGGCGAACCGGCTTGGGATAGTCCTTGGGGCAAAGGCCGCCCCGGCTGGCATATCGAATGCTCAGCCATGAGCCGTCGATTGCTCGGCAAGACATTCGATATTCACGGCGGCGGTTTGGACCTCGTCTTCCCTCACCACGAAAACGAACTCGCGCAGAGCCGCTGCTGCCACGATGCGCCGATGGTGAAGTACTGGATGCATAACGGTCTGATGCGAGCAGGCGGAGACTCGGGCAAAGTCGGCGGACGCGCGACCAAGGCACCCGGTGAAACCGATGCAGCAGAAGCTGTTGAGCAAGCCGACGTGAACACGAAGATCAGTCGCAGCAAAGGTGCCGGCGGTTTGGCGGATTTGATCGATCAGCAAACCGGAGAGCGTATTCGATTCTTCCTGTTACGTTCGCACTACCGTTCGACAATCGTCTTCGGCAAAGAAGGACTGGAAGAAGCGGGCCAAGCTTTGAACGCCTTCTATCGGTTGATTCAACGCTTTGAACGGATCACCAGTCGTCCGTTCTATCGAACGCTAGTAGATGTCGGATCCAAAGACGAGCGGTTTGATGAAGTCGAGTACGCCAAGACGCGTGCTGAAGGTGATGCACTCAGCGCCGGTGCTGCTGCCGATTCGATTCTCGGCGAAGTCGCCGCGCTGCGTCGATCGTTCATCGAAAAGATGGACGACGACTTCAACACGGGTGGTGCTGTGAGCGATCTGTTCGAAACGGCTCGAGCGATCAACCGGTTCGTCGAACAGAGCAAACTTGAAGAATCGGCACAGCGCACTGCAGAGAAGCTCGAAACACTGCGCAAGAGCATGTCGATTCTCCGCGAACTCGGAGCGATCCTAGGTCTATTCATCAAGCCGCCCAAGAAGTCCAACGACGACGGTGCCGCGCAGACAGTTGATCAACTCATGCAGTTGATGATCAAACTGCGAGCCGAAGCGCGTCAGACGAAGAACTTCGCCATGGCCGACGCGATCCGCAACGGCTTGACCGAACTGGGAATCACGTTGCAAGACTTGAAAGAAGGAACGACGTGGGGGAGAGGCTAGAGGCTAGAGGCTAGAGGCTAGAGGCTAGAGGCTAGAGGCTAGAGGCCAGGAGGCTAGAGGCTAGTGGCTAGTGGCTAGTGGCTAGTGGCTAGTGGCTAGTGGCGGAGCTCTTAAATCTTAAATCTCAAATCTTTAAATCTTCGATTGTCCGACTCGAATTGACCTCAACTCATTGGCTCTCCGCCGGGTTGAGTGGTTGTGAGTTCAAAGCGTAGACAACCGTCTCACGCTTCTTTGCACGATGGCTTGTATAGTTTGCGGCCGAGGATCGGTTGGAATCCGGTCCAGGGGCTGTCTGAGTTCCGGTCAGCTCGGATCATCTCCGTGGCTGCGTTGACTTTCGCATCCATATCATCCAAGAAATGGAGCACGATGGCTTCGATCGTCATCGGGACTTTCGGGCTGCCGTGTTCAAGCTGCCCATGATGGCTGACGATCATGTGTTGCAATCGCCACAGGATCTCTGGTGGAATCGGTTTACCGGTCGTCGCGCCGATTTTGGCGGCTCGCACTTCTAATTCGATCGTTCCTTGCACTAGATGCCCGAGCAACTGACCCGGGTCGGTGTAGGTCAGTTCCCCTTCGTACCCGAGCTCATCGAGTTTACCGAGATCGTGCAGGAACACACCCATCGTCAGCATATCGCCGTCCAGTTGCGGATAGGCCGGAGCGACGGCAGCAGCCAAGCGCATCAAGTCGACCAAGTGGCGCAGCAGTCCGCCTTCATAGGCGTGATGCGTCTTGATACCTGCCGGCGCTTTCTTCAATCGCTCGATCAGAGAGCTGTCGGATAGGTAGGAGTCGGCGAGCTTCAGAAGGTGCGGGCACTGGAGGGCTCGCAACTTGCCGGTCAACTCTTCGAGATTGTTTTCGATTTCGCGCGGGTCGTTGATGTTGAAATCGTCGGTCTCGACTGCTTCAGCCGGAACTCGTTCGAAGTCTTGGACGATGATCTGCATCAGACCGTTATGCAGTTGAGCCGTCCCGAAGACCCGAATGTAATCGCCGCGTTGAAAGCTCTCGTAGATCGACTGAGTGGCATTCCATCGCAAGCCGCTGATCTGGCCGGTGCGATCGGTCAACTGCATCAGGATGTAGTCCGAGCCTTGTCGGTTAGCGCGAATCTGTTTCTCAGCCACGCGATAGATTTCGTCGATCGAGTCGCGGGCTGGATACGATTGACGAACTGCCTAGTCATGAAAACTCGCCCCGGTCGGAACCAAAATGGGAAAAGGGTCAGATTCTGACCGAGTTCCGCCCGAGCGTCAAGCGGTCGTGGCAGGCGATCGCAGCATCGACCGACCGGCTATGCACGCGAGGTTAACGGCACAATCCGCATCATCGATCCAACGATTCTGCGGTGAAACGCAATCATAGGAACACGATGCCGTGTGACTTCGCTAAAATCTTCCCCTGCGAAAGCGTGTGATAACGCTGCGAAAGCACGGTACTGGTACATCGCGAACTGCATGGTTTGAGCTGCCGGGACCGGGCCGATGAAAACGGGCCGATAAGAATAGATACGCATCGAGATGGGAACGAGGCACTCATGACAAGCAAAGACGCTCCGGTTTATTTGGCGGTTGATCTGGGCGCATCGGGCGGTCGCGTGTTGGCAGGTCAAGTCACATCGGCCGGCATTCAGCTCGACGAAATCCATCGCTTCAACAACGGCGGCATCTCGCAAGGCAAACGTTTGGTGTGGAATCACCTCGGCCTTTGGGAGAATGTGTTGACCGGCCTGTCGCTCGCATCGCAGCGATACGGTTCGGCGATTAAGAGCGTCGGAGTCGATACGTGGGGTGTCGACTATGTATTACTTGATCAGAACGACGATATCGTCGGGCCGTGTTTCCACTATCGCGATGCACGAACTCGCGGTGCCATGGAGCAAGCTTTTGAGCGGATCAGTCGCGGTGAAATCTTTCAAGAGACCGGTCTTCAGTTCATGGAGATCAATACGGTTTATCAGTTGTTCTCGATGCGCTTGGAGCAGTCGCCGCTGCTGGATGTGGCTGAGCGATTCCTGATGATGCCCGACTATTTTCACTGGCAGCTCAGCGGCGAAAAGGTCAACGAATTCACGAATGCTTCGACTTCGCAGTTGCTGAACGTAGAGAGCGGCAAGTGGAGCAGCGCTGTGGCTCGAGCTCTGGAGATTCCCGAGCATCTCTTTTCCGATCCGCTCCAACCCGGCGCAATGCTCGGCAAAATCACTGAGGATGTCAGTCGGCGAACCGGCCTATCCTCGGATGTGGATGTCATTCTGCCTGCGACTCACGATACAGGATCGGCCGTGCTCGCCGTGCCGGCACCGACGTTTGCTCCAGAGAACCCCGACTGGTGTTACATCAGTTGCGGAACCTGGTCTTTGCTAGGTGCTGAGTTGCCTCAACCTCGAATCAATGACATGTGCCAGATGTTCAACTTCACCAACGAAGGGGGCGTGAACGGCAGCGTGCGCTTGTTGAAGAACATCTCGGGCCTGTGGATCGTACAGCAGTGTCGTGCTCAATGGAAGCGCGAAGGTCATGATTGGAGCTGGGATCACTTGGTCCAATTGGCTGAGCATGCTTCGCCGCTCGAATCCATTATCGATACCGACGATCCATCGTTAGCTGCTCCCGTGAACATGCCGGAAGCTGTCCGCGAGTACTGCAAGCGAACTAGTCAGCCGGTTCCGGCTACCGAGGGCGAGGTCATTCGCTGCGCGCTGGAGAGTCTCGTTCTTCGTTATCGGTTTGTTCTCGAGTACTTGGAACAACTCGTCGGCCGTCGACTAAGTACCATTCATATCGTCGGCGGTGGTGTGCAGAACCGAATGTTGTGTCAGCTTGCCGCCGATGCGACTCAGCCGCACGGTCATTGCCGGTCCGGTAGAAGCGACCGCACTGGGCAACGTGATGATGCAAGCCATCGCTGGAGGAGAGCTAGGGTCGATTGTCGAGGCCAGGCAATTGGTTCGCGGATCAAGCAGTATTCGCGAGTATCATCCGCGTAAGTTGGGCCGCTGGGAAGAAGGTTTTCAACGGCTCAAGCAATTGGTCCTGGCCCGCTGAGCGGATTTTTCCTCGCCGCGCTGAGCGGAACGGCGAAGCCGTCCGGCTAGACGTTCATGGCCAATTGAGATAGCCCGCACAGAACGGGTCCGGACCAGCGGGCGAAACAACGAACCGCGATGGCTATGTCGCTCGACACGTCTGCAGTGGAGCGTGATGAGGCAGTTGGCGAGAAACGCTTCGATAGGAAATCGCGGCGGCCCAGGCCGTATGGCTTGCCATTACGCTCAGCGGCAGCTGAGCGGAACGGCGAAGCCGTCCGGCTAGACGTTCATGGCCAATTGAGATAGCCCGCACAGAACGGGTCCGGACCAGCGGGCGAAACAACGAAACCGCGAGGGCTATGTCGCTCGACACATCAGCAGTGGAGCGTGATGAGGTAGCTCGCGCGAAACGCTTCGAAAGGAAATCGCGGCGGCCCGGGCCGTATGGCTTCGCCATTACGCTCAGGGGGATACGAATACCACTTTACGCTTCTTGGTGAACTACTGCCGGGTCGGGTCGCTTGGCAGTCATGAGTGCGTACACAACAAAGAATGCACTGGAGAACAAGACGTCGCCGGCAAAAGTACCTGCGGCGAACGGGACGGCTGCGATGTAGCAACTAACCAGACCGGCAGCGGTTTGCGGGTAAGCCATCAACGGGTCGCGCCAAGCCGCGAAGTTTGTGACCAAGAAAAACAGGCTGCTGAAGAGGACTGCCGAAGCCGGGACAGACCAAGCTTTCGACACGTTTTTCAACGATCCGCCAAGCAGTGCGGGGAGAATCGCCAGGCACGCGTAAACGGCGAACATCGTAGGTCGGTCGTACAGCCCCATCGACGGAAGCTCCAGCCAATGACCGATCAAGTCGCTGAGCCCCATGGCGCCTAGGCCGATCACGATCCCTTGAGTGCGCGACAGATAACATCCCGCGAACAGGGTGAGCGCTCCCACCGCCGAGATGTTCCAGCCGTGTGGAATCAAACGCAAAGCGACTGCCGTCACAAAATAAACTATGGTCAAGAGGCGAACATTTTGAATCGACATGGCTTAGCGATAACCGGCGTTACAGTTGATATCGACGTTACAGGTGATCGTCGAAACGAGCGGTATCCCTCGAATCGACCCGCCCATTTTCGACGGTTCATGATCGTTGTCCAGCACCCTACGGCAAAGCGTCGCGGTTTGCAAGTCCGGGGCCTTTCCCGTGTTGGACTTCTGCGGTGGAGCCAGCCATAATTAAACCGATGCTGCAGGGGGATTCCTGCCCCTTACAGCAGCCGACCGCCTCACTTCGCTCGTACCGGACGCGTTCCTTCAGAGGGCCGCCGGGAAGAGTCCAGCCTAGATCGACTGATCCTCCGCTTCTTCAGCCTTCAACTCTAACCGCGAGCCGCGTGCAGTTTGACTTTGAGTTGGGGAACATTTTCCCATTGCCCTCGTCGACGACGCACCGCATCGCCACCGTTATGAAACGAAGATCCATGTCAAAACGCATTTGGACCCGCTCGTTGTTCGCCAAGACGCGAGCGCTGACGACCCTCACTTCACTGGCCGCACTGATTTCCGTTTGTGTTACAGGTGAACGCGGCCTGCGATCAGCCGACATTAAGACCGTCGACGGGAAGATCGTTTACAACCGAGATATTCGACCGATCTTGGCTGACGCATGTTTTGCTTGTCATGGTCTGGATGCCAATGCACGGCAAGGTGATTTGAGACTCGACGATCGACAAGCTGCCGTCGATTCGGCAGCCATAGAGCCGGGTAAGCCGGCTCAGTCGGAGTTGATCACTCGCATCTTAACCGGCGATCCGGACAAGTTGATGCCGCCGGAGAAGTCGCATAAGAAACTAAGCGATGAGCAGAAAGCACTCTTGCAGAAATGGATCGCCGATGGTGCCGAATACCAGCCGCACTGGTCCTTCGTGCCCCCTACGAAATCCGCTCCCCCCGCAGTGAAGAATGAGGCTTGGGTTCGCAATCCGATCGACCGCTTTGTGCTTTCCAAGTTGGAAGAAGCGGGACTGGAGCCTGCTCCGGAAGCCGACTTGAATACGCTAGCGCGTCGTGCTGCCCTCGATCTCACCGGCTTACCGCCGACTCCCGAGCAGATGGCTGAGCTTCGCGCGGACAAGTCTGCGACCGCGTATGAAAACTTTGTGGATCAATTGCTCAAACGTCCCGAATGGGGCGAGCATCGCGGTCGTTATTGGCTCGACTACGCGCGCTTTGCCGATACGCACGGGATTCACTTCGACAACTATCGCGAGATGTGGGCCTATCGTGATTGGGTCATCAACGCGTTCAATCGCAACATGCCTTATGACCAGTTCACCGTCGAACAGCTCGCGGGTGATCTCCTTCCCGGCGCAACTTTGGATCAGAAGATTGCCACGGGCTTCAATCGTTGCAATATCACGACGAACGAAGGGGGCGTGATCCCGGATGAGTATGTCGTGCTCTATGCTCGCGATCGCACCGAAACCACAGTCTCGGTGTTCATGGGACTGACCAGCGGTTGCGCTGTGTGTCACGATCACAAGTTCGATCCGTTGACGATGCGAGACTTTTATTCGTTGACCGCATTCTTCAACAACACGACGCAGAACCCGATGGACGGCAACATCAAGGACACGCCGCCCATTATGCCGGTACCGCAGATGACAGATCGCGAGCGAGTCAATGTGCTGCGCGAGACTGTGGCCAAACAATCTGCGGAACTCGACGCGATGCGCACGAGTCTCCGCGAGCCGTATGCAAAGTGGGCCGCGGACGGATCGCTTGCATATTCACTCTCATGGAATGCTGTTCCTCACGATGGCCTCATCACGCACTTGCCACTGGATGAAGGAAGCGGTGACTTCCTGCACTGTTGCCGCCGGCGGCCAAATTCAACGCGTCGCGATCGGTGGACCTGCGAAATGGGATGCCGGTCACATCGCTGCGTCGGCTTGGGTCAATAACGACAAAGTGTTCCCGACGCTGCCCGATGCCGGTGACTTGGAACGCGACCAAGCCTTTTCTTACGGCGCTTGGTTATTCGTACCCGACAATGCAAACGGCGCTGTGGCGGCTCGCATGGACGAGTCGGCGGATTTCCGCGGGTGGGACTTGTGGTTGCAAGGTGGCAGAGTCGGAACGCACATCATCAGTGCTTGGCCGAAGGACGCACTGAAAGCGGTCAGCAAGAATCCTGTGCCGTCCAACAAGTGGGTGCATGTGATGGTCTGTTATGACGGATCATCGAAGATCGACGGTATCAAGATCTATGTCGACGGTCAGTTGCAAGAGAAATCGGTCGAGGCACAAGAGTTGAAAGGTTCCATTCGGACCACAACGCCCCTCGCGATCGGTCGTCGCAGCGCCGGTTCACCGACGCCGGGAGTGCGTGTTCAAGACTTCCGGATCTACAGTCGAGTTTTGCCTCCGGAAGAGATCGCTTCGTTGCGCACGAAACCGCGCGCCGCTTACTTAGTCGCCAAGCGAGCACCTCGCAATCCACAAGAAGATGCGGAACTCTACGATTACTACTTAGCCAACTTCAATCCTGAGTTCGAACGTCTGCGAGTGGCTGCAGCGACGACGAAGAAGGAACTGGAAGACACGATGGCTCGCGGCACTGTGGCTCACGTCATGCAGGAGCGTGCCGACAAAGAACCGATGGCGAACATTTTGTTCCGCGGAGAATATGACAAACCGCGAGATCCTGTGAAGCCCGCCACGCCGAAGATCCTTCCTCCATTCCCCGACGATCTGCCCCGCAATCGTCTCGGATTGGCTAAGTGGCTGATTCTCCCCGAGAATCCGCTCTACGCTCGAGTCACAGTCAATCGCTATTGGCAAGAAGTGTTCGGTACCGGACTGGTCCGAACCGCAGGTGACTTCGGCGTCTCGGGAGAATTGCCGAGCCATCCGGAGTTGCTCGACTATCTCGCGGTCGACTTCCGCGAATGTGGTTATGACGTAAAAGCATTCTTCCGTCAGATCGTGACTTCGGCCGCTTATCGTCAGAGCTCGCAATTGACACCGCTGAAGATGGAAAAGGATCGCGACAATCGATTGCTTTCGCGCGGACCTCGCTTCCGTATGGATGCTGAAATGGTACGCGACTACGCGCTTGCGGCCACCGGTACTCTCGTTCGCAAGCAAGGTGGCCCGAGCGTTCGACCGTATCAGCCGCCCGGAGTCTGGGAAGCGGTGGCGATGATCGGCAGTAACACTCGTGACTATCGCGAAGACAAAGGAGAGTCGCTGTATCGACGCAGCATGTATACCTTCTGGAAGCGATCCGCTCCGCCGGCCTCGATGGATATCTTCAACGCACCGAGCCGGGAAAACTGTACCGTACGCCGTGAACGAACGAACACGCCGTTGCAGGCGTTGGTAACGCTGAATGATCCGCAGTTCGTGGAAGCGGCTCGCGTCCTGGCAGTGAAAGTTCTTCAGTTGCCCGCGGCGGATGATGCGGCTCGCATCGATTCGATTGTCCAGCATCTACTCTGTCGTTCCTTGCGACCGGAAGAATCGACCATCGTGCTCGAAAGCTTAACTGCTTTGCGAGCCAAGTATGCAAGCGATGCCGAGGCGGCCGCAAAGCTGCTGGCTTACGGCGAAACCAAGTCTGAATCGCCGGCAACACCTGCTGAGACAGCCGCGTGGACCATGCTGGTCAACGAATTGATGAACCTCGACGAAGTGCTCAACAAGTAACCGAACCGCACATTCAGATAAGAAAGTCCGATCATGAACATGTTTGAAGATTACGTACGGTTCGAGACTCGTCGTCAGTTCTTTCGCCGCGGTGGAAACGCACTCGGTTGGGCGGCACTCGCATCGTTGATGGGTAAAGCCGATCCGCTTTCGGCTGCTTCTCCGGAACCGAATGCGAGCGGCAAATCGTCAACGGCGCCCGGACCGCATTTCGCGGGCAAGGCCAAGCGAGTCATCTATCTGCACATGGTCGGCGGACCGCCGCAGATGGATCTCTTCGATTACAAGCCGAAGATGGAATCTTGGTTCGATAAAGATTTGCCTGAGTCGGTGCGCAATGGTCAGCGATTGACGACGATGACCAGCGGGCAAAAGCGGTTTCCGATCGCTCCCAGTAAGTTCAAGTTCACGCAGCATGGTCCCAACGGTATGTGGTTCTCCGAATTGCTGCCATGGTTGAGCAAATCGGCAAACGACTTGTGCTTCATTCGCAGTATGCATACCGAGGCGATTAATCACGAGCCGGCGATCACTTACATGCAGACCGGCAATCAAGTCACCGGGCGTCCATGCTTAGGATCCTGGATCTCTTACGGACTCGGTAGCGAAAACGAAAACTTGCCGACGTTTGTTGTGATGGTGGCTCGGCCAAGCAATACGGAACAAGTCCAAGCGATATCCGCACGTCGTTGGTCCAGCGGCTATCTCTCAGGCGAACATGCTGGAGTCTCGTTCCGGACGGCGGGTGATCCGATTCTCTATATCAACAATCCGCCGGGAGTATCAGGTGATGTGCGGCGCACGACGCTCGACGGTTTGAAGAGGCTGAATGAACTGAACTATCAAGCGGTCGGTGACCCGGAAACGCATACTCGTATCCAGCAATATGAACTCGCGTTCCGAATGCAATCGAGCGTACCCGAGCTGACAGATACAGCGAGTGAACCGGAACACACTTATAAGCTGTACGGTGAAGAGGCGAAAAAGCCCGGCACGTTTGCCAATACCGCGCTGCTGGCTAGACGTATGGTTGAGCGCGGCGTTCGGTTTGTGCAGATCTATCACAACAACTGGGATACGCATGCCAATGTTGCAGGTCGCTTGCCGGATCAATGTCGCGACGTCGATCAAGCATGCTACGGATTGATCGAGGACTTGAAGCAGCGCGGACTGCTCGACTCGACATTGATTATTTGGGGCGGCGAGTTCGGACGCACGATCTATTCACAAGGCGGAGTGACGAAAGCCAATTACGGACGCGACCATCATCCGCGTTGTTACACGATGTGGATGGCCGGCGGTGGAACGAAGGGCGGAGCGATCTTCGGTGAAACCGATGAGTTTTCCTACAACATTGTCAACCAACCGTGCCATATCCATGACTTCCATGCTACCGTACTCCACCTGTTGGGATTTGATCCCGAACGGTTCACCGTCAAGCATCTGGGGCTGGACCAGCGCTTGATCGGTGTCGAGCCGACGCGCGTCATCACTGAATTATTGGCATAGAGTTAACGGCATCAGCATGCGACTCCGGTCTCTTTTCTTGTCGAGTTTGATTCTCAGTTGCGTCACGTTAAATGCGAGGCTATTCGCTCAAGCAGAGCATGATCATCACGGGGGTGATGCATCTCAGCCGGCGAAAGCAGCGCCGAAAGTCTTTCTCGACAAGAGTCCGAAGATCGTTGAGTATCAGCTCAAGCGACTCAGCAATAGCGATCTGCTGTTGATTGAACGCGAGCCCACGGACAAAAAGTTCATCCCCGTATACGCTGCGATCTTGAGTCGAGCCGGGATGCCGGTGAATGATCGTCGCGAAGCCGCCGAGGCGTTGGCCAAGATCAAGAGCACTGCGGTTACATCTGAAATTCTTGCAGCGATCGGTGCTCTACCGGCAAGCGAAGCCGATACGCCGCGTGTTGTTCGCGATTTGACGAATCTGCTTTTGTCGACGCCGAACAGCGAATTGTCGGCTCAGCGTGAATCGTTGTCGGCAGTTGTAGACAAAGGCCCGAGCCCAGTTCGCCGAGCGGCTCTGGCCGGCTTGATCAAAGCCGGTGCATCTGACGTTGCGCGGAACGCAGTGAAAGAGGATGCTGAGAAAAGAACGGATTTATTGGCAGCTGTCGCGATTACAGAATCGGCTGAACTGCGCGATGCGTTTCGCGGTGATGTCTTAGCATCGCTCGATGCGACGGCTCCTTCTGCGCTTCGTACGCAGGCTATCAAGACGCTGGGGACTTTAACGCAGAGTCCCGAAGAGTCATTTGAATTGCTCGCCAAAGCTGCCGATGATGCGTCTTTCAAAGCGGCCGCTGTATCCAGCATGTTGAAGCTGCCCCCGGCGGCTTGTGCAACGGCAACGGCTGACAAGTTGACTGTGAAGCTTGTCAGCGAAGCTGTTCAAAGCCCGATCGATGTGCGTTCGAGTGATGCTTATCTCGATGCGGCGCAATTGGCTGAGAACCTTTTGCCTCGCCTGTCGGACGATGTTGCTAAGGGGCGTCGCAAACAACTACGAGAGGCCGCTGTTCGTGTTGTACGCATCCGAACCGTCGAAGAAGAAATGCGATACGATCAGAAGTGGTTCGCGGTCGAAGCCGGAAAGCCGGTAGAGATCGTGCTGATCAACGAAGATCTCATGCCGCACAATCTGGTGATCACCGTGCCGGGCGCTGTAAAGGAAGTGGCTCTGACCGCTGCGACGATGGCACCGGATGATGTTACCGACGGTAAACAGTATGTCCCTCGCTCCGAGAAGGTTCTTCACGCAACGAAGATGGCTCAAGCCGGCAAGCAAGATCGGCTGGCATTCACGGCACCGACCAAGCCGGGTGAGTATCCATTCGTGTGTACATTTCCGAACCACTGGATGCGCATGGTCGGAGTCATGGTGGTCGTGGAAGACCTTGATGCTTTCCAGAAAGATCCGAAAGCACCCGCCGATCCGATCGGCAACAATCGCTCGTTCGTGCGCAAATGGACTGCCGAAGATTTAGCTCCTAAACTGCCGGACGGTCTGCGCGGACGCTCTGCGGAGATCGGCAAACGCTTGTTTCAAGAAGCATCCTGTGCGCAGTGTCACAAACTGAATGGTGGCACCGGCAATGTCGGGCCTGACTTGAGTGACGTGTCAGTGCGCTGGAAGGGAGATACGGTCGGCATACTCGGCGAGATACTCGACCCGTCGCGCAAAATTGACCCCAAGTACGCTGCTCAGTCGATTTTGACGACGGACGGAAAAGCCTATTCGGGAATCATTGTGGCCGAGGATAAAGATTCTGTCTCGTTGGTATCGAGTCCCGACCAGAAAGGGCCATTGGTCATCGCACGCGATAGCATCGAAGAGATCGTGAAATCACCGAAGTCCGTCATGCCGTCAGGGCTGCTCGACCAATACACCCAGGATGAGATCTTTGAGATCCTGGCGCTATTCAGTCAGGGCAAACCCTAATCGGCATGTCAGTCATGTCGCGAATAAGTAGCGACGATTGACAATCGACTGCTTAGGCGATTCTATTTGGCCAATTCGACGCAAATGCATTCTTCATCGTTGCGAACAAACATCCTAGTACCCGCGAATGCAGGAGCGCACCAGACGACTTTGCGTCCGAACGCGTTGTTGGTCGGTTCGATGACTTTCGCGCGGTCGAGTACCTTCACCCCGTTCGGCGATAGATCGGCAATAACCAGTTCGCCGTTTTCATTGAACAAATAGAACAGCTTCCCATTCTTCACCAGGAATGCTGTTTCGGTACCGGCAGATCGTTTTCCGATAATGTCGGTACTGGTCCATAAATGTTCACCGTCCGGTAAGCGGAATGCGACCATGTCTCCCTTTTGGTCCATGCCGTAGATGACGCCGTCTTGGACGTAAGGTTGGACATTGACCGGGGCGACGAACTTCTTGATCTTGTCTTTTGCGAGTACCTCCACGCCTGGCTTGTCTTGTTTCAATTTGACGAGCAGATTTCGATTGGAGAATCCGCCGATGAAAAGATAATCATCGACGACAATCGGGCTCATGATGAGCGACCCGTTCGTGGCTTCATAGGGAGCTGACCAAAGCAATTTCCCTGTTTCGGGTTCGACCGCATTCACTGCGTCCGGATTGGCGACGATCAGTTGTCGAACTCCGGCCGCTTTGATGATCGTCGGCGGTGAATAGCCTTGTTCCGTTGCCGTGCCTACGCGCCAAATCTGTTTGCCGGTCAGCTTGTCGAAAGCGACCGTGTGCGTGCCTTCGCCGCCGACGAGAGTGATCAGACGCGGTCCGTCGATGAGCGGATGTGCGGCGTAGCCCCAAAGGGCTGCCTTGGTTGAGTACTCTTTCGGAAGATCATGCTTCCAAATGATCTTGCCGGTCGATGCCTCAAGACACACGAGCAACCCTTCTGCCCCCAGCGTGTAGAGTCGGTCGTCTTCGACAACCGGAGTACAGCGAGGTCCGGCAGGATAGGAGATGCCGTATGTCGTCGGAAACTCCTGCTTCCAAATCGGTTTTCCGTCCGACGCATTCAAGCAAAGAATACGCTCGGTTCCAGAGAGTGCGGTACGATTGAAGTTGTCGACTTTCGCATCACCGTCCGCGATGAAATCGGTGACATACACGCGGTCGCTGACAACGGCCGGACCGGAATAGCCGCCTGCAATCGGCGATCGCCACACTATCTTCGGGCCCCCTTCCGGAAACTTGGTAATGATTCCTTCGGCGTGCCAATTGTTGTCGCGCGTCGGTCCCATCCAATGCGGCCAATCGGCGGCTGAAGCTGCGACACTGCCGCTCAGAATCAACGCTGCCGTAAGTATCCGGCGGAAGAAGTCACGCACTCGTGACGTGCAGGATTTGGTCATTGGTGTATCCTTAAAAAGAGATGGAAAGAGATGTCATGATAGCCATCGTCTGACGAAAGGCCCAAACGGGAGATTGGAATGCATCCATCGAAAGTCCAACGCAGTCGTTTGCGATCGCTGACCGATTTGCCCAACATCGGGCCTGCGATGGCCGGGGATTTGCGCCTCCTGGGAATCGCGGAGCCACAGGATCTTCGAGGCCGTGATCCTTACCAGATGTATGACGATCTCTGCCGATTGACCAGCGTAAGGCACGATCCTTGCGTTATCGATTGCTTCATTTCGATTACACGCTTCATCGACGGCGAAGAACCCAAATTGTGGTGGGACTTTACCGAAGAGCGCAAAGCGAAACTGCGAGATCAAGTCTGACGGTTAGAGACCGCAAACCTCTACAGCAAAAAGTAAAAGGCCGACACGCATTGCGAGGTGAAGTTCGCATGCATGTCGGCCCATATTCTTATGTGATGGTCCTGGGACCGAGACGAATTCGGCCGATTAGCCGCGCTTCGGGAACAAACGACCGCCGTAAACAGCGTCATCGCCGAGTTGTTCTTCGATGCGGAGCAGTTGGTTGTACTTCGCCAAGCGATCGCTGCGTGAGGCCGATCCGGTCTTGATCTGACCGGTTGAGAGACCCACTGCCAAGTCGGCGATGGTGGAATCTTCGGTTTCACCGCTGCGATGGCTGGAGATCGAGGTGTAGCCGCTGCGCAGGGCCAATTGAATGGCTTCGATCGTTTCTGTCAGCGTACCGATTTGATTGACCTTGATCAGAATGCTGTTGGCAATACCTTGGTCAATGCCGCGTTGCAGACGCTCGACGTTGGTTACGAACAGGTCGTCGCCGACGAGTTGGACTTTGTTGCCGAGTTTATCGGTCAGCAGCTTCCAAGTTTCCCAGTCGTCTTCCGAGCAACCGTCTTCGATCGAGCAGATTGGATACTTGCTGACCCACGAGGCCAAGAAGTCGACCATTTCGCCGCCGCTCAGTTGCTTGCCGTCGATGGTGTATCGCTTGGTCTTTGCGTCGTAGAACTCGGTGGCCGCTACGTCGAGGGCGATATAGATTTGTTCGCCTGCCTTGTAACCGGCAGCAGCGATCGCTTCCATGATCAGATCGAGAGCTTCTTGATTGCTGCCCAAGTCGGGAGCAAAGCCCCCTTCGTCGCCGACAGCCGTGTTGAGTTTGCGGCTGTTCAGAACCTTTTTCAGGTGGTGGAAAATCTCGACACCTGCGCGAAGCGCGTCGCTGAAACGATCGAACCCTAGCGGCATCACCATGAACTCTTGAACGTCGACCGAGTTGTCCGCATGCTGACCGCCGTTGACGATGTTCATCATCGGAGCCGGGAGAATATGAGCTCCTGCACCGCCCAAGTAGCGATACAGCGGCAGTTGCACAAAGCTGGACGCAGCGCGAGCCGTTGCGAGCGAAGCACCGAGAATCGCGTTGGCACCGAGCCGCTTTTTATTAGGGGTGCCGTCGAGCTCACGCATCACGCGGTCGATCATGCGCTGATCGACTGCGTCCAATCCGATCAGGGCATCGGCGATTTCCGTGTTCACGTTCTCAACCGCCTGGGTCACACCTTTGCCCAGGAAAACCGACTTGTCACCGTCGCGCAGTTCCCAAGCTTCGTGGGCTCCGGTGCTGGCTCCACTAGGAACCGCTGCCCGTCCCACCGCTCCGTCCATCAGTTCGACTTCGACTTCAACAGTGGGATTTCCGCGGCTATCGAGAATTTGACGCCCAATAACCGACTGAATAATGCTCATCACAAGTTCCTTAACTAGTCCCAAAAGTGGCGAACGCTTTTACAATATTTGGTTTGCGCGAGCGATATTTTGGACCAAGGGGAAAAAAGGCACAAGGACGACCGCGCGGCCGAGGCGGGCAAATTGTCGATCGACGCACGCAGGTCGCGATCCTGCTGACGCTCGACGTCGCAGAAAAGGGATTCCTAGCAGCCTTTTTTCAGGCAGTAACGATAAAGTAAGGTCGGATGTTTACCGGACTTGTAGAAGCACTAACCGAAATCCTCTCCATCACCGACGAACCGGCCGGCAAGCGGTTTTTCGTGGCTCGGCCGCCGGCGTTTGATGACTTGCGGATCGGGGATAGCATCGCGATCAGCGGTTGCTGTTTGACCGTCGTCGAAATGGATGCGCGGTCGATGGTTTTCCAAGCCGGTGAGGAAACTCTGTCCAAGACGACTCTGCGCGGAATAACTGGTGGTTCGAAAGTGAACTGCGAACGAGCCATGAAACTCGGTGACCGCATCGGTGGGCATCTCGTTTCCGGCCATGTCGACGGAGTCGGTTATGTGTCAAGCCGAGTCGATAACGATGAGTGGTCGGACATCCGTTTCTCCGCTCCCGCCGCTTTGATGCGTCAAGTCGTCTCCAAAGGTTCGATCGCAGTAGATGGTACGAGCCTGACTGTAGTGGATGCAACCGATACGGAGTTCTCTGTAGCCTTGATCCCGCATACTTTGCAGGTGACGACATTGGGATCACTGCGAGTCGGTGATCGCGTGAATCTCGAGACCGACATGATGGCAAAATATGTCGAGCGACAGATGGCGGCTTGGAAGCCGACCTAACGCGAAACGCGTATTAGATCGTTCGCCCGTTTAACTGAATCCGATCCAACAAGAATCAACGAATCGAATCGAGTCGACTGCATGTCTGAACGTCAAACGCTGACCTACATCACCAACCGCTTTGAACAAGCAGGCATCGCGCCGCAGACTCGATTCGGTCAGAACTTTCTGATCGACTTGAATCTCGTAGAGTTGATAGCCAAGTCAGCGCAGCTCGGGCCGAAAGACGTAGTGCTCGAGGTCGGAACCGGTCTGGGCTCGTTGACAAAGATCATGGCTGCGAAAGCGGGACACGTCGTGACGTGTGAGATCGACGATCATGTATCCAAGTTGGCGGCTGACGAGTTTGCGACGCTCGGCAATGTGACGCTGCTGCATTTGGATGCGCTCAAGAGCAAGAGCAAGTTCGATCCGCGTGTGATCAGCACGCTGCACGAAAAGATGGCGATGATCCCGGGGGCCAAGCTGAAACTGGTGGCCAATCTCCCTTACAACGTGGCCACGCCGATCATCTCGAACTTTCTGGATGTCGAACCGTGGCCGACTCGCATCACCGTCACGATTCAAAAGGAATTGGCTGAGCGAATTACGGCTGAACCGCGAACGAAGGACTACAGCGCTCTGTCGATTTGGATTCAGTCGCAGGCCAAAGCCGAGATTGTGCGCATCATGCCTCCGTCGGTTTTCTGGCCGCGACCGAAAGTCGATTCAGCGATCCTCGACATTCGTCCGCAGAAAGTTTTGCGAGACCGACTGGCAGACCGTGAGTTCTTTCATGACTTTGTGCGAAGCCTGTTCTTACATCGACGCAAACTGCTTCGCGGCACGATGGTCTCCGCATGTAAACCGACGCTCGACAAGCCCCAGGTCGATGCTTTGATTGAAGAGCTGAAGCTACCTGCGGATTGCCGAGCGGAACAGCTCTCGATCGAAGAAATGATTGAACTGACCGCGGCCGTGCAAGCTGCGATGCGACGGGCGGAAAAGAGATCTTAGGTTTTGCATCAATCGCGACCGGAGTTAAAACAGTCGGGCCGCTAGGTTAGAATGAGGCCGCTCGAATAGGATTTCGAGCTGTCGACGATTCAGGCGTCTGCCGTACCGCGGGCTCATTACTCGGAACTTTATGACCACTTCCACATCGCCTGAATTCCCGGACCGCGAACTCAAGGAAGGCGATCGGCTCGGCCCCTATGAGATCATGCGCAAGCTCGGCAGCGGTGGAATGGCCGATGTTTTTTTCGCTGTTCACACGTCGCTTCACCGCCCCGCCGCCATCAAGGTACTCAAGCCGAATCTGGCGACCGATCAGTCGAACTTGCAGCGATTCTTGCAGGAAGCTCGTGCCGCAGCGTCCCTCGTCCATCCGAACATTGTGCAGGTATACGACGTCGGACAAGAAGGGGACATTCGCTTCATAGCGCAAGAGTACGTCGCCGGAGTCAACCTCAAGCAGTACATCACGCAGCACGGACCGCTCGCTATTCGTCAAGCGCTTAGCGTGTTGCTGCAGACCCTAGCCGCGCTGAAGAAATCATCCGGTGCGGGAATCATCCATCGCGACATCAAGCCGGAGAACATCCTGCTGACAAGCGACGGTGACGTCAAAGTCACTGACTTCGGATTGGCTCGGGTGGTGCTCGATGATGATCCGCAACTGACGCGAGCCGGCACGACTCTTGGAACTCCGATGTACATGAGTCCTGAACAATTGCAGGATGGCGAAGTCGATGTTCGCAGCGACATCTATTCGCTCGGCGTGACGATGTTCCATGTCCTCACCGGTCGACCCCCGTTTAACGGTGATACGTCGCTGGCGATTGCGATGCAGCATGTTCAAGCGGAACCGCCGTCGATCGCTCAATTACGTTCCGGGCTACCGGCACCGCTGGTCCAACTCGTTCATCGCATGCTCGCCAAAAAGCCGGAGGATCGCTACGAGAATCCGGATGCGGTGCTGCAGGCTCTGCGCAGCGGACGTGAGGAGGGATTGGCCGAGCATTGGCCTGAACAAACGATCCCGTTGCCCGGCGCCCGACAAGAGCATTTCGACGCACGGCCCGTCACCGGCCGCACTCAAGTTACAAGCTGCACTGAATCGAACTCGATCTGCCGCTCGCAGTCGTTGGACGCGTCGCGCGGGAGCTTTGTTGCTCTTAGCCATCGCCTTCGGCATAGGCGGTGCAGTCGCTGCGTCACGTCCGCTGCCGCCGCTGTTCGGCAACAGTGAGAACATGTACTTTGGTGTTGCCAAACAACCGACGGTTGAAAAGCAGTATCGTTCGGCGCTCCTGCTTTCCGACGGCCGCAATCGAACTGTGTGGGAAGCGGTCCCTCATTTCTATCCGCCCGACGAATCGCTGCTCAATCGCGACTACGCCGGGAAAGCTTGGTTACAGTTGGCTCGACTGCAAGCCAAGAATTCCGAGGAACGCGGATTGGCTCGCGAAACCCTTGGGCGCATCGTTAATGACAACAGCATGGATGATCTCGTCAAAGCTCTGGCTTGGTTGGAGATGGCTGCGATCGCCACTCAGTCCGACGATGACAAACAATTGCAAGAATGTTTGAATAAAGCGAGGTCGATCTGCAGTCGACTCTCCTCCAAAGAAGACCAACGCATTGTGGATGACAATGTGCCGGACGAGATCCAAGGATTGTGGAACTCGGCTGACTGAACTCTCCTGCCCTCCCCGCCTCAATGAGATTTTCGTCGATGCATGCTCTGCCGTTGATTCTCGGTGTCTTGGCCGCTATGGCCGTCGCCTACCGATTCTACAGCTTGTACCTTTCCCGAATCGTCTTCGGACTCGACGATAGTCGCACGACTCCGGCCCATGTGCATCATGACGGACAGAACTATCACGCGACTCATCGCGGCGTCCTCTTCGGCCATCACTTTGCGGCCATATCAGGAGCCGGACCGTTGATCGGTCCTGTACTGGCAATTCAATTCGGTTACATGCCGGGACTGTTGTGGTTGGTGATCGGCGTCTGTTTGGCCGGAGCCGTGCAGGACATGATGGTCTTGGCTGCTTCCGTGCGCAACGACGGCAAATCGCTGGCGGAGATGGCTCGTCGACTGCTCGGCACGGTTCCCGGGACGCTGGCTGCGATTTCGATTTTGTTCATCGTCATCATCGCTCTCTCCGGGCTGGGCGTCGTGGTCGTCAAAGCGCTCGGCGGCGAACAGATCAAGCTGGCTGCAGGCACAACCTACACAACTGAGGAACCGTTCAAGTTCGAAACCACCCCCGGCGGTGTCGTGGCCTATGTGGCGGAGGGTTCGACTACCAAGTATGTGTCGGGTACGGAAAAGGTTCGTAGCGAAGCCTTCCAACTGGTACTCCCAAAAGATATTGCTCTGCCATCCGGTGAGGTGAAAGAACTGGTGATTCCGCCGGCAACCGTGGAGCGAGTGAAGGGGAGCAGTTGGGGAAGCTTTACAATCTTTTGCACGATTCCGATCGCACTGTTCGTCGGACTCTACATGTATCGCATCCGTCCGGGCAAAGTCGCTGAAGCATCATTGATCGGCGCAGCGGCGGTGTTGGCTGCGACAGTAGCCGGAGCGTGGATACCGGGTTCCAGTTGGGAGGCTGTGTTCGCGCTCAGTCGAACTTCAACCATCGCAGCGATCTGCATCTACGGCTTCATCGCGTCGGTGCTGCCCGTTTGGATGCTACTCTGTCCTCGCGATTACATCTCTAGTTTTTTGAAGATCGGTACTATTGCGCTGCTCGTCGGCGGCATCATCATCGCTAACCCCGTGATGGCGGCGCCGCCGGTGAATGAATACTTTGCCGGTGGAGGCGGTCCCTATTTCAAAGGTGCGATCTTTCCGTTCGTGTTCATCTGCATCATGTGCGGAGCAATCTCAGGATTTCACGCTCTCGTTTCTTCCGGAACGACGCCGAAGATGGTGGACAAAGAGAGCGATGTGCGAGTCATTGGTTACGGCGGAATGTTGTTGGAAGGTCTCGTCGGTGTGGTCGCATTGCTGGCCGCGGCCGCATTGCCTCAAGGGGATTATTGGGCCATCAATATCGACCTGACAAAACTGGATGCGTACGCTGAGACGTTGCATAAGATGGGAGCCGACACCGACAACTTGACTCAGATCGAAAGACAGGTCGGCGGTGAATCGCTACGCGGACGAACAGGCGGTGCCGTAACGCTGGCCGTGGGCATGTCGCAGATCATGACGCAAGCCACAGGGCGCATCGCGCCGGGGATATCGATCGACTCGGTCATCAAGTATTGGTTCCACTTCGCGATCATGTTCGAAGCACTGTTCATTCTTACGACCATCGATACTGGGACGCGAATCGCGCGCTTCTTGCTGCAGGAGTTACTGGGCAAAGTTTGGAAACCGTTCGAGAAGATGGATTGGACGCCCGGTGTGATCATCTCGACCGGTGCCGTGACTGCTGCTTGGGGCACGCTGATTTGGACCGGCTCGATCGATACGATTTGGCCCATGTTCGGCATCGCGAATCAGTTGCTCGCGGCACTCGCATTGACGATCGTCACGACTTATCTCTTTCACACCGGCCGCGGTAAGTTTGCATGGGTCACGATCATACCGTTGTGCTTTGTCACCACGACGACGGTAACCGCCGCCGTGCAAATGGTAACCGGCGGCTTTGCTACGATTTTCATGACGGGCTGGAAAGCCAAAGACACGGCGCAGATTGCTCAGGGAAGTCTGAACATCGGCGGTTCGGTGTTCTTAGTCACCAGCTTTTTTGTGATCCTGATCTACGCAGTCACATACTGGGTCGAATGCACGCGCCGCAGCAAGACAGTCGGTGGAGCGAGCTGATCACTAACGCCGCTGCGAGCCGATCAGTCAGACGAACACGGAGGCAAGTGCGCTGAATTGCATGCCTCTTACTCTGCTGTATCCAAGTAAGGGTCTTGGCCCATTTCTCGCTGCATCTTGGTTCGTTCGCGTTCGTGATGCAACAACATCATGCGGTCGCGGAAGTGCTTTCGCTCCACTCGCCTTTGAGCTTTCTTGAACATCGGAGCATAGGAGTTGAGCGGACCGCTGCTGCGCTTGCCGACTTCAGTCAATTGCTCCGAGCGCTTCATGCCGAAGCCGCTGCGCAGGATTTCATCGTCCAGCGACAGGTATTGGCAGTAACTGCCGGGATCGCCTTGTCGACCGCAACGGCCGATCAACTGGCGGTCGATGCGTGCGGCATCATGCAGTTCAGTACAGATGACATGCATACCTCCCAATTCGCGAACATCGTCGGTGAGTTTCACGTCTGTTCCGCGTCCGGCCATGTTCGTCGCGACCGTGACACGACCCAGTCGGCCTGCCTCGGCCACGATATCTGCTTCGCGAGCCACTTCGTTAGCGTTGAGCACTTCATGCCGGATACCGACAGCGCCGAGTAACTTAGATAAGATCAAACTCTTATCGATCGAGCGCGTGCCGATCAGGACAGGACGACCTTGAGCGTGCATGCGTTGCGTCTCTTCGACGATGGCTTCGAACTTAGCCAGCATCGTCCCGTAGACTTGATCCGGTTGTCGCACACGGCGCGGCGGTCGGTTGGTCGGTACCAATACGACAGGCGTCTTGTAGATCTTGCACAGTTCCGGTGCGCTGGTCGATGCCGTACCCGTCATGCCCGCCAGATGTTTGTAGCGCAGGAACAAATCCTGAATCGTGATTCGCGCCGCTTGGCCTGTCGGCACGGTGATTTCGATTTTCTCTTTGGCCTCGATTGCTTGGTGGATACCGTCGCGCCACTTACGACCTTCGGCCAAACGGCCGGTGAATTCATCCACGATGACGATCTCGCCGTCGCGAATGACGTACTGTCGATCCAAATGAAAGTCGTTGAGAACTTTGATCGCGCGCTCGGTGTAGTCGTAGAGGTCGACGAGTGCGACTTGGCGAATCAGATCGGGCCGCGGCAAGCTGCGAACCAGTTGTCGACCCTTGCCGTTCAGTTCGACTTTGCGAGTGTCTTCTTCGAGCGTGTAGTGTTCGCGCAGTTCGTACTTGGACGCATGTTCTGCGGCCCACGCAAACGTGGCGATCACGACTTCGCGTGCTTCGTCACCGAGCGATCCGATGATGAGCGGCGTACGTGCTTCGTCGATGAGGATGCTGTCAGCTTCGTCAACCAGTGAGAAGTGCATTCCTCGTTGAACCGGCTGATCGCCGCCGGCGCTCCAACGCTCGGAACTTCCTTCACCGAGAAAGTCGCCCTGCATTCGGCCTTGTGCTCGCAGGAGTAATCGGTCTCTTAAGAAGTCGAACCCGAACTCTTTGGCCGTACCGTAAGTGATGTCGCTTGCGTATGCTTTGCGGCGGACATCGGAGCTGTGATCGGTCAGCACAATACCGACCGATACGCCGAGTAACTGATAGATCGGTCGCATCCACTCCGCATCGCGTTCAGCCAAGTAGTCATTGACCGTGGCCAAGTGAGCTCCGTTGCCGGCCAGCGAATGAAGGTAGAGCGGCAACGTGGCGGTCAGCGTCTTCCCTTCACCGGTTTGCATCTCGGCGATGCATCCGTCGTAGAGTGCTGCACCGCCGAGGATCTGGACATCGAAGTGGCGCATGTTGAGAGCGCGACGGCCTGCTTCGCGAACCAGTGAAAATGCTTCCGGTAATAGACTGCCGAGCGATTCACCGCTCATCGCACGATAGCGCAGCGAGAGACTTTCTTTGCGAAGCTGGCCGTCGTCGAGCGCTCGGCGTTCGGCTTCTAAGTTCGCAACCTTTTCCACTGCCGCCGTCCACTTGCGGATCTTCAGCGCCGATGCACCGGGAATCTTCCAGCCCGCAGTGACGCGCGGCTTACCCGGCAATTTGCCTCGGCCTGGAATCGGAACATCATCATCGCGCCGAGTCGCGGGACTGGACGAATCCATATTCACAACGGGAGCGGCCGGTAAGTGAATTTCGCCGGAGGAATCGGAAGGGGTGCCGGTTTGTTCATGCAATGATTCGGATCGGCTATCGAAAGGTCATAGAAAAGGTGGTGCCAGTCGCCACGGATCGCACTCTAAAGTCGCGATGAATCGCAGGTTAGGCAAATCGCTTTCTATTCTACGCGTTCCTTCGTTTTTGAACATGAAACAAAGGCCGAAGGTGCTCATGTAAATCTAGGGGAATGGTCAAGTAATGTCGGTTCTCCGTTTTTTGCTCCGAATACCGAGCATTCGGTCCGATCTACTTGTAACGACCCTAAGGCTTGCTCCGACCAGCGAGAACTAAACATGAAAATATCGAAGTTAATGCTCTCTCTCATGATTACCGGTTCGTCGCTGGGTACAGCGGCGGCTCAGGAAATCAGTCTGTTGCAGCAACCCGCGTCTGCCTCAGACAACTCTGCGGGATTGAATTCACGCAAGCACATCGGCGATTCGTCGGTTGTTACTGCGGACGAAACCGGCGCCGTCGGCCGCCGCAAAGCTCACCTGGGCGACTATGAACTGGCACCCGCTGCTGCGTCTTGGACGCCGGCTGTGCCTGCATCGTTCGCACTTGGGGCCGGCGGTAACTGCGATACGGGCTGCACTCCTAGCTGCGGACTCGAAACGGCTTGCGGACCGACCGGTCCGTCATGCGGTTTAGAAGCTTGCGGCAGCGGTTGCGGAACAGGAAGAGGACTCGGCCTGGGCGATCCTTGCGGATGCGGACCAAGCGTCTTCTTCTCGTCGGAAACACTGCTTTGGTGGGGACAAGCTCGTAGTGCTCCGGCGGCGCTCACGACCTCTGCACAGAATGTGTTGCCTGTTGCGGGCAATGCAGGTGTGACGACTGTCGTCGGCGGTGTCGATGGAATCAGCACCGGCTTGCTTCCCGGCTATCGAGTGACCGGCGGATTCTATTTCGGACCTGAAAAGCGAGTCGGCGTCAGTGGACGAGTCTTCGGGCTACTCGAGATACCAAACGTTCACAGCCGCGTCCGGCGCCAACGGCGTCCAGTCCGTCGGTCTGCCGTTCTTCAATACACAGATCGCTGCTGAAGATGCTTATCTCGTGGCGTTCAACAATGGTCTGCCGGTAGCATCGGTTCGGCCACGGTGACGACTCGCAGCGACTGGTCGCTGTGGAACCCTCGCTGCGATTCCTGATGGGTCGATCATCCGACCACAAGGTTGAACTGATCGGCGGTTACACCTTCCTGCGAATGAAGGATAACCTGAACATCGCCAGCACATCGCGCGACTTGTTCACCGGTAACTTGATTCCCGACAACACGGTGTTCCGAACGGTAGACAACTTCTCCGCCACGAACACGTTCCACGGCGGTCATATCGGACTCGAATCGAAGATCAATCGCCGTCGCGTCAGCCTCGGAACCTTGGCGAAGGTCAGCATCGGTAACTTCACGCAGACGACTTCGACCACAGGTTCCACCACGATTGCACCTCCGCCCGGAACGGTTCCCGGTGCACCATTCGCCGGCGGTCTGTATACGCAACAGAGCAACATCCACAACTTCACTCGTGAGAAATTCGGATTCATTCCGGAACTCGGTGTGAACGGTGGATTCAATCTGAACAGCAACATTCAACTGACGGCAGGCTACTCCTTCCTGTATCTTTCGAATGTCGCTCTGGCCGGCAACCAAGTCGATCGCAACATCGACTTCACGCAGGCTCAAGGCGGACCGCTGGGCACTCAACCTTCGGGTGCTTACCGCGACGGTTCGACCTGGTACCAAGGTTTGAACCTCGGCGTGAACATGACTTACTAATGTGAAAAAGTCTGCTGAGTCGGACGAGCTGTAGGGTCGGTTAGCCCCGCTCAGCTGATGAATTCATGCCCAACGACAGAGCCCGGGTTCCCGCAAACCCGGGCTTTGTTGTTTGTGCGACCGGTTGAGGAAACTGGATGCATCGCTAGACTTGAACCGGTAGAGATTGTGATCGAGCGTCTCCTCCGTTTGAAGTGTCGCATGACCGAAACTAAAACCGCACCCACCCAAGTCGTGCCGCCGCGCACTGTTTCCGGCAAGTTGCTGACGATCGGATTGCTCGGTTCACTGCTGGTTATCTGTGGGCTGGTCGGTTGGGTCAGCCTGGCTTATGCGGAGTATGCGCATGCCAAGCGCGAGGCAGATCGCGCCTGGAACGAGGGATCCGACCTACTAGCCTCGCGTTATAAAGCAATCGATGCGTCCGTCGCAGCCGCTGTCGACGCGCAGTTGATCGACAAGGCATTCGGCGACCAATGGCGAGCAGCCCGAGACGTGTTCGGCGGCGTGTTCGTTCAAAGTGGTAAAGTGAAGGCGGCGCTCGAACTCGAGTCGCTTCTGAAAGAGCTGCGCAAGAGTCCGAGCGGACAGTCCGAGTCACTTGCGGTAGTCAAAGCCGAAGAAGAACTCGTTCAGAGGATTGCCGCTTATAACGCAAAGGCGAAAGAGGAAGCCGCTTCGATGTCGGCGCCCGGCCTGATGCTGCTGCGCTCCGTATTGATTCTGAAAGAACCCATCGAACTCGAATTGGCAGAGTAATCCTCGCTCCGCCGGTTCAGATCGCAGACTTAGGCTGCCTGCGCGGATGACGCGTGTTCGGCAGCATCCAAGCAACGGAGCACATCGTCCAGATTGACGGTCATCGATTGGCGATAGCGAGTGCAATCAGCCAAGATCGACCGATGTCGGTTTCCCATCGCATGACTCAAGCGAGGAAAGCAGTCGATGTTGTATCGGCGCTGCGGGCAGATTTCGATGACCGTCGTTCCTTGAGGCGCGAAGATCGTGTTGGCAAGCGCGGCACCGTGCACAGCGACGATGATTTCGGCTGATGCCAACAAACGAACCTGTTCTTCGAACGGACAGCGCTCGAAACTCCGGCTTTCAAATCCATGCGAGGTCAGCAGCTCTTCAAGCTCTCCCTCGTTGGCGATCTTGCGATGATCGGCATCGCGTCGACTGATGTAGATTCTCTTTCCGCGCGTGAAATCGGACTGTTGCTCGCGGCGGAGCGTCTGCTTGATAGTATCCGCGGCTGCTCGGATCGCTTGTGTTCCGGGTTCCGATGGTCGCACGATTTGGTCGGCTCGCACGTTCATCGCATAATGCGGCTGAATCAGCTTGTTCTCCGGTATGCCGAGTAGTTTCAAGGCCGCCATTTGATATGCGGCTTGATGATCCACCAGATACCAAATCCGGTTCGATGCCTGCATCGCGAATGAGGCTCAGTCGCGGCATCACTTCCAGCATCCAGTGATAGAAATTATGTGACCACGCGTGATTCAGCACCGCAGCTCCCGGCAAACTGCGTTCAGCGGGCAACTCACTGCGAAAACAAAGGTCGCCCTGCCAACGGTATCGCCAATAGCGCGGGCTGAGTCGACCGAGCGGCGTGCAACTCTTCACCCAGGCGTAATCGAGATAGTATCCCGAGTCGGATACGAACGAGCCGTCGGATGCAACCAAACACGAATGTCGTCCGACGCTGCAGAAGCTCCGCCCAGCAATGCCACCGAGCGATCGATGAGGCAATATCTGATTTCATGAATCGTCGTGCGTCCGTGATGCAGGCGCTGACCTGCTCGGCGGAGGCGGTCGTCGTTCCATGCCGAGGTCGATTAGTTCAACGCGCGCGTGCGGTTCGTGTTGCAATTCAGCGAGCGAAGCCATGCGTG
The DNA here is from genome assembly GCA_046349815.1 of Pirellulales bacterium. Classification (GTDB taxonomy): domain Bacteria; phylum Planctomycetota; class Planctomycetia; order Pirellulales; family Pirellulaceae; genus Aureliella. Next base: position 23,029 of record JAXMBQ010000016.1, on the reverse strand, counting down.
TTGGCGGCTGGCACCGATTCGCAGTGCGGAGAGATCGGCCGGAACGATGTACTTCGGAAATCAACGCACAAGCGCCGCGGCAGGTTGATAGTGTGGGGCTATATGAACCATGTCGCGTTCCCGCCGAATGAATCCGCAAACTCTCTCGCGTTGTCGGCCCGAGAAACTTGCCGACAGATTTTCCAGAACTGAACTCTGTAACAAATTCGACCGTGTCGAATCAAGATCGATTTAATCGCAAAACAGACTGAGGCTGCTGTTCGGCCGCTAGGAAAGTGAAAATTGCCGACGAGGCGATGCGGCTTTCAAGGCGGAGTGGATTACACCGTCAGGATTTCACCAGACCCGTACCCGAAACGCGACTCGCTCGACGACATGGAGGCTCAGACGTTCAAAGCGGTTAGAATGTCGAGCTGAACACTAGAAGCCGTAGCGATTGCCGCCGAGAAGTTTTGCAAGTTCGCAAGCTGCGAGCGGCTGAGTTTGAATGCGGATGGGACGAAAGAAGAATGCCGAAAACGGTCGAGAATGGGCTTTTCGCTCATCATCCCGACACACGGGCTTAGCCGAGAAGAGACCGGCTCGGAGAACAATCGGGGGCTGATCCTGGAAAAGCCCCGGCGGAGCTTTCATATCTGTCAATGTATACGATTCCGACGGTGATCCTGAGGACCTCGTCGATGAAGCGGCTGAGGCGATGGAATCAGAATATGAGGATATCGAATCCGAGCCGCTGAACATGTGCATTAGGGCGAGGATCTCGACGGTATTGTGCAGCAGTTCTATTACCTCGACTTCGTTGTCGTATCCAAACTGGCGGCTTGGGCGTGACGGTCAGATTTATTTGATCAAATACAAGGTGAACCGCGAAGTGGATGCGTAGACGATGGTCTTCAGGGCGCCATCCTGACTTCGATGTTTCGATCCTTGATTCACTAATCGAGCGTTATCTCATTTCGTCGAATCATACGTGGAAGAGTGCCATGAAACTCCATGACCGATTTCAACGTTTGTCGCTCAGGCGTCGTTCGCTGATCGCGTGCTTCATGGCGACATCCGTGGCCTGTCAATCGCTTTTGTTGACGGCACCGAGGATGAACCCGCGAATCCGAAGACTTCGGATGGAAAGACACTGAGCAGGTTATTTAAGCAGCAGACATCGCCGAGCGGAAAGAAGGGCTCGGACAAAAACGCTTCCTTTGAACGATAACACATCATCCGGCGCTTGCCGTTTCATTTGAAGGACTCGTGCCGCAAGTTCTGTTGGGCTTACTGCATGCCCCAGAAGTTCAAAAAGAGATCGGCATGGAAGGATCGAAAGCCGGAGAACTGGAGAAACTCTTCGCGGAGACGGACGGCATTTGGTGGCAGTCTCGGGGATTTTGCCGATGGCTGAGCAGCGTGAAGCCGTTACTCAACTGGAGATTGAAGATACGCCAGTGGCTGAAGGAGAATGTCTCGCCCGCAAAGATCAGGCGCTTGTCAGAGCTTGAGCGACGAGCTCAAGCGACCCATCCACGTTGCAGGCCGATAATCTGAAGAAACTGAAACTCAGTGTGACGCAACTGTCTCAAATCGCCGATGCGGTGCGCGAAGTGGATGCATTGGCAAGATCCAAGAGATCTCCAAGTCGGGCAAGAAGGATGCTGCGGCTGGAGACGAAGCTGACAACGGCTCGGCGTCGCGAGTTTGACGATGCTCACCGACGTTCTCAGCGACGAGCAACAGCCGCCTTGTCACGCTGATTGGGATCTGAGTTCGATACGGCTAAGCTGCAGCGAGTCTATCCACTCGCACCGGAGGCTCGAGGCTAGCGACGAATGGATCAACTCTGGGCCGCTGAAGTTGAGCGAATTACGCGGCAAAGTCGTAATCGTTCACTTCTATGCATTTGAGTGTGTGAACTGCAAACGTAACTTGCCGATCTATGCTCAGTGGGCGGATAGGTACAAGGAACGTGACGTCGCGATCATCGGTATTCAAACGCCCGAGACATCTGCCGAAGCTGATCCCAAGGCCGTCCGATCCGCAGCCACCGCCGACCGCATTCAATATCCTGTGCTTATCGATCTGGAACGCAAGAATTGGAAAGCCTGGGCCAATACGATGTGGCCGACCGTCTATGTCATCGATCGCCAAGGCTACATCCGCTTCTGGTGGCAAGGCGAACTGCGTTGGCAAGGCGCGTCAGGTGATAAGACGGTTCAAGAGACTATCGAAGCGTTGCTTAAAGAAGGTAAGTGAAAGAACCTTGCGATCTAACAAGTCATAGACTGGTATTGTTGTCGGTCGCTTTGAATGACCGATTACGCCGCCCGAGCCGTACAGCTTCGCCGTTACGCTCTTGAATTCTTGTGCTCAATTTGGCGGCTGGCAGCCATGGATCGCCGGCGTGAATGCGCCAATCTTTCATCACGATACCTTTTTGCTTGACGATCGCGTTGAACTCCGCGAACATCTGTGCTCCGCAGATTTCTTACCAGTCAAAGGAGCAAGCATGCGTAGGTCAATTCGCCTTCTGACCTTGGTCGGGATCTTATGTATTCCGTTCCCATATTTGATTTTCGCCCAAGATAATGAAGCTCCTCAGGCGGCTCCGACGCTGAGGCTCTCCGGGAAATCTATTCCGAATCCCAATAATCCGCTGTCAATCGCTGTTCTGGCAACCAACCCGACAATCGCGCAGGAGTTGGCACTAAAGCCCGAGCAATCTAAAGCACTTAGACAATTAATGAAGGATTCCGATGGGACTCCGAGTGTTGTTCGATATATCTACGAATTGGGCCCCGGTCAGAAGCCTTTGAGCGGTACGGAGGTCGACAAGATTATGAAGGAGACTCGTGAGCAACGGCAGAAGAAGTACGATGAAATCATGACCCCGGAGCAATCGCAAAGGTTGAAGCAGATTGCTTATCAGGTCGAGGTTTATCGTGTCGGTCTTGGTAATGCCATTACCAACGGCAAGCTCGCCGAAGACGTCGGGATTTCACAGAATCAAAAGGCGGCTCTGCTCGAGAAAGCTCAGAGAATCGAGGAGCGAACGAGAAATGCGATTGAGCTCGTTTTGCAGCAAGCACAGGAAGAGATGTTGAAAGAACTAAGTGCCCAACAACGGAATAGGGCCGTTGATCTACTCGGAAAGCCGTTTTATTTCCGAGACGATGAATATCGCTTAACAGACAGGTCGCGGTTTGATGAATAGCGGGTAGTAGTTCATTCATTTTCACAGGGGGAAAGAATTATGATCGTGAGACTTTTCGTATTTATAGTTCTATTGACAGGTACTGCGATATTGCCCGACGTTGCGCATGGACAAGCTGTAGTGAATGTCCGCAATGAGCAGGGTTCGACCGACTATCCCGGGGATAAGCATTCAAACGGCGGCGTTTTTTATGGTGTGCTCGGAGCCACCAATACGCCACTGGAAATCGGATTTCGTTCCACATACGATCTCGATGCTGCCATCTCTTTATGGGTCGAAGCCGCATGCACGGCCACGTTTCGAACTCGCTACCAATTTGTCAAGGATGGAAGCACGGTTGGGGAATATGCCATCGTCATTGAGGAAAGCGTTCCTTACGGTGAAGTGCATCGAAATCTAAAATTTGAATCCTCAAGGCCGCCGTCCTACTTGAATAATTCCAATTCGGTCAGTCTCTTGGAAGATCGTTCGGTTCGGTACGATTTTGAAGACCCGCAATCTTTTCGTGCTTTGAACGAGCCACATGCGGTTGCAAATTGGTATTGGTAACGTTCGATCCCGTTTCACTCTTCATTGCAATACATGAATTGAACCGGATATGAATGGGCCCGTTGATTTATTCGAGAATCGCAGCCACCACCAGGGACCCTATGTAATCTGAAATCGGAGCGGCGCGATCAGTCCGGTAAAGCCCTATCAAACTAGAAGAACCGGACGGCTTGCGCCGTTCCGCTTGAATTGAATCAAGAGGCGTAACGTAGGGCTCTGAGTCCCTCAGGTACTCTCGAAATAAACGGGTTCTGGGCCCTCTCGTGCGACACAACCACTCTGGAAGAAAAGGAAAGTGTACGTTGTATCGGCTCACGATTCCTCCGCTTCTTGGATTGCCGCTATGCTCAATGGAAAGCGTTGCGGCACAAGATAGCTGTAGGTATTGGTTTATAGGTCCTTTGACTGAGAGGTCGGTGACTTCGGCTGTGTGACGTCGTTCAGGATGTTTTGCAGCGGATCAGTTCCGGCTGCCGGTTTTTCGAGAGTGCGCGGATCGAGTCTTCGCACCGCGCCGGGATTGCCGGCTGCTCGAGCTTGAGCCAATACGTCGAGGTCTCCTCGCTCGGGGAGTTGTCCGCCGGGAGGGAGCGCGATCCAACCGACACTCTTCGGCTGTACATTGATGTCTTCGATCGCATTCGGGCTCGTACCCGTGCGGTCGATCGCAATGGATTGAATGATGTCCTCATAGACACTCAAGTCATAAAGGACTGTCGGAGGGATCGGTGTCGCAAATTCTTTTCGGTCCCACACTCCGGTCGGAGTCCTAAGCTCAAAGACTTCCACGATCGTAGCACCGGGATCGCGTTCAAACGTGGCGCTCCGCTGTGACCGAGCTTCGATGCGCACCTTCTGCAGAGCATTCGTTCGGCGATCTGCAATGAGCACAGTGAGAGCTTGTTGTGAGTTGTTCTGGAGATTTACGATGGCGGGCGGCAGAGCAGGATTGCGTCTAACTTCGTGACTGACTGTTCGCCACATCGGTTCATAGTCGATCGGTTGCGTTACGGCGGATGCGTACCAAACTTGCATCGATGATCCCGAGACCGGTGCGAGCACTAAGTTGCCGCCCGGCAGCGCGGATAGTACCCAACCTGGATTCGATACCGATTCGATCACGTAGCTTTGAGCCGCGAAGTGGCTCGGCGTCAATTGCCAAAGTTGATCGGCAGATTGGTTGATGTCGATTAGACGGAGTTCGCGGCCGCGATCCACGGTAAGTCCCATTAAGCGACCGCCTGCGACTTGTTGCAATCGAACCATTCCGCCCCCTGCAATTCCTCCGCCGGCCGGTATGACCATCCAAGTGGTTGAATCCGGATTCGGTCGCGGCATGATCGAAACACGGTCATTGATCGATCGGCTCAGATACCAACTCTGAAGTCGATCATCGCGAGTCGACCACTCGATCGTCTGCACAGCGCCATGATTAAATTTGATTTGCCAAGCATTGTTGGCGCCCGGACCTACGCCGGGAATCGCATTGCCTGGAATCCCGTTCCCCGGAAATGCCGGAGGCAACACAGGTTTGACTGCGCCGTTCTGTAAAACTTGCATACGGCTGGTATTGAAGTTCACTGTGCCCCCGACGATGCGACCGATCTGCATCGGACCGCTGTTGCTCGCAGGCCAGCGAATGACTTGAGCTGCCGAAGCGCTCTCGTAGCCGATCCATAGTCCGTCAGCCGAGTCCCATTTCGGTTGTCGACGATAGCGAGTTACCGCACCTCGGTCTTCCGTGATCCGTAAGCCGCTCGCATCGATCTCCGCCGTCGAGCCGCCTGCTTCGCCGGGAACTTGTAGCGAATACTTTTCTTGAGCGGACGCCGTCGAAATGAAGCAAGTGCCGGCACAAAAGAATAGTGAACAAACGACGAGGCCGACCGATGTCGGTGTGTAGTTTCGATAAAGCCGAATTCGGCTGATAAGTCTGTTCGTTCTCGAGCCCCGCGACGCGTCAGTCCGGCACATATCCGGCCTCCTTTGAACGGTTGAATGACAACCTCAGTTTACCACTTCAACGCAACGAATCTCGCAGGATGCAGGTGAAACTTGCCGCCTCCACTGACCAAGCGATACGTTTAACCCCGAGGGTGCGACGGAAAAATAGTTCCGCAACGATACTATCTCTCGGCCCGTTTGCCTAAACTACGAATTCACCCTCAACCACACCGGAGAATTCATCCATGCTCATTCGGAGTTTAGCGCTGATTACGGCGCTGTTCTGTTCGGCACTTTCGACCTCAGCAAGCGCTGAGGGTCTGGAGCTGAAGAAAGGTGACGTCGTCTGTTTGGTCGGCAACGCACTCGGCGAACGGCTGCAGCACAACAACGATTGGGAAGCGCTCGTCGCGACGCGCTTTGCCGATTTGGACCTGCGAGTCCGCAACCTTTGCTTTCCAGGTGACGAACCAGTCGAACGAATTCGCTCCTTGAATTTCGGTACTCCGGACGATCACTTAACGCACTCCAAAGCGGATGTCGTGATCTTCTTCTTCGGCTTCAATGAGTCGTTCGAAGATCAAGCCGGCGTCGATGCCTATATTACCGACCTCGGCAAAGTGATTCGTCATACGCGCGAGCAGAATTACAACGGAAAGGGAGCACCGCGGGTAGCTCTCGTTTCTCCGATAGCCTTTGAGAACACCGGCGACAAGAACTTGCCGGACGGCGCCGAGCACAATCGACGTTTGGCTCTCTACACGGAAGCGATGAGCCGCTTGGCTAGAGAGCTAGGCATTCCCTTCGCGGATGTCTTTCAGCCGACGAAGAAGCTGTTTGAAAGCGACGATCGACGACTTACTTTGAACGGCGCTCACCTCAACGCATCCGGCTATGCAGCGTTTGCTCCGATTCTGACGGATGCACTATTCGGCAGGTCAAAAGGAGCAGTCGCGAAACCGAGTGCAGATCTTGTTCAGGCGATCGATGATAAGAATTTTCACTGGTGGCATCGCTATCGCGCGGTCAATGGTTACTCGATCTACGGCAAGCGCGGCGAAGCCGGCTCAGACGGAACTTATCGCAATCGCGAAGTGATGGAGCGCGAGCGAGATATTCTCGATCAGATGACGGCCAATCGCGACCAGCGCGTCTGGGCGCTGGCTCAAGGGAAAAAGGTCGCGGGCCCGATCGACGACAGTAACACACTTCCGTTCATCGAACCGAAGACCAACGTCGGCGGCGATGATGATGCGAATGCCAAGGCCGGTAAACTCGGTTCGCTGAACTACTTGTCAGCCGAAGAGCAACGCAAGTTGTTCAAATTGCCGGCCGGTTACGAAGTCACTCTTGTGGCGTCCGAAGAGATGTTTCCGGATTTGGCCAAACCGGTCGCGATGAACTTCGACAATCGCGGTCGCCTTTGGGTATCGACGATGCCCAGCTATCCGCAATGGAAGCCGAAGACCGCTTTGGCTGACAAGATTGTGATCCTCGAAGACGACAACGGTGACGGCACCGCTGATCGTTGCAAAGTCTTTGCGGACGGATTGCATCAACCGACCGGTTTCGAAATCGGACGGGGTGGTGTCTATGTCGCCGAGCAGCCCGACATTCTCTTCTTGCAAGACACTGACGGCGATGACAAAGCCGATGTCCGCGTGAGAAAGCTGTTCGGATTCGACACAGCCGACTCGCACCACGGCTTAGCTGCTTTTGAATGGGGACCCGACGGCGCTCTCTACTTCCAAGAAGGAACGTTCAAGTACTCGCAAGTCGAAACGCCATACGGTTTGCAGCGCTTGGCGGAAGCCGGTGTTTGGCGCTACGATCCGCGGACGGAAAAATTAGAAGTCCACTCGTCGCTCGGATTTGCCAATCCATGGGGACATGTGTTCGATGCCTGGGGCCAGAACTTCATCTCCGACGCGTCGCCGGGTTTCAACTACTGGGCCACGTTGATCAGCGGTGAAGTCAATCATCCGGACAAACATTCCGGCGGTGCGATGTCCAAAGGACTCGATAATCCGGGTAGCAAAGTCGGAAAGGAGCCGCCTCACTTCATCGTCAAACGAACGCGTCCTTCATCAGGATGCGAGTTTGTCGCCAGCCGTCATTTTCCGCCCGAAGCACAAGGTAACTTTCTGCTTAACAACGTGATCGGTGATCGATCGGTTCTTCAGCATACGATGAGCGACCTGAAGTCGAGCTACGACGGAAAGGAAATCACGCCGCTGCTGTATTGCGAAGACGGCAACTTCCGACCGGTCGACTTGCAGTTCGGTCCCGACGGTGCTCTCTATGTCGTCGATTGGCACAACGCGTTGATCGGTCACTTGCAACACAATCTACGCGAGCCGAATCGAGACCATTCGCACGGACGGATTTGGCGCATCACGTACAAAGGCCGGCCGCTGGTCGACAAGGCTGTGATTGCCGGTGAACCGATTCCGAATCTGTTGCAGTTGCTTCGCGAGCCGGAAGATCGCACTCGTTATCGTGCAAGACGCGAGCTCGCTGAGCGCAAGTCGGAAGATGTGCTCTCGGCAGTCGATACCTGGATGGCCAAGCTTGATAAAGCCGATCCGCTGACCGTTCGCTTGCGTTTGGAGGGACTGTGGCTGTATCAGACACACAACAAAGTCAACGAATCGCTGCTGCGAGAATTGCTGACGAGCTCCGAACCGCGAGCTCGCGCGGCTGCCGTACGCGTGCTCAGCTACTGGCGCGATGAAGTTCCTGAGACAGCCAAGCTCGTTCGCGAACGACTCAACGATGACCATCCTAGAGTGCGTGCCGAAGCCCTGCGTGCGGCTTCATTCCTGAAGTCGGCCGATATGCAGGAAGCGGTGCTCGATGTGCTCAACCATGAAATGGATGAGAACCTCGAGTACCTGCTCGACGAAACAGTGCGCCATCTCGAGTCTAAGGCTGCGAAGTAACGGCAAGCTGCTCTTTACAGACGGCGGCTTAATTGCGTTAGTTGGTAATGACGAACCCGGCGGTCAATGTGGCCGCCGGGTCAATGCCCTCGAATCCGACCGCACGCCATAACTGGGCTTCTCGGTCCCGGCGAATCACATCGGTCAAACAATCGAGCAGTATAGATTGCCCGCAGTGGATGCTCGATCCGCTCAAGTTGTCGATGATGATTCCATCGGCCGTTACGAAAGAACGGCGCGGATTGCGCTCAGCACTGTTCGGAGCGTCCTGCCAGTGGACCGGGAAATTAAGTTTGACGAGTTTCCCTTCTTCGACTGAAACGCGAAAACGCTGACGTTTCTTCTGGCCCGGACCGAACGAATCGACGAAGTGCATGACGCCGTTTTCGTTTCCCAGCCAGGCGGATATGCCGTAACCGCTCAATTGCAACACGACGCCGCCGATCGAGTTATCGTTTTCCAACCACGCGTCTGCCTTCTTTTCGTGAAATGCATCGACCGTACGCAACGATTTCGGCGGATCTCCGACTTCGCCGAGCAGATGAAAAGCAGGTTCCTTCGGTCCGGAAGTGTCGTTGTCGTTCGGCCTCTTCGTACTTCGTTTCTTCGCGTCGTTGCTATGCGAATCGAGCGCCGGATCGTAGTTTCGCAGCGTGTAGTAATCGATCGACCACCCATTTTCCTGCGCGATGCTTTCATAGGCTTGCCATAACACGGCGGCTCGCGTTATCGGTTTACCGACGATCACTACACAGACTTCTTCCGTCTTGGTAGGGCGGCCTTCGACGAGCGCGGCGACGGCGACTTTCAATTCCGATTGCAGTCGAGTCGGCAGCTCGAAAAGTTCTTCATCGCTCAGCATTTCATTGCGATACCAACCGAGCATGACGCGCATGCCTGCAGAGCGGATTCGATCGCAGGCTTGGATCAAAGCATCTCGCGACAGCCGATTCTTTTCAATCACTACCGCGTTCTGTTGAATCTCTGCCTTAATGCGCTCCGCTCGTCGCGCCGAGAGAGAACCCTTCAATCGTTCAAACAACGAGTCGTTGATGCGCACTAATCGATGAGTTTCATTGTCGATATCTTTCAGCGGCGATGAGTTCGCTGTGCACCAGGCCAATCGAATCAATCGCTGCCAATCATCGATGGCGGTTTCGATCGTTCGTTTCGACGTGTTCCTGCCATCGCCGGTTTTTGACGACGTCGCAACTACCTGTCCGTCCTTCATTTCAATCTGCATGTGATAGGCGGCACCGGCTTCCAAGCGACTCAGTTCATTGGAAATCGGAACCGTGATCTGCTGCTCGATTGCTCGACGCAGCGGCCTTGCTCCGTACTTCGGTTGGTAGCCCACACGACTGACGTGGTCGACGACTTCTTCGTTAAACTCGACTTGTACATCGGCATACTTCAGACCGGGACGCTCTTTGAGCTGTTCCAGTTCTCGAACTGCGATTTGACGGACGATTGCAGGCGGCAACGGCAGGAACGGGACGATGCGGTCGATGCGTCCTAACAGTTCCGGCCTCACAAAGCGTTGCACTTCGCGTTCAAAATGCCCTCGCCAAGAAGCGTTGTTTCTTTCGTTAAAGCCGAAGCCTCCTTCCCGAAACGATTCGACGCCGAGATTGCTGGTCATGATGATTACGGCGTTGCGAAAATCGGCGGTACGTCCGAGCGAATCGGTTAGTCGTCCCTCACCGAGCAATTGCAGTAACATGTCGAACACGGCCGCATCCGCTTTTTCAAATTCGTCCAGCAGTACAACGGAGAAGGGCTGCTCGCGGATCGGAGAGGTCAACGTTCCGTCTCCTTCATCCGGTTTGCCGATCAATCGAATGGCGGACCAAGGCGAGGAATACTCGCTCATGTCGATCCGTATCATGCGTCGTGGATCGCTGTACAGCAGAGCGGCCAGCGCTTTGGCCATCTCCGTTTTGCCGACACCGGTCGGGCCGATGAACAGCAGCGATGCCAACGGTTTGCCCGGACGGATCATGCGTGTTTTCAAAGCTGCGATCAAGTTGACGACTAGATCAACCGGATCGCTTTGTCCGATCACGTGCGCAGCGAGCTGTCCTCGGATCGCTTCGAGGTCGACGACTTCCGAATCGTCGACTAGGAAGCGTGGCAATCCGGTCTGGGCAGAGAAGGCGCGGGCAATGCTATCTGCTTCAATTGTCGACCGCGCGGGTGCTCGCTCTAGAATCGAACGGAGCAACCGCAGCGGCTGAGCGGGCATGGCGGAATAGGTTGCGTAGCGTTTGTGCAAGCGGTGCAATTCGTCGATGGCGGCATCGGTAACCATCGAGCGGTCGGCCGGTCGACGTGCGGATGTGCGGACCATATCATCGGCGGCCTGCCGCAGAATCGCAGTCAGTTCATTCTTCTCCGGTTCGTTCACATCGTAGCGAACCAGTGATCGCAACAGGAGCGGTTCGTCGCGTTCGATGATGGCGAGTTGCTGCGGAGTACATTCGCCGATCACGGTCAATCGACCGCGCGCGACCGCTTGTCGGATCATCGACGCTACACCGGGCTGACCTTCGATCTTGCCCGCCTCCATCAATTCGATCAGCGAACCGACATGAAGAATGGCCTTGGTCGCATGCGCTTCGCGGATCATCTTGATGCAGCGCTCTTGCCACATGCCGAGACCCGCCATTCCCGAGACCAATCGTGATCCGGTCGTCGACCAGATCTTGCGCTCTCCCAGTCCGAACCGCTGCGTGTCGCTCGCCATGCGATGCACGATCGCGGACTTGCCTACTCCCGCAGGACCGACGAGCAGCAGGCTTTGCGGTAATGATCCGACAAGGTACTCAGCGGCTGCAGCGACATGAGTGTCACGTCCGAAGACAGGAGCCAGGTCTGCTTTGGTGAGATCGCCCGCGACGGCTCGCAGCGTCTTCGTCTTGCGTCGCTCTTCCTTCCGCTTATCAGAAGAATCATCGCGGTTTGGATTCAGTTCAACTTCCAATTCAACCAGTTCGAAAGTGAATCGCTGTTGATCGAATCTGGCTCGAATCTCCCAGAGATCAAGGCTTTCGCCGAGGCGGAGCAGCGAAATGCGAATTTGCTCGTCGATAATGCCTTGCGCGACATCCTCTTCCTTACCGAATAGATCGCAGGAGAGGGCCGGGACTCGAATATAAGTCATGCCGTCGGTCAATGACCACCGAAATGTGTCGAGACCCAGTACGATCGGTTCTCGCCAATCTGCCATGCGTTTCGGTGGATTGAGATCGATGACACTCCTACCATGCGTCGGTAGAGAAGTGATGCGACCGCCCGTTTGCCAGCGCCTCGCCGACGCAGCAGCGAGTTCCTTTGTCGCCCGGTTGATCAAGTTCGGACGAACTTCATTCCACGTTCGTCCGACAACCTGCGTACGCCACGGGGAGATTAATCGCGCACGGATCAGTTGTCCGCCCGCATGTTCGATCTGCACAGGTAGTGTGATTCGAATCGGTTCGCTCATGAGTTCCTCGGGATCTCCATCGGTGGAGCATTGTAAAGCAATGGAGCTCGCGCATTGTACGTCGTCCGGTTTTTAAAGCGTGCCAACGCTACGTCTTATTCATGCAGCCGGCCTTGACTGTCCATGACGCCTCCCTCGCACCGCCGGCCGGAGTTCGCAGTCGCGGGCTCTCAGCCGAGTCGGTCGGAGTTCTCAAGAAGCAGACGATCACGCACGACCGGCACTCAATAAAAAATGCCCGGTGTGTGGACACCGGGCATTTGTGTGTTGCATCGACTTGATCGCGTCTGATTAAACTTCCCAGCCGGGACGATAGTCTTTCTTGATCAGTTTGTCAGCTTCCGGGCAATTGGTTGCCTTAAGTTGAGCCGCGTCCCATTCGAGTTTCTTGCCGACGCGATAGGCAACTGTACCAAGCAGAACGGTTTCCGTGAGTCCGCCTGAGTAAGTGAAATTGCACGTCGTGGCTGAGCCGTCGCGGCATGCCTTGAGCCATTCGCGGTGGTGGCCGATCGAACGAGGAATGGTTTGCGGTGGAAGTTTGTAATCCTTGAACTTGTCGGCCGGGAAGAACTTGTATTGGCTGTAGTCGCCGAACAACATGCCCCCGGAACCGATGAACATGACGCCGTTGGGCGGCACAGGTTGATCGTTGATCTTCTTTGGAATCAAAGTGCCGTCGTACCAAATGAACTTTACCGGCGGCTTGCCGTCGCGAGCCGGGAACTGATAAGTCACCGTCAATCCGAGCGGCGCGGTCTCGACGTGCGGTGGAGCATCACCCTTCGCTTCAACGCTGGTGGGGTGCGTGAGTCCGAGTGCCCAGAACGGCAAGTCCATGTAGTGACAGCCCATGTCACCGAGCGTGCCGGCACCGAATGCCCACCACTTGCGCCATTGAGCCGGATGATAACGCCCTGCAGCAAACGGACGAACCGGAGCCGGTCCTAACCATAGGTCCCAATCGAGTGTCGCCGGCGGAGTCTCCGGTTTCTCGGGCAGTTCACCGCCGCCCCAACCTTTGCCGACCCATACGTGAACTTCCGTTACATCACCGATGGCACCGCTCTGGATGATCTCGACCACGCGGCGATAGTTATCACCCGCATGAATCTGAGTTCCCATTTGCGTGGCCAATCCCTTTTCTTTCGCCAGAGTCGCGACCAGGCGAGCTTCATGTACGGTATGCGTCAACGGTTTTTCGCAATACACGTGCTTGCCGGCTCGCAAGGCGCGGACCGTTGCCGGAGCGTGATTGTGATCGGCCACGGCCACGACAACGGCGTCAATCTTGTCCGCTTCTTTCTCGAGCAATTCGCGGTAGTCGCGATAACCGCGAGCCGACTTGAACTCGCTGAGCGCGCGATCCAAATAAGACTTGTCGACATCGCACAGAGCCACGATGTTCTCGTGTTTGACTTCGTTTACGTTGTCGCCCGCGCGATTGGCGGTACCGATACATGCCAAGTTCAGTTTTTCATTCGGGGACTTGGATTGAGCGATCGATGTGCTGCTCCAGTAGCCTACCGAACCGACTGCGGCTGCGGTCGCCCCGAGCTTGATGACTTGGCGACGATTGGGAGCGTGAAGTGGCTTGTTCATGACGATTACGAATCCTCCCCGACAAAACGAATGGGTCTTTGAAGTGTGACTGCGATTTCAGGACTCGTTGATCCTTGGCAGCCCGCGAAAAATCCCGCTGGGACTTATCGGCTCGCGATCGCATTTCGTCACAAACTGACAACATGCTAATCATCCGCAGTGCCGCGCAGCAACAGCAGCGAGGGTTGAACGAACGAGATTCTTCATGCGAACTTCCAGCGACTGCTGAGGAATTGATCTGCGGTCGAGCCTACAATGAGGCTCGAAACAAGTCCCTTCGCCTAATGACTTGGAATCATTTAACTGGGATTTCAATACCTCACGCAGAGACTGCCCCATGCTCGTCGCGCGACAACTCACTCTCGCTGCTTTGATATGCCTTACAAGTTTCACTTCACCGGCCGGCATGCAAACGCTGGAAGCACAAGATGCAGGCGACTCTGCAAACGCTGCAGCGCGCGCTGTGCGCAAGTTGCCCGGCATGCAACCGGGCGGAAGTACGTTGCTTCCCAGCCAATGGTCGCTCAAACCCACCGGTAAGCACATCACGCTGGGCGACTATCCGGTCAACATGGCTTTCCATCCGAAAGAGGATTTCATCGCCGTGCTCCATGCCGGATACGGTGAACACGAAGTCATCATCGTGGAGCCTGCCACAATGCGCATCGTTTCGCGTGCCTCTTTGCCTGAGACTTTCGTCGGATTGGCGTTTACATCCGACGGCAAGTCGCTCTACGCCAGCGGAGCGGAAAAGGAAGTCATCCATCGATTCCGATTTGAGAAGGGATATCTGTCCACTCACGAAACCTTGGCTGTGGTCGATGTGAAGGAGCGACAGATACCGGCGGGCGTTGCTTTGAGCACTGACGATACGAAGCTCTATGCCGCTTGTCCTTGGGGCAACAGCGTCTCAGTCCTTGATACGGCACATCCCGAGCAGAAACGATTGATCTCGCTTCGCCCTGATGATTATCCCTATTCGGTTCTGCCCGATCCGTCTTCTTCACGACTGTTCGTGAGCTTGTGGGGTGCAGCTGCAGTTGCGGTTCTCGATCGCGATACAAATGAGGTAGCCGCACATTGGAGCGTCTCAGCGAATCCGACGGAGTTGCTCTTATCGAAAGACGGCAAGACGTTGTTCGTGGCTTGTGCCAACAGCAATGTGGTTCACGTGGTCGATACGGAATCAGGCAAGACCCTTGAGATCATTTCATCCGCGTTGTACCCCAAAGCTCCCAACGGTAGTACGCCGAACAGCATCGCTCTCAGTGCAGATGAGAAGGTGTTATTGATTGCGAATGCGACGAACAACAACGCGGCCGTGATCGATGTTTCGGAACGAGGTCGAAGTCGATCACTCGGGTTTATTCCGCTCGGTTGGTATCCGACATGCATCCGATTCAGTCCGCATGACGGCAAGATCTACGTCACGAACGGCAAGGGAATGGCTTCCAAAGCGAATCGGCTCGGCCCGAATCCGATCAATGATCCTCCCAGGACGACTCGCGAGTACATCGGCGGCCTTTTCACAGGAACTCTATCGCAGATTGATCCTCCGTCGCCGACACAGATGGCACAGTACACCAAGACAGCGTTTGAATGCAGCCCGCTGCGCAGCGACAACGCTCCGGTCGGTGCGGTCCGTGACCCGAAAAATCCGATTCCGGTTTCCAAAGAAAAGCTCGGGCCGATTGAAAACTGCATCTACGTGATCAAAGAGAATCGCACGTACGATCAAGTTCTCGGCGATATGCGACAAGGCAACGGTGATTCGTCGCTCTGCATCTTCCCTGAAAAGGTTACACCCAATCAGCATGCGATCGCACGTGAGTTCGTGCTGCTCGACAACTTCTATGTCGAAAGCGAGGTCAGCGCTGACGGACACGAATGGAGCATGGCTGCCTATGCCAATGACTTTGTCGAAAAAGTTTGGCCTCTCTCCTATCGCGGTAGTCGTGAAGGGAAGCTTAAGTATCCGGCCGAAGGCAATTTTAAGATCGCCGAGCCGAGCTCCGGTTACATCTGGGATCGAGCCAAAGCGGCAGGTGTCACCTATCGCAGTTACGGAGAGTTCGTCAGCAACGGCGATGGTCCGGGCAAACCTGCTGTGACGCGTATCGAGTCGCTGAAGGGGCACTTCGATCCCGACTTCCATGGATACGATCTGAACTATCCCGATGCCAAGCGAGTCGAGCGCTTCGTAAGCGAACTCCGTCGCTTTGAAAAAGAAGGGGCCATGCCGCGACTGCAGATCGTGCGTCTGCCGAACGATCACACGGCTGGAACCGCTGTCGGCAAGCTGACACCTACGGCGATGGTCGCTGAAAATGATTTGGCGTTAGGCAAGTTGGTCGAAGCGGTTTCGCATAGCAGCTTCTGGAGCAAAACAGCAATCTTCGTTGTCGAGGACGATGCGCAAAACGGTTCGGATCACGTGGATGCTCATCGCACGATTGCTTTCGTGATCAGCCCCTACACCAAACGCGGATATGTCGATAGCAACATGTATTCGACATCAAGCATGTTGCGCACGATGGAACTGATCCTCGGCATGGACCCGATGACTCAGTTCGACGCAGCCGCCCTGCCGATGTTCGACTCCTTCACTCCGCAAGCCGATCTAACTCCTTTCGATCACAAACCGGCTCAAGTGGACCTGACCGAGACCAACAAACCCGATGCGTGGGGGGCAAAGCTCACCGCCACCTTTGACCTCAGTCGTGAGGATGCCGCCGATGACTTGCTGTTCAACGAAGTGATCTGGCGGAGTGTTCGCGGTCCTAACAGTCCGATGCCCGCGCCGGTTCGAGCCGGCTTTGTCTTCGCGGACGGAGACTCTGACGAAGAAGCGGAAGAGGACGAAGAAGAAGAGACGGAAGATCGTGCTTCCGAAAAGCACGACGAAGAGGACGACAAGCATGAAGATGGGGATGACCGCTGATCGAAATGATGCGAGTCTCCGCTGTTTCGTCAGGCAGCCGACTGTTCGGTATGTCTACGTCGCATGCACGATGCAAACATTACCGGCGTTGCGGCTCCGATTGCAGCCAGCGAGTACATGATCCCGTACGTCGGAACAAGAAAGCGGCCGCCTACGGAATACAGCACCATTACGGTCAATGTATTGATCAGCAGCAGACCGACGAGCAGTCGGCCTGCTCGCCGTTCTAGGCTTGACGTAATAATCACAACGGCACCGATGACCATCAGTATCTTCCAAATCAGACTCTTGCCGGTATAAGGATTCCATTCCGTCACAACACGCATTAGAAACAGCGGGAAGTTCCACGTGTTCACTGATGTAGCGATGAACTCGTCGCGACGATGCTTCCGCAGCGAGCGAGTTCTTTCCAATCGTGCCCGGTGCCAGAAACTGTGACGGCATTCGGCTCGCAATCGCAATTCCGGTTCTCCTTGCCATTCACCTCCGGCTGTTGTTGCCTCATCGCAGTAGCCTCCCAAGAGCGTGATCGGCCCCTGTGTACCAAGCGGCATTAGACGATCGAGCACCGCGCAGTTGCGAGCCCACCATGGTCCGAGCACCAGCATGCATGATACGAGCATCATGCCGAGCTGCATGAATCGCTGAGTTCTCAGATTGGGTTGATCGTTTTCCGATCGTCGCGGGACCGCGCCATCTCCGCTGATCCACATCAACAATGAAAGGCCCGGCAGCCAGAACAAGGTGATCGATCGGGTGAGCACTAAAGCGCCTGCGATCAGCCCGATCCCGATGGTTCGCCGCCGTTGTGCCGATCCGTTCTTGTCGAACGTCGCCGACGATTCATTTTCCGATCGGAATCCACTTAGCCATAAGTAGATGAGCAACTGCGTCAGCAGCATCGCCAACGGTTCAGTAAGAAAGTCCGTGCAATACGATCTCGCTGTTCTGTCGAGCAGTGAAAGACCGATGGCTGTCGATCCACTGATAACAATCGCCAGGTTACTCGAAGTCAAACTTCGGATCGTTCGCACTGTGGTCCAAGCTGCAATTGCGCCGGCCAGCGCTAAGCAGATCGCGGAAAAAATTCGCACTGCTGCGAATCCATTCGGACTTCGGCCTACGATCGTGTAAATGGAGGCGATGACGAGCGGATAAAGCGGTGGTCTGGCAGTGGTCGGTGCCAGTCCGTCTGTACGCGAGAATTGAACATAGTAGGCATGCCGCTGGGATTCGGAGGGGCGGCTCGCCGGATCGATCAATTCACTGACGTCCCGTTCGACCACGGCATACGGTTCTCTCCACTCGTCGTTCAGCCAATCCGTTGAGAAGCCTTTGCCGTGCCAAAGATGAAACGCGATGTTCTCGTAGTCGGGACCGTCCCCGGTGGGCTTCGGAGGGAGCTTCAACCATGGATCGGATGCGATGATGCCGATGTGCCATGGGAGCAGAATGATTGCCGCGATCCAGAACCACGTCGCCGGCTGACTCCATCGATGGGCATGGGGCGATCGTGATTCAGCGAGCATCTTCGGCTCGGAACTGTGTGACGTTCACGTACTTGAATTTGCCGCCGGTCATTTCGGCTAAGCGAGCGATCCACGCGGCTTCACCACCTGCGGACCGAGTGCCGAATTGGATTGCATGGATCGTCGTGCCTGACCTGGCTGCTCGGTTCTCGATATCGCCGAGCTCCGCTTCTTTCAATGCCGGTCGATCTGCGTCGGTCAAGAAGAAGATGATGTCCGGATTCATCGCGAGCGCCATACGCAGAGCCGGTAAGTGCTCCGTCCCGCCGACGGCTCGCATACTCTTCACATACGATGCGGCGTGAAGCTTGTTGTCGTCGAGTCCCAGAATCAATCGACCTCCCGAACCACCCAACCCGGAATAGGGCAATGGCGAATCGTTATAGAAGATGATCTGGAACTGATGAAGCTTTCCGAGCGATTCAAGGCTCTTGATCAGTTCCCGTTTGGCCGTCGCGAACGGTAGTCCTTCATAGCCGTTCATACTGTCGGACCGATCGAAGACATAGACGAACTTCGAGCCGGTGCCTTCGATGCCGAAAACCGTGGTCTTCACTTTCGGCGCCGAGTAGCCGCCGCCGAGCTTGCCGCCGCCGTCACCTAATCCCAATCCACCGACAGCATTACCGGCACCCTCTCCGGCTCCGTTACCTGACGGAAGCAAGCCGGCCAGAACAGCATCTGGATTTGAAGGCGAACCACCGCCGGGAAGTGCTTCGCCAACGGCGCCGTCGTTACCGCCGCCGGATTCTGTTCCTTGAGAGTTGCCCGATCCTGACTCGATTGTATACGACTCTTCTTCACCTGTGCCGTATACCATGGCGATGCCCATCGGCAAGTCTGCATCGCCGCCGGTGCCATGCTGCGAGCCGGTCCATGCAATCGCTAAAAGTATCAGAATCGCTACGTGCAGAATCAGCGAGATTAACGTCGATTGATAGGTACGCCAAACGGATTCCGTTCGCGCTGTTACCGGCGCAGCGACCTGCGGTGTCTGCTCGCGCGCGACGGGCGTCGTACGTCGCAGCGGATCAAATGGTGGTGGTACGACGCCGGTTGCCATGTTTGCTCAGATCTCTACTTGCCTACGATCGGCACATCCGCGCTTGTTACCACCTTCAGGCGAAGGGAGCGGCTGGTCGGATTGTTCTTGGATTCACTCCGCAAATGGAAGGATCGGACATGGGGCTGCAACCACGGTGCCGCTGTGATAAAAAACTCGCGTTCCGATCGATCTTCGGTGATTAATAGTCCGTTCAATCCGATGTTATCGACAAAAGAACCATGGGGCAGGTTTCTGCCGGCGTCTTCTTTCCCTAACAAAATCGGCCCTTTGGCGTCGCCTCTTTCAATGATGACACGAGCCTTTATCGTGCTTCCCGGACGAATTACCAGCTCTTCCAATTCGCGACTCGAGTCGTCCCAGTCGACAACTTTCAAGCGCACCTCGGCTTCGTCCTTAAGCTGAATGGTCAGCGGTTTTTCCAGTTTGTGAACAATTTCTCCGTCGGAACCGATCGCGCGTGCCGTCAGTTTCACTGAGACCTTTTCGACGCCGGTGCCGAGTGTTGCATTTTGCTTCGCATAGATGTTGCCTAATGCAATATCCTGACCCGCTTCGATGATCACAGGATTGTCTGCTTCAAACCCGTCGGGCAGACCGTCCAGTCGGATTTCGATCGGGCCTTCCAGCCCGTCGATACGCTCCGCTGTAACTTGCCATTCACGTCCGCTTCCGGTCGGCATGACCATATCGATGCCCGTCGCATTCAATTTGAAGTCGGGTTGCGGACGCCTGATGCGAAGCTCATAGGAGTAACCGTCACCACCGAAGCCGCGCGCATCTCGGACTCGCACGAAGTAGCGGCCGTCGCGTGGAGCCGTGAAGGTCAGTCGCGAGTCCTTGCCGAGCCGTCGCTGCGCATCATCATCGTTTCGGTAATAGATAGGAAACAGCGGCAGACCATTGGCGACAGGTTGCTCATCTGCATCCATCTCGCGCACGATGTAAGTCGTCTCGCCCAATGCGTGGCTGGTCGGCGTTGTATCGAACAACGTTCTTCGTGACCCGTAGCCGGGGTAAACTTTGAAACCCGAGTCGGGGCCGCGCGGATACATCCAGAGTTTGACCACTTCGCCGTTTGCATACAGCAGTTCGTTCAGCTCCATCTCCTGCCACTTGTGCAAACGAAAGTCGTCGATGGTCGTACTGTCTTTACCCCGGAAGGTGAAGTAGCTCTCGCGGACTCCCTGCAGCCACGTGCGCAATACGAGGTTTCCGTCGCTGTCGACGATGTCGAGCAACGAGTCGAGCGGCGATTTTTGCGAGGCGGCCGCGATCTGCATGATCCATGTTTCGCCCTTCTTTGAATCCAAAGCGAATAGATCCGCTTCACCCCCGTTTTGTGATTTCGAGGATACGGGACTCGCAGAAATTGTCCCTTTTACGATGGCGGGCAAGCTAAGTGTCTGTGCCTGAGCCGGCGCATTGTTCGGTTCTCGCTCTTCGATCACAAGCGGCGCGGCACCTGCATTCGCCAGTTCTGATTGGGATCGTGAACCGAGCATCGACGCACGATCCGCTGTTCCTGCTTTGTGACTGATCGCGTCGTTTGCCGTAGCAGCCGGAATCGCGGACTCAGCAACACTTCCTGCGTAATCTGAAATCAGAACCGTGCTCCCGAGCGCAGTCGCACCGGTTGGAATGTCATGAGTCTTCGTGAGGATAGCGAGCGGTTTCAAATCGGTAACGGTCCAGAGCTTGGCAGTCTGATCATCGCCGAGTGAAACGAGACGGTCCGCATCGACGAACTCGATCTGCGTTACGGACTTCTCGTGTGCGAAGCGAGCAATACGCAGCGGATTGATCGCCGGCGCATCCTTTGAGAGCAGCTCCCATTTTCTAATCTGTCGGTCATTACCTGCGCCGATCACTGACGATCCATCGCGTGTGAATCGCACGCAGCGCATTTCGCCTTCGCCTTGGCCGAGCGTATCTAAACGAGTTCCGTCAGCCAGCGACCATAGCTTGATCGTTTGGTCAGCACCGGCCGTGGCGAGGACGCGATTGTCGCGATCGATATCGCAATCGTAGACCGCACCGTTATGTCCAGTCAGTTTGCGAATCAGTTTCGGCTTACGCCAATCCCACACGACAGCCGTTCGGTCGTAGCTGGTCGTGACGAGCCACTTGTTGTCCGGACTCAAGCACGCCGAACAGATCGTGTCCACATGACCTCGCACGGTTGCGACTGCTGTTCGTGAGGCTACATCGATGACCAGTACTTCACCACCGACACCTGGAATTCCTCCTGCGATCAGCAAGTACTGACCATCGGTGCTCAGTCGCAGTTGATTGATTTTTCCGCCCGGGAACGGAATAACGGTCGCAGGCTTTCCGTCATTCTTCGATGCGATTTCGACGCGGTCCGATTTGGCAACGGCGTAACTATGATCATCGAACTTCGTCAGCGCAGTAATGTACTGCGAGGCATGAGGATCAGCCGGTGACTTCGGCGCTTGGATCTGTTCATGCAGCGGCACATCGCTCGAATCATCGGTCGCTCCGGCCGCGATCCAGTTTTTCAGAACCGCGATTTCGGCTGCCGTCGGCTGAGCCTCATCCTCAGGCGGCATCTTCGGTTCGGCTCGACCGTCGATAACTTGCAACAAGCGACTGTGCACCACGTCGCCTGCAATGATGATCGCTCCTTTCGGACTGCCGCTCATGAGCGCGGCGTGCCCCACGACCGACAAGTCGGCGGCTTTCTCGGCAGAGTTATGGCAACCGCCGCAGTATTTGCGCAGAAGCGGTTGGACTTGCCTAACATAGCTCGGGCCCTTGGCATCGTCTGCTTGGACGGACGCGATCGAGGCCGTTGTGACCAGCAGGCCGAATAGAGGAATGAGAGCGCGCATGAATGACTGTTCCGCCTTCAAATGGGTATTGAGCTACTGTCCGCCTGCTCCGGTCGCGAAGACTCGCAGGTTCGTCGACAGACAACAATCGGCAGGCGATTGTTCGGTGACGACTTCGCCGAACATCGCAAAGTTCTCACCGTTCTTCGGGCGCTTGAAGACAAACGTTTTGCCGTCTCCTTTCAGCACTTCGCTGGTCCATTTCGATTCACGGAAGTCGCGACTCTTTGATGTAGCCGTCCACGCGCGAACTTCCTTGGCCGTTTCGGTCAGAGTCACTTTGAGCACTGCTTCTTGATCGGTCTCGTCAAACTGCCAATCGAACTTCGGCAGCGGCTTGCCGCCGGTGCGACTACGCTGCAGCGCCACCACAGCTCCAAAAATGCGTTCGACGTCCTTGATCCCGTGTCCTTCGTTGGGGACATAGAGAAGGTGTTTTTCACCCTGCAACTGGTTCCAATAAAGTCCGCAGGCATCGACTGGCCAATAGCGATCATTCGTACCGAAGATCAGCAGCTTCGGTTGATCGATTTGCTCGCGATAAGCAAACGGGTCGACCAGTTGCGTTAAGCTCTGACCGGCCGGCGTACTCATGTATTGCTGAATGCCGCGTTTACTGTAGTCTTCGATCTGCTCGGAGTATTTGCCCCAAGTCGCTAGTTGATGCTTCATCTGTTCAGGCATGTTCAGCACATCGATCACCATCGGCGCAATGGCGTCGACTCGCGGATCGGCGGCTGCCGACAACCAAGTTGTCCAGCCTCGCTTGGATGCTCCGGTGACAGTGAACTTCTTGATCGCAATACCGTGATCACGTTCCACTTGAGCCGTCACTGCATCCATCGCACGTACCGCCGACTTGACCATCGGCAACAACAACGGCCAAGAACCGTCGCCTGTTTTCAGATAGTTGACGAA
>JAXMBQ010000015.1:0-133612 GCA_046349815.1 Pirellulales bacterium | reverse complement strand
GAGCGACTCGATTCCGGGCTACCCGATGCATCAGACTTCATATTCGATCTTACCGTGTTGTTGCGAGCGGCTGATACGATCCATTGCATAGAGACCGGCTAGTATGAACTCGACGCATGACGCTCGGACCGCAGCATGTTCCGACGCGTTGACTTCGAAGGCTTTTTCCCAGGCAGGGGGCACACTCTTTAATCGATCTGCATAGACGCTGCTCGGCAACATGTCTCCGACTTCGATGCGCACACCCTTGCTGAAGATGTCGGCGATGGCACCGATGCCGTACTCTTCGACATATTGATCGAATACTTTCTTTACAGCGGATGCGATCAGAGCGTCGAGCACTTGACGCTCGGACATTTGATGCGAGCCCATCAAGTCGAGTTCGAGCTTGCCGAGCGATGAAGATGCCAAGTGACCGAGATCGCTGATCCTCGGCACGGCCGGCTTTTCCCCGAGGATGATACCGCGCTGCCGCGCACTGGCGACCATCGTGCGATAGTTGGAAAGACTGAACCGAGCCGATACACCGGAGGCTTGGTCGACGTACTTGCTCCGACGTGCTTGATGGGTGATCTCTTCGATGATCTCAGCCATGAAGTACGGCACTTGGACCGGATATTCGCCCCCCAGATCGATCTTGGCTTCTTGCTGCAATATCTGGATGCCGAGATCGCGCTCTCGAGGATAGTGCGTCTGGATGATCGAGCCGATGCGGTCTTTCAATTGCGGGATGACTTTGCCGCTGCGATTGTAGGTGCCGGGGTTCGCCGAAAAGAGAATGAATACATCCAAGTCGAATCGGATCGGATAGCCGCGGATCTGAACGTCTCGCTCTTCCAAGATATTGAACAATCCGACTTGAACCAATTCATCCAACTCGGGGAGTTCGTTCATGGCGAAGATGCCGCGATGCATTCGCGGAATGAGTCCGAAGTGAAGCGCTTCTTCAGCGCTCATGCTGACACCGCCGGTAAGCTTCGACGGATCGATCTCACCGATGATGTCGGCGAACTTCGTTCCGGGGCTCAGTCGTTCTGCGTAGCGCTCTTCGCGCGGCCACCAACCGATGGCGACATCTTCTTCAGTATGCTCGGCCAGATAGCGTTTGGCTGTTTGCGTGATCGGATGATAAGGGTCTTCGTGAACGGGAACGCCGGGGATGTCGAGAAAGGGGATCGCTTCGTCGAGAAAGCGAACCAGCGAACGCATCAAACGACTCTTGGCCTGACCTTTCTCACCGAGGAACAGCATGTCGTGCCCCGACAACAAAGCGATATTGATGTCGGGGATGACGGTGTCTTCATAGCCGACGATGCCGGGGAAGAGTTCTTCGTCGGCTGCAAGCATGCGAGTGAAATTGTCTCGCAATTCCTGCTTGATCGATTTCGATTGCCATCCGCTTTCTCGAAGGTCCGCCAAGGTGGACGGTCTATTGAATACGGATGGGGTCACGGCAGCGGTCGGATTCATGTTGGCTCGACAAAATGTGTGATCGAGAGATTTGATGGCTCATGCAGATTGTACCGCATCGGCAATCGACGGCCTTTCTCGAATGCGCATCGCGGGAGCATAGGATCGCTCAGCGCAAGCTGTAGAACTTCGCTCAAATCATACGAGAGAGACGTTTTACGAATGCGAGACGTCGGATGGGATCATCGAGGCCCAAGATTAGACGTCTTTCGGACAGTTAGCCGGAATTCGACGCCGAGGAATGCATCGCCACAGGCTCGGACAGTTCCGGAGGAAGCGGCAGAGTATGCACCCACCAGCGAGCCCAATCCGCCAGGCCCGGCAATTCTCCGTTACGTTTGTAGCCGGCCAATCGCAAGCGAGAACCGCTGATGTAATCGACGATATCATCACCGATCTCACCGCGAATCACGGACATCGACTGTTCGTTTTCGGTAAATCCGTCCGGGCCGAGGATCGGGCGACTGCGCAAGATCTCGATCCATTGCTTCTCGTTCCGCGGTTCGTATGTTGAATCAGCCGGAACAGGAATGGCTCGCAAGCAACACAAATCGCGTGCATTGCCGCGGCTGCGCACAACATACGCTCCTGTAATCGACAACAGAAAAGCGGACACCCCGATGCCTGAGACCAGCCGATAGTTTCGTATTCCCTCAGGAGTCGCCGTTTCATATTGCCAGTGAGAAGCCAAGCAATCGACCAGCGATTCGAGCAGGAACTCTTCAGGTTCGAGATGGTAATGAATCACGCCATGGTGGCGGAGGATTCCTTTCACTCGCGAAGACGCGGGATCGATCGGGCCGAAGTCGGGTCGCGACAACGATTCGACACCGAACAGCCAACGACGCGGCTCACGGAGATGCTTTAAGAGTGCATCCGCCGTTACGAGGCTCGAAACCAACTGTTCACCGAGCGCTTCCGGGCTGAGATCGGCCAGGGCTGCATCGTGATCATCCGAAGCAATTGATTCGCGGATTTCTTCGTCAGCCAACCATTCTCGCATCATGCGTCGAGTTGACATGCCGCGCATCGATCCGGCCGAAGTGCTTGTGCGTTTGACAGCCGAAGGGCTCCCTTGCATGGGACCGAGCGGCGTGCGGCCTGCATGGGCAAGTTGGTAGCGAGCCGCCTTCATGAGACTGCTGCAATGAAAGATCTGTTCGTGCAAAGTGTAGTAAGCCACTTTGTTGTCATCGATCGCGCTGCGGTCGGCGTTCGCGGTTGACGATACGCCGCTCTTCAGTTGCGAAGCCGCTTGTGTCAGCTCGCTTTCCAACCGATCGATGATCGTTTTGGCTCGCGACACCAATTCTTCGAGCGGTGGAAGCGGCGCCGGGTCTCCGATGGGTTGTTCGGCCATCGGCAGTGTGCTGCACTTCAGCTTGCCTGCTTCATCAGCGATGCGGATGAGCACCGGTGTCTCGGGAGAGAGTTCTGACAAGCGATCTCCGAGCGGTTGGACAATCTCACGCTCCAAGGCGCGACGTACGGCTCGTGCACCGAGATGCTTGTCGAAGCCGACCGCTGCGACGCGATCGAGCGCTGCCGGCTCTACATGCACGAACACATGACGTCGTTTGAGACCGTCGCGTGCCGGAAGTTGTCGCAGTTGAATGAGTACGATCTTCTTGATGTCATCGAAAGACAACGGGTGAAACGCGATGACTTCGTCGATTCGATTAAAGAACTCCGGTCGGAAGAATTTTTCTGCGGCTCGCGTGTAGCTGAGCCCTGCATTCGCATCGGTTTCAAAGCCGACGGTGGTGTTCTGAGCGGTCGCCCCTAAGTTGCTGGTCATGATGATGATCGAGGACCGGAAGTCGACGATGCGTCCGCGGGCATCGGTCAATCTTCCTTCGCCGAGAACTTGCAGAAGATAATCGAAGACATCCGGATGGGCTTTCTCGATTTCGTCGAGCAGGATGACGCTATGCGGTCTGCGGCGAACAGCACTGGTCAATCTGCCTTCAGGCGCATCGAACGTTCCGACCAACTGCTCTGCCGCCGCAGGAGTCGTGATCTCGTTCATGTCGATGCGAATCATGTGGGTCGCATCGCTGAATAACAGCTCCGTGAGCGCCTTGGCCGACTCGGTCTTGCCGACGCCGGTCGGGCCTAAGAAGAGCAGTACGCCGACCGGCTTGTCGGCCGGTTGAAGCTGTTGCGTGAAACGGACTACGACGCGCGACATGGCTTTGAGCGCCTCGGCCTGACCGATCACTCGCCCGCCGAGATGGTATTCAACCTCCGATTGTTCACCCAAGTTGCGATAAAGCAGACCGATACTCGTCCCGGTTTGTCGATGCAGATGCTCGAGCAATCCATGAGGCGTGACGGTGCGCATGGCTTCGCCCGCGGTCTTCAGCAGCTCGATGGCCTTGCCCGGAAACGCGCGGTTCGGAGATAAGACTTCTTGTTGTCGAATGACCAGTGGTGCGACACCCGGATGGAAGAAGACATTCTTGCGGATCGCGAATCGATCGGCGGCTTCCAATAGAACCGGGAGGCAATCGACGGCCGACAGTGACGGGACTTGCACTAAATGAAATCGATCTGCCAGCGCGCGGTCTCGACGTCGTAGCACTGCCAGCTCTTCAGGAGTCGTTTCACCGACGATGCGCACGCGATGTTCAGAGAGAAAGCTCTTCAAGACATCGGCGGCGCACAATCGACTATCGCGTGTGATTCCGGCTGTATAGAGACCGATCAAGTCTTCGAAGTAGAGAATGTGGTCGCGCTTGGCGGCTTCGCGCAAGATGGCCAGCCAGCGCTGTTCCCACTGACCGAGATACATCATGCCGCTGACTAGTCGCTGAGGAGAGATCCACCAAGTCTGCGGTTTCGATCCGCGTCGATTCTCGAATCGTTCGAAGCGTCGCTTCACGCACTCGTGAAAGACCGTAGTCTTGCCCGATGCCGCAGCGCCGACGATGAGGACCCCCTGACGATCTCGACGGCTGAGTACGTGATCGATCTCTTCGACGATTTCGCGGCGACCGATGGCAGGCTCGAAATCAGAGACCATATAGTCGAGGCAGTGGCCGACTTTATGCAGTTCCTCGGCGCCGCTGACCGGGCCATGTCCCAGTAGCGCAGCGAGCAGGTTCTTGGACTCTTTGGGTTTGTTCTTCGGCGGTTCGACGTCGACCTCAACCGACTCTAGCCAAACGTCTCCTTCCGTCGTCAGATCATCGGCCGATATGTCGCGGCCTTCCTTGAGTTGTCGCGAACACCATTCGGTCAAAACCTCAGTCGTTCGCGCTTCTAAATTGTGGAACTGATCGACTTCGAAAACGAGCTCGGGGACCGACGTACAGAAGGCGATGAGGCGATCACCGATTGGAATGCTGACGACGAAAACCTTGATGCGCAGAGTCCGATCGCGCAGCGTCAGCATCACGCGCTGCAGCGTTCCCTTCATGCTGGAGTCGGCCAGCCATTCGGTACAGCGGCGGACTTTGCCTTGCTGAATCCATTCGGCAAGTTCACGACGTGCCTTTCCGGCAAGCTTGGCGAGTGCCGCGCTCAATACCGAATCTTTAGCGGC
Source organism: Pirellulales bacterium (assembly GCA_046349815.1). GTDB lineage: Bacteria > Planctomycetota > Planctomycetia > Pirellulales > Pirellulaceae > Aureliella. The sequence continues at coordinate 128,595 of JAXMBQ010000015.1, read as the reverse complement.
GACGATCGTTCCACGCAGCGTGCGGCATTCATACAACGTCCGCCCCTCTTCGCGCTGCGTCGTCACTACTACGGCGAGCGTCAGTCGCATGTTGCTTGTTTCTCCGTACGATCTATTACGACGCGTCGACCGCCGCGCGGCTTGCTCCGGCTCGGCAGCCCACCTTTGACGCGTTGCAGCCGAAGGACTAGTTTACTTGTTTTCCGATGTGCAGGTCGTTTCCGAAACACACTCGTTTTCCGATTCGGTCTCGCTTTTCGATATCCGGCAGGCATGCATTACGCAAGCAAGCCCTACGCAAGCAAGGAGTTCTCATGGCGGCCTGGACTGAAGCCGAAGTGTTGTTCGATAGTGATCGCAGCGAATTGCGATTCCTGCCGGAAGGTCCATATTCGCTCGGAGAAGGTCGATTCAGTTGGGTGGCGATTCAGCACGGTCCGACGTCGAAGGTCGGTTCGCTGAATATCTTCGACACACGCGACGTATCGAATCAAACGTATGAGCTGCCGGGGCGTCCCGGATTTGCGCGTCCGACGACCGATGCGAACAAGTACTTGGTCGGTGCCGAACGAGAACTCGGAATTTTCGATATCCAAAGCGGAGCATGGCAACCGTTCGTTCGCGACGTCGACCAAGATGTATCGAACACGATCATCAACGATGCCACCACCTTCGGTGATAACATTGTTTTCGGTACCAAGGATCTCGAATTCAAGACGAAGAAAGCCGGTCTGTATCTCTATCGAGGCAGTGACGGACGTCTTGTCCGTCTTCGCAACGATCAGATTTGCAGCAACGGCAAAGCGATCGTCGCTGATTCATCGGGCGCTCTGTCTCTCTACGACATCGATTCTCCGACTCGCAAGATCGTGCGTTATGCACTCGACATTGCAGCCGGAACTCTGTCCGATCCGATGCTCGCCGTCGATCTGGCCAATGCCGCCGGAGTTCCCGACGGAATGACACTCACTCCCGACGGCAAGTCGGCGATCGTCAGTCTCTACAATCCGGACGATGCCGAGTTCGGTTTGACGCAGCAGTTCAATTTGAAGAGCGGTGAAGTCGAGCACTCGTGGCGCACAGCCAAGAGTCCGCAGAACACGTGTCCCCTGTTGATGCAGTCCGCAGATGGTTCTGTCAAGCTGATCATCACCACAGCCGTTGAGTTCATGCCGGCGGAACGTCAGCACCGCGCCGTAAACGCCGGAGCATTGTTCATCGCCGAGACCTCCATTAAGTCCGTCGCCGCCGCTGAACGCTTTCCATTATCTGCCGTGAAGATGTAGATCAATTTCTATGTAGATCCATTTTCCCAAATTGATCCTAACCAAGTTCGCAGCACCGACACCTTTTGCGGTGAAAGTCGGCTGATTGCGATCACGAAGAGACGGCAAGGCTGGAGCCTTGCCGGCAGTGGGTAACGAGGCTGGAGCCTCGTTACCAGATGAAATTCGTCTGACTTGCATCATTGGAAGGCACCATCATCGATATGCAGCCCGCTTGCTCTTGGCAACTGAAAACTCGCACGTTGAACTTCGGGGCTCGACCGATGTTGATGGGAATCGTCAACGTCACTCCGGACAGCTTTTCGGACGGCGGCAAGTTCTACTCGCATCAAACGGCTGTCGAGCATGCATTGCGATTGGAGGATGAAGGGGCGGACATTATTGATATCGGCGGAGAAAGCACTCGGCCGTACAGCGAGCCGGTGTCTGCCGATGAAGAGCTGCGCCGTACGCTGCCGGTGATCGAGTCGCTGCGCAATCGGACCGGCGCGATCTTGTCCATCGATACATCCAAAGCGATCGTCGCAGCGGCGGCCATCGAGGCCGGGGCCGAGATCGTCAACGATGTTACTGCTCTGACGGGCGATGAAGCGATGATCGATCTGGTTCGTGACTCGCAAGTCGGTGTATGTGCGATGCACATGCGCGGGTCACCGCAGACGATGCAGAACGATCCGCAGTATGCAGATGTCACGGAAGAGATCATCGCGTACTTGCGCGATCGAGATCAGGTGTTGGTCCATCTCGGTATTGAGCCCGATCGGATATGTCTCGATCCGGGCATCGGATTTGGAAAGACGCACGAGCACAACTGGACGCTCGTCCGTCGCTGCGCCGAGTTCCATCGGCTGGGTCGGCCCTTGTTGGTCGGTCACTCTCGCAAGGGGTTTGTGCGCAAGGCTGTCGAAGCTTGCGGTAAGGATATTGCCGCCGGATCGGTCGGAGTCGCCCTCGCACTGGCTCTGCAAGGCATCCAAATCATTCGTGTGCACGATGTGGCCGCTACCCGATCCGCTCTCGAAACTTTCCTCCGCAGCCGATCGTAATGATAGATATGGCCGCATTGGGGAACCTTTTGACGCATGGGGATGTCTATAGGGCAGTCCGGAAAATCGCCTGCGGTGAGCCTCATGCCGCAAGCGACTGATAAGGGCGATTTTTCCCTCGTGCGTGGCAGTTGGGGATTTTTGGGTGGTTTACCCCGCCTAGAAAAATGCCTTGCCCGCGCCAAATAATCTGGCGTCTCGAGCCGAATTAAGCGTAAGTAATGGCTTAGCGGCGAAACCATCTGCCCAGTGCCGGGGTTTGCCGAATTGACGCAAAACCGAGATTGATGATTTCGAGATTGGTTTTGATCCGAACGAAAGAGAGGCCGACGCACCTCCTGGCTTTGCATTGGCCCAATTGAACACCATGCCCTCCACTACCCTACCGAACCAATTGGAACGAAGCCCTCGACCCGCAGGGCATCGCAGATTACACACGCCGACGACTGTTGCAGTTTCTGCCGGAATGTCGGAGATCCGTGGCACTGAATCCCTGACGGTTGCTCACCGTCCATCCGCTCGAATTCGAGGATCTGTGGTGGCTACCGCTGCTGAATATCGCCTGCTCGGACTCCGACCGCGTGAAAGGCGGCTGGAAGTCATTCGCAGTGCTCAGCGAATCGGCGGCACAGGCGCGTGACGGCGAAGGGAGCCCGGAAGATGACCAGCGAGTGGCCGAAGTGGCCCTGGCCGGTTACCGCTTGATGGACCCGCGACGTCGCCCGACTTTGGTTGAGCGAGTTCAGTTGCTACTGTGGTCCGAAGAAGAACTGGAACGACCGACGAGCTCTTTGTTCGACGATGCGTCCGCAGTGGCGGTCGAGCTCAGCGGCATCGCCGATCAGACTTTGGCGACGGCTCAGCCCGGAACGCGAGTTTCCGAGCTGGCCGGTTCGGCGCATAACGTCCGTAAAGAGACTGGACGTGTGAAAGCGATGCCGATCGCACCGGGCGAGCCGAGCGAATCAGAAGTCGCGCTCGATGTCTTCCGTATGTTACAGCAGCGCGATCGTCATGCGTCCGCGCTGCGCATCGCGGCCGTCGTGTTCGTGCCAGTCTGCTTTCGGCCGGAGCGGCGATCGGCGTCTCGTGCTGGCCTGAGCCGCGGCGCATGCTTCGATGAGGCGCATCCGCTGGCCTTCCGCCGATCTGAAGGCAGCTCAATTACTGCTCGATGAATCCGAGCGAGAGCGCGCCGCACGCTATCGTGTTTCGCAGGCCACGAGCGTTTTACGATTTGTCGCGCTCTGCTGAAGATCCTTTGCCGGCGAATTGAACACGCAACCGACTCAAGTGGTAATTCTCCAGCGCGGCCGACGGAAAACCCTATCTCGACGCGGACCCACGTCTCATTGCGTTCAATCAGAGCCACAGTGGCGATTGGTTGCTGGTGGCTATGCGATCGGAACCGGCGGGCCGGGCATGTGGGCGAGATCGGGTGCGATATTGAATGCTACCCGAGTAAGAATGGCACGAGTGCGTTGGAGATGCACTGTGCCGCTCAAGAGCGAGAAGCGATTCGCCGCGCTCTGACCCCGATCGCCTGCGGTTGCGGCTCTGGGTCTACAAAGAGGCGATTGCTAAAGCGAGCGGCAATCTCGTCCCGCATGACTTCGCATCGCAAGCCGAACGATTAGAAACGACGTTTAGAGGGCTCGGCAATTCTGAAGCAGAATATAGCCGCGCTGTACGTCGCCTGAAGATGACGGCGGTCGAGTTTGTGATCCGTTGTCTGCCGCCGGCGACATCGATTGGCGGAGCTCGATCTGGGACCGAACTTCGTCGCCGCTATGTGTTTAGATGGGTGCTGGGATGGTCCCGATCATCTCGATCATGTCGAGCTTCGGACCGAAGAGGATGCTCGCCGATTGTGGATCAGCTAACTCTTTAGTAAGCGCCTTCTTGCAGCAACGCTGTTTTGATCGTGCGATAGAGAATGTAGATATCCAGCATGCACGACCAGTTCTGGATGTAGTAGCGATCGAAGTTCAGTCGCTCTTCGTAGCTGGTATTGTTGCGACCGGAGACTTGCCATAGCCGGTGATCCCCGGTCGGACCAGCGTGTAGAGTTCGAACAGCTCGCGGTACTTGGCAATCTCAGCCGACACGATCGGTCGGGGTCCGACCAGGCTCATCTCACCGCGCACTACGTTCCACAACTGCGGAATCTCATCGAGACTTGTCTTGCGCAGTAGACGTCCGACGCGCGTGACGCGCGGATCATTCTTTAGTTTATGATCGCGTTCCCACTCGTCGCGCAGTTCCGGATGTTCAGCGAGATAGCGATTCAAGACTGCATCGGCATCTTGGACCATACTGCGAAACTTCCAAGCGTAAAACGTCTTGCCTTGGAAACCGATTCGCTTTTGTGAGTAGAAGATCGGGCCTTTCGAACCGAGTTTGACCAGCAGCGCGATTACGGCCAATATCGGAACAAGCAGCGGTGCTGAGAGGGCGATGAGCGCCAAGTCGAGCACTCTCTTGGCAACCAGCGACGTGGGGCTCATCAGAGTCATGCGACAATGAATGTCGACGCGTCCGCAGCTTTCGACGAGCTGAGTCTTTTCCGTGGGATGATACTTCAAGTCGGTAGCCAAGGTGACATGCGGGATGCCGTGGTAAGCATGGAAGTTGACATCGCGCGTCGCTTGCGGGTCCGCTAGAGCAACTCGACAAGTCTTTGTTCCGATCAGCATCTCCTCGAGTTCGGTGACCGGTCCGATGTAATAATCGCCGTCAGCTTCGTCGCTCCACTGACGGTCCGGAGAGAACGCGATGCCCAATGGGCGCAAGCCTTCGCTGCGACGTTTGTCGAGTCGTCTATAAAGATCGGAAGCGTGCGCCGAGTCACCGACGATCAGTACAGGTTGAGTCCACCAATCCTGTTTCGCCAATACGCAACGAGCGACGGAGCGCATCACCGGCAGGAGAAAGGAAATGCCGGCAGTGAAGACAGCTACTCCGCAAACATCCATGACGGTATCGATGTTGCGAGCTGTCACGAAGACCATCGCTCCCGTACTGACGATCAGCGCCGTTCGCAGGCAGCGGCGAAACTCAAGCGAGTGCGATAGACCGCATGCGGGATAAAGCCCGTGGATGTGCTGAATCAGCAACGTCCAGAGAACCAAGACAGCGACGCCCAACACGTTGAAACACGCTTTGCCGAAGATCATCCAGCTCAGCACGTCAGCCGTTCCGCCTGCGGCTAAACCGGCTACCGCGTCGATCAGAAGCAGAGGCGCAGCGGATCGGAGATCACGTTGAAATTGATGCGCAGACAATCGTTGAGAAACAGCATGCGATACCGATAGAAAGTGACTCGGCTCATTCGACACCGGAGGTGCCGAACGCAACGACGTCGTTTCTGGTTCGATAGCGGATCTACGGACGTCCATGTTGCAACCTTGGGTTGTCGTGATTGCTTCCGCGTGCATCTTGATTCCCTATGCCCATTCGGTCAAAGTCGACCGCAAACGAAGACGAATGCAAAATCGACTGTGCTTGAATCGAAACTCAGGCCTCTGGCGCCAACCCTGTTGTAGAGGTGACCGAAGCCTGCTTCCTGGTGAGGCAAGTTGTTGAGGTTGTGACCCCATCATACACACGGAAAAAACGGTTTTCTTCCTTACTTTTCTGTGTTGCGTGGGGAATGAAGGACAGAGCCACCCAAAGATTTTCATACTGGAGTTCTCGTCGCTGCTATCCGGAATTTAAGGGGAAATAGACAACCGCGACGCGCACGAGATTTTTTTAGTTTTTCATCACGTTGAGCCGGTCAGATGCCTCGCACTGCGGTGTTTTTCCCAATGCTCGGCCACAAACTGCTTATATTGCGCACGGAATCTGGCCGTTGAGAACCGTTCTGCTGATTGCGAAATCTCTTCTGCATTCCAGCCGACAGCCCCGGCCTCAAAACGTATGACGGCAGATCGAAGCGATTCGGCATCCTGGCGTTCAAAGAAGATTCCGGAACGTCCGTCGAGCACCGTTTCGGTCGACCCACCCGCGCCGAATGCGATCACCGGGGTTCCAGCGGCTATAGCCTCAACCGGTGCGATACCGAAATCCTCTTCGGCCGCGAAGATGAACGCCTTTGCATGACGCAGTTTGTCTTTGAGGACGCTATGAGGTTGATAGCCCATGAGTTCGATATTGGGGTGGCCCGCAGCTGCCTCCTTCAATCGCTTGCGCTCCGATCCGTCCCCGATGATCACCAATTTGCGTTCCGGCAATTGAGTGAACGCTTCCGCAATCAGGTCCATCCGCTTGTACGGAACGAGACGCGATGCGGCTAAGTAAAAGTCTTCGCGGCTATCTCGCGGAACAATATCAGGTTGCGAGAAAGCATCGACGTCGACGCAGGGATAAATCGTTGAAGCCGGACGGCGGTAGAACTTTTGGATGCGCCTACAGATAAAGTTGGAATTGCCGATCATCACATCCGGTCTTAGGCCGGTGGCTACATCCCATTGTCTAATGTAATGCAGAATGCAGCGCGTGATCATGGACTTTAGGCCTCGCGTCATGCGAGCCTGAGCCAAGTACTCATGCTGCAGATCCCAAGCGTAGCGAATCGGCGAATTCACATAGGAGATGTGCAACTGATCCGGGCCTGTTAACACACCCTTGCCGACCGCATGCGATGAACTGAGTATCAGGTCATATCCTCGCAGATCAAACTGCTCGATCGCCAACGGCATAAGAGGCAAGTAGTGCCGGAAGCGTTTCTTGGCAAAGGGCAATCGTTGAATGAAAGTCGTTCGAGCCCGCTTGCCTCCCAGTCTCTTGCGATCTGCGTCACTCAAAAAGTCGCAGATCGAATACAGATCGGCTTGTGGAAACAGATCAAGTATTTGTGTTAAGACCTGTTCCGATCCGGCAAACGTGGAAAGCCAATCGTGAACGACTGCCACCCGTAGTCGGCTTAGTTCGTCCATCGGACTGTTGTCACTGTCACTCATAAAGTCCGGAAGTCCATCTATGCAAGGAATGAATGTCGACGCAGCGCTTCGATCACTCGCTCGGCGACGGTATCCCATCGATACAAAGCGGCGCGCCGCAGACCGGCTTCTCTCATGGCGGCGAGAGGAGTTCGATCTTGAAGTAGAGTCAGTACGACGTCGACCAACCCTTCTTTTCGTCCAGGGTCAAATGTAAAACCGGCGTCCCCTGCGACTTCCGGTAACGAGGTGCGATCCGAACATACCACCGGGCAGCCGCAAGCCATGGCTTCGACGATCGGCAATCCGAATCCTTCGTACAGGCTCGGCATGACGAGGCATTTTGCGCCTCGATACAGTTCCGCCAGTTCCGCATCAGACAATCCGCTGCGCCAGTGAATTCGATTGTCGATACCCAGCTGAACGGATCGGCGAACCAGTTCATCGCTGCGCGAACAGACTGCAATGAGATCTATGTCTTCGCGTTTGACGATCTCGCTCAATGCCTCGAACAGCAAAGCCACATTCTTGTGCGGCTTCGGGTTGCCGACGTACAGGATGTAGGGACGCGCGTGAATGAACGATTTACCGGTCGGTGAAAAATCATCGGAGATTCCGTTGCCGGTGACACAGATGCGATCTGCATTCACACCTGCATAACGCATGATCTCCTGCTTGCTGAACTCCGACACCGTGAAGGTAACGGGACTCTTGCGAATGAGGGGACGCTGGAGTGCGTAGAAGTAAGCCGTCTTGGCCGACGATTTGGCTTCGCGGCAAGCGATGGGTATCAAGTCATGCACGGTGAGCAGCACGGGACATGGTGGTCGCCAGACGGCATTAAAACCAGGGGTCAAATAACATTCGGCTTTGTGTCGTCGCAACTGCGATCGCATCGTAAATGGATCGCTGATCGACGCGGGCTTTCCTGTCAGTTCGGGCAATTCGACAAACGGTAGTCTCTTGGCGAGTTCGGCTGCGTAGCGGCCGATCCCGTGTTTGCCGATCCAGCGGCGATCGTAAATGATGCGTGAGTGATTCAACGGAGCGACGATACGAGATGCGAAAGAGGCGAAACCAAAACTGTTCAGCGTCCGGTCAGCGCCGCGTCTGCGGGCTGAATCCCAATCCGGTCGCACAGCCGAAGCAGAGAAAGAAACTCAACCAACTGCACTCCAGCACGCTGGCTGTGATGCCGTAATTCAAAGTGAAGAGAGCCAGGGCGAGCAGGCACTGGTCGGCAGACCGTTTTCTCTTCAGTAGGTTCCAACATCCGACGGTGATGAAAAATAAGGCAGGAAGTGACAAAGCGCCGACGAGGTTCATCAAGTAGACGAACAAGTTGTCGGTCGGCACGAAAAGCTCCGGCGCGTATGTGCTGAGCGGAGCACCGACACCTCCGATGCCGAAGCCCAGTACGGCCGTCGAATCGAGCACATCTCGAATTGCCTGCGGCCAAACAATCTCCAATCGCTCTGCGAACGACGCGCCGCTGAATCCTTCGGCCAGTCGCAGATCGCGAAACACGGAGTCGAGCTCAGAGAGTGAACTCAGCGGCAGGATGATCATGGCTGTGACAGTGGCCAGCAATAGCGAGCCTTTGAGAAAACGTTGCAGACGATTCGGATTCTCGCTCTCGAATGCAAAGCCGTTGGTCAAGGCAGAAGCAGCGAACGCGACGAGGGCCGCTTTGGATGTGGTCAGATAGATGGCGACCATCGCTATTCCTTTTCCGATCACTCGCAGAGTCTTGGACCGGACGAGGAATCCCATGGCCAGTGCAGAGATGGCCAGCATCGACGCTGCATCGAACGAACTGCGGGCCGTTCCGGCCACGCGGCGTACGGAGTCGGCGGACCATTCGCGCGAGGTCTCTACCTCTTGCCCCATGATCTCTTGTGTCGAACCGCTCCAAGGCAGCGCCCCGGTAGCTGCGTCGACTACGCAACTCATCGTGATCAAGAGGAACACGCCGCTGAAAAAGGTCGCGTACAGTCGACGCGAGAGTTGCGTGCGTATGTACTGCTCAGGCGGTGCGATGGCGGCCATGGAGATACCGGCTAACCACGGCAAGGCTTGTTTGACGCCCAAGGCTACGGCCATCGGAGCACCGGAGCGATTGATATAGAATCCCCACACGGCCGCCGCTGCCGCTAGTCCGCAAGCCAAGAGCAATCGCCAGTTCAAATGACGATTGAAGAATGCCAAGCCTATGATGCTGAGCAAGAGCAGATCCTTGGCCTGCGCCAGCGGTCCCATGTAAAACCGAATCGGTGCTTCGATACTGACGAACAGTAGATAGCCGGCTGCCAGCAGGCCGGCGAACAGCACACGCCACTCCGGCGGTCGCGATGCTTCCGGACGCTTAGCATCCGTGTTTAGTTTTGAATCCGACATGCTTGAGATCGACGTTCTTAGAGGCGATAGAAAAGAGTGGCGAGAAGATAGTCGCTGAGATAAGCGTGCTGACGCTAAGAGGCTGAGTTCGCCTTGAGATGTGCTCGCTCGACGACTCGTGCAAACAAGGCCTCATATCGATCGATCCAAGCGTCGGTGTCGAGCAGATGAGCGATCGAAGGACGAGCCTGGTTCTGAAGCGTGATCAACTGAGTTTCATTTTCGGCCAAAGCGGCAAACGCGGATCCGAGTTCACCGTCGGCGATCGGATCGAATAGGAGTCCGTTGTGTTCGTGCTGCACCATCTCGGGAATCCCGCCGCGACGAGCGCCCAAGACCGGAACACCGGCACCTAATGATTCGAGTACGACGGTCGGAAACGGTTCTTCCCAGATCGAAGGGACGACGGAACAGTCAATCTGGTTGAAGAACTCTTCCGGTTTGACTCGACCCAGGAACTCGATTTGAGGATGAGTGAATCGTTCCTTCAGTTCCTTTTCGTACGACGCCACACCGGTTCCTGCCACGAGCAATTCCGTTTCTCGCTTCAGCGAATCGCGGACTCGCAAATACTCTTCCAAGAGAACCGACAGTCCTTTGGTTTCCGTCAACGTGCCGATAAATCCGAATCGTACGGGAGTGTCCGCTTGCGGCTCACGCGGCGGCCTACTGCTGACCGATCTGCTTGGCATTGTGGATCACGCATTGCTCGGCTGCTGCGGCGAACACACCGCGATCTAAATGCTGTTGCAGCACGGCACGGCTGACTCCGACCACCGTATCCACCTGAGCCGAATAGTCGCGATGATTCCGTCTCAAATAGCCGCACGTTCCGCAGGAACTGACGCAACGAGTTCCACGATGGAACAGAGTGGATCTCGGGCACAGAGAATAGTAATCATGCAGAACTTGAACGACCGGAATGCGACGCTGATCGGCTGCCTTCCATAGTGCAGCCGATAGTCCGGGGAGGTTATGAGAGAAAAGGAGATCGGGTTGCTTTTCATCCAAGAAGCGACCGATCGATGATTCCATGGATCGGTTGTAAGCATCGCGATAATGCCACATCAATCGCAACAACGGATGGCGACGGATGCGCGGGTGATGCCAATAAAAGTTGCGAACTCCCAGCCGCGTGACTTCGATCCCTTCGACATGATCGCGTACCGTGTTTCGATCGCGATTGACAGTCAAGACGCTCAGTTCATGGCCGCGAGCTTGAAGATACCGGGCCAGTCCTGATGCGATGACTTCCGCACCGCCGGCGATGTCCGGCGGATAGAACGTATTGGAGAGAACGATCTTCATTGACGTGCCTGCGACTCACTGCGGCAAAAACGACTGAATTCATCAATCATCTGTCGCGCTGCCTGCTTTTGACCCTCGACCGCTGCGGTGCGATTGGAATTCGAATCAAATTCTTCGCTCCGCGATGCGTCTATCATCTTCATGGCTGCGTCCGCATCGAATGGACTTTGCCAAAGAGGAGAATTCAATAGTTCGGCGACCATCGTCAATTTGGGTTCGAGTTCAACTGGAATAACATTGCGTCCGATGATGGCTCCGAAAATCGCGCCGTGATAACGCGCTGTGACCCATGTTTCATACTTCGCCAGTTCAGCTAAAAAACCATGAACTGAACTTTGTTCCGGATCCCAGCGCAGGATTTCTCTCTCGCCTCGCTCACCCAGTATTTGTTCCCAGCGATCATCGCCGCTGCTGCGAAAGAGGACGAACGCAACGTTGCGTCCCTGGGATCGGAGTTGATCGGCCAGTTTTAAAGCGGACCGTTCCAATTCGGTGCCTGCCGCGCTGTGCGGCCAATCGCGCACGACGATCGCGACGCTTCCCGGAACCGCGTCGGGAAGTTGTATGGAGCCGAGCCATGAGTCGGTCAAGAATGCCAAGTCACTGCGCAGTTGCGCGCCGTGACATCCCCACGCATTGCAGAGTTCGATCGAGGCGGGGTCACGAACAGCGATGTAGTCCATGCCTGAGAAGAGTCGACGCGAATAGGACTCGGCCGAACTGCCGGGCACGAATGGACCGATGCCGACACCTAGCGCAGCGAATCGCTGATCGGCTGCGAACTTGTTTCCGTACATCAATCGTTTTGCATAGTGCATGAACTTGGCAGGGTTGAAGAGAGCTCGCATGATCTTCGTCAGCTTGCTCACTTCGACATTGGTCGCAGCGAACGAATAGAACTGAGTCCCTCCGCCCCACACGACCAGGTCTGCTGCAGCCTCTGATTCCAAGTGAATGATGCGCAACCCCGGCAGCATGCGTTGAACGTATCGGTATCCCGATTCAGGGACTCGCGATACGAACAGCAAGATGACTTCGTGTTCAGGGCAGGCGCGACGTACAACATCGCAACTGATGAGCATCAGCACATCGTCGCCGAAGTTGCTTTCGCCGTAAGCGCCTCGAATGATGACTGCAGGCTTATTCATGATTGCGTTGTTTTCGATTTCGAACCGGAGCGCGGTCGATCAGCTAACTGGAGGAAGTGAGGAGCCAAGTCGCGAGCGATGCGACTCCAGTTCAATCGTACGTTCGCCGCTTCGGCCGCTCCGTCTCGCAGTCGATTGCCGAGAGCGCGGTCGGAGACGATGCGACTAAGCGCTGCGGCTAAGCCCTCGGCATCTCCCGGTTCGACCAACAGCCCATTGACATCGTCCGTCACCACATCGGGCAAACCTCCGATTCGTGATGCGACGATAGCGCAGCGGTTAGCGACTGCGGCCGCAGCCACGCCGCTTTGTGTCGCATTCAAGTATGGCATCGCAATCGTGCCTGCCTGCAGGTACAACTCTGACGCTTCTTCTGCTGAGATCCAACGATTCAAAACGCTGACTTGCGGCAGAGATTCCAAGTCGGCCTGATACTTGTCCAGCTCCGGACCGCGGCCCGCCATGACGAGGCGATAGTCGATGCCGCGATCCGTCATGAGCTTTGCCGCCTCGGCTAGTACGCAGATTCCTTTGTAGTGCTCCATGCGACCGAAGCAGAGAATCATGCGCGGATCTTTTGTGATTGATCGAGCTGCTTCGGCGGTCGGTTCCATGAGGATTCCGTGCGTCGATTCGATGATGCGGTCGATGCGATGAGGCATGCGGTTGCAAAGATCTGCGTGACACCGACTGCCGTGAACAATCAGCAGATCGGCACTCTCTCGGGCTCGCTGTTGCAAGCGATACACGGATGAAGGAAGACCTGAGTCGCTGCCGGAGTGAGGATTGGGATCGTGCACGGTGAGTGCCGTGCGAGCGAATGGGCTCACCGTGCGCTGAATGATCGGATGGAGGACGTCGGGTATCTCTTGAAAATGGACGACATGCGGTCGAAAGCGAAGCGTAGCCAGAGTGGCTCGCACGGCATGGAACAGACCCGTACCCTTCAGTCGCAGACGGAACATCTTGATATTCAGGTTGTCACGCGATCGAAGTTCCGTCGACCCGAACTGATCACGGACATTGTCGATGTCCAGAATCAATTGCACTCGACAGTTCTCAGACAAAGCCAGCGCATAGCGGTAGCAATACTCGGCGTAGTGTCTCGAAAAGACGGTGACTCGCACGCCGTTCATCAGGCTGCTTGCTCCACCGCCGGCAATCGACCGGCGAAGCTGCCGGCATAACCGCGAACGAGTAGGTAGAGTCGCAGCAGCAGGACCACCAGTCCCGATGCGATTACGGCGCATCCGGTGCCGGTCATGCCCCACAAGGCAGAAGCGGAAGTGATGAGCGCTGTTGAAGCTACGGCTCCGATAATGTTGCTCCAAACAAAGGCGCGGTCCTGTTTGATGGTGTACAAACCTGATCCCAGCAATTCAGCGATGCTGCGCAGCGGAACGGCGACCAGCATGGCTAAGAACAGCAGACGATGATCGTTCAGTTCTTGACGATTCAAATACGTGACGATGATACCGATGACGGGGAATGCAATCGCGGATATCACGATGGATACCACTGCTGATTTGGCGGCACCTTGCATCAGAATGCGTCGCCAACTGGGGCCGTCGCCGTGCTTGGCTTGACCGAGCAAACCGGGCAGCGTCATTTGCAACACGGCGGCTGCCGTCAATAACTGCACCGCATTAGCGAACGAGTTGTAGAAGACATAGATGCCCGTGGCAGTCATGCCGAGCACGGCGGCTACGGCCACGCGGTCGAGCTGTTGAATCGTGATGAGTGCAATGTCACCCATGTATACGAACCATGTTCGGCGAATGCGATCTGAAAACCAACGGCTGTCGAACTTGTGAGCTGCGACTTGTGCCCATGGCCAATCACGCAAACCGAAATAAGTGATCCCGAGGTTGAGCACCAAACCGATCAACCAAGCGACGAGCAGCGCATCCATCGTTCGACAAGACGGAAAGACGACGGCTCCCGCAGTGTAGGGAAAGACCCATAATGCTGAACGAGTGAATTGCAGCAAGTTCGCCAGCACAGGTCGATTCAGGGTCACCAGCGACATGTGCAAGTCGAAAGCGGCGACCTCCATGATGAAGATCAAACCAAAGAGGATTCGCGTCAGCCAAGGTATCTGCGGCGCAAATGGAATGCACAGCAGCATGATGGTGAATGCTGCGCAAATCGCCGAAACGACGCTGATCGTCAATCGATCTCGAATGAGGCGGACATGAAACTCCGGCGGTGTGCCGGCGATCTCGCGATTCAAGTAGAAATTGAATCCCATGCCGAGCAGCGCAGGTCCAATAACCGTCGCGCCGGAGATCAGACCGAAATCTCCGACACTGCGAATATCCATGTACTTGGCAATGTACAACGTCAGGACGAATCGGCCCGATAGAGACAATCCGCGCAGTCCTGCATTGGTCAGTGGTTTCAATAGACGCCACGCTTTAGTCTTCAACCCCGACATACCTCAGTCCACTTCCGTTCGTTCGGACTTCGGAGGGAGCATGCGAGCCGGCACGCCGACCGCTATGTGATAGTCGGGCACATCTTTTAATACGACGGAGTTGGCTCCGACGCGCGCTCCGGTACCCAGCGTGATGTTTCCGATCACTTTGGCACCGGCGCTGATACCGACATTGTCCATCAATCGCACTCGTTCATCGGGGCTTGAGCGACGACCGATGGTGACACCTTGCAATATGACGACATCGCTGCCGCATTCGCATTCTCCGCCGATGACGATGCATTGCGGATGAGGCATATACAGTCCGGGGCCGAACACGGCGTGCGGATCGATGTCGCAGTTGAAGTAGATCGTGGTGCAGTACCAAAGCACTCGCCGCAGGAATTTGCCGATCAGCGGAATGCGAGCCAGTGCGCGTTGAATGCGAATGGAAAGGACTAGTTGAAAACCTGGAGTCAGAAACAACAGGATCAACCAGTAGATCCACGCGGGACATCGACCGCGATACGACATGAACTTCTGCGCGTCGGCATAGACGCAGCGAAAGAAGGTCGGTTTGAGCGGAGTGGTCATCGTTTCAGTTCGGCTCCGGTGCAGCGCTGTGCGAAGGTGAACTATCGCGAACTGCCGGGCCTGCCCCCCGCGAGAGTTTGAGTATGCCGCTTGCGCCGGCTGCTCCCATCCACGCCAGCAGCGGAAAGCCGATGTCGTGCGGCATCCAAACCGTCATCAGTATCGCCGCCGCTGCGGCAACTGTACCGCACGCCCACGCGGCGTGATGGTTCACATCGGTCGAAACCGAATCGGATCGCAACCCCCACGCAACAATGGTCAGACCAAGAGCGGAAGCCAAGAGCGCCGAACCGATCCAGCCGAATCGCAGTGCCATCAGCAAGTATTCGTTATCGATAAAGCGTATCTCGCGCAGCGCGGCAGTGTCTTCCGGACCTACCGGCACATTGATCGGGAAACCGGTCACGCTTTCGGTTCCGAATCCGATCCAGCCGGCTCGTACAACCGCGCGGCGATAGACTTGCCAAATGTAGATGCGGCTCAGCACGCTCGTTACTTGAACATCTTGGTCATCGACCTTGGCGCTGGGCACTTTACCTCGCTCGTACTGTTCTCCGCCCCAAGTGTGCAACGCATCCAATACAGTTTCACGGTAGGACAGTCCGCCGATCGTCAGCAGGATTAATACGACGGAGATCGGTATGCGCGAACGAGGGATCAAGACCAGCATGGTCTGATCGCACAGATCGTCAGACCGACGATCCCGCCCCGCGTTCGCGCTCAGTACGCCCGGGTGATCATCAGCAGCGGCAATAGCCATCCCACATGGTAACCCTGTCGAACAAGACGTCGACAAGCGACGATGGTCCATGGTACGAAGAGAAGCTGTAGGACACTGAAATAGATCGGATGTCCGCACGGTCCCCAGGCTCGCAGTATCCCCCAACGTCGCGACGTGCGGCTGATGCCGTCGAAGAATCGCTCGCCGTAGACTGCTTCCCACGGATGGAATTCAGTCAATGCTTCGATGATGCCGCCGATGTTCAAGATCGCACCGGCCACGGCTCCGACAACGACCATCTGGCGGATCGACGATTCTTGATGCATGGCCAGACGGCCCGCGAAGTACGCGACGCACCACTCGCCGTAGATGCGGAGTGGAATAGTCCATTGCCATCCGGTGTTGAGCGTATCGGAGAAAGCATGCACCGCCAGTAGCAGCAGCATGCACGCATCGATCAGACCCAATCGCCAAGGAAAGGTCGCTTTGCGATGCAGGCAGTATGCTGCGAGCGAAAAGATGACCGCTACCATGCGTGCATCGAGCGGTAAATCGCCGACTTCGATGCGACACCACGTGGGGACGAGGCAACTCGTCAGCAATACGAACCCGACTGCGGTCTGCGGTCCGTAACGTCGCGCGGTGACCAGCCACAGGACGATCAGCGCGGCGACAGTGATTCCCCAGGCAATCACGAGCGTCGAATTCTCAATTCAGTTTTCATAGGTTGTCGTGATGCGCGCGGACTTCGTGCCCGTGGGTGACAGCACCCTGAACGCAGAATGGTTCGGTCGGCGGATCATCGGGCGAGAGGACGGCTCGGCGAAAGTTGACGCCGGCCCGCTAAACGATCGGCGGTACTGCATTCGGAATGCCGCACCGCCGGTTGAAGTTTTTAGGAAACAAGAAAGAGCACGAGCTCACTTCTGAGCGACTTCCAGCTTCGAATCGAAGTAGCGGTCTTGCGATCCGTTACTTTCATAGCCGTAAGCGCGATACTCGTATTTTCTCTGGAAGTCATCGCTGCGGTTGATGACGACGCCGAGAATCTTGGCGCCGACGCCGTCGAGAATCTTGCGAGTGCGAGAGGTCTTCGGTCGAGATTCCGCATCGGCCACAGCTACCAACAGCACACCGTCGGCGATGGGCGCGATGATCGACGGATCGGAAACAGGCAGGACCGGCGGGCAGTCGAGAATGACGTAGGTGTATTTCTCTTTCAATGCATCGAGCAAATTCTTCAATTGCGGGCTGCTCAGTAGTTCAGCGGGATTCACCGGAGGATCGCCTGAGGTCAGTAACGAGAGGTTCTTGACCTGTGAGGCTTGAATCACATCCTGCGGCTCACGACCTCCGCCGATCAGCTCAGCCAATCCGCTTTCATTGCTCACACCGAACAGCTTGTGCACCTGAGGGAGTCGCATGTCGCAGTCGATCAGCAAAACATCCTGCCCTGCATTGGCCATCGATACAGCCAAGTTTGACGCGATCATCGATTTGCCTGCACCTTGGTTGGCGCTGGTCACGGCCAGAATGCGATGGTCTCCCCCGAGTCCGAAGAGAGCTTGAGTGCGTAGAGCTCGGAAGCTCTCACTCGCTCGTGAATCAGGGACGAAGTGAGTGAGCAATGTAGGAGCGAGCGGCGAATTGAGTTTCTTGATCTTGCCTCGCAGTTTACGAATTTCGGGATCGCGCTGGAAGTTCGGCAGGTGAGCCATGACTCGCGAACCGAGCAGTTTTTCAAATTCAGCCGGATCATGCACGCTGCGATCGCGGAACTCGCCGACCAAGGCACCCGCGGCTCCGAACAGCAGTGCGCTCAGCATCGAAATCGCAGCGGCGATAATGCCTCGCGGTTCCACTTTTTCGCCGAGCACCGGCTCTTCGATGGCCTCTTGGATGAGCGATGCGGCATCCTTCTGCATATTGATGTTCTTCAACCGCTCGATCACGGCATTGTAGAGATCCTCATGACGCGAACGTTCGCGGATCAAGCTTTCGTCTTCCAATTGAAAGGCCACCAACTCCTTAGCTTTCGATTCCGCTGACTCCATTTGCTTCTCAATGTCGAGCGAGCGTTGCTCGAGTGCTCGCAGATCATGCTCGAGCATCGATACATAAGCCTTCATTACGTCATCGGGAGTGAGTTTGACTTCGTCGTCGGCAACCAGCAGCATCTTGGATCGTTTGTCCAAGAAAGTCTCCATTTCCGAGATCTGCTTTTGAAGGGCACGGACTTCCGGGTGTTCTTGACCGAAGTCTTCCAGCAACTGCTTCAGCTTGCTCTTCATCGTCAACAGTGAACTATATTCAGCCGTTGCACCGGCCATGCGCTCAGGCTGGAGTGCTTGGAATGCCGCCGTCTCCGCCTTGCCGCGTCCACCGTGACGAGAATGCCGAGGCGTTCGGCATTGCGAGTATCGATTAACGAAAGTTTTTCCAAGTTGTAAAGTGCCTGACTTGGCAAATTCCTCCAAGCCCTCTTTCACCAACTTCAGTCGGCCTGCCGCTTCGTCTTGTTGAATGGCCAGTTGCGACAGCTCCGCAGCCAGTTCTTCGTAGCGAACGGTGTAGATGTCCGTGCCTCCCTGACCATGCGAGAGCAGCGGGCTCTGCATGCGGAACTCACGATAGTTCTTTTCGAGTTTGGTGATCTCGTCTTCCAGCTCCTCACGAGCTTTCGTGATCAAGTTCGCAGCTTGAATATTGATGTCCTGAAATTTGACTTTCACAAACTCTTGGTACTCGGTCACCAGCGCCTTCATCACTTTTTCACAGTCTTCCGGCGAAGTATGACGGAATGCGACGTTCAGCACGTGAGCATTGCGGGCTCGACCTGATCCTCCGCTTGTTACATACAGATTGTCGATCACATATTCGACGGCTGTCGTCTTCTCGTCGGTCTTGGCGACGATCGACTCAAGCTCAGCCAGTCCGTGATTGTTCAAAGCGGCCGCCACAATGCGATTGCTCTGGATGATCTTCATGTGAGTGGCGAGCAATTCTTCTGATACGCTCGACTCACTATTCTTAGTGCCCGACGCCATATCGCCAGAATCGTTTTGCATGAGCAGCAGTTCGGCTCGCGATTCGTACTTCTTCGGAGTGAGGAAGTAGTATGCCGATCCCACACCTAAACCGAGGATGCAGGAAAGCACCAGCCACCAGAAACGGCGCCGGACGATTCCTAGAATGTCCAACTGCAAACCGGAACCTGTTACAGGTGACTCAGTCTCTTGACGTTCCATGTGGCTCAAACTCAGTACGAGGTCGAAAAGGCTTCGAAATGGCGTCGCGTTGATATGCCTGATGCGTCAACAAAAAGCACGAAAAGGACGCAAGAAAATCAAGGCAAAGTCTACTCTGACCATGCTGCGAATGAATGTCAACAACCGCGTCCGCCAAACCCCATGCACACGGAAACAGGTTCGGAGGCATGGGAGAAAAGAGTCGATTGAAACGACTTTAACGCCTATTGCGATTAATGCGAAACAGGTGCCCTGTGCACTGCTGTTAATGGAATTTCCGGCGTAATTAAAAATCGCAATGAGTCCCGGCAGCCGCTTGTTAGAAATTACCGCCGGCAGCTACAGAGCCTTCGAGAAGATAAAGACGCTCATGGTAAGTCTGCCCATGAAGGTTTGTAATGCGCACTTGTTTACCTACAACACCGCAGTAAAGGCGGTCGTGGTGTGCTTAGACGCTGAGTGCACCGTTGCCAAAACAAAGACCCGAGCCGCGCAAGACGACTCGGGTCTGATTTTTTCCACTTTTTATCGACAGCCTGTGAATGCTGTCGACGTCGGGATTACTTGTTCGGGATCGCGTAGCTGAAGTTCAGGAAGTTGAGCGCGACGTTCGTAACACCTTCACCCGGCGTGTAGTACATCATGATGAAGTCACCCGGCATGATTCGAATGCGTTCAGCCGGATTCTTCATAGCGCGAGCCAAGTCGACGCGAATCGGCAGTTGTTCTCCATTGGGGAGTTTACGCAGTACCAACACGCGGCGCGGCGGAATCACATTGCCCGGTCCGGCACCGGCGCGGAACACGGCAGAGCTCGTACCGCCGAAACCGCCCACGGATCCGTTCGCCAGAGCGATGGCTTCGATGATGTCGAGGTCTTCGTCACGCGGGAACGGTATTTGTGCACCGGGGAGGAGACCACCGGTGAAGAAATACTCCATGCGTCGCGGTTGGATGTAGATCAAGTCGCCATCTTGCAAAGTAACGTCGGCTTCCGTGAACGGTATCGTTTCACCCGGGCAGAGTTTCAGCGGGATACGAATGGCTTGCGGCTCTTGAGCGGTTTGGCGAATGATCTCTTCGGGTGCGACTCCGGCATTCGCCATATAGCTGACTTGTTCGATCTGCTGTGGCTGCATGTTCGTTTTACGCAGCACCCAAACTTCGTTGTAGGCGTCGACGCCGGGCAGACCGCCGCTGGCTGCCAGCGCGTGAAGCACGTCACTTTCGTAGGCCGGCAAGTCGATAATCTGACCGCTGCCTCGTTTGTTGTAGAGCGTGCTGCTGCGGCCGATAAAGTTGGCACTCTCCAGCGATGCGTCTTCTCTCAAGACCATCACGCGATGCACGCGTTGTTTGACCAGAGTTAAGTTTACGCGGTCGCGACCTTCTTTCAGCAGTTGATCTTCGACGTAAGCACGGCGAACGGACTCTGCTGCTTGAGACAATGTCATGCCCGCGACTTCAACCGGTCTTGTCAAAGGCAACACTAGTTTGCCGTCGTCCCCGACCGGCAGAGGCAAACCTGCGGACGGTCCCTCAAGCACACCGGTCGGCGGGTAGTAGACTCCGTTGAGTGTCGCCTGGCCTTGGAGGATCGGAGGCAACTCGGCAGCCTGGGGAATAATGCCTTGGACGAGTACTCCGATCACATCACCCGGCCCAAGCTGGTACTCGCTTTTCGGCGAGCGCCCGAGCATCGCAAAGTTGATCGGTTCCAGTGCCGCATGGCTCGGTGCTTCGAACTGCTGCGGCAGTCGATAGGCCGGGACCGCGTGGCGCGTGAAGGTCATGCAACCGCTGAGTGATACTGCAATCGTTGCAGCGACCAACGTCAGCACAGGTGACAATTTGATGGTCATGGCGAATCTTCCCTGATATTGAATCGCCGAGCGTGCTTTCGGCTCGCGCGGTTGACTTCCTTGTCTATCGATGAACTTACACCACTGGACTCACACGTCGCGCATTCCCTTCAGCGCACCCAAGACTGCTCCGCCGATGCAGTTCGGATAGCTCCTTGATCCGGTGCCGCTATATACGGCATGAGGATCGAAGGTTGGAATGGATCAGATGGGGCACTTCCCGACGGACCGATTAGTCCGAGCGGTTGGCCCTCAAGTTGATTCGGCAATAACTCTTGCTGCGGAATCACCACTGAACCGGCTTCGGGAATGACTCCCGGTACATATCCGGGGCGTATGATCGATTCCGGTTGAGCGACAACTTCCATGTCGTAACGGCACTTGTCCGGGGTAACGCAGCCTTTGCAATCTGAACCGGCAGCAGAGGGAGCTTGTGGTCCGACAGGTATTTCATGGAACGGCGGAGTGCCTGTGCCTTGCGCGGCAGCGGCTCCGCATTGCCAACCTTTGTACCACTGGGCGATACAAGCTCGGCCTTCGCAGCTTTGGTATTTAGACGACCAATAGCAAGGAGGCGGAACGGCAGGCAAGTTGCAGGCTCGACCGGTCAACGCGGCTTTGTAACCCGCTTTCCAACCATGTTCGTAATCGTCAGACAGCGTCCAGCGCTGAGAGACGCTGGTTGATGCCAACCAACCACTCTCTGCCCTAGCCCAATTGGCGACGCAATATTCAGCGTCTTGAAGGCCGGCGCATCCGACCTGGGTGAGTAACAGCAACGCTGCTAAATGAACGGCACGTGGTGCAACCATCCGAGCACCTGCTCCTGAAAAGCCTTCCCTGCTTCAGTTGGAAGATGCGAACATGCACATCTTCTCGGCTTGTCCGATATCGACGCCTTGCACCGCCCCGTTCATCAGAAAGCCGCGAGGCATTTTCTCGGGCACAATGCCGCAAACCGGATTATTCAGATAAACCCGTTCCACCGTTCCAAAGCGAACGTAAGGTTATGGAGCTTGGCCTACTTCTGACGCTTCTGCAGGTTGCGACGCGAAGTTCCCATCACGCAGTTTTTCCGTGCCGCGACCTTAACTGCAGGTTATGGGAATGAATCTCTCCGTAGCTCAGCGGTATGTCCGTAGTTTCCCACCGGCGGGCTTTGATCGCGGCCGCATTCTTGCTCGTAACGATCGCGCGCACGGCTGTTCAAACTTGTAACGATCGTAACGATTGAGAGAGGAAGAGACTGCCGGGCGCCAGGGAATGTGAGGGTTTTGACGCTGGCAGGCTCCTCACAAGCAAGTCATGATGATTGTTCATTAACACTCAATGGGGTTCGGTATGCGCTCGATACGAGGATGTCTCCTGACTTGCCTGCTTTTGATGTGGCCGGCGTCCGTATTGAGGGCGGTGGACGAGTTCAAAGACCTGCGCACTCTCAACCGTTTGCCGAAGTCTGACACGGAGCTGTCCAGTGCTCATCTCCGTTCTCGTGGCGAAGCCTGCGAAACGATTGCGGCGGATGAACCGGTCGAGATGAAAAGTTTTCTCGCTGTACTGACCGAGCGAGATCGTCGTGAATCGGCCGGCACGCGACTCCCTTCATCATCGCGACAGAGTGTATTGGCGATCGGATTGTCGATGGATACTCGCGACAAAGCCGGTCTGCCGAAACTCTCCGGTGGTGCGATTCTCGATTACCTCGACAAGCATTACGTCAGCATTCAAGCACGCGTGCGGCGAGATTGGCTCGATCGCAAACTCTACTTCCATCATCGCCCCATCGCTGTCACCGGTTTGTACCGCGGTTCAAAGATGTCACAACCCTTCGAGCCGGTCGTCGCTAATGCGGTAAAAGAATTCCACAGCATCGGACTCTTCACTAAGCAGACACCGACGCGACTGAAGCCCGAACATTGCCGCACGTTGGTGTTGCTCTTCAAGAACAACATCTTGCGAGCGGGCGGTCGTTACGATGAACAGTATGAGTTCGCATTCGTGCGCGGACGAGTCGGCAAAGACGCCGACCGCTTGGAGACGCATGTGTTCGTGACTTCTCGCGATCGGTCCGTCTTGTGTTATATCAATCCGTATGCGACCCCAGGCGGCCTGAACGGATGCAACATTCGCGGAACGGTGCAGATCACAGACTTTGATTCCACGGGACTCTATCCGAAAGAAAGCGTAACCAAAGACTATCGTCTCAGCTCTCGACGAATGGTCTCTCTGGAAGCGATCGACGCTTTCTGCAAAGCGGAATCACTCGAGGGCGGCCTTCACGAGAACCTGGATGAAGTACTCGATGCGATTATCGACGAACGACTCAAAGCGGATGATTCTCTCGTCGAACCGGCATCGTTCCAAAGCGACAAATGAGCGAAGGTCAGAGGCTGATCATGTTCCGTCGCTTTCACTGGAATCCATAACCTTCGGCTCGAAACAACACGTGCGGTGACTTCCTTGATCAGATCTTCTCTCGATGAGCCGAACCTGGTGTTACTGACCGGTGCCACCGGACTGGTCGGTCGTTATTTGTTGAAAGAGCTGCTCGAGCGCGGCATCGCGACGGCCATCATCGTCCGCTCGCAACGGCGCGGCAATGCTGCGGAAAGAGCTCATGCTCTGTTGGGTTCTTGGGCTGTACCAAAAGATGCTCCCCAACCGCTCGTCTTCAGCGGCGATCTCACCAAACCGCAAGCCGGTCTCGACGAACAATCCATCGTTCAGTTAAGCCGATACCGTTTGCAAGTCATCCACTGCGCGGCCAGTGTGCGCTTTCAGCAAGACGCTGTTACCGGCGAACCGTTCACCAGCAATGTCACCGGTACCGAGCATCTGATCGATTTGTGTCGGCGGTTGCAAGTCACTGATTTTCATCATGTATCGACCGCCTATGTACATCGATTCTCAAAGGAAGCCATACGCAGTTCCGTGGCGCGCGAAGTCGCTGTCGCTCAAGCCGCAGCCGATGCGAACGATTATGAGCGCAGCAAGGTCTTAGCTGAACGCGCGGTATCGTCGGCGAGCCATCTCGGCAGCGTCTCGATTTATCGTCCGAGCATCATCGTCGGAGATTCTCAGACCGGATTCACCAGCACATTCCACGGCTTCTATGCGCCGCTCAAAGCCGGAGCTCAGTTGGCCGTGACCTCTTCGGGCTTGTCCGTGTCCGCTTCGGAATTGATTCGACTGGCACTCGGAGTCGAGGCTGATGACACGAAGAATCTCGTGCCGGTGGACTGGGTGGCTCGTTCGATCATTGAACTGGTCTGCAATCGCCGCTCACACGGACGGATCTTTCACTTGACTCATCCCCGTCCCGTTCTACTGCGCGATATGCAGCGTGCGATTGTCGATGAATTGGCCGAACTACCCGGCGCATCTTTCCGAGAGAAACAGCAGGCCTCTACAGCCGTCGACGCAGCCGCCTTTCGCGAACTGATGCAAAGCTATGCGAGCTACTTTCAAACCGATCCCGGCTTTGATCGCAGTCACACCGAGCAATTCCTCGAACAATCGAATCCTCCTTTGATCACCTACGACATGATGCGCCGTCTGGCTCGGTACGCGGTCGAGCAGAACTTCGGTTGGCCTGCTGCATCCGTTTCGAACACTTCGCGCAGCGTCTCTCCTTCCACTGCGGTCGAAACGCTTCGCGAACCGGTGCAATTCGTAGCGGCTGTTGAAGATCAGACCATCGAAAACTCGCTGCATCGACCACTGGCCATAGTTGGAATGGCTTGTCGACTTCCCGGTGCAGATGATCTCGAACAGTACTGGGACTTGTTGCGCAGCGGTGGGTATGCCGTCACTCGCATGCCTGAAGAACGCTTGAATCGAAAGCGTTACTACGATCCTCGTAAGAATGTTCGTGGCAAAACGTACGCGGATGTCGGCGGTTTGATTTCCAGTCGCGAGATCGACTGGGACCGACTGGGTGTCACGGCTGACGAACGCGCCGAATGGGACGAAGCACATTGGATATTGTGTGAGACGGCAGTACGAGCTTGTGAGCATGCAGGCTACGATCCGCATCAGTGGTCGGCCGGTAGCACCGGTATCTATATCGGACATAGCGGAGGTTCCAACGCGGCCGGTGAACTCGCCTATCGATTGCTCAGCGATGAATATCTCGCGCTGCTCGACAACAACACGCATTGGCGATCATTGCCCGAGGATTCTCGCGAGAAAGCTCGCCAGGAACTGCACGCTGCGATGTGTGCGGGGCGACCTCTTCCCAAAACGGATGGACGTCCGCGAACTGCCGCGGAACATGCCGCGGCCTTGATTGCGAAAGTGTTGGGATGCAACGGTCCGCAAATGGTGATCGACGCTGCTTGCGCTTCATCGTTGACCGCTCTGGCGCTGGCGGCTGCCGCACTGGAAAACAATCAAATTGAAACGGCAATCGTCGGCGGAGCTTCATTCAACAAAGGGGACAGTCTAGTTCTCTTCTCGCAAGCTCAATCGTGCAGCGCTCGCGGCTCGCGACCCTTCGACGCCGAAGCCGACGGTCTCATCAGTTCCGAAGGCTATGTGGTCTTCATCATCAAGACATTGGAGCGAGCGATTGCCGACGGCGATAAGATCGAAGCGGTCATTCGCGGCATCGGCGTATCGAGCGACGGACGGGGGCGATCATTGTGGGCTCCTCGCAAAGAAGGTCAGTTCGCAGCGGTTGAACGAGCTTACTCGCCCACCGTACCGGCTGCGACTGTGCAGATGATTGAAGCGCATGCGACCAGCACACAAGTCGGCGATGCCACGGAGATGGAAGCACTGGCCTCGTACTTTAAACAGCATGTGCCCGCCGAGAGACAAGTCCACGTCGGCAGTGTGAAGTCGAACATCGGCCATACGCTCGAAACTGCGGGTCTGGCAGGCTTACTGAAAACGGTCCTATCGATTCAACATGGCTGTGTGCCCCCGTCGGTCAACGTTTCGCAGCTCAACTCTTCGGTGCCTTGGGATGACATTCCGTTAGTCGTGGCTCGACAAGCCTTGCCGTGGCCCCAATCGACCGACTGTTCGCCGCGCCGAGCCGCCGTCAATGCGTTCGGCATCGGCGGTTTGAACGTGCACGTTGTGGTCGATCAATTTGAGCCTGCTCTGCATCGGCCCTTAAAAACTCATCGTCATCGCTCGGAACCGATTGCCGTTATCGGACGAGGTCTCGTAGCACCGGGCGCTCTCGACGTCGCGCAGTTCGAATCGCTGTTGAGCGGATCGAATGCTCAACCGCCCGCACCGGATTTGATCGACTTGGGACCGAGCTACGCAGCGGCTCGTGTTCGAAGAGCAGACGGATTCGCGTACGACTGGCGAAAACACAAGATTCCGCCGAAGCAAATTGCTCAAGCCAACCCGCTGCAATTCATGCTCTTAGAAGCGGCAGAACAAGCTCTGCGCGAAGCCGGTGTACTCGAGCACAATTGTTATCGCGAGCATACTGCCGTCGTGGTGGGAGGTTGCTTCGGCGGTGATTTCGGCAATGCGCTCTACGGCGGGCTGCGTCTCCCCGAGTTCCGCGATCATCTCGGCGCCGTTTGCTCGCGGTTGCGATGTTCAACCTCCGTTGCCGATGCGCTGTTCGCAGAATACGAAGCCGCGTTCTTGAAAGCCTATCCCGCGCTGCTCGATGAGACCGGCAGCTTTACCAGCAGCACACTTGCATCACGATTGACCAAGACGTTCGATTTGATGGGAGGTGCTGCGGCCATTGATGCTGGTCCGGCTTCAGGACTGGCCGCTTTGGATGCAGCCGTTAACTTGCTTCGCAGCGGCAGCGTCAAACAAGTGCTCTGCGCGGCTGCTCACCGAACTTTGGATCGAGCCTCGCTGATTAAATTGCAACTTCAGAATCATGACCCTGGTTTCATTCCAGGCGAAGGAGCCGCGTTGCTCGTCTTGAAGCGACTGAGTGATGCGCAAGCCGACGGCGATCGCGTTTTGTGCACGATCGATACGGTCACCGCCGAATACGTCCACGGCGACTCAAGCGGTTCACGCAATGTTCTCTCGAAGGCGTCTCAAGTCTGCGGGGATTTGGGTGGTGCTCAGGCCTTGGTGGACGTCATTGCCGCGACTATCGAGTCACCCCAATCGGATCGCAGTACTGTGCAGATCACTCGCGTAACAGATACTGGTCTTCGCCTGTCGGCGACCATTCGACCGGCCCATGTGACGGTCGTCAGCAACGTTTCAGAAATGAATACGCGATCTTCTTCGACTATACATGCGGAGCCGATCGCATTGAAACGTAAGGTCGTCACTGAAGCATTGGCGGATGAAAATGACGTGACCATCCTGCGCAGTGCTGTGAGCTTCGATGAACTCGCCGATCAGTTGAGAACTGCTTCCCGTCAGACCTGGTCGCAAACCGTTGCTGATAGTAAGTCGTCGGTTGCTGCAACTATTCCGTCACGTGAACTATGCAAAGCGGCTGCTTTGTTGACGTCGACCGATCACGCACAAAAATTGATGACGCTTGCGGGCCAAGTGGGCAAGCCTTCCAGTCGAGTCCCCCTAGCCGAACAAGGGTTATTCTGGACGGGACCACGGCGAGCGAAGAGTAAAACGATTTGGATGTTTCCCGGTCAAGGCTCGCAGTATCTCGGGATGCTGGCTGACTGGGTCGAGTGCGATGCGCCTGCGCGATCTGCGCTGGCCGAAGCGGATGCTGCTTTGAAGGCTCTCGGCGAACCGAGCTTTGCAGAGTTGGCATGGGGCGAGCAATCGGCGCTCGGTGAAGACGTTTGGCATACACAAGCCGCTATGCTCGTGGCCGACATGATCCTGATGCGATCTCTGCAAGCTCGCGGATTCGCGCCTGATGTTGTCGCGGGTCACAGTTTCGGAGAGTTTGCGGCCATGATCGCTGCGGGCTGTTGGGACTTTGCCACCGCGCTCGTTGCGACTCGACATCGATGTCGATCGATCGTGGATAATGTACCGAGCGGCTGCAGCATGCTGAGCATCCAAGCCGATGCGGAGAGTGTTCGGAAGCGGATCGGCCAAAGCCGACTGCCGGTTTATCTATCCCACATCAATGCACCGCAGCAGACGGTCGTCGGCGGCAAGACCGCGGCCGTAGCTCAGTTCGCTCAGATGCTCGACGAAGACTCGATCGCCTGCCGAACGCTGGCGGTTCCGACGGCTTTTCATACTCCTGCACTTCAGCCGGCGCAGAGATCGTTTGAGCAGGCTCTCGCAGAACTCGAAATCTCTCCACCTCGCATTCCATTGCTCAGCAGCGTGACGAATCGATACGAAGCGGATCCCGATGCCATCCGAGAAGGACTCGTCAAGCAACTCGTCTCGCCGCTCGATTTCGTTTCGCTCGTGCAGCGAGCGTTGCGCGACGGAGTTACCGACGCCGTCGAAGTCGGACCGCAGAATGTGCTGACTCGTCTCGTGCAGCAGACTGCGCCGGATGCGATCACTTGCATCGCCGTCGATCATGCGCGGCGCGGGACAAGACGACAGATGGCTGCGGCTGAAACCTATCTACAAATGATTCAAGACACACCGCGGGTCGATTCGCAGTTCAATGACTCCACTGCGTTCCAAGTCGGCAGCGTCGTGCACTTCGATGCAACCGAAAAGCGAAGAGCCAGTAAGCGTATGCAGGCGAATGGGCTGCAAACGCGTCATGAATCACGACCGAGTGTTGCAGCTCCGCCTATTCACTTCGATGCCTCCCGTGTTCGCAAAGAAGCCAACCTCGCCGCCGCGCGTCCCGAATCCAACCTGCCGCATGTTCAGCCGCCGGTTCGCATTGAAGCGATTGCGCCGCAGCCTTCGCCGATGGTTGTCGACGTTGCTGCGAATCGTCGACCTGCCATTGAATCCTTCCTGGTGCAGTTTGTCGTAGAGCAGACCGGTTATCCGCCGGAGATCATCGACCTGGATTGGGACATGGAAGCCGATCTCGGCATCGACAGCATCAAGAAAGCCCAGCTTTTCGGTGAGCTGCGCGAATACTTCGATCTGGAAGCGGCGACGACTGCCGCACCTTTGCGACTCGACCGCTTCCGCTCGCTGCGCGACATTGCCGACTTGCTGATCACATTGCCCGGCAAAGCGGACTGGTTGACGGTGCATGAATCGTCCGCATCCATATCGGTAGCGATTGAAGCTGAACCGCAGGTTGCGACGCTGAGCGGACAGCCTTCGACGAAGGTTTCCGCCGGCAGTGCTCCGAGTTCATCGCAGCTTGAGCAGTTCCTGATCAACTTCGTTGTGGAACAGACCGGCTATCCGCCTGAGATCGTTGATTTGGATGCTGACTTGGAAGCTGACTTGGGCATCGACAGTATCAAGAAAGCTCAACTGTTCGGTGAGCTGCGTGAGATGTTCGAGTTCCCGGCACATCTCACCGGCGGCAATCGCGCCGTGCTGTCCGATTTCCGTACATTGCGATCCGTATCGGAGTTGCTCTCCGATTCGATAGCTAAGTCGCCGCTGATCACATCAACGCCGACAGCAAATCCCTTGGATGCGGAATTGCTAAGTGATGCAACCGTTCCAACAGCAGTTGCCGTTGAAGAAATCGATCCACCGGTAGGTGCGATCGGCAATGATAACGATGAGATCGCGCATCGTTTCATTTTGCGGATGGTTCCACATGCATTGCCGGAGTGTCCGCAACGTCATCCGAATTGGTCGGGTGCGGCGCTCATCATCGGCGACAATCCGGCAGCCGCGCAGCTTGAGGCCCGACTGCGCGCAACGGGCGTGTCGGTGACTCGCTGGTCAGGCAGCGACAATCCGCATGATCTTGCCGAACGATTTGAAGTGTTGCATGCTCGCACTCCGATTCGACATCTGTTCCTCATGACTGCTTGTGATGCAGATGCAGCGACGACTTTTGATGCTGCAGCTTGGCAGAGCAGGCGTAATCGCGGCCTGATGAGCCTCTTCTGGTTGTGTCAGCGCTGGCACACTCGCATGGTCGAAAGCGGCTGGATGGATGATGTGAGCCTGACGGCCGTGACGTCGCTTGGTGGTGACTTCGGCGTCAGCGGTCGAGTTCATTCCATCGAGGGAGGTGGCTTAGCCGGATTGCTGAAGTCGATTTTGATCGAAAGTTGGGTGCAAGGCTTCCGAACCGTACCGATCAAGATCGTCGATACTTCAACGGAACAATCTCCTGCGGAAATTGTCGACGCGATCTGGCGAGAGGCCGCGACTCCCAACTTCGATATGGAAGTAGCCTATCGTCAAGGCTCGCGACATGTGTTGCGAGCCGTCAAACGACCGATCGCCAAGAGTCGAACGAGTCACGTACGTCGCGGTGGAAACTGGATTTGCACCGGTGGGGCTCGCGGTATCACGGCGTATGTCGCCGAGTCGCTAGGGTTGCGATACGACTTGACGTTGCATCTCGTCGGTACGCAACCTTTACCGCAACTATCCGCGAATGAATCGTCGCTCGATGACGAAGGGTTGCGAGCCTTGAAAGTGCGAGTGATGAGCGAAGCTCGCGCTGCAGGCAAGAATCCGATTGATGCATGGCAGGATATGGAGAAGGCGATGGAAATCCACGCTACGCTCCGCCGCATGCGAGACCAAGGGTTGGATGTCCATTATCACTCATGCAATGTGGCGGATCGCGCGCAGGTAGCGGCGACGATGGATCGCATTCGAGCTTTGTCGGGACCGATTCACGGCGTGCTGCATGGTGCGGGAGTCGGGAAAGATGCTCGCTTTGATCGCAAGCAAGAGGCTAAAGTCAATCAGTGCTTTGCCGCCAAAGTGGACGGCGCTTTGGCTCTGATGGATGCTCTGCGCGATGATCCGCTCGAACATTTCATCGGCTTCGGATCCATCAGCGGTCGCTTCGGCGCGAACGGCCATACCGATTACTCAGCGGCCAACGACATGTTGTGCAAGACGCTCGATTGGTTCCGCAGTGGTCGACCTGAAGTGAAAACGACTGCCTTCCATTGGCATGCTTGGGGCGACGTAGGGATGGCGACCAAACCCGAAACCAAGCTGGCTCTGGAGATGATCCAGATGCAATTCATGCCGGCCGCGGAAGGCCTGTTGCACTTGGTTCGTGAACTGGAAGGTGGCCAGCCTGAATCGGAAGTGTTGATCACCGATGATCGCTACTATCGGCTTTTCTAC
Source organism: Pirellulales bacterium (assembly GCA_046349815.1). Classification (GTDB taxonomy): domain Bacteria; phylum Planctomycetota; class Planctomycetia; order Pirellulales; family Pirellulaceae; genus Aureliella. The sequence goes on along the minus strand of JAXMBQ010000015.1, from coordinate 97,495 downwards.
GCTCCCGACTCCGAGTCGCAGCGCGTGCTGACGCCGCTGCTCGCCGGCAGCAGAGACAATGGAAACGGTTCGCACCTATCTACAGCGATGTTGAATCCGAGGTTCGATCCGTTCTTGAACGAACATCGATACGAAGGCAAGCCGCTGTTGCCGATCGTCATCGGTGCGGAATTGTTGCTGGAAGGAGCCAAGCGTCATTTGTCGACCCGCGGCGGGCTGGCTGTGCGAAATTTGGAAGCCGTTCAAGCTCTTCGATTTTTCTCCGACGCACCGCGCGAGGTTCGTATCCTGACGCGTCGTTCCGCATCGGGTGCGATCATCGCCGAACTTCGCAGCGATTTTCATGCTCGCGACGGACGTCTTGTTCAAGCAGACCGCGTGCACTTCACAGCCGAGATCGAAATGACCCAGCCGGCAACGAACGGCTCTGTTCGCTTCCCGCTTGCTCGTCACACGGTTTGGCAGCGACCTCGGTTTCCGGATGAATCGGCCGAATTCACGATCGGGCCGGCGCTGCGTCGGCTGCGCGGGTTCGTCCTCACCGAACAAGGCATTGTGGGAAAGATCGCCGCTCCTGCACTGATTGAATTAGCCGGCGGCGCGCGCGACGTCGGCGGCTGGGTATCGCCTAGTGCGGCGCTTGATGCCTGCCTCTTCACCGTCGGAATACTTGCTTGGCACAAGATTGCGCCCGGTACTGCCCTCCCCGCTCGCATCGCCGAATTGCGTTTAGGTCGCATGCCGTTTGCCGGCGAGATCTGTGAAGTTCATGCGAGATTGATTTCTTCGGATCACAATCGTGCCGCATTCGACTTTACTCTCTACGGAGTAGACGGAGCAGTGATCGTCGATGTGCGAGGGTACGAAGCGGCTTGGGTCGCGGCGGCTGCAGCATCGCAGCGGACCGCTTCGGCACAAGTGGTCGGTAACAACTAACAGGCGCGCGGCAGCATCATGTTTGTACACGATCAACGACTACCGCACGTGCTGCCTCCAACGGCTTATCATGACCGCGACCATTTCCGTCGCGAGTTGAATGCTGTGCTGAAACCGTTCTGGCACATCGTCGGCACGTTGTCTGATCTGGCTGTGCCGGGGGACTTTCTCACGCTGGACATCGCAGGCGAAGCGGTGCAAATTCGTAACTTCGACGGCAAACTGACTGCGCTGTCGAACACTTGCGCGCATCGACACTGCTTGCTCACGTCGCTGGCTCGAGGTCGATCGCCGTCTATGCGCTGCCAGTACCACGGCTGGGAATATCAGTGCGACGGACGTACAGGTCGCATCCCCGAACCGAAGAACTTCATGCCCTTCGATCGCGAGCAGTTTCAACTGCCTCGCTACCACGTGGAGAGGCTCGGTCAGTTGGTATTCGTGAGCATCGCAGAGAATCCGATCTCACTCAGGTCACAATTAGGCGAAGAGTTCGCGGGAGTCATCGAAGAGCGATTCGGTTCCGATTGGCAACCGACGTTCGCATGGCGACCTGAGTACCCGGCCAACTGGAAGGTTCCGATAGAGAACTCTTTGGAAGCTTATCACGTGCCTGCGGTCCACCCGAACTCGTTCCGAGTTGATCCCGGCGAATCGCGATCAGACCATGAATTGCATCCGAACCGTACCGCGCTGAAGACCAAGCTGCCTTTCAGTACCGATACCCGTTCCGACATCGCATTCCATAAAGTGGAAAACGTGATGCAGCGATTGCTGGGATATCGCGTCACCGATGACTACAGCCAGCATCATGTCTTTCCGAACTTGCTGTTCTCGTTCACCGATTCCATCAGCCTTTGTCATTGTGTCATGCCTATCGATGCCTCGCATTCGTGCGGTATCGTCAGGCAATTCGGCAAGCGTCCGAAACCGGGCCGCGGTTGGCTGCGTCCGGCCGCTCGTGTGTGGAACATTGTGGAAGCTTTGGTTACGAAACAAATTCTGAAAGAAGACCTCGGTATCTTCGCGAGCATTCAAGCCGGACTCGAGCGGAGCTCCTGCACGCCGGAAACGCTGGGGCGGCGAAGAGCGACTCTACGCGTTTCAGTCATTTGTACAGCAACAGTTCGAAATCGCAGAGTCTGCGGCAACACAGTTGAAGGCGGCGCGGTCGAGTGAGGAATCGGTGACATGACAAGTTTGGCGGGCCGAGTAGCATTGATCACCGGCGGTTCGCGCGGCATCGGACGCTGCGCTTCGCACTCAGTTCGCCGGCCGGCGCGGATGTCATCATCAACTTTGCGACGAAAGTCAAACGGCGGCGAAAGAAACCGCGGATCGTATCGCCGGGCTGGGACGTCGCGCGGCTACGATCAAGGCGGATGTCAGCGAGCCGGAAGACATGCTAAGTATGGTCGAGTTCATCGGCAACGAGTTCGGCCGACTGGACATATTGGTGAGCAATGCAGCGTCCGGCGGTTTTCGCCCATTGATGGCGGCGACACCGAAGCACTTCGCAGCCACGATGAACACCAATGTGCAAGCGCTCCATGCTGCTCGCCGCTCCCATTGCCGCTGATGCAGTCGGGTTCGGATCGCGGCCGACTATCGCCGCAGATACTGGCTCTCCAGCCACGGTTCGCATCTGGCTCTGCCGAATTACGGACTGATCGGAGCATCAGCGGCGCTGGAAAGCATGGCGCGACATTTGGCTCTCGAACTCGGCAATCAAGGGATCAATGTCAATGTCGTAATGGCAGGTCCTGGTGGCTTCCCGGCGATTCGACCAAGGGACTGCCGGATGCGGAGGCCGTATTTCAAGCCGTCGATGCGGCGATTGGTGAGCGGCCGACCGCTCACGGCCGATGATGTCGCCGACCTCTGCTGTTTCCATGGCGGTCCCCACTTCGATCTGATTCAAGGCCAGACGCTGGTCATCGGCGGCGGCGAGGCGGCATGCGCATGGCTGATCGTCAGTCGCAGAAGAAGATCGACTTCGGAACGATCCACCGCGTGACGAAGCCGCGGGGAGATCTTCCCGCTTCCTTGAGCCGCCGGGAGGAGTATCTCATCGCGGACGACGCGCTCAACCGATGACGTTCTTCGCCGAAGCGGTTTCCGCCGGACCGCTTGATCGAGATCGGTGAAGCTCGCGTTGCGCATTGCCGTGCATCAATCCAATGCTGGCCAGTCGGTTGGTGCTCGATCGCGGACGTCGCAATGCCCGGCAGCCGGTACGCATCATCGACCGCAATGGCTAAGTGCCGCGGAGACTCCGCCGGTTATCAACGGACTACCTCGTTCCTTTGATCTCACACGAGAGCCGGGGCTCGCTATTGGTATGACGAGACGAACGAGGGCTCACGATTTCTGGTGGGTGCATCATTCGGTCACCGACGGTGTGGGCCTGAGGCATTTCTTCGTGGAAGTGTCGCGGTCTATGCTCTGCTGAGCGAATCAAGCTCGGTGCATGCGCGCGTCCGATGAACGGTCGCGATCGACCTCACTACGTGCAGTTGCTCAATCGCTTCAGCACGGAACGCTTCGGTCGCGTCCGGCTGACGAGTGACAGCGACGTTTGTCGAACGTCTTCGCAATATGCACTACTTCTTTCTGCAGAAGCCGACACCACTGGCCGGTTCGATCCGTCGTGGATGCTCGGTCGAGCGCGATGATCGCCTTCACCCCTACTTGATCGATCGACTCACGGAGAGCGAAACGGAGCGAGTTCTGCAAGGTTGTCGTGATCTGGGAGCGGCTCTGTGGTGAAGTGCCTCTGTTACTGAAGCTGTGTTGCGAGTGGAATGAAGAGCGTGGCGTGCGCGGAGAGCGACGTCGAATTCGCGTTCTACTGCCGTATGATCTGCGAGACAAACAGTCGTTGCGAATGTCGGCGGCCAATAAGATGAGCTACGCATTTATCGGTCGTACTCATTCACAGTGCCGAGATTGGTCTGTGCTCTTGAGCACCGTTCGCGCCGAGATGCAGTGGATCAAGCGCAAGCAGGTGATCGGCGATTTCTGGCAAGGACTCGAAGGGTTCGCCGCCGTCGATGAGATGCTCAAAGGTTTTGTCCGAGCCAATCGAAATATGGCCGGTGTCGTGCTCACCTACGCAGGCGACTTCTATCGCGGCGCGGATCGCTATTTCGAGAGTGAAGATGGTGATCGCCGCGTCGGTGATTCGCTGTTGATGGAAACGACGGCGTGTCCACCGATACGATCGCATACCAACGCGGCATTGTGTTTGGCGCTGTGTCGCGGACGACTCTACTCGACCATCAACTGGAACCCTGCGGGCTTTACACGCGACGACGCCGCGTTATTTCTTCGTCGCTTCTTGGAGGCCTTCACCGCAGTCTTTCCATCAAAACCCGAAAACGCATGGGCTTGTTGATTAAATTCAAGCGGAACGGCGCGGCCATCCGGTTCTGCAACATTGATGGTGTCACCGGACGGCTTGGGACTTGTTGACTTAATCGTAACCCGAAGCGTAAGCGAGGGATGCGGGTCCCTCGCTTACGCTTCGGGTTGTGATTGGTACCTTAATCCCTCGAAGTGGATTAAATCAGCATCCCCCTTGCGCGATACCGCTTGCATTGGGCGAACACGCCCTCTCAATCGCTCAAAAATATCTGTTCGGCGGCGAATCTTGCAGAAATTCTTTGAGGTAGGGTTCAGATATCGTTTCGGAAACCGTATCGGTCTGCAACACGAGACAACAACATGATTCGCACTGCTTTCGCCCTGCTTTGTGCACTCGCTCTCTTGGTGACATCGATCGCGACAAGTCCATCGGCATCGGCTCAAACGCAATCGCCTGTCCAATCGAGTGCTCGACCATTGGGCCTACAACCGATACAGCCGGTAATGTTGTCAGGTTCGGATGCTCGATCTCAGACCTTCAATCAAGTCCATTTGCCGATCGTGTTAGGCATCATCACCGATCACCTCGTTTCAGGCCGAGCCTTCGACGGACGCGGCTCGTTTAAGCTCGACGCTGACAAACTGTTCATGCCTCAAGCAGCCAATCAGACGATTCGTATCTACTTCATCGATGAAGGTGCCGGTTATCACAACAGTCTCGGTTTCGATTTCACTCAAGCCGGAGATCCGAATCCGGGCCAGGCCTATCTGATTTTCCCGGACGCTTCGAAACCGGCTGCGTCGGGTCAAGAGTGGATGCTGGGTGTTCCTCAGTACACGCGTCGAGCCAGTGACCCGCTGAAGACCGGCGACTTTGTCGACATCGGAGTGGGCGGTGCAGGTTGGCAGCTCGGTCTGTTCTTGATTTCGAACGGTGCAAGCGGAGGGAATGTCAAGCTTTGGAATGACAAGTCACTGAACGTCGACGGCATCCAGCACATGGTCGCATTTCAAATTCCGAATACGAACCTGCTGCTCGTCGGCTTTGAAGACCTCATCGGCGGCGGCGACTTGGACTTCGAAGATACTTTGTTCGTAGTCGATATCGGATTCGACTACCAGACGGATCTCAACTTGCCCAACTAGTTTTTGCGACGCGGCGCTTCCGCTTCAGGCGGGATGCTCTTGCCGTGCGGGTCCGTAGCGACTGCGTTGCTCTCTGCATGCAGGCGCTCGCGCAAATCGCGATTCGTGAAATGCTCCAATTGTTCAGCACCGGCATGCAGGTCGTGATCTGCTTGCCCAGCTTCGGCGGACAAATAGTGTTCCCACAATCGGTGAGCACGAACCAGGTTCTGTGCCGTCGCACGACCATCATCGGTCAATCGAACCGAACCTGAGGACACTTGCACCCAACGGTGCCTTGCCAGCCTCATCACGGCCAATTTAAGTCGCAGCGGCGTGAGGTAGAGCATCTTCTGCAAGTCAGCGGTTGAGAGCTGAGTATCTCCGGCCGATTCTGCTCGATAGAGCGATCCGAGAATGTCTTCTCCCACGATGCGCATCGAGACTCGAAAGCGATATGCGGCTCGCGACAAGAGTCCCTTGCGCGGTGCAAAGAAAACAGCCAGCGTTAAGATTGCGCCTGCTGCCGCCGCCATCATGCCTGCGGTATTCGTGCTCTGCAATCCGAACAGCGCCGGCACTCCGATGGCCGATAAGTGACCGAGCACAGCCGACAGCGATGCAAACACGGTACTGAGCGCGATCATTCGTCCGAGTCGATCGGTGCATAGCCATGCCGTCACCGGGGGCACGACGAACATGGCGACCACCAGGATGTTGCCTACTGACTCGAATGCGGCCACGCTGGTGATGGCGACCAAGCCCGCCAGTACATAGTGCAGCAGTTTTACCGGTACCCCTTGAGCCTGAGCCAGTTGCGGATCAAAGGTGCTGACCTTCAGCGGTCGATAGAGCAACACGACAAACAGCAAGTTGATCGCTGTCATCGTGCCGAGGTTGATCACTGCCCGCGGGACATCGAGACTGCCGAGCTCGATCGTATCCAAGAAAATGGTTTCGATGGAACCGTACAGTACACAACCCGGATCGAGGTCCACGCGATCTGCTGCGCGGACGATCATGATCAATCCGAGCGCGAAGAGAAAAGTGAACACGACACCGATCGATGCTCCTTCATCGACACGGCCGTAGCGCCGCGCGAGCTCTGCCAAGACCACCGTCGCTAAACCGACTGCAGACGCTCCGAGGAATACGCCCCAGCCTTGACGTTGGCCGGTCAGGAGAAATGCAGCGGCCAGTCCCGGAAGAATGGCGTGGCTGATCGCATCGCCGAGCAGACTGAGGCGGCGCAAGACAAGAAAGTTTCCGAGTAGCGAAGCAGCGATGCCGCACAGTGCGCCGGCCAGCATGATCCAGCCGTCATCGTCCCAAGACAAATTGAATACGGACTGCAGTGAAGCCGATGCGGTAATGAGCAGCGAATCAGTCACCGGATTTCTCCGTTGACTCGGTCATCTCTTTCTTTGCCGAATGATCTGCGAGATCTTCCCCGACGGCTGCTTCAATGCGATGCGGGCTGGAGGGTAGACCGCTGGGGGAATCGCTTGGAATGCGTCCTTCCAACTGACCTTCCAATTGCCAGGCAAGTTCCGGCATCAGGGCATGTTCCAGATAGTCGGCACCCAAGTCCGCACCTCCTTCGCTGACCTGCACTTGATCCAAGAAAAAGTGTTCGAGCAATCGATGGTCGCGAACGATCCTGCGCGCGGTGACGAAGCCGCGCGGTGTGAGACGCAAGCTTTGATCCGGGAGTGACGTAGCCAGGCCCTGCCGCTCGGCGCGGGCTGCCGTACGGCGAGTGAAACTGATTGACCAGGCGCGTGTCGCCGCGATACGAGCCAGAGGAACCGTTTCGGTGGGACGCGATGAGGCGGCATCGTTGAGCTTGCCGGCGGCCTCTAACTGCTCATAGGCCATGCGCAGCAAATGTTGAATGTGATGTTGTCGCGTAAGCGTTGCATGCCGCAACCAATCCCAAACGCAGCCGCGCTCTTTGCCGAATCCGAAACTGAAGATGAATAGACTGCACGCGGCCAACACAATCATCGGTCCGCTCGGCAAATTATCCCCTGCTGCACTCATCAACGTTCCTACGCCGCAACTCACGCCTCCGATCGCAGCGCTCAAAATCAGTATCGTGCGCAGTCGATGACTCCAAAATCGAGCGGCTGCCGCCGGTACGATCAATAATGCAATCACCAGGATCAGGCCGACTGCTTTGAGCCCGACGATCGTGACGGTGACGATCATCGCGATCAAGAGAAAATCGAGCGCGAGAACGGGCCAACCTTGACTGCGAGCCAGTTCGGTATCGAAGCAGAGGATCTTCAGTTCTTTTTGAAAGAGTCCGACGATGATCAGTACCACTGCTGTCACTGAACCGATCAGCACCGAGTCGTTCCATGTCATGGAAGCGGCTTTGCCGTAGATGAAACTCTCGAGTCCCGCGGCATTGCCACCCTGCAACTTTTGAACAATGCCGAGCAGCGCGATGCCGACTCCGAAGAAGACAGACAGCACAATACCGAGCGCCGCATCTTCGCGAATTTTGACGGCGTGTCGCAAGCCCAGCACACACAACCCACCGAGCGATCCGGTGACCGCAGCTCCGATGAGAAGCAATGTCAACGATTTGGGGACACCTGCGGCGACCGACCACAAAAAGACACCTGCCACGCCGGGAAGTGTCGCATGGCTGATCGCGTCCCCCAGCAGCGCGCGTTTGCGCAGCAGGAGATAAACGCCGGTCAAACCGGCAGCGATGCCGAGCAGCGTGGTTCCGCACAGAACGACACGTGTGTTGTAATCAGAGAGCGATAGGACGCGCGACCATGAACTCAACCAATCGTTCATGGCTGCAAGCGCTCCTCGCGACGACGCATGGCTTCGCCGACTTCATCGAGCAGCGTGAGCTTGCCGCCGTAGGTCTTTTGCTGATTCTCTTTGGTGAAGACTTGCTCGGTGGGGCCGGCGGCAACAAGTCGTGTGTTGAGCAGCACGACGTGATCGAAGTACTCCGGTACCGTATGTAAGTCGTGATGCACGACGATGATCGTCTTGCCCGCCGATTGCAGATCGCGCATTAAACGAACGATCGCTTTCTCCGTGGCTGCATCGACCGCCGCGAACGGTTCGTCCATCAAGTACAGATCGGCTTGTTGCACGAGTGCTCGCGCCAGAAAGGTTCGTTGCTGTTGTCCGCCGGAGAGCTGACTGATTTGGCGATGCGCAAAATGCTCCAGCTCCATCGCTGCCAGCGCTTCCATCGCCGCCTTGCGTTCCGTCGAACCGACCGGCCGAAACCAACCGAGTCGACCATAAGTCCCCATAAGCACGACATCGAGGGCCGTCGCAGGAAAGTCCCAGTCCACGCTCTCTCGCTGAGGCACATAGGCCAATCGTTTACGAACGCGACGATATTCTTCACCGAAGATGCGCACGCTCCCCGAAACACGCGGGACCATATCCACCACGGTCTTCAGCAACGTGCTCTTACCCGCTCCATTCGGCCCGACCAGTCCGACCAAACTACCCGCAGGCACATCGAGCGTAACGTTCCACAAAACCGGCTTGCGCTGATAAGCGACCGTCACATCGCGAACAGACAGCGGCAGAGACGAAGCGCCGGTCGATGATGGACCGTTCTGCATAACACTCTTCAGCGCGTCGCTCTGATCGGAACCGGAGCTCATGGTGTCTTATCCGCAGGCACCGATTCTGATGATCTTGTCGCGGACCCTTTAAAGCCTCCTTCAGGCACTGAAGTCGAACCGAGGGCGCGAGCGATCTGCGTGAGGTTATGATCCATCATTCCGATGTAGGTGCCTTCATACGTTCCGTCGCTTCCCATTGCGTCGGAGAAGAGCTCGCCGCCGATTTTCACTTGGCGTCCGCGAGCTGCTGCGCCTTCGAGTAACGACTCGATACTTTCCTTCGGTACACTGCTCTCAATGAAGACCGCTTCTATTTTGCGGTCGACCAGCAGGTCCACCAGGGAGTTGATGCGCTTCAGTCCGGCTTCGCTTTCCGTGCTGATCCCTTGTACTGCTTGAACTTCTAAACCGTAGGCATGTCCGAAGTAGCGGAACGCATCATGCGACGTGATCAGCACTCGCTTCTCACTTGGTATGCCGGCCATGACGGTGCGACCGTATGCATGCAGCGCATCGAGTTTCGAGCGCAGCGTTGCGGCTCGCGCGGCGTAGTCCGAGGCATGGTCCGGATCGAATTCGGAGAGCGCGTCACGAACTCGATCAGCGGCTTGAGCCCAGAGGCTGACATCCATCCACACATGCGGATCGGGATGGTGACTATCTTGAGCCGCGACCAACTCTGCCGGCAATTTCAGATCCGAAGCGACCGGGATGCACGGCTTCTCTTTGGCGAAGCGTTCGAGCACTTCAGCCATCTTTCCTTCCAGCAGCAGACCGTTGTACATGACCAAGTCTCCGTTCTTGATCGAACGGACATCGTCTCGCGTAGGCTTGTACAAATGCGGGTCCACTCCGGCGCCGAGCAACTGAGTGACTGTTACTTCGGAACCACCGATTTCGCGCACTAGATCCGCAACCATCCCGACGGTGGCAGTGATTTGGATCGGGTTGCTTCCGGCTCGCAGCTTTGCATCCGTTTTGGCTGAACCATTTCCGGAAGGGGTTCCGTCACGGCTGCAACTCACAACGAATAGAAGAAAACCGACAATGAGAAGTCGTTGCACAGAGCTGGAAATCATTCGTATTCGATCAAGAATGCGATCCGGCTGCAGCCGAGCGACTGCGGGTCAGATGCAGGGATTTTGATTAGTCGAAACTGTTTTTTAGGCTAGCCGAAAAGTACAGGACGGTCAACGAAAGTCGCCGGCTCAACAGTTGAAAACCAACATTATCTCCATCTAAGTCTAGAGTAACTCTCGTTGGATGCGTTCTGTTTTTCGAGCACGCCCATGGCCCGCGCTAAGGCCGGGCTCTATGACGGATTTCGCCGTGACTAATCCCGGTTCCCGGGCTCGTAGTCGTCTGAACATCAACAAATGCTTGGAGAAAGGCGGCGTTCGGCACTTTGGCCCCACACTTGCGTACAGCGTGCATTTCGTTCGACGATCGATGAAGAAGAGAATTGCTGAGCGATCTGTCGAAAAATTAAATCGGCTCAGGAAGCGACGAATCGACGTTCATTCCGAACGCATTCAACGTTTGAAAAAGGTTGGCAGCGAGTTGGTTTGAGACTTATCGGATGGCCTGCTTAAGTTGGAATATTGGCCCTAGGGTTGATTTTAGTGCGGCGAAAGCTTTTTTTAGTGGTCTCGTCTTTATTAGATGTACGTTCTGTCATCAAAATTGCAGGGATAGGCAAGTACCATGAAAAAGTCCACAGCGTTCACCTTAGTAGAGTTGCTGGTGGTTATTGCGATCATCGGGATCTTGGTCGGTCTTTTACTGCCGGCTGTACAACAAGCGAGAGAAGCGGCGCGTCGGATGAGCTGCAGTAACAACCTGAAGCAACTAGCGTTGTCGCTTCACAACTATGAATCTGCGTACAAAAAATTTCCCATAGGATTTCGCGACACGGTTGCCACCAATGTTTTGGCCTATGACGGAGGCTGGTCATGGGCTGCGTCGATCCTCCCTTACATCGAACAGACAGCGATCTATAACGCGATCGACCTTCGCTATCACCCTTACGGCACGGGCTCCGACCCGGCCGGCAAGAACACGGCGGCCTGTGCTGTAGTCATATCGACTTTCCGTTGTCCTTCGGATCTCTCACCGACTACCGCAGCTAACAACGGCGGGAATGCTAATGGCACGGCCGCATTAGCTGTTTCCAGTTATTGCGGTGTAATAGGATCATTCGATGGTGAGTGGTGCCAAGTCTCGGGCTCGACCAATGTCCGCGGCGCTCGCAACCATGGTCTGCTGGTCGTCAACGAGTCTCGAACGATGGCTGCGGTCACGGACGGCACTTCGAATACGATCGCAATCGGAGAAGTTTCCTGGCGACCGTTAGTCAGCAGCGAAGGTTCCGATCGACAGTTCGTGCTCGGCAATATCACTACTGCCGGCGGACCTTTGTGTACTAATTCCGGCCCTGCAAATAACGGAGCGCATCTCCATTTGCGTGCCACACGTCACAAGCTAAATGGTCCGCAAGCGACTGGAGAAAAGCAAAAGGCGTTTCACAGCTATCATACCGGCGGAGCCCAGTTTGGATTCGTAGATGGATCGGTACGCTTTATCAGTGACAGTATCGAACACACCAACACAAACTTCACCGATCCGGGCATCACGGCCAGTGGTCCTTTCGGCCTGTACCAACGCATTGCGACCATCAATGACGGAGCGGAAGTCAGCGGACTGAACAACTAAGACTGACTGTCGGCAAGCGAACCTTGAACTTGCGTGTACGCAAATCGTGAGTCATCGATGCGAGCCGCTCCATTTTAGTCGTCGGCTCGCATCTGAGTGGTCCGTTCAGCGTCGGAGCACTTCCCGCGTTATCGATTCCTTATCTTCTGAATCTGAATGAAACATGCGTAACACAACTTTGGTATTGTTGTTCCTTCCTGTCTTCGTGAGCTTGATCGGATGCGGCTCGAGTGGTCCGCAATTGGTCGATGTAAGCGGCAAGGTCACAGTCGACGGAAAGCCGGTTCCCAACGCGATAGTCACTTTTAATCCTCTCACGCCCGGCGGTTCGAACTCGCTTGGAAAAACGGATGCGCAAGGCTTCTATCGACTCGAGTTCAGCCAAGACAAAAAAGGGGCAATGGTCGGTGAACATGACGTGGATATTGTTGCCAAGAAGATTTCCAAAAACGATTTGCCTGATGACGGTTCAGTGGTCTCGACTGAGTTTGTCGAAATCCCCGCGAAATATCGCAAGCGAGGGTCTCTGAAAGTAAAGGTCGAGAACAAGTCGAACACGATCAACTTCGAACTGGATAGCAAGTAAACTGAAGGCCGTTTACTACACTCCAGTTTTCTCCGCAGCCAAGATTCGCGTGACGACATCTCTGTGACGATATCCTCGTCGTGACATCCTCGTGACGACAATATCCTCGTGACGAGGCTCCAGCCTCGTCACGCACTGCCCGCGAGGCTCCAGCCTCGCCGTCACCACACGCAAGTCCCCAGCTCGCGGGAACATCCTCATGCGGTGCCGGTCACCAACCGGGTCTGCACTATGTCGCAGCGCCAATGCCTCTGCCATACGAAGCAAGCGATCCTCATCGCACTTCTTCTCGTCGTATCGGTCCGTTTCGCCCCGGCGCAAGATTCACAGCTCGTCGCGCTCTGGGAAAAGCACTGTGTGGAATGTCACTCAGCATCAGAGCCCGCAGGCGGCCTGAACCTTACGGCAGTGAATGCAACCGACGTCGAATCATTCACTTCTGTTTTGGAAAAGATCGTACGACGTACTGCGACGGGACAAATGCCGCCGCCGGAGCGACATGCCATGTCGCCCGAAGATCGACGTGCGATGTTGGCAGAACTTACTGACAAGCTCGACAAGCATTTCACCGCCCATCCGCAGTTCGGCCGTATCGAGAGCTTTCGCCGTCTGACTCGCACTGAATACAAGAACTCGGTTCGCGATCTATTGGATCTCGATGTGGCCATCGAGTCACTGTTACCGGCGGATGAGTCGAGCCACGGGTTTGACAACATCACGGTCAGCGATCTATCGGCGACGTTACTGAATCGATATTTGACGGCGGCCGAGAAGATCGCGCGCATGGCTGTGCACGGATCACCTGCAACGGGCGTGAATGAAACGTTTCGCATGCGGCCGGATGTGACTCAGGAAGAGCAATTGGAAGGCTTGCCGCTCGGGACTCGCGGAGGCATGCTCATTCCGTTCAACTTCCCTCGCAGCGGTGAGTACGAAGTACAAGTCCGTTTGATGCGAGATCGCAACGAAGAAGTGGAAGGACTCTCAGAAGAGCATCGCCTTCATATTTTGCTCGATCGTGTATTAGTCGGTGAGCACACGGTATCACCGCCTCCAGGACGAAAGGATTTTTCGCTCGTCGATCGCAACCTGAATTCGAAATTCACTGTACCGGCAGGTCCTCACAAGCTGGGCGTGACATTCGTGAAGAATCCGAGCTCACTGTCCGAATCGCGTCGCCGCCCGTATCAAGCTCACTTCAACATGCATCGCCATCCGCGCATCGGCCCTGCGGTGTATCAAGTCACCATCGTCGGACCGATAGAAGCCTCAGAGCCCGAGACAGTGGAGCTGCCCAGTCGTCGACGCGTCTTTATCGCGAGGCCTGCATCGGCCGCCGAGGACGAAGCGTGCGCGGAAAAGATCTTTGCGGCGCTGGCACGTTCTGCTTACCGTCGTCCGATCAGTAGCGATGATCTCGAACGACCACTGAAAACCTTTCGGCAAGTTCGTCAAACAGGTTCGTTCGACGACGGCATCGAAGCGGGTTTGGCCGTGATCCTCGTGAGCCCGAACTTTTTGTTTCGCATCGAACGCGATCCGCCGGATGTTCCGTCGGGCACGGTAGTTCAGATCAGCGATTTTGAGTTGGCATCGCGCTTGTCATTCTTTCTTTGGAATAGCATCCCGGATGAAGGGCTACTCAAGAGCGCCGAATCGGGGCGATTATCTGAAGATGCCGAGTTGATGCGGCAAGTCGATCGCATGTTGATCGATCCGCGCGCGATGTCCTCCGCGATGAACTTCGTGGATCAATGGCTGCACCTTAGAAACTTGGAAACGATTACTCCCGACCTGCGATTGTTTCCGGATTTCGATGACAACCTGAGGCAGAGTTTTCGGCGTGAGACCGAGTTGTTCTATGCCGATGTCATTCAGCGCGACTTGAGCCTGATGACTTTGATTAAAGCCGATTACACGTTCCTGAATGAACGATTGGCGGATCATTATGGAATACCGCATGTGTCGGGATCACGTTGGCGACGTGTGGAACTGGAACCCGATTCGCATCGCGGCGGTATATTGCGACAAGGCAGCGTATTGACGGTGACGTCGTATGCTACGCGGACTTCGCCGGTGATTCGCGGCAATTGGATCTTGAAGAACATCATCGGCACACCTCCTCCGCCGCCACCGCCGAATGTACCTGCCTTGTCGGACAATCGTATTGCAGCATCATTGCCGATTCGTGAACGGTTGGCTCAGCATCGACAGGACGCAGCTTGTGCGGTGTGCCATAATCTCATGGACCCGGTCGGGTTTTCGCTGGAGAATTATGATGCAGTCGGACGATGGCGAGAAAAGGACGGGGATAATCCGGTCGACTCAGTGGGTAGCTTGCCTGACGGACGTCAACTGAATGGCGCTGATGCATTGCAACAAGCGCTGGTCGATTCGCCCGAGCCGTTTGTAAGTGCGTTCACTGAAAAAATGATGACCTATGCACTGGGTCGAGGTCTAGATCATCACGACGCGCCGAGTGTTCGTAGAATTGTTCGCGATGCAGGCGACGCGGGCTTTCGGTCTTCGACCATCGTCAAAGGAATTGTCCGCAGCGCAGCCTTTCAACGGAGGTCAACGCCGTGATCGTTACGAAAAAGCACTTACCCCGCCGTACTTTTCTACGTGGGGCCGGAACATTGCTCGCTCTCCCATTGCTCGACGCGATGATCCCGGCGCTGACTGCGCAGGCCGCCACGCCTGCGGGCTCGAACCATCTTCGTCGGCTCGGGTTTGTATACATGCCGATGGGCTGCGACGTCACCCGTTGGACTCCGCCTGATGAGCATTCGCTCGATAAGCTGTCGCCGATCCTCAGCTCTCTTGAACCTGTGAAGCAGAATGTAACGGCGATCACCAATCTTGAACTGCGGAATGCTTATCCCGGTTCGCATGCGACGTCGAACTCGAGCTTCCTCAGTGCGGCGCGAGCTAAATTGACGGAGAGCTCTGATTATTACTTGGGAACCACTGTCGATCAGATTGCTGCTCAGCATATCGGTACGCAGACACAGTTGCCGTCGCTGGAATTGGCGATGGATTTGACAGCCATGGTCGGCCAGTGCGACAACGGCTATGCATGTGTGTATCAGAACAATCTATCGTGGTCGTCCCCCACGACTCCGTTGCCCGCGGAAGCGCATCCGCGATTGGTATTTGAAAGTTTGTTCGGTGACGGCGGATCGAAACAGGAGCGAGCCGCGGCGCTGGCGCGTCGAGCGGGTTTGTTAGATTCGGTCACAGAAGATATACGCCGACTCGAACGGTCGCTCGGGCCTTCTGATCGTCGGCGCCTCGAACAGTATCTCGATACGATACGCGAAGTCGAACGACGTATCGAAACGGCTGAACGTGGAGCCGCGGAGGACGCGCTACCGGATTTGGAACGACCGAAAGGTGTGCCTGCGTCGTATGCCGATCATGCTCGATTGATGTTCGATCTGCAGGTGTTGGCATGGCAGGGAGACATAACGCGCGTCATCACGTTCCAACTGGCGCGCGAGACCAGCAATCGCACCTATCCGGAGATCGGAGTATCCGACCCGCATCATCCCCTCACGCATCACGGCAACGATCCGGAGAAGATCGCCAAGGTTGCCAAGATCAATCAGTTTCACGTCTCTCTGTTCTCTGAGTTCCTGCAAAAGCTGAAAGCGGTTCCGGAAGGCGACGGCACGTTGCTCGATCATTCGCTGGTTCTCTACGGCAGCGGAATGGGTAATCCCAATGTGCATGACCACACGAATCTGCCGATCCTGGTGGCAGGCGGCGCGGCCGGAAAGATGCACGGCGGGCGTCATGTGCGTTATCGCGAAGTCACTCCGCTGGCGAACTTGCACCTGACGCTGCTCGACAAAGTCGGCGTGCGGCTCGATTCCTTTGCCGACAGCAACGGCAGGTTGGATGACTTATTTGAACCGCTCGGCATTTGATCATGCTTGATCCGAAGAAAAGACGTACCCAGTGAAGCTCTTGCGCTTGAAAAACGATGCGTTCAAATGGACTCGAGTTTCCAAGCGAGCCACATTGCGCGTCGTGTTGTTTTCGCTTCTTTGTTTGCAATCGCCTATTTCCGATTGCGAAGCTCAATCGCCTGCAAAGCAGCATGAGACAACGGCCGCTGCGGCCGAAGCAGCCGATTGGCAACGCGTTCGACAGCTGTCTGCTCGATCCGATGCTGCTGCGATCAATTCTCCGCAAGCTGACGGAATGACCGCGTTGCACTGGGCTGTGTGGCACGATCAACCGGACATAGTGCGCGATCTATTGGCTCGCGGTGCAGAAGTAAACGCAACCAATCGATATCAAGTGACTCCACTCTCAACTGCATGTACCGGCGGCAATGAAGCGATCGTGCGGTTATTAGTTGATGCAGGAGCTGACGTGAACAAAGCGATCGGCGGAGGCGAATCGCCTCTCATGACTGCCTCGCGCACAGGTCGATCCGCCGTCGTTGAATTATTGATCGCGCGCGGCGCGGATGTGAACGCAAAAGAACGCAAAGGACAGACGGCGTTGATGTGGGCGGCCGATGAAGGGCATACGGATGTTGTGAAGTTGCTGTTGCAGGCCGGGGCTGATCCGAACTGCGAACTCTCTTCGGGCTTCAATCCGCTGTGTTTTGCTGCGCGATCCGGACGAACGCCCGTGGCGGAGTTGTTGGTTAACGCAGGTTGCGATGCGCGTCGCGCGACAGGCGACAAACCGCCTCGCAACGGAACGATCCCTTTGATGCTGGCGGTCGAGAACGGGAACTTTGAGACGGCCATGTACTTGGTACGAGCGGGCGCAGATCCGAATGATCAGCGAACGGGATTCACTCCGCTTCATGCACTGACTTGGGTGCGCAAACCGAATCGCGGTGAAGGTGATGACGGCGATCCGGCTCCGAACGGTACCGGTCCGATGAACAGTCTGGAATTTGCGAGAGTACTGATAGAAGCCGGCGCGAATGTGAATGCGAGGCTTGATAAGGGAAATAGCGGAGTGGGTGTGCTGGCCAAGAAAGGGGCGACGCCCTTCTTCATGGCATCGATGACGGCAGACTTGGCGTACATCAAGCTACTGCTGGAACTCGGTGCTGATCCGAAGCTGACCAATACCGAAGGTGCATCGGCGCTGGGTGCTGCTGCGGGGCTCGGTGCGCTCGCGCCTGAAGAGACTGCAGGTACAGAAGAGGAATCGCTGGAGGTTGTCGAGTTTTTGATCGGACTCGGGTTCGATTTGAATAACGTGGATGCAAACGGTGAAACAGCGATGCACGGTGCAGCCTACAAAAACTTTCCGCGCGTCGTCGAGTTCCTGGCATCAAAGGGGGCTGACCCTGCTGTTTGGAATCGACCGAATAAGCACGGCTGGACGCCTCTCGATATTGCTCTCGGTCACCGTCCCGGGAACTTCAAACCCTCATTTGAAACGGCCGAGGCGATTCGCAAGATAACGCCCGCGGACAAATAGAATCGTCTGCGATCAAGGAGGCCGTCAGGGGTAATGAATCGCACTCGCAGGGTTAATCTTTGATCGGCTCGGGTGTTTCGGGAGGAGCGGTTACGACGATCGGTTCGATGCGCTCGCCGCCTCGCATGACTTGCAATACGACAGAACCTTTTGCACCGGCCACGGCTTCGTGAAACGCGTCGGGTGTTTCGATTGATTTGCCCTGTACAGCTAGGAGTGCGTTGCCGGCTCGCAGCCCGGCCTTCCAAGCAGGCGAATCGGGATCTACGGACAGGACCACGAGTTTGATGTTGGCTCGGCGCGGTACGATGCCGCCGCGAGCCAATTCGGTCGGAACGGCGGTTGCGTATTCAACCAACATGCCTCGCCACGATTTAGGGCCATGAATGGCATACGAGGGGCGCGAGGTGGAGACAAACTTCTTGCTGAGCTTCGCTTTCAACTGCAACGTAACATAGTCGGCGCTGCTGCGGCGCGGTCGATGGACAAGCAGTTCCACTTCAGCGCCGGCAGGCAACTGGCTAAGTTGTCGAAACAGCCCGTTGCGATCTGTCACTAGTTCGTGATTGATCTCCACGATGCGATCCTCAGGGTGGAGTCCCGCTTCTGCACCCGGCATTCCCGGAACGACGACACTGACACGGGCGCCTCGCATGCCGATCGCTTTTTCATCGGGGCTCAGTTCCTCCGGCTGAATGCCGAGGAAGCCGAACTCCGGCAAGCGTCCACTGCGCAGAGTTTCAACGACGCGTTTGAACATGTCATCGACTGCGATGGCGAAGCCTGCCGATTGTTCATAACCGCTCAGCGCTGCTAAGGAAGTAGTCAGGCCGACCATTTGTCCTTTCATGTTCACCAGCGCACCGCCGCTGGTTCCGAGGTTCAGTCTCGCATCGGTTTGAATCAAAGTACCGAACTGATGTTGGCTTTCTTTGGTTTGCAATCCTTTCGGTTCGCTGCTCTCGGCAGCAGGTGCCTGTCGTTGCAGATTGGAGACGATGCCCCAGCCTGCAGCGGCGCTGCCGTCTCTCGCAATCGCATACGGGTTACCGAGAGTAATGACGAAGCTTCCTTTGCGCAGTTCGTTCGCGTCACCGAACTCGATCGGTGTCAGGTCAGATGCATCGATCTTCAGCACAGCCAAATCGGTGTAAGGATCGGCGGCGGACACCTCTGCGGGCTTGGCCACTAATTCAGCGCGGAAGATCTGTTTGTTGAGCCACACAAAATAATGATAGCGCCGAGGGTCATCGAGCACGTGCGCGCAAGTGACTATGTAACCATCCGAGCTGATGATGACGCCGCTCCCGAATTCGCTGGGGACGAAGTCGGCCGCGGCAGGCGTCGGTGTTGAGAGTAACGGATTAGGAACAATGATTTGTTCAATCCGATTGGAATCGACTTGATCTCTTCGAATCCTCGCTATGGCTACGACCGATTGTTCCGCTTTCTCAACCGCGTGTTGGACTGACTGTTCCAGTGCGACGGCGAGAAGATTGATGTCCAGGGCGACGTTGGAGCCTGTGGAAGAGTTCGATTCCGAATCATTCAGAGAAGCAGATTCGACTGCTGGTTCGGAAGGAGCCTTAGGATCTAGAGGCTTAACATCCTTCGACCCGCTGTCCGTCGGTCGCGATTGAGTTGCTTCGACGACGGGGGATTGGGAACCGGAAGTGTTCGGTTCTTGGGCACGTAAGTAACTGCCCGTGGCGCATGCCGTCATCGACGCGATCAATGCACTTTGTATGACGACGCGGCGTGCGGTGCTATCGATCCGCAAGTTGAAAATCAATCGTCCGTGGATGCCTCGATGAAGTCGGCGAAGGCTGATGCGTGTCATCGATTCAAATCCAAGCGACAAGGGCGTTGAAGCGTACTGAAACTGCCTCCCTATTCTAGTCGACATCGTCAGCTTCGTTCTCTCCGCGAGTTTGCGCGATGGCCAATAAAAAACGCAGTCGAACCGAGTCGTTCGACTGCGTTGTCAGTTTTTGTTGTGGAATTGTCTGTCCGTTGAGCTGCTGCTCCTATGGATCGACTGCCTGGTAAGGCAAAGCATCCCTAAGCGACCATGTCTTAGGAATCGACCAACTCTGCGTCGGCGTCTTCCTCGGATTCGCTTTCAACCGGCTCCGGACCTGCGTATCCCCCTGAGGCCATGATCTGTTCGCGAATCACTTCCGCGACATTCTTGTTCTCCTGCAGATAGGCCCGAGCCTTTTCCTTACCTTGACCCAAGTATACTTCGTTGTGCTTGAACCAAGCGCCGCTGCGGGTCACGATCTGCATCGTGGTGCCGACATCCAGCAAATCGCCTTCGTAGCTGATGCCGTGATCGTGCATCATGTCAAATTCAGCGATGCGGAACGGCGGAGCCACTTTGTTCTTGACGATCTTGCAGCGAACGCGTTGGCCGACCACGTCTTCGCCTTCTTTAAGGCTGCCGACGCGGCGGACATCGATACGACAAGATGCGTAGAACTTCAGAGCTCGACCGCCGGGTGTGGTTTCGGGGCTGCCGAACATCACACCGACCTTTTCGCGGATCTGGTTGATGAAGATCACGACCGTCTTGCTCTTGGCAATGATGCCGGTCAGCTTACGCATCGACTGGCTCATCAATCGAGCTTGCAGGCCGACGTGTGATTGGCCGATCTCACCTTCCAATTCCTGTTTCGGAACGAGAGCGGCGACCGAGTCGATGACGATGACATCGACTGCGTTGCTCTTCACCAAGTGCTCGGTGATCTGCATCGCTTCTTCACCGCTGCTCGGTTGGCTGACGAGCAGCGTATCGAGCTGCACACCCAGCTTCTTTCCCCAGCTCGGGTCGAACGCGTGTTCGGCGTCGATGATGGCAGCGATCCCGCCGGCTGCCTGCGCCTGAGCACAGATATGCAACGCGATCGTTGTCTTACCGCTCGACTCCGGTCCGAAGACTTCGATGATGCGGCCGCGGGGAACACCCATGCCGCCGAGCGCCATATCCAGCGACAAGCTGCCGGTGGTAATGCCGTTGATCTTGAGGGTGCTCTCGCCCCCCAGCGGCATAATGGAACCTTCTCCGAATTGCTTTTCAATCTGGGCCAGCGTTGTCCGGAGGCTGGGTTCGCGCTTGTATACCGCTTCCATTCCTACGGGGCCCGAATCTTCTTTCTTGCCTGAACCGTTCTTCTTTTTAGCCATCGTTTTGCTCGCTGTAGCCATGTCCCTGGAACTCCGTCACAACGCACTAAGTTGGATACTATCGATTCCCGAGCGGTGGGGCAACCAGCCCGCTGCGAGGGAAGTATCGAGCCCGAAAGGACACGTTTGGTCCAGTTGAAGACGAACGGTTCCGCCGAGATGAAAATTTCTGGAAAAAGGAGGTGCCACTGCGAGTCGGCCCCCTTTCGCCGTAGTCATGGGACTCGGATTGGATATGATGAAAGGCTCGCGGAACCTTAGTAGTGTCCCTGTTTTGACAGCATTTCGGCTGTTACCTACCTTAACGTCTCGCTTTTCGGCGAAAGGCCGCGTTCGAGACCCTTTCGACGCGGGCGGCACGAGTGTCTCCTTCGACCCCACACATTGCCGAACTCAACAATGCGGGACTCAATAGAGTCGAGCACATCGAAGCCACCGATGGGGCTCGCGCCGCGGGCGAGTCGGGGATATCTCTGCGTTTGCGGAGCAGATCCTGGCTTGGGGTTCAGCGCGGAGTTGAAGTCTTCAAATCGCCAAACTCGCAATCTGAGATTTGTAGATCTCGGGCTTCTCGGTTTGAAATCTCCGAATCTGAAATCTCGAAATCTCAATTCTTCGATACTGAAATTTCCCTCGGACTGCTCGCCGCTGACGAGCCGGCGATGTTCCTCGAGCCATTGACGGGCGACGAGTCAGAGACTGTTGAAGAACCGGAACCGGCTCGGGCTATGCCTCTCGTGTTTTTAACGGAAAGCGCTCAGCATCGGCTTGGCAGCTCTCATAAGATAGGCAACAGCGGGCGGCGTCTGATCTTGTCTTACCCAGGCGGGTTTTGTTACAGCTTTCTCGAATGCATTGCAGCTATAGTAGCGATCGCCAAGCGGCCGGAACTCTCGTTTCGTCCGTTCGCCTTCGTTCGTTTGTCCGCTGAACGCCGCGCGAGTCCCCTGCTCGCCCACCCGCGTTTACACGCACTATTAAAAGAACTACACGTTCCTGGATGAGCGCGGCGGTAGTTGACCCTGAGCATGAATACATACAGTCTCGATTACATCGACGATCTCTACGTTCAGTTCATTCAGGACCCGAACAGCGTATCGCCGGGCTGGCGAAAGTACTTTGAAGAATTCTCGCTGGCAGCAGTTCCGCAGTCGGGCGTTCACTCGCCGAGCCCTGGCGGCGACAGTTCCGGAAACGGTCAGATGACGACTCTGTCGCCGGCTGCTGCGGACCTGGCGAAATCGATTCGAGACGAAGCTCTGTGGCTGGCGCAGATGCAGGACCGCGTTGATCAGCTCGTGCGCGAATACCGTGTGCGCGGTCACTTGATGGCCAAGCTCGATCCGCTCGGTATCGATCGTCAGCAGCCCCCGGAACTCGATCCTGAAACGTATGGCCTCAGTCCTGCCGATCTCGAGCGACCTTTCACGTGTCCGAACCTGCAATACGTAAATGGTCGATCGCTAAAAGATATTCTCAGCAAACTGCGAAACACTTACTGTCGCAGTATCGGTGTGCAGTTCATGCACATCGACAATCGCACCATTCGCGATTGGTTGCAGCGACGCATGGAAAGTAGTGAAAACAAGATCGAACTCTCGCGCGAAGTTCAAGTGCGCATTTATGCTCGGTTGGCTGACGCGGCCATCTTCGAGGAGTTCGTGCGACGCAAATTCGTCGGAGCCAAAACGTTTTCGCTGGAAGGGGCCGAGAGCCTCATTCCGCTGCTCGACTTGTCGCTCGAAAAAGCTGGACAGCACAACGTCAAGAACGTGGTGATGGCCATGGCTCACCGCGGTCGACTCAATGTGCTTGCCAACATCATGGGCAAGCGAGCTCAGAGTATCTTCTGGGAATTCGATGATCCGAAGCCTGAGATGCACCGCGGCACCGGCGACGTCCGTTACCACTTGGGTTACAGCAGCGATTGGACCACATCGACCGGTGCCAAGCTGCACATTTCGCTGTGCTTCAATCCCAGCCACTTGGAATTTGTAAACACGGTAGCTCAAGGCCGTTGTCGCGCGAAACAGGACCGAGCCAAAGATGATCGGCATGCAGAGACGATGACGATCCTGATGCACGGCGACGCAGCTTTCGCCGGCGAAGGGATCGTGCAAGAGACGCTGAACCTCAGCCAGCTCGAAGGCTATTCCACCGGCGGCACGCTGCACGTCATCATCAACAATCAAGTCGGCTTCACCACCGAGCCGCATGAGTCGCGATCATGCACGTATGCGACCGACGTAGCCAAGATGCTGCAGATCCCGATCTTCCATGTAAACGGTGAAGATCCGGCTGCTGTGGCTCAAGTCGTCAACTTGGCGATGGACTTCCGACGCGAGTTCCGTCGCGATGTCGTCATCGACATGTATGCCTATCGTCGTTGGGGTCACAACGAAGGGGATGAACCGCGCTTCACCCAGCCGATCATGTACCGTGCCATCGACGAGCGCAAGAGCGTGCGCGAAAGCTACCTGGAAGGTCTGTTGAAGATGGGCGAGGTGACGCGCGAAGAAGCCGACGCCATCGCTGAAGTTCGTCAGAACAAACTCGAGCGAGAATTCGAAGCGGCTCAGAAAGAACCGTATGTCCCTGTGTCGCAATCACTCGGCGGCCACTGGACCGGTTACTACGGAGGCAACGAGCCCGATGCCGATTTGCCGTCGACAGGCATTCCGGAAGAGACTGTGCAGCGCGTGCTGCGCGGTTTAACTCGACTTCCCAAGGGATTCAATCTGCAGCGCAAGCTCACTCGCTTTATCGAACTCCGCGGTGAGATGGCTGAGAAGACTAAGCCGCTGGACTGGGCATCGGCTGAAGCTGTTGCATTCGGCTCTCTGTCGCTCGAGGGCCATCCGGTGCGCTTGAGCGGTCAGGACTGCGAACGCGGTACGTTCAGTCAACGCCACTCGGTGTTGCATGATACGGAAACGAAAGCCAAGTACATGCCGATCAAGCAGCTCGATCCGCAGCAGGCTCCGATGGCGATCATCAACAGTCCGTTGTCAGAAGCCGGCGTGCTAGGTTTCGAGTACGGTTATTCGCTGGACTACCCTGAAGCGCTTGTGGCGTGGGAAGCGCAGTTCGGCGACTTCTGGAATGTGGCTCAGGTCATCGTCGACCAGTTCCTCACCAGCGCCGAAGACAAATGGGGACGGCTCAGCCGTTTGGTTCTGTTGTTACCACACGGTTTTGAAGGACAAGGGCCAGAGCACTGCAGCGCGCGGCTTGAACGCTTCTTGCTGCTTACGGCTGAACACAACATCCAAGTCACGCAGCCTTCGACTCCGGCTCAGTATTTCCATCTCCTCCGCCGACAAGTGAAGCGTCGCTGGAGCAAGCCGTTGGTCGTGCTGACACCGAAGAGCTTGCTGCGACATCCGGCAGTGGTGTCGCCGATGGAAGAGTTCGTGTCGGGTGGCTTCCGCAAGATCCTACCGGATGATCGGACCGACAATTCGCATACCGACCGAGTCATCTTGTGCAGCGGCAAAGTCTATTACGATTTGATTGAGAAGCGAAAAGAGTTGTCGGCCGGCAGCGTAGCGATTCTGCGTGTCGAGCAGTTCTATCCGCTGTCGACGGAAGAGATCTTCGATGCTTTGGAAGCCTATCCGGCCGGGACCGATTTGGTCTGGCTGCAGGAAGAGCCGTCGAACATGGGTGCTTGGCAGTTCATGAAGGTCCATCACGGCGATGCACTGGCGGCGAAGTACAAGTTCCGCCGCATCAGTCGTGTCGAATCGGCCAGCCCTTCGACTGGTTCTTCCAGTTCGCACAAGCTCGAACAAGCCGACTTGCTGGAGGCCGCGTTTGCAGATCTACCTGCTCTGGCGACTCATTGAAAACACATGAAAACAAAACTTCGATAGCGATGTACGGGTGAATCGCCCTATTGCGATCGAATGCAAAACGAGACAATTCACTTTCGGCCGCGCAGTTCATGCTGCGGCCTCAATGCACACAACGTAGAAGGTCATCCGGAAAAATGTTCGAGGTAAAAGTTCCCACCGTCGGCGAATCGATCCAAGAAGTCCAGATCGGACAATGGCTGAAGCGCGAAGGCGATTTCGTGGCCAAGGATGAGAACCTGGTGGACCTTGAAACAGATAAAGCTTCCGTACAAGTTCCTTCCCCTATTTCCGGCATTGTTCGCAAGCTGCGTAAGCAAGCCGAAGAGTTCGCCACGGTCGGTGAAACGATCGCTGATATTGAACCGGCTGATGCTCCTGCCGCCGCAGCCTCTGCACCCGCGCCGAGTGCCGGCAGTAGCGCGGCCCCGGCTGCAACTGAGCCGCGTGTGATGCCTGCGGCCAAGCGCGTCATGGAAGAGAACAATCTCTCGACTAAAGACGTCACGGCCACAGGTCCCGGCGGCCGAGTACTTAAAGAAGATGCCCAGCGAGCCATTTCTGCTCCGGCTGTCGTGAAGCCTGCTTCGGCTCCGACGCTGGAGACATCCGCCAAGCCGACTCAGCTTTCGTCGACGACTTCGGGAACTTCTGATCGAACCGAAGAAGTGAAACCGCTGAGCATGATTCGTCGCACGATCGCAAGTCGATTGGTGCAGGCTCAACAGACCGCTGCTCTGCTCACGACGTTCAACGAAGTCGATATGCAGCCGGTGATGGACGTGCGCGGTAAGTACAAAGATGCATTCCAAGAGCGACACGGCGTAAAGCTCGGTTTCATGTCGTTTTTTGCCAAAGCGGCCGTTGAATCATTGCGACGATTCCCGGCAGTGAATGCAGAGATCCGCGGCAACAACATCGTCTATCGCCATTATGCTGACATCGGAATCGCTATCGGCGGCGGTAAAGGACTTGTCGTGCCTGTGCTGCGCAACGTCGAGAAGATGTCGTTCGCGGATGTCGAGCGAACCATCGGCGACTTCGCTCGCAAAGCGATGGAGAATCGCTTGATGCCTGAGGATCTCGAAGGAGGCACCTTCACGATCAGCAACGGCGGCATCTACGGATCGCTGTTGAGCACACCGATCGTCAACCCGCCGCAGAGTGCGATTCTCGGATTGCATTCGATTCAGGAGCGCCCTGTGGCTCGCGACGGTCAAGTCGTCATACGTCCGATGATGTATCTGGCTCTGACCTATGACCATCGCATCATCGACGGTCGTGAAGCAGTCGGGTTCTTGAAGACGATCAAAGAGATCATCGAAGATCCGACCCGCCTATTTTTGGAAGTCTAAGTCGCAAGAGTTTGTCGCACTGAAGTAACAGCACAAGGTAGCCGCCACGCGGAGCGACAGCGGCTGCTTAGCGATCCTATAAAAAATCCAGGCTCTTTCTCAAAAGTTGAATCCACGTAGCAGCGTTTCTCCGAAACGCTGATGATTCTGCGTCTCCAAGAGACGCAGCCATATGTATTGAGACAGAGCCTAGCCATCGAGCGGGATTCGAATCTCAAGCCCGCCGAGTCCAGTGCGGCCGTCAAACTCCCAGGACCGTAGCATTCGAGCGTAGCCGAAGCTGCTGGACGATAGCCGGACTGGGGCAGCCACTGATTCCAAATCGCCGCCATCGTATTGCGTATAGCTGCGACATGTTCCGAATGCCGAAACACGGCGATTTTGGTTTCGGGTAAGTGCAGTGATTCGAAACCCTCCGGTAGATTGCGGTCGTGTTCAACTTGGACAGAGCACAGGTAGTTGAAACGGCCGTCGGTTTCGTCGAACCCGTAACAAGCACCGAAAGCGGTGGGACCGATTTGTTGTCGAATCGTTCCTAAGTAGGGCAGGAATCGCTGCCACTGAGCCGGAATGCCGACCGGTGATCGACAGTCATGGCGTTGTACGATGCCTGCCAGAATCATGGCCGGTTGCATTTCAATACGGGCTTCGACATGAAGATCGGTTTCATCGCGATGCATGCTGAGCGGCTCCGTAAGCGTCAATGTTTTGATTGTTCCGGCCTTGCGAAGTTCTTCCGGGGTGAGTCCGAATAGATCTTTGAAGGCTCGTGTAAATGCCTCGTGAGAACCATAGCCCGCTCCCAAGGCAATCGGCAGAATGTCGGTCTTGCTCACGACCAATTGCTTGGCCGCATTAGTCAAGCGGCGGTTGCGGACATAACGCATGAGTGTGATGCCGGTGCCCGCAGCAAACGCTCGCGTTAGATAAAAGGTCGAGATATCGCACGACGCTGCAATCTCTTCGAGAGTCAGAGCTTCATTGAGATGGCTCTCGACGTACCAAACAGCTTTGCGAATGGGGTCAAGCGGCGGACGCATGGCGATCGTGATCAAACGGTTGAGGTTAGTGCTTTGTTCTCAGATGCATACTCTACCGCGAATTGTGCGGCCCATTTGATCGGTCTTGCTGTCTGTAAAGCCGGTCAGCGATGGCTTTCGTCGTCGCGACATTCCTTTGGATCGACGTTGGAGTTCCGCTTTCGCTTGCAACATCGAAGAACCTTTCCGAACTAAAATCGGTCCCATATCGCATCGAAGGTGATCCAAGTATGAAAACAATTCAGACGGATGTACTCATTTGCGGCGGCGGCTGCGCCGGAGTGGCTGCGGCTTTGTCATCGGCTCGCACCGGTGCTAAGACACTGCTTATTGAACGAGCCGGTTTCTGCGGCGGGATTATCACCACGGTCGGGCTTCCGTACTTCGACGGTTTGATCGATAAGCCGAGTGGTCGCTTCGTGGTCAAAGGGATCGCACTGGAACTTTTGCAGAAGCTCGGCGTCGCCAAAGAGAATGCCTCCACGATCGAGGACTTGCGACAGGACTTAGTTACCAAGTACTGGGGTAGCGTTTGGATTCCGAATGTTGAAGAGTTCAAGCTGTTGGCCGATGAACTCGTACTCAAGCACAGCGGTACGCTCAGCGTCTTGTATCACAGCACGGCTTGTGATGTAGAAGTGAAAGGCGATCGGTTGACGGCTGTTATCGTCGCCAACAAGGACGGCCTGACACGCATCGAAGCGGGTCAAGTTGTCGACTGCACGGGCGACGCAGACATTGCTTTCTGGGCAGGCTGCCCCACCATTCAGTCCAAGCCGCTGATGCCGTTGACCATGCACTTCCGCATCGGCAATGTCGTACCGACGGCAGAGACCAAGCCCAAGGCGAAAGAAGTGCTGATCGCCGCTCATCGCGACGGACGCTTGCCGAACTTCTACGGTCCCGGTTTGATCTTTGCGTTTGCGAAAGACGAATGTTACGTGCATGCGACGCGAGTACCTGCGAATGCCACGGATGCCGTCGACGTTACACGAGCCGAGATTCAGGGGCGTAAAGATGCATGGACGATCTTTCAGGAATGGAAGAAGCACGTCCCGGGCTTTGAAGAGAGTTACTACATCATGAGCGGTCCGTATATCGGCGTGCGCGATACGCGGCGCATCGTCGGCAAGCACGTCTTGTCGCTCGAAGATCTGCAGAATAACAATCGCTACGACGATGCAATCGCGACCGGTTGTTGGTTCCTCGATATCCATCCACCTGAAACGACACTCGACAAGCCCTTCACCGGTTCCGGTTTTCAGCCGAAGCCGTATGACATTTCCTACCGTACACTCATTCCTCAATCGATCAGCAATCTGTTGGTAGCCGGTCGTTGTCACAGCGCCGCGACAGAAGCGGCCGCGTCGAGCCGCGTTACTGCCACAGCGATGGCTCTCGGCGAAGCTGCGGGAACTGCGGCCGCGATGGCCGTGAAGTCTAAAGAAGATGTGAGTGGACTCAGCGGCGACGGTGTCCGAATGCAGCTCGCCCGAAACAACGGAGGTCCATTCACCGATGCATGAAGAAGCAACTGATCGCAGAGAATCGGAATCGATGAACTGCTCACGACGCACTGTGCTGCAAACAGTTGCCGCAGGTGCGCTGGTCGCTTTGGCAAGCAATCGGCTGCATGCTGAAAACTCTGCGACGGCATCGATCGAGTCGAACGATAAGCCGTACATGCCTGATAATGACTACCCGTATTTCGGTTGGGAACCGACGTAAATTCAACCTTAACGAGAACCTTATATGAATCGCTTTTGCATATCCATTTGTGGTCTGAGCCTCGTAACTGCTTCGGTTCGTCCTTCTTCGGCGGCCGACGGAGTTCAAGAAGCGGAGATGGCCGGCTACCTGCTGGTCCCGCATGACAAAGTTCCGGAATCGTACAACGCCGGTTTCTCGATGTATGTGGCGGCTTGGCCGTTGCTGAAGCAGTATCCGGGTAATCGATTTCAAACAGGTTTGTTCGGTACTTGGATGCATGCGCAATACGACGGCCCCGATCCTGAAAAGCTCTATTCGGATATTGAAGGCGGTCTTGGTTGGTGGAGAGATACTCGCTTTGCGACGACAACACCCAAGTTCATCATGGGGGGCGTGGCGCTCAACTTTTCCGAGTGGGCCAACGGCCCGGGCGCGGGTAAAGGTCGAGACTGGGACAAGCCGAGCGGCAAGTACGCTGTAGCGCAGCTCAGTCCTTGGGTGCTGTGGCCGCCGGATGGTTTGAATCTGAAGCAAGGCACATGCGGTGAGCTCGTCGGCTATGGTTATTTACCGTTGCCTTTGACCGAGCCGAAGACGAAGACCGCAGGCAAGGACATTCCGACCGGCAACAACTGCTGGACGTTGTTCATGAACACCGGCAACTTCAAAGGCCCGGTGGCTTTCTTCACTCCTTACTTCTGGTCGCAACCAACTGTCGACAATCCTGCGATCGCAGGCATGTTCTTGGATACACGCCCTGCCAAGCCGAACAAACCGATTCAGATGGAGACGCAATACGTTCCCGCGTTTCAATCGACAGACGCGAAGGGCGATGTCTATGCGCGGATCGCTCCGACTGCCTTTCCCCGTGACGCAAGTGGAAAATCCGTCCTGATCCATCGCGTTACAGCCTACGATCGCACTGCACTTTGGAACTCGGTCGATGAATGGTTCAAAGGAGGCGAGCCCGCTTCGGGAGCGATCAACGCAGGCGGTGCTGCTGTTCATAAATTCCAGAGCAAGGGTGGGTCGACTTGGAAGATCTATCCGCCGAATGCATCACGCGATGACAAGGTGTCTATCTCTTGGAATGCATTTGCGACGCCTGTCGCTTTGGATTCGGAGACTTACGGTTATCAGTGGAATCGCGACTTTGTGACTGAGACCGAGACGAAAGACGGATCGCTCATCACATTGCCCGAGACTTATCGCTTCATCAAGAAAGAAAACGGAAAGCAAGAGTGGACGGTGGTGGCACCGAAGGATGTGCCTACCGAGACTAAGCTGTCGGAGGTCATGTTCAGCCGTCCGCGAGCCAAGCCGTCTGAGGCTTATGTCACTCCTGATGATGACACGAGCTGCTGGAAGAAACCCGGACCTGCAGCCGGTCCCTTTAAAGTAACGCTCGGCGACGGCAGCGTGTTGACTTATTACTGGTATCGTTTCGCTGATCAGCCGGCTATGCTCAACGCCGACATGACCGATGCCGAGCGTGAGCAAGTGCAAGCGCGAGTTGAGAAACTGCATCGCGCATGGACGAAGGATCGCGAGTACTTGGCTCCTCCGACGGTCGGCAAATTGGCCGACATTGACCCTGCTCTACTCGTTACACCGCCGAAGGGTCTCGAAGCCGGCTATGTACCGATCGTGACTCGCCAAGGAATTGACTAACTCGAGCCGTTCGCGTTCGACTCGTTCAGGGAGTTCAACGAATGTGCAAGTGGGCCGTTCTGATCGTATTGATTTGTTTCTCCACGGTCGGGACGGCAGACGAGCCGGAGCCGCTTTGGATCGGTTACACGCAAGGCCGAAACGATCTGCCGGGCGGGCAATTCGCGAACTGGTCAACGAGCCGAGCTTTCGTCGTCCGTGCGGACGGAAGTGATCGCAAGGAGATCGGTCGCGAACTCCGGTCTAAGGAGCATTTATGGACTCAGTTCGCAGGCTGGTCGCCCGATGGACGCGAAGCAATCGTATTGAGTCTTTGGGAAAGTCCTGAGAATGCCGCTTGGGAGCGAGAGCACAAAACGTTTCGGATGACGGAAGGTTGGTTGGTGGATACATGCTTGATCAACATGTCATCCGGATCGATCAACAATCTGACTGCGATTGAACGAGTCAGTATCTATAACACCGGACTGTTCTTCATGCCCGACGGCAAGCAGCTCGGATTTACTCCGCTGATTCACGGTGTGTCCAAGCCCTGGGTCATGGATCGTGATGGTCGCAACAAACGCGATGTGTCGGGTAACGGCGGAGGATTTGCCTACGGCTACTCCGCTTCACCGGACGGAGAGCTGATCAGTTATCACGAGGACTATCAGATCTTCATCTCGAAAGCGGACGGTAGTGCAAAACAAAAGATTGGAACCGGAAACTCATTCAACTTTGTTCCGCAATGGTCGCCCGATGGACAATGGTTATTGTTCGTCTCAGGCGAACACTACAACTGCCATCCCTATGTGGTAAGAAGAGACGGCACGGGATTGAAGAAGCTGGCTGATCGCGGCGGCTATCGAGGCGTAGTCCAGCGGCTGAAGGTTCCTGACTTTCACAGTGAGAGCAGTGATGTGCCGGTATGGTCTCGCGACGGTAAGAGTGTCTACTTCACAGCTCTTGTCGACGGCAGCCTCGAATTGATGCGAGTGGATCTCGACGGTCGTGTGGATCGCTTAACCAAAACACCGCCGGGTACAAGGCATTACCATCCGGCCGTCTCACCCGATGGCAGTCGATTGCTGTTCGGATCGGATCGCAGCGGGACTATGCAGCTCTATGTCTGTTCCGCGGATGGAACCGATGTCTCTGCGATAACCGATGTGCCTCAGGATTCTTGTGCCATGTTCGGCCACTGGCAGCCGAGACCTTCCGACGTTCTGTCGAAATAACCAAAGTCGCTAAGCTTCAGAAACTCACGGTCGATCGCAATCGAATTGAGTTGCGATGCGACGGTCAGCCCTCAGCGTATAAATGGTACGGGCGAAGCAACCAGTTGTCAGTGTCAAGAATTGCGTAATGGCCGTCACATAAAGCACCGACGACGACGAAGTGTCGACCGGTGTTGAGTGAGAGATTACATTCACCGTGCCAGTCGAGGATATGTTCGGGAGTTGCGGCGAGCCAAGTGTGATAGTGGCCGGCGAAGATTAGACGATTGGGAACTGATTGAAAGATCCGATCGAGGTTTTGATGCTCGCGAGGCGATCCTTCAAAGTACCAGAGATGACTTAGGTCTTCCGGGTCGAGCCAGGGTTCGATATGGCTGAAGAAACAACCCTCGATTTCCAATCTCGGTTTCAGTGAAGCCATGAACTGGAGGACTTGCGGGCTATATCGACCGCGAACCTCTGCATCGTGGTCGGTGCAGATCCCGAAGTCGTGATTGCCCCAGACACCGACGGCACCTGCCTCGGTCAACAACCGACACGTTTCCTCGATTTCCGTGCCTAATTCAAAGATATCACCGAGCACGATGATGCGGTCGACTCGCTCGGCTCTCAGTCGCAAGAGAGCTTGCCGCAATCGCTGCGCATCTTCGTGAATGTCCGATACGAGACCGAGCTTCATGGATTAGTCGGCGGCACCGCTGATTCTGCTCAGTCGAACACTGAGGATGTAGGGAGGTTCACCTTTGGTCCAGTGACCGTAAGTGGTCGTGACCACCGTTCCATCAGGCAGTACTTCGACGCCCGGATACGCACAGTCGTAGGCTTGCTGATTGTCTTTGAGTCGCAATCGCAATTGGCCTCGTCCCCCTGTCACGAGATCGTCATAGGTTCCGACCCAGGCTACCCAGTCGCCGGCGGTCGGTGAGGCAGATGTCTTCGGCGGGACATCGCGGAACGAAATAAACAGGCGTCCATCGTTCAGGTACTTGGCCGTATGACGATCACCGCACAGTGACGCGGGCATCTGTTTCGGCTCGGACCATGTCTTCCCTTCATCATCGGAAAAGATGATCTGTGAGAACTCGACACGTCGATTCTCTCGCAGCAGCACTGCAATCTGTTTTCCATCCGGAGAACGCACTGCACCGGGTTCGCAAAGATGTCGTTCGGAAGATGCATAGATCGTTTCAGGTGCAGACCACGTCAAACCGCCGTCTTCGGAAAATGTCTTGAACAAAGTCATTGTGCCGGTGACTTTGCCGCCTGATCGTATGAATCGTCCGTCGTCGTGGAATAGGGCCATGTAATGCCCCGGCCTGTCTTTCAATTCGACGACACTTCCCATGGCGACGATGCCGCCGAAGTCACCGATTTTTTCGAGCGGTGTCCAGTGTTCCCCATCGTCTTCCGAAACGGACATACGAATCGGATAGAGGCCGGAAAAGAGAATCAATCGCTTCTTGCCGGCTGCATCGATCACGCGATGAATCGTCGGCGTTTCGAGCGATGACCTCCAGTTATCCGGCGTCGGTAGTCGGTCGCTCCAGGTGCGACCTCCGTCGGTGCTGCGCTTCATCAGGATCGCACCTTTGCCGTGTCCTTTTGGATACACGCAAAGGATGGTCTTGCCGTCTTCCAGTAAAACGGTCGTAGGATGGCCGAGATACTGACCCTGCTCGCGATCGACGATCGTTTGCATCGCCTTCTCTGCATCGAAGTCGAGCATGCGAATGCCGAATGGGTTCCGTGCGCTCGCATCGCTTTGCACCAGTTCAGCCCGGATCGGCAAGTGATCACTGGCGAATCGATCTTTGGCTGTGCGCGGATCGAGCGTTGTGAAGCGGTTCACTTGCACATTGCCCGACAGAAGGATGTGATCGATGCGACTGTTTTGAATTTCTTTGAATCCATTCCATGTACCGCCGGGTCCGTCATCTTGCGCAGCAGCTTCATCGCGAGCAACTCGCAGCGGCGGTGCAGTCAGTACTCCGTCGCCTGACGTGAGGGCTCGCAGCGGCGCATCGGTGAGCTGTGCATTGAAATCTCCGACGAGCACCACAGGCGAAGTTTCGGCATGGTCTGCAATCCATTTACGCAGCAGTTTGCCGCTTTCCGTTCTGGCCTGCGGTCCACGATGATCGAAGTGAACGTTGACGATCAGCCACGTTTGTTTCGACGACCGATCTTGCAGACGAATCCACGATGTGATGCGAGGCAGCGCAGCATCCCAACCTTTCGATCCCGCTTTATCCGGCGTTTCGCTCAACCAAAATGTACCGCGTTCCAGTTCCTCGAAGCGCGTTTTCTTGTAAGCCAAGGGCACCATCTCGCCGGCAGTTCGCCCATCATCGCGACCAACGCCGTAGAACTCGTAACCGTCGAGCGCAGTCTTCAAATCGCTGAGCTGTGAAGTGAGGACTTCCTGCAAGCCGAAGACATCGGCTTGTCGCAGAGTTGCGGCAACCTTATCGCGTCGATTGCTCCAGACATCTTCTCCGTCGGAGTTGTTCTGATAGCGAATGTTGTACGACAGGATCGTTATCGGTTCGGCTGCTTGAACATCAACGACAGTCAGATAGCTCAGGCATGCCGTGCACGTCAGCGCGCAGAGAAAACGCATCATGGTGATACTCGAGTGAGCGGGCGCGGTCCGGGATCAGTTGAAGAGAGGCGGATCAACGATTGGTCGGAGTTCGCAAACGTGCTGGGAAGTTTACTTGGCTTGCTTGGCTGACACGCAAATCAGTTTGGAGTCGGTGCGCACCAGCAAGTGTTGATCTGTCGCAGCCGGTGTGCTGCGCGTTGTTTCGCCGAGCTTGATCTCGCCGAGTTTCTTGAGCTCGCTGTCAGCAGAGAGAACGGTGAGCGTTCCGTCTTCGGCGATGCCGATCAGTTTATCGCCGACGATGATCGGAGAACTCGAAACATTACCTCCGATGCGCTTCGTTGCGACCGTTTTACCGGATGGAAGTTCGACTGCGGTGACGATGCCGTTGTCGGCCCATAGGAACAACATGTTTCCTCTGGCGACCGGCGTCGGAACGTAGGGAGCCGCGCTGCGAATGTCGAAAGCGATCTCTTGCGCGCGAGCCGCATTGATGGCGAAGAGAATGTTCCCTCCGCCGCCGGAGCCTTCCGTGCCGAAGATCAAGTTGCCGACGATCAGCGGGCTTGAGACGCAGCGCTTGGTGAAGGCTTGGCGATTCCAAAGCGGTGAACCTGTTTTGGCATCCAGACCGAAGAAGCCGTCACCGGTTTCATTCATGACGAGAACATCGCGTCCATCGCTCCCTTTGTAGAGCGCCGGTACGCCGTAGCAGACTCGAGTCGTAGTGCGCGGCGTGCGCCATACCGTTTCGCCGGATGCGACATCCAGCGCGATGACTTCGGTTTGACCTGGAGCGACGCCTTCAGGGAGTTCCTGCGCATCTTGGCTGTTCAACAAGATCAGCGTGTTACCGTACAGGATCGGTGAACCGCCGAAGCCGTGCTGACTGACATAACGACCAAGGTTGCGAGTCCACAACTCTTCGCCTGCATGCGTGAAGGCTTTGATGACCACGCCGTCAGGAGCGCCCCATGACGCGAAGACCGCTTTATCGTTCGCGCACGGAGTGCTGGATGCATAGCTGCTGCGAGCATGGAGAGGATGAACGCTCGACGCTTGGCTCTTTCTCCACAATTCTTTGCCGCTAGCGAGGTCGAAGGCCATCACGTAGCGCTCAGCCGTTTTCGGATCAGCGCTTTGAATGAAAACCTTTCCGCTTTGAACGCACGGAGAGCCGTTCCCTTTTCCGGGCAAGGTCTGTGTCCAAGCGGTGTCTTCGGCTGTCCAGGGGATCGGAACGTTTGAGTGTTCGACGATGCCCGATCCATTCTCCCCTCGGAATCGATTCCAATTGGTTTCGGCTTGCAAGCCAGCGGCTGCGAACGGACTGAACAGTGTGCATAGGGCAAGGAACAGAGAGCGGCAGCGACGATGGGCTCGCAGCATGGTTGGGCTCGCTTCAGATTTCGAGGCTGGAATTCGAGTCTGCGCAGGAGGGCACAGCGGGAGGGCTAACGCAGATTGTAACACGCGAGCCGCGCGAATTCATTTTTCCCGTGTGAGCGGGGAAGCTAGATCTCTGGGTCCATGTCGGCGGATTCATTGGCCAGACTGGGAGCAGGTGCCGCGGCCCGCGGCTTTTTCATTCGCACTTCCAGCATGAAGAACATGATGCCCGCGACTACGGCCGGCAGCAGATAGTAGATCACTCGGAAGAGGATCAATCCGCAAACCACCGCGTTCTTCAGTGATTTCACTCCGTCGGCATCTTGAGCAGTTTCGTCCACCAACAGCGAAATGACGACCGCTTCTAAAACGCCGAAACCGCCGGGCATGTGCGTAGCGACGACGATGACCATGGCGGCTAAATAGCTGACGAGCACCGTACTGTAATTGACGTTCGGCGCTTGGAAAGCTTCCGGTGGGAGGAGCACATATAGCACCAGAGCAGCCAATAGAAAATCGCAGGCAGACACTGCCAATTGAAGCAGCGACATGCGAAACGGCGGAAACGGAAACGACTCTTTGCCGACACGAATCGGTTTGCGAATGACGATCGTGGCGATCAAGTACGCCATCACGCAGACGAGGAACAAGTAGCCATAGACATAAAGCGGGAAGTGTAGTTTCTCGCCGTAGTCTTCGGGTAATCGAACCGGCAGCATCACGAAAGCGATGCCGGCTAGTAAGAACATCCCGAGCCAAAAAGTGACGGAGAGAATCGATACGAATGCAACGACTTCGACAAAGCGAAACCCGAACCCGGTGTACAGTCGATATCGCACCGCGTTGCCGCCCAACAACCATCCGAATACGTTGCTGAGGGCATAACCGATCACTGCACCTTGCATGATCTTCAGCAGCGGAAGTGGTTTCTTCAAAAAGCGAACGGCGATGAGATCGTAACCGGTCAGCACCACGAAGTTGATGCCGGTGATCAGCAAGGCGAGCCCGATTTGATAGGGCGGAATGGTTTGCAGCCCTTCAAGCACCTTGTCCAAGGTGATGTCACCGAGCTTCTTACGCAGCACGATGATGGCGATGACGAAGATCGCGATCATCCCGGAATACTTGGCGAACTCTCCAACGAATCCCCAGTTCGGTCGCTGCGGCGAAGCATCGTCCGATGCATATGAAAGCTGGGACAACGACTCGGCGGAATTGCCCGAAATCTTGCCTTGATTCTCGTCGGTTGAAGTTTCAGGAGGCTTAGACATGTGGGGTGCAATAATATGCCGAAATCGATGTTTGCCGGAAGATTTTCCCCAGCTTGCGATTTTGAAAACCGTCCATCTTCTTCTGAAACCGGTCGCTGTCCACACCCCCAGCCACGGAACGGGACTCTCTCGATAGACAAGACCGTACCGGAACGGCTGAGAACCGCCCACCGATGACTCCTTTCGAGCTCGCAATTTGAGGCCCGATAGCAATGGACGCAGTATCGGCCGTCGATACCAACTCCCGTGAGCCCGAGTACAGAGCGGCCTGGAATCTACTAGAGCCCGGCCACCCGTTCCCGCAGCGCCGATGTCGACGCAAACCAACAGGTGGGTGGCACCTGCTGAGATGGGGTGAGATGGGGCTGGATTACGAATGGCTTGCACGGGAAAAAAATTGCTGAGTGTGCCCTTTTCTTTTTTCACAACGCCGCGTAGCGAACTCGTGAGTGCCGGTTTCATGGCCAGGCGAGGGGTGTTAGTGGCTGTTTGTGCGCAATTAAATCTAGTTCAGAGGAGTCAATGCTTCCTGCCGTCCCTGACGCGTTTCGTTAATTCGGATGGCTTCCGTATGATTTTTCACACCCAGAGCACTGGGAGATGCCGGTGCATTTGCGGGTTTTCCCGTCCCAACGTTGGTATTGTCGTGCGGTTGAATGTCGCTAAGATTAGACGCAGATGTTTGTGAAATTTTTCACAAAGTCTTCTCCCCGGTGCCGTGCAGGGCAATATGCAACAGTATTTTCCCATTCTCGTGTACTTGGTTGCAGTTTTGGGATTCGCGGCGGTCAGCCTACTGGCACCGCACATCGTCGCGCCTCGCAAGCGAACTCCGGTCAAAGACATGCCCTATGAATCCGGCATGGATCCGATCGGAGATGCTCGCAAACCGCTCGACGTGAAATTCTATCTGATAGCAATCTTGTTCCTGGTCTTCGACGTCGAACTGCTGTTCCTCTATCCCTGGGCTGTTGCTGTTCGAGCCGATGGCGGGTTCACTCCGAATCAAGATCGCAACATTCTGATCGCTCTAGCATCGCTACTCGCAACGCTGGGCTTGGCGTACGTCTACGCTTGGCGAAGAGGAGTTTTTCAATGGCGTCAAAAGTAACTCAGCTTGGAGACAGCGTGCTGTGGACCAGTTTGGACGCAGCCGCCAGTTGGGCTCGTAAAAACAGCCTGTGGCCGATGCCCTTTGCAACAGCGTGTTGCGGCATCGAGTTGATGGCGACCGCGGCCAGCCGTCACGACCTTTCACGCTTCGGTTCCGAAGTGATGCGCTTCACTCCGCGTCAGTGCGATCTGATGATCGTAGCCGGTCGCGTGGTGATGAAGATGTTGCCGGTGCTGCAGCGCATTTGGTTGCAGATGCCGGAACCGAAGTGGTGTATCTCGATGGGTGCTTGCGCATGCAGCGGCGGAGTCTTCGACACGTACGCCGTCGTGCAGGGCATTGATCGATTCATCCCCGTGGATATCTACATCCCCGGTTGTCCTCCGCGCCCCGAGCAATTGATTCGCGCGGTGCTCGACCTGCAAGAAAAGATTCAGAAGACCGGCACCATCAACGCTCGTGAATTCGCGGGCCGGTCCACGCCCGAAGGTCCAGCTCGTTTCGATCAGGACGAACTGGTGCGCATTCGTGAGCGTCAGCCGATGAAACTCAACTTACCCATTTACGATCCGCGGCACTAATCATCATGTCCCATGCAGACTTTCAGGCTGCCGCGACGGAAGCGCTCGCAGGCAAGCAGACGGCTTGGTCCGAGTTTCTCGGCGGGCTGCGACTGACGATCAGCGCAGCCGAGAGCTTCGAGGTGCTCAGCATTCTGCGCGACCGACTCAAACTCAACATGCTGGTCGATGTGACCTGCGTGGATAACCTTGAGCTCCCCGGTGCCAAGCATCGCTTCGAAGTGGTCTACGTTTTGTCGGACGTCGATTCCGGTCGGCGCTTGCTAGTGTCTGTCTATCTCGATGAACCCGACCTCGATCTGGCTTCGGTCGTTCCCTTGTGGAGCACCGCCGATTGGCTCGAGCGCGAAGTCTTCGACATGTTCGGCATTCGCTTTGTCGGCCATCCGAACTTGAAGCGCATTCTGATGCCTGATGCGTTCACTTCATTCCCGCTGCGCAAAGACTACCCGATGAAGGGTCGCGGCGAGCGTCATAACTTCCCTGTCGTCACTCGAGCGGAGAGCTAGTCGATCATGCCTCTCGAATTACTCGATCCGGAACACGATGCAAGCGGCAAGCGCGAAGGGCTGTGGACGCTCAACTTCGGTCCGCAGCACCCGGCTACGCACACGACCTTACGCTTGGTCCTGACGCTCGACGGTGAAGAAGTGCTCGATGCCGAACCCGATATCGGCTACCTGCACAGCGGTTTTGAAAAGCTGGGTGAAGCCCTCGACTTCAACCAGTACGTGACGATCGTCGATCGCATGAACTACATTTCCCCCATGGCCAACGAAATTGCTTGGCATCATGCGGCGGAAAAGTTGATGAGCATCGAACTCACACCGCGCTGCAAATACATTCGTACGATCTTCGCCGAGTTGATGCGGATTCATGACCACCTGTTGTGCGTCGGCGCTTGCATCCTCGACTTGGGCGGCGTGACGGCGTTTATGTACGCCTTCAATGAACGTGAGAAGATCTATGAGATCTGCGAACGTGTAACGGGTCAGCGATTCCATACCGGCTACACACGCGTCGGCGGTTTGCTGTTCGATCTGGATGACGACGGCATCAACATGATCCGCGACTTCGTGAAGAACTTTCCAAAGACCTACGACGACGTTGATCGCCTGGTATCGAAGAACCGCATCTTCATCGAACGTACGCAAGGTGTCGGTCTGCTGAGTCGCGCCGATGCAATCAGCGGCGGCGCAACCGGACCGGTGGCTCGGGCCAGCGGTGTGGTTCGAGATCTCAGGCGCGACGAGCCTTACTTGGCCTACGATGACTTCGACTTCGACATCATCTGCAGTGAAGTCGGTGACTGCTTCGCTCGCTACCAAGTCCGCATGCTGGAAATGCGCGAGTCGATCAAGATCATCAAGCAAGCTCTCGAGAATCTGCCGACCGGTCACGTCAACATCGACGGTTCCGGCAAAGAGGCCAAGCCTGAAAAGCGCGAGGTCTATCAATCGATCGAAGGCTTGATCCATCACTTTGAACAGATCATGCCCAATCGCCAACCCTCGCCTCCGATCGGCGGTGTCTATGCGGCGACCGAATCGCCCAACGGCGAATTGGGTTACTACTTGGTTTCCAACGGGACGTTCCATCCGTACCGCGCACGTACGCGACCGCCGTCGTTCGTTCACTTCTCGCTATTCCCGCAACTGATTCGCGGTTGCATGCTGAGTGACGTGGTGGCGGTTCTCGGAAGTCTCAACATCATTGCGGCGGAGTTGGATCGATGAGTGTTCTTTCCGAGCAGACACGCACCAAGATACGTCAACACTTCGGACATTACCCGAACAAGCAGGCGATCACGTTGCCTGCACTTCACATGGTGCAGCAAGAGCTGCGCTGCGTTCCCAAAGCAGCCATCGAAGAAGTCGCCGAGCTACTCGAGCTCGCGCCGGCGCAAATCTACGACACCCTTTCGTTTTACGGATTCTTTCGAGACGAGAACAAGCCGCTCGGCAAGAAGCGAGTATGGGTGTGTCGAAGCTTGCCCTGCATGCTCAAAGGTGGTGACGAGTTGCTCGCAGAAGTCTGTGATCGACTTCATCTCTCGCCCGGCGATACGTCGGTCGATGGAAACATCACGATTGAATTGGCGGAATGTCTCGGCGCCTGCGACGGCGCACCGTGCATCCTCATCGATGACGAGCTGAAATTGAACGTAACGGCGGACGAGATCGTCGCTATGGCGGAGAAGCGGGCATGAGCGAGACCTACCAACCCGTACTTTTGCGACGCTGGGGCAAGCCCGACAGTCAGTCGCTCAGCACATACCAAGCCGACGGCGGCTATTCCGGTTTGAAGAACGCGCTGGCCAAAAAACCGGAAGAAGTTCAGCAAACGGTGATCGACTCCGGTTTGCGCGGACGCGGCGGTGCCGGCTTTTCTACAGGTTTGAAGTGGACCTTTCTTCCCAAGGGGTACGACGGTCCGATCTACTTGTGCATCAACGGCGACGAAAGCGAACCGGGCACGTTCAACAATCGCGTGTTGATCGAAGAAGATCCCCATCAGGTTCTTGAAGGGATCGTCATCGCGGGTTACGCCACCAAAGCGACAACGGCCTATTTCTATCTGCGTTATGAATACGGTCGCTGCTATCGCACGTTGCAAAAAGCGATCGACGAGATGTATGCCGCGAACCTGCTCGGCAAGAACATCCTCGGCTCCGGTTACAGTCTCGATATTCACCTGCATCGCGGCGCATGCGCATACATCTGCGGTGAAGAGACCGGATTGATCGAGAGCCTGGAAGGGAAGCGAGCTTGGCCGCGTATCAAGCCTCCGTTCCCGGCCGTCGAAGGCGCCTTCCGCAAGCCGACCGTCGTGAACAATGTCGAGACGATGGCTTGTGTGACTCAGATTCTCGATCGTGGTCCCGATTGGTTTAAGTCGATCGGCGTGCCGAAAGACCCGAACAATCCGCGCGACGGCGGCAGTTACGGACCGAAGCTGTATTGCATCAGCGGTCACGTCAACAAACCAGGCCTGGTCGAACTGCCCCTCGGCATCACGGCTCGCGAACTGATCGACAAGCACGCCGGCGGCGTGTGGAAGGGTCGACAGGCCAAAGCGGTCGTACCCGGCGGCATCAGCATGGGATTCCTGTCCGCAGCCGAACTCGATACACCGCTCGACTTCAACGGACCGGGTAAGGTCGGTTGCTTGGGCTTGGGGACTGCGGCCGTGATCGTCATCGATGATCAGACGAGCATCATCGATGTGCTGTACAACAACTGCCGCTTCTTCGCTCACGAATCATGCGGTCAGTGCACGCCGTGTCGTGAAGGTACGGCTTGGTCGACCAAGATTCTGCGTCGCATTCGAGAAGGCAACGGCAAGCTCGAAGACTTGAAGACGCTCGAGGACATTTCGAAGACGATCGGCATCATGCCCGGTACGACGATTTGCGGTTTGGCGGACGGCGCGGCATGGCCGATCAAGAACGCATTGCAGAAGTTCCGACCGGAGATGGAAGAGTACATCAAGAGCGGTCGCAAAACATCGCAGCGCGAAGCCGCTGCACACTAACCAAAGTCGACTTTCGCTCCGTCGAAAGTAACGCATGAAAGAGTCGACTTTCGCTCCCGCGAAAGTTCGCAAGAACACAAGTCAGCAAACGTCAGGCACATTTCCATCAGCAACGAGTGGCGACACTCAACACGAGCTAAGGGTGCGTGAGCAAAGTGGGTACAGTTTTCATCAATGACGCGGAAGTTGAGGTTGGTCCGAAGGATAACCTTGTTCAAGCCGCTCGGCGCGCAGGAGTCGAGATTCCGCACTACTGCTGGCACCATGAACTATCCGTCGTGGCCAGTTGCCGTATGTGCCTTGTTGAAGTCGGCGAGAAAAAGCCCGACGGCACAGTAGCCATGTTGCCTCGCTTGGTCCCCGCTTGCCAAACGCCGGCCAAGCCCGGGACGGTTGTGGTCACCAACTCGCCGAAGGTGAAGTCAAGCCAAGAGCAGACGCTCGAATACTTGCTCCTGAATCACCCGCTCGATTGCTCCATCTGCGATCAAGCCGGCGAGTGTTACTTGCAGGACTACACCTACAAGTTCGGACGCGCTCACAGTCGTCTGCAGGAGCCGAAGGTCCAGCGACAAGATAAGTATCACATCGGCGAAGAGATTGCTCTGTTCACCGATCGTTGCGTGATGTGCACACGCTGCGTTCGTTTCACTCGCGAAGTCAGCGGCACCGCTGAACTGCACGTGATCAATCGCGGCAGCGTCGAAGAGATTGATGTCTTTCCCGGCGAACCGTGCAACAACAAACTCGCCGGCAACGTGGTCGATCTCTGTCCGGTCGGCGCACTTTGCCCCGGTGGTGCAAAGACTTTCGTA
Organism: Pirellulales bacterium; assembly: GCA_046349815.1. Classification (GTDB taxonomy): domain Bacteria; phylum Planctomycetota; class Planctomycetia; order Pirellulales; family Pirellulaceae; genus Aureliella. The sequence continues at coordinate 54,357 of JAXMBQ010000015.1, read as the reverse complement.
TCAAAAACGCGTGTGGTGGTTGTCGAGCCGCCGACAGCGTGTGCATGAACTGCAGCACCGGTTGCAGCATCTCGCTCGACCAGAGCGATAACAAGTTGTACCGCGTCAAGCCTGCGAGAACCCACAGGCTCAAGGCTCGTTCATGTGCGACGACGGTCGCTTCGGTTGGAAGTACGTAGACAGCGAGCACGACTGCCCGCACTCTCGCGCGTGGGGCGGTTTCCTGCCGCGCAACCTGCTGCTGTGCCTGCGGCGGCCGGAACCTCCTCGCCGGCACCTTGGGTCGGCACACCTGAATTCACTCCTCCTGCCGACTTGGTGTACGTTGATCCATGGCCCGAAGCATTGGCCAAAGTCCGTGAGTCGATCGAGGAGATCGTGGATAGCAATGCCAAGCGATTCGTGGCTGTGTTCTCTCCTTTCATGTCGCCTGAAGAGGCCTACCCCAGCTTGTACTTGAAAGGCATCGATACTCAACATCATCTTGGCATTGGGGCCTGTGCCTGTTGTCGGCACTGACGATTGCTATCCTAAAAATCACAAGGGCGAACCGCCGGCACTCGAGAAAATTCGATTCACGATTCGCGCTGAGAAGTGTCCGAATCGTCGCGGTGTCGAAGCGATCCTCAAACATTTCCAAAGCGACTTCACAGGCTTTGACGGAGTGCTCAGCAAGCTCTCCTCGGGCGGCTTCGATGGTGCTTATCTCGTCGGCGGCTACCCCGACGCTTGGATCGATGCCGATACAGTCAAGAAGTTCGCCAGTCTCACGACGCTGATCGTCCAAGACTTCGTACGCTCGCCGCTGACCGATACAGCGGACGTCGTGCTGGCTTCGGCCACGTTTGCCGAGCGTGAAGGAACAGTTGTGAATCATGCAGGCTTGGCTCAACTCTTCCGCCCTGCCCTGCGACCTGCACAAGACGTACGAACCGACGGTCGATTGCTGATGGAATTGGCCGGGCGGAAAGGTCTCTTCCACTCGCCTTCAATTCGCAGCGAGATCGCGGAAAAAATCCCCGCGCTGAAGGCGTTGGCCTGCGGAGAGTTGGGTGAACTCGGGATGAAGGTGCTCGAAGTATGACCTGGGACATAATCTGGCCGTTACTCGTAGCGATGGGCATCGTATTGGGATTCGTTCCGATCGCGGGCCTCTATGCCACGTTTATCGAACGCAAGTTGTCGGCTTACATTCAGGATCGGTTGGGTCCGAACCGAGTCGGCCCGGCCGGCTTGCTGCAAGCTGTAGCCGACGGCATCAAGATCTTCCTCAAGGAACAAGTCGTTCCGGGGCACGTCTTCAAGTCGGTCTACTTCTTCGCGCCGACCATCGGTTTGATCTGCGCCATGTTATCGATCGCTGTCGTTCCCTTCGGCCCGGCTTCTGCGACGCCGCAGCCCGGATTCCGCCCGATCATTGCACCTGGTGTCGACATCGGCATTTTGTTCTTGCTGGCTGTCTCCGGCTTGTCCGCTTACGGCATCATTCTGGGCGGCTGGGCATCGAACAACAAATACAGTTTGTACGGAGCGATCCGTTCCTGTGCGCAGTTCATCAGTTATGAGATTCCGCTCGGCCTGTCTTTGATGGGTGTGATTGCGATCGCGGGAAGTTTGAATCTCGAGACGATCGTGGCCGCACAAGGGCCAGGTATCACACACTGGAATGTATGGTGGCAACCGCTGGCCGCGCTGCTGTTCTTTACGGCGGCTCTGGCAGAGACCAACCGATTGCCGTTTGACTTGTCCGAATGCGAACAAGAGCTCGTCGGCGGTTTCCATACCGAGTATGGCGGTATCAAATTTGTGTTGTTCTTCCTGGCCGAATACACACACGTCGTAACGACATGTTTCTTGACTGTGTTGTTGTTTTTTGGCGGATGGCATTTCCCCGGTCTGACCGAAGACTTAGGTTCGTCGGTCGGCGCCTACTTGTTGCGTTGGGGCGTGCTGCTCGTGAAAGTGATCGCAGTCCTCGGCATCATCATGCAGCTTCGCTGGACGTTGCCGCGGTTCCGATTTGACCAATTGATGGGTTTGGCTTGGAAGGGTCTGATTCCGCTCGGTCTGGGTAACCTGGCCGGAGTGATCGTGGTCCTATCGCTGGACCTATCGCGCTGGTGGCTGTCATTGTTCTCGATCGGCCTTCTGATCAGTGCCGGTTTACTGAACGTTGCCTTGTTACAAAATGAACTCAATCGTCGCACAAGAGTCGTGCGCAGCGACGCTCGTCCTGCGCTCGAAGGAGATCGCGCATGAGCGAGCCGAAGAAACGTGAGAAGACTGTGAAGTGGGCCGCCGAACCGAAGATGGGTTTGGCCGAAGCTCTCTATCTACCTGCCATCGCGGCCGGTATCGCGACGACTGCCAAGCACATTTTCGCGCCGAAGCAGACTCGCCAATATCCGGAAGTCGAACCGAACATTCCGCCTAATTATCGCGGCGTCCATCGACTCAACCGCGACGAGAAGGGTCGCGTGCGCTGTGTAGCTTGTTATATGTGCGCAACCGCATGTCCGGCCAACTGTATCACGATCGAAGCGGCAGCCGCTCCGAAGGATGATCCGAACTGGGCCGATCGCGACAAGTATCCGGCCACCTTTGTGATCGACGAACTGCGCTGCATTTACTGCGGCATGTGCGAAGAAGCCTGTCCGTGCGATGCGATCGAACTGACGAGCATCTACGATCTGACCGGTATGAGTCGCGAAGAGATGACCTTTGACAAAGAGAAGTTGCTGAGCGTCTTCGATGAGACGAAGGACTCGGGCAAAGATCCGGTTCGCACGCATCGCGGTATTCTCGGTCCAGCTTCCGAACCGGGACCTCCTCCGGCGCAAGCTCCTGCTGCGTCGCTTCCCGCAAAACACTAGTGATCGTTATTCGTTGAGAGTTGGCATGATGGAATTGAACTGGCTGATCGTCGCCGCGGCGATACTCGGAGGAGGCGGATTGTTCCTCTTTCAGTTCGCATTCGGCCGTTCCAAAGGGTATCAACCGATTGCCGCCGCCGGCGCACTGCTGGTGGCTGCTGCCATCGGTTTGGAAGTCGTGCGACAGCCGATGACGATCGAACGTGCTCTGATGTTGGCCTTCAGCACCATCACGGTCTACGGAGCGATCGGATTCGTGTCGTTCCGGCAACCGGTTCACTCAGCGCTCGGATTCGCCGTCGCCGTGCTCGCCTCATGCGGCGTGTACATGTTGTTGTCAGCACCGTTCATTGCGGTCGCAACCACGATCATCTACGCAGGCGCGACGATCATCATCTTCTTGTTCGTATTGATGTTCGCACAGCGCACGCATGCACAGACCTATGACATTCGATTGTCAGCACCGATCCCGGCACTGGTTGTTTCAGTACTTCTGCTGATCCTGCTGCTGCATGCGTTTCAAGAGTTGCCGAAGTCAGAGCCGTCGACTGCCGACGCATCGCGCGTCGCGGGCTTGGGCCGAACCATGTACGTCGAATACCTGTGGACCGTTGAGTTGGCCGGCGCATTGTTGCTGCTGGCTACGATCGGTGCCATCGTCATCGCTCAGCGCGGCTCGGCCGTGGAATTGCCGGAGAGCGAACTGGCCGGCGAGAAAGGGTTGACTCGATCATGAGTGAAATGACCGTTCAAGCTCTCGGACTGGGAGCCATTCTGTTTGCGATCGGACTGGTTGGCTTTCTGACTCGCCGCAACCTGATCCTGATGTTCCTGTCGCTCGAGCTGATGCTGGCCGGTGTTTCGACCAACTTCATTGCCTTCGGCGCTCACTACGGAAACTTCCGCGGACAACTCTTCGCGATTCTGATTTTGACCGTCGCCTCCTGCGAGGCCGCTCTCGCCTTGGCTTTGGTGGTCGCTCTTTATCGTCGTAATCCGACTCTTGACGTCTGGTCGTGGAGTTCACTCCGCGAGGCCAAGACGGAGATGTATACCGATCCTGCAGGCACGCCGACGGAAGAAGCCGGATCGCCGGAAGAACTGCCGCACTTGACACCTGCCGGACGCGATCCGTTGGTCAATCCGATGCCGGCTCGCTTCGATGCAGATGAAGTTTCCTACAAAGCCTAGTAGTTCGAGTCACTGAATCATCATGGAATATCTCCTCTGGGCCATCCCGCTTGCACCGTTGATCGCGATGGTCGTCTGCGCGACTTTGTCGATAACGGGACGCGGCAAAGACTTCGCGCACATTCCGGCCGCGCTCGGATTGCTCGTCTCAGCAACCTGTGCCGTGCTCGCGCTGCTCGGCTCAAGCGGCGGTCAGAGCATTCGTATTGTTGAAGGTTACTCATGGCTGAACCTCGGCCGCATACAAGTACCGATCAATCTTCGAGTCGATGCTCTGGGCTTCGTTCAGATCTTCGTCGTAACGTTCGTTTCCTTTCTGGTCGTGGTCTACTCTGCCGGATACATGAAAGGTGACAAGGGCTACGCTCGTTACTTCGCGGCCTTCAGCGGCTTCGTGTTTTCGATGACGATGCTGGTGCTGTCCAGTAACTTGATCGTGCTGTATGCCTTCTGGGAAGGTGTCGGTCTGTGCAGTTACTTGCTGATCGGCTTCTGGTTCCAGCGACCTTCCGCTGCGAAAGCGGCGATGAAAGCGTTCCTGGTCAATCGCGTAGCCGACTGTGGTTTTCTGATCGGCGTTCTGACTTTGTGGTATGCCGTAGGCTTGGCCGGATTTGAGTCGGCAGGCGTACTGCATCGCTTGGACTACGATGTCATCTTCGAAGCCATTCCGAAGTTGGCAGCAGACGAAAACAACCTAGGGCTTCTGACTTTCATCGGCTTTATGTTGCTCACCGGTGCAGTCGGTAAATCGGCGCAGTTCCCGTTGCATGTGTGGTTGCCTGATGCGATGGAAGGTCCCACTCCGGTCAGCGCGTTGATTCACGCTGCCACGATGGTGACCGCAGGCATCTTCCTGCTGGCTCGCATGTCTCCGCTTCTCGCTCATACACCGTCGGTCTTGATTGCCGCCGGATGGCTCGGATCGATCACGGCGCTGCTCGCAGCGCTCATAGCCCTCGGCCAAGACGACCTCAAACGCGTGTTGGCTTACTCGACGGTCAGTCAGTTGGGATACATGTTCATGGCGCTCGGGGCCGGTTCGGTCGAGGCTATGTTGAGCACAGCGGTCATCGCTGCCATGTTCCACTTGCTGACACACGCGTTCTTCAAGGCGCTGCTGTTCCTATCGGCAGGCAACGTTATGCATGCGATGGGTGATGTGATCGATATGCGTCGTTTCAGCGGCTTGCGAAAGGTATTGCCCGGTACTCATGCACTGTTCGCGATCGGCACTGCCGCTCTGGCCGGTGTTCCGCCGCTGGCAGGCTTTTGGAGTAAAGACGGCATCCTCGGATTGCTTGCCGGGGTGATGAACGATGCTCAGCACGGGACCGCTTATACATCGTGGTTGGTGATCGGTTTGACGACCGCTTTGCTGACTTCGATCTACAGTTTCCGCGCTTACTTCCGCACCTTCTTCGGCGAAGAAAAGTTTCCGAAGGAAGCAGGCAATCATCCTCACGAAGCGACAGCACTCATGTTGTCTCCGATGTGGGTACTGGCCATCGGCAGCATCGTGGTCGGTATGTTCCTCGGTCCGACTTCGAAGCTCAACGATTACATCGGGATGATTCCTTTTGTGCCCGTGGCGGAGCATCACGGTGAACATGCCAATTGGGTTGTGATCCTGTCGGCTGTGCTGGCTATCAGCGGCGCAGGCGTGGCTTGGGTCACCACGCGGCCGGGGTTCTCGGCTGCGATGTTCGGAGCACCGGGCAAAGCCTTTATCTACTTGGCCGCCAATCGATTCTTCTTGGATGAGATCTATACGGCATTGATCGTGGTGCCGGTTGCGGCTGTCGCCAAGATTCTGGCCGGTTGGGACATTTGGGGATTCGATCAGATATGGCAACTCGTCTGCGAGGTGCCTCGCAATATCGGGCGGGGCGTTCGCATGCTGCAAACCGGAATGATGCCCGCTTATTCGGTCGGCTTTGCCGTCGGTGTACTGGCGCTCGTCATGTTGTCATTTATGGCCTGGTTTGCGTAACGCATCCGTTTGCATGAGAAACGTGGATCGCGAGACAATTTGGTTCGCGTGAAATTATCGGGAAGTGACTGCACATGAATGGCTTATTGCCGATGTTGGTGCTGCTGCCGTTGATCGGCGGCGGAGTGCTTTTGTTCTTCGCGTCGCGTGATTCGGACGTGCTGCCGGCTCGTCGTGCCGCGCTGGCACTGGCCGGAATTACGTTGATCCTCAGTTTGGTGCTCAGCGGTGATGCGCTGCGGCGTATGTCTCGCATGGTGATCCCGTCGGAAGATCAGATCGTTGCGCCGGTGATCAGTTTCCAACCGCCCTGGTTGCAGGTTTCTTTGAATGGTTCGCAAAGTCTGCAACTGGCGCTGGGCGTTGACGGGCTGGGCATCGCGATGGTGCTTCTGACCACGATCATCACTTTTGCGGTGTTACTGTTTGCATCGCAGTCTGTGACCGATCGATTTTCACAGTATGCAGGCTGGACCTTATTGGCCGAATCGGGCCTGTTGCTTGTCTTCGCTTCGATGGACGTGCTCTCGTTCTACATCGGCTTCGAACTCGCTCTATTGCCCCTTCTTGCATTGATCGGAGGATGGGGATCCGGCGACAGTATCGCGGCCGCCAAGCGATTTGTGTTGTACACGCTCGCCGGCAGTATCCCGATGATCGTCGGAATCGTCGGCATCGTATTGAAGTATTCGGGTGATGCCGGTCCGACCGTTCTGTTTGCGGATCTTTCGCAGCGAGCTGTGGCTGCGCTTCCGACCGAAACGGTCGGAGCTCAGGTATGCATCTTCGCTCTGATTGTCTTCGGTCTCGGTATCAAGATGGCCCTACTGCCTCTGCACACTTGGCTTCCTACTACCTATGTTTCCTCGCATCCGACGACGGCTGCTTTGTTGGCCGCGGTCGTACTGAAGCTCGGCTTGTTCGGTTTCCTCCGAATCGCTCTTCCACTATTGCCGGTAGCGACTGCCGAGTATGGGCCTTCCGTTCTCGGTGTGCTCGGGACTGCAGCCATCGTTTACGGTGCGCTCCTGGCTTTATCGCAAACCGACCTCAGACTGTTGCTTGCTTATAGCAGCCTCAGTCACGTGGGCTTTATTACACTCGGATTGTTCGCGCTAAATGAAGAGGGGATCGCCGGGGGAGCGTTGCAGATGTTCAATCACGGCATCACCACCGGTGCGATGTTCCTGCTCGCCGGTTGCATCATCGCTCGTCGCGGCACGGCTGACCTCGAAAAAGGAGCGAAAGGGATCGCTTCGACATATCCTCGCTTGGCCCTGCTGTTTGTGTTCTTCACCATCGCCGGCGCAGGCATGCCTTGCCTGAATAACTTCGTCGGCGAACTCATGACACTCACCGGCATGTTCGCTCGTAATCCTCTTTTGGCGGCGGTCGGAACATTGGGTGTCGTCTTCGGTGCCTGGTACAGCTTGCGAGTAGTGCGAGACATCCTCTTCGGAGAGCTGGTCGAACCGAAGCAACAGCATCTGACTTCAAAATGCGATTTAACACCGAGCGAATGGGCACCTGCCGCTTGCTTGGCTGCGTTGTGCATCTTCATCGGAGTCTATCCGCAATACACCCTTTCCATTCTCAGTCGCGACACCAACCGAATTGCTCACGTTTACGGTCAGCCTGCTGCTTCGTCGGCTGCTGACGGCCAAGTGAGTGAAAACGCAGCAGCAGCATCATCGTCGGCAGTGGTCGACAGTCCCGTCGTAGCCCAAATAAGTCGCTAATCCTCGTTCGCTTGTTCGAGTCATCATGGATCCTTCATTCACCAACGTCTCTAGTTTTGAAATCGTCGCACCTGCATTGGCTCTGCTGATCGCCGGCTGCGGCATCCTCACGGCGATCTTATTTCGTCCCAGTGAGGGCGAAGCCTCGTCGCGATCGAGTTCAACGGACGGTTGGGCTTGGACCTCCTTGGCTCTGATCCTGCTGATTTGGGGATCGTGGTGGATGAGCGGCGAAGCTTCGCGCGAGGTGACTTCGCGGTTGTTCATGGCGGACAAGCTGTCGACGCACGGCATTCATCTGACACTACTCGGCGGTGCGTTCATCACTGCGATCGCTATTTACCTGACCCCGCGACGATTCGCTGCGGAGTTTCACGGATGCCTGTTGATTCTGCTCGCCGGTTTGGCCTTCGTAGCTACAGCCGCCGACCTGACGACTCTCTACGTCGGTTTGGAAATGGTCAGTATCCCGACCACCGTTTTGCTCGCTATCAGCCGTCGCGACGATGCCGGTCGCGAAGCCACATTGAAGTACTTTGCGTTGAGTGCCTTTTCGTCGGGTATCTTCTTGATGGGTGCGTCGTATCTTTATGGTTTGACCGGCACGACGCAGTTGACCACGATCGTTGCCACCATCGGACGCAATCCGTCGGCCATGGTTCAATTGGCATTGGCACTGATAATGGCCGGCTTGGCTTTTCGAATCACAGCCGTGCCGTTTCACTTCTATGCCCCAGACGTGTTTTCAGGTAGCTCGCTGACCGTCGCTTCGCTCCTCGCATTCCTGCCGAAAGTGGCGGGCTTTTTGGCGATCGTTCGGTTGCTTGGCGGTGCAAAACTGGAAGGAGCGCTCGGCGAGTCTGTCCTGCCGATCTTGCTCGGACTGGGCGTCGTAACCATGACACTCGGCAATGCTCTGGCACTGGTTCAAACGAGCTGGCGACGATTATTGGCGTACTCGAGCGTGGCCCACACCGGTTATCTGCTCATCGGCCTGGCGGCGCTGTTGCAACAGTCGGCCTCGCCGCAGCCGGTCTTCGCATACTTAGCTGCCTACGCGGCCATGACGCTCGGGGTCTTTGCCGGATTGGCTTCGATGATGAGTACCGGCGATGAAGATGTTTCGGTCGATGGATTGCGAGGGCTTTACTCGCGCCATCCGGGCTTGGCCATCGCCATCACTCTTGCACTGCTCAGTCTGATCGGCATGCCTTTGACAGCGGGTTTCTGGGCCAAGCTGCAACTGATCTTGGCGGCAGTGCAAACAGACAATCGAGCCATTCAAATCAGCGCCGTCATCATGGCTTTGAATGCAGCGATCGCCGCCGTCTATTACTTCAACGGCATTGTGCAGATGTACTTGGCGCCGGACAAGAAGGAAACCTCACCCATTCACGGCGAATGGAATCCGGCAGCGGTGGCCTGTGCCGCATGTGCTTGTATTACTCTGTTCTGGTTCTTTGTTCCGTCGTGGATGTAGCACCTGCGATCGGCAAGACGAACTCAAACAACGTGTGATCGTTCTCGCGTCGCCAGTCGATGCGTCCGCGGTTGGCTTCAGCCGCGGACCGAACAACGGTCAGACCTACACCCAAGCCTTCGGGTTTGGATGAGACGAATGGGTCAAAGAGATTGTTCTTGAGCGATTCCGGCGGGCCTGCACCGGTATCGCTGACTTTGATGCGAATCTCATTCACGCTTCGTTCAGCCATCACACTCACTTCACCCGCAATACCGGCCGCGTCGAGCGCGTTGAGAGCCAGGTTCACGATGGCCGAGCGCATCAACTCTCGATCACGAACGGTCACGCCGGTAATCGATTCGTCTGCCGACCAGTGAAACGGAATCTTGCGGTGAGCGGCGATGGCGCTGAGAAGTTGTTCCGAGTCATGGAGAATGTCTTGCAACTCGCCAGGCTCGGCCGGTTGCTCTTTGCCGACGGCTAGTTGCAACAGTTGTTTGATGTACTGAGACGTCCGCGACAACTCTCGCTCTGCGACGGCAAGGTTCTCCTGGTTGCCCATCGGACACGTGCGACGGTGCAACTGAACAGCCAAGTGAATGCCGGTCACTGCGTTGCGGAGTTGATGAGCCAGTCCGCCGGCGACTTGGCTCAGCAGTCCGGCTCGTTCTGTTTCGCGAATGCGTTGCCACATACTGCGCAGTTCATGAGCCATACCGTTCACGGAACCTGCGAGCGCAGAGAGTTGATCACGGGGACCAGTCAAATGGATCGTATCCAATCGACCTTCCGCGATTCCTTGCACTTGCGACTCCAACATGCCGATTCGCCGAATGACTCGTTGCATAGTCAGCCACGCGACCGCGGCTACAAGTACGAGCGTCGTCAGCCCGGTGATCAGCGGCATGAGAGCCAACTGTCGGCTTATCTGATCGCGTCCTGACTGCGGCTCGAGCAACACCAGAAGCGAATCGTTGTCGGCAGCACGACGAACGGACGTGATGCGATAGTCTCGACCGTCAATGCGGATCAATCGCTCCGACGATCTACGCGGCTCGCGTTGTGCGGGAAAAGCATCCGAGAGAATGCGAGCTGCATCTTCTGCTGAAACAGGAAGGGTACTGCTGCGTAACGATCCGTCCGCATTACCGACGATGAACTGGAGATCGCTGAGCCTCTGCAGATCCTCAAGGACCTTAGTCGAAATCGGAAAGTTGGTGTTTGCGAGCACAGACCCGATCGTCTGCAATCGTGCCGCACTCTGTCGCGAGGCTTGATCCGCGGCCCACCATTGACTCAGCAGCGCCAGCGTGACGGCCGAAACAATACACGCACCGAGCAGCGGTATGAGAACCTGTCGACTGAGCGAAACGGTTTGAGGAGCAGCACGATCCTGATTCATGGCGATACCGACTGCGCAGCAGCTTGTGGAATAACTTGTAGCCCGAAGCGTGAGAGCCTATTGATTTAATCGAAACCCGACGCGTAAGTTTTGACGTTGCGCTTTTGGATGTATTATCGTACTCGTACTCAATGAAATGGTACTCGTGCTCGTACTCGATGCGTCATGATCGAGTACGATTACGAGTACCGCCTGCGGCTGAGTACGAGTACGAATAATCAGGAAATGCCAAAGACTTCTATCAGCATTTCTAGAAAAGCGCAACTTCTAAACGCGTAAGTGAGGGAACTTATCCCTCGCTCAAGCATCGGGTTGTGATTGGAACCTTCATCTGTCGAAGCTGATCACATAAACAAACCTGAGAGGGCATGTTTCTTTAATCAAAAGCGGAACGGCGCGAGCGGTCCGGAACGGCGCGATCGATCGTGAATAACCGGACGGCTCGCGCCGTTCCGCTTGAAAAAACCGTTGCACGGTTCGCCGGATCTTGCTTTCGGCGTGCAGTTGCATGCACCATCAACGGCAGAGATGCCGCTCTTTGTTCCCGACGGAAGTGCAATCGCGCTGATCGGACTATTGGGCAGCCGGCGCACTGCGAGCGATCAGGTCTTGGAATTGATCGAACAGATAAGCGCTGTCGTGCGGACCGGCGGAGGCTTCCGGGTGATACTGCACGCTGAACGCGGGCAGTTCTGTATGTCGTACGCCGGCGATCGTATTATCGTTCAAGTTGCGATGGGTGATCTTCAGGTGCGAGGGGAGACCGGCTTCCTCTACGGCAAAGCCGTGATTCTGCGAAGTGATTTCAACACGACCTGATTCAACGTTCAACACGGGTTGATTTGCACCGCGATGACCGAACTTCAATTTGAAGGTCTTCGCGCCGCAAGCCAAGCTGAGCAGTTGATGACCCAAGCAGATACCGAAGACCGGTCGCTTGCCGAGCAAGCCGCGAATGGTGTTAATCGCGTAGTCAAGCGGTTCAGGATCGCCCGGTCCGTTCGAGAGAAAGACTCCGTCCGGATCGTGCGCCAGGACGTCACTTGCCGAGGCGGTCCCGGGGAGTATTGTGACCTTGTTACCGCGGTCGGCTAAATGCCGCGGAATGTTCCACTTCATACCGAAATCAAGACACACGATATGCGGTGCATTGTCAGCGGTCGAGGCGACTGAATCCCCTTGCGGTTCAAGCTGATAGAGTCGCTCGCTCCAGGTACTCGCCTCTGCCGGAATCACTTCGCGAACCAGATCGCGACCTACCAGCCCGGGGCTGGACTTCGCTTTCGCAACCAGCGATGCGTTGTCGAGATCGATCGAGGAGACGATCCCTTTCATCGCACCCTTACTGCGAATGTGGCGCACGAGGGCCCGCGTATCGATGCCTGCCAGGCCGACGATGCCGTGCTTGAGCAGGTAATCGTTCAGTCCGCCCGATGAACGGAAGTTCGAATGGATGCGGCTCTCTTCGCGGACGATGAAGCCCGCGATTTGCGGACGTGCACTTTCAATGTCCGAGTCGTTGACTCCGTAGTTACCGATTTCGGTATACGTCATCGTGACGATTTGACCGCGATAGCTCGGATCGGTGAGGATCTCTTGATAGCCGGTCATCGAAGTATTGAAAACGACTTCGCCATCCGTCTCTCCGGAGGCTCCGATCGACGTTCCTTCGAAAACCGTTCCATCCTCCAGCGCCAGTTTGGCCGGGTTACCGAATCTCACCAACGTCATATCCCCTAGCGAACCGATCTGCATCAAATGAGACGCGAAACCGCCGAGCTGAGTCGCTCGGTTCCGCGCAAACTCAGAGGATTATAGGGGCAGCCGTCGATTCCGGATAGAACCGCGTTACTTAAACGCGTTTTCGTCGAAGGCGGCGAATTCAACCCCGGCATTTGGATCGTCAAAGCCGGATTGAGCGAACAAATCCTGAGATCCGCCCGCTTCACCTGACGGTGCCGTATCAATCGGCATCATCTGCGGCTGAGAGGCCATCATCTGCTTGGCCGCTTTCGCTTTAGCCGCGTTTTCTCGCACTGCAGCAACCACGACGACGATCACCAAGCTCAACATGAATACGATCCAGAGGATCGGCCAGAGGATTAACATCGACAAATTCTCGGTTGCGGGTTCTCAAGCGGGACAAGGTCGGCAGCACGACTGACGAGCCGTTTGCAATCCCTTCAGACTAGTCGGCGCCGGGCCGCTAAGTCAAGGATTTGCACCCCGAGCGACGTAAATCGTAGTGATATCACGCATGGTTGCAGTGTTCCGAGCCGATGAATTATTCCGGCGGCCGGCTTCATCGCTAAGCCGTCTATCTTCCCACTGGTTAACCGATAGGTTCGAACGGAGCCCACGGCATGAATGAGCTCGATACGCGGTTCTGCAGAAATATCGTTCATGTCTATCGCAGGCAAATGAACTTATTGGCCAAGCTCGACAATCGCGAGTGGAGCTTCGATTTGGATTCCGCCTCGCTGCGCATCGGCGGCAGCGAGAAGTGGGTTGTTCAGGTTCTCGGGATGGAAACGACGGATGGAAGTTGGATGTGGGCTTGGGCCGACGACGCGTTTCTGCCGGCTCATTGCAAAACCGCAGCTCAGCAACTGCAGAAGATCGGGCGCACCAACAAGATCGAAGCGTTCGCAACGGCCAAGTTGTTGACGAGTGTCTTTTGCTGCGGAGGTCATACGCCGGCCGTTGCGGCAGCAGCTCAGTTTAGCGGCGTCCCTTACTTCGTGGCGATGAGCGGGGCGCATCGTCTCTATTTGCTCGTCACCGAGCTCGAGTTCCGCAAAGAGCTGCCGCCTCCCACCCTTCGCAGTTTGGTGACGCTGTTGCCGCAACTATTCAGCGACTATTCAGTTCCCGATCACCGACTGGCGATCATTTCCTGTCTGCGAAAGTACTCCATGCCGTACCAGGACTCAAAACGAGGATTGACGTTGCGTGATAAGACCAAAACGTATCGATTCACGTTTGATAGTCAGAGAAGACTCTCGTCAGTTGAAAACGAGTAGAGATTAGGCAACAAAAAAGGCGACCGACATCAACTGTCGATCGCCTTTTGAAATGTCGTTGTGTGACGGATGTCACGGCTGTGAGGTTGACTAAGCGGTCGGACGCGAACCGAGCTTACGACCAGTGGTGACTACTGCAGCGCTGGGCTGCTGACGGTTGGCCAGCCACAGCAGAACCGGCGATGCGATGAAGATTGAGCTGTAGGTACCGACCACGATGCCGACGAACAGTGCGAAGGTGAATCCGTGGATGCCCTCACCGCCGAAGAAGTACAGCAGCGCAATCGTAAGCAACGTCGTCGAGCTCGTAAGCAACGTTCGGCTGAGCGTTTGGTTCACGCTGACGTTCACCATATCGCTCGTCAGTCGCGGACTCTTGCCTCGCACTTCGCGAATACGGTCGAACACCACGATCGTATCGTTCAAGGAGTAACCGATGATGGTCAAGAACGCGGCGACCATGATCAAGTCGATCTTGAAGTCTTCAATCAACAAGAATCCAAGAGGCACTGCCAGCCAGTGGCATAGAGCTACGATGCCGAGCGTAATCAGCACGTCGTGGAGCAGCGCGATCACGGCTGCTAGACCATAGGCGATCTTTTGGAAGCGGAACCAGATATAGGCGATGATGAAGAGCACGCTGACCAGCAAAGCGGCCACGGCCTTTTCCTTCATGTCGCCGGCAACGCGTTCGCCGATGTTGCTTAGCGACAGCCAAACCGGCTCCTGCTCGACATCCTTCTGCAGTTGATCGGCAAGTGTTTGCGCCGTTGCGGCATCCAGCGGAACTTCGATTTCCCAAGTGCTGAATCCGGCAGATGAATTCGGTGTCCAGTCATCCACCATCGGAACTGGTCGCATGATGACTGTCTTTTCAGTGACATTGTTCAAGCCGACCGCAGCGGCAGAACCATTCACCCGTTCCATCAAAGCTTGGTAGCTCATGCGAGCCGGATCGCCGTCTTTGGTTGTATCGCCGCTATCGGAACTCTTCGACAAGGCCAAGCTGATCAAGGACGTTACCGAAGGTGCTGGCGGAGCTGCTGCCGGTGCTGTCGATCCAGGGACTACACCTTCTGCCGGGTTCGCCGGAATCACCGTAGCTTCGGCTTGAGGCGGAGTTTGATTTGCAGCGGGTGCAGCGACGGACGGCGTTGCAGCAGGAGCTTCCGTTGCAGGCTTAGCGTCAGCGGCGGGTGCGGCAGCAGGTTGTGCTGCAGGGGTTGCATCAGCAGCCGGTGGTTGAGCCGCTGGCGCTTCTTCTGTTCTCAGCGGATTCGGCGCTGCAGCCGGGTCCTGCATAGCTACGAGCCGGGCGCCCACGGCAGGTGTCAGCCAGCCGGTTGCTTTCGGATCGGGTGTCAGCTTGACTTGCGCCTTGAACGACACCAGTTCGACTTCTTTGTGTTGACCAAGCCCATCGACCAATCGCTTTCGTAGATCTTCGATGCGCGACAGCGACGTGTCGATTTTGAAGACCGTATTCAGCGGCTCTTGCTCCATGCGCTGCAACGTTGATTCGATGCGTTCGCCGTTTTCATCTTTGTCGAAGATGCTCTCGGTGATCTTGCGCAGTTCGTCGGCTTCCATCGGCTTCTTGAGCAGGAACGTAGCGCTGGTGCCGCCGGTGAAGTCGATCGCCAGGAACTGTCGACCACGGTATCCGACCGCGACCAAACCGATGACGATCAAGACCAAAGACACCATGACGTTGAACTTCTGCCAAGCCATGAAGTCGATGTCGCGCTCACCCATCGTCGTCTTCTTCAGCCAGCCTAGTCCGTCCGACATGCTCAGGCTGCACTTGCGAAGCTTTTCAGCCACATCAAACATGATGCGCGAGCAGTAAACCGCAGTGAACATGCTGATCACGATACCGATGATGAGAGATACCGCGAAACCGCGGATCTGGTCGGTGCCGATCCAGTACAGAACCACCGCTGAGATGACCGTCGTCAAGTTGGAGTCGGTGATCGTCGTCAGTGCGCGGTCGAATCCGTTGCGGATCGCCATGCGTGTCGTTGAACCCTTTTGAACTTCTTCGCGCATGCGCTCGAACACCAGCACGTTGGCGTCGACCGCCATTCCAAGCGTCAGCACGGCACCGGCCAAGCCGGGCAAAGTCAAGGGTTGTTGAATCAAAATCATTGTGGCCAGGATCATGATGCCGTTGAGCGCCAAGGCGATCGCGGCCACAATCCCTGAGAATCGGTAGTAGAGGATGATACACGCGAATGTGCCGATCAAAGACAGGATTGATGCATAGGTTCCCTTCTGCACCGCCGAAACGCCGAGCAAAGATCCGATACGATTTTCTGCGGTCGGTTGCTTGCTGAGAGCCGCGGGTAACTTACCGGCTCGCAGAATGCGCACCATGTATTCGACTTCATCACGGGTGAAGTTACCCGTGATTTCACCTGAACTGCTGATCGGAGAATTGAGTTGTGGTGCGGAGAGGACTTGTTCATCGAGGATGATCGCCATTTGGCGATGGAAGTCGCCTACCGGCTGATTCATCGCCGTCATCGCGAACATTTTGGTTGAACCGGCGGTGGTCAGCGTGAACGACACGCTCGGCAATCCGGTCTTGCCGTCGAAGCGAGTGCCTGCCGAAGCCAAGTCATCGCCGGATATCAGCTCGAAAGGTTTGCCCCCACGTTCAAAAGCGGTGAGGATTTCGATGTTATCGATCTTTTCCTTGGCCAGCCACTTTTCAAACGAAAGGCGATCGTTGCTGAGTGCCGGCACTTCCAGCAACTGTCCATTTCGAGCATTGCGGTAAATGTTGCGCGGGCTGTATCCATAGCGCAGCGGGTAGTAGCCTTTGTCGAGCTTGTCTTTGCGACCGATCGGGTACCATTCGCCGAACGCATGTTTGTCGGCTGCGTACACGGTGCGCAGCATGGCGATCTTCGTTTCGCGAGCTTGTCCGCGAGCAGCTTCGATGATGTCGGCGTGGTCTTGCGTGTTGGCCAGAATGCGGAACTTGAGCATCCCGGCATCGCTGATCAGTTTCTTGATTTGATTGACTTCGAAAGGATCGACGTTCGGCACCACGACTTCGATTTGATTTTCGCCGTAGGGACGAATGGAGATTTCTTTGGTGCCCGACGGATTCAAGCGGTTTTGCAAGGCCGTGACGACGTCTTTGGCCGAGACGGCATCGTTGAGCTTTTCTTTGCTCTTGATCACATCGTAAGTGAGGATCGTCCCGCCCTTCATATCGACGCCCAGCGGCAGTTTAAAACCTGCCAGCGCGCAGATGAGGACTGCAGCCGTGATCGTGCAGAGCGCCAGGCCGAAGCGACCGCCGTCGGTCGCCATGCGCAGCGACTTCGCCAAGAACGAGCCGACAACGAACGGAAGGATGAATACAACCACCAAGAAGATGATTGCGAGCAACCAATTCGGCATCATTCCTGAGCCTTCGTTGGCTGCTTGCATGGTTGCAGTGGCACCGGCCTGTGCGATCAATGTGAAGTTCAAGAGTTCCGACATAGCCTCAGTTTTTCCGAACAGTTGTTTAGCTTTTCAGCGTACGGTGTTGTGGCAAATACGGTTGTGGCAAATACGGTTGTGGCAAATACGGTTGTGGCAAATTAAGGTGATGCGGCCGATTTGTGTCGCGGCAAATCAACCGGTTTTATGACTGCTGTTTGGCGGCCTGTTTTGCATCCGGATCGACAACGCGAGCGATGGCTTCACGGCTGAGCGTCATCTTGGCACCTGTTCCCTCATCAATACGAATCGTGACCGTCCCGGTTTCAGGCGAGGTTTGCACAACCGTCCCGTGAATTCCGCCCGAGGTGACGACACGATCGTTCTTTTTCAGACTGGAAAGCGCGTCAGCCAGTGCCTTTTGCTGCGTCTTCATCTGGCGCTGCTGGGGAAGCAGCACGATAAAGTAAAACACCAGCAAAAGCAGCAGCAGAAAGTTCATGGGGTTCATCAGGAAATTCGTGAACGAATTGCCTGTTGCCGCCTCAGTTGCGGTGCCGGCCGATGTGTCTTCGTCAGGGGCTGCTTGCGCGAGAAGCAGGCAGCGATTGATGAGGATATCTAGGCTATAAGCCCAATCCATTTCAGGGTCTTTCGATAAAACTCAGCAGTGCTAGCGCTCGATGGGCTCGGATTAGCGTACTTTCCAGGAAAAATCCACTCTGCGCCAAATCGCAAATGATACGGCCACCCTCTAGGTGCCACAAGTCCTAAACTCGGCCCCCGTCGGAAGGGATAATGAATGACCGAATGGCGAAAACCAGTCGGCTGTGGTCACGAGGTGCGGTGTCCAGTTGCACCCTATAATCGCTGCGCACGATTGACTGCTTCAGCGATTTGCGATGTGAGATCGAAGTGTCGAACGAAGCGTTTGTCGGCTGCAATCAGATTGAACAAGCTCTTTTAAACAGTATGAAATCGGATGACGCATCCAGAATTCTCCACGTTTGTGACTCACCTCGAATGCGGTTGGACCGGTGAATCGTATCCGGCTGATACTCTGCACAATTTGTCTCGAGCCGGTAAGCCGCTGCTGGTGCGATATGACTTGGAAGCAATCAAGCGCGAGGTCGATCGCGATTGTCTGGCCGGTAGAGCGTATGAACTGTGGCGCTATCGCGAGCTGCTGCCGGTGCGGCGTACAGAGAATATTGTCAGTCTTGGTGAAGCGGTGACTCCGCTGATTCGAATGCCTCGGTTGCAAGCCGGTTCGGGTGAATTGATCGTCAAGGACGAAGGCAGGCTTCCCACTGGATCGTTCAAGGCTCGCGGCGTCGCCATGGCTGTTTCGATGGCTAAGGAGCTCGGTATCCGGCGAATCGCCATGCCGACCAACGGCAATGCCGGGGCCGCACTCGCCGCTTATGCATCGCGAGCCGGACTCGAATCGTTTGTCTTCTGCCCCGAGGATACGCCCGAAGTCAACGTGCGCGAGATCGCGCTTCAGGGTGCTCGGACGTGGCGAGTGAATGGATTGATCAACGATTGCGGAAAGATTGTGGGGGAAGGCAAGCAAGCGGTCGGATGGTTCGACATGTCCACGCTCAAAGAGCCGTATCGCATCGAAGGCAAGAAGACGATGGGTTTGGAGTTGGCCGAGCAGTTCGGTTGGACGGTTCCGGATGCCATTTTTTATCCGACCGGCGGCGGCACCGGACTGATCGGCATGTGGAAAGCTTTTACCGAGTTAGAGGCGATCGGTTGGATCGGCAGCAAGCGCCCCAAGATGATCGCCGTCCAGGCGGCCGGCTGCGCACCGATCGTGCGCGCCTTTGAGCAAGGACTGGAGATCGCTCCTCTTTGGGAGAATGCGCATACGGTCGCAGCAGGCATTCGCGTGCCGGTTGCTGTTGGTGACTTTTTGATCCTCCGCGCTGTTCGCGAAAGCGGTGGATATGCGGTGGCGATAGATGACAAAGCGATCATCGAAGCTCGTGACGAAGCGGCTCGTCGCGAAGGCTTCCTGTTCTGTCCCGAAGGAGCCGCGACCTATGCGGCCTATAAGCAAGCGATCGCCGACGGTCGGATCGGCAAGCATGAGACCGCCGTGCTGTTCAACTGTGCCACCGGCCTGAAGTACCCCATGCCGCCCGCAGATCAGAAGCTTGACCGCAATCAACCGATCGAGTGGAGCAAGTTGTAGGTCAATTGTCCACAATTGATCCTAACCAAGCCGGAAGCGCCGACACCTGGCGCGGTAACGAACGATAGAGCGCGGATGTGGAACGAGAGGAGAGGGCAAGGCTGGAGCCTTGCGGGTAGTACGTGACGAGGCTGGAGCCTCGTCACGAGGGATTGATGTTTATCTCTTAACCTCGGAATGACGACCAGTTGATGCCGAGCTTTCGCATGCGAGCTCGCAACGTATGCGGATTGATCTTCAGTAGAAAGGCTGCGCCTGACTTGCCTTCGATCTTGCCGCCGGTGATCTCCAAGGCGAGCTCGATATGTTGCTTCATCGCTTCATCGAGCGATAGAACTTGATCGGCCGTGGGTTTGCCTGAGGCGATAGAGTCCAGGGTAAATTTGACATGACCTCGCGCGCCGGGGATTTGGTTGAGTCCGAGTGCTTTAGCTACTTCAAGGCCTTGGCCGTTTCCGAGGATGGCGGCGCGATCGATCACGGCTCCCAGTTCGCGGATATTGCCCGGCCAGTCGTATTGCTGCAGCAGCCGAATGTCGCTCGGCGAAGGGTGAGTGGCCGTTAAGCCGAAGCGCACTGCGGCTCGTTCAGAAACGTGATTGGCCAGTTCGGGAATGTCGTCACGACGATCGCGAAGCGGAGGGAGCAGGATCGGGAACACGGCCAGGCGATACCACAAGTCTTCGCGGAAGGTTCGCTCTCGCACCATCGATGCGAGGTCGCGATGTGTTGCGGCTACGATGCGTACGTCGACATGAATCAATTGCTGACCGCCGACACGTTCCACGTATCCGTCTTGCAACACGCGGAGAAATCGCACTTGCGCGTCGAGCGGCAGTTCTCCGATTTCGTCCAGGAAAAGAGTTCCGCCGTTGGCTCGTTCAAACCATCCCTGTCGCGTTTGTTCAGCCCCTGTAAAGCTCCCTTTCTCATGTCCGAACAATTGCGAGTCGATGAGTTCATGAGGGATGGCGCCGCAATTGACGCGAATGAACGGACCATGTCGATTGGGACTGCGCGAGTGAATCGCGCGGGCGATGACTTCTTTACCCGTGCCTGTCTCGCCCAAGATCAAAACGGGTACATCGGAACCGGATACCAAATCGACGCGTTCCATCACTGGTCGCAATCCGCCGGACTCGCCGACGATCTCATCGACCATGGCTTTCTTCCCTAGGCGTCGCAGCAGCGAACCTCGATCAGCTTCGGCCGCTTCTCGCAGGGTGGCCAGTTCGTGGACTCGCGTATCGTTCTCCATGGCGACTGCGAGCGGTTCGCGAAGCGCATCGAGAATGAGGTGGTGGCTTTCTTCGAACTCGGCACCTTCATCCGCCACAATCAGTGCCACGCCGCGCGTTCCATGCTCACCGACCAGCGGCGCGATGAGTACGTCTCCCTTGACCGGCTCGGACAAGAGCAGCTTGAGAATGCCCGTGTGCTTTCCGTGGGATTGATAGAGCCGCGAGCCTTTACACCAATCCGAGATGCGCCTCAGGTCCGGTTCGGCAACCGTCACTGCCGCAGTCGTGGAACTGCCGGCCTCCGGCGCTGCCAGGACTGTCAGAACTTGATTCGTGGTTGGTTCGATGCGCAAGAGTCTGAGTTGACGCTGCGGCAGATGCTCAGCCAGCAACTGCGCAATGTTGGCTCCCGCCTCAGCGATTTCGATATGTCGGCAAGCTTCTCGCCAGACATCGAGTAGTAAAGCGCGTAGATTTTGCAAGATGCGCCCGTGAAATATGACGGTTTGTTCCGGTTTAGGTCATGGACAAGAGGACCTTAATATTCTGGCATGCCGCTACGACTGCAGCAAATAGCTCTTTTTCCAGGGAAAAATGCTTGTCTGGCGAGGAGTGGGTCGGATTGGACCAAAAAGTAGGTGCCGAAAAGATCTGATCTCTTGTTGACATGCGCCTGGCCTGAAAGTGGTGCCGTTAAATATGGGTGGCATTCCGTGTTATTTGGTGGTCTCGTTTGTGTTACGACTCGGTTACACATTCCGTTTTTTGAAAGACGCGAGCTGATGCCTCGGGTACCATCTTGATACCAACGAACCCGTTCTTCATTCGCCTGATCCTACGAGGAGTGTGTCCATGCGCGATCATTCGCTGAGGCACAGCGGCCCACCATTTCGATTTGCAATCGTACTCGCCGCGTGTTGTTTAGTTCCGCTCTTAGCGTCGACTGCGGACGCTGTTCAGTCGGGTTCCGACAAGATTCGCACGGCCGCTGATCTGCTCCCGGCTTCGACCGTCTCGTACGCTGAGTTCGCCGACTCTGCGAGCATCGAGCGTCTGGACCTTTTGCAAAGCATCGCAAGCAACGATACGGTGCTTGAGATCTGGCGCAGTCCGGATGTGATGAAGGCACGTGGAGGCTTGGTCCTGGTCGAGTTGACACTTGGTACCAAGGTTATCAAAGTTTTGCGTGATGTTACTGCGCAAGGTGCGAGCGTCGCCATCGACGGTAAGACTCAAGGTGCGATCCTGCTCGCGCGAGCCGTTGATGCTGCGACTCTGGAAGGTCATTTCAAACGCATTCTGAAGACCGCGCGGGATGATGCTCGCAGTAAAGGCAACCCCGATGCGATCAAGGAAGGTGACTATCGAGGGATCAAAGCGTATCAAGCCGATAAAGCCGCTGTGGCACTACTCGGCGAATGGTTATTGGTGACTAACAAACCGGATCTCGGTAAAGAGATCATCGACCGCTATCTCGACGGACCATCGAATTCACTTTCCGATGTCGAGAGTTATGCGGCTGAGCGCAAAGCCATCGATGCGATGTCTGCGGAAGAGCGCGAAAGTCTGTTGATGTGGAGTTGGTCGGATACGCGTTCCATTCGAAAGTTAGCCGGCGGGGAGAAACTGTTTCAACGTCCCGTCGACAACTTCGCGGCTGAATTGTTGCTCGGAGGCATGCTCGCTGTCGCGCGTGAGAATCCTGTCTTAACCATGCGTCTGTCGGCTCGCGAAAAAGGGCTCAAGCTCGTGACCGCTTGGCCGGGTGCGAAAGCCGAAGGACTGAAGGATTACGCATACTTTTTCGGACCCGATGCCGCCGGCCGCGCTCCGTCGCTCATTGCCGTTGATAACGCCTTGGTCAACGTAACTGCGTTCCGCGACATCGCGGATTTGTGGCGGCATGCAGGTGATCTCTTTGATCAACAAACCAACGACCGCTTGGCTCAAGTCGATACGACGTTGACCACTTTATTCTCCGGGAAAGATTTCGGAGAAGACATCCTCGGCGGCATAGCGCCTCAGATGCAATTGATCGTATTGCGTCAGGACTATGCGGAAGACGATCCCGCGGCGCCGAGCATCAAACTGCCCAGTGCGGCTCTGGCTGTTCGACTGCGCGACGCGAAAGTCACGGCCCCGGAACTGAAACGCATTTTTCAAAGTTTGATCGGCTTCATCAATGTCACCGGTGCCATGAATCAGCAGCCGCAATTTGATCTCGAATCCTTCAAGCGCGAGGACGGAGCCGCCGTCGTTTCGGCTCAGTATGTCATAGAAGCGGATCGTCCGAAGGATCGCGAGGTCCCGATCCAGTTCAACTTTTCACCCACCTTGATTCTGCTCGGTGATCATGCCGTACTGGCGGGTACTCGCAAAGCGGCTGAAGATGTCATCGAGGCCATTAAGCAGTCGTCGTCATCCAGTGCCGATCAGCAGCCTGCGTTCAATACGCGACTGAGCATTCAAGCCGAACCGATCGCTAGGATGCTGCATGCGAATATGCGGCAACTGATCAGCCAGAACATGGTCGAGAAAGGCCATTCGCGCGAAGAAGCGGAAAAGGAACTCGGCCTACTGTTCAAGCTGTTCGATCTGTTCGATAGACTCCAAATCGAAATGCAGTCGGCTCCCCATCCTCAAATCGAAGCCGAACTGCAACTGAAGCCCTAACAGTCCGCGATCCGCCGAAGTGCGGTCACTGAATGTCGTTATCACCGACATCGGCGTCGCAGATGTGGGCCCGATCTGAACGAGCAAGGTACGGATGGTTTGCACAGTTCGATGACTTGTGAAAACCTTGCTCATCCAACACCGGAGATGAATGTCATGCAAACAACGACGAATCGTTTTGCGGGAATGGACCCGACGTCCGCTTGGGAACCTTGGCGACCCGGAGACAAAGAGCCATGGGACGCGGCAGCCGCTGCGCATTTGTTGCGTCGGGCCGCATTCGGAGTCTCGAAAACGCGAGTGCGCGAGTTGCTCAGCGATTCGCCGGTTGCTGCCGTCGAGCGCATGCTCACTGCGCACCAGGCTGATTCGAAGTTTGAAGACGAGTCGAAGGAGTTGGCTTCGGCTGCGCTGGCTACCGGTGATGCCAAGCCGTTGTCGGTGTGGTGGCTGCACCGCATGCTCAACTCGCCCGCTCCGCTCCTGGAAAAGATGACCCTGTTTTGGCACGGCCATTTTGCGACCGGCGCCGATAAGGTCAAAGATCCGCATTTGATGATTGAGCAGAATCGTCTGTTGCGGCAGCATGCGCTCGGCAGCTTTCGCGATATGACGCAAGCCATTTCCAAAGATGCGGCCATGTTGATCTATTTGGATAGTGCGGTGAATCGCAAGGCTCATCCGAACGAGAACTACGCGCGCGAGTTGATGGAGCTGTTTTGTTTAGGAGAAGGCAACTATACGGAAGCCGATGTGCAGCAGCTCGCTCGCTGCTTCACCGGTTGGGAAGTGCGCCGCAATTTGTTTCGATTCAATTCGTATCAACACGATGACGGCAAGAAGAATCTGCTCGGAAAAGAAGACATCGAGTCAGGCGAAGAGGCAGTGGAAGCGGTTCTGGCTGATCCGCACGGTCCGATGTTCATCGCCGCCAAGCTCTTCAAGTTCTATATCGCTGACGAGCCGGCACCGCCGGTGGAACTACTGACTCCGCTGGCCGATCAGCTCCGCCGCGATGATTGGCACTTGGCCGGTACCGTGAAACGCATGCTGTCGAGCCGCCTAATGTTTTCTCCGATCGTGCGAGCCCGCAAAGTGAGGTCACCGATCGAGTTCGGTCTGATGTGGCTCGTCGGACTCGAGGGATCTGCCAATCTCAAGCAACTGAGCGAATGGCTCGGGCAGTTGGGACAATCGTTGTTCTATCCGCCGAACGTCAAAGGTTGGGATGGCGGTCGAGCGTGGATCAACTCGTCGACACTGGTAGCTCGAGCCAATCTGCTGCCGAGTCTGTTGGCCGGCGAAGCAACTCGCTTTGCCGGAGCTTCGCTGAACGCGGCTTTGCAGAAGAACGGCATTACCGGCGGTTCGCAGTTGATCGAATGGTTGGAAAGTTATCAACTGGCAGTGAAGCTGTCACCGCCGGCCCGCGAACAGATTCAGTCACTGTGCAACGGGTCATCCGAGCGACGCTTCGGCGACGCGCTGGTCCTGGCAGCGGGACTTCCTGAAGCACAGTTGAGTTGATTCGTTCGATTTATCCATCGTTGATAGTTAGATGGGTAGTGCCCCGTAAATCCATTGAGTTTCTAAATAAGTCAGTTGCGAGCATCCATCATGGCACGGAATGAGACGCTGAAGCAGTCATGGAATATGTGTTCGAGCCCGGCGCTGGATCGCCGGCGTTTCATAGAATCCGCGTTGGTCGGCGCGGGAGGATTGGGCATCGTTGCAGCCGGTCCGCAAAGTTGGCTGAGCGCGATGGCAGCGGCGGGCAAGAACAGCGATCGAGTGTTGGTCGTCATCCAATTGTCGGGAGGCAATGACGGACTCAATACAGTCATACCGTTTAAAAATGAGAGCTACCGCAAGGCTCGTCCCAAGTTGGCGATCGCCGAGTCGGATGTGCTCAAGATCAACGACGAGCTGGGGTTTCATCCGGCCCTGCGCGGAGCCGCCGATCTGCTTGAATCGGGCACGTTGTCCTTCATCCAAGGAGTCGGATATGACAAGCCCAATCGATCGCATTTCGAATCGATGGATATATGGCATACCTGCGCGCGCAAGCAGACACGTACAGGCGAAGGCTGGATCGGTCGCTGGTTTTCACAGCAAGCCAAATCGAACAGTGACTTCGGCGGCGGTTTGCATCTCGGGGGTGAACAGCAACCGGCGGCTCTTGTATCGCGCGACGTACCTGTGCCCAGCGTCGCATCTCTGGCTCAGTTCCGATTGCAATTGCCGGGGCGCGATCAAGTCAAACAGCAACTGATGGACCTTGTTCGTAAACATGCTTCGCAACCGAGCGCCGGCTCGGCTCGAGCGGCAGAAGAAATGCAGGCTGCCGATGATCTGTTGAGCTTTGTCCAGTCGAACACACAAGCGGCCATCGATACGGGTGAGCGCTTGGAAGCGGCGGCCAAAGGGAGCCTTGAGTCGGATGGTTTTCCGGCGACCCAGCTCGGAGAAAAGTTGCATATCGTTGCCCAGCTTATCGCAGGCGAATTGCCGACGCGAGTCTACTACGTCACGCTCGACGGCTTCGATACGCATGCTCAGCAAGCTCCTGCTCATACGGGACTGTTGCGGCAATGGTCGGATGCGACGGCGGCCTTTGTGAAATTCTTGAACGCGCGCGGCCACGGCGACCGAACCTTGGTATTTACCTTCAGCGAGTTCGGGCGTCGCGTAGCGGAGAATGCAAGCGATGGGACTGACCATGGTGCGGCGGCTCCGGTATTCCTAGTCGGACCGAAACTAAATTCCGGTCCGTTCGGTGCGCTGCCAAGCTTGAATGATTTGGACGACGGCGACTTGAAGTTCCACACTGATTTTCGTCGCGTCTATGCGTCAATCATTGAAGGGTGGTTTGAGTCGCCGAGCGAATCAGTGCTCGGGGCTCAATACAAACCGCTCGATATTTGGAGCTGAATAGGTGCGGTCGCAGGCTGCCCATCGTTCGCAGAAGTCTGTGGACAATGTATGGAAATTGAAGCGGGACGGCGCAAGCGGTCCGATAGAGCACGATCGATCTTGAAGAATCGGACGGCTCGCGCCGTTCCGCTTCAATTAGATCAGCAAGTCCTCACGCGTCGGGTTTTGACGGTTTCAGCAATCCCGATCGCGCCGGGATGCGGGGTACATTGCCGATCGCGGCACTTCATTCAACCTTTCGGTTTAGTTAAACTGACTGGTTCCTCCCTAGCCCAGCGCCGGCAGTTTCCGAAACAGCCCGCTCCGCGCTGCGCCTACCATCCCCCCGTTTCGCTTTGAGGAATCCATGCTCGCGCGCCACTCCCGATCCTTGATCGGCGTACGTCGTCCTCTGCCGAAGAATGCCTTATTCAATCGCGTCTGTGCCGCGATTGCCGCAGGCTCTTTATTCACCGCAGGTCTGATCGCTTCTACTCCCGATGCCGTAGCGCAGGAGCAGGATGCAGCGATGAAGACCGCTGCCGAGATGCTCAAGCTGCCGCCGCGACCGAAGCGACCGGATTTGCCGCCGAGTTCGCTGCCGCTGAAGTTCTTGAACGGCGAGCGGATCGCGCTGCTCGGCAATTCGACCGCGGAGCGCATGAATCTGTTCGGGCACTTTGAAACGCTGTTGCACTTGCGCTTTCCGCAGCAGCAATTGGTCGTTCGCAACTTTGCGCGACCGGCCGATGAAGTGGCCAACCGGCAGCGAGCCAATGATTACACGAAGCTCGACGACCCCTTGGCCGCATTCGGTGCCGATACGTACTTCCTCTTCTTTGGATTCAATGAATCGTTTGCCGGCGCGAGCGGAGTTGAGAAGTTCAAGAACGATTATGAAAAGCTGATCGATGAAACGGCGAAGCGATATCCGCGCGATGATGCCGGTGATCGACCTCGCTTCGTCATCGTGTCGCCGATCGCGGTGGAACCGAGCGGTGATCGCCTCCTTCCCAATGCCGACGAACAGAACGCTCAGATTCTTCTGTATCGCGATGCAGCCAAGCAAGTGGCTGACAAACGCGGTTTGGCCTTTGTGGATTTGTTTGAAGGCTCATTGAAGGAGTTCACTGCGCAGCCCGGTCTGCAACTGACCATCAACGGCTGTCACGTAAACGAGACGGGTGATCGAGTGATAGGACAATTGCTTGATCAGGCTATGTTCGGTTCGGCGCATCCGAACCTGGGCAGCAGCGATCGCTTAGACAAACTGCGAGCCGCGATCAACGACAAGTCTTGGGTTCACCTGCAAGACTATCGCATGCTCAATGGATGGTATGTATACGGCGGACGACGCACGTGGGACACCGAGACATTCCCGCGCGAGTACGTGAAGATCCGAAACATGGCCGCAGAGCGTGACAAAGTCGTTTGGGAGATCGCTCAAGGCAAAGCGCAAGATGCTAAGCCGAATGATGCCGATACCGGTGAGCTGATCACGCCGACTACTCGCTTCGGCGAACCGCGACAGGCATACAGCGAGAACAAAGAAGGAGGCCCGACTATTCTGCCTCCGGATGAACTGATCAAGTCCTGCACTGTGCCTGAAGGATTTGAGATCAAACTCTTCGCCGATGAAAGCAAGTTCCCGGAGATCGCGAAGCCGGTACAACTAGGATTCGATAACAAGGGGCGACTCTGGGTTTCGACGATGCCCAGCTATCCGCAGTGGAAGCCGGGAGATCCGAAGCCGAGTGACAAGCTGGTGATCCTCGAAGATACCGACGGAGACGGATCGGCCGATAAGAGCACCGTCTTCTATGACAAGCTGCATTGTCCGACCGGATTTCAGTTCTACAACGGCGGTGTACTGGTCGTCGATCAGCCGCGCATGTTGTGGCTGAAGGACACTGACGGCGATGACAAAGCCGACCAAGTTGTTCACGTGCTGGATGGTTGGGCGACGGAAGATACGCACCATACGATCGGCGCATTTGAAATGAGCCCGAGCGGGCTGCTGCACATGCTCGAAGGTGTGGCGATGAGTACCGCAGTGGAAACTCCATGGGGACCGTTCCGCAATTTCGGTTCGTCGGGCGCCTATATCCTCGATCCTCGGACATGGAAGGTGCGCCACTTCGTGACGCCCGGTTACGGCAATCCATGGTGCTATTTGTTCAACGAATGGGGACAAGGGTTCTGCGGTGACGGTACGGGAGCCAACCAACACTGGGATACACCTCTGTCTGGAGCTCAGTATCAGGGTCGAAAGGGAATGAATGCGGTGTTCAATACCGAAGGGATGCGGCCGGTCGTGGGAAGCGACTTCCTTTGGTCACGTCACTTCCCCGAAGATGTTCAGGGTCAGTTCATTTACGCCTGCGTGATCAATATGAACGGTATTCCGCGCTGGCGCTTCAGCGATGACGGCGGCGGGTATCGCGGTGATCGTGTGCGTACGAATCCGGATGATCCGAAGACCCCGTTCGATTTGATCAAGAGCACCGATAAGCACTTCAGACCGGTCGATCCTCAAATCGGTCCGGACGGTGCGTTGTGGTTCGGCGACTGGGCCAACCCGTTGATCGGTCACATGCAGTACAGTCAGCGCGATCCGAATCGCGACCATATTCACGGCCGTGTTTATCGATTGGTCTACAAGAACAAGCCGTTGCTCAAGTCCGATACGCAGTTCGGAAAATCGCCCTCAGAATTGCTTGAACAACTCAAAGCGTATGAATGGCGCACGCGCTATCGAGCTCGCAATGAGTTGCAGGCTCGACCGCAAGCAGAAGTCTTGAAGGTTGCAGCGGCATGGCTGAAGACCATCGGCGACGACCCGGCCGCAGAACGGCTCAAGACGGAAGTCCTTTGGTTGCAAGAGAGTTTCCATGCCGTCGATTTGGCGCTGCTGAGCGAACTGCTTACAGCCAAATCATTTGACGCACGCGCCGCAGCGACCCGCGTGTTGGCTGAAGAACGCGATCGCATCGCCGACTCTCAGACCATGTTGATCGCGCAAGCGAGTGATAAGCATCCGCGCGTGCGGACCGAAGCACTGCGCGGCTTGAGCTTCTTTCCGACACAAGAAGCTGTCACCGCCGTGATCGGTGCGGTGAATATGGCTCCGTCAGACAAGTACGTGGAGTACACCGCCGATGCCGCTCTAGGTGCCAACATGAGCGTTTGGCGAGCTGCTCACCTGCGAGGCGAATTGACCGCGTCTGAAACACCGGCGGCTAAGATCCTCGATAGCGTGATCAAACTCGATAAGAAAGCGGCTGAAGTAGTTCCCTATCTTCAAGTCCTGCTAGGCAAGGATCCAACTACTGAAGAGCAGCGTAACAAGGCCATCACGGCGATCTCGGATATCAAAGGGGGCAATGCTGATAACGGCAAGATCGTGTTCCGTCGAAGCTGTGTGGCTTGCCACAAAGTCTTCGGTGAGGGAGCCGACTTCGGTCCGAATATGGACAAAGTCGGAACACGTTTGAACTCGTTCAAGATCGTGCAGTCGATCATCGATCCGAATGCGGAGATCGATGAGAAGTATCTATCGACATCAGTACTCACCTCCGACGGCAAAGTGATCACCGGTCTGTTGGTCAGTGAAACGCCGGAAGCGGTCGTGATCTTCGACGGCAAGGACAAGAAGACGATCAAGACGGACGATATCGAAGAACGCAAGAAGTTGCGTCAGAGCAGCATGCCGGAAGGGTTGGCGGCAACCTTGTCACCGACCGAGTTTCTGGATGTGATCGAGTTCCTGCGACGCATGAAGTAGCGCATCGCTCCTGTTTGTTGTGAACTTAAGACCGAGCAACCGCCATTAGGCCGGCGACTTCCCCGAGCACGATCGCGGTTGCTCCCCACACGTGATGACCCTCGACGCCGATGCCGGGGGAATTCCATTGCATGACACCGCGGCTGCGCAATTCGGTGCTGATCGCAGCCGGGTCATGCAGAAAATTCAACGGCAATCGAATGACCTGTTCAACTTCATCGGGCGATGGCGAATAGTGCGGTGTGTGATCGCATACGGCGATGAACGGAGTCAGATGGAAGTCGCTGTTGTAGACATAAATACTTTGTAGGGGGCCGAGCGTCTCACCCGGGAACTCGGTCATCCCTAACTCTTCGCAGAACTCTCGCTCGGCCGCTTGCTGTGCCGACTCGCCGCTTTCAATGCGACCGCCGGGCAAACAAACTTGACCGGGGTGGTCGGGCAGATGCGACGGACGAACTGTCAGTGGAATCATCCAACCCTCGCGGCAGCGTTCAAGCAGAACCATTACGGCCGCCGGACGAGCGGATGGTAAGGGAGGTCCAAAGTGTCGACCGTACGATATGGATGGACTGAATGCACGTCGATGTTGATGACGCAGCCCGCGAGATTGTTCGCCGGCTAAGCTCTGTCTGATATGCTCGGCTAATTGCGGCGGCGACATGAAACCGATCGTGTGCATGCGTGAATTCGTCATCATTCTTACCAGGTGAGGATCAAGCTCCGATGAGATCGATCGAATGCGTAACCAGTAATGCGGTCTGCGGTCTTTCAAAACGAAAATTGCATGTCGGGTTCGGCATTGTGTACGGGTACGTCCTGTCAATCTCGATCTTCATGGGCAACAGTTGCCCACCGGCACAGGCTGCTGAGCCGCCCGAGTCGGAAGACTTGGCTTTCCTCGATAACGGTCGGATCCGCGTGGGGATGAAACGAAGTTCCGGCGGCGCGATCGCTTGGGTCTCCGCCTCCGGATCTGATCGTAACCTCGTTAATGCATTTGATCGAGGGAGATTGATTCAGCAGTCCTATTACGGTCGTCCTGACGGCTCGATGTGGAACAAGCAGCCGTGGACTTGGAATCCCGTTCAAGGAGGAGACTGGCGCGGTTCGCCGGCTCGTGTTCTTCAGTTCGACATCCGCGATCCGAGAAAAGAAGCCTACGTGAAGAGCGTGCCGAAGCATTGGGCCTCCGGTGAAGAGCTGGATAAGTGCGGCATGGAGCAAACGATCGAGCTCCGAGGGAACACCGCTCGCGTGCGCTATCATTTCCGGCAGCGCGGAGGCGAAGATCATCCCAAACGTGACCAAGAGCTGCCGGCCGTTTTCGTTCGACCCGATTTAGAGACCTTCGTCGTCTACACCGGAGATCGACCATGGTCGGACGAGGCGCCGGAGCGAAGTCGTCCGGGCTGGCCCAATGAAGGTCGCAAGATGACGGAGCACTGGGCCGCTTATGTCGACGCGGAAGATAACGGTCTCGGAGTGTACGTTCCTGCGGCGGATCGCTTGACCTGTTATCGATACGGCAAGTCGTCGCAGGCCAAAGATGCGTGTTCGTACTTTGCACCCATCAAGCAATTGAGCATTACGGCGGACTTTGATTGGGATTACGAAATCGTGATTGCAATCGGAAAGAGCGATGCGATTCGTGAGACGTTTCGCGAGGAAGCTAAGTCATCGAAGCAGCCCTAAACCCTACAGAGCGTTTGCGTATCAGTGAATGCCTTAGGTGTATCGTTACAGTCGTAACGGTTATAGCGATCAAGTCGCTTCCGGAAATGTACTGAAATCTTTTAGCTGTCGGGTGGTACGCACTTAAGTGCAACCTAGAGTTCTGCAACGCGATGAGAAGTTGCCCCTGATTGTCGCGTGATGGAATTTCACTCTAAGGCTATGTGGACGTTGCGAACATCAGCAGCGAAAGCAAGCACCCGAATTCATGCGCGGGATGTTACGTGCATGGTTTCGAATTTGAGTGAGCAGGATGACTTGTGTGGTTGCGGACGCCCTATCTGCAATCGCTGTATCCCCCTAGTCTGCATCCATGTATTGGAGCCCCTGTAATGAAGTCTCTAGTCGTTCGTATTCTGGCAGTTGCTGTTGTCGTAGGAATCTTCTCCGGCAATACACTTCTCGCTCAAACAACCGGAAATCAAACCTTCACGGTCCAAGTTCCGGTGTCTCTCAGCATCACGGCACCTACCAATGCCGTTTCGATTCAGCATGATGAGACCAACAATCTGCAGTCTTTTCCAGCGCAAAGTTGGACGGTCAAAGGTAATGCGGTAGCCGGGGTCAATGTGACCTTCGCTGCGGCTCAGCCGTTCACCAATGTTACGGATACGTCGGTCAAGCGCAATGCCCAATTGGGCTTGGCAGTCGGATCCTCTCAAGGTCCGGCGGCATGGACGGTGGATGTTGCATCGGATGCGACCGACTATGCGACTAATAAGAACACGGCTCAAGTCCATTGTTCCTCCAACGGAGCTGGGCGAGCCAGTTTGAACCTGACAGTTAAGTTCGTAACCGAAGAGTACGGTTTGTTCCCCGCGGGTGACTATGTGACGACGGTCACCGGTACCATCGCGGCGAAGTAATGCCGACTCTGAAGTCAATTTCAGGTAGATTCCCCGTCCACGCGCCCCCTAACGCGTGGCGGGGTTTTCTTTTTCGGCGCATTTACGCCAAAAAGCCTTAATGCTAGCTACGGTTTCGACTTGCGACTGCAAGATGAAATCAGTAAATCACTGATCAGCTTCCCTTATGGATGAAAGGGAAGGTTCGCCCGAACAGGATACGGAAGCGTGGCCGAGGTCAGGATTCTGCAGAACGTCAAACGCCCAGTCGAACGCCCGGCAGAGCGAGAATTCGATCGCCCCGCGGCGCGATGGCGTAGGGTATGGCGAATTGCAATACTGCTGATCATCGTTGCCGGTTGTCGCGGCAAGGATACGATTCGGCGCAAAAGCGTCGATGACTTGTACCGTGAAGCAGTGCAAGCGGCTGCGGTGCGAGCTCCGGTGGTTCAGTCGCAGTTTCCGCCGGTAGCGATCGAGGCTCGTCCGGCTATGCTCGACAACGCGGAACCGATACCGCCGATTCCTGCAGTGAATTCTCCCGCGACCGTTCTACCTGCTACGCCGTTTCAGCAA
This sequence comes from Pirellulales bacterium, assembly GCA_046349815.1. Taxonomy (GTDB): domain Bacteria; phylum Planctomycetota; class Planctomycetia; order Pirellulales; family Pirellulaceae; genus Aureliella. Next base: position 21,267 of record JAXMBQ010000015.1, on the reverse strand, counting down.
AACGCTCAGGCTCAGCCCCCGCATATCGATCCCACAGTTCCAGTCATTCAGCAAGTGCAGTGGACGCAGGAACAACCTCCGTTGCAGAACGGAAACGGAGGCGAAGTTGCTCCTGCTTCAGCCACTGTCATCGGACGACCGACGATCCGCTCTGCCCGGTATCAAGAAGATGAGGGAGGGCCGCTGGTCACGGAACATCGAGATGATGAAGAGGTTCGAGAGCTGCTCCGATCTTTGTCCGAACTCACGCAAGTACCGATCGTGATGGATGAACTGGTCGGAGGCAACGCGACTCTGCATTGCGATAATGAGCCGCTCGAGCAAGCACTTAAGCGAGTACTGGTTCCGCTCGGGTTGTACTATGTCAAACACGGGGATGAGTACTACGTCGCCCCTGCAGATCCCAATGCGGCGCTCTTTCAGCACATCTCCGTCCGAACACAATTTCGCCCGCAATACCATGAAATTGCAGTGCTCGCGCCGATGTTGCCGCTCCGGTACAAACCGTTCCTGCACATCTCCAACGATCGCAATATGGTCATGATTGAGGCTCCTAAACCGCTGGCCGAGGAAGTCGTGCGGTGTTTGGAAGAGCTTGATACGCCGATGCAGCAAGTGGAACTGGAGGCGATCGTCTGCGTAACGGCTCCTGACAGTACCTTTCGATTCGGGTTTGACTGGAATCACGTTGTGAAGGTGAACAGTGCCGATTCGCTGAATGTCGGGATGAGCGGCTTGGCGATGACGGCCAGCGGCAGTCGCAGCGGCATGGATCAGGCGTTTTCCAACTTCGCCGTTACATCGGCCTTCGTACGTTTGCTGGCTCAGGAAGGCTATATCACGATTCGTGCAGCACCGCGCGTGACGGCAAAGGACGGAGAAAAGGCGTCGATTTCGATCAGCCGTGAGACCTTTTTCAGCTTGCAGCCCTCAAGCAGCAACCTGCTTTTCCGACAGGATGTGCAAAAAGTCGAAGCGGGGATCATGCTCGAAATCATCCCGCACGTGCACGACAATACGATCGGGGTTCAGATTTTGCGGGCTGAGGTAAGCGAAGATATCCGATCGCTGGATGCTTCCTCGACGCTTGGATCCAATACGTATCCTATTATTAATCGCCGTCAGGTAACGACCGAGGTCGATGTCCAGGACGGTAACACCATCGTCATCGGAGGATTGGTGCAACGGCAGACTGTCGATCGTTCCAACAAGATTCCCGGCCTTAGTAAATTCCCCGTGGTCGGAAAGATGTTTCAAACGATCGAAAAGCAGGAGCAGGAGGCTGAAGTGGCGATTTTCATTTCCCCGCGAATCGTCGCAAGCCAAGATTGCCGCAAGCTGTAACAACCCTGTTTGCGCTGCAGCGCGTCGTCTTCGCGACAGCTCTCGGCACAAGACCAAAGTGAACCGCCCATGCCCCAGAAGACTCTTTCCGCTCTTGCGCTGACACTCTTCTTCGTACTCAATGCCGGAGTTGCCTGGGCACAGCCTGTGACCGGCCGTACGCCTGCCGATCCTCCGCCGCGCAAGGGTCGCATGGTCAATGTTCAAGAGACCTTTGAGCCGACGTTCCGCATCGAACCGCTTTCGCAAAAACTAACGGGACGTATCGGTGATGAAATTGCATTCAAGTTCACGTTGGAAGCTGCGGATCGCGCTGCCAATGTAGAAGTCGTGCCGATGGGATTACGCCAGGAAATGACCGGCTTGATCCTGCATGATGAATCCAGCCTGCAAGCGGAAGCCATTCGCTTAGTGACTCCTCGGAACATGAGGTTGCAATCGAATCAACCGGTCGCCATCGAAGGCTTTGTGCGAATCCCTCGCGGTGAAGCCAAATTTCATTCGTTCGGTATCCTCGTGAAGGATATCGGCGATGCTGCGAATCTGACGCCGACCAATGAAGACGGCAAACGTAAGACCCAAGCCGGCGTGCGCTTCATCACTCAGTATGTGTTGCGACTGGATGTGAGCGTCGAAAACGCCCGCGGTGAAGGGGAACGCGAATTGGAGATCGAAAGCGTTCGCATGACTCCGTTTGAAGGACGTCCGCGACTGCAAGCCATTGTTCGCAATCCGACCGATACGACTTTCGAATTTGAATTGAAAGCCAAAATGCGTTCCTCTCCTTCGGATCGCTCGATGAAGCCGTTGCACTTGGTGATGCCGGTTCGAGCTTCCATGGAAAACGATGAACGTTACGTCGGGCGATTGTTGCCCAAGAGCCGAGTGCGGATGGAAGAGTTGCTGCCGGAAGCCATTCCCGGCGGTTCGTACGAAGTGGAAGTGGAGATGTTCGTTCGCGGGCACTCCGTCCACCGCAAGTCGTTCAAAATCAATGTGGATGCCAAGGACTATCCCGCACAAGAGGTGCTCATCGCACAGCTCGGCGAATCGCTGCAGGTTTCTCCGGCCCAGTTGGAATTGTCGCAACTGCGCGGCGGCAATCGACGCGTATCGCTGCTGCTGAAGAACACCGGCAGCGATACGAAAACGATTACCTTGGAAGCACTGGATGCAGAAGGCTTTGAGATGAGCACGGTTGTCGTGCAGCCGAAGGAAGTCACCATTTCCCCCGGGGGAAGTCGTAAGGTGTCGGTCCTATTGCAATTCCAAAAGGAACCCGACTCGGCCGCCAAGTATGGCAAGCTGTTCATCGGGAGTCGATCAGACAAAAAGGACTTTCAAGAGACTCGCGAACTTCCATTGGCAGTGCTCTTTAAGAAGGGACCGCCTGCCGACGTGACTATGTCAGGCTTTGCAGTGGTGTCTGTCGATAACTACACGGCGATCCATGCCAAGGTGACGAACAATGGTAACGGTCATGTGCCGCTGGATGCTCGATTGACGATCATCGGCGAGAATGGTCGCAGCGAACAAGTACTCGGCGGATTCGGTCGCTGGCTGATGCCGGGTAAGACCGATCGACTCGAGTTCCGTCTCGATCATCCGCTCACTCCGGATAAGTACACCTTCCGCTGTGAGCTGAAAGTCGACGACAGAATCATCGTTGAAGAGAAGCACTTCGAGGCAACTGACAACGAAACGGCGGTCGGTCAAACGGTGGCCACAGCGGCACCTTGATCGAAGTCCGCATGCTTGTGGTTCGTCAAGGTCTCAGTCTTCTACCGGTTCCTCGCACGGCTTGGCCTTGCGCAGGACCCGGCGACCCAAGAGCGGCACGCCGACACCGAGTATCGCCAGAATAAAACTGGATGGTTCAGGGACGGCGCTCGGCGATGAGAAGTTGAGACTCTGCGACGAGAATGTGTAGCTCGATCCGTCAGTTGTAGGACGAGCCAAGAAGAATTTGTCTGACTGGTAGTCGAGCAACGATGTTGTCTGTTGCGGATCTCCCGGTCCGTTCTGGGTGAAGAATCCGTTGGTTCCAGGCAGGGACAACAGGGAATTGGTTCCCCCGTTATCCAAGCCCATGAACGCGTAGACGTAATCTCCGAAGTCGGACGTATCAGGCGTGTTACTGATGTGACCGAAGGCGATGTCACCTGCACGAAATTGAAAGCCGCTAAGGACCGTGTCTCCTACGAACCAGATGGCTTGCGCGGAGCGGAACGATGTCGGTACATAATCGCTGAGTAGCAAGAACTGATTCCAGGAGACGGCAAGGTATTTGCCCGGGACATACGTTTCCAAGACTTGAAATGAACCCACGTTCGTGAACGAGTCATTCGGAGGTGAATCATCGTAGAGGACGTAGGTATCCCAAAAAGCAGCGATGCGCAGCGGACGATCTGTATTGGTCGGATAAGTCGATCTTGTCGGCGGATCCTGACCATCATTACTCCTCATCAGGTTGTCGCCGCGAAAAATGAGGCTGCCGTTTCCCGTTGCGTAGATGTTGGAGTAGGTGGATCCGAAGAATTGCCCTGAGAAGCCGCTTCCAACTTGCTTATAGATTCCGTTCGACGAGTTGTTTTGTCCGGCCGCTTCCCCGTACGTGAATACGGCTTGCGAAACCCCGTCGCTCATTCCGACATTCAGAATGAAACCTGCCCGCGCGCTGCCCGAGAGAAGTAGGCAAGCGATCACAGCACAGGCAGCCGAGCGGCTCGTTCCGTGCGAGAACTTCGGGGGTCGTTGACGGGAACTCGGCACGAAAAACGCTTCCATGTAGGTTAGTGTTTGCAGCACTCCATTGGCGTAGTCTCGCCACAGAATAAGCCGGTTGAGAAGAATAGGAAAGATATCGACGCGATTTCGACGATTTGTTCGCGACTAAACCGGCTCCTTGATTCGGATATGATCTAGTCGCAAGGCCGAGCGCTGAGCCGTTTCGGTCGACACACTGCTACCTCCCTAAACTGACGACTCAACAGACTTGCCGAAACAAGAATGGAACGCTGGAAAGCTCAACTGCTCTACTGGCCGACTCTGTCTTACAACTACTTGCTTGGTCGCGTGCTGCGCGTCAGGCGATGGTGGGACCATGTGGATCGGCAAGTCATCTTGGGAGCTCGACCGTTTCGCCGAGATGCCAAGCGTCTGAAATCGATCGGTGTCACGGGTGTAGTCAACATGTGCGAGGAATATGTCGGACCGCTGCGTGAATACGAGCGACTGGGGATCGAGCAGCTCCATCTTCCGACGATCGATTTCACTCATCCACTGGAAGAGCACGTCGAAGCCGGCGCGGCTTTCATTGAAAGACACGTGCATACCGGCGGCGTTGTTTATGTGCATTGCAAAGCCGGGCGAGCGCGCAGCGCGACGATCGTGCTCTGGTGGTTGGTCAAGTTTCGAGGATTGAGCCCGGAGGATGCTCAAGCTCATCTGATGCGTTATCGAAGGCACATCAATCCCCGGGTCTATCTGCGACCGGTAATCCAAGAGCTCTACAAACGGTGGCTGACCGAACGAGGCGCTCCCGATCCAACGCGCCAAGCTCAAGAAGCCATTTCGAAGCTAGAGCCGCCGCCAAGTAGTTCCCCAACGTAGCTGCCACCGCTCCGCGTGGCAACGTCGAAGGGAATTGGGCAAGCAGCACTCTTGCGAGTTGAAATCGACTGGTCGGACCTGGTGCCGGCGCGCTTGTTCGGTGTCGGAGAACGATTTGGGATGGAGGCACGATGGATTCGGTGCCGCCATGCGGAGCAGTGGCTGCTACCTTTCGGTCACTCGCCGAACAAATTCTTTCGGAAGATAAAGAAGGCGGCGCCGAGTAGGCATAGCCCTGCCCATAGGTAGTCGAGACTCAGCTTTTCTTTCATGAACCACACCGAGAAGGGGACGAAGACGCAGAGTGTGATCACTTCCTGCAGGATCTTCAACTGCCCGACCGTCATCACCTGATGTCCCATCCGATTCGCCGGCACCTGCAGGAGATACTCGAAAAACGCGATCCCCCAGCTCGCCAGCACGGCGATCAGAATCGGCTTGCCGGCGAGATTCTTCAAATGACCGTACCAAGCAAAGGTCATGAAGATATTGCTGCAGATAAGCAGCACGAAAGCTGTCAGGAAAAGCCGCATGGCTTCTGAACTCCATTAAATTAGGCGGTTTACGTCGTCTGTTATGAGCATTCCGATTGAAATGCGTGGATCTTGTGGTAGATTTCTACCGTAGAGTGCGCATTTGTGGCGGATTCTGTTCACCTTGATGGTCGAGCCCGATACCTGTGAGCAACGGATTAACGACGGAGCAACGGCGAGCCAAGTTGCTGGAACTGATCCGGAGCCACGGTTTCGTCTCGATTCCGGACCTTCGAGCTCAACTGGATGTCAGTGAGTCGACGATCCGTCGAGATCTTGACCATTTGGAGGAAACAGGAGAAGCCCAGCGGACGCATGGCGGAGTGTTTTTCACCGGACCGACGGCAAACCTTCGACTGTTTGAGCATAAACGTGCAGAACAGTGGGAGAAAAAACGTCAGATTGCGATGGAAGCCGCGCGGCTGATCGAGGATCACGATACGGTTTTGCTCGACGGCGGCAGCACGACGTACGAACTGGCTCGGCAACTCGTGGGCCGGCCATTGCAAGTGGTGACGAACTCTTTGCCCTTGGCCCACCTGTTCGCTGCCAGCGAGCAGGCGGACGTGGTGATGCTGGGTGGATACGTCCATTCCCGCACCGGCGTCTCGCTCGGGCCGTACGCGAATCAAATGCTCAGCTCGCTCAATGTGCAGAAGGCAGTGCTCAGTATCGCCGGCGCCAATGAGCGTGGTTTTTACAACAGCAACTTGCTCCTGGTCGAAACCGAAAGGGCCATGATGCAAGCAGCAGATATGACGATTGTAGTGGCCGATAGCGGAAAATTCGGCAGAAGTTCCCTAGCTCGCCTATGCGGACTCGAGGATGTGGCAGCAGTCGTCAGTGATGATGAATTGGATCGGAATTGGGTGGCGCGTCTGGAGTCGGCCGGTGTGAAGCTGCACTTGGCCCCGACCTCGCGCCCCGAAGTGGTCAAAGAAGGCGAACAAGCGAGTTAATCCATGAGTGCAGCGGGACTGGATCGAGACAAGATCGAAGCCTTGGTGCGTCAAATCGTGCGGCGAGTATCCGTGCAGCCTGCGGCCGAAACGGCTTCAGCGGATAAGGCAGATGCCAAGCCGGCGAGCAATCCGAGCGGCAAGCTGGCTCTGCCGGCCAATCTGGTCGTCAGTATCTCCGCTCGTCATGTGCATCTGACCGACGAGCACGTCGAGAAACTATTCGGCCCCGGTCGCAAGCTGACTCCGGGCAAAAACCTCTTCCAAGACGGCTTCTATGCAGCTCAAGAGACCGTGATGGTCGTCGGGCCTCGTCGCCGCATGCTGCCCGAAGTCCGCGTGCTCGGGCCGACCCGTAATTTCAGCCAAGTCGAATTGGCTCGCACCGACGCGATCTCGCTGGGCATCAACGCTCCGGTCCGTCATAGCGGCAATATCAAAGGCACGCCCGGCTGTGTGCTGGTCGGACCTGCCGGCGCCGTGGAACTCCAAGAAGGAGTCATTCGCGCAGCCAGGCACGTACACATGAGTTTGGACGATGCGGAGCGACTGGGTACGAAGAACGGCGAGTTCATGTCGCTGATCATTCGCAGTCCGCAATGCACGGTGACTTTCGATGATTTGCTTGTGCGGGCTGACCGCACCAGCAAGCTCGAAGTTCACATCGACACGGACGAAGGCAACGCCTGCAACTTGGATGAAGCCACGGAGATCATTCTCAAGGCTCAAGACAAGCCCTGTCAGTGCAAAGGTCACTAGAACGCATTCGAAGTGCGTCCCGCGTTCCGCTGCGTCTTGTGTCACGCATCGCTTCGCACGCACTTCAACACGTATCGCTCCAATTGTCGGAGCGAAGAATCCATGAGGTAACTTTTCGATGGCGAAAGCTGGGAGAAAGACGAGTATGGCAAAGATTTCTGAAGCCCTCGGCATGATCGAAACCAAGGGCTTTGTGTCCTTGATCGAAGCAACCGACGCAATGATGAAGGCAGCGAACGTTCAGTTCCTGGGTTGGGATAAAGTCGGCAGCGGACTGGTTTCCGCATTCGTGACCGGTGACGTTGCAGCCGTGAAGGCCGCAACCGATGCCGGCGCTGCTGCTGCAGGTCGAGTCGGTGAAGTGGTGAGCGTGCAAGTCATCGCTCGTCCGCATGAAGACCTCGGCCGCGTTCTCAAAGTCGGCGGCTCGGGTTCGGCTCCTGCCTAATTCGATGCCACACGCTTCATGACGATGACCCGTCATCGCATGATCCGCACTCACTGAACACTACGCACAAAGTTTTAACCACAAGGTTCGGATAAGAAATGCAAAAGGCAATCGGTCTGATTGAAACCAAGGGATTGTTGGCTCTGGTCGAAGCTACGGACGCCATGGTCAAGGCAGCCAGCGTTGAAATCGTCAAGCGCATCGACATCGGCGGCGGCTTGGTCACCACAGTCGTCAGCGGCGATGTCGGCAGCGTTCGCGCAGCCGTCGAAGCCGGCGCTGCAGCCGCGTCGCAAGTCGGCGAACTGGTCAGCAGCCACGTGATTCCTCGTCCAGCCGAAGGTCTGGCACAAGCCTTCTTCGGTTGAATCGCACCGTCCGAAGCTCTCGCAGCTTCGGCACTGTTACTTGCTGACAGACGTGTGATTTCGGAAACGATCGTCGCGGATTCGGAAACCAAGGGTGGACCAGGGATGAAAATACTCGTTGCCAACTTAGGATCAACCAGCTTCAAGTATCGCTTGTTCGATATGAGCACCGAGCGTCAACTCGCTCGAGGCGGTGTCGAACGCATCGGTGCGCCGCGCAGTCGCTGCACGGTTGAAATCGGTGCCTATAAAGGCGAGATGGAGATGGAAGTGCCGCATCACGGTGTCGCCGTGCGTGCGTGCGTCGAGCAACTGACCGATCCCGAGCACGGTGTGCTGAAGGATGCTTCGGAGATCTCCGCCATCGGCTTCAAAGCCGTTCACGGCGGTCGTCTGCAGGGTGTCTTCCGCATCGATGAATCGGTGCTGCAAGCGATGGAAGAAGTGGACTCGGTCGCTCCGGCGCACAATCCGCCTTACTTGGCGGCCATGCGTCAGTTGTCATCGACTGTGCCCGACATTCCGCTCGTGGCGGCCTTTGAAACCGATTTCCATCGCACCATTCCCGCGGCTCGTCAGTACTATGCCTTGCCCAAGGCCTGGTCCGATGCGCTGCCGATTCGCAAGTGGGGCTTCCACGGTGCGAGCCATCGCTTCATCTCCGTGCGATCTGCTGAAGTGCTCGGACGCAGCGATGCGAAAGTGGTCTCTCTGCACCTGGGCGGATCGAGCAGTCTATGCGCGATCGACTCGGGACGCAGCGTGGCAACGACGATGGGCATGAGTCCGCAAACCGGACTGCCGCAGAACAATCGAGTCGGCGATCTCGATCCGTTCTGTCTGCCCATGATCATGGAGCACACCGGCCTGTCGCTGGCCGACGTGCTGAAGAAACTCTCCACCGAAGCCGGCCTGCTTGGTCTATCGGGCGGAGTCAGCGGCGACATTCGCGATCTGGAACAAGCGGCTGCCTCGGGCAACGCCGATGCACAGCTCGCGCTCGACGTTTACGTTGCAGAGATTCGCAGACAACTCGGCGGCATGCTTGTCGCCTTGGGCGGCGCAGATGCCATCGTCTTCACCGGAGGGATCGGTGAGAACGGTCGCGGCATTCGCAGCGCAGTGTGCGCGGGACTCTCGCGTCTGGGTATCGAACTGGACGAAGCTCGCAACGCAGAGGCTCGCGGCGAAGGACGGCTCGATGCCGCCGGCAGCGCGACTCAGATTTGGATCATTCCTACTAACGAAGAGCTGATCGTCGCACGTCAGACGCTCGGCGTCGTGAAAGGCTAAGAGCGATGTTCGTCGCCAAAGTCACCGGATCGGTCGTCTCGACCGAAAAAGTCGAATCGATGAAGGGGCAGAAACTGCTCATCGTCGAACCGTATCGTTTGGACGGAGCCGGCCGTGATCGACTGGTCACGACCGGACGCACCTTCGTCGCCGTCGATGCACTCGGCGCCGGCGTCGGCGACATGGTCCTGATCTCTCAGGGGAGCAGCGCTCGCTTCACTCCTGAAACGAACAAGCTGCCGATCGATACGGTAGTGATCGGCATCGTCGATACGGTCAATATCGAACGCTTGGCGGTGTACAGCCGCAAAGCCGAAACAGAAACCAACGCCAACTCCTAAACACCAAATCCCATTTTCCATAAACGATTCCAATGCAAATCAGCGAAGATCTCATTCGTAGCGTTGTGAGCCAAGTCATTCGCGAAGTGCGCGGAGCCGCCGGCGGCGCTCCCGCTGCCGGTTCGGCCGGTCGCTTCGGAGTGTTCGACGATGCCGACCAAGCCGTAGCTGCGGCGCGTCGCGCGTTCGAGCAGCTTCGCACGCGTCCGATGTCGGACCGCAAGCGAATCATCGATCACATTCGTCGCATCTCCATCAGCCAGTGCGAAGAACTAGGCACGATGGAAATGAACGAAACCAAGATCGGCCGTTTGCCGCATAAGATCGAAAAGTTGAAGGCTCTCGGTGAACTCGTACCGGGTACCGAGTTCCTGAAGACTCAAGCCTTTAGTGGCGATCACGGCTTGGCAGTCATCGAACACGCTCCGTTCGGCGTCATCGGCGCGATCACACCCGTGACGCACTCGTTGCCGACGATCACCGGCAATGCGGTCAGCATGATCGCCGGCGGTAATACGCTGGTGGTCAATCCGCACCCGAGCGGACGCAAAGTGGCTGCGGAAGGTGTGAAGCGATTCAATCAAGCCATCTACGAAGATCTCGGCATTGATAACTTGATCTGCGTGATTCGCGAACCATCGCTCGAATCGGCAGCAGCTCTGTTCAAGAATCGCGACATCGCGCTGATCTGTGTGACCGGCGGACCGGCTGTGGCTCGCGCGGCACTGAACAGCGGTAAACGCGCCATCGTCGCCGGTCCGGGAAATCCTCCGGTCGTGGTCGACGAAACCGCCGACCTCGATCGCGCGGCTCGCTGCATCATTCAAGGGGCATCATACGACAATAACTTGCTGTGCATCGCCGAAAAAGAAGTGTTCGTCGTCGGCAGCGTCTTCGACAAGATGATGGCTGCGATGGAACGAGCCGGTGCGGTGCCGCTCAACGCTGCGCCGATCGATCGCTTGACCGCCGCCGCTTTCCATGAAGTCGGTGAAGGCTCGCACAAGCACCTCGGCCCGACCAAGGACTTACTCGGCCAAGATGCTGTCAAGCTGGCGGCCGCAGCAGGTGTCACCGTCGATCCGAAGGTCGAACTCGTCTACGGCGAAACCAAGGAAGATCACCCGTTCGTATCCGTCGAACAGATGATGCCCTTCGTACCATTCGTGCGTTGCCGCGATGTCGACCATGCGATCGAACTGGCCAAGCACTACGAACACGGCTATCGCCACACCAGTCTGATTCACTCGCGCGATGTGCGCAACATGACCAAGATGGCTCGCGTCATGGATACGACTCTGTTCGTGAAGAACGGTCCGTGTATGGCTGCGCTTGGTCTGGGTGGTGAAGGCTACTTGTCATTCTCGATCGCCGGTCCGACCGGTGAAGGAGTGACCACACCGCTGACATTCACCCGCGAACGTCGATGCAGCTTGATCGACGACTTGTGGGTGCTGGGTAACCCGGAACTGAAATAAGTTGATCGCTGAACGTCACTCGACTCGAAGGGCTGAACGCTCAACATGCAAGTCGCACTGGTAGTCGGTCATGCTCACGCCACAGTGAAGCATCCGACGATGAAAAGTCATAAGCTCCTGGTTACTCAGCCGCTGCTGGCCGATGGTGTCGGCGCGGACGGAGTACCGCTATTGGTCGTCGATCGCTTGGGTGCAGGCCCCGGTGATCGCGTGATGATCACCAGCGACGGAGCTGCGATTCGCGAGCTGTTCGGCGTCGAAAATTCTCCGATCCGCTGGGCGGTGTTGGGGATCGTCGACGAGCAGAGAAGCTAGAAGCTAGAAGCTAGTGGCTAGTGGCTAGTGGCTAGGAAGACGGGATACGAAGAACGTTTTGTGATAGGACATGATGAACCTTTCCTCTGTTGAACTCGATCGCATCGTGAAGGCTGTGCTTGCACAGCTGGGCGATGCTGCTCGCTCGGGTTCGAGCAGTGCCGTATCGAGTTCCACTACGGCGAGTTCATCTACTGTGAGTTCACATGCGGTGAGTTCATCGAGTGCTGTTGCAGCGCCGGCTGCTGATCCGAGCGAACTGTCGCTGCGCGATCGAGTCATCACCGCTTCGCTGCTTGAAAATGAAAAGCTGTCGGGCATTCGATCGTTGCGAGTTCGCTCGCGAGCCGTCGTGACGCCGGCTGCGATGGATGTGCTGCGAGCGAGGAACGTGCGGTTGGTACGCGACGCGGGTTCGAGCAACTCGACTGTGAAACCCAGTGCGGGATCGAAGGCCACGGAGTCGAGTCCGCAGACAAAACTTGCTCCGATTTTGGTGACCGGGGGCGGTGCTTGGTTCGGTAGCTTGGCACGTCACTTGTGTCCGAAGCAAACAATTGTCAGCGGTAGCGATGATGCAAACGCGACGAGCTTGATCAGTCAGCATTTCGAGCGCGGCGGGCGCTACGCGTTATGGGTCTCCCCTGCCCCGTTCGCTGCATCGGTCACTTTGCAAGGTAAGGTATCCAAACGAGCCGTTCAGTTGCCTTCGATGCTCGAGCTGTCATCGGCGCTGAAGCAGGCGCTTCCTGAAATCATTGTGGTCGATTCGGGTCGCTGGACGACGGCGGCAGTCGGCAACTTGGTTCGTCAGTGGCTCAGGAGTAACTGACGATGCAAATTTACAAAGTCATCGGCAATGTAACTTTAAGTCGCGCTCACGAGAGTTTCACCGGAGCCCGTTTGTTGGCAACGGAACCGACCGGGAGTGCATCGATAGGCGGTCCGGCGCCGAAGGATCCGGACCTGGTCATTGTGTGGGATGACCTGGGTGCAGGTGTGGGTTCGCTGATCGCCGTCTCCGACGGTGCCGAAGCGGCTCAACCGTTCAAGCCGGCGATGAAGCCGGTGGATGCATTCAACTCGGCCATCATGGATGAAATCAACTACGATCCAGAAGTCATTAAAAGTCTGAAGTTCTAGGACCTCATTACTCATGATCAACGTTCACAAAATCAAGCTGGATATGTGCGACATCGGTCGCCGCATTTACAACAAAGGCTTTGCGGCCGCCAATGACGGTAACATCACCGTGCGTATCAGCGAGAATGAAGTTCTCTGCACGCCGACGATGCACTCGAAGGGCTTTCTCAAGCCTGACGACATCTGCCACATCGATATGACCGGCAAGCAGATCGCTGGACGTAAGAAGCGATCCAGCGAAGCTTTGCTGCACTTGGAAATCTATCGTCAACGAACCGACATCAAATCCGTCGTTCACTGCCATCCGCCGCATGCCACCGCGTTCGCTGTTGCTCGTGAACCGAGTCCGCAGTGCGTGCTGCCCGAAGTGGAAGTCTTCCTCGGCGACGTTCCGATCACCCGTTACGAAACCCCCGGCGGACAAGCCTTCGCCGATACGATTCTGCCGTTCGTGCAGAAGAGTAACGTGATCATCCTGGCGAATCACGGCACAGTGAGCTTCGGTGAAGACGTTGAAAAGGCTTACTGGTGGACCGAGATCCTTGACGCCTATTGCCGCATCCTGATGCTGGCCAAGCAACTCGGCAAGGTGAACTACTTGAACGAGAAGGAAGAGCGTGAACTGCTGGCCCTCAAGGACAAGTGGGGCTTCGCCGATCCGCGTAACACCGACGAGTACAAGAACTGCGACATCTGCGCGAACGATATCTTCCGTGAGTCGTGGGCCGGAGCAGGTGTCGAGCGCAACGCGTTCGATGCTCCCCCTGCCATGGGACCGAGTGCAGCGAAGCCTTCCGAAGCTGCTTCAGCTGTGCTCAGCGATGAAGATCGCTTAGTGAAGATGATTACCGATCAAGTGCTAGCTCGGTTGAAGGGCTGAGCCCCTCACCCCCGGCCCCTCTCCCCGAGTACGGGGCGAGGGGAGATGAAGACAATCTCGTGACAAGGCTCCAGCCTTGTCACGCACTGCCGGCGAGGCTCCTGCCTCGCAGCCAAGCAACAACGCAAACAGTGAGATAAGGGTAGCGATCGATGAAAGTCAGTATTATCGGTGCAGGCGGACTGGTGGGCTCTTGCGCAGCGTTCGCACTCCAATGCGGCGGCAAAGTACGTGAGATTGCGCTGCTCGATGTCAACGAAAATCTGGCCGCGGGCCAGGCTCTCGATCTGCTGCACGGCGGTCCGAGCGTTGCCGATCAGACGATCATCTCGGGCGGGTACGATCAGATCCCTTCCAGCGACATCGTGTGCATCACCGCCGGTCTGCGTCGTAAGCCCGATGAAACACGGCTCGACTTGATCAATCGCAACACGGATCTCTTCATGCAGATCCTCGGACAAGTGAAGTCCGCGGGGCTCAAGAAGTCAGCCATCGTGCTGGTCGTCAGCAACCCGGTCGACATTCTGACTTATGTCGCGGCGAAGAAGCTCGACCTGCCTTGGAATCAAGTGCTCGGTCTCGGCACGCAGCTCGATACGATTCGCTTCTGTAGCTTGATCGCCGATCATCTCAAGGTCGCGCCGACGCAAACGCGAGCTTTGATCCTCGGCGAGCACGGTGACAGCATGGTCCCGATTTGGTCAAGTGCTACGGTCGGCGGTCTGCCGCTCGAAAAGTATTCGAACTGGAACATCAACGCGGCCAATCAGATCTTCACTCGTACCAAAGGCTCGGGTGCCGAAGTCATCTCGAAGAAGGGCGGAGCAGGCTTTGCAGTCGGTATCGCGATTCGAGACGTGATCGAATCGATCGCTCTCGATCAACGCCGCATTCTGCCGGTCAGCACGGTACAGGCCGGAGCCTATGGTATTCGCGATGTAGCCCTCTCCGTTCCAACCGTCGTCGGTCGTTCCGGTGCCGGCGAACGATATGAGCTCGAACTCTGGCCGAAAGAGTTGCAAGGCTTGCGAGCCAGCGGCGCGAGCACTTCGTCCGACGCTGGATGCTGTCCTGAAGCGTGTGGGCTAGTGAGCGGTCAGGATTTGCTGAAGAGCATTATGCGTTCTCGACGCTGAAGGCGTCGCATTGAAGTAGCCGTGGGTTCGAGCGCAGCTCGTACCCACGATGAATTAATTCGAACTGAGGCGGCGAGCGATGGGCTCGTTGTTCTCGGTTCGTTCTCCTCGCCGCAATGCGTTTTGCTCCATCGAAGACCACTCGATTGCGGCTCGACGTGATCACAAACTTCGATCAGATCGTTGGCTCGCCGTGTGGATTCATGCGTCCGTTTTCCGTGGGTACGAGCTGCGCTCGAACCCACGGCTACTGGGGTGAAACCTCTTCGGGGTGTTGATCTAATCCATTCCGACGAATCACGGTTCCAATCCCAACCCGAAGCGTAAGTTTTGAAGTTGCGCTTTTCGAGAAATCCTGAACCAAGGCTTTCGCATTTCCTGAATACTCGTACTCAGCCGCAGGCGGTACTCGTAATCGTACTCGATCATGACGATTCGAGTACGAGTACCATTTCATTGAGTACGAGAAACCATCCGAAAGCGCAACTTCAAAAAGCGTAAGCGAGGGATCTCGAGTCCCTCGCTTACGCTTCGGGTTGGGACTAAATCGACGCATGTTCATCTCCGGATTCGCGGCTGCGAAACACTCGGTACTCTTCGATCTCAATGTCGTAGGGACCGCGTATTCGGTATGAGATTCCGCGCCAGGTGACTCGCTTGGCGATAGCTGCTTTCACTAGGCATGCGAAGTAGACGACGTGAGTGAGCACGATCGCGGCCGGCATCATCAGCCACACCGCCGCTGATCCGCTTGGGCATTCGACTCCGCGACTGCGAATTGAAGCGGCCGCGATGCGATGCAGCCAACCGACCATGGCTGTCGAGAAGATTAAGTAGCTCAACAGTACCACAGCCGAAACGATCGCAGCCGTGGATCTGCCGCTGACCGCCAACCCGATCACGGCGGCGATCTGCAAACTGAGCATGCCGAGCAACCAAGCGGCTTGGAGTAGGACCGCGGCGAAGTTCGGATGATAGAGCCGCGTCCAGAGCATCTGCCTGAAGATGAAATTGAATCCGAACTTCAAGTCGCAGGTTTCATCATTTGGAATCATCAGTTCGGGGACGAACGCTAATCGATGGCCTCGTTTCTGGAGTTCTTTCAGCAGCGGCGCGTCCTGGACCATCGAGCGTTGAAAGAGCGAGCTTAGTTGTTCCGTATCCAGCGCGCTGCGTCGAACGGCCATACATCCGCCCCACGGTATTTGAAACAGCCACATCGGGATCACGGCGGCTGCATTCCACAGCACACGCACGGAGCTTCCCCAAGCAAATGTCTTCGGGCAGTACCAGCGATTACCGAAGCAAAGTCCGACCTTGGGATCTCGAAGCGGTTCGACCAATCGTCGTAGCACCGAACGGTCCGCGGCAACATCACCGTCCAGGAAGACGATGACTTCACTGTCGCGGTGTACTTGGCTGAGTCCTTGTGAGATGGCTGAGCAAACCAAACTGCAAGACGGCAGCTTGTTCTTCAACGGTTCTGCATGCAGTATTCCGTTGCGTTGCTCGGCGATGACTTTCTGAGCAACGTGCCACGCTGCATCTTCCACCGAATCGATGATGAGCTGCACATCGTAATGCGGATAGTCTTGATTTGCGGCGGCTCGCAGTGTCATTTCGAGCTCGGGGTCGGCGCCGCGCAGCGGCGTGATTACGGTGACACGCGGCAGTTCGCTCCCGGGACAATTCGGAAGGCTGCGAGGGCGAAGTTTGAAGCTGAAGATCGCAATGAAAACGAGTTCGGTGAAGCACAGAACTCCGTAACTCCAATTCAGCAGCGTCGATAAGAATTCGAGATCGATCATGAGACGCTGGAACTAGAGTGAATGTTGTTTGTCGGACTGTTCGGCTCGGGATGCATACGGACGATATGCTTCCATGTGCAGCTTCCACGCTCCGTCGACGCGATAATGAATCCCCCGCCAATCGACTCGACGCAGAGACATGCAAAGCAGCAGCGATCGGGTGTAGATCCATTGCGTAGCAGTGACGATCATGAGCAACCGGAAAAAGCCGGGCTTCTGCCACTGCGTGCTCTCGCTTCGCAATCGGACGATATGTTCTACCGCACTTGCGATCCAAGGGACGATGGCGGTAAGAGTGAGCTGAAACAGCGTCATCGCTGCCAGGGAGACCAAACCGTCTGTGACTCGGCCGAGCGCCGAAGCAGTGATCGCCCAGCCCCATCCCCAAAGCAACACGGCTGCTGAACTGATCCCATGCCCGACAACTGCGAGCCAAGACGGATGATAGAGGCGAACCGTGAGAAGTTGCCTCGCGACCCAGGGTACAAAGCTCTTCAAGTCGCAGTCTTCGCGATTAACCATCATCAAGGAAGGCACGAACGCGACGCGTTGCTTGATGCCCTTGAGCTGCTGAAAAAGCATCGTGTCTTCGCAGAGAGCGAGCTGCCAGCGATCGAGCAGTCCGGCCTCGCGAACCGAAGAGACTTTGACCGCCAGTGTGCCGCCCCACGCGATGCGATACCAATACATTTGCACGATCGCGGCTGCATTCCACACGTAACGTACGAGCGATGCGGTTGACGGTTCATCAGGCATGTACCAACGGTTACCTGTGGCAGCCCCGACATCGTCCGGAGCCAAACCGCCTGCGAGTTCGCGCAGCCATGTTGGATGCGGAATCGTATCGGCATCAAGCTGCGCAACGAAGTGCGTCTCAGCAGGCAACGATCGGAATGCTTGAATGATGCTGGAGCATTTCAGGCTGCAAGTTTCGTATGGCTTGTCGAGGACTTCGATGCGATAGTTTGAATTCGATTGCTTGGCCAAGGCAGCTTTCAAGATTGCCATGGCCGGATCATCGGTCGAGTCGACGATGAAGCAGGCTTCGTATTTTGGATAGTCTTGAGCCATGAGACCCGCGACGCAGCGCTCCAGGAACGGATCGCCGCCGCGCAGGCAGAGCACCACGACTGCCGGTTGGCAATCAGTGTCTTTCGGGAGTACCGAACGAAATCGCTTCAGCTTGCGAACGTAGCCGAGCGTCAGGCCGGCTTGTATGGCCAGCGAAACGGTGAGTGTTATCACCAACGCAGTTGTGATCGCACTCATACGCGGCTCTTTTCTACGGACTCGCCGGCATCGGAGCTTGTCTCGGCCGCCGCCGGCTTCAGATAGGGTTCCAGCTCGCTGCGCACTCGCTCGCACAGTTCATCGGCCGATGCTTTTTCAAGAACACGCGAGTCGTAATGGAGGACCAGGAAGAGCTGTTCTGCGTAGATCGCCGCAGAGAACGCAGCGCACATGTGCGGAGTTAACGGTGCCATGATCTCAGCTGCGTTCAATCGAAGGTCGCCGCATTGCAATCGCTTATCGTCGCTCGTCAACGGCGACTTCTGAAACAACTTGCCGAGATTGGTGAAGACGAGTGATGTTTGACATCGTTTCGGTTGTTCGGCGGCTATCCGACCGCGTTGCATTCGACTGCGAACCCAGACGGAGAAGTTGAACATGAAAGCGAGCTTATTTCGCTTGATCAGTTCCATCTCTTCGTGGATGCCTTGCCTGAGAGCGTTGAGGTTTCGAATCTGTTCGGGGGTTCGATCGAGAAACACGGAGCTGACAATGTTACAGGCCGTTTGTCGATTGTCCGCTGCAGTGGTGCGCATGCTGATCGGCACCATCATTCGCAGCCAGTCATCGTCAGACTGGTTTCCACGTGCGCTGCGGAACTCCGAGAGAGCGCGGAAGATAGCGGACGCGATGAGCTCGTTCAGAGTGATGGAAAGGGACATGGCCGCATCACGCAGGCTCCGCGTTTCGCGGGTATCAAACACAGTTCTAACGGCGGTCACCGGCAGCGGCTGACGTTCAGGCTCGAGAATGGCTTTGTGAGGAACGATCGGCTTCGGCTTTCGCATCAAGTATTGACGCACGCCGAGCAAGCCGACTAGTTGCTTCGGAATCAACTTGAGGATGCTGCCGGCGGTCAATCCAAAGCTGTTGCGCAGCGGCAATAAATCCGGTGAGTACTCAGGCAATGAAACGGTGACTCCGCGACACTTGCCGTCGTAGAGATGCAGCATGTCGTGTACGGCGTTGAGCATTCCCAGTCCGTCGGCGGCGACGTGATGCATGATCAGAACTGCTTCAAACGCATTCGGCAGGTCGTGACCGACTACGCGAAAGCTGACTTCGCGCTCCATATCGACAAAGCTGTCGGCCAGCCATTGGTGCGTGGTTGCTTCGCTCGTCCATTCCACACGTACCTGGGATGCATCCTCGATCACCCAGGACGGTCGACGATTCGCCACATCGATACGACTGCGCAGCAGTGGATGCAATTCGGCGGTGTGCCGGACGGCTTCTTCAAACGCAGGACGAGAAACGCGACCTTCAAATTGCAATCGCATAAAGATGACGCAGGGGTAACTGGGGCTGTCCTGCGAGAGCATCAGTTGTTCAAAAGCGGTGGTGGCAAGCGAACGTGCGATCACGACACGGCTCCGGCGGTCGTCGGTGTTTCAGTCGAAGGTTCGGGGCGAATCTTCGGCGGTTTGCAAAATACTCGGTGCAGCGGCGAAAGGAGAATGGCAGGTGTCAGAACTAGGTCGCTGAAGACCCCGACCGCCAGCAGCGCGAAGGTCAGCCACGCAAAGCGAGCTATCGGAGTGAACGGGCTGGCTGCGAACACGAGCATACCGAGTCCGCACACCAAAGCGGTTTGGCTCATCGCGCCACCGCAATTGGCCAGCGCTTCCTGCACAGCATATCGAGGTGAAAGCCCTTTCTCTCGCAAGCTGCGGAAGTGCGTGATCAAGTGCAGTGTGTCGTCAACGCACACTCCCATGATTACGCTGGCGGTGAGGACGGTACCAAGTTCCACTTCGAGACCTGCCAAACCCATAATACCGAACACTACCGCGGCGGGAGTGACATTCGGAATCATCGATAACAGCCCGGCTGTGATGCTGCGAAACATAACTGCCATCGTCACGGCGATCATCAGGAACGCAGACGAAAAACTGTTGAGCATATCGACCATCAACTGACGCTGAGTGCGATAGACAAAAGGTACGCCGCCGCTGATGTCGATGTCGACCTCTCCCAGTGCCGAACGTGATCGAAAGTTGTCGACGGCTTTGTTGACGTTCGAGAGCAGGACTTCGTAATCGGTCGTGCCGGAGCCTGAGACGCGGCCGCTGATCCGCCAGGCTTGCTCGCGATCATCTTCAAACAGCAGTCGCATATCGCGGAACTTGTCGATCGAGTTCTGTGCCGCTTTGGTGATCACGGCCCGCGTCACCGTATTGCGCATGCCCCCTGCGTCGGGAATCGGCGGCAATAGATTGACGACCGACCAAGAGCTTTTCACATCGGGGACATGCATTATCTCGCGACGCAGTTGCTGCACGGCTTGCAATCGTTCGTACATGCCGACTTCGTTTTGCTTGGGTATTCGCAAAACAACTTCGATCGGAACGAGCGGTCCGATGTTCTGTTCCAGCCAGACGTAATCGAGAATCAGTTTGTCCCCTGGCGATAAGAGCTTGTGCGTTCCGACACTAGTGGTCAGTCGCAGAACGCCGGCTCCGACGCAGCCGATGAACAACAGCCAGGCGATCAACAAGCCGATCGGCGATACGGAGAGCGTACGAACCAGCGGCTCGGCCCAACGACCGAATGATTCGCTGTGGACCACCGGTTCGACCTTGCGCAGTCGCCAATTGCGATGCGAAGTCCATGTGGAGTGGATGGAGAGAATCGTGACGATCACACATGTGTTGATCGGTACGACGATGGCTGAATAAATTCCGAAACGACGTATCGGCACGATCTCGCTGGTGCATAGTGAAATGAAACCGATCGAAGTTGTGGCGGCCGCCAGGATCGAAGGGCCGACTGCGGCTCGCAGTGCCTTGAGAGCCGGTGATGCATGATGATCGCGTAGACTCTCGCGGAAGTAGCCCAAGTAATGGAGGCCGGCGGAGAGTGTGAGTACGAAGGATAAGTTTGCAACGAGCAACAGCACCGAGTCGACCCGTCCGCCGCTGTAATGAATGATGGCCAGTGCGAGTTGTTCAGTCAGCAATGCGCCGACAAAGATCGTTCCGACTAACCAAAAGCTGCGCAGCGATACGAGCAGGATCAAAAAGCAAACCAACATCGATGCTGCGTTGAGTTGCATCAGACCGTCCGCGCTGGCTCGATCGACCGCTACCGAGTCCGCTGTGGAACCTGCTAAGTGAATGTCATCGAGCGGCATTCGCACTGACTGTACAGCAGCTCGCCAAGCCCAAGCAACCGCTGCATCGCGATCATCGAGTCCGGCTTGAGAAACGAGCGCAATGACGCATGTTTGTTTGCCGTCGGGGCCGATGAATAGTCCGGAGAGACGTGCCGCCGCGGCTTGTTCGTTCAAGCCTTTGACGCTCGATGCGAGCGACTTGAGCATGTCATTGCCCGTGAAGGCTTGATCAAAGTAGCGTATGCCGTTGTCGGCCGGTTCGAGGAGTTTTTGTTTGAGCGCTTCGGCGCGCGGATCGTCGAGCGTGCAGCCGGGCCAGCTCATCATCAGAAACTCATCGCTGCCGAATCGCTCGAAGAATGCTTCCAGACTCTGCGTTTCAGGGAACGCGGGAGGGAGCCAATCTTCAACACGATTCTTGGTCTTGCCCCAAGCTTGAATGGCA
>JAXMBQ010000014.1:0-136549 GCA_046349815.1 Pirellulales bacterium | reverse complement strand
TTTAGGAAAATCGAGCTACAGCAAGGACGGAGCCATATCTTCCTTGTTACAGAGATTCTGCGATTTGCGAATCGCGGATTAGGTCGACGAGCTCTGTGGTGCTCATCTTCGCTGCGCGATCGGCACCATTGAGCACGCCTGCGATCAGGGCTCGCTTGTCTTCGTGTAATGAAAGGATTTGCTCTTCGATCGTGTTCTCGGCCACCAATCGATAGACAGTGACGGCTCGCGTTTGGCCGATACGATGAGCCCGGTCGGTGGCTTGATCTTCAACGGCCGGATTCCACCATGGATCGAGGTGCATCACATAGTCCGCGGCAGTCAAGTTCAAACCGGTTCCGCCTGCTTTGAGCGATATGAGGAAGAGATCTCCTTCGCCGTTCTGGAATGCGTCAACTGCTTCTTGACGTTTTGCGGTCGGTGTCGAACCGTCAAGGTACTGGTAGGAAATGCCGGCTTCGTCGAGCGCTTCACGAACGATCGTCAAATGCTGCACGAATTGGCTGAAGACCAATGCACGGTGGTCTCCGGATTTGAGTTCCTTAACCACTTCCATAAACAGATCGAGTTTCGCTGACGATTTCGTCCAGCGATCATCGACCAGTCTGGGATGGCAAGCCAACTGACGCAGGCGAGTGAGCCACGATAAGACGCGAATGCGCTTTTGTTGTTCGTTCTCTTGATTACCTTTGCTCGTCAAATCCGACAAAGCAGCCAGACGTGCCGCGTCGTAGCGTTTGCGTTCGCCTTCGGACAGCACAGCATTGAGAACGATTTCCGTGCGGTCGGGCAGTTCTTTCAATACTTCTTGCTTCGTGCGGCGAAGAATGAACGGTCGCACTACGTGTCCGAGCGCTTGCAGGCGATCTTTATCTTTGTTGCGTTCGATCGGTTCACCGAATCGCCGTCGGAATCGTTCCCACGAACCGAGCAAGCCGGGGCAGACGACTCGCATCAAGCTCCACAGTTCGCCCAAATGGTTTTCCAGGGGCGTGCCTGAGAGAGCGATGCACCAATCGGATTCGAGTCGCCGGACGGCTTGGTTGGTCTTTGTTTGGAAGTTCTTGATGTACTGCGCTTCATCCAGGACAAGCGTCGACCACTGTCTGGCAGCGATGCGATCGATGTCGCGCTGCAACAGTTGGTAGCTCATGATGATCAAATCGCCTGGACCGGCGCTTTGGATCAACGCATCGCGTTCGTGCTCACGGTATAGGTGAGGTTTGAGCGACGGAGCAAAGCGAGCGGTTTCGCGAGCCCAGTTGATGCCGACGCTGGTCGGTGCGACCACCAGTGTCGGCCCCATCTCGGCTCTATCCAGCAACACACCTAGTGTTTGTACCGTTTTGCCGAGGCCCATGTCGTCGGCCAGCACACCGCCCAGTCCCCAACGGCTTAGCTTGGAAAGCCACTGATAGCCTGCGACTTGATAGTCCCGCAATTCCGCGTTCAGCGACGTCGGCGCTTCCGTTGGAACAGAAGCCAGGTCGCTCAGCCGTGTCAGCGCGTCTTGCCATCGGTGATCCATCTCGGCCGCGATGTCGTCACCGAGCATTTCTTCCACGATCGGCGCTGCGGCGCGCGACATCCGCATCTTGGTCGCATCAACCGAACATACGTCGTCGATGACAGACAAACGAGACCGGAGTGCATCGCTGATTACGGCGAATTGATTACCGGAAAGCTGAACATAGCGACTGCCGTTCCGCAGTGCGGCCATCAATTCAGCCAAGGGTAAATGAAGTCCTTCGACACGCAGTTCGCCTTCAATGCCGAACCAATCCTTGTCAGAAGTCAGTCTCACTTTGAGGCTTTGCGGCGTGATCTCGCCGATCATCCGCAGCGGTTCGGATTTCGGCCAAGTTACAACCGGAGCCTCTTCGCCGAGATCACGCACTCGCTGTACGAGTTTCAGTGCGGCCTCAATCGATTCCGAACGCCAGGTGTAAGGGCCGTCAAATTCCAGTTCGCCCATTTGCAGCAAGTCGGCGATTCGATCTGCGGCTGAGGCTTCATCAGGTAAGTTGCGAACGAGTTGGAAGTTCCCTGCCGGCGTCGATACGGGAATGCGATCGGGTCCGATACCGGGCACGGGGAGTTCGTCGAGAGCGGCGGAGCGGACTCGTATGCGAGCCTCGATCCCCTTCGGCTCGATCGGCAGCAACTGCAGCTCTACATCCGGGTCGAGCGGTGTGTCGGGACCTACCAGTGATTCCGGCAGCTTGATCGGCAAGGACTTCTTCGGATCCGGCGAAGAAACCAATCGCGACAGTTTCTCGGCAGCTTCAGGTCGGAACGCACCGCCGCGAGATTTGGCGTTGATGAGCGAACCGATCATGCGGAAGTGCTGATCGCTCAGTTTGAAAAACTTGATGATTCCCTTTTTCCGATCGCACACGGCGCTCATGAACATGCTCTTGCCGAGCTTGATGAATCGCGTCGGTTGGAAAGGTTCTCCGTCCAGTCTAACTTCGCTCGTGAATACACCGTCGCCTGCGTCGATCAGTTCAATACCCAGCCGGCCTTCGACAACTTTGGCCGGCTGATTCGGATCGTCTTCCCACACGACGTCGGGGCAATCTTTGAGAATCTCCAGGCCGAGCAGGACTTCGAGGTCTCGCGTCGAGGAATAGGATCTGTACTCGCTCTGATTGTCCACGAACAAAGCCATCATGCGATCTATGGGATGCTCAAGCGCATCGCTCGGGCAATCCTGGATGATCTCCTTGATGCGTCGTCCCGCAGTCCAATGGCCGCGAGCGTTGCATTTGCGAACATAACAGTGAATGCGAGGGACTCCACTGGACGTCTCCTCTATGCGCCACTGGAGGCGATGCTTCCCCCCTTTCTCGTCGGCTATCGCAGATTGTTCGGCTTTCTGTTCAAGCTCTGCGATCAGGTCATCGCCGATATTCATCGGTGAATGGACGCTGTTTTGAATCCAAGTCAGAGCCTCATCCGTACCTGCGCGAGACAAATGGGAGCTCAGATACTCGATCGCCAAACACACATGCGGACAAAGTTCGCGACTGCTGAAGGTTTCTTCGCAGTCACATTCAAAGGCCGGATTGCCGATCAGAGAGACTTTCAGCAGCTTGTCCTTGTCGGCAGTTTCTTCGTCTTTGTCCCAGAGATGTTTGATCTCCCAGCCCAACAAGGCCAAATGGTGTTCGCCGGTGAATCGATTCGCAAACTCGAATTCCCAAACGATCTCGTTGTCTTTGACAAGCAAAGCCGGTTCAGCACTGATGACGCTGGCCCGGGCGCTGAATCCGTATCGAAGGAGTTTGGAGGCTTTTTTATGAAGCGATTGGACTGACTCTACAAACTGAAGAAGGAACCGTAGTTGTTTTCGCTTGTTCAGTTCCAAGAAAGACTGCACTGATCTGTTTCCTTACTGCGGTTACTTCCATACTGATTCATCGCCGAGGGCCGCTCATCGCAATCCGGTAGCGATCACACGGCAATCCACATTTCTCGGCGACCCAATATTGAACCGCATCGAGTCGCCGAAATCAATCGTAGAACGCGATTCACAACTCATCTTCTCGGATCGTCCATTCATGTTTTTGACCAGCGATGATGAAACCTTATCGATTGTTCCGCCGGATATCGCGGCGGGTTCGATTGCGCATGAGTGGATTCATCGCCGGCTGCGCCTAGAACATGCTTTACAGAACGACTCGTTTGCCTAACAATAGCCGACCGTCATCCGAGTTCGAGCGTTGCGGAGGAATCACGCGGCTTCGATCTCCCTTATCCTATCGCTCTTCTAAGGTGTTCGCACGGATGTTGCGTTTGTCTGTTTGTGAACTGTCGACGTATCGCTGGACATTTGAAGAGGATGTCTTGCACTATCGCGCAGCCGGTTTCGACGCCATCGGGATCTGGCGAGCCAAGCTTGCCGACTACGGCGAAGATAAAGCGGTTGAGCTGCTGCGCGAACACAATATGTCGATCTCGTCGCTCAGTTGGATAGGCGGATTCACCGGCAGCGACGGTCGCAGCTATCGCGACAGTCTGCATGACGGTCTGGATACCATTCAACTGGCCGCCGATATCCAAGCAGAATGTGTGGTCGTGTTGGCAGGCGGACGTTGCGGGCACACCAGCAACCATGCTCAGCGTTTGCTGCGCGCTGCATTGAAAGAATTGGCCGAAGCGGCGGAAGCCGTCGGAGTTCAACTGGCGCTGGAACCGATGCACGTCGGTTGTGCTTTCGAATGGACGTTTCTCAACAGTGTCCCGCAATGCTTGGACATTATCGCGTCAATCAATCGGGACAATCTCGGGATCGTCTTCGACTGTTATCATCTTGCACAAGACCTCGATGCACTCGCCTGGATCGATTCGATTGTGCCGTTTGTCCGGCTGGTGCAACTCGGCGATGCGAAGCATGCGCCGATGGGTGAACAGAATCGCTGCTTGCTCGGCCACGGTATGATTCCCTTGCCCGAGATTATGCAAGCGTTCTGCCGCGGTGGTTATAGCGGCTACTTCGAACTAGAAGCTGTCGGTGAAGAGCTCGAGCACTACACCTATGAGCATGTTCTACGTCAAGGACGTCAGGCTGCACTCGAATGGGCGACTACTGAATAGCGATCACGGAACGCTTTGCAATACGGATGTTCAAGTGACTTAAGCCGCCGCTATCGATCTCGGCGAAGATATCCCGCGCTGCTCTCAAAGTACCGACGTCTCCGCTGGTCCTTCGCGCTGATCGACGGTGCGGTAGTCGCGAAGTGTTGAGCCTGTTCGGCTTTGAGATCATCTAAGTTTGCAGCGCAGACGCGGCATCCTACTTGTTCGATATGGCAACGGATGACCGCTTCTTGTTCTTCATCCAGCGCACCCAGCAAGAAAGTGCCGAGTTCCCGGCGCGTCGGGCATGACAGGCGATGCTTGCGCCAGATTTCGCCCAAGCTGTGAATGCCGGCTTCGCGGCGACCGATCAGTTCGCGAATGCGGCCGAGCAGCTCTGGATCGATTCGCATGCGAGCTTCGATTTCCGCCATGATTTCTGCAGGCAACCCTTCATCCAAGAAGGCTTGTAACTGTTGTTCAGTGTATTCAGTGGGCATAAACGGCCTGTCCTCTGAGATGCTGTCTCGTCGTGTCGCCATGCAAGATTTGGGCATTATAACTCAGTTCCTCGGGCGCGCTCCATGTTGAAAAAAATCCAATACGCGCGAAGCGCATGAGCTTGTTGACCGCTTTGAAAAACGGAACGGCGCGTGTCGTCCGGTGAAGCACTATCGATTTTGAACAACCAGACGGCTTGCGCCGTTCCGCTTGAATTAAGACTACCCCGGGGGTATTTGATTGCGCTCGAACCCCCGGCTATTGGTGTGCAACGCTTTGAGCGTTGAACGCGAGTGGCGAAATATGATTGACGACAACATCGTACCGCTGAGTGTGTTGGAACATAGTTTTCGAGTTTGGGAGATCAACGAGGGAGACTTGATTCCTTTGCGTCAGGTGCGAAGCGGTCCACTCCGCCGATCAAATGTGCAATCGATACCGGATGCATAAACGAAGGAAGCCTCGATTCCGGTGATTACCGAAAATCGAGGCCCCTTCTCGCCCGACTTGGTTCTGACTCCGACTCGCGATGAAGTTCGTACTTCAACGCTGCAGCGGGTCATCAATTTCGATTACATCAATTTCGATTACACCTTGGCGACTACATTGATGACGACCGAGACGGCGAGCGATGGATTCGCTGTGTCTACGACGCGCATCGTCTGCTGTCCCAGAGTCGAGAACTTGTAGTTCGTCGTCAGAACACCGTTGTCTTTGGTGCCGAACGAGCTGCTTGAGGAACCTGCTTTGGAATCGGTGCTGGTCATCTGGATCTTGCCGCGGTAGCCGACAGCGATGTTTCCAAAGGCGTCATAAGCGGTGACGGTGAAGTTGAAACTTTGACCGGATGTGGCTGAGGCCGGAGCGGAGAGTTTCAGCGACGCTGCGGCTGCAGCCGTCACTACGATTCCGTTCTGTGTGCCGAGAATCGTTCCGATGTTCGCGTCTCGTACCGTTATCGACTGCGTACCGGCTGTCTTCAAGGCCGCACTGAACGAGTGGACACCCGAGTCAGCGGACGTAAAAGTGTACGCGGCAGGCAATCCGGCTTTGGCATCGCTGCTGCTGAAGGATACGGTTCCTTGATATCCGTTGCTGATGTTGCCGTAGAGGTCTCGAACCGTCACCGTGAAATTCTGAGCTACGCCTGCCACAGTCGCAGGGTAGCCGCTGACCGCGATCGAGCCGGCCACAGAGGAAGCGGCGACGCTGATTCCCGATTGGGTTCCGGTCGCTGCACCGGAGCTATCTTTGACCGTGATGGACTGAGCACCGGCGGTCTTGAGCGTAGCGGCGAAGGAATGAACTCCGGCGTCTGTTGCTGTGAACGTGTAGCTGGTCGGTAGTCCGGCTTGAGCATCACTGCTGCTGAACGTGACCGTACCGGTATAGTTGGTCATCGAGTTGCCGAACGTGTCTTTGACTCGGACGGTGAACGATTGGCTTGTTCCGGCGGTGGTTGCAGGATATCCGCTGACGACAAACGATCCGGCGGTCGATCCAGGAGTCACATTGACGTTCGACGAACTACCGATGATCGATCCGTCCACTGTGTCGACCGCGTTGACCGATTGCTTACCGGCAGTCTTGAACGTAACGCTGAAGACATGGATGCCGGCGTCGTTGTTCGAGAATGTAGCGGCGGCCGGTAGAACAGCCGTTGCATCACTGCTGGAGAGCGATACCGTTCCGCGGTATCCGACAGCGATGTTACCGAAGGCATCGCGGGCCGTTACTGTTACGGAGGCGGATTGCCCTGCTGCGACACCGGAGGGGGTCGCAACACTGAACGATACTGCATTCGAAGCGGTTACGTCTCCGGTTTCGCTACCGATCACCGATCTGTTCTGTGCATCGACCAAGCTGAGCGACTGGAGACCGCTGGTATTCAGCGAAACCAGGAAGTCATGCACACCGGCGTCTGTATTGTCGAAGGAATAATCAGCGGGCAATGAGCTGCTTTGGGATGACGTGGCGAAGTGAACCGTACCGAAGTAGTTCTTGGCCGTGTTACCGAACGCATCCAGAGCCGTTACCTTCAAAGTGAACGGAACACCGGCTGTGATTTTGGTCGGCATGGTCAGCTTGTAAGAAGCGGCCGCACCGTTGACGACTTCAAAGTTGGTTTTCACGGCTTGAAACGCCGGGGTCGCGACGTCGTTTACGTTGAACGACCACACGATACCGTTCGGAGTCGCAGTACGCAGTTCGACGGCAAAAGTGTGCGATCCAGCGTCGGCGGCGCTGAAGGTGTAATCACTCGGCAAGGCCGCGGTCGTATCGGTGCTCGAGAGGTGCACCGTTCCTGTATATCCGCTGATGCTATTTCCGAATGCGTCGACAGCTTTCACTGTCAGCGAAATCGTTTCCCCGGCGGTGACGAGAATATGCCCCTTGCTGTCTGCACCATTCGGCACTGACAGATCGTAGTTGTTGAACGCTGCCGGGCTGATGTTGATGCCGGCTTGTGAACCGACAAGAGTGCTGAATGCATCGCGAGCCGAGATCGATTGGAGACCGGCTGTCTTCAGCGTAGCGGCGAAGCTATGTACGCCCGCATCTGCTGTCGTGAATGTGTATGCAGCAGGCAAGCCGGCTTGAACATCGGAGCTGGAGAAATAAACCGTACCGTTGAATCCGCTTGCTGTTTGTCCGATCGTATCGATCACTGTGACCGTGAACGCGCCGGAGTCACCTGCGATCGAATTGGGATATCCGCTGATGCGGAATGCAGCCGGAACCGGCGGCGTCGCATCGCTGGTGAGTGTACCGACAAGCGACGAGTCGTTCACGTCGACTGCGGTCACTGTTTGTGTACCGACAGTCAGGAAAGTGACGTTAACGACAGCGGTGCCGTTTACCAATGCGGTATCAGACGGAAGAATCGCAGCGGGGTCGGTACTGCTGAAATGCACCGTTCCGTTGTAGCTCGTAGCAAGATTGCCGTACGTATCGCGAGCCACAATGGTCACGGGTCGCGACACGCCGATTGCTCCGGCACTGCCGGCCATGGCAAGCGATGTAGCGGCCAGCGGCGTTACGTTAACACTCGTGCCTCCACCGATCTTACCGCCCAGTTCCGTAGCTGCGAGAAACTCGGACCCGGCTGTCTTAAGCGTCACGCTAAACGAATGTGAGCCTGCATCTTCAGGAGTGAATGTATAGTCGGCAGGCAGGCCGGCAAGCGCATCGTTGCTGCTGAAGTGAACAGTCGATGAGTAGCCCGAGGCAGCCGCTCCTTCACTGTTGATGGCCGTTACCGTGACCGTAAAACTGTCACCTGCTTTGGCTGTCGAAGGGGCAGCGATGTTCAGTTTGGTAACTTGGCCTGTAACGTTAACGGTGGCAGATCCGGCTTGCATGTTCGGTGCTGACACGGAAACGGTCTGCGGTCCGGCGGTGACCAATCGAATGGCTCCCACGAACGAGTGCGTGCCTGCGTCAGCCGCATTGAAGACATAAGGCATGCCGGCGTCGAGCGGATTGAACGCGTAGCCGGATGCGGTGCTGGCCAGCGGATCGTTGCTGCTGATATAGACCACGCCGCGGAATCCGGTCGCTACGTTGCCGTTCGCGTCGATGGCTGAAACCTTCATCGGCAGAACAGAGCCGGAGGTCGTCGTCGCGGGTGCTTCAACGCGGAACGTCACGGCACCGGCCAGGTTCTGAGCGTCAGCATTATCGTTGCTGACAACCGTCACACCGCCCGCACCGGGATAAGCCAAGTCAACCGCGCCGTCGCCGTTGAAGTCGCCGTGTGTGCCGGCCTCAAATCGACCGTTGGGTGTCGGGAACGTGACGGAAGGATAGAAGGTGCCGTCGCCTTTACCATGGCTGATCATGTACATCGAACCGCCGCGAACAGCAAAGTCTTCATTGCCGTCGTTGTTGAAGTCGGCGACTTCGATTTCATAACCGGTTTGTGCAATGCCATATGTATGCGGTGCTCCATATGTTCCGTCACCGTTGTTGAGCAACACGCTCATCGATGTGGCTGCATACGAGTTGGGGCATGCAAAGTCGAGGTAGCCGTCGTGATTGAAGTCACCGGTCGCTAGATATACCGGAGCTGAGAAAGCGTAGTAGCTGACGGCCGGATCAAACGAACCGTCGCCGCGTCCCTTCAATACGTTGACTGTTCCGATGCTGTTCGTATTGGACGTGGCCATGTCCATGTTCCCGTCGCGATTGTAGTCGCCGATGACGAGATTAATGTTGTTGCCGGCCACTGGCGTGACCATCGCTGACTGCAGTGTTCCGTCACCGTTGCCCAGCATCACACCTGCGCTGTTGGTGTTCATCGTGCCTACGTCAAGCAGTCCGTCGTGATTGAAGTCAGCGAGTCGGAGCGAGTGGGCGGTCGGAGGGGCTGCAAACTCGACCGGTGATCCGAAGGTACCGTCACCGTTGCCGAGCAGAACGTCTACGGCCGAGCCGACGACGACTAAGTCGACTTTGCCGTCTCCGTTCATATCGCCGGCACTGGCGTCGATCGATCCGGCTCCGGATGGATAAGTGATCGCCGGTTGAAAACTGCCGTCGGAATTACTGATCATGACACTGATCGTGCCGGCAGGTCCGTTATTGACCACAGCCATGTCGTCGCGTCCGTCGGTGTTGAAGTCGCCGACAGCGATTCCCGCAGGGTTATTTCCGACTGGGTAAGAGATCGGCGTGGTGAATGCCAATAGACGTCGACCTTCCAAGGACTCGAGCGATGGTCTCATCAGGTTGGAGCGGCGAGCAGAGCGAAGTCGCTTGCGGGCCTGAGCAGAGCGAAGCAGTTTTTGGTACCAAGATGAAACATTGTTCGGTTCCTGATAAGACGGCGAGTAAGAATGGGAAACTGATCCCGGCGGGGTCCGTTACTTTGAAGAGCGGGACTGAGGTCCTCTGCTCCGCCAATCTTGCGTCAGGAAAATCCGAATAAAGCTACTTCACCCCCGTTTCGGTCGTGTTGGGCGTTGCAGGCGAGCGGGTAAGACGTTCACTCAACGATTGAAAGAAAACGAAAAAGACCGGGACGAAAAAGACCGCGAGAAGAGTGGACGAGACCATTCCGCCGAAGACTGCCGTCCCCATGGCTCGACGTCCGGCCGCGGCGGCACCTGTAGCAAACACAAGTGGAACGACTCCCAGGATGAACGCGAATGAGGTCATGATGATTGGTCGAAAACGGAGGCGAGCAGCTTGGATGGCGGCTTCTCGAATCGAATGTCCCTCCTGCCGCAGTTCGCGCGCGAACTCGACGATCAGGATTGCATTCTTGCTGGCCAGAGCGATGATCAACACGACACCGATCTGTACGTAGACGTTGTTATCGATGCCGAACGCGGAGATGGCGGTGACCACGCCGAGAATTCCCAATGGCACAACGAGAATCACCGCCAACGGCAGCAACCAACTTTCATATAAGAACGCCAGGACGAGATAGACCATCAAAGTGGCGAAGGCGAAGACGATCACCGCTTCGTTGGAAGTTTGTTTTTCTTGCAAAGATATGCCGCTCCAATCGTATCCGACTCGACTGTCACCGACGTGCTCGCTGAATAGTTGTTCCATGCGGTCGAGAGCTTGACCCGAACTGATACCGGGTATGGATGATCCGGTGATCGTCGCTGTGGGAAAGAGATTAAAGCGCCGGATGATCTGCGGTCCGAAGGATGGTTTAAGCTCGGCGAGTGAGCCGAGCGACACCATGCTTCCCGCGGCATTGCGAACCTTGAGCCGCCGCATATCATCCGGTTCGTCGCGGAAAGGTTCATCGGCTTGGATGAAGACACGATACGTACGGCCATACTTGTTAAAGTCGTTGACATAGGCTGAACCTAGGGCAGATTGCAGCGTGAGGAACACATCGCCGATCGGCAGATTCATGCTCAGCGCCTTCACTCGATCAATGTCGGCATAGTATTGAGGTACACCCGCGCGAAAGGTGGTATTCATTCGCGTGAGTTCCGGTTGTTTGGCAGCGGCATTCATCAGTTCGGTGACAGCCGTCTGCAGGCCTTCCAGGCCGGCACCTCCGCGATCCTCGATCTGCATTTCAAATCCGCCGCTGGTGCCCAAACCTTGAATGGCAGGCGGAGGTATCACCAGGATGAATGCATCTTGAATCGTGTTCAGCTTCGCATTGAGCGTACCGAGCAATGCATTCTGCGAAGTCTTGGGTGTCGTCCGTTCTTCCCAATCCTTCAATCGCACGAACACCGTGGCCGCGTTCGAGGCTTGGCTGCCTTCCAAGATGGAAAGACCGCCGAGCGTGAACCAGGTGTCGACCCCTTCGATCTCAGGCAGGATGTGATTGACTTCTTCGACAACAGCTCGCGTACGATCCAGCGACGCAGCATCTGGTAACTGCACGCTGACGATGAAATAGCCTTGGTCTTCGGTTGGAAGTAAGCCGGTCGGTTGTGTTGCATACCACCAGCCGGTGAAGCTGACTAATGCCATAAAGAGGATCCGCACAATCGCCATGCCGCGAATGAGTAGACCGGTGATCCATTCGTAGAGTTGTTCAATCGCTGTGAAGAAGCGATTAAACCATCTCGCTGCGAAGAACTTCTTCCGACCGCTCGGTCTTCTTAACCACGATGCACACTGAGCCGGCTTGAGAGTTAACGCGTTGACGGCGCTGAGTAGCGCGGTGGCTGCAATCGTCAGCGCAAATTGGCTGTACAAGCGACCTGTCACTCCGGGGAGGAAAATGGTCGGGAGGAAGACTGCCATGAGTACAGCGGTGATACCGATGATCGGCGATGTGACTTGCGACATGGCTTTGATCGTCGCTTCACGCGGCTGCATGCCCCGTTCAATGTGATGTGCAGCAGCTTCGACGATCACAATTGCATCGTCGACGACAATGCCGATAGCCAGTACCAGGCCGAATAGCGTGAGAATGTTTATGGAGAATCCGAGAAGAGGCATGACGGCGAATGCACCGATGATCGTGACCGGTACGGTTGTCGCAGGCACCAGCACGGCTCGCCAGTCCTGTAAGAACACGAGGATGACAATTAGCACGAGCAGTCCCGCTTCGATCAGCGTCTTGTAAACTTCGTGTATCGCGCTGCTGACAAAGACCGTGGTATCGAACGGGATGTTGTACTCGACCCCATCCGGAAATGTTCGACTGAGTTCCTCCATGGCAGTGCGGACGCGCGCCGCCACATCGATCGCATTAGCTTCAGGAAGTTGGTAGATCAAGATACTCGCGGAATCCATGCCGCCGCGCTGGGTGAACTGGTCGTAGCTTTGCGCACCCAGTTCAACGCGTGCGACATCGCGAAGGTAAGTCACATCGCCTCGCTCACCGCTCTTGACGATGATTTGCTCGAATTCTTCCGGCTCTGACAAACGACCCAAGGAGCTGACGGCGTATTGGAACGCTTGCGGCGAAGTGAGCGGTTGTTGTCCGATCTGGCCGGCGGCGACCTGCACATTCTGGGAACGCAGCGATGCAATGAGCTCGGTCATGGTCATGCCGCGCGCATCGAGCTTGGTCGGATCAACCCAGACTCGCATTGCATAAGCGCCCGCGCCGCTGACTGTGACTTCGCCGACGCCCGGAACTCGGCTGAGTGCATCGCGAAGCTGCAAGTTCGCGTAGTTGGATAAGAACAGACTGTCGAATGTCTTGTCCGGCGATACGAGCGATGCGACGAGAAGTATACCGGTCGATTGTTTCTTGACGGTGATTCCTTGGCGTCGAACTTCTTCGGGAAGTTGAGGTTCAGCGGGTGCTAAGCGATTTTCGACGAGGACCTGAGCTTGATCGAGATCGACCCCGACTTGAAAGGTGATCGTTAATGAATAGGCGCCGTTGGCTGAGGAAGAGCTGGACATGTAGAGCATGTTCTCGACGCCGTTGATCTGCTGTTCGATCGGAGCCGCAACGGTATCGGAGACGACTTGAGCATTGGCGCCGGGATAGACCGTCGTGACTTGAATGGTCGGCGGAGTGATATTCGGATATCGTTCAACCGGCAGGAGTCGAATCGCCACGATGCCGAGTATCATCGTGATGATCGCGATCACATTGGCTGCTATCGGCCGGTCTATGAAGAAACGAGAGATCATGCCGTTTCTTTCTACCGCCCGGCGGTTTGCGATGGACGAGCGTCGACAGCCGGTTCAGATGATTCTTCCGCGAATTTGGGAAGAACTTTGTTACCAGGTCTCGCTTTTTGGAGTCCCTTCACAATGATTCGGTCTTCTTCGGTAAGTCCCGACTTGATGACTACGTTCGATTCATGGGTTGAACCCACTGTCACGTTTCGCACAACGACTTTGTCGTCCGCATCGACGACCAGCACATATCTACCCTGTTGATTCACGGAGACGGCTGATTGCGGTACGAGTAGCGCTTCGTAGGGACGAGTGAAGGGGACTCGAACTCGAGCAAAGAGTCCCGGCAAGAGTGCGCCGTCGGGGTTGGGGAATCGACCGCGGATTTCAATGTTGCCCGATCCCGGATCGGTGACGTTGTCCACGAAGTCGATCGAGCCCGAATGCGGGTGTCCTTTTTCATCGGCAAGGCCGAGTGTGATCGGAATCACGACGTCACGTGCGCTCGAAACCAGTGCTTCGCGTACCCGGCGTCTGTAGTCGAGGGCCGAGGATTCGTCGACATTGAAATAGGCATAGATCGGATCTTGCGACACGACACTAGTGAGCAGCGTTTGATCGGCTGTTATCAAATTGCCCGGGGTTACGAGTGCTCGGCTCGTGCGACCCGCGATCGGTGACTTGATCTCGGTGTATTCGAGGTCGAGCTGAGCGCGAGCGACAGCCGCTTCCAGCGCACGCTGCTGGGCTTCAGACTGCGCCGCATTCGCGACTGCAAGATCGAGGTCGGCTTGGCTTATGGCGCGAGTACTGATCAGCTCACGAGCCCGACTCAAGTCAAGCCGATATCGTTCGCCTTGAGCGATCTGCGCCGCCAGGTTGGCTTGAGCCTGCTGAACGGCTTGGCGATACGGTCGATCATCGATCTTGAAAAGAAGGTCGCCAGGAGCAACATCTTTCCCTTCTTTGAACTCGATCGATTGCAAGTAGCCGCTCACTCGTGCACGTATCTCGACTTGTTCGATGGCGGCGGTACGTCCGGTGTATTCGCGATAATCCGTGACGGACTGCGTGACGGGATGAGCAACCGTAACAGGTGCGGGAGTAAGCGGTGCGGGTGGATTCGGTTTTGTTCTATTACATCCGAGAAGCATCGATATGAAAAAGACAGCGGACAAGATGGGTGTGTGTTTTACCCACCCTCTGCTCGTTGAACGATCAGCCAATCGGCTCACCTCGCGATGTTCAGCTCGGTTCGTGGTGCTTTTGCCCATGGCAAAGTCCGGCACCATCCCCTGTTACCTGCATGCAATCGATGTGCCGGTGACGACACAGCCTAAGACATCACATAAACCATCGCAGTAGTTGGGGTTCCGACTGGTCAATTCAACTGCGAGTTCAATGGCGGATCGGTATGAGCTTTGCCAATCACAGAAGCTCAAAGCGCGTTCTGCATTGAACAATCGTCACCCACTTTGAAATGAAGCGAGGACCATCATGAGCCGACCTCAAGCAACACATCACTCCTACTGGTCGAAGCTGCAGGATTTGCGAAGCCGCTATCCAAAGCTGGAGGGAACCGAGCGCGCGGATGTGGTCGTGTTGGGAGGCGGTATTACAGGGTTGTCGACCGCTCTCGAGTTGCTCGAGCGCGGCTTAATGGTCATCGTGCTGGAAGCGTTGACGATCGGTGCCGGTACAACGGGCGGCAGCACGGGTCATCTCGACTGTCATCCGGAGCGGGGAGCTCGCGAGATGCTTGACCAATTGGGGTTGGAGACTGCAAGAGATATCTGTGCAGCGCGGCGCACTGCTATTTCCAAAATTGAACATCGCGCCGACGGAACGTGCGATGTACAGCGCATTCCGGCTTACTATTACAGCGAGAACGGCGAACATCGAGATTGGGCGGCTCGTGAAATGGAGGCTTGTGAACAGTTGGGGATGGATGTCGAGTGGACGACGGATGTTCCATTGCCGTTCTTCGCCACCGGTTTTCGCATCCGCGACATGGCGAGACTGAACAGTACTGCCTACGTGCATCGCTTAGCAGAGCGAGTTATTGCTCACGGCGGCAAGATCTTCGAACAGAGTCGTGGAGAAGGACCGGATGGAGAGCAGCCGCATACGATGCAAGTCGGCACCGGCGTCGTCGAGTTCGACCGCTTGGTAGTCGCCGTGCACAGCAACTTTACTAATGTGCAGCGCATCTATTTGCAGATTCCGCCCTATCAATCCTACGCGATGGCTGTGCGCGTCGACAATCCGCCGCCCGATGCGCTGTACTGGGATGACGCAGAGCCCTACTTTTATACGCGACGCGCCCTGACCGTTGATCCTCAGGTGCTAATCATCGGCGGTTGCGATCATCGTACGGGCATGGGGAATCCTGCGGAAGCGAAAGACAAACTTAGTACCTACATTCATGCGCGGTATCAAGTGCGAGAAGTGATCTCGCAGTGGAGTGCCGAGCTATTCGAACCAGTCGATGGGCGTCCGATCATCGGACTGGTGCCGGGTACGAGCAATGTCTGGATCGCGACGGGGTTGAGCGGCGTCGGCTTGACATGGGGAACTGCAGCCGGCGAAATCATCGCCTCGCTCGTTTGCGATGGATCTCATAAGCTCGAACACGTCTTGTCGCCGTCTCGATTCGGACTGGATGGACTCGGCAGTTTGATGCAGGCTCATCTCGCAACGGCTGCGGATTACAGTGAGCGGGTCTTGCCGGCTCATCGCTTCGATCCTGCGGAACTAAAGCCCGGCGAGGGTAAGGTCGGCGTTGTGGATCATCATTTCGTTGCTGTGTGCAAAGATCGTCATGGATGCGAGCACCGGTTCAGTCCGATCTGTACGCACATGGGAGGCGTCGTACACTGGAACGAGGTGGAGCAAACGTGGGACTGCCCCGTGCACGGCGGTCGATTCACCGCCGACGGTAATGCTGATCTCAGTACGGCCCTCCGACGAAAACGTGATCTCGATCAACGAACCATTAAATTGAGTCTGTCTCACAAGGCTGAGCTGGATGAATCGAACGCCACCGATAAGCAGTTGTGCACTTTCTGCGTTCAACGCCGGCGACGTTGGCTGCGAAGTAGCCGGGGTTGGCGGGCTTGCATGCGAGTACCGCCAGTTTGCGTCCATAAGGTAAGGTCGGCGGCGAGTAGATGACCTATTCATTGCCAAATGAGGTAATCGAGCCGCAACGTGCAGCTCCCGGCATAATCGAATTCAAGAGGATTGCGGCTTGGTCAACGGTTGAGGTACAGCAGAGTAAAACACTCGCCGCTCGTTTCCGGTGCAGAGAAATCCGGGGGATCGAGGTGAGCTCGAATCCCCGGCTACTTGGCTGAAACGCCTCCGGCGTATAAGCCTTTTATTCACCGCGAGTTTGATTTCCGCCTGCACGAGCGGACTGACGATCCCCATTCTCTTCGGCGCTGCCTCTCGGCGCGAGGCAGCTTCTTTGGCGACTGTTACTAGGCGAGGATGTCTTTCGCTACCTGGCCTGCGATGTCTGTCAGGCGGAAGTCGCGGCCGGCATATCGATACGTCAGCCGTTCATGATCCATACCGAGAATGTGCAAGATGGTTGCATGCAGATCATGGACGTGCATCTTGTTCTCGACGGCATAGTATCCGTATTCATCTGTCGCTCCGTAAGCGAACCCTCCTTTGACACCGCCGCCGGCCATCCACATCGTGAAACCGTGCGGGTTGTGATCGCGACCGTCATTGCCTTGCGACGTGGGAGTGCGACCGAACTCTCCTCCCCAAAGGACAAGAGTGTCCTTCAGTAATCCGCGCGCCTTGAGGTCGGCGAGGAAGCCGGCGATCGGCTTGTCGACCTCAGCCGCGTTCTTTGTATGTCCCTGATACAGATTGCCGTGCTGATCCCATTGGACATCACTGTCGCTGTGCGTGACTTGAACAAAACGTACGCCGCCTTCCAAGAAACGACGAGCCATCAGGCATTGGCGACCGAAGTTCTCTGTCACAGGATCGTCGATACCGTACAGCGACCAAGTCGACTGCGATTCCTGATTCAGGTCCTGAATCTCGGGCATCGATGACTGCATGCGGAACGCGAGCTCAAATGCGTCGAGCCGACCGTCCAGAGCGGCGTCTTGATGTTCTTGAGCCGCATTCAAGTCTCGCAGCAAACGCAACTGCTCTCGTTGTTGTTGAGCATCATGTCGAGTATTGCGAATATGCTTCACAGCCGCCTTGATCGCAGGAGAACTCGCGTTCCCGATCGGCGTTCCTTGGCAATACGCCGGCAGAAATGCGGACCCCCAATTGTTGACTCCGCCGTGAGCCAATGTCGGACAGATAGTTACGAACGCCGGCAGGTTCTCGTTTTCGGTTCCCAAACCATAGGTCACCCATGCGCCCATACTTGGTCGCACAAACTGGTCGCTGCCTGTGTGCAGTTTCAAGAGCGCACCGCCGTGTGCCGGGTTCGTGCCGTGGACGCTGCGCAAGATACATAGGTCATCGATATGCTTGGCTACGTTCGGAAAGAGTTCGCTGACTGGCAATCCACTTTGGCCGTACTGCGAAAACTTCCAAGGTGATCGCAGCAGGTTCCCTTGCTTGGCAAAGGTCACTTCCGGTAAGTCGAACGGCGGTGGTTTGCCGTGATCAGCGTCGAGTTTCGGTTTGGGATCAAAGGTGTCGACGTGGGACGGTCCACCTTTCATAAACAGAAACACGACCCGTTTCGCTCGTGGTGCGAAATGAGGCGTCTTCGCGGCCAGCGGGTTCGAAGTCGTCGGCGCTGCAGTGCCAGTCCTACCTAAGAGCGATAGGAGAGCCAATTGTCCGAAGCCGACGGCTGAGGTCTTGAGTAACGTGCGGCGCGTTGAATGCTGGTTTGAGCTGAA
The DNA here is from genome assembly GCA_046349815.1 of Pirellulales bacterium. GTDB lineage: Bacteria > Planctomycetota > Planctomycetia > Pirellulales > Pirellulaceae > Aureliella. Next base: position 118,511 of record JAXMBQ010000014.1, on the reverse strand, counting down.
CATCGGCAACTACCTCACAAAGACGAATTCGTTGCTGGACAGCAGTGTTTGGCAAAGCAACGACCAAGCCTGCAACTCACGTTCGGACCGCATCGGATCGGCAACATCTTCCGGAGAGGATTGTCGAGTTCGCTCTTCTAAGAATCTTCGCAAGCGATCTACCTCTTGCTGCAAAGGTCGGCGCGCAAAGCAAGCTTGGAATGCGGCTTCGATGCGCTGATCATCCGCGGCATATGCAGCGCATAGATTGCGGCTCATCTGTTGAGCAGCATCCATGACCAATTCCGAATTCAACATCAGCAGAGCTTGAGGTGCTACCGTGGTCTCGGCTCGGCTGCCGGTCGGCATGGTCGGATCCGGGAAGTCGAATTGCTCGAACCACGTATAGACATTGTTGCGAATCACGGGCAGGTAGACTGCTCGTCGCAGGCTGTCATACTTCGTGTGATCGATCGATGTATGGTCGAACACAAACTGTCTATTGCGCAGCGGAACGGACTTGCCGCCGATCTTCGTATCCAGGTTGCCGCCGACGGCGAGAATGGAGTCTCGCAATTGTTCGGCATCCAATCGGACTCTGCGGAACTTCCACAGCAGTCTATTCTCCGGATCGATCGCTGCGCATTGTTGTTCAGCCGAATGGTGCGAAGACATGCGATACATCGAAGATGTCAGGATCAATCGATGCAAGTCCTTCACTTGCCAATCTTGTTCGATGAAGTTGCGAGCCAGCCAATCGAGCAGTTCGGGATGGGACGGCTTGTCACCGAGGGTGCCGAAGTTATCCGTCGTGGCCACCAAGCCGACTCCCATGTGCCACCGCCACACGCGGTTGACGAAGACGCGCGCAGTGAGCGGACTGGAGTCGGAGGCAAGCCATTGAGCCAACTGCAGCCGGCCGCTTTCACGACGAGGAAAGATCGGCTTACGACCTGTGGATACCAGCACGGCCGGGAAGTTACGATCGACTACTTTGCCGAGGTTGTGATGACTGCCGCGAATATGAACAGCCAGTTCGTTCGTGATGCGTCGATCTTCTACGGCCATCGCGGAAGGTTCATCCGCCGCGTTGCTCTCCACGATGCGAGCTTCTTCGGAGAGGCGATGGTATTCCGCCAATTCCGTTTCGCTCAATGCGAACTCAGCTTGCGGCGGCACTGCGAGAAATCCGGCAGCATCAGCCAGTGCGGTGCGGGCCGCTTCTTGCAGGGGATCCTCTAACGACTTGACGGTTGCATCTTTTTTCTTGGCCTCATCCCAAGCGGCATCGGTGGCACGGAATAGCTCGGCGTAATGAGTTCGCACGCCATCGCTGTCACCTGTCGCCTTCTTCTCGTGCCAAATTTTGAAGAGCGCGTCATCGCGATGAAACTCGACGTGACGTCGACAATGGTGCAGGATGCGCGGATGCAACCCGAGCGGCCCTGCAACCTCGGCAACTTGTTTCAGCGAAGAGGACATATCGAGCCGAATAGCAGCAGCCAAGTAATCCGCCGCTTTGGCTCTCGCATCAGATCGAATCTTAGCAACGGCTTCGGCTTTGTACTTCGAAGCTACCGCTTTCTTGGCGGCGATCTCTTCGTCCACCTTTTTCAGAGCCGCTTTCTCTTCGGGAGTCGCGAATGCAAACTCGTTCCAATACTTGATGGCTCCGAAGTTTCCGTCGCCGAACGTCTTTGTGCTCTTGAAGATCGCCGCGAGAGAGTAGTAGTCGTCTTGTTTGAATGGATCGAATTTGTGATCGTGACAGCGAACACATCCCCACGTCATACCGAGAAACGCTTTGCCTAGCGTATCGATTTGTTCGTCGATCGTATCCATTTCCAACTTGGTTCGATCAGGCTCGGCCAGCACTTTGGCTCCTAAGACGAGAAAGCCGGTAGCCACACGCGTTTCAATCGATGCATCGGGAAGCAAGTCGCCGGCGATCTGCTCGGATAGGAAGCGGTCATAGGGTTTGCCCGAGTTGAATGAATCGACGACGTAGTCGCGATATCGCCAAGCATTGCCGAAGGCCAAGTTCTCATCGAGACCGTTGGAGTCTGCATAGCGAGCTACGTCGAGCCAATGCCTTCCCCAACGGACTCCGTATTGCGGCGAGGCCAATAGACGATCGACCAGTTTGCCATAGGCATTCGGGTCCGTATCGCTGACGAACGCTTCGACTGCTTCGGGACTCGGCGGCAAGCCGGTCAGATCGAATGTAACGCGTCGAATGAGTTCCGATTTGGAGGCCGTCGGAGCGGGCAATAAGCCGGCTTGTTCAAGACGAGCAGCGATAAAGAGGTCGATCGGATTCGAGATCCATTCAGTGTTCTGAATGGACGGAGGCTTTGTGTCAGACAACGGCTGTAGAGACCAAAAGTTGCGGCCGTCTTCAATGCTCATTCCCGTCGGCTTCGGCGATCCGCCGCCGACGTTCGGTGATGGTTCTGTTCGTGGATCGATAGCACCGTCCGCGATCCATTTTTCCAAGACGGCGACGAGAACGGGCTGCAGTGCTTGTTTGGGCGGCATTTGGAGATTGGGATCACTGTAACGAACAGCTTGCACAATCAAGCTGTCGTCTGCATGTCCGGGTTTCAATGCGACACCACTGTCGCCGCCGGCCCGCGTCTTGCTCGGGCTTTCAAGATTTAATCCGCCGCTGATCTTTTTGTCCGAGTGGCATTCGTAACAATGATCGATGAGCAGAGGGCGGACGTGCTTTTCAAAGTACTCAACCCTGTCCTTAGCCTGGGATTTAGCTGTGTCCGTATCTTCGGTCGGCTTTTGTGCGAATGCTTGTGAAGCGCACGTGACGATGGCGAAAAGCATGGCCACTGCCGTGAGGACATAGGACAGTCGGCCATATGAGTGGGAGCTGCAATGCTTCATGATCGCTGGGCTCTTACGTGTGCGAGATGGTCAGTCGATTGAAGTTTGTCTTAGTCGCCGTACGAGTCCACGTTTCACTTGGCAACCTGTGACATTTTACGACAACAACTAAGTCATGACGGGGAGGGAATAAAGGCGGGGCTGTTTGCGACAGCGTGCCGGCCGGCAGACACTTTAGTGGAGATGACCAGCCGAGCACTTTTTCAGTATAGCAGAAGACAGAGCCGGACGTAAAAGTTGATGGACCAGCAGATAAATTGCAGGCGGCGGTTGCAATCGGTTACCATGGCCTCACTTCAACGCGAGATCATCCTACGATGACCCGCGCGAAGCGTCGGCAAACCCCCACTGATTACCAGGCAGGATGAGACGCACCATGCAAGCGATACTTGCACTCGATCAAGGAACGACCAGTTCTCGGGCGCTGATTTTCGATCGTTCCGGAAAGATACTCAGTGTCAGTCAGCGCGAGTTTCGACAACTTTATCCTCAACCCGGATGGGTCGAACATGATCCACTCGAGATCTGGGCTTCACAGATTGAAACAGCCCGAGAGGCGCTCAGTGCATCAGGTTTGAGCTCGCGTGATATCGCGGCTGTCGGGATCACTAATCAACGTGAGACGACGATCATATGGGACCGCAAGACAGGTCAACCGATCGGCAACGCGATCGTCTGGCAGGATCGTCGTACGGCAGGTTTGTGTGAAGACCTCGTACGAGCCGGCCATGCGGGATTCATTCAAAGTAAGACCGGCCTCGTCGTCGACGCGTATTTTTCGGGAAGCAAGATTCGCTGGATGCTGGATCATATCCCGGGAGCTCGCGACAAAGCGGAGCGGGGTGAGTTAGCATTTGGAACGGTCGATAGTTGGCTGGTCTGGCAGTTGACGCATCGCAAGCTGCATATCACCGACGTGAGCAACGCATCGCGCTCGATGCTGTTCAATTTGGAACGAGCGGACTGGGACGACGAATTGTTATCTCTACTTGGAATTCCACGCTCACTGCTGCCTGAAGTGCGCTCGAGCAGCGAAGTCTATGGCAATACGGCTGAAGGCGTGTTCGACGGTCCGATTCCGATTGCGGGAATCGCCGGCGATCAGCAAGCCGCTTTGTTCGGCCAGAACTGCTTGTCCAATGGAATGGTCAAGAATACATATGGCACCGGATGCTTTATGTTGATGAACATCGGATCGGAACCGAAGCCGTCGCGACATCGCTTACTTACGACTACGGCCTGGCGATTAGGAAACGAAGCCGTCTGCGACTTTGCGTATGAAGGGAGTATCTTCATCGCGGGCGCTGTTGTGCAGTGGCTGCGCGATGGCCTTGGTGCGATCAAACAATCAAGCGACGTCGAAAGACTAGCTCTGAGCGTTCCGGACTGCGGCGGTGTGGTGCTCGTCCCCGCTTTCGCCGGCTTGGGCGCTCCTCACTGGGACCCTCACGCCCGCGGCACGATCATGGGAATAACACGCGGTACGACAACTGCACATATTGCTCGAGCTGCCCTGGAAGGGATCGCATATCAAGTTGCAGATGTGCTCGATGCGATGCGCGAGGACAGCAGTATTGCGATCAAGCAGTTGCGAGTCGACGGCGGTGCGGCGGCGAACAATCTGTTGATGCAGTTTCAAGCAGACATGCTGCAGGCACCGGTCGTGCGTCCGAAGATCATCGAAACCACGGCGCTCGGTGCTGCGTATCTGGCCGGACTTGCTGTCGGCTTTTGGGAAGATCAAGAGGAGTTGAAGCGAGTGTGGCAAGCGGATGCCGTGTTCGAACCGAAGATGTCGGCTGATCAAGCCGAGAGCTACCGAGCTCGATGGCGCACCGCGCTCGAACGTTCGAAGAATTGGGAGTCGACAGTTTGAGTGCGTTTAGTCGCAACGAGCAACGTGATCGCGCATCGGATGCTTCCCAAAGTCGATTTGTGTGGGACATCGTCGTCATTGGGGGCGGAGCCAGCGGTGTCGGAATCGCGCTCGATGCGGCGACTCGCGGCTATCAAGTCTGCTTAGTCGAACGATTTGACTTCGGCAAAGGAACCTCCAGTCGCTCAACAAAGCTGGTGCACGGCGGCGTTCGTTATTTGCGACAAGGCAACATCAGCCTGGTGCGCGAGGCACTGCATGAACGAGCACTGTTGCTGAAGAACGCACCGCACGTGTCGAGACCATTGCCGTTCATTATCCCCTGTCGCAATTCATTCGAGTGGCTGTTCTACGCAGCCGGAATGAAAGTCTATGACTCGTTGGCCGGAAGACACAATGTTGCTTCGTCCAGGTCGCTCAATCGCGAGGACGTGTTGGAACGCGCCGCGACGTTGGATGCGCAGCGATGTTATGCCGGCGTACTCTACTATGACGGTCAGTTTGATGACTCGCGCCTGTTGATTAATCTGGCTCAGACTGCCGTTAACCACGGTGCATGCGTGCTCAACTATGCAGAAGCTGTCGGGCTTGAGCAGACCGGTAATCGAGTGACCGCCGTCCGATGCTTGGACCATGAGACGGGAGAAGAGTTAAGGCTCGAGGGCCGGGTCATCATCAATGCGGCCGGACCGTTTTGTGACGCAGTACGTCGGATGGCAAGCGAGGGACTTCCATCATTGACTGCTGCCAGCCAAGGGATTCATTTGGTCTTGGACAAACGGTTTCTACCGGGCAATACCGCCGTGATCGTACCGAAGACGCCGGATGGACGCGTCGTCTTTCTAATCCCCTGGCATGATCGTACGATCGTAGGGACGACAGACACGCCGATTTCGGAGACGAATATAGAACCGCGAGCGTTGGAAACCGAAATCGATTTTCTGCTGGAACTCGCATCGCGGTACTTGGTCCACTCGCCGCAGCGCAGTGATGTACTGAGTGTGTTCGCGGGCATAAGGCCTTTAGTTCAATCCTCGAGTAGTTCGAAGACCTCGTCGCTGTCTCGCGATCACACGATCGAAGATACATGTCCTGGAATGTTGACGATCACAGGTGGTAAGTGGACCACTTATCGCCGCATGGCTGAAGATTGCGTGAATCGAGCCGCAGACGTCGGCGGGCTCGAACGTCGCCCTTCCGTGACTCGCAGTCTTCCGATCCACGGATCAGGCGCCGATCGCAGGAAGGAATCGTCCGGTTCGCCGGACCCCGTGTCGATCGAGGAAGATCCATTGGCTGTTTACGGTTCCGATCGAGGCGGGATCGAGATGCTGATTCGAAGTGACGAGAGTTTGGGGGAACGAATCGATCCGCGACTCAACGTACTGAAGGCACAAATCGTTTGGAGCGTGCGCCGCGAGATGGCGCGAACACTGGACGATGTGCTTTGTCGGCGGACGCGTGCGATTTTGTTAGATGCAGACGCAACTTGGACCGCGGCGCAGGGGGCGGTGCAAACGTTGGCTGAAGAGCTGAACCGAGATCAAGCGTGGCAGATCGCGGAGCTCGAACGATTCCGTGCAATCGTCGATGTGCATCGAATGAGTGCGAGTGTTCATTGATCGCGGATGGCACTCGCTGCTGCGAGATGTTCTTGGCTGCGAGCCGCAAAAAAATACGGGAGCGGTTCCGTTTGGAAACCGCTCCCGATTGTTGATAGTCGGATGCCGGAGTCTAGACTTCAACAGCCTTCGGCTTAGAAGTTGTAGGTCATCCCTACATTCACACCGTGCAGAACCAGCGAGCTGGTGTTGTTGAAGTAGCCGACGTTGCCCAGGTGCAGGTTCTCGAATGGAATCGAGTTCACGCTGGTGGCGACACCGGACACGCCCAAGACGCGGTAGCCTACGTTGGCGGACCAGCCTTGTAAATCCGAGCGTTGATGCCGGTTCCGAGTTCACCCATGAAGGCCACGTTGTCACGAGTTACATCGACCATATAGTTCTGGCCGTTGTAAATGTTCGTGCTTTGGATCGTAGCCGGCATGGCGTTTGTGCCTACTCGCGTAAAGTAGCTGGGCGCGGTTGTTGTACACACCGGCCTTGCTGAACGCGTACAGGTTGAAGCGGGAACCGCAGCAGTAGTTCAATACGTTGCCCAGTTGGAAACCGACCAGGTCATTACGCACGTTGTTGTCGTAGTAGAAGTCGTCTGCAGCACCGGTGAAGTTCGTGTCTGCGGTCGACGTGGCGTATTGCAGTCGATCGCGGAATTGGAACCAACGGATACCACCCAACCAAGACAGATTCAAACGGCTGCCGCAGGCTCCGGGAGCCAAGCTGCAAGGACCGGTGAATCCGCCACTGCACGGTGTGCAGCAGGAACTGCAGTCACCGCACGAGCTGCCGCACGAACCGGCACCGTATCCATAGGTGCGGCCCGCACCGCCGATAGCGAACCCGAGCAGGTTCACTTCGACGTTGTTGTAAGAGCTGCCGCGGACGATGCGATGAGCTTGAGTGTTGTCGTAGTAATCGTAAATTGTGGTCACCGGTCCATAGAGACCGCCGAACTGATAACGAGAACGGAGATCGACACTGCCCGAATTGTAGACCGTCGCAGACTTATCGCCGGGGAAGAGTCCCCAGTAATCGAACAGAATCGCGTTGCGACCGCAATTGAAGTAACGACCGGCAAAGACTTCGAAGCCGGGTAGATTGTTCTGCCGCGCGTCACGAGTCGTCAGTGTGTTTTCGGTCGGCATGAGCACGTTGTAGCTTAGCGCCACCGGATGATCATCGACGCGTTGGAACAGCAGAGCGCCACCGCCGACGAACCAGTTGCCGCCGGAATTGCAGCCCGAGCCGAGCGACAGGAATCGACTGCCGAAGCCCGCGTAACCGGCTGCGGAAACGCCGCACGAATTGTAAGTGGGATAGCCGCAGCTACCGGTGCTGCATGCGCCGGTTCCGCAACTACTCGTTGCATAACCGCTCATGTCATAGCTTTGCGGCGCTCCGCCGTTGCATCCGCAGCTTGAGTAGCCCGTTGCATTGGGAGCGATCGACTGAGCATACGCCGGGTCCATCGGATAAGTTAGTTGGCCCGGTGCCGGTTGCGGCTGCGTGCCGACGATCGGTCCGCTGTAGGGAACTTGGCTTCCCGGCGGATTCATCGGTACGGGTTGCGGCGGATTGGGAACCTGAGGAATCGGAACTCCTTGGTATTGTCCGTTTTGCGGACCGACCCAACCTTGCGTCGGAACTTGCTGCGCGTTGTAGCCGGGCGTAGCAACTTGTTCCTGGGGATAAGCCACGGGACGAGCGAGTATCCCGGGCTTGTTGATTACATATCCATTCGGAGCCAACGCTCCGGAACCGTAGACGGGGGCACCGTATTGTGCCTCAGCGCGACCTGCGACGGTGCACGCACCGATCGCTATCGCGAACCCGGTGAGCCAGAATTTTTTCACTGCGAACCTCCTTGCAGTAGGTCGTTCCCTGACGATGGCATCCTTACCCGCTCGTGCAACGAACGACTTCCCTCCGGAGTCGAACATTGCATCACAGCGCTGCACGCCAATGCGCATCCGTCGCGCTACGTGCTCTCTCGTCCATCGGCAGGGGATGCGCCCGTGAATAGGTCCAAGCGCCAGCCTGCCTGCCATTTATCGCTTGAAGCGAATTACAACCGGAACGAGCGGATCGGCCCGAAATCCGCTCAAAACCGCTAACGAAGGCAATCCCAACTTGGTCGATACAGATTAACAACCGGTGCGCTCTCGAAGTCGCCTGCGATGGAGATTTGGAACCCGATCCATCCAGGAATTCTCGCTTCAGATTGCAGATAGGAGATTTCAGATTTCAAACGGCATAAGCCAAAAGCCAAGGGCGAAGGGCCAAGTGACGTATGACGGATTCTCAAATCCTAAATCTCAAATCTTCCATTCGACTCTTGCGGTCGTTTGTTGTTGTCGAAGCTCACCGATCGTGGCGATCCATTGATGTTCTTACTGGGCAGCGCCTGTAGCGATAGGTCCCATTTGCTCATCTCATCCAGCACAGCTTGGTGCGTTAGATCAAAGCGGAGCGGCGTGATGCTGATGTGTCCATCGGACACGACGGTCAAATCTGTCGGGTGATCGGTACGACGCGGCGGCGGGTCATTGGTGGACCAATAGTAGTTTCGCCCCTTCGGATCTTGGCGACAGATGTATTGTTCGCCGTACCGCTCGACACCCATCGGGACGCAAAAGACTTTTGGAACACCGCCGGAGGCGGCCAGTTTCACGGCCGCTGTCGGCATGTTGATGTTGAACAGTTGCGGAGGATGCGTCTGTTGCTTGAGCACTTTTTGAATGATCGATGCAGCCAATTGCGCGGCTGTGTCGAAGTCGGCATGCGGGTCGTACTCGAGTGAGACTGCAAAGCTGTTGAGTCGAAAGAAGGCCCCTTCGATCGCGGCTGCAACTGTGCCCGAGTACAGCACGTTAATACCGACATTCAATCCGCCGTTGATGCCGCTGACAATGACATCGATGGGGTCTTTTACAAGTTGGCTGATGGCCAGCTTCACACAGTCAGCCGGACTCCCTTCGACTGCGTAGCCGCGGAAGCGATCTCCTTCGAAGACTTGTTTGGCAAGCAGAGGAGTCAGATACGTGATCGAATGTCCGACACCGCTTTGTTCCGTGGCCGGGGCGGCCACATGGACTTCACCGATGCGGCGGAGTTGTTTTTCCATCGCCGCCAAGCCGGGTGCATAGATACCGTCGTCGTTTGCTAAAAGAATGCGCACCCGAGACTCCTTGAATGTGAACTGCGTGTGTCGATAAAGGGGACGGAGAGCTGCGAAGAATCGATCGCTCGCGCACCGATGAATGATTATTGGAACTTGAGCAAGCCGTACTTCTTCTTGCCGCTGCGAAGAACCATGACCGTTTCGCTGGCCAAGTCTTCGACCGTCAGCTTGCGGTCGATGCCGGTGACTTTGCGATTGTTCACATACGCCCCGCCCTGCTCTACCGTTCGGCGAGCTTCGCTCTTCGAGCCGGCGAGGCCCGCGGCGCAGAGTGCGTCGACGATCAACAAACCGTCCGTCAACAGCGAACGAGATTGCTCACTGCTCTGCACATCCGCAAAGATCTCTTGCAGCTGCGCATCACTGACGTTGCTAATCTCACCGCCGAAGAATATGTCGGTGGCTTTGCGGGCTGTCGCCAAGCCTTCGGAACCGTGGATGAATTCCGTCAACCATTCGGCCAATCGAAGTTGCGCTTCAGCTTTCTCTGGTCGATTTGTCAGAGCTACCTCGAGTTCAATCATCTCCGACCGGCCAATTTCGGTAAGAAAGTTCAAGCACAGGAGTACATCGCTATCGGCGACGTTGCGCCAGTATTGGTAGAAGGCGTAGGGAGATGTTCGATCGGCGTCGAGCCACACGGCTCCCTTTTCGGTCTTGCCCATCTTGCGACCGTCGCTGGTCAGCAGCAGAGGACAAGTGAGCGCGTGCAACGACTTGCAGTCCATGCGACGCGACAGGTCGGTACCCGCGGTAATATTCCCCCATTGATCGCTGCCGCCGACCTGCAGAGCGCAACCGTATGTGCGACTGAGGTGCACGAAGTCATAAGCTTGCAGCAGCATGTAGCTGAACTCGGTATAGCTGATGCCTGCTCCCTCGCGTTCGATGCGATTCTTCACAGAGTCTTTGGCCAGCATGACGGCGACAGGAAAGTTCTTGCCGACGTCGCGGAGGAAGGTCAAGTAACTGAAGCCTTGCATCCAATCGAAGTTATTCACCAAGATTGCGGCCGACGGGCCGTCGAAGTCCAAATACTTGCGCATCTGACGTTCCATACCGCGCACGTTTTGAGCGAGCGCATCGGCAGAGAGCAAGTTGCGCTCTTCGCTCTTTCCACTCGGATCACCGATCATGCCGGTGGCTCCTCCGACGAGAGCGATCGGGCGGTGCCCGTACTTCTGAAATCGCCGCAACATCATCAACGGCAGGAGACTACCGACGTGCAAGCTGTCGGCCGTCGGATCAAAGCCTGCGTACAACACCGTCGGTTTCGACAACAGTTCACGCAACTCTTTTTCATCTGTGCTCTGATGAATCAGGCCGCGCCAGGCAAGTTCATCGATAATCGATCCGCTCATTGTTCCGGTTACTCGGTGTATAAGATGGAAGTTGTCTGATCAGTTGTTTGAACACCGGAAGCCCGGGGTCATGTTGATTTAATTCAAGCGGAACGGCGCAAGTCGTCCGGTTCTTCCAGTTTGACGGTGCTTTACCGGACGGCTTGCGCTGTACCGCTTTTATCAATTCGAAACGTCCAATGTCGTCCGGTGAAGCATGATTGATTTTGAAGAACCGGACCGCTTGCGCCGTTCCGCTAGAATTCAATCGCTTTCAATCATCTGCTTTCATGCGTTCGATATGCCACTATGGCTTGGGCAAGCTCTTCAATCGCTGCAGCGCGGCCAGCGCGGTTTCACGCTGTTGTTCCAACTCCGCCAGCGACTGACGCTCTTTATCGACGACGTCCTTCGGAGCGCGTTCGACGAACGTGGCGTTGTTGAGCTTCCCTTGCTTGCCGGTAATTTGCTTGTCTAGGCTTTCGACCAACTTGGTGTTTCTGGCGATCTCGGCGTCCACGTCGATGAACTTGCCCAAATCGACGATGACTTCCATCGCATCGGCACTCAACTGTGCCGCCATATCGGGCTTGGTCACCTTGCTGCCCCAACCTATCGCAGTCGCTCCGGCCAGCGCTTTGAAGAACGGTTCCATCGGTTGCAGGAGTTTGACGCTGTCAGCATCGCACTCGACCAAGAAGCTGAGCTCGGCTTTCGGCGGAATGTTTTGTCGCGAACGGATCTCGCGGAGCGCGCCGAGTACCGCGGCGAACTTGGCGAACTGCTGTTCGATGTCTGCATTGCGATCGGATTCGACAGCCGCCGGCCATGGGGCTTGCATGATCCACTTGCCTGCCGGTTCCACTTCGTCGATAGATCGGCGCGTACCGAAGCGAGCCAGTTCCTGCCAGATGGCTTCGGTGATGAACGGGATCATCGGGTGGAGGATGCGCAGCAAGTTGTCGAGTGTATGAGCCAACACATGTTGCTTTGCAACACGTGTCTCAGGTGAAGCCAAACGAGGCTTGGCCATTTCGACGTAGTAGCTGCAGAACTCAGTCCCATGCAAAGTCGTAGACCGCGCGAGCTGCTTCGGAATAGTGGAAGGTCTCAATCGGATTCGGTGACTGTTAAGGTCTGGTGGGTTGCCAAACGACTAAGAATCCAGCGATCTTCGAGTGGAAGTTGCGAGCGATCGAGCTTCGGTAGATCGGTCGGCATGCCTTCGAGATTGATCATCACGAAGCGAGCAGCATTCCAGAGCTTGTTGCAGAAGTTACGAGCAACTTCAAACCGTTCGCTGACGACAGCGCCTTTGGGCAAATCCAAGTGCTCGGGCTTTTCGGCCCACTGAGTCGAAAAGCTCTTATTGCACTTGTTGCATTCGATGACGGGCAACGTGCGGTTCTGTTTCGTTTGGTTGATGAGTGCCCCGCAATGCGGGTACCAAACCGGACCGGCATAAGAACGTCTTGTGTGTCGGTGGTGAGCCACGCGAGCCTGAAAGGCCGCAATGCATCGGGACCGAACTTGTCGATGACATCGATCGGATCGACACCGTTCCCTTTGCTTCGGATACACCCGGCTGAATCCGTCCAAAATCTTCGGATGGATGAAGACTTGCTTGAACGGGAACTTTGCCGACGTTGTCTAGTCCTATCAGCACCATGCCGCGACCCAGAGAGTGATGATGTCGCGACTGGTGATCAGAACACTGGTCGGATAGAAGTAACGAGCTCTGCGGTCTTGTCAGGCTGCGCCTCCAGTCGAGTGAGGCCAGAGCGCGGAGCTGAACCAGGTCGAGCACGTCTTCTTGACGAACGAAGCCTGCTGCTGTCAGTTCCGATTCGAGCGTATCTTTCTCTTCGCGAATGCAGATGTGAACCAGCGAAGGTGCTTCGATGGAAACGGCAATGCGACCGGCCTTGGTTGTTGCGGATGCGGACCACCATGGCCGCAGCATCGGCAGATTTCTTATCAGCGAACGACTGGTCCAACCGGAATCTGATGTCCCCACCAGAGTTGTCTTCCTACCGGCCAATCCCGCTCGCTCAGCCAATCCAAGTAGCCTTCGCATATGCCGCGGCGGTAGGATTGACTCTTGACCTGACGTAATCGGTATCCATGGCGCTCCTGCGCGAGCTGCTCCATGCGAACGAACCATTGGTCGGCCAAGTAGGGTTCAATCGGCGTCTTGGCTGCGATCGCCGTGAGCTAGATCGATGTCGCGGTCCTCGATGCGATCGACCAGCTCGAGTGCTTCGAGATCAGCGATGATCTTCTGACGACACTTTCGGCATCGTCAGCCCGGCATACTTACCGCCGGCGCTGTTGATCGTTCCGTCCGGGTTCATGATGTTGAGCATCGGAAGGCCGCGCGCAAAGCGACATCGTAGTCGTTGGGATCATGAGCCGGCGTGATCTTGACGCAGCCGGTTCCCATCTCGGGCTTGGCCCATCCATCGGCAATCAGCGGTATCTCGCGTTCGGCAAGCGGGCAGCCGAAGCCGCGCTCGGCGACAGCCAAATCACGTAATTGGATCAATGTCGGCAACAGATCACGACGACGGTCCAGGAGTTCTTGAAACTGAGCCTCGAGCGGTTCACGATCTTTCGCGCGGCTTCTGCGATGCGCGTCTTCAGTTGTTCTTCGGCGGCATCGAGTGCCGCCGCCGGATCCGGATGCACGGCGACGGCAGTATCGCCTTCGAGCATCGTCTCCTCGTCGAGTCGTGGCGATGGTGACGAACTGGGGTCCGCCGGTTTTAGCTCCGATGATCGGATAGCGGAAGTAATAGAAGTGACCCTTGACCGCTTCATGGAAGACTTCGTCATCGCTGACGGCGGCTTCAGGTGATAGGTGTCCCACTGACCAGTCGCTTACCGCGATAGATCAATCCTTTACCAAATAGATCAAAAAACGTCGCGCGGACGGCTCGTGCGCATGTCGTTTCAGCGTAATCGCGTGCGCCCCAATCGCAGCTCGATCCCAATCGCTTGAGCTGATTCAGAATTCGTGTTTCGTATTGATCTTTCCACTGCCAAATGCGATCGACGAGCGCTTCGCGGCCTAGGTCGTGTCGCGTTTTGCCTTCGATTTCTTTCAATCGTCTTTCGACGACGGCTTCGAGTCGCGATGCCCGCATGGTCGGTGCCCGGCATCCGCTGCTTCGTAGCCCTGCATCCCGGCTCGACGGATCTGAATGTCCTGCAATGTGTTGTTCAGAGCATGTCCTAAGTGGGAGCCGCTCCGGTGACGTTCGGCGGGGGGATGACGATCGTGTACGGTTTACGATCCGGTCGCACTTCCGCGTGAAAACAGCCGCTCTGTTCCCAGCTGTAAAGTTTCTGCAATTCTGCTCGTGGTCGAAACGATTCGGAATCTCACCAGCCGGGGTATCTGGGAGCGCGCTGTTCATCGTGTTCCGTCAGCTTTGTGCGAGTTGCCAAGTCCGTAGAAAACTGAAAATTGTACCTGTCCCAGCAAACCCTTGCCACTGGTGCTCGCTGTAGGTCGACGCCCGAGTCGACCCTTTCGACTCCACGCAAAACGGGATTCGATGTTACTCAGAGAGCTCGGAGGGTCGTGATGGTTCAATGGTTTTGGAACATCGATGGACCGGATCAAATTGGATTTAGGTTGTACGTCGACGCCTGGAGTCGACCCTTTCGACTCCACGCAAAACGGGATTCGGATGTTACTCAGTGAGCTTCCGGAGGGGGCGTGCTGGTTCAATGTGTTTGGAACATTGATGGACTGGATGAACGGGATTTAGGCTGTACGTCGATGCTCCGAGTCGACCCTTGCGACTGGCCGCAAAAGATGAGTCGACGTGCTAACCGCCGATAGTAAGTCGAACAGACTAAAACTCTGTGCAACAAAATCCTTTTTGTGCGACATGATCCGCATTCTCACGCTCGGTCCGCTGACGACGTCCAAAGAGCTGATCTCCTCCACCGCTTTGCGAGCGGCTCCTCCGAGCTTCGTGTGTCATGATCACCACGGCACCATAGGCGTGCTGCTGTCGGTATCCGGTTCATGCTGGATAAGAGACGCGATCGATAACTCGATGCTTGCCGGAGAATGGAGGTTATCTGAGCCAGCACTCCGGGTCGATCGGCCACGTAATCGCAAGTCATATCGTCCGGGTAGATCATCGTAGGTCGAATCGGTACTTTCGATTCGCGCTTGCCCCAGAGCTCCAGCGGCGGAACGTGATGCGAGCTCTACCGACACAGGTGTCGATCATGTCCGCGACCACCGCCGAAGCGGTCGGCATCTGCCCTGCCCCTTGACCATGGAAGAACAAATCGCCGACCGCGTCCCCGACGACGTTGATCGCGTTGTAGTTCTTCCGCACTTCTGCCAGCGGTCGACCGTCACGAATGAGGGTCGGCGAGACACTCAGTTCCAGGCCGCTGTCGACCAATCTAGCCGAAGCCAGCAGTTTGATGCGATAACCGAGCTCCGAGGCAAAGTGAATGTCCTTCGTGTCGAGTGAATCGATGCCGATGCGTGGAATGTCTTGCCACTTGATGCGTGCACCGAACGCCAAATGAGCGAGGATAGCGAGCTTCTGCGCGGCATCGCTGCCGTCGACATCCATCGCAGGTTCGGCTTCAGCATAACCAAGCCGCTGAGCCTCTTTGAGTGCGCGGTCATAGTCCCAACCTTGCTCATCCATCTGCGTCACGATGAAGTTGCTCGTCCCGTTGAGAATGCCGTGCAGAGAGAGAATCTGATTGGCCGAGAGACATTGGCTGATGTTGGCGATGATCGGAATGCCGCCGGCTACTGCAGCTTCAAACGCTATGGATCGACCGAGCGATCGAGCTCGATCAAAAAGTTCCCCGCCATGTTCAGCCAATAACGCCTTGTTGGCTGTGACCACGTCTTTGCCTGCGTCGAGCAACTGCAAGCAGATGGTCCGAGCGGGTTCGAGACCTCCGACGAGCAACGCGACGACTTCGATCTCAGGATGTTTCAGGACATCGTCGAGCCGATCGGTCAGGACGCCGGCAGGTAGCGTGCAATCACGTTTTTTGTTCAAGTCGCGAACGACGGCTTTTTCCAACCAAAGTGTCCGGCCTGCGTGACGAGCCGTCCGGTCACCGTGATCGAGCAGCAAACGAGCTACGCCGCAACCGACCGTCCCAAGTCCTACAATCGCAACTTTTGTCTTTTCCATGAGTCGCAGTGTGCCGATTCGCTTTGCCGTGTGTCTCGATGAGAAACCAAGAGGAGCTCAACAGTGGCGAATATACCTATGATCGCCGTGTTTCGGCGAGCCGGGTTATGCCGCCGACTGCAAAAATCGGCGATTTGATTTAACGCACGAATGATCGTAGAAATCTAACGCAGGGGAGCCGATGCATCGTTAAGTTCGCAAAAAGTTCAGCCTTCATATCGGCTCTAGAGGTTAACGTGAATTCGCTTCCACTTATTTTATTCAGCAACGATATTCGTCGTAAACAAAGATCATGGCCAAAGGCGATCACATCTACGTGAATCTTTCTTTCCGTGGACTGCCGTATCAACATCATGGCATCGACATGGGAGACGGAACAGTCATCCACTTGGCACCCGAGTCGGGGCCGCGACTGACTGCGACTCAGGACGCACGCTTCCAAGTCCGTCGGGATTCGATCGAGGAGTTCTCAACGGGCAAACGGGTCCGAACCATGAGGCACCAACGCTCGCTGCAGGTCGACGAGATCGTCGCTGCGGCGGAGTCGATGGTCGGCAAGGCCGGCTATAACTTGCTCGACAACAACTGCGAACATTTTGCCTCGCAGTGCGCGACGGGCAAATCGGATAGCCGGCAAGTTGAATTCGGTCACAGCACAGCAGTCGCTATCGCCTCCGCCGCAACGAAAAGCGTTTGGGCTGTCGGCAACAAATTGGCGACGAAGTTTGCGATCGAATCCTTGGCGACAAAGCTGGTGTTGAAGCCTCATCCGCTGACGCTGTTGGCCGATGGAGTCGAAGCAGCAGCCACGGCAGGCGGCTGCGCGGTCGGATTGAGTGCCGAATGGACTCGACGTATTGCAAGAACCGGCGGCGAAGTCACGGCTCTGGCTGTCGGATGCGCGGTCGGAGGACCGGCCGGTGGAGCTGCATCGCTTGCTATCCATCGCAGCTCCACGATCATCGGCGAACGTGTTTGCCGGGTCACTCGAGCGGTGCTGCTTAAACTCAGTCGCCGGCAAACCGACTCGAAGCTGATTGTGGACGGCATGGCTCAGCCCTCTTCAGCCACGGCGCGATTGACCCAGTGACGTAGCCCGCCGATCTCATTCGGTGATCAAGCGGGCGCCGATGACATAGCCATTAGAACTCGGCTGAGCCCGGAGTGCGTGGGAACGGGATGCAATCGCGGATGTTCGTCATTCCGGTTGTCCACTGGACGACGCGTTCGAGTCCCAGACCGAATCCGCTATGCGGTACGGATCCAAACTTGCGCAGGTCGATGTACCACCAGTATTCCTTCTCTTCCAGGTGCATCTCTTTCATGCGAGACAGGAGCACATCGAGTCGCTCTTCGCGCTGGCTGCCGCCGATGATCTCACCCACTCCGGGAACAAGCACAACCCTCGCAGCCACCGTCTTGCCGTCGTCGTTGCAGCGCATATAGAAGGGCTTGATGGTTCGCGGATAGTTGTAAAGGATCAGCGGACCGTTGACATGCTTTTCAGTCAAATAGCGCTCGTGCTCGGCTTGCAGGTCGCAGCCCCAAGTACACGGGTACTCGAACGTTTGACCTGACTTGGCGAGGATCTCGACAGCTTCGGTATAGGTCAAGTGTTCGAAAGGTTTGTTGAGCACTGTACTCAACGAATCGCGTAGACCCGGTTGAACACGTTCGTCGAAGAAGGCCATGTCTTCGCCGCACTTGGCCAGCAGATCGCCGAGCAAGCGTTTGATATAGCGTTCGGCCAGAGCCATGTTGTCGGGGAGTTCATAGAACGCGGCTTCCGGTTCGATCATCCAGAACTCGGCCAAGTGACGAGTCGTGTTGCTGTTCTCGGCGCGGAACGTTGGACCGAAGGTGTAGACTTTGCCGAGCGCGGTCGCGTAGATCTCACCTTCCAACTGTCCTGAGACGGTCAAATACGAAGACTTACCGAAAAAGTCTTTCGAGTGATCGATTTTGCCGTCAACCATCGGCAGCTTGTCGAGCGGCAGAGTCGTCACGCGGAACATCTGGCCTGCGCCTTCGCAGTCGCTGCCCGTGATAATCGGCGTATGCAGATATAAGAACCCTTCGTCCTGGAAGAACTGGTGCGTACTGATGCTCAATTGATTACGCACTCTCGCCACAGCACCGAACGAGTTGGTGCGCGGACGAAGGTGAGCCCACTCGCGGAGTTTTTCAAATGTGTGCCGTTTCTTTTGCAGCGGATACTCTTGAGGATCGGCGATCCCGACGACGCGTACGCAATCGGCAGCCAACTCCGTAGCTTGGCCCGCTCCTTGGCTAGCCTTGAGCACGCCGGTGGCGGTGATCGATGAACCGACGTGGAGGTTGGCGATCTCCGAGGCGTAGTTTGGTAGAGATGCATCCGCGATGATCTGCAAGTTCGACAAACAACTGCCGTCATTCAGCTCGATGAAGCTAAAGCCTCCTTTGCTGTCTCGACGCGTGCGCACCCAGCCTTTGACTTCGACTTCGCGCCCGACCGCAGAGGCTTCGCGCGCCGCGGCAACGGTGATCCACTCTCGATTGCTCGAACTCGTTTCGCTGCTCATGCGTGGCCCTGTTCGCTCAAGAATCGTTCTGCATCCAGTGCGGACATACAGCCTGTGCCGGCCGATGTAATGGCTTGCCGATAGTAATCATCGGCCACATCGCCGGCGGCAAAGACTCCTTCGACACTCGTCTTGGTGCGGAAGGCTTGAGTCCATCGGATGTAGCCTTTGTCGGTCAAGTCCAACTGGCCTTTGAGGAAGTCGGTGTTCGGCGTGTGACCGATTGCCACGAACATGCCGCCGACTTTCAATTCGCTGACTGAACCGTCGACCGTGTTCTTCAGCATGATGCCGGTCACTTGTTTGCCGTCGCCCAGGACTTCGTCGACAACCGAGTTCCAGACCATCTTGATCTTCGGATGATTGATCGCGCGATCGGCCATGACCTTCGACGCTCGCAGCTCGTGGCGTCGATGGACCAAGTAGATCGTGTCCGCGTTCTTGAGGTTAGCCAAGTAGGTCGCTTCTTCGACCGCCGAGTCACCGCCGCCGATCACTGCCAGCGGCTTGCTCCGATAGATCGGCAGAGCTCCGTCACACACGGCGCACGCGCTGACCCCTTTGTTCTTGTAAGCATGTTCGGATGGGAGCCCCAGGTAGTTGGCTCGAGCACCGGTTGCCACGATGACGGTCTGAGCATAGACAGGTTCGCCGGATGCGGGAGTCAGTTTGAAGGGGCGCTTGCTGAAGTCGACGTCGACGATGTCATCGCCGATGACTCGCGTACCGAAATTGAGTGCTGGCTGCTTCATCAGCTCCATCAATTCGATACCTTGCACGGCGTAGTGTGGTTGGCCATCTTTTTCGTGTCCAACCGGCGCCGGAGGAAGGTTCCAGTGTCGATCCTTGTCGACCGCGCTTTCGACGAATGCACGAATGTTCCCAGCCGGGAAGCCTGCAAAGTTCTCGACTTCGGTGGTGAAGGCGAGCTGGCCCAGCGGGATCATCTCAGGCTTGACGGTTCCCTCAAAGACCAGCGGATGCAAGTTGGCTCGAGCCGCATAAATGGCCGCCGACCAGCCCGCCGGACCGCTGCCGATAATCACTGTACGTTCCGCGTCGCTCATCTTGATCGCACTTTCTCAGTCAAATGCACATGTTTTTCCGTCGGTAGGAACCGAGACCGCCAGATTATAGGCGTCTGACGAAAAGCTTCACAGGCGGAGCGAAAAGTGCTCCCTTTTGAGCTCAGCAGATGTAGCTCAGTTTTCCAACAGTTGTAGCTCAATTTTCCAAATTGAGCCCACCGGCGCCCGACCTCTAGGTGAGCCGAGCGTAACTACTTCAATCTGCGGCAACCAATTCAAAGACTTCCCATTGAGCCGCCGGTAAGCTCCCTGAACTCGGTCCGACTGGAAAATCGTGGGGATCAACTCGGAGCGTTGATCTACAACGGGTTGATCTACAACAGCGCTGATCGACAAACTCATTACAATGTCGTCTTCCCGAAGCGACCCATTCCCAGGAAACCTCGACAATGATTCGAAACCTGTTGCCGGTTGTCACTCTCACGTTCGCCGTTCAATCGCTCGTAACCTCCGCAGCTTACGCCGAAACGCCTGCTGAAGTCACTCAGAAAGTCGTGGCTGCGGCTGACTCGCTGATCGGCAAGCTCAGCAAAGAGCAGCAAGCGAAAGTGCAGTTTGCCTTTGACGACGAAGAGCAACGCCGGCGTTGGTCGAATTTGCCGACGGGGATCGTGCGTCGCGAAGGCCTGCGCATGGGCGACCTTTCGGCTGAACAAAAGGAGGCCGTCTTCAGCGTGCTTCGTGCGACGCTCAGCGAGAAAGGCTTTCAGCAAGTCATCGACAACATCGAAGGCGATGAAGCTCTGCGGCAAAAGGAACGCAACGGGCGGTTGGTGTTCGGGCGAGACGAATACTACTTCTCGATCCTGGGAAAGCCCTCGACGCAGACGCCTTGGATGTGGCAATTCGGCGGACATCACTTCGCGATCAATGCGACTGTGGTCGGCGAGCGAATCACGCTGGCACCGAGTCTAACGGAGGTCAACCTATCCATTACACGCTGAACGGAAGCTGCCGTTCATCAAGTGGCTGAGGAATCCGAGAAAGCTTTCGAGCTTATCAATGCGCTCGGATGAAGCTCAGAAGAAGATCGCTGTCCTTTCAGCCAAGCATCCGCAGATGCTGTACGGACCGGGCAAGGATGCAGAGAAAGCCGTGCCGGAAGGTATCAGCGCCGCGGCTATGAATGCTCGACAACGTACATTGCTGCTGGAACTGATTGAGCGCGTGTCGGAATACTGAACTCGGTGCAGGCGAGTTCGGCGATGGACCGCATCCGCAGCGACGTGGAAAAACTGTCGTTCGCTTGGTACGGTCCGACCAAGCCCGGAAGTGCAGCAGGTTTTCGAATCTTCGGACCGACAGTGGTCATCGAGTATTCGCCGCAAGATATGGGCGGAGATGCTCGCGAACACTTGCACGCGATGTTTCGCGATCCGACCAATGACTATGGTGCGGGCTGCCGCGCGGGCAAGTAGCCCTATCGGCAAATAAAAAGACCCGGGCGATAACCCGGGTCTCTTTGGTGCGCATGGCTCGCAAGGAGCAACGTGCATCAAATCTTGATCAACCGCGCACTCCGTTGGCAGGACCGTTCTGCGGTGCAGGCGACGGTGTTCCCAGCGGAACCGTTTCGATCCCGTTTACAGGACTACCGAGATAGCCATTGCCGATGACCGTGCCTTCGTCCCCGTATGACTCATATCCATGAGTGTTGCAACCGTTGCACGTATCGATCGGTGCACTGCACAGGCCGCTGCCGCAAGGAGCGCCGTGGAACAAGTGCGGAAACCATCCGCGGCCGCAGCCGGAGACGGCAGACAACAAAAGACCTACAAACAGTAACTTCCTCATTTTTTCACCCCGTACTCAAGTTTCGCTAATCGTCAGCCCCGTTTCTTGGCTGCACAACTCTAGGGCGCGTCCCCCGATGTGCAAACGAAACATGATGATTTTTTTCAACACAGCTCACGAACCGCATGTTGCTTCGTCGATGCATCGGGACGACGATTCGCCTGCAAACTTTGCGCAGTGATACTGCCTTACCCAACCGCACGTGGGGCCGAATACGCATCATTCCGCACAAGCCGTTCATCCGGCATAATCGTCAGCGAGAAAAGCTCGTGACTCATCACCCGGTCTCGGTGATAGGTTCGAGTCGTTACGATTTGGTTTCAACAAGCAGCATGAAGCTGTCAGTCTTGCCGTCCGGTGCGCTCGCTGCACTCACGTCGAACTGAATTTCCGTCGCTCGGTCGCTGTGGCACCGAGTCGACAGGGCTTGATCGTTCCCACCTAAGCTTCTGACCCGCTGAACATGATCGTCGCATTCCGACTGCAACTCAGCCGCATTCGGCTCTGCATCATCGCCCTGCTGCTAAGCATGCCGATGTCAGGCCGCTGCGCCGAAGCGCTCCTCGCAGAGCAACCGATTCGCATCGCACTGATAAGAGTGCCCGGGCCGCTGCGCTCCGATCCGATTGATTCAAAGGATCGAGTGAATGACGAGGACGCGAACAATGAGACTGAATTACGACGGGATGTGGGCTCGTCGAGCTCGGCTATATCGAATCCGGCTATTCGGTCACTCGATATCCGGTTGAGTGATTCCTCTGCGGATGATGACGATCGATCTGTTGATGAGACCTCCGATACGTTCGCAGAAACTCCGGCACCGGAGCTGACTCTGCCGCATGTTCGCAAGCTGGTCGTCACGCTCTCCGAATGCGGGTCTTTGCGAAGTTGCGATGAAGTCTTTGAAGTCAGCACACGTTGTCTTCCGACGCTGCCGAAGTGTTCGACCATCGAGCCGGTTGCGTTCCAAGTGTCGAAGCTGGACAGCAGCGGATGGAAATCGATCACCGACGGGGAGTTCCAAGGGCACTTGGATGCTGACCCGGGTCGACGGACTGCGATCTACGTGCACGGAAATTGGATGGAAGCCGGCAACGCTCGGAATCGCGGCACGTATGTATACAATCGCCTTTCGCAACGCTGTGAAGAACCTCTGCGTGTGATTCTTTATTCTTGGCCCAGCCAGCGTGACGGACGTCCGATCAAGGATGTGCTCGAAAAAGCGGCTCGCGCGGACGTCGAGACCTACTACTTCGCACACTTGCTCAGTCGACTTCCGAAAGACTCACCGCTCGGCATCCTCGGATTCAGCTTCGGAGCTCGAGTCGTCGGCGGCGGATTACATCTCGCCAACGGCGGATCGTTCCACGGTCGATCTCTGACCGGGCTCGTCGAGCGCGAACATGTACGAGTCAGTGTGGTGGCCCCCGCGTTCGACCGAAACTGGCTGATGCACAACCAACCGTATGGTATGGCGATTCAGAATGTCGATTCGCTGGTGAATGTCTACAACTCTCGCGATCCGGTATTGAGAAGATTTCGTTTCATTGATTCCGTCACGTCACCTATCGCTGCAGGTTTCTCGGGACTGCCCGATCCGCGCTCGACTCATCCGCTGGCCGCAGATGCCAAAATCCGCCAATACGATTGTTCGGGATGCGTCGGCAACTCACACGACGAGATGACTTACTATCGCAGTTGCACCTACTACAATCATGCGATTGATAACGTGCTCGGAAAGTAGTTCTCGTATTGCGTGAGTGGCTTCATCATGAATGTGCCGGGTCAGTCCATTGAGTAACGCAGAGCGACTCGCATACTCGAATGATCGCTGGTTGCCTATCGATTCCGTCGGCCTGGGGCTCGACGATTGGGGCAACTTGCAAGGTGCGGTGCTCGTCGAGCGACTGAGGACCGTCTGCGGCAAGCCATTGGATATTGACGGCCACTTGGAACGACTGAAGCATGGCGCCGAAGTGCTCGGCATCCGCTTTCCGACCACGTTGAACTCGGCGCTTGTGCATGAATGTGTGCAGCGGAATCGACATGCTCATGCATTCGAAGATCTTTCCGTCGTCGTTCTGCTCACTCCCGGTAAAACCGCGGACCGTCCGCCCGGATGCAAGCCGACAGTGATTCTGCACACAGTAGATCTTCATTGGCGTGCTCTGTCGATGTGGTACTCGCAGGGTCAGAGTCTGATCACGGCTGAGAATCGTAACGTTCCCGGCAATTGTTGGCCGCCGGGGATCAAGAGTCGATCGCGGATGCATTACTACTTAGCCGATCGGCAAGCCGCTGCATCCGAGTTTGATTACGCGGGAGCCGTGATGCTCGACCAAGCCGGAGACGTAACCGAGTCATCGACGGCTAACTTATTGATCGTCGAGTCAGGTCGAATCATTTCGCCGCCGATCGATAGCGTGCTGCAGGGACTCAGCCTAGCGAGAACATTACGCCTCGCCTCGCAGCTCGGAATCGATGTCGCCTTTGAGACGATTCCTCCGTCTCGAGCTCAGCAAGCAGATGAAGTTTTGCTGACCGGTACTTCAGGCTGCATCTGGCCTGCCGCTCGCTTCAATGACAGAGTGTTTGAACGTGCGTCGATGGGCCTCATCTACCGCCGACTATGCGAAGCCTGGAAGTCCGATATTGGAATCGACTACATCGCACAAGCCGCTCGATGCTCTCAGTCGATGACCGAGTAATCGAGTAAGCAAGTGAGTTCAAACCGGCTCTTATTCCAGTCCCGAAGGGACGACAGAACGTCAGCCGGCGGTGTAAAGCGCCGGTCCGTCGCGATACATAGAACAGCAAGTCCCGAAGGGACGACACACGAAGAGATTCGCGGATCAGCGACGTGTCGGGATGATGACCGGAATGCGTTCATCGGGATTCAATGTTGTGAGATATGTGTCGACCCTTCGGGTCTTTAGTTTCTCGTGTCAAACGCAACCGGCAGCTCACGCTGCGGCCAACGATCATCCCTTCGGATTGGTCGTATTGAATGACCGAACGGGTGCGTAGTGAACCCGCATTCCAGTCCCGGAGGGACGAAGAGCGTCAGCCGGCGGTAAACCGCCGGTCTCCGATATAAACACAAGTCCCGAAGGGACGACACACGAAGAAGGTTCGCGGTTCAGCGACGTGTTGTGATGACCGGATGCGTTCATCGGGATTCAATGTTGTGAGATATGTGTCGACCCTTCGGGTCTTTGGTTTCTCGTGTCAAACGCAAACCGGCAGCTCACGCTGCCGGCTAACGTTGTTTCATCCCTTCGGGATTGGTCGTATTTGGGAATGACCGAACGGGTGTGCGTAGTGAACCGGCGCATATTCCAGTCCCGAAGGGACGAATCGCCGGCGGTGTAAACCGCCGGTCCGTCGCGATACATAGAACAGCAAGTCCCGAAGGGACGACACACGAAGAGATTCGCGGATCAGCGACGTGTCGGTGTGATGACCGGAATGCGTTCATCGGGATTCAATGTTGTGAGATATGTGTCGACCCTTCGGGTCTTTGGTTTCTCGTGTCAAACGCAAACCGGCAGCTCACGCTGCGCACCGAGTATCCCTTCGGATTGGCGTATTGGAACCGTATGAGGGAATGACCGAACGGGTGTGCGTAGTGAACCGCTCGCATTCCAGTCCGGCGGGACGACAGGCGTCAGCCGGCGGTGTAAACCGCCGGTCCGTCACGACACATGGAACAGCAAGTCCCGAAAAGACGACACACGAAGAGATTCGCGGATCAGCGACGTGTCGGTGTGATGACCGGAACCTGTTCGGTCGGATTCAGCACTGGGAAAGGCGGATCGGATGGATTCGGTTCTCTGGTCTGTGTTCGTCGATCAGCGATCGTTCCTGAACGACGTTCCGTATTGGCATCGCTGGAACGGCGACGAAGCGCTGCGGTCGTTGCGGCCGGCAGTGCTGTGCCGGGTGGCAACGCAGCGATTTCTGCAGGTGTCATTGCGGTGCCGGATTGTAATGCCGCATCCGAACTACGACGATTGCGATCCGCGCTGCGTCGATTGTTGCTTCCTCCACGACGATCTTGATCGCTTGCGCGACGACCCCAACCGCCCGATCCGCGTGCCTGTTCACCGAGCCATGGAAGTCGATCGGTCAAACGTCGTCCGATTGCCTGGCCATAGTCGCCCTGCCGCCTTGATGAGCTTGAGCCGCCGTCGAGCGGTGTCAGCAGGAAGACGATGCCGAGCCCGAACATCAAGCCCGCAACGGTTGCGGCACCCACGATCGTGGTCTTGCCGGGACCCACAGGTCGATCGCCGATAACCGGTTGATCGATGCGAGTGATAAGCGTGGTCGACATGGCTGCATCGCGATCTGCGCGGGCTTCAGCCAATTCACGTTCGGCTTCTTGAACAATACTGGTTCTTGTTCGCACTTCATTGACGAGATTGCCGTAGTTCGCACGTACGCGAGCCAGCCGTTCCAATCGTTCTTCAAGCAGATCTTTTTGGCTATTGAGCAGGTCGATGCGTGCCGTACTGTTCTCGATGTCTGCGTTCACTGAATTGACGGCCAGTCGCAACTCGCGGCTGACTTGGTTGCGGATTTCACTTTCAGCCGTTTGAGCATTGATGACGAGCGGATGGCCGCCGGTGAATCGACCCTTCAGTTGCGAAACCTGCAACTGAGCATCGGCCAATCCTTCTCGCAACTTCTTCAGACCCGGGTGTGCATTGATGATCGTTGACGGTGCGGAGAGCATCATCTCGGGATCGTTTAGTCCGGCGCTGAGCATCTTTAGATCGCTGAGCAATTGCTTGTGCTGATTCTCCGCTTGACGCAGTTCGGTTTTCACGGCGTCGAGAGAGACGCGAGCCGTGCTGCCGCCGCTGGTCGTATCGGTCAAGCCTCGCAGGTCAGCCAGATCGGTACCTGCTTCACGCTCGACCGCTTCGAGTTTCTGAGTAATGCTTTCCAGCTCTTGGTTGGCCATCCGTCCGGCATGTTCCAGTTCCAGTATCACGCCGTCGGCGCGCGCCTTTCGGACTTCTCGTAACCGATTGTCGAGCGATTCGCATAACGCGTGGTTGAGTGCGACGGCGCGTTCTTTGGATTTTTCTTTGATGTCCAAATAGATGACTTCGGTCGTTCCGAACTCGGCCCCTTTAGGAGCATGCACGCCGATCGATTCGTCAGCAAACTCGGCGATGATCTTTGAGTCGGCCAATCTTCAGTTGAATGTTTGCCGAGCCAAGTCTGTTCCGGTCCGACTTTGCGCAGCGCATCCCCGACGACCTGAACATTGCGAGCCATTTCAAGAATCGTTTCCTGAGCCGCCTTCATTTCCGTTTGGCTCTGGAATCGTCCTAGTCGCATCACGGCACCGTTGGCTTCATCGCGGACAATAAGACCTTGCGATGCAATCCAATGATCTGTCTTGAGAGTCAAACAAAACGTGACGCCGACGCATGCGAACAGAATGGTGGTAACGATCCACAGCCGTCTCCAGGCCCAATAGACCTGGAGGACTTCGATCAGTTTGGTGTTCGAGATTTGTGCCTTTGGGCTATCCACCGCATTCACTCCCCATCCTGAACGAACAGCCTCATCTCGAGAAGATCCGAGACGGGTCGCGTTCCATTTTGACGTCTTGCAACCGTAGCTCACTCTGAGCGGCCGACGGTGGGACAACCTGATGAGCCGTGAAAATCCGGAGTGCCCGTTCGCTTCGTGACGGTTGTGCCGGTTGAGCACCGACTAAATCAACAAGCCCCAAACCGTCCGGTTCTTCAAGAACGATCGTGAGGAACCGGACGGCTTGCGGTCTGTTGATTTAATCCGCTTCGATCGATTAAGGTCCGAATCCCAACCCGACGCGTAAGCGAGGGATCTGCATCCTCGCTTACGCGTCGGGTTTCGATTAAGTCAACAAGCCCCTCGCCGTTCCGCTTGAATGAAATCAACAAGCCCTTACGCTTTGGGTTGTGATGAACCGGTACAGCCTCAGTGATATCGGTCGGCGTCCGTCCCGCCGGATTTCGCCACTTGTGAAACGAGAACTCTCGCCATAGATGGAACCGATGGTCGACTGCGACCTAAAGTTGTAGTGTTTCGACATTTGCGGCGACAGGGTTTTCGGTTCTATGGGTGCACTCCAAGTTCACACAGCTTTATTGCGACGGCTGGCGGGTTGTTTTCAACTGCCTCTCGAACAGGTGCAGATCGAGCAAGCCCTGCGCGGAACGTCAAACGACGCAGAATCGGCTTCAGTCGGCGTTGTCGGGGTAGAAGCTGCGGAGTTCGGCTTGATGCGAGCCGCCAAGGCGCTCGGCATTCGCTTGGCCCCCGCAGAGCTATCGTTACCGGATGCATGCCGGCTGGTCGAAGACGGATACCCCATCGTGATCTCCGAAGACAGTTCCGGAACCAGTTGGCGGCTGCTCGAACGAGGACGAGGTAGAGAACTCTCAGCCCACCTGATCGATGAATCGGCTGTAAAAGGAATCGCGGCTCAGGAGAGCGGTCATCCTCGCGACTTGTCAGCAACTTGGTTGAAGAATCGTCGCTGCTTGGTGGCTCAACCGATGCTCCATTGCCGGAGCTTATCAGAACCCGGCGGCACGAACGGTGGAGGAGTTGTCACGACACATCATCAAGGTGGTCATCATGCGCACCTGAAGCCGACCGCGCGATTGTCAGCGCTGTTGCGCATGGAACTGCGCGACGTAGCGACGATCGCCTTGTTCGCGCTGGTGGCCGGATTTACAGGGCTGGCCGTGCCGTTAGCCGTTGAGTCGCTCGTGAACACAGTGGCATGGGGAACCTATCTTCAGCCGCTGCTGGTGCTCTCCCTGCTGCTGTTAGGCTTCATGGCTTTCGGCGGCTTTTTGCGCATTCTGCAAATTGTCGTAGTCGAAATCCTGCAGCAACGAATCTATGTGCGCATCGTCGGTGACTTGGCGCAGCGATTCGCCGCTGCCGACCGCAGCGCACTCGACGGTGAGAATCCGGCCGAAGTGACGAATCGTTACTTCGACATCATGACGATCCAAAAAGCGACTGCCGGTTTGTTGTTGGATGGAATCGCGATCATCCTGTCGACCACAATCGGCCTGACGCTGCTCGCCTTCTATCATCCGTTTCTGCTCGGGTTCGACTTGGTACTTCTTCTCGCCATGACATTGATCACGTATCTCATGGGGCGAGGCGGAGCCAAATCGGCGATCGATGAGTCGATGGTGAAGTATCGCGTCGGTCATTGGTTACAAGATGTCCTTTCTTATCCCACTGCCTTTCGATTGCACGGCGGCGGCGATTATGCCGTGGACAGAGCCAATCGATTGACGGTCGAGTATCTCGGTGCACGTCGTAGACACTTCCGTGTTCTACTACGACAGTTTTCATTCGCGATTTTTCTGCAAGCCGCGGCTTCGACGGCGCTGTTGGGGGTCGGCGGTTGGCTAGTCGTCCGCGGCGAATTGACTCTCGGACAGCTCGTCGCCAGTGAGCTCGTCGTCACAGCGATCGTCGGTGCGTTTGCCAAGATCGGCAAGTCGCTCGAATCGTTCTATGACTTGCTGGCTGCAATCGATAAAGTCGGTCACCTGCTCGACATTCCTATGGACGCGCCGGTGCGACCAGCCAATGTCAAAGTACAAGATGTGGCAGTACGATGGAAAGATGTATTGCCGAGCGCCACATTCGACGGTCAAGTTGCCGGAGAAGTGAAGTTGTCAGTCGGGACATTCACGGCGATCACCGGACCCAGCGCATCGGGTAAGACGTGGCTCCTGGAAATTCTCGGCGGACTCCGTTCCGCAGATTCAGGATTTGCCGAGATCGCCGGCCTGGATGCTCGCGATGCAGCCAACGTTTCAGATGGATCGCTCATCGCGCTGGCCGGCGATGTGGAGATCTTTAACGGCTCGATTGTCGAGAACATTCGGCTCGGACGGGGACGCTTAGGCGTAGATGAAGTGCGATCGGCGCTCGAACGTGTTCGTTTGCTCGACGTAGTGTTGCAGTTGCCCGCCGGCGCAGACTCTGTTCTGCAATCGGGCGGCCATCCGTTCAGCAGCGGACAGCGCGCCAAATTGATGCTCGCACGTGCGTTGGTTGCACAGCCTCGCATCCTATTGATGGATGGACTACTCGATCGACTCGCTCCCGAAGATCGTAACGAGATATGGCGACAGCTCGAAGCGCTCAAGCCGCAGATGACTTGCTTGGTCTGCACTCACTGTGACGAGATCATCGCACGCTGCGACCACGTTGTCCGAACTACAGCGGCACTTGCGCCGGCCGGCACGTCTACGGCACATCATCACTAGCTGCATGTTCGATTTATGAAACGTGAGTCCATCATTCCCGAACACCGACAGTCGTTGAATAGAGACAAGTAGATTCGATATGGCTGAACTGCTAAACCACAATCGCAGCACAGACGTGGGAACAATGCTGTCGCGCAGGCCCAATCAACTGATGGGTGAGACGTTTCCCGCACTGTATTTGGTACGAACAAGCTGGTTCGTACGCTTGGTAGGACGCATCACATTCGTAGTTTTGGCCGTGGCCGTGTTCGCCATGGTTTTCGTGCCGTGGCAACAGACGTCGCGCGGTTACGGGACCGTGGTTGCGATCGATCCGCAGTATCGGCCTCAAGACGTGGAGAGCCAATACGAAGGTGTCATCAAGTCTGTGAAAGCGGGGCTGCGCGAAGGATCGCCCGTCAAAGCAGGTGAAATCATTTTGGAACTGGAGCCCATCGCCGCTCAGGAGATCGACCAGCTCAAGAGTCAGATCGAACAACTGACACTATCGCGCGAAGCATCGCAAAATTCATTGCTCTTCGCGCAGCAGAACATTCAACTGCAACGCAGCAGCGGTGAAGTGTTGTTGCAAGCGATGAAAAGCGAAGTGGAAGCGGCTCGCAAGAAATGGGAACAAGCCAAGCGTGAGGTCGAAGCGCTTCAGGCTGAAGCCAATCAAAAAACCTATGAGAAGAATCAAGCTGAACAGCTTTTTCCGAAGGGACTTACTTCCGAACAAGATCTCATGGACAAACGCAATAGCTTGAATGCTGCGTTTGCAAAGCTGGAGAAAGCACGCGCGGCCGATGATGAATTGTTCAAGCTGCTTGACTCAAAAGAAAACGAACTGGAGAGCAAGCGCAACGATCTGGACATCAAGAATCGTGAAGTACAGACCAAGGAACAACAAGAGAAACAAAAGCTCGCTGAGCTAGAAAATAAGCTCACCGATATGCGCATCAAATTGGCTGCGTTTGATCGATTGCAGATCGCATCACCGCGCGACGGTATTCTGCACAAGCTATTCGGTCGCGAAGGCTCCAACTCGGTGAAGAAGGGTGACTTGCTGTTCACCGTCGTTCCCGATACCGACAAGCTCGGTGTTGAACTGAGTATCGCCGGCCGCGATATGCCGCTGGTTCATGTCGGTGACAAAGTGCGACTGCAATTCCAGGGATGGCCCGCAGTGCAGTTCGTCGGTTGGCCGTCAGCGGCGGTCGGAACATTCGGAGGTAAAGTGATCGCGCTGAGTCCTACGGACGATACCAAAGGAGACTTCACTGTGTTGGTCTCGCCGGATTCGGACGAGCCCGATTGGCCCGATCGACGGTATTTGAGACAAGGCGTGCGCGTCGGCGGATGGGTTCTTCTGAATCGAGTCACGTTGGGTTACGAAGTATGGCGTCAGTTGAACGGATTCCCGCCCGTGATCTCCGACAAAGAACCCGGCAAAGGTTCTTCCGAGAAGAGCTCGTTCGACAAGGGCAAAGAGAGCAAAATCAAGCTGCCCAAATAGCTCTGCGATCCCTCCGCTACCTCACCACGCATTTGCTCGCAATCACAACCATCGCCTGTGCAATGCTTGCATCGGGTGTTGCAACGGCTCAGGTTCCGTGGGGCACCCGTGAACTGCGCATGCAGCAGACTGTAGTACCGGCGACCAATTCGCCTGGTGCGATCCAGGCTGAGCCGATGCCTGGAGTGCCGCGGCCCTATGCTGCTATTCATAGCGCCCAAACGATTGTGCCTCCGAATTCGGCCGGCTTGGAAGTCGGTAGTTTGACCGCTGCCGGTGACGTGATCTCGGCCGATTCGAAACTCTCGATTGCCGACGTGACTGCGAGTACGGTCCGCGCTTTTCCGCTGATTGAACAAGCGAGATTGGGAAGCGGCGTCGCTGCCGGTGAAATCACTTCGGCCCGCGGCTTCTACGACCATAAGCTCCAAGGTTACTCGTTGGCGCAGCCGATGGGGTATTACCAGAACTATCGCACGGGCATCGGCGTTGCGAGGCAGTTGTGGTGGGGCGGCTATCTGTCGGCCGGTTATCGAGTCGGCCGAGGTTCCTTCGAGCCTTGGTATAAAGAACTCGAAACGAACAAAGGTGGTGAGACGAAGCTGAGCTACGTCCAACCTCTGTTGCAAGGTCGAGCCATCGATCCGGCTCGCGTGGCACTTTTTCAAGCCGGCTTGAAACAAGAAGCGGTCGGTCCCGAGATCCAGCGATCCATGCTGATCTATTGCTACGAAGCGGCGGATGTCTATTGGAATTGGGTCGCGCTTGGCAGCACACTAGCTGCGCAAGAGGAGCTGTTGAAGTTGGCACAAACGCGAGCTTCGCAGTTGGAAGAACTTGTTGCGGCAGGCAAGAACAAAGCGATCGACTTGATCTTCAATCAGCAGTTGTTGGCTGAGCGTGAATTGAAGGTGATCGAAACGCGTCAGAAGTATCGCGAGTTGAGCGTCAAACTATCGTTGTATCTGCGCGACGAAATAGGGTCGCCTCTTTATCCCGCGCCCGAGTGGCTTCCCGAGTCGTTCCCGAAACTCGAACCGTTGCCGCCCGGCGATTTCGACTCCGACATGGCTGCTGCAGCAACCCGCAGACCCGAGTTGCGTTTGATCTCGATCGACATGCAACAAGTGACTTGGGATTTACGGCTGGCTCAGAATCAAACGTTGCCGCAGCTTGATTGGGTTTCGGAAGCATCGCAAGATACCGGTCCGCGCGCTACGCCTCTCAATGACAAGGGGCAATTCGAACTCGATGTCGGACTGCAAGGCGAAGTCCCGCTGCAGCGCCGAAAGGCTCGTGGCAAGATTCAATCGGTGCAGGCCAAGCTGGCTCAGCTCGAGCAGAAGTATCGCTTTCAGCAAGATAAGATTGCGATCGAACTCAAAGCCGCACGCAATGCGCTGGATCAAGCTGCACTCGGAACGGCTCAAGCGGAAGCGGCTTTGCGAGCGTCGATCGAAACGCTGGATCGATTCAACTTTGCCTTCAGGCAAGGTCAAGTCGATTTGGTGTACATCAACTTGCTGGAGACGAAGGTCACCGAATACGAGATCAAGCTGATCGAATCGCAACAGAAGTGGTTCAGTGCTTTAGCGTCCATGCAGGCAGCATTGGGACTAGACCCGATCGAACAGGCCATCAACATCAGCACATTGCCGCTTTCAGTTGTTCCTACTCCGAATCATCTTCCGAGCCCGGCTGCCGGACAACCCGCTGAGCCTGCAACTGGTAAGCCGCAGGTTCAGTAGTCGTAAAAGGAGTCGATTCCATGCAGGCCGAGTCAGGTAAGTGACATGGGGGACTCTGCACGGAATCGACAGTTTCAAACGATGACGAGATCAGTGAATGTGATCTACTGATCCTTTTTCTCGCTGCTGTTGTCGCGATCCTTCTTGTCGGATGAGCGCTCGTTATTGCTCCGGTCGCTGCGATTTTCGCCGCGAGCCAGTCCGGACTTAGTCTCGTGTCCGTCCTTCTTGTCCCCTTCGAGTTCCTTGCAGATGCTCTTGGCCATCTCAAGGTGTTCCTTCGTGGACTTTTCCGCTTGGGACACGAGTTGCTGAAGCTGAGGTGCTGACGCTGATTGGATTGCTTGCAGTTCGGCCAACATATCCATGTGAGCCGCGATCTGTTGACCCAAATAGGCCATCTCAAAGTCTTTGCCTTGATGTTGTTGCAGTAGCTGCTTGGTCAATTGCAATTTGATTTGACAATGTCGATCCGACATGGCCGCGATTTGCGCCGGTACTTGGACGCCGTTCATCTCAGGACCTTGGTTCGGGTTCACACGGCCGACAATGGATTCTCCGTTGTTGGGACGACCGGGAGTGTTCGGTTGACCTTGAACGTTCGGTTGTGTCGGTGGGTTCTGAGCACCAGAGTTGCTGTTTGGGTTCTGGTTTGGATTCGGTGTGCCCGGTTGACCGCCGGCACCTTGAATCGCATCCAGCTTTTGGATCATCTGCGAGTGCTCTTGCACCATCTTCTGAGCGAACTGCTTCACTTGCTGATGTTCAGCTCGCTCGGTTGCCATTTGACCGAGCTCGACTTCGCCTTGGTTGCCCAATCGAAGCTTATGAACGATGAACGCAGTCAGGCTCGGCCCTTGTCCCATTTGCGGACCGTGTTGTCCTGCATTCGGGCCGACAATTCCCGTGTTTTGATTGACACCGTTTTGCGGTGTGGTGCTTTGAACGGTCGCGTTGGCTTCCGGCTGACCTGCCGGCGGCTGTTGTGCTGCAAGGACGAGTGGTAGACAACCGATCGAGGCGACGGCCGTGAAGACTTTGAAAGTGAACGTACGCATGCGAAACTCCCGCACTGAATGCAAACGAAGAGGGTGACTAAACGACCCACTGTACTTTTGCAAACGCTGCGCCTGCGTCGACCTTGGCTCGGATAAAGAGGAATTCGCTCAATGTCCAACGCGGGATCACCCGCACATCGAGTTCAGCGATCGGATTTCACGAAACGAAGGGACTATTGCAAGAGAATTGAACATGGATGAACGGGATGGACAGGATGAGGGAGGGACGTGAATTTCGGTAGGTGTTGCATCTGAGTTTCATTCGCAGGGTCGACATTTGTCGGAATCGCTCCCCTTAACGACCAGCTCGGAAACACGATTATGGACGACGTCGTCATTTCCTAAATGACTTCTGAATCGTTGTTCAGCACTGTTGAGGCGCTCGACGGTGACGGTTGATCATTAACTCATGGACAAGCCACTCGTTGATCTACTTCCCCGAGGAACGGAATCCTGTTCATCCCGTTCATCGATGTCCACTATTGGTAGCGATCGCAGTTCAAATTACTTCGTAATCGTGTCCATCCAGTCGTTGAAGTCTTGCAAGAACTCTTTCTTGACATCGTTGGGGACTTTGAGGTGGACCATCATGTGTTGATCGCGGAGTTTGTTGTAAGGCGCGTTCATGATGAGTTTGAAGTATCGCTTATCAAACGTCTGCGGTATTGCGGCCATGCCTTGATAGGTGCCGGATTGGACGGTCACGGTGCCGAAGATGCCGCTTTTCTGCGGACCTATTTCTTCAAATGCATCTTGCCATTCGCCGGTCAGCAATGCTTCGTGAATCATGAACTTGCGAGTATTGAACTCGAAGTGCAAAGTGTTCTCTTTGACTTCAACGGTAGCTTTCGGGTAGTGCTTCAATACGATTCGCTTCAACTCGGGTGCGAGTTGCTCTGCGGTTTTCATCTCTGATTGTTGTGCAGAGGCGACCGTCGCATTCCAACTGCTAAAGATTGCGACCAGTGCGAGCCAGGCGACCATGACAATTCGAATGCGGTTCACGGGATAGCCTCCGGCGATTTTGGGTGTTTCCAACTGCAGGCGATGGATACGACGACTCAGTGATCGAGTCATTGCTTGGCGGCCGACTGCTCGGGAAAGAGCGGACGAGCGGCGGACACACCGTAGGCGGCTGCACAGGCGGCGAACTGGACGCATGCGCAGGTGAGGAAAGCCAATTGCCAGCCGAAAGCCGGATTTTCCTTTTGCGACTCGGCTATGGAACCGAAGAGAATCGGAGACAATGCCGCTCCGAGATTGCCCCACATATTCGACCAACCCAGGACGGTGCCGGCGTGTTTGCCGCCGACGTCTTGAGCGTAGGTCCACATCGAACCGATTCCCAGATCGGTCGCGAATCCTACTACTGCCAGACAGATGGCGGCCTGCAACGGATCACGAACTCCCATCCCGACGATGAAGGCCGTGCCTACGAACCCGCGCGAGACCATCAACATCACGGCTCGACCGAATCGCAGTCCCCACATGCGCGTGGCCCAGTCGGTCAACGTTCCACCTAGTAACAGACCAAATATTCCGCAGCCGAGCGACAAGCTTTGCATCCATCCGGTCGATTGCTGCTTGACGGCATAAACTTTTTCCAAGTACACGGGCATCATCGTCACGAGAAAAGCCCAGCTCAAGTTCGATGCGAACTGCACGAACGACATGAGGCACAAACTGGGATTGGACATGAGGGCCCACAAAAGCGGCGGTGCTGCTTGTGATTGCAGCCCTGCGTTACGCGCAGTCTTCGTGCGCCCATCATCGAGTCCGCCATTTACAACAGCGGGACCGTTCGCGACTCGGTCTTGAATGATCGCGAGTTCACGCTCTGTCACCAGCGGATGCTCTTCCGGTTTGTCTCTGTACAGCCAAACGAAGATGGCAGAGATCACTACACCGACGATTCCATATAGAGCCATGACAGGTCGCCAACTGGACGGATCCGGATTGACTCCTTCAGCAACAGAAAAACCGCTCGTTCCATGGCTCCAACGATACATCAATTCGATGGTGATGATCGGAGCCAAGGCGCCCCCGAGCCGGCCGCCGACTGATACAAATCCGCTGGCCAAGCCGCGCGATCCCGCCGGGACCCACTTGCGAACAATGCCGGCCGCGACCGGATAGGCACCTGCTTCGAATAGTCCGCACAGTAGTCTAAGGACCAGCAACGATCGTGCGTCCCAAGCTATGGCGAGCAGCGCAGTCGTCAGCGACCATAGGGCGACATAGGTACCGAGGACCCAACGCGCTCCGAAGCGATCGCCTATCCATCCGGCAGGCAACTGAGCGAGTGCGTAAGTCCAAAAGAAAGCGCTGAGAACCCATTTCAGGTGTTCGCTTTCCATATGCAGATCGATCTCGACCGATTTAGCGGCTGTGCTGATGCAGACGCGATCAAGATACAGAAGCACAGCGACCATCGTCGCAAGCAGCACCATCCAATAACGAACGCGATTGTCGGACTGCTCGGTCATGGCGGCTTCAGTGATGCGGAGGGAGAATGTGCGGAACGAGCCAATGTAGCCGACTCGGCACACTCAAACCATCACAGGCCGGGATCAATCGTGTTCAAAGAGCAGCAGGCCGGCCCCGTGAAGATAGGGTGTCGAGACTCTCAAGTGTGACCAATTCTCGGTTGCCCCGTCGGGTTGAAAGCGATGGATCGAAACGGCCCATGCTCTTCCGCCTACCGATTCTTGGCAAGTCAGATCGCTCAACCGCACCGCCAACTCTGCAGACCAAGTTGTCTCCGTTCCGCCGACCGCCACATACCATTTCGGATTCCATGCACTCTCATTACAGCAGCGATCGGCGGTATGTCCGAACCGATTGATTCCGAGTTCGCAGGCACTCGTGTAATCGCGATCTGTGTCGAGTTGGAACAGCAAGTGATCGGTTCCTTCGAGCCGCATGTCGTAAGCGCGCGGTGTCTTCGGTGCTTCGACATGGCGAGCGGCCGGACAGTTCGCATGGATGTACAAAAACTGATCATCGAATGCAAAACGGACTTGAGTTGCGGAACGTGCGGTATCGCCGACTGGTCCTTCAAGCCGGATCGGTTCGACGCGTTGCCAACATTCATCGTCGGCCAGTCCGTCCAATTGAGGCGTCGAGTCTGTGCGCAAGCACATGGCTTTCAGCTTCAAGGATGATACTTGTCCGGCAGTGAGGATTAGTTCCTGGTCTGCGACTTGCTTCCAACCGATGATTTGTCCGGACCGAGAAATGTTGTGTAGGCCACTTGGATCGGGGAGCGGCAGTTTCAATAATTCGGCTTGTGCGCGACGTCGCGCATGGTGAGCCATCAGGAGGTCCGGTCGCGCGGCCAGCGCGCTGTCGGCAGCTGATAGTTGCGAGAAGCTCGACGCCGCTTGTTCCAGCGCTGCAATTCGCGCACTTCTAAGCTCAGCCGCACCGAACTGGAGCGAAGTGAACTCAGAGACTCCTTCTGCCGAAACGATCTTCGCGTCACGTTCGCGATTTGTCGAAGTGGCGCTTGCCGACTCCACGGCATCCGTTCGCGTGCCGGAGTTGGATTGACCGGAGGCCGTGATGACCTCAGTCGGCGACTTCTTTGTCATGGAGGGCGTTCGTTGATCGAATGGTGTGGCGGTCCATGGTGATGTGTTGCCCGCCAGTTTGCCGCTCTCGGCGTCAGCGGTCGGGCCCGCTGGATTGCGACTGCTCGCGTCCTTCGCAGAGCGAATGAGCTCTTGCCATGCCAATCGTTCGTCCGAGGGAGTGATGCGCAGCCATTGCAAGGCGGCCCAGCGCGATGAGTCGCCGACCGGAGCTCGATCCATGGCTTTCTGCAGAACGATGCTCGCCCGATCCCATTGTCCGTTCTGAATCAACGTCTTAGCGCATCGGTTCAGTGCAGGTCCGCATTCGTAGGTAGGTGTGGATTCGATTAAGAACTGCAATTGTTTCAGCCAGGCCGCGGACTCCGATTGCGTGACGACATTTTGTTCAGCCAACTTGCGCCAGCCGGTTTCCCGCGAAGTGCGCCCGAGCACCAACTGCAGAGTGCCGATACCTTTGAAATCGATACGTCGACGGCTGTCATCGGATCGTTCTCCCGTCGCGAAGATCGAAGCATTGGTGGACGCATTTTGATAGGTAGATTGCATGATGCGCAGCGGACACGCTTCATCGCTGCTGCCGATCAAACCGTAAGTCGGCATTAGGATGTCCGCGATACTCAGTCCCGGCGTCCCCAGCAACTGATCGCGCGTGAGCTTGAACTGGAGACCCTTTGTCATCGGTGCGAATCACCAACTTGAGGATCTTCCACGGAGTCAGCTTCAGCTCGTCTTCCATCCACTTCAAGTCGCTTGACGATTGACTTGCGACATCGACCGCAGAGCTGACCGCATTGATAACGGCTCCCGCAACGGGCCCTGTGGGATTCGGATTGTCGGTCATGACGACGCTCGGACGATAGCAGCGGAGAGCAACGACGAGATCATCCGATAGCAACGGAGATAACTTGCGATCGCTGATTGATTGAGTTCGATAGTAATCACGAACGGAACTTGTCCCTTGAAGACGGCGATCCGGGATCGGAAAGGCTGAATCGGTGACTGCGGCTACCAATCCGATCTGCGCACCGGCGCTCTCAACCGCTACGTTCATCTCGGGCAAGAGAGAAGCCGATTCTTCCAATCGCTGACGATGTAACACTTTGACGGCTGCGGTTTGTTGCGATTCGGCAACGGATTCGGCGAGTGCTTGCCAGGGGATGTTTTCGTAGCTGCCCGCGATAGCCAGTAGACCCAAGCGTCGAGCAACAAGTCGCTGCGCAAACCAAGTCACTCCTCCGTCTCGCGTAGCCCAGATGCTGCCCCCTTCTGTCACCGCCCAGCCGCGATCGGAATCGGCGAATGTCAGTGACTGAATGGGCCAGTTTCCCGGTGTGGCAATAGTTTTCCAGGTCGCGCCGCGATCGGCACTATGCAGCATGACTGAGCCTGGGTAGCCGGCCAGCCACACATGGTCGCCGAATTGTGCGCAACTGCGAAAGCTGAAGACGGCGCGAGCTCGCGGCGAGAGAGGCAGCGGGACATCGGTCCATAGGCTGCCGTCACTTGATGCCGCCAAGGTTCCGTGATCACCGAAGACCATCCACTTGCCTGCAATGAACTCCGCACCTTGAACCGGCCGAGTCGGTTCCGCGATTTGATCAGGCAGCTCATTCGCACTGTGCGGAATGAGTAATGCTTGCCCCGCGCGATCCACTGCCAAGAAACGGCCTGCCGCATCTCTTGCTGCCGCTTGGATGTGACCCAATTGCGAGGGCATCCCTTGCCATGTCGCTCCGCCGTCGCGACTTTCAAACAGACTGCTGCCGAGCGAGGGAGAGTAATCACCCCAAGCAATCAACGAACTATTGCCGACGACTGCTATTCCGGTCAGCCGCGGAATGTTACCGCCGGCGATGGCTTTCCAAGTTCTTCCGCTGTCTTGCGAGTGCAACACGACGCCGATGCTCATTTCGCTCTGCGGTTGGATCTTGCCGCCGACGACCCATAAATTCATCTCGTCTGCAGCGGCAGTGCCGTAGAGGTTCATTGATGTGCCGGTCGATGGTTGTTGCCATGATCGGCCGGCATCTTGCGACAGTAGGACGAGGCCACGATCACCGACAGCCAGGATACGGTCGGTGTTCAGTGCCATGACTTTGTGTAACGAAGCATCCGACGAAGCGGCCGCAACATGCTGATCGAGGAACCAATCGACGACCTTTGGGGCCGACTGCGGAATCGGCTTCTTGAGCTGATCACGGATGCGGTTGAGGTCTTGAGCTGTGGATGGTCGAGCTGCAAACGTGAGCCATGCGACCGATACGACCAGAATCGGGAAGAAGATCGGGGCGGAATAGATTCGGAATCGATTTGGTGTTCGAGTAATACTATGCATCGCCATCCCTGTCGAAGTCCCGCACTATCGCTTCGTGCGATAACTCGCCGTCCCACTCTCAGGATCGACAAGCCCAATTGCTGACGGACGCTGGAGTTTAGCAGGGGAAGTGCGAGCGTTTCCAGTCCAAGCTGACGAAAATGCTTGCTTTTCGCTACACGCTCAGGATCGCCTTCAGGGCCGCGACGAGTTCTTCGACATCGGATTGCATCGATCCATGGCCGAAGCTCACTCGTAAAGTGCCGCCTCGAGTCCGACTGCCGATGTAGTCGTGGATCATTCCGGCGCAGTGCAATCCGGCTCGTACTTCAATGCCGAACTGCGAATCGAGCACCGCGGCCACTTCGTGAATATCCCAGTCGCGAAACGTCATGCTGACAATCGGCAGTTGAGCGGCTGCGCGATCCGCTCCGCCGTGA
This sequence comes from Pirellulales bacterium, assembly GCA_046349815.1. Lineage (GTDB taxonomy): Bacteria > Planctomycetota > Planctomycetia > Pirellulales > Pirellulaceae > Aureliella. The sequence goes on along the minus strand of JAXMBQ010000014.1, from coordinate 78,029 downwards.
ATCGTCACAGCCCCATCGTCGATCAGGCTTGATAGGCCGCTGAGCAGTTGGTCTGCGAGTTCCGCCTGAGGGTTATTCAATGGCGTTGACTCAAGCAGTGCCGCAGTCGATTCTGCTAATGACGCAACAGCGGGTAAGTTGAGATTGCCTACTTCGACGCTGTGTGGCCAGTGGGGCGTGTGATTGATCTCTTCACTGGCAACGCCCGTTCCGCCGAACATGAGCGGCGTGAGTTGTTCCTGCAGTTGCCTGCCTGCGACGAGAATGCCGCTGCCCGAAAGACCGCCGAGTCCTTTATGGCCGGCTGCAGCGAGCGCATCGATTCGTCCTTCTTGCATGGAGACTGGCACATGGCCGAGGCTTTGCGAACCATCGACGATTAGCAGGGCACCGCACGCGTCGGCGACCGCTCGCCATGCAGTCAAGTCCTGAACGGCCCCGGTCACATTCGACGCGTGATTGATAATGACCGCGGCCGCAGGCTGTCGAGCCGCGCGATGTGCCGACTCGACTTCGACGACACCTCGGGCATCGCACGCGATGTGGATAATCTCAATACCGATCGTTTCTCGAAGATGCTCGAGGGGTCGTAGAACGCTGTTGTGTTCGATGACGGTAGTGATGATGCGATCACCGGGCCGAATCCAACCTTGAATGGCAGCGTTCAAGGCATGCGTCCCGCTGCTGCAAAGTGCAACTGCGTCTTCATTCTCCGCACCGATCAGTGTTGCGATGCGACGCCGCGCATTGCGGAGAATCTCATCGGCCACGCGAGCGCTCGCGTAGGCACCTCGTCCGCTGGTGGCTCCGCACCGGCGAATGTAGTCTTCTGCCGCAGCGGTCGCTGCCTCTGACTTCGGCCAACTCGTGGCCGCATGGTCGAAATAAATTCGTTTGCTCTGCATATCAGCCGCCGATCTGATACATGGCGCGTTCCGGCGGATGAAAATCGGCAGCATCCATTCCGTGAGCCGCTCGTTTCTGACTCACGCATTCACGAACGACCTGCATGAGATCGTCCAAGCTCTTGTTGATCAACGATCGAACGTCCCATTCCTGCATTGCGAACAGGCAATTGCGAATCTTTCCGTCGGCGGTCAGTCTGAGCCGATCGCATGTGCTGCAAAAAGGCTGCGAGACGGAATCGATGGCGGCCTATGTTCAGCTCCCTTGGGAATCGATGGTCGCGCGACGGTCGCTCAGGATGAGTAGAGTCGATCGAGGTCAATGCCGAATCGACTCTGCAGTCGTTCGCGGAGCTCGGCGCCCGAAACCATTTGCTCTGTCGTCCACGCACGATCGGCATCGAGCGGCATGAACTCGATGAAGCGCATGGTCAATCCACGCTCACCCGCGAACTCGACTAACTCATAAACTTCGTCCAGGTTGATGTCTCGCATCACCAACGCATTGAGTCGCACTTCCCAGTGCGTACGCTCGGTCGCGGCTGCAATTCCTGCTAAGACTTTGTCCAGTCCATCGCGACGCGAGAGTCGGCGAAACGTCTCGTCTCGCAATGTGTCCAGGCTGATATTGATCCGTTTGAGTCCCGCATCGCGAAGAGCCTCGGCTTTGTCTGCCAGCAGCATGCCGTTGGTTGTCAGTGCAATGTCTTCGATCGTTGGGATCGCATTCAGCTTGGCAATCAACTCTTCCAGCCGGGGGCGCATCAACGGTTCGCCGCCGGTGATCCTGACTTTGCGAATGCCTGCCTCGGAAACAGCTGAGACGAACTGCGTGATCGATTCAAAGTCCAGCAGTCGTTGTTCGTTCAAAAACTGAATGTCCCCCGCGGGCATACAATATTGACAACGTATGTTGCAGCGATCGGTGACGCTGATGCGAATCGAACGATGAACGCGCGCAAAGCGGTCGATCAGCGGCAGGCTGCGATTGAGCTCGGTTGTCGTTGCGTTGTGAGCCGGCGGCGATGTCGATACAGGAGACGCCGGTTCTGAACCGCTTTCCCTAGGGGTCATGACGGATGAATCCATTTCTCGGCCCCGGCTGCGAACGTCTCGCGTTTCCAAATCGGAACTTGTTCTTTGAGGCGATCGATGAGTTGTCGCGCGGCATCGAAAGCAGGCCCGCGGTGAGCGGACCCGACTGCGATGGCGACTGAAGCGTGCTCGATCGGAACTCGACCTATGCGATGAACCATGGCAACGGCTTCGATCGGATATGCGGCGATTGCATCGTTCGCAAGAGTTTCCATCTCGACGATCGCCATGGCTTCATACGCCTCGTATTCAAGCTCTGAAGTCTCGAGGTCGCCGGTCCACTGTCTGGTCGTACCTGTGAAGAGGACTTCGGCTCCGCAAGCCGGTCGCGTGACGAAGGCGAGCAGCGACGACAAATCGATGGCGTCTCGTGTGATCGCGATGGACATGCGCATGTTGCAGCGGTGCGAATCGGGCGGTGTTCGGCCGATTTTTTCGGCAGCGTCTTGAGGGACGTCGGTCATGCGGGGTGGGAGCTAAGTCGAGCCAAAAAGTGCAAAAGTTGCCGCAATTCGATCTTTGTTGCAGACCGCCCTGCTTACGGATTCATCACGTATTATCCGTGTTGCTACTGCTAGTCGATTATCCTACTATTGCAAGTGAGTCACAGACCTGCCAGCCTATCTGGGGCTGTGACCCATCGTTTTCTCGCCTAATTTATCTCCGTTGTCTTCCTCTCGGAAAGCTCAGCAATGCGAATCGCCAGAATGAAACTGCTCGCCGCGGCTGCAGTTATCGGTTCGAGCTGTTTTGTGATCTCGACATCCGCTGCGGATAAACCTGCTCCGCCGCGCGTTGAAGAAATGAAAGCGGCACGCAGTAAAGATCGTACGATCGTCCGCAACGTCGCCGCGATCATGCTCAATAATCACTTGTCGAAGCATCCGATCGACGACGAAATCAGTCGACGTGCTTTCGATCAGTTTCTGCGATCCATTGATCCGATGAAGATGTATTTCCTTCAGAGCGATATCGATGATTTTGCCAAGAAGCAAACTGAGATCGATGAGATGGTAAAGGCCGGTAATCTCGACTTTGCCATCACCGTCTTCAAGACGTTTCTGAAGCGAGTCGATGAGCGCGTGGCGATGGCTCACCAAGAAATCGATCGCGATCATGACTTCTCGGTCCAAGAATCGATGCCTGCCGATCGCGATGCGGCTGAATATCCCAAGAGCGAAGATGAAGCTCGAGACCGCATGCGTCGGCAGATCAAATACAGCTTGCTCGTCCTCAAGGGTGACAAGATTCGCGAAGATGCTGCGCCGGCCAAAGAAGGTGCAGCACCCAAGAAGACGGACGAAGATCCGAAGGTTCGCCTGCATCGGCGTTATGACAGTGTGAAGAAGCGCTGGCACCAGACCGATGCCGACGAAGTGCTCGAGATGTTTTTGACGGCCGTCACGACCAGCTTCGATCCGCATACAACGTACATGGCGGAGAAGACGCTGACGAACTTCGATATCGTGATGAGCCTGAAACTGGAAGGAATCGGCGCTCAACTGACGATGGAAGACGGCTTTACGACGATCTCTTCTGTCGTTCTCGGTGGCGCTGCGGACAAAGACGGTCGCTTGAAGGCCGGTGATCGCATCGTCAGCGTCGGACAGGGCGTGGATGGTCCGATGCAAGACGTCGTCGACCTGAAACTTGACGATGTTGTTTCCAAGATTCGCGGCAGTGCCGGTACGACGGTCCGCTTGGGTGTCCATCCTGCAGGCGGTGGTGATCTCGTTATCTATAACATCACGCGCGCCAAGATTAATCTCGAAGACAGCGCTGCTCGTAGCGAAGTCGTAGACCATGGCACCAAAGCAGACGGTTCGCCGATGAAGGTCGGTTACATCGATCTCCCCAGCTTCTACTTGGATATGAAAGCGGCTCGCGATCCCGACAAGGCGGATTCATTCCGCAGTTCGACTCGCGACGTGCGTGCTATTCTCACCAAGTTCCGTGAAGAGAAAGTCGATGCCGTCGTGATCGACCTCAGCCGCAACGGCGGGGGAAGCTTGACGGAAGCTGTCAGCCTGACCGGTTTGTTCATCGATCACGGACCGGTTGTACAGGTCAAGAATCCATCCGGCGAAGTTCAAGTGCTCGACGATGAAGATTCGGGCGTAGCCTGGAACGGACCGCTGGTTGTTATGACCAGTAAGGAAAGTGCCAGCGCCAGCGAGATTTTTGCCGGAGCCATCCAAGACTATCGTCGCGGCATTGTTGTCGGCGATCCGTCTACCCACGGAAAAGGTACCGTACAGAGCTTGCTTGACCTCGGTCAGCAATTGTTCGGGCGCCCGAGTGAAATGGGTGCGCTGAAGATCACCATTCAGCAGTTCTATCTGCCCGACGGCAAGAGCACTCAGCGCGAAGGTGTACCGGCTGACGTCGTACTGCCGGCGATCACCGCTGCCATGGACATCGGCGAAGCCGACTTGGATTATGCGTTGCCGAGTGATGAAGTGAAGCGAGCCGGCCATCAAGACTACAAGATGGTCGATCAATCGATTCTGGCTCAGCTTCGCACCAAGTCATCGGAGCGAGTAAAGGGTTCGCCTGACTTCGACAAGCTGCTGAAGCGAATCGAACTCTATCGTTCGCAGAAGGATGAGAAGTCGGTTTCGGTGAACGAACAGAAATTCTTCGAACGACGCAAAGAGATCGATGCGGAGCGTGAAGAAGAGAAGACGGCCCTCGATCAGCAAGCTCCGAAGAAGGAAGTGCTGAAGAAAGACTTCTACTCGACGGAAGTGCTGAACATTGCTGCCGATTACTTCGGTCTGCTCAGTTCGCACAACTTGGCTCAAGCTTCCAATTCGTCCGGAAACTGATAGCCTTGCGTTACTCGACAGGAATTGAACAACTGGACAAAGCGCTGGGAGGCGGCCTGCTTCCCGGCACTTTGACCATGGTCATCGGCGCGACCGGTGTCGGTAAAACACAGCTCGCGATGGCCTTCCGACAAGCTGCTCTGCAAACCGATGCGTTTGAGGAGCAGGCTTGTGGTGCCGTGATCGATCTTTCGAGTCGCGGCGATTCTCAGAACCACAATGGATATGCAGAGCGTATGTTTTCGCAGCCTCTAACGGTTGCGAATCCCGCTGTCGATGAGGCTCCTCATCCATTCTCCGATGCGCGACCTGCAGATGTTCTTCCTTTCCTGGGATATGGCGGACGTCGAGTTCTGCGAAGCCAAATGGATGTGGACCAGTGGCACGCTTGGCAATCCGAGCTGAATCGCCGATTGCCGTTCCTATCCCGATACGTCTACAGTCATCTGGTTGCAGGTACTCGTCGATTCATCGTCGATGGTATCGAACCTCAATCGAATGATGACGACTCGTTGCAGTTGGATCTGCTCGAGTTCATTTACCATCGCATGCTGAGAAAAGAGCATGATTGGTTGGCTCGCGAAGTCCTACGCGAAAAGTTTCTTGAGAATGCCTCCTTGGTAGAGAAGCATCCCTACGATCATCGGCACGCATCAGCCATGGTTCTGGTAACGACCGGTGAGTCGATGCTGGAACAGTTGATGACGCGACCGCTTTGCCGACGGTGATCTCGCCGCCGGAGCGAATACGATCATTCTAATGGGACGTGTTCTCCAAGATGGTCGCATGCATCGCGCTCTCTACATCGCCAAGCATCGCGGCAGTCCCGCTGATGATCGCATCCTGCCGTTCAGCATCAATGACCAAGGCCTATTCTTCGGCTAGCTCTTGATCGCTCATGTTGATTGCATTCCAGCGGAACGGCGCAAGCCGTGCGGTTCTTCAAGATTGATAGTGCTTTACCGGACGGCTCGCGCCGTTCCGCTTTCAAGATGCCTCCCTTTGCAACATGAGAGCATCCGCGCGCTTGACGACTATCTCTGGTGCGAGACTCGCAATTTCGAATAGGTGCGAAGAGTTCAACCACGAAGGACACGAAGAGCACGAAGGGAAGAGATGGAGCAATTTCAGTTGCAAGTCGATGAGATGTTGCGTCCGGCACGGCGGGTTTGCACGTTGCAATTTCAGTTGTCGAAGTAAGCGATCAAACAGTTTTCATCGGAATGTCGGAACGGCGCAAGCTGTCCGGTAGGGCTCTATCGATCGTGAAGAACCGGACGACTTGCGCCGTTCCGCTTGAAGTAAGACAACAATTCCTAGCGCTTCGGGTTACGCTGCACGAATAAACCAACCAACTCTTGGTGGATTTCCATCTGATTACAATGGATGTCCGACTTCGGCCATGCGGCGAGAAAGTCTTGAAGCGCATCTTTGTGGTCAGTGATGAGAGCAATAGTTATGTGGACTCGATTGTCGAAGGCGTTCCTGTTCAGCCTGTCGATCGGCTTTTCCTTTGCGATTCTTGTCGGCGATTCAGTTGTTATCGCTGGTGAAGATGACAAGATCTCATCCGTCCCGATTCGCATGGTCGATACACCTGCCGTCTCTCCGGACGGTTCGCAGATCGCCTTCTCGTGGCTCGGCGATATTTGGAAATCCGAGCTCGATGGGAGCGGACTTCAACGATTGACCGAGCATACGGCGCGCGACACGAGTCCCCAATTCTCGCCCGATGGAACGAAGATCGCATTTGTCAGTTCGCGAACAGGTTCGTCACAAATCTATGTCATGCCCGCTGCCGGCGGTATACCGCAACAAGTGACCTTCCATTCCGCGGGCTATGAACTCGCTGATTGGTTTCCCGACGGCACGTCTTTGCTCGCGGTCGGCTCACGTGATCACTATCACCGCGATGCTCAGCGACTGTTGCGCATCAGTTTAGGAGAGCGTCGAAGCGAGGAAGTTCTGGGTGACTTCGCGGCCGCCAATGCTAAGCTCTCGCCCGATGGAACGAAGATTCTTTTCAATCGCGAAGGTGAACGCTGGTGGCGCAAAGGCTACCGCGGCGAACGAGCTGCTCAGGTTTGGTTGTTCGATTTGGAAGCTCGAACCACACGCGAGATTCTCCACGAAGGAGTCGAGTGCATGTGGCCGCTGTGGACCGCAAACGGCAAGAGCTTTTACTTCACGAAAGGAGATGTTCACGGGTTCGATCTTTGGCAATATCGCTTTGCCAAAGAAGTCGACAAACCTGGTACACAAAAGCAAGTAGCCGGATTCAAAGAGGACTCGATCGTCTTTCCTGCGATCTCTCGCAACGGCAAAACGATTGTCTTTCGTCATTTGTTCGACCTGTACCGCATGCAAATCGGTGTCGACAAACGACCGGTCAAGATCGACCTACAAGCTTCACGAGACTTGACTCTCCCCGATCCGTTGCTGCGCAGAAAACTCACTGATGCTGATGAAATCGCGTTCTCGGAGGATGGGCTCGAAATGGCATTCATCGCAGGCGGAGATGTATGGGTGATGGATACAAAACTCCGCGAACCGAAACAGATCACGAAGACGGAAGGATACGAAGAGAACTTGATCTTCGCTCCAGACGGTCAGACGCTGTACTTTACGAGCCTCAAAGCAGGGCAGGTCGACATCTTCAAGGCGACTCGCAAGGAACCGACCGGCTATTGGTGGCAGAACAATGAGTTTGTCATCGATCAAGTCACCGAAGACGCACACGTAGAGTCGTCGCTGAAGTTCTCGCAGGACGGAAAGCAGTTGTTGGCTGAGCAAGGGAACGGCGATCTGATCGTCCGAGACATGGAGTCAGGGAAATCGAAGAAGATCGTCGACGGCTTCAGTAGTCTCGACTTCGATATCTCACCCGATGGTCGCTGGGTCGCGTACGCTTCTCAAGACAACGAATTCAATAGCGACATTTGGATCGTTCCGACAGACGGCAGCGCTCCCGCAGTCAATGTCTCTCGCCATCCCGACAATGACTTCAATCCTCGTTTCTCACCCGACGGAAAACTGTTGGCATTTGCGGGTCGGCACTTCGATCAAGAAGTCGACATCTTTTATGTTTACTTGCAAGAAGCCGACCATGAGCAGTCCAGCCGCGACCGCAAGTGGGATGAAGCGGTCGAGCTGATGAAGAAGAAGCGGAAGCCTGCAACCGAGAAAGATCCATCGGCCAAAAGGCCTGAATCGCCCGGTGCAGACGGAGATGCATCGAATAAATCAACAGGAGAAGAGAGTGCTGCAGGCGATAAAGACAAAGAGAGCACTGCCAAGTCGGACGGTACCAAACGTAAAGAGGTGAAACCGGTAAAGATCGACTTTGATCGTATTCACGAGCGATTGCGGCGCATCTCGGTTCCAAATAGTACCGAGACTGGACTGTTCTTCTCACCCGACGGCAAGAAGCTGGTGTTCGCTGCGAGCGTTGACGGCAAGCGCGGTTGGTATTCGGTGGAATTTCCCGGTGAACTGACTCCGAAACTGTTGGCATCGCCCGCAGGCTCGTCTCCTCGCTGGACAGAGAAAGCCGGCGGCATACTTTGTCTCCAGTCCGGCAAGCCTTGCAAGATCGAACCGGCGGGCAAACAAGAAACCTATGCGTTCGAAGCTGCTCAAGAAACGTCGCGCTCAGGATGGTTGGCTACCGGTTTTGAAAAAGCTTGGATCACGATGCGCGAACGTTGGTACGATGCGCGACTGGGGAATCGCAATTGGGATGCCATTCGTCGCAAGTACCGCCCGATGGCTGAACAAGTAGGAACGACCGATGCGCTCGCTCAAGTCATTGAGCTCATGCTGGGTGAACTGAACGGATCGCACTTAGGTTTTACCGCGGACCGCAGCGAACGACCCGGCGGCTCTAGCGAAGGCTGGAACGATGAAACCGCGCATCTCGGTGTTCGCTTTGATGATCAACACGCGGGTCCGGGTTTGCTCGTGCGCGATGTGCTACCCGACAGTCCCGCGGACCGCGAAAAGAGCAAACTCTCGGCGGGTGATGTGATCCTGGCCATCGACGGCCATCCAGTCGACCCTGCCGTCGATCTCACAACGGTGCTTAACGGTTCGCTTGACCGTGACATCAAGTTGCGTGTTCAGCGAAGTGTTGAAAACGCAAAGAAAGACGTCGCGAAACGGATCGACGATAAGGATGCAAGTGAAGCGACTGGCGCTGATGAGCCCGCGACATCGAAAGACGCAAACGCGCCGAAGGCATCGGAAACCGAAGAGATAGAAGTGACGTTGCGACCAATCAGCTACGGGCAAGCTCGCGGACTGCTGTACGATCACTGGCTCCGTCGCAATCGAGAAGCAGTGGATAAGGCGAGCGGTCGAAAGCTTGGTTACTTGCATATTCGAGCGATGGACGAAAGCAGTTTCTTCGAGTTCGAACGACAACTGTATAACGTCGGGTACGGTCGTGACGGGCTGATCATCGATGTACGCGATAACGGGGGCGGATCGACTACGGACATGCTACTGACGGCGCTGACGCAACCGCGACATGCGATCACCGTTCCTCGGGACGGAGGCCAAGGGTATCCCCATGACCGTATCGTGTTTGCATCGTGGTCCAAACCGATCATCGTACTGTGCAACCAGAACAGCTACAGTAACGCGGAGATTTTCAGCCACGCGATCAAGACTCTCAAGCGCGGCAAAGTCGTCGGGGTGCGAACAGCAGGCGGAGTGGTCAGCACCGGCGCGGCAGGCATCAACGATGTCGGTCGTTTGCGCATTCCCTTCCGCGGTTGGTTCTTGCCTGAATCCGGCGAGGATATGGAGCTCAACGGTTGCGAACCCGATGTGGTCATTTGGCCGTTGCCGGATGAATTGCCGCGCGGCGTCGACAAGCAGCTCGACAAAGCCGTTGAAATACTGATGACTGAAGTCGCCGGCGAAAAGTCTGAAAAAGAACTGATCTATTCAACCGAGCGCAAGTAATCTGGTGCAGGTGTTGCAGAGAAGGTCGGGAATGATGGAATAAGGACGGATTCACGATGCATTGTCGACCCACCTGGTTTCTTTCGCTGATCAGCCTTGTCATCGCACCGTGTGCAACGGCACTTCTGCGAGCAGCGGAACCAATTGACTTGTCCGGTGCTCAGGTCTGGACTCGCGACGGCGAACTGACCGCAGCGGAAAGTGCCGCTGTTTCGATCTTGATCGATGAAGTGGAGAAGCGAACGAAGATTCGTTGGAACCACGTGAAAGGCGAGGAGCCTGCTGGTGGGCCGTTAATCGTTCTGGCTTCGCGGCTTGAAATGGGGGCTCGGGGGCTAAGCGTCAACAACGACAATTGGCCCTCATCACATTCGCCCGAAGCCTTTAGCGTCTATCGAGACGGTTCTGGGCCGACGACTCGCATCTACGTCCTTGCGCATGAGAGTCGCGGAGTGATGTACGGCGTGGGTTATCTCTTGCGGCATCTGGAGATGATGCCGAATCGTGTGACCGTCGCTCACAATGTGCGCGCTGACATGACACCCGATAAGGCGCTGCGCGGTCATCAGATCGGTTATCGTCCCCGAGCCAACAGTTGGGACGCTTGGACGGTCGACCAATTCGAACAGTACTTTCGCGATTTGATTGTCTTCGGAGCCAATGCCGTCGAGAACATCCCCTTTCAAGACAACGATCCCGGGCCGCTGATGAAGCTGCCGAGAGATCGAATGAATGTGGAGTTCTCCAAACTGTGTGCGAAGTACGATCTGCAACACTGGGTCTGGATCCCCGTCGAGTTTGCGCTGGCCGACGAGCCGGATAAGGCTGATGCGTTCTTGACTCGGCAATCCGCTTTTTATGCCGAATGTCCTCGGCTGGACGGCATCTTCGTACCGGGCGGTGACCCCGGCAGCAATCCGAGCTCTGCATTGATGCCCTATCTGGAACGAATGGCTGATGTTTGTACTGAACATCATAACGAAGCCAAGATATGGGTCTCGTTGCAGGGGTTCAAGCAAGCCGACATCGATGACTTCTATCAGTACGTCGAAAAGAACAATCCGGATTGGTTAGGCGGCGTTGTGATGGGGCCGAGCAGTCCGCCGCTGAATGTGACGCGCGAAAGACTGCCGGAAAGATACGGCATCCGATGGTATCCCGACATCACTCATAACGTGCGTTGTCAGTATCCGATTCCATGGCTCGATCCAGTCTGGGGTCTGACAGTCGGTCGCGAAGGAGTGAATCCGCGTCCGCGAGATTTCGCGGCCATCTATGAAAATGAGCGTCGTATGACGAACGGATTCATTACGTATTCGGACGGCATTCACGACGACTTCAACAAGAACTTCTGGTCCGCATTGGGATTGGATCCTTCGATTTCATCGCGTGAGTTCGCGGAGCAGTACGCTCGATACTTTTTTCGCGGCGATGTCAGTGTGTTCGGTGCCGACGCGTTAGCCGGACTGGAAGAGAACCTGCGCGGATCGGCCGAATCGAACGGATCCGTGCAAGGGACTTTGGCTCTTTGGCAAAAGATGGACGAAGCATTGCCAAAGGGGCGTAACTGGCGCTTCGACATGCATTTGTTTCGAGCTTACTGCGATGCCTACACGCAGCGTCGCCTCGTTTTCGAAACCAACTTAGAACGAGAAGCGATACGGACTCTCGACTCGCACAGTTTCGAAAGCGACATGGCCATGAAGTTAGCCGAAACGATATTGGCTCGAGCAGATACGGAACCCGTACATCCCGAGATGCTGCAGCGCATCGAATCGTAAGCAGATCAGTTGTTCCGAGACATCGGGTATCAGACGAGCGTAAGCAAATACGGAGCGAGCGGATTTGAACGCGGCTGTATGCTCGATTTCATACGTTATCCGCTGAACAACCGGTGGTGGATCGAAGATCGATTTGCCGAGATTCGTAAGATGGAACCGGGCGTTGCGAGGAGCGAGCAGATCGGGCGCATCGTGCATTGGGAATACCCAGGTCCCGGTTCTTATTACGAATCTCTCGGGCATGTCGGCAAGTCGCATCACATTACCAAGGTGCTGGACATCGCCGACGTGGTGCGCGGCTCACAAGAAACCGACGCCGCACTGCCGGTGATTCCGACTCAGCGAAACATCAGCCCGCTGCGCAATAACCTACGACTTTCCTTTCATGTCTATCAAGATGATCTACCGAAACTGGAATTCAATTCACTCACGCCGTCAGCTCGCTATGTCGTGCGGTTGGTCGCACAGCGCGAGTCGCCGCTTGAGATCGACGGTGTGCCGGCGGTCAAGATTCGAACCGGCGATCGCTATGACCAAGTGACAGAGCAGGAGTTTGAAGTTCCAAGCAGTGCGACGTCCGACGGACGAATCGTTTTGAGTTGGACGAAACTCGACGAACGTCATTTGAACTGGCGGCAGCGCCACTACGTCACTGACCTGTGGATACTCAAGAAGTAACGACTAGTGTTCTATCTCAAAAGACGAATCCACGTAGCAGCGTTTCTCCGAAACGCTGATGATTCTGCGTCGCTGAGAGACGCAGCCACATGTTATGAGTCAGAACCTAGTGCTCTGGTACGGTTGTAGGTCGTTTCGAAGCTATTGGCCGGCAGGCGGTTCCCATAGTTCAACTTTGTTGCCTTCGGGATCGATGACCCAGCCGAATTTGCCGAACTCCGACTCGTCGAACTTGTCCACCACATTGCAGCCTTCATCCTTCAGGGCTTGCAGCAGAGCTTTAAGATCCGCTACGCGGTAATTCACCATGAACTGGGCTGTGCTCGGGGCAAAGTAATCGTTTTCGGATGAGTTCACCGACCAGACAGTCATGCCGCCGGTCGGTTTACCTTCGTCGTCCGACCAAGAGAAGGCCGTCCCGCCCCAATCTTGTACATCGATACCCAGGTGCGTCTTGTACCAAGCACGCAACGCTTTGGCGTCTCGGGCCTTAAAGAAGATGCCGCCGATTCCGGTAACGCGTTTCATGTCGTCCTCAAATGATGATGTGAGAGAGTGCACGGCCTGGCACAAAACCCAGAGTATAAGGACATATTCTGTTCATGAAAGCGGAACGGCGCAAGCCGTCCGGTTCTTCAAGATTGATGGAGCTTCACCGGACCGCCAGTGGCTTGGCGGCTTAATCGTAACCCGACGGGTGATCGAGGGATGCGGTCCCTCGCTCACGTGTTTAGAAGTTGCGCTTTTCGAGAAATGCTGATAGAAGGCTTCGGCATTTCCTGAATATTCGTACTCGTACTCAGCCGCAGGCGGTACTCGTACTCGATCATGACGCATCGAGTACGAGTACGAAAAACCATCCAAAATCGCAACTTCAAAACTCACGCTTCGGGTTGGGATTAAATCAACAGCCCCCTTGCGCCGTTCCGCTTGAATTTTGCGGCAATGACTTCGTTCCAAAATGACCACTCGGCTTTTGGATCTGCGATGAGCATAATGGCGGCCGACGATTGCAGTTCGGCTGCATGGAAACGTGGATTTGAGAACTTCGCTCTGCGAACAATTTGAAGTTCGGTGGGCTCTTCCTATCCAAGTCAGTTCTCTGTTTGATCGCGAGCTGGAAAAAGAGAAGTTTGTGAGCGATAAAGTTGATAGATCGACGGATGTAGATCATGGCAGCGAGGTGAAGACTCCTTCGCGCCGTCCGATTCGGAGTCGCGACAGCCGATGGGCTCGAGTCGTTACCGATCGATTGATCCGCTGGAGATTCTCTCCGAACGCGATATCGGTTGCGGGCATGGTGGGCGCCATGTTAGCCGGGGTGCTATTGGCGGCCACGAGTTCACTAGATGGAATCGTGGAGCGAGCGGCTTGGATTGGAATCGGGCTGCTTTGTCAGTTTCGGTTGTTGTGCAATCTGTTCGACGGCATGGTGGCTGTCGATTCAGGAAAAGCATCTGCAGTCGGAGAGCTTTACAACGAAGTTCCCGATCGTATTTCTGATGTCGCGATTTTCGTCGGGCTCGGCTACGCCTCGTTCGCCACACCGTGGTTGGGTTGGGCGGCAGCGGTCATGGTCGTGTTCGTGCCATACGTCCGCATGATGGCGGTCTCTGCCGGAGCGCCGAACGACTTTTGCGGCCCGATGGCTAAGCCGCAGCGCATGGCATTGGTCACAGGTTTGGCAGTTGCCATGGCCGTGTTACCGGATTGGCTTCAATCCGTAGCAAACAAGCCGCATCTATCTTGGGTCAATTTGGTCTTGGTCATCGTTGTCGTCGGCTGTTGCATCACTTCGGTGCGTCGCTTGAGCCGCGCGGCGAAATGGTTACGGAGCCGACGAGGATGAGTTCGCTTGCCAAGATGTTCGATCCGTCTTTGATGTTTGACAGGCCGATCACTGCGTTGCTCACGGGCTCTGTCGTCGCGGCATTGATTGCGACGTCGATACTCGTTCGAGTGCTTCACGTGTTGGGGAAGACCAGTGACAAGTTGCACTCGGAGCTGATTGCCAGGCTGCGCAGTTGGTATCTGCTGAGCGTATGCATCTTGGCACCGATCCTAATGGGCCGAATGACGACATGGTTCTTCTTGGCAGTGCTCAGTTTTCTGTGCTTGCGCGAACTTTCCAAAGCCGTCGGCCTGGATCGGTTTCGCTGGGCGCTCACCGGAACAATCATTGCGAACGCAACCATTTGGTTTGCGGTGATCGAGCCTTGGTACGGATTGTTCTTAGCCGCCGTTCCACTCGGCATCGCATTGATCGCGGTCCTGGAATTGTTCCAGGATCAGCCGGCCGGATATCTAAAGCGTGTTTCGCTCGGAGCACTCGCCCTGTTCCTGGTGGGTTCGTCGCTCGGCCATTTGGGTTGGCTGTCGAATCAAGACGGTTATCGATCGATTTTGATGTGGATCATCTTGATGACCGAGCTCAACGACGTGTTCGCGTTTACTTGCGGCAAGACATTCGGGCGGCGCAAGTTGATCCCGGCCACAAGTCCCAACAAGACGATCGGCGGAGCGGTAGGAGCATTGGTCCTGACGACGTTGTTGTCGATATGGGTCGGTAGTTACGTCTTTGCCGGTACCAAGCTGGCTGAGTGGCATCATCTGCTGGTGATGGGATTGATGTTGAGCTTCTTCGGCCAGTGTGGTGACCTAGTGATGTCGTCGATCAAGCGTGACATTGGCATCAAAGACATGGCCGACACTATACCCGGCCACGGCGGCTTTCTCGATCGCTTTGACAGCTTGCTCATCACCGCCCCTGCCCTGTTCTACTACATGCGGCTATTCGGCAGTGTGTGGTAGACAATGGCGAGTTGAACATGGATGAACAAGATGGACAGGATCTGAGATTTGAACGCTCACATAGTGGAGGTTCCGCCGGCGCGCTCTATCAGTAAATCCGACTTAAGGTATGGTTTTATCGGGAGCATTCCGGAAGTCAGGTTGACTCGACCCAGAATCTCCTTTCGAGTATGGGCTCCGACGATGGCAGGTTCCGTGGTCGAGTAACCCATGATTCATAAGGTGGCATGCATGTTGGTTCATGCGAGACAGAGTCTTTTCTTCGTTTTGGCATGTTGGGTGAGCCTCGGCTTGAATTTGCATTCGCAGGGAATGGCTGAGGACTATAAGCCGAAGTTGATTGGAGTATGGAACGATACCGACGGCGAGATTTTCGGTGACCACGGCTATTCGCCTAGTTCGGGACGTGGGCAAGACTCATTGCCACGAGGCTTCATAAGGGTCGCCGGACTTCACCGCGACGATGTCGAAGCTTTTCCGGCGTTTAAGGGTTTCACGATTTTGCGTGTCAAATCCACAGGGAAGTGCTGCCTCGTTGCTCACTGGCATACAAAGGGAGAAGACGATGGCTATGGAGTCTATGCCGTCGACTTTGAGAAAGGGGGGCGGTTCGTAACGGACGGTGATCCCTCAATGGTTAAGGCACCGCGCGGATACCGTTACTTGAACCATTTTCCTTCACTCAAGTTCATACGCCTTTCTCTCGATCGAGGTCAGGAGCTCGACGACGAGGAATCTCGCGCGCTCGAATCGCTGACCGCACTGAGTAGCCTCGAGCTTCATGGTTCGGCGATCGATGATGCACTGCTGAGTCATTTTCGCTGTTCTCCGAAGCTGTTGGAGTTGGACGGGACCAGCGCGACCATGAATGGAATCCAGTCGATGGTCACCTCTAGGCTCATGGACCTCAGATGGACCCACCATTCGAAGCCGTTGGAGGGAATGGAAGGAATCAGCCGGTTGCCTCAATTGACGCGCCTCGATCTAAGCGGTTCTCCTGTTTCGAAAGAGATGCTCGAAGCACTTCGGCATTCCGCTTCACTAAGAACGCTGTCACTTCACCAAGTTCGGATCGACGACGATCAGATTCCGACACTTCTTTCA
Source organism: Pirellulales bacterium (assembly GCA_046349815.1). GTDB lineage: Bacteria > Planctomycetota > Planctomycetia > Pirellulales > Pirellulaceae > Aureliella. Next base: position 61,859 of record JAXMBQ010000014.1, on the reverse strand, counting down.
CTTGGAGTCACCATGCTCTCGCTTTGGGAGGCCTCCATATCGGATCATGCGTTCCGTGAACTGCATAGCGAGAAGCCCGGGTGGATGCAGATAACGGAGGTGAGGAACGCTACGGAGCTGAACGAGGGTCGTAACCAACAGCTCGACTTCGCCGCCAAAAAAGCTAAACGGAACGCCGAATTAAAGGATGCGACTCAATGGTTCATGCGTCGCGGAGGCGAAATTTTGATTGTCAGGACTACTGGGAATCCAGAAGCCGTCCCGAAACTGCCGCTTGACGGAGTGCTGACGGATAGGTCGGCAGTCGGCAAGTTTGACGCTCGAAAGATGGCTTTGAATGACGAGGATCTGGCCAAGATCGCGACTCTGGTTTCAGAAACTCAGAACTACTTGCAACCCGTTTTGGATCTCAGTGATTCGGCGATTCAGGGAAGTGGTTTTCGGTCATGGTCGAAAGGTCCCTATGAGATCATCCTCAACGGGTCAAAGTTGAACGATGACGGTGCAAAAATGCTCGGTCGATTGGACATTCGCATTATGCGATTGGACCGGACGAATGTCACGGACGAAATGCTTCCATGGCTTCCCGAACAGCTCTGGACGCTGACTTTGAACGGAACGCAGATTACGGATCAAGGTATCAAGCGACTAGCTGACAGTTTAGCCGATGTCAACTTGCGCGAATTGGAACTCGACAGTACTGCAGTGACAGTCGCATGCGCGCCGCATATTGCGCGGTTAAGTCGATTGGAGAGAGTCGCACTTCGAAACAACGGGTTCAGCCCACAGGATCGAACGGAGTTCAGGAAACAGGTCTTTCATTGCAAGATCGAGTTTGATTGAAGACTGGCCGGATGTCCTGCAGATTGGTCAGCGACAAGGCATCAGGACAACTGAGTTTGAACACGGAGACCATAATCATCTCTCGCTACAGATCTTTCCTCCTAATGCAGAGATTTGAACCGCGGATGGACGCAGATTTTCGCAGATCATAAGTAGCAGTACTCACATCTGCGATGATCGGCGCACATCTGCGGTTAATGACAATCTGGGCTCATTGGATCAGTTTGCAGTTTCTACAATTGGGGCTTAGGAAGCGGTTCGGGTTTGTCAGTCGTACAAGGATGCGTGCGGGAGTTGATTGGTATGGAACGCGTAGCCGGAGGGCTGACCTGCCGGTTATCTATTTCTTTTGCAGCTCGAACTTTTGAGCTCGCTTGCCGATGATGTCGCCGAGATACAGATTACCTTGCGAGTCCTCTGCAACGGCGTGCAACCAATTGACTTCGCCTAGCTTCTCCATTCCGTCTTCGCCTTTCGGAATCGTCCACACCTGGAGCGCTCTCCCTTCACGATTGAACTTCATCACTACTTGATCCTTCGGCGGACAGCTCAGCGGAGCTCCAGGGTACTTCGCATCCTCGCGCCATGGCATCGGTGAACAGCCGCAGACCCAGAGTTCGTCATGCTTGGTCATCGCGAAGCCCCATGGAATGATCACGTTGGTCCAACTATCCACGAGCTTGCCGCTTGCGTCGAAGATCTGAATTCGAGCATTGTTGCGATCGGCTACGTATACTCGTCCCGTCGAGTCCACTTCGATGGCGTGGGGCAAACTGAACTCATCCACTCCGTTACCGAGCTTTCCCCAGGTTCGAACGAATTTGCCGTGCGAATCGAATTGCACGACGCGGTTGTTGCCGTAACCGTCCGAAACGAAGATGTCCCCGCCGGGGGCAACTGCCATATCGGTCGGTTTGTCAAAGTGTGACTCATCTTCTCCGGGCTGACCGGGAGTTCCGAGCGTCAAAAGAATCTCCCCCTGAGGTGAGAATTTCCTAACAACGTGCAACCCGATGTCTGCGATCCAAATGTTCTCGTCTCGATCGATCTTGATGTGATGCGCATTACCGATCGTTTTTTCGCCCCAGGCTCGCAGGAACTTTCCATCCGACGCATAAACTTGCACCGGCGGTTGCGCTCGCGTAAATGTCCAGATGTTGTCGTGATGATCGACAGCGATTCCGGGCATCGCTCCCCAAATAAAGTCTGATGGCTTCTTCGGCCAGGCAACGTCGACTTCGTACGTTCTGGTGACATTGACGCGCGGATACGGAGGGGTCTTCCCCTTGTTGGTTACTTCCTTCGTCGGCTGGGCGGCAACCGGTGAGACGATCATCAACAAGTGGATTGCGATAATGAGAACGAAATGTTGTCTGCGCATTGAAGAATTCTCCGTGAGGGGCTGAGGCGGGGTGGGCGTGAAAAGGAAGGCGGGATCAGCTTGAGGAACGAAAGGGCAGGACTCAATTTCGAATGGATTCGACGAAGAGTCGAACTCGTTCTACCGGATCTTGGAAGCATTGTCTGCGGTCGCTTGAAATATAACAGATGCGATCGGACGGTAGCTGTTTTATCGGCACTCGAAAGCATTACACTGCTCGTAGCTCATTGCTCAGCTACTTGGCTATTTGGAGTCATCATTCCGTGTTCATACGCAAGTTCGTCGTAGGCTCAATCGCCTTCTGCTCTATCTCCGTTGTACTGTCATTCGGTTCCTTGCAATCGCAAGACAAGTCTGCGGCCGGTAGTTCTGCCGCTGCTCTCCTCGACAGTTCCAGTACGATCGCTGTGAAGTTTGATCGTGAGATCGAACAGGTTCTGAAGGATTGGCAAGTCCCGGTGTAGCACTCGCGGTCGTGAAGGACGACCGCGTGCTGCTCAGCAAGGGTTACGGCGTGCGACGCGTCGGCGAGAGCGACCGAGTCGACGGCGATACATTGTTCGCGATCGCATCCAATTCGAAAGCCTTCACTTCCGCAGCGCTGGCGATCCTGGTTGATGATGGCAAGCTGAAATGGGACGATCATGTCTCGGACCATTTGCCTTGGTTCCGATTGAAAGATCCCGCCGCTTCGGCGGACATTCGTGTGCGCGATCTGCTCTGTCATCGCAGCGGTCTGGGTACATTCAGCGGCGATCTTTTGTGGTGGGGCACTCCGTATACACCGAAAGAGATTCTACAACGTGCCGTCCACCTGGAACCGGCGTCGGCGTTTCGATCAGAATACGGCTATTCCAACTTGATGTTCCTGGCCGCAGGTGAAGTCATCGAGGCAGCGAGCGGCAAAGCTTGGCCTGAGTTTGTAAGCGAAAAAATCTTGACGCCGGCCGGCATGTCGAGAAGCATTACGACCATAAGAGACTTGGATAAACAAGGCAACTACGCTACGCCGCATAAGACACTGGAGGACGGTTCGAACAAGGCGATCCCGTGGATGAACTGGGACAGCATGGCGGCTGCCGGCGGCATCATTTCTAGCAGCAACGACATGTCGAAGTGGTTGCGACTCCAGTTACGCGCGGGTGAATCCATCGACGGCAAGCGAGTCTTCAGTGCCGCCTCCGGAAACGAAATGTTTCAGGCGCATATTTCGATGAAGATGCCGATGAAGCCCTCGGCTCGCTTCCCGTCCACTCACTTCCGTGCTTACGGATTAGGTTGGACGCTGTCAGACTACAAAGGGAAGAAGGTCGTCGGGCACGGCGGAGGATACGATGGAATGTATTCCCAAGTCCTGATGGTTCCCGAGGAGAAACTCGGCATCGTTGTGCTCTCGAACAGCATGACTTCCATCACGAACTTGCTGGCCTATCGTGGTCTAGATCTGTGGCTGGGAGGTGATGACAAGGATTGGAGCATCGATAACTTGAAGCAGTTCAAGAAGTCTCGAGAGGAATTCAATCAGCGGATCAAAAAAGCCATCACGCCCGCAGTGAAGGATACGAAGCCGAGTCATGCGCTCGATGCTTATGCAGGAACCTATCGTTGTCCGCTGTACGGCGATATCGAGGTTTCTACGGAAGGAGAAAAGCTGGTTCTGAAGCTACTACCTTATCCTGACCTAGTGGCCGACCTTGAACATTTGCACTATGACACTTTCGTGATTCGTTGGCGCAAGGAGTTCGCTTGGTTTGATGAAGGAACGATTCTGTTCGTCTCCGATGCGCGGGGCAAATTCGTGCGATTAGAGCTGGATGTTCCGAACGACGATCTGTGGTTTCACGAATTGAAACCGGTGCGAGTGACCGCCAAGTAATGGAACGGGGGCTGTAATTGCTTTATGTCAGCTCCGGTTTTCGCGATTCGAGGGCTTGGAAGACGGGAATTTCAGAACGCTCGTCAAGCGGTCTTTTGATTTCATAAAAGCGGAACAGCGCAAGCGGTCCGGTTCTTCAAAGTTGATCGTGCGTCACCGGACGGCTTGCGCCGTTCCGCGTTTGTTAGGTAATCCGGTTCGCTCGCTTCGGGTTTCGAGTTGATGGAGCGGCTGGTAGAATGACCCTGGGACTTGCATTGGGTTTGGGCAACGAGTGTTTTGAGCTGCAGATGTCGCTACCGATTATCACGCTGGATAACGAAGAGAAATGGGATTGCCATACGTGCGGTTACTGTTGCCGCGGCAGTGTTGTTCCACTCAGCGACGATGATGTGCGGCTGCTTCAAAGTCAGAAATGGAATGAAGAGCCGGAGTATCGACGAACAGCGATCATGACTCGGTATCGCGGCCGAAAGAAAGCCTACCGATTGGCTCATCGTGCCGACGGCAGTTGTGTCTTCCTCATGGACAACGGTCTGTGCCGCGTGCATGCCAAGTTCGGATTGGAAAATAAGCCGACGATTTGCCAAATATTTCCTCTTCAGTTGATCCCGACGGATAAGCGGGCTGTACTGACGTTTCGTCGAGCCTGTCCTTCGGCCGCGGCGGACTTGGGCAAGCCGACGGAAGACTATCTCCCGTTCATCAAAGACTTTGTCAAAGCGGGCCGATTGGAAGCAGAAGCAATCCCGGCTCCCATGATCAAACCCGGTGAGTCGCGCGATTGGAAAGGTGCCAGAATCGTGCTCGATGCAGCTGCCGGACTGCTGAACGATGATCGTTATCCTCCCGTTCGACGATTGGTTCACGCACTTCAATTCGCGCAGCTTGTGGCTAAGGCCAAGTTGAGGAATCTCAACGACAAGCAGTTTGCGGATTTGATTGCGACGCTGGTCGATGTTGTGCCTGACGAGTCGAAGCCGTTCTTTGCTGAGCGGACCGAGCCGAAGGGCTATGCCAAAGTACTGTTCCGTTTAGCCGCGGTAGATGTGGCTCGTTTACATCCTGCCTGCCGACATCGCCCGCAATGGGGCTCTCGACTACGGATGGTGCGCAATGCTTGGCGATCATTGCGCGGCAAAGGGCCTGCCCCTGTGGTCGACCCTTGCTATCCGGATGTCGATCTGAAGGAACTGGATCAAGCGGCCGGAATCCTTGATGCAGAGATCTACAAACCGCTCAATCGATTCTTGGAAACGACTTCATCTAGTTTTCTATATGCGTTGGCCGACCGTCGAGGTTGGTCGATCATTGAGAGCATCCGAGCTTTGGCACTCCTTTTTCCGATCGGCATGTGGCTTTTACGCTGGCAGGGACGCGGCAGACAACTGCAACGCGAAGATATGTTGCTGATAGTCGTTGCGCTCGATCGCAGCTTGGGCTATACGCCACTATCGGGAGCTCTGCATCGGGCGCGGCTTTCTTTGCTCAGTGCGCACGAAGAACTGGAGCGTCTAGTCGTGTGGTACGCGCGGTGAATCGCAATGTCAGATTGATGGATGAGTACGCATTACCGGGCTAGCGCAAGCGGACGCACCTAGTGCGAGCCTACTGACAACCTGGAAGTGTGTTGCTATCTTACTGGTTACGCCCATGTCTCTTGCCTAGAGATTCACTATGAGCGGGCCGGATATGGTTCGATCAGCGGCACCCCGTGTACCCGCAGTCGATAATGTTCATTGGGATGCGGACCATGGTTCGATCGTCGATTGTGAAGACGCCGAGCGACTTCGTTATGTGCTCGACGCCGCCATGGATGGAATCTGGGACTGGGACATCTGCAGCGGTTATGTCTACTACAGTCCGCAGTGGTGCCGATTGTTGGGATATGAACCGGATGAAGTTCCCAATACAGTCCAGTTCTTTCTTAGCGGCGTTGCATCCTGATGACCAAGAGGCGATCAGTGCGGAATTGGAGAGACATTGGGCCGGCAAGACGCCGACGAAGAGCCAAGAAGTGCGCTTGCGTACGAAATCGGGCGAGTACAGATGGTATCTCGATCGAGGTAAAGTTGTTCGGCGCGGTCAGGACGGTAGACCTGAGCGCATGGTCGGAACGATCACCGACATTACTGAGCGGCGATTAGTTGAACTTGAACTGCAAGCTGCCAACCAAATGTTGGTACTCGCTCAGACCGTTTCGCGAACCGGCCATTGGCGATTCGAAGTCGAGACGGCGAAGTCGCATTGGTCGCGATCCACATTTCGTTTCTTCGGACGCGATGAGCAAGTCGACCCTCCTCCGTTCGAGGAGTTCCTAAAAGACTTTGTTCCTTCGTCGGCCGAGGCTCTTAACGTACACGTGCAACGAGCTCTTGAGCACGGTGAATCGTTTACTCTCATTCTGCAACCGCTCGCCGACCTGTCTGACGTCCGTTATTTGCGAACCGAGGGTCGAGCCAAACGCGATTCGTCCGGCAAAGTGATTGAACTCTATGGAACGGTCACCGATGTGTCTGAGGAGATCGAGCGCGAAGCGAAACTGAAACGAGCGCGAGAAGAGGCTGAGAGCGCCAATCGCATCAAGACGCAGTTCCTGGCCAACATCAGCCATGAGATCCGAACTCCGTTGACGGCGATACTCGGTTTCACCGATCTGCTGCGCGACCCGGTGTTGTTTGAAGACGTTCAAGAACGTATGCGTATTCTTGATACGATCACCGGCGCCGGTCGTCATCTTCTGAATGTGATCAATGACATTCTGGACATCAGCAAGATCGAAGCGGAAAAGGTGCGGATCGAAGTTCAGCCGATGAACTTGCTGTCGGTGATCAGAGAGGTCGAGCAACTGGTTACCCCGATGGCTCAATCCAAAGGCCTGGTGATCGCCATCAGCTACCTGACTCAAGTTCCGTCTCTGATTCAGGGCGATGCCACTCGCTGCCGGCAGATTTTGATGAACCTCGTCAGCAACGCATTGAATTTTACGGAGCAAGGACAGATCAGGCTGGTCGTGTCACGCGAGACCGAAGGTCCCGAGCCGCAAATTTGTATTGACGTTTCAGATTCAGGGATCGGTATTCCGGAGGACCGAGTTGCCGAGTTGTTTCAGCCGTTTGTACAAGTGGACAGCTCGATGACACGACGTCATTCAGGTAATGGTTTGGGACTGGCGATCAGTCGCAAGCTGGCGAGACTGATGGGAGGAGATGTCGAGTTGCTGTGGACGAAAACGGATGTCGGTTCCTGTTTTCGATTTCAAATCCCGATGCGGCTCGTCGACCCTGCAGACGGGGTCGACCCGTTATCGGTAATCGTCTCTCGTACAGCGGTCGGAACAAATGTTCCGACGAGCGAGAACCAGCCGCTCTATGCGAAGGGGCGTATCCTGCTGGTGGAGGATGGAATCGATAACCAAAAACTGATCGCTCTGATGTTGCGAAAAGCGGGAGGGGATGTCGACATCGCCGACAACGGAATCGACGCTTTGAAGCTGGTCGTGGCGGCCGGCAAGTCGACTGCTCCCTATCGTTTGTTGATCACCGATATGCAGATGCCGATGATGGACGGACTGATGCTGGCTCGAGCCCTACGAGAGCGGGCCTTCACGGCGCCGATTATAGTGCTTAGCGCACATACGATGGCGGAAGATAAAGCTCGTGCCGAAGAAGCGGGATGTAGCGATTATTTGACGAAGCCGATCGATCGGAAATGCTTGATCGATGCCTGCTCAAGACACTTGGACGCATAAGTGCTCGGATAAGCATTGCTTGGTAAAAGGCTGCTCAAGTGAATTCGAGCGCAACGGCGCAAGCCGTCCGGTTCTTCACGATTGATAGTGCTCTACCGGACGGCTCGCGCCGTTTAGCTTGAATTAAGTTACCGGACGGCTCGCCCGTTCCGCTTGAATTAGTTACCGGACGGCTTGCGCCCCAATGCCACCTACTTTCGTTAAATCTGTGTTTAGCTGATCCAGACGGAGTTTCGGCACGGGAATTGCGGCAGGGAACATATTTTCTGTTTTCCCTGTCGAAGTGGCAACATGACTCTTCCTGCGGCGTCAACGAATCGAATGAAGCACTCGCGAATGCGGCTAAAGCTGAACAGTTACTTAGCACGCTACTTCGATCGGAAGAAGTTCTGGCGGAACTCGAAGATGAGGTTCGCCCCAACACTCGGCAGGTCTATACCGGAAAGCTCCGACGCTATGGATGATGATTCTGCAGCGGCTCTACGGAGGGCTTTCGTTTCGGGAAGTTGTTGCGAGACTACTTGAACAGCATCGCGATCTGCTGCCGAAAAATCGGCGAGTGGAAAACACGCTCTCTTACAACACTTCGGCATACAACGCAGCCCGAAGAGGCTCACGCTGAAGGCTGGTGAAGACTTCTCATTGCTGTTATGTACACGACTGGCCGGAAGCGCACCGGTGCTTCTGGGTCATCGCGCGTTCATTATCGATGGCACGACGATAACACTCGCGCGACAGAGGAACTGGCCAAAGCCTTTCCGCCTGCGAGCAATCAACACAGCGAGCGTATGGCCCGTAAGCTCAGCTCCTGGTGGCTCACGAGCTGCAAACCGGTTGTGCGGTGGTGCCGCAGATCGATCCGATATGCGGACCGAACAACGTCAGCGAAGCTAAGCAAGCCGCACATGTTGTCGGCTCCTACCGAATGAAAGTATCATCCTGGCCGATACGGCCTTCGGTATCTTCCAAGTCGCTTGGTCCTGCGTAAAGCACAGCAGAAATTCTGTTCTGCTTGAGCAAGGTGCGTTTCAATTCACACCTGAAGAAGGCCGAACTCGTCGAGGAAGGTGATGGCTCATACGTATCAGCTGCTATGGAAACCGTCTGACAAGGAACTGAAGTCCAACCCGGAGTTGCCCGCTGACGCCGAGATTCGGGTCTTCATTCACCAAGTTGTGTTGCCCGGCGGCAAGACGCTGGAGCTGGTCTCTAACCTGAAGTGATGCCAAGACTGCCGGTGCGGCAACAAGCGCGCTACGACGTTGAGTTCGATATTCGCGACGTGAAGGTGACTCTGGAGACGGAGAGGATACGTGCCAAGAGCGTCGACATGATGATGAAGGAACTGCTGGCGAGCATCATCGCCTACAACCTAGTTGTGCAGTTTCGTCGGCAAGCGGCCAAGATCGCCGGAGTGCCTGTCCGGAGTTGAGCTTTACGGCGTTTGGAAGGTGTTCCAGATCAAGCTCTGAACCCGGCACGATACGCCTGAGGCACTCACCACCGCTTACCAAATCGCCCTGTTGTTGCCGCACAACAACGATTACCACATCGCAAGCGATACGCTCGTACTCACGCGTGGCCACTCGCGTCGCCCCAAAACGACGAAGTACAAAAACAACTCGCTAAGCAAAAGCGGTCAGAACCTCCTGAAACACCCCCAGGCTGACCGGAAAGTAGGTGGCATTGGGCTTGCGCCGTTCCCCTTCGTAATTCGATGCTGTGAATTGCTGCGTCTATCGGCAAATTCGATAGGTTGGAAATGCAATCTCCATATCACATATTCCTATTTTCGGCAGAATCGGAAGCGGATGAAAAAAGTACGTTTTCCTGAGCTTCGAACGGCTGCACGTTGACCTGCGGCAATCTGTTCACGGGCTAGTTTTTCAATGGGCCGCCGAATCCCATTGGTTCCGAGTTCAACGCTATGTGCTGTGCCGGAAAGCTCCGTTCGAGAAGTCGTCGAGGTGCATCGCTCGTCGAGTTCGCTCTTTGTCTGCCCATCTTCTTCCTCATTACTATGGGGACGGTTGAACTTTGCAGATTGATCTACCTGCGTCAGTCGCTGAAGATCACCGCCTACGAATGCGCTCGACTCGGCATAATTCCAGGCATGTCAAAGACTACGTTGGAGTGCCAATGCGATCTCCTTCTGAGGAAACGTAAGATCAAAGGATATAGCTTCACTTGCGAGCCTGATGATCCGAAACAGCTCGCCTTCGGCGACATCTTCACGGTTCGGATCGACATACCGATCGAACAAAACGCATTGATCGGTCGGTGGTTTATACGCGATCAAGTCTTCTCCGAGTCGGTGCATCTGATGGCCGAATACGATTCGAAGGGAGAGTCCCAATGATTCGACGAAGTCATCAAGAGCTTCGCATGAATCTTCGTCGCGGATCGACGATGGTTCTGATGGCAATACTGATCCCGGTCACCTTGGCCGTGGCTTCCTACGCCGTCAATTTGGCATACATGGAATTGTCCCGTACCGAACTGCAGATCGCATCCGATTCAGCCGTGCGCGCCGCAGGCAGGGTATACAACGTCAGTGGTAGTCGCGAACATGCAGTCGCTGCTGCAGCTCGCATGCTGTCGCTGAATCGCGTCGGTGAGAAGACGATAACTATCGATGACACCAAGCTCGAGTTCGGCGTATCAACTCGCCTCTCCGAATGGGAGCGTTATCAATTCGCTTCCGGCAACGATCCCAATTCAGTTCGAATCGCAGCCGGGGAGAACTGAAGGTCCCGATGATTTTTCCCACAATGGGACTGCCGATCGAATTCAAACCGTTCAAGTCAGCGATCAGCACTGCCGCGGAACCGGACATCGTTATCGTGATGGATCGGTCCGGATCGATGACCTTTCCCATCGATCAAAACTCCGACAGGTTGCCGTATGCTCCGGGCTTCTTGCCGGGTATGCCCGCTCCACTCGTTCCCGATGCGCGCAAGGCCGCGACGTCCATTAGTTCATTCTTGGATGTCATCGATCAGTCACCCCATGACGAACATGTAGGACTCTGCACGTACAGCGAATTGGGGCTTAACGAGGTGCCGCTCGGCAATAGAACTGACGCCGCACGAACCGCCATCGCACTGCATACTCAATCGTATATCGGTACGTTCACCAATATCGGCGGCGGGATTCTAGCCGGCGTGGACTGCCTTTCGGACACTCGTACCGCGCGGCCTTGGGCGACACGGGTGTTGATTCTCGTCACGGACGGGAAGCATAACATCGGCACCGATCCGATCTCGGCAGCATCCCAGGCGGCGTCGCAGAATATCATGATCTTTACGGTTACCTATTCGGATGAAGCTGATCAGGAATCGATGAAGCAGGTGGCGAGCATCGGACGTGGGTTCCACATTCATGCCGCTGACGGGGATGAATTGCGTCAAGCATTCAAGCACATTCTGGTCAATCTTCCGAACCTTATCACGTATTGAGCCTATGCGTATTCGATTACGATCCCATCGAAGAGGGACTCGACGCGGCGCAGCGCTCGTTGAGTTTGCCATGACGCTTCCGCTGCTCTTGGCGTTTCTCGCCGGAATGTTAGAGCTGAGTCGCGTGTTGATGCTTCAGCACACTGCGGATACAGCGGCATATGAAGGCGCACGCAATGCCATGGTGCCGGGTGCTGCTGCCGATGAGGCTTATAAGACGGCTGAATCATTGCTGAAGTGTGCCGGTGTCAAGCATTACAGCATTCAAGTCTCACCGACAAAGATAACGGAGACGACGCCGGTTGTTCACGTCAAAGTGGACATACCTGTCGCTGCCAACTCCTGGATCGCACCTCAATGGCTCTTCGGCTCGAGCGTCACCGGAGATGTGACGATCTTTTGCGAACGACCGCCGATGGTGATGCTTACCGGTGTCCCGGAAGTGGAATCCCAAGCCGGACTGCTCGACTCGGTACTCGGGATTCTGTAGCACAGCCGACAGCATTCAAGCGGAACGACGCAAGCCGTCCGGTAGGGCACTATCGATCGTGAAGAACCGGACGGCTTGCGCCGTTCCGCTTTGATTCAATCAACAAGCTCTTACGCTGACCAACCTTGCTGGATCATGGCCACATAGATCTTCTCGAATTCGTTCCAACGATCTAGAGGCAGATGTCTCCAATTGGCGGGACAAGTATCGACAATCGTCGCGATTCGGTCTTTGAGCCAAAAGAGGGAAACAGACTCGGTCAACGTCGAGTCGATTTCGTTGCTGAATCGCATGTCCAGCACCAGGCCTTCCTTGTGCAGCCAGGTGCGTCGAACACTGTCGTGCAAGACCGACAAGCATTCGAAATCCACATAGCCGCTGTGCCTAAGAAACTCGCCGAGAAGATAGCATCGTTCGAGTGATGCGAGTGCGAGCAAGTCAAAGGACGCGCCCGTGTGAAACTCGGTTTGCTGAAAGTGCATCAGCATCGAATGAAACTGGCTAGCCAGGGTTTTCAAACGAGAAGTGTCGGCGTGATCCATAGGCGGTGCATAGCGAAATGGGGCGTAAATCACTTCACCGCGCTCAACCTTTGATTAATCAAGCCGACGGTATCAAACAGAGTCATCCTCTGTTCGACGTCTCCTTCGATCGAGCATTCACACGGGCGACGTCGTTCCCTTGTCTGACCAATTTTGGCGCATGTTCGCCAACGCGGCAGCCTAAGAACCGTCACTACCCAGCGATTTGATTTGAAGCAGTGCTGAAACGACGGATTGTGCGGCGAGAATCATTGTTTGAGTTTTTTCTCATGTCCATTCTCGCCACTTGGTCGAGTCTCCGGTGAGTTTACGGCGATCCATCCTGTTTACCGCGAGACTGCCGATGATCGCAGTTGTGCCAAGTTCGACAGTCCGCCTCAGCCGAATGGCGCGGCGTAGTCGAATTACCGAGAAGCTGTCGACTCGATTGCATGCAGGACGCTCGCAATCAGACAGTCGCGAAACAAATCGCGAGGAACGCAAGGAAGCGGTCAATGCCGAGCCGAACACGCTGTACAGCCCTATGCCTTATGATCGCGACGATCGCGATTTCTTTCGCAGGCTGCAAAGTCGGTCCGAACTTCGCGCGTCCTTGGACTCGTGTCAACGACAACTGGGCGATCTCTTCTCGACCTGAGTACTACGGTAACCTCACCGATTTGTCCCAGTGGTGGTTGCATCTGAACGATCCGACGTTAACGGAACTGATCTGCACGGCCCGAATGCAGAATTTATCGATACAAGAAGCCGGAGCACGAGTCTTAGAGGCTCGATATCGACAAGCCGTCGCAACGGGAAACCTATTCCCTCAAGCTCAGGCGGGGGTCGGTAGCTTCAGCAATGCGAAGACGAGCACGAACGTTGCTAACTTCTTTTCCATACCTGGCATTTTTACTCCGAATACCCACCCGGAGAACTGGCAAGTCGGACTCCAGGCATCCTGGGAGCTCGATTTCTGGGGACGATACAGACGCATTATCGAAGCGGCTGAAGCGACAGCGTGCGAGCGAGAGGCGATACATCAGGACGTCATGGTTCTCGTCTGCTCTGAGGTAGCAGCAGCCTACGTCGAGATTCGATCGCTCGAAGCTCAAATGGAACTTGCATCCCGCAATCTTGAGATACAGCAGAGAACGCTCAAGATCGCTGAAGATAAGTTGAATGCGGGTTTAGGAAACGCCATCGATTCGGCTCAGGCTCGAACCATTCTTGGACAGACGGAATCGGTCATCCCCGGCCTGGAAATTCGCAGACGACAATCGAACCATCGTCTCTGCCTACTGCTCGGCTATCCACCCGCAGATCTGACAGGTGCCGCCGGTGCGACGGGGAACATTCCCGAACCGTCGATCAACTTAGCATTCGGAATACCGGCAGACCTTCTTCGCCGACGTCCGGATGTTCGATCCGCAGAGCGACGACTGGCGGCGCAGAGCGCCAAGATCGGCGTAGCGGAAGCCGAATTCTATCCGCACATCAGTCTGCTCGGCAGCATCGGCTATTCAGCCTAGGACTTCGGCAAGCTGTTTAATCGACGCAGCAGCACCGGTCTTATCGCTCCCGGCTTTAGTTGGAACATCCTTCAATACGGCCGCATACGAAACAACGTTGAAGCCGAGAAAGCTGTTTTTGCGAGCTTGGCGTTCGGCTACCGGCAATCGGTCCTGGAGGCTTAGCGCGAAGTCGAAGATGCGCAAGTGGCTTACGTCCTCGGATTCGACAAATTGCGCGCGGTGGATTCGTCCGTGACCGCAGCCGCCACGGCTGTTGAGAAAGCCGAAGCATCGTATCGTGAGGGAGCCATCGACTACGGCCGCGTCTATGTTCTTCAGACAGAGTTGCTGAAACAGCAGATCGCTGCTGTGCAAACCAAAGCCGAAATCGTGCGTAACTTAATCGTCGTGTTTCAAGCACTCGGCGGAGGTTGGCAATGCACACCGGATGTCGCATCCGGAACAGCGCACGTGCTCCCGTCTAGTGTCGGTGTCCCGATTCAGTCGATCATCGACCCCAGTGGTTTTCGCGGTTTTTAATGCAAGCGGTACGGCGCAAGCCGTCCGGTTCTTCACGATCGATCTCACTTCACCGGACGACTCGCGCCGTACCGCTTGAATTCAATCAACAAACCCGTGCGCCGTTCCGCTTTAATGGAACCACGAGAGTTATTGGCCGGCATTCCGCTTCTGATCGGCGAACTGGATCGCTCGTTCCAGTTCCGGTTCCAGTCGAATAGGCGCACGATCCAGATCCATGTTGAGCACAGCAGTGCGTTGGTGGAGCGCGCCCAGCCAATGTCGCAAGACTTCCGGCGGGATATCGGCATTGACGATGTCGTTGATCGTGTACCGTTTGCCTTGCGTAAGAATGGTCTCCAGCAATAGGGCGTCGTCTTCCGGAATGTAGCGGTTGACGACAGCCTTCGCGAACCGCCGTAGGATCACGAACGCTTCCGCTTTCTCATTCGGGAACAAACGCGAATGCTCGACGACGCGAACATAACTGATCATTCGCGTGGCCAGCGGAAGTATGGTGCCGCGGTATCCGGTGAGGAACGATTTCATGTCCTCTTTGGTGTAGTTCCGATCGCGCATCTGATTGAGCAGTCGATCGACTTGACCCACCAACTGTTGTTTCTCGGGTTCCGAAAGATGAAACTCGCCGGCTGATTCGGCTACGGTTTTACGGAAGTAATCAGCGACTTCCTCTTCCGGATTGCCGCTCTCTATTCCGGCTAGGCGTTCCAGATAATTCGGCCGAATCTGCTGTTGCATTCGTTCGGCCGTCGATTCGTTGTTCAACGGCGAGTTCGATGGAACGCTGTTCTGAGAACTGGATGCAGCGACTGTTGCAGGATCACCGGAGATCGAGCCGGGTGAAGTTGCCGCAACAGCAATTTGCGGTGTAGGCATCGACAGTCGCAGTTTATTGATCAGGACTACTCCGATCGGTGCCAACGCGACGCAGACTCCGATGCCGGCGAAAGCGAGATTCATAGTTCGGCGTGCGCGACGGCGGTATTCGTCGTCTGTCAAGCGGCGCGGCCCGCGGCGGTCACCCGGCTTTATGCCATGCGCCAAGCGTTCGAGCACAAATCGCAACTCTTCTGCATTCTGGTAGCGACGTTCGGGATCGAACTCGCATGCCTTCATGATGATCTTGGCGAGGTCGCGCGGAATGTCGGAATTGCGAGACTGGATCTGCGGCAATTGCAATCCGCTTCGTCCGCGCGTCAGCGTTTCATAGGTCTCACTGTTCCAGACTCGTTCGCCGGCGGCAAGTTCATAGAGTGTAATGCCGAGCGAATAGATGTCGCTGCGTGCATCGCATTGGCCTCGCAGTTGTTCCGGAGCCATGTAGCGCGGCGTACCGATGGCATCGCCGGTTCCGCTGAGCGACATGGCGTAGCTGGTCATCTTGGCGAGACCAAAGTCGGTGATCCAGATCTTGCCGTTGTTATCGAGCAATAGGTTGGCCGGCTTCACATCGCGATGGATCAAGCCGCGATCGTGTGCGTGTTGCAGACCCGCTGCTACTTGGCTGCCGAACTGTGCGAAGGCATCCCAATCGCTGCGGAGATTCGCGAGAAGAATCTGACTGCGGTAGGATGCTTCACCGTACAAAAGTTGATCGAGGCTGCGTCCCTCGATGAACTTCATGATCAGGTATCCGTACCCACTTTCGCATCCCGACGAATAGACCGGCACGATGTTCGGATGTTCTAAAGCCGCCATCGCGCGGCTCTCGATTTCGAATCGAGCCACCGATGCGTTGGCATTTACATCCTGCAACGGAATTACTTTGACTGCGACCGGCCGAGCCAGAGACGGTTGGTAGGCTCGGTATACGACCCCCATAGCTCCGCGTCCCAGTTCAGCCTCCAGCTTGCACCCGCCGATCTCTTTCGGCAGCTTCGGCGGCTCTTCAGGTATGTTGTGTCGCAAGGCATCTTCGAGCATCAGGATCGAATGGAACTCGCGATATATCGAGTCAGCTAAATGCGGAAAGGCGCGCGCGAAGTCTTCAATCGACGGCGCAGTCCCTTTTCGGACTTCGGACAAATAGATGTCCGCCGCTTTCGTGAAGGTCATATCTTGAGGCTGAAACGCGAGCTTGGCCATGATGCTTTCAAGGGATAACCGATCGCAAGTTCCGCGACTTTCCGGCTGCCAACTCTAGCATCGTCCTGTTTACACACCTCACGCGAGACCTCAGTTTTGTCCTCCCAATAGATTCGATCGTATCGATTAAACAATCCATTACTTAAGCGCGGAACATAACGCCGAGTCTCCACGTGCCTATCGAGCGAGAGACGACCTCCGAAGAGCTGCATCGATTCAATTCCCGGAGCCCCCTTTCAAGCGGAACGGCGCAAGCCGTCCGGTTCTTCAAAAACGATAGTGCATCATCGGACGGCATGCGCCGTTCCGCTTTCATTTGCGGGAGATCGGCCAATGTACGCGGGTCATGATCCGCATCAGGCCGAATGGTCCGAGAGCGCGAGCTGCCGCCATTACGCCGCCCATCATGGCACCGTTGATTCCGGGCAGACCGACATCACTACCGGTCAAAAAGAGATTCTTGACACTCGTTTCAATGCGCCATTGTTTGGAGTCCAAACGATCCGGAGTACACGGCTGTCCATACACTTGTCCACCGGGATGATCGGTGAAACTCTTGACGGTCAGCGGCGTTGCCAGCTCGTGATATTCAACCAGGTTTCGCAGTCCGGGCATGGATCGTTCGGCAAACTCCAGCAGAGACTCGGCGATGCGTTCCTTGCGAGCTTCATAGTCGCCACCGCGCGCATCCATTGTGAATCTTCAAACGCCTTCCACGAATCCGAATTACAAAAGGTGATAATCTGTGCCGTGTGCGTTTTCTTCTGGGGATCACGCAGCGATCCGAATGAAACAAACGCGGCATTCAGAGGGAAACGTTCAGTCTCAGTCGAATCACTCTCGCGACCGACATCAAGACTGCTGTAGATCCAGTAGTTCGCATCATCAAATCCGTGATCGCGCGGGTCGGAGTTCAAACCGAGGAAGAGAACAACTGCCGAGACTCCCTGCGCTATCTGGTCGAGCTTGCTGCGCTCGGCAGCGACGACGTTGTCATCCAGCAGCTTCGCGAACGTGTTCCGTGCTCCGACGTTGGAAATAACTACTGGAGCGCGGACTTCGAATTCATCCCCTTTGTGGCGCACCCGCACGCCAGTGACTCGGTTCTGTTTGGTGAGAATGCGAACGGCTTCGTGTCCGGTGCGGCATTCTCCTCCTCGCTGCGTCACGATTGTTTTCACGCATTCTGCTATCGTCCTACCGCCTCCGACAGGAAAGAAGCCGCCGTCGAAGTAGTCGGCTGCGACCGTTGCATGGACCGCAAAAGCGCTTTGCTCAGGGGGAGTTCCATAGTCTGGCCACTGCGCCGTAAGGATCGCTCGCAGTTCGTCGCTCTTTACTGCAAGCAGTCTCTCCGCGGTGATCTGCATGGCTCGAGCCTTTCCGAAACGCAGCCACAGGTCGGCTGCATATTTCGGCAGAGTCTTGGCGATGAACCAGCGATTCATCCACAATTGCGCTTTGCGAACATCGCGAAAATACCGATCGATCGCTGCACGCTCGTCCGGGAATCGTTCCACCAGTTTCGCGTGTAGGTTTCCGCTTCCACGCGGAATCTCAAACGAAGTGTCGGGAAACAGAAGCCGTTCAACGACCTCGCTCATCGGATTCCATTCGACACTTCCGCCAGTAACGTAATCCATGACTCGACGTGTCAGCGTGCCCGACTGCATCTGTCCGACATAATGTATGCCGGTATCCCATTCAAACTGTTTGCGTCGAAACGAATGAGTGAAACCGCCGAGCTTGAAGTGCCGTTCGAGCACTAAGACTCGCATCTTGGCGGCTTGGGCTAAAAGGCTGGCTGTGGTCAGACCTCCCATGCCGGAGCCGATGACGATGGCGTCGAACGATCGCTTATCCACAGGGGACTCTTTCGCGCTGAGTTCTCAAGTTGAATCTTCTTAACGGCTCAGTCGTGCACGTGGCATTCTTCTCGGGGGAATGTGTGTGCATAAGTTCGGTCGCCGTATGTCTGTCCCGGAGGAGACCGTTTGAGCATGAGGGCTGAGCGAGGCAAACACTCTGCCCTGATAGGATTCTGAAATCGGGATGCACACGTGGACTCTTTTTCCGGCTGTTTGTTTCGTCTGATGCACAAGCAGCAGTCGAGCATCCTATGAAACGTGTCGTGCGGGATGTGACGGTTACGCGGTGGGTGATCCGGTCAGCCCGCGCTCGGATGTCGGTTCCTATGTCCCGCTTCATCGACCAAGCTACGGAATTGAAGTTAAGGGAAAGTCCGCGCACTGTTTCCACCTGAGTCCCTCGTTCGGTTTGATTGCCGACACGATCGAGCTGTTACCTCCTTGCCTACATGAGTCATGAAATGTTGAATCGCAAATCGAGCCGCGCACGTGTGCGGTTGCGCCGAATTGCTGTGACGGCCGTCATCTTGGCGGTCGGAGCTGCTTGGGCATGGCTCGCCATACCTTCTGCAGGTCCGCAGTCGTCCGATGCTGTCTCCGACTCGCCATCCCTGATGACAGTGGAGGTTCGACGTGCACAGAAGATCGATGTCTGGGAATCGAAGGCCCGATGCTCTGGGATGGTTCGTGCAAAGCGAAAGAGTGACCTGGGCTTCGAACGATCCGGGAGAGTCGAACGAGTGCTTGTCGAGCAAGGTGAGCGCGTCGACAAGGACGCAGTGTTGGCGACTTTGAACGCCGAGTTGCCGCAGGCTCAACTCCGGAAACTCAAAGCCGATCTGCAAGCCGCTGAAGCGGTTCTCGCTGAGATGATTGCAGGACCGAGAAAGGAAGTCATTGAAGCCGCGCGAGCCGGTGTCCAGCAGCTCGATGTTTAGTTGACCCTGGCTCGTCAAGCCTTCGAGCGCCGGAGCAGGCTGGCCGGTTCCGAAGCGATTTCCAAAGAAGACATAGAACAATCCGAGACCTCACTTCGCAAATCCGAAGCGGCTCGAGTCCAAGCTCAAAAGAACCTCGAAGACCTTGTTCTCGGAACGCGATCCGAGAAGATCGACATGCAGCGTGCGCTGGTCGCCTCACTCAAGGAATCCATTGCCGCGGCTGCTGTCGAAGCGGATCGTTGTATCCTTCGTGCACCATATGCAGGATCGATTGTCGAACGAACCATTCACGAAGGGATGGTGGTGCAGAATGGTTCGCGAGCCTTTGTCATCTGCGAAGATCAGAGTCTCGAAGCGCAGTTCGGTATCCCTCCAAGTCGAATTGCTTCATTGAAGATCGGCGAGTCGGTGAGCTTGGAAATTCGAAAGCAATCCGTCCCGGCTACCGTGAAGTCGATGAACTCATTGATCGATGACGATACTCGCACCCTACGAGTAGTCGTCGAGATTGCTCCTGGTTCGACAATATCCGTCTATCCCGGTGACATCGCTTTCCTGGATACAAGCGATTCCGAATCGGTCGACTGGGTATTCGGTCGCAACGCACCTTCGTTCTATTACAACATGATCGGTTCTCGACAAGATACTCCGGCCTATGCGCAAGCGCTCGTTCAACTTCGCAGCGGTCGTCAAACCGTGGAACTGGTACGTAAGTTACAGAACGAAGCGAACGCAAAATTCTCTGAGGCACGAGTACGGATTCTGATGCTGGAGCAGGGGCCGCCGTACGCCGCGCCGATCGAAGTGCGCATCAGCGGCTTTGACGAACCAGCCATGCGAGCCTATGGAGAACGCATCCGTAGCCTGTTGCACAGTTATGCGGACGTGGTGCAGACCACGGCGGATTTGACGGATGTTTATCCAAAGCTGGTCTACAGTATCAGTGAAGAAGAACTGCAGCGTTTGAATCTGAAGTATGGTTCTTTGTCGAGACAGTTACACGGTAGTCTGGAAGGAACCGTCGGCGGGTCTATCGTCGAGAGCAATGTTGAGCTTCCGGTTCGCGTGCGAGTGAAAGGGTTCACTCGTGCGAACTCGGCGGATATCAATCAAGCCGAACTCTTGGCCACGGCCGCCGACGGATCGCGGTCGATTGTTCATCTAGCATCGCTGGGCACCGGCGAGCTGAAATCGGAACCGTCGCAGATTACTCGCTTCAATGATCGTCCGATCAACGAAGTGAGAGGCTATTTGCGAGCCGGTGTGTTGCCGTCGACTGTGCTGAGAAAGCTGAAAAGCGATCTGAAGTCGGCTGAGTATATCCCGCCGCCTGGTTGTTCATTGGCTTTCGGCGGCGAATCATCCAAACGCGGTGAAGCGGTGGAACAATTGATGAGCAATGTCAGTATTCTGGCAACCGGCATCGGCTTCGTACTGGTGTTCAGCTTGAAGTCGTTCCGCTTGCATTCAATCAACGAGGGCTTATCGCACCTGCGATCGGATCGCTTCGTTTCTTACCGTTCAAATCAAATTCCAATCGGTATTGATCGTCTGCTTTGTTGAGTGGTGCGTCCGGGCTCGGAGTCGCGTCGTGCTTATTACCATCCCAGCTCATGCTGACAAAGTCATTGAGTCCTCTACCACGTGCCGAACCATGGTCATTGCCGGCTCCGAAGACGACATTGCCTCGGATCATTACACCTTGGTTACCATTTGGGAAGTTGATGGCGTTTTCATCGCGTGAATAGAGGATATTGTTCGCTAAGACCATGCCGCTGCGACCGTTCCATGAACTGCCGCTGAAGGCATGTGCCGTGTTGACCAGCGTATTGTGAATAACCTGCAAGTTCAGCGTCTTTCCTTGGTGATCGGTGCTCGCGAAGCAAGCTCCCTTGGAGCTGATGAGGACATTGTTTCGAACAACGGCCTCGCCTTGAACCTGCATCACATGGTCATCGCTGCGATAACAAAGATTGCGTTCGATGGTGTTCACTGACTTGCCGTCGGTACCGTAAACGGTGATACAGGGATAGTGAGTGTCGTGGACATGATTCTCTGCGATCAGATTGCCCCACGATCCCTGTTTGACTTCGATGCCGTCCCCCTGGCTTCCGCCGCAGTCATGAATGTGATTGAGCGCAATAACGCTTTCACTCATTACTTTCTCCCCTTGGTTGGCTCCCAAGTACATTCCTTCGCCATGGCCGCCGCCGTGGTGGATATCGTTTCGCGTTAGATAGAGACGGGAAGTATCGGCGCTGTTGGCGCTCAGGCAGACATCAGTGGTGTGGTGGATATGGCAGTTATCGATCCACACGTTCTTACACTTTCCCAGTCGCATACCGTGGCTTCCGCCTGTGAATTCAATGCCTTGAATGCACAGGAACTCGACCGATCGACCCTGACCGATATTCACCACGTTCTGCTCAGAGTTAGAACGCGTGATGATGACTTTGCCTGCTTCGGCCGCTTCGATTCGCACTGGAGCGGTTGGTGTACCGGATGTTGTGATGTCCCACATACGGTCAATTGTGTAACGACCTGCAGCAATGCGCAATCGATCTCCGGGCCGCAACGCCTCGACGGCGCGAACAAGGTCATTGCCGTTTCCTCGGTTAAATTCCACAGTGCGGACAGGTGGATTGCTCGACCAATGCGGAGCATAACGGAGCAGCTCACTGTCCGCTGCGATTGCGGCATTCAACGCGATCAAGTGAAAGAGGAAGCAACAGAGAGAATGTAGAGTCTTTGGGAACATGGAATCACCGAAAGAAAAAAAACGCAAAGCAGACCATTCAATGCGAAGGTCGCTTTACGCTTCGCAGTTACTTACTTGGAAGATATTAGCCGGGACAGGGAGACTGTTTCATGGCGAGACCTGGAACTCGGCTGAATTTTAACTGCGTTTTGAACAGCACGGCGTCTCCCCATAATTGATCACGGCCCGAGATGACTCGATGCTGCATGGCATCGTTCGCCGCGAATTCGGACGCCGCTTGATATTCAGCTCGATACCGGTCGACATTGTTTCTTCTGGAATGCTGCGAGGTTGGTAGAGTCGGCCTTCTTCTCGGAACCAACAAAACGGCTTCGCATATGTGAAGTATCGAACCAGGAATGCAGACATTCGCCAGTCGGCGGCGGATGCTCAAATGAAGATTCCCGATTTCTTCGCCGTGATTTACTACCACGGTCACACTTCGTTTTGCAGGCATGCCAAAGACGGCAAACCTCGCGATGTAAACTACCTGAAGATCGAATGGGTCCGAGCGGCCGGCTTCGCATCGACTCGGGCGGGTGTTACAATTTTTGCTCGCCCTATTCTGCTTCGCGATTTGCCTTCCCCCTTTGATGACACAACCTGACCAAACCACGACGACACGACCGATCTCTCCGCGTTTGGGTGTCGTCTGCATGTTGCTGTCTGTCCTCTTCTTCAGCGTCAACTCGCTTACCCTCAAGGCAGCTTTTCGCAATCGGGAGTCAGTCCCTGGATCGGACTGTTGTTTCGAGCAGGCGTCGGTACGATCGTCGTGGCCACCGTGTTCCGCGGCTCGAACAAAGTCAATTTTATGCGAGCTGCAACGAACAGAATGTTGGCCGGCCGCGGCTTGCTAGGCGTTCTCGGAACGATCGCCTACTACTTCACCATACCGGCGCTCGGGCCCGGCAAAGCGACGTTGATCAGCAACACCTATGTCGTCATCGCCGCGCTGATGGCCGCTTGGATACTCCGCGAAGCGTTCAGCTTCGGAAAGCTCGCCGGCAATTTGCTCGCCATGGTCGGTCTCACACTGCTTCTCTGGCCGTCGCTCACGGCCGGCAGTGTCGGATGGTACGAGATGTTGGCCGTCGTCGGCGCACTTGCCGCCGCCGGCACCGTGATCATCATTCGGCAACTGACTCGCTCTGAAACCACGGCGATGATTTATGCGTCGCAGTGCATTTATGTTCTGGCAAGTGCCATTCCGTTTGCATGTATCGAGCTCATGCATCATTCGCTGACAGTCGGCGATTGGACACTACTCTTGTTTGCAGGCGGCAGTGCCACAGTCGGCCAGCTCGCCATGACCGAAGGATTCCGGCATTTGACGGTCTCTGTCGGCGGCGTGTTCCAAATTTGCGTACCGATCGTCATCTCATTGGGAAGCGTGTTGCTATTCCAAGAATCGTTTATGGCCGTGCAAGTTGCCGGCGCCGTGCTCATCCTCGCTGGATGTTACTGGGTGATGACGCTACGCAGTTAGCGGCATGCTGAGTCATTTGATCATCGAAGTGAGCTTTTTCGATGGGTTGCATTTTCAAGCGGAACGGCGCAAGCCGTCCGGTTCTTCAAGATTGATAGTGCGACACCGGACGGCTCGCGCCGTAACGCTTGCATTCAATTGCTGTTCCCATCTTTCGATGGCTTCTGACCTTTTGCATTTCCGGATGAATATAGAGCAACACAAACTCTTCAATGTTACAATTTGCCTTCGCGATTGCGCATCAATTTCTATACCTAAAGACCACAGCGACTAGTCAGCGATTATGCCCGTACTCAAACGATTCCGTTCGTGCCATTCATTAACGATCGTTTGCCTACTTCTCGCCGCTCTCATCACGCTCATTTCCGGCAATGTCGCGCATGCCCAGCGAGAGCGACCCCGCAAGGATCAGTTAGCTCCGGTGCGTATCGGTGATCAAGTTGAAGTTAAAGTGTTCGACGAATGGTTTCCTGCGATCGTTGAAGATTTCGACGCGCAGCAAGGCGCTCTGTTGCGATATGGTTGGAAAGGGATCAATCGCAGCAGTATTCACAATCTGGCGGATATACGCTTCCCGAACGATGAAGGCTCGTGGATGGTCTGGTCGGATGTGTCCGGCAAGTTCCGTATCGAGGCACGGCTGGTAGGACGCGACGAAACGCATGTGACTCTGCGGAAAGAAGACGGCACCGATGTCCGCGTGCCGATTAACCAATTGAGCCCATCCTTGCAGAGTCAGATTGCAAAGTTTGCCGGCGCGGTCAAGAAAATGTTGACGGAAGCGCCGGTCCGCGTCGGAGACGATATCGAAGTCCGCTACCTTTGGACTTGGTATCCCGCCAAAGTCTTAAAGGTTCTGCCCGCTGGTGCAGAGGTCTCGTACAAAAGCGAATGGGAGACGGCCGAACGAGAGTTTAAACACAAGGACATGCGCTATCCGAACCGCGAAGGTCCGTGGCGAGAATGGGTGGATACAACCGGTAAATTCAAGATCTACGGTCGCTACATCACGCACGATGAGACGCATGTGCAGTTGCTCAAGGAAGATCGTTCGACCGTACGCTTGGAACGAGCCAAATTGTCGGCCAAGCTTCAGAAGGAGTTGAGCGCGGCGACAATTTTCACTCGTCGCCCCGATGAAGTGGAGTTCGATACAACCGGTTATCCCGATTCCAGCCGCATCAGTACGATGACCTTTTCCTCCGGACTTGCAAACCTCAATATTGCGAGTCTCAAAGTCGAAGGTGCTCCGAGCATAACGCTCAATGAAGGAGGGTTCGAGTTTACGGTCGGCAATGCCTCGTCCGTCTCGATGGTGGAACCGATCGGGGGCGATCAACAGCTCGTTGCTATCGGAGTATCGCAAAAGCTGTACGGCATCTCTGAGAACGAAGCGCCGACTCAGCTATATTGGGCGAGCATGCAGGACCGCAAGCCGCTGCCCGGTCCTGCTTTCCTACCGGACGAAGTGATCTTGGGCTACTCGGCCAAACAGAAGCGTCTGATCACTGCCGAGGTTCGTGACGCGTTTCGCACTCCGACCCGTTTCTGCTCGTATCGATTGGAACCGGGTGCGAGAACGGCGAAGCCCGAATATCGTTGGAATGTCCCCAAGTCATCGTTTGCCGCTTGGTCGACTGATACGAACGTTGAGTTTGTCGGTGACGATCAGGTTTTACTCGGATATGGAAACATGGCTAGCCTATGGGACATGAACGCGCGCAGAGTCGTGTATGCGATCCCGGCGGACGACAATGAATTTCATCTGAGCCCCGATGGAAAATACATCGGGGTCCGCAGTTTCTGGGGTGGATTCGTCGCAGACGCTGCCACGGGTAGTGTGCTCGGCAAGCTGGAGCGCAGCCAATGCCTTGCGTTCTCGGATGACGGACGGTACTTGGCTGTTGACGGTCACTGGGAATTGGGACTTTACTCGCTGGCGGACGGAGGCAAGTCGATCACGATGCAGGGTCATAACTACTCTCGCAGGACTTTCGCCGGCCCTTTGTCTGTTATCGATAACGAGTGGATATGCGATGGGACAAGTCTATGGCATCTTCCTAGGAAACTTCTCGCCTGGACATTCGATGC
This sequence comes from Pirellulales bacterium, assembly GCA_046349815.1. Classification (GTDB taxonomy): domain Bacteria; phylum Planctomycetota; class Planctomycetia; order Pirellulales; family Pirellulaceae; genus Aureliella. Next base: position 36,253 of record JAXMBQ010000014.1, on the reverse strand, counting down.
AGCCCACGGCGAACTTTCATTGGCCCGGTCGATCACTGCCGGAGACAAGTTGATTGCCGTCGCAACGCGCGGCAGTGCTGAGAGGTCCAGCGTACTGATCGGTGTCGCCAAGATTCCACATGCGGGCCCGAAGAATGCCGTGGCGAGCTTGACGGACGACCAGTTGTACGCGTTGAAGCGAGGATCGGCCGTCCGAATCGATCCGTCGGTGCAGGAACCTCGCATCCTCAGTTCGATTCAGAAAGCGATACGCGAAGCCGGTTGGGTTCTGGATAACAGTAGCGGCATAGTCATTACTGCATCGGCAGGTCTGGGGCCATCGGAAACGAAGACCTTTCAGCGGTCACGCTTCGGCCTTTCGCGCGGCAGCAGCGAATTTCAAGAAACCGTCTCGGTACAGCCCTGGATTCAGAAGCTGCAGATTGCCAGGAACGGTAATTACCTGTGGGGCGCGGCTATGGGCGGTGTTCCATCTTCTGTGATGGTGCGCGAAGGCGAGTCGGTGCAAAGTGTTATCGGGACATCGTCGGAGCCCAGTTATTCACTATTCGACGGATTAAAGTTTCCCGACAAAGTGTTTGACCCCAAGTACAACCGAGGCCTCGGCAGCAGCCGCATCACGTCGCGCGGACTGGAAGACCAACCGTTAGCGAACTGACGAATCGGGTGTGTCATACGTCTATCGTTGCGTAGGCAGTCTGGCCTCGGCTTTCCTTTTTGTCGAGAGTGAACAGCCGCGAAGCGGCGGCAGCAGTGGATTGCTAACGCTGCTACGCGGCTCTCTGGTTTGATTCGATACTGTTGACCATGGGCTCACGCCTATGGCTAGGTACTGACATCGCTACGCGATTCCAGACCGTAGTAATCGGGAGGTGCCAGGTTAGCGCGAATCAGAGTTGAGAAGTTTTTCACCAGAACCTGACTGTGAATGTCCTCACATGTTTCTTCTTCAATTCTGTGATGAATGAAAGGGTCATGAGTGGATCGTTTCGCTGACCTTACCATGCAAATCCAGGCCAAGTATGAAGAAGGTCGCATCACGGCCACGGATTTTTTCATCGCAGTGTGCACACGAATTGAGCCTGATCGGCTCGAAGATGCGTTGGCTCACTTCACGCCAGAGAAGTTGGATCTCCTCCGAGTGCAATTGGCAGATTATCGTGATGCGGATCCGAGCACATGGCCGAGGCACGTACGAATGGCAACTTGGATCAATGGGACCGGCCGTGACGATGCGGAGCACAAGCGATCGCTCGAACTGCAAAGATTCCAAAAGTGTGTTGTGCTACTGCGGACACTTCTATGATTGGAATTAAATCCGCACAATTGCTTCGCACTTCAGATGGGGTACAGCTTGAGAGGTCGGCGAAGATTAACTTCGAGCGGATATGCTTTCTGCCCTCCCGCGCTCTGTGTTTCAATCCGATCGCGTCATTTGATCAAGCGACTCCGGATGACGATGATTCGCTACGATGGTGTTGCGACCTATCCTGAGCCCCTTCGTCCTTCGAAGTCATTCGCCGCTCTTCAAGATTGGTTTGCAACTCGGCCGCGTCGGCTCTTGATTCAATGAACGCGGTACGACGCGAGCCGTCCGGCAGTTTATTCCGTTCCAACAGTTTAAGGTTCCAATCGCATCCCTCGCTTACGCGTCGGCTTACGTTTAAAACAACCAGCCACGAACCGTCCTGTGCATTCCGATCGATCTTGAAGAACCGGACGGCTTGCGCCGTTCCGCTGGAATTTGCACCGGTTTTCTCTACAAGTGGATGGAGGTTTGGGGAACTTATCCAGGCGATGGAGACTCAAACGCTGTCTTTTCTTTGCTTCCTCCAGGGTTGTCCCGAACAGCTCGGGGTTGTCACAGCGGTGAAAATTCGCGATTTTCACGAGACTTATCCGTGACAAATGCTGCTCGGCGGAGCCTAAGCAGCAGTTTTCACTGTACGCCCGAGGTCTCCTTTTCAGCCGAAAGGCGAATGTTTTCAAGGAGACCGAGAGTTGGGAGTGGCCGATGAATACCGATCCGGCGATCCGCCTTGAACAAGCTAAACAGGGAACCGGCTCCGATGTCGGACGGCTGCTTTCCCATTACGTGAACTATTTGAAGTTCATCGCCCAAAGCCAACTCGATCATCGCGTCCGTCGTCGCGTCAGTCCGTCCGATCTCGTGCAAGATACGCTCCTGGAAGCACATCGCGACTTCGCCGGCTTTCGCGGATCGTCCGAGTTCGAGCTCATCGCTTGGCTAAGAAAGATCCTGATCAACAATTTGATCCGGGCGGCCAAGCAGCACTTGAAAGCCGAGAAGCGGGACGTCCGCCGTGAGATTTCCTTGCAGGCCCTCGCCGGCGATCGCTCCGGATCTCGCCTCGAATTTGAACTGGCCGGCCAAGTGATGTCGCCCGGTTCGGCTGTTCACCAACAAGACCGATTGATGCTCCTCCGCGAGGCGCTCAGCCGCTTGCCGCGGGATCAATTGCAGGTCATCGTCATGCGCCACATCGAAGGGTTGCCCTTCTCAGAGATCGCCCAAGCTCTCGATCGCTCCAGCGGCGCCTGCCGCATGCTCTGGATGCGCGGCATCGAGCAGCTTCGCAACCGGCTCAGTGGCGGAGACGAGGAATGAATCGTTCAGCCTTCATGCTATCTCCGTTCGAATACGCATCCACTGACCGTAGCTCGCTTGACCGTAGTTCAATCGATGATCTGTCTGATGAACAACAATCGCGACTCGGTGAGATACTTGACGCATGCTTTACGGCGATCGAATCGGGCGGCAAGCCGGACCTCGATGACTATTGCCGCAAACACCCTGACCTTGAGCCGTACATTCGCCGTTTCAGTCTCGATATCGGGCAAGTTGCGCATGCCCTCGACCAAGCCGAACCGCGAGGTAGCTTACTCGCACCGTTGCACGCTGATGCGAATGATCGCTTGGGCGATTATCGATTGGTTCGCGAAATCGGACGAGGCGGAATGGGGATTGTCTATGAAGCGATTCAACTGACGCTCGGCCGACGCGTTGCACTGAAAGTGCTCCCGTTCGCCTCTATGCTCGACTCTCGAAACGTTCAACGCTTTCAACATGAAGCACAAGCCGCAGCCGGGCTGCAGCATCCGAACATCGTTCCCATCCACGCAGTCGGGAACGATCGCGGCACTTACTTTTACAGCATGCAATTCATCGACGGACGCTCGCTCGATTTTGCGATCGATGAAGCGATCGTCGACAGCGGTCTAGCTGATAATCCCGATAGCGAGAGTCGCTCTCCTGCAGAAGTTCGCCGGCGAAGGGAAAAAGCGACACGTAGTACCGTACGTGTCGAAAAAAATGCGTCGACTCTTCGATCGATTCATCACCGCGAGTATGTCCAAGGGACAGTGCGTCTGATCATTCAAGCGGCCGATGCACTCGATTACGCTCATCGACAAGGGATTATTCACCGCGACATCAAGCCCTCGAATCTACTGTTGGACTCTTCGGGCACACTTTGGATAACCGATTTCGGATTAGCTCACTGCACCGATCGAAATAATCTCACTGTCACAGGGGATTTGGTCGGTACATTGCGTTATATGAGCCCTGAACAAGCTGCGGGGAAAGGGCAATGGATCGATCCCCGAACCGACGTCTATTCCCTAGCCCTGACACTCTATGAATTATTGACGTTAAGACCTGCGGTCACGGCATCGGATCGATTGGAGATGCTGCATCAAGTTCGATTTGAAACGCCGATCTCGGCTTGCAAGTTGAACTCGGCAGTTTCTCAGGATCTGCAAAATGTGTTGGCAAAGGCAATGTCGAAGTCGATCGACGAGCGCTATGCGACCGCTGCTGCGTTCGCTGAGGACTTACGACGAGTTCTCGAATCACGCAAGACGATCGCGCGTCGACCAACCTATTTTGATCGGGCGGGTAAACTGATCGCGAAGAATGCGAAAACCGCAGCCGTTGCGGGCTGCATTGGAACGGTTTTGCTTATCGTGTCGTTTGCGGCGGTTGCCATTCTCGATCAAAAGAATCGAGGAATCACTTCCGCGAATCAGCGAGCTCATCGACACCTGCTTGCCGCTAATGAATCGCTCTATCGATTTGGCAATAGCTGGCTTCCTCGGTTGAATCTGCTCCCCGGCAGCGAGGAACTGCGAAGCGACATCGCCGATGCGACATTGACTCAGCTCCAAGAGTTCGTCGCTTTGGCTGCAGACGATGAATCACTCGTACGCGAACTGGCTCGAGCCCATGCCGCGGCTGCTGACATCCAGTTGCAATTGGGAAGAACGGAAGAAGCAAAGAGTTCCTACGAAAAAGCTACCTCCCAACTCGACGGCTTGCTCAGTTTTGAACGAGATTCCGATCGCGAAGGTCCTCAGTTCGACCTGTTCGTTGAGTGGGCGATTTGCCGTAACAACCTTGCTTGTTCGCTCCACATTCTCGGCGAACATGCTTCCGCCAAACGGTTACTGCAGACGGCGATTTCCCGCATTCGGAATGGATCGCCGGCGGCGAGTAATGAACAAGCCTGCGAGTTCGCCTCTGCGGAAGCTTTACTACGATTGAACCTGAGCTGCGTCGCTGACTCGATGAATGAACCGCACACGACCGTTGCCGAAGTCAACGAAGCGCTGGACCTGTTGCGAACCGATCATTCTGCGTGGGAAGGCAGCGGTGCTGCACATGATGAACTTGCCGGCCTGTTGACGTCGTGTCTGCTTCAAGCCGGCCAACTGAAATCGCTTGATGCGGTCGCATCACAGGCAGTTCTACAAGAAGCGGTGAAATCGGCCACGGAACGTCTTCACACGTTGAAGATGTCGCCTAGTGCGGTGCATGATTCAGCCCTGTGTCGAATGGCGCTGGCCGCTTCGTACGTCGCGACCGAGGATCTTATACGAGCACGCGCCGAACTGGAGCAGGCGGCCTCGGATCTTCTCAAGCTCACCGGCGATCATCCTGCTGTCGTCCGGTATCGCATCGACTTAGCCGCCGTTCACAACAGTATGGGGCGAGCCGAATTGGCAAGCGGACAACTTGAGCAAGCCTTGGCATCCTTCACGCTCGCTAGGACCGAGCTCCAACGATTGCTATCCCTGACCGATGAAGTTTCAGTGAGCGCAGACCTGGGAGGCGTGATGAATAACCTGGCCGTCGTGCTTCTCCAGTTAAATCGGAGCAGTGAAGCCGAGGCGCTCTTGAAGGATGCCGTCGAATTGCAGGAGAGTGTCCTGCTCCGAGCTCCCGATCATGATCGAAGCCGAGAGTTTCTTTCCGCCCACCGCGCGTTGCTCAGTCAACTGGCGCTTGATCGCTCATCCATGAAGTCGGAACCGTAGCTGGAAACATGATGACGCCCAATTCGTTCCCCTATCAGATAACCCGCAACACGCGGAGCTTGTTCTGCGCCAACCGGCGGCGCTTGTCGTATCAGTCGCTCGAACTCCGTTCTCTGTTGGCTTCCGACGGACTGCTTATCGAGTCCCCGCCCGAGACTTTGTCAACGTTGCAGGTTTGCGAAGCAGCGACGGTTGCTCCGGCGGCCGAGGAAAACGACTTAATGATTCCACAAGCCGTGGACTCCGACGCGGCAATCGATCAAGCCGCTGATCCGACCGTCAATGACCAAGTCCTTTCGATCCTCATTAATCCTGATGTCTCGACCAACGTTCCGTTTTCTTTGGACGCCGGGTACCAACTTCTACTGCAGCTCCCCGTCTCGATGCGTCATCGTTCATCGACTCTGATTGGTTCCGGGTTGGATGTTGCGCAGGGCGATGAACTGTTAGGTGACTCGGCCTTGAATCGTTTCGGCCAGGCCTCGAACGATGAAGCATTTGCAATCGAGATCGATTATCCGAGCGATGCTCTGTGGATCGCTTCTCCCGATGACGCTGACGCGAATGCCATCCACGTCGTGAATCTCACTGCGACGGACGTGCTGCTTTCCCAGTTGATTGACTTTAGGGCGCTGAGACAACTGCATGGCACGATCGAAAGCCGCGTAACACTCGAGAACGTCCCCACGGATGCGACTCAGCCGTCCGAATCGATTTGGATTGCCATCAAGCCTACGAGCGAAGCCATCGAAGCGAGCGCCTTTCGGCAATTCCGAATGACATTCGTTCTGGGTGGGTTGGATGATGGGCATTGGTCTGCAGGGAGTTCGCAAGCACCGGCGACGAATAACCAGCAGCAGATCGGAACTCAAACCGTTGAGTCTGATTTCGATCCGATCCCGCGGCAACCGACTGAGGCACAGCCTGCACCGGCATACGGTGGTTCATGCGATGGTCCCTCGTCGCATCCCGGTGAAAAGGTGGTGAACTCGGATAATGAAGGTTCCGATGTTGAAAACAAGTCTTCTGACAGCCCCAAGATCACAGCGGCACCGGAAGTAAAGAATCCTGCTCTGTCCACTCTTGCCATCGGTGCAACCGAGTTTCGGACAACGACTCAAACGATTCTCGCGCAGTCGTCATTAGATGCTGCCGCCAATGGCAGGCCTTTCGGCGTTGCAGGACAGCGCACAAATTATCCTTCATATTCGGCCGACACTACACAGGAAGTCGGTACTAAGCGTTCGGGAATGCGAGATCGTCCGACTGCGATTCGATTGAGTCGCGATCCGTTCGAACTTGTCGCGTCCGCACCTGCCCCAACACTGGTCGCTCGCAGTAAGTCACCCGTTCCGGAACAATCGGGCTCACAGCAGCCTATGAACGCCGAGCCTCATCTCGAAGTCGCCGGAACCAATCTTCAGGTACCAGTCGTAGATGAAGCGATCGCAGCAACAGGCACCGTGGAGCCTTCGGTTGAGAAATCTGTAGAGCCGAAAGATCTTCTGCATTGGATTGATTCGAGCCGACCGGCTGCTCGTGATGAAGAGACGACAGCGGCCGACGAGTCTGGTTTGCGAATGGAGATTTCTAAGACCGAACTCGTTGGTGCGAAAGAGCTTTTCAGCAATCCTGCCTCATACGGCGCGTTCGTGCTGGTGGCAGCGATGATTGCAAGACCGCTTGAGTACGATGAAACTCAGAAAAAGCGGCGGCCTGCACGTGACATCTGAGGTCGGACAACGCCTCGCTCCCTAGCAGCCGATTGAAAAATGAAAGCGGCACGGCGTAAGCCGTCAGGTGTCTTACGTTTTCTCTTTTGAAAAGTTAGGACAACCCTATTCAACAGGCTGCCCGGTGTTTGCCTGTGTGGCGATACCGAATTCGTCCTACCTATTTGTAAGAGTGGAGTCATGACTACCAGAAGATGGCACAAGTGGTTCGGCTCTTCGGCCTCCCGGCAAGAGGACCGAAGAAGTCGCCGACGCGCACTGCGCGGAAGTTTCTTAGAGCGACTGGACCGTCGCAGCTTGATGGCTGCAGACGTTGTTCCAGCCGTGACAATCGAAGATCCAGTCGAAGTTGACGACGCTGCCGTGGTCGCAGAACCTGCGACGGAGGACACGGCGGACGGCGACTTCGCTATTGCGATCTGTCGAATTCAAGTCGACCCGAACATTGAGGAAATCAATCTCCTTGACGATGCGGTTCCTGTCGACGTTCTATACATGGTCGACCCAGTCGTCGATCTCGAACAGATTGGCGGGGCCGATGAAGGTTCGAGCGACGGAGAGGTGACATACCTGGAACGAAGCATCGACGACAGCGAGGTGGACCCGATTGTATTCGAGACCATGGCGGGTTCGGTCGCATACTCATGGAACAACGCATCGGTTCCGGAAGACGTGAACGGTGATCAAGTCATCACGCCGCTCGACGCGCTCATTCTGCTCAGTGCGCTGAATGACTTTGGTGCGACGACAACCTCGGAACTTGATACGGCATTCGGAGCAACGCCGTCAGCGAAGGCGCACTTCGATGTCAACGGGGACGCTTATGTTTCAGCCATCGACGCGCTGATGCTGTTGAACTATCTGAACAACGCGTCAACCGGCGGAACCGACGCCGCCGGATTTGCAGCTCTCGCGCCGCAGGTGCAGAAGATTCGTCCCGACTACGAAGAGGATTCAGGATTCGTATCGATTGCAACCGACGAACCACTGGTTGACGATGCCGATGAAAGCGGCGAAATCAAACAGGACGATTCAGGTATCGCTGCTCCCATCGGTATGCTGCGCGTGATGCGATACGATGATGGCTCGAACGATGAATCGTCTGACAAGATTGACGATCTATCAGGTGATGACGAATCGGAAGATGAGAATGGAGTTCCGGTCGCTTGGTGGTGATCAAAAGTCACACACAGACCAGGGTTGCTACTGTCTAGAATCGCGTAGCGATGTTAGCCCTTAGCCATGGGCGCGAGCCCATGGCTCATATAGATCGGACCTCACCACAGAGCCGCGTAGCGGCGCTAGCAACCATCCGTCGGCGCAACTCATTGCTGCCGCCGCTTCGCGGATTTTCGCCATTCCACCCTTGCAGGCTGCGGGCTCACGCCCGCAGCTAAGTGCTGACGCCGTTTCACGGCTGTTCACTCTGGAAAAAAGGGGAATGACTCATTCAGTGACCGCTTCTTTCAGTAAGCCTATAATTGCGCTTCGCTATTTCTTCGGTGATACGCCCTTCTTCCGCCAGGGATTCAGCCACGGATTGGTACAACTCAGTCGGCACGTATACGTTCGATTAACACTCTAATTGAGTTCCTAAAGAAGTTTCCAAGCTCCGTCAACTTTAACACGTCCTGCACACCACGCATCGTTGGCGACAATCCCTTCGCACTGAGCGTAACGGCGAAGCCGTACGGCCAGGGCCGCCATCCAATCAAACCGAAGCCAAGCGATTCCTCGCAACCGGATTCCAACCACCCAAACACCACGCAACCATTAGCGAAGATCAGCGAATATAAGTGTTCCCAATTCCCTCCAGGTAAGAACGATCTCGCCAACAGATGCCGGAACAAGATCTTATTGACATGGGGAGGGCTGTCATTCAGTTCCGGTTTACCTCCTACGTGATGAAAGAGTTCGCCTCACCAAAACTTCCACCAAGGCTTTTTCTTTTGTTGCCCCGAAGCATCCACAAGTGCCTGAAGGTGTTCCATTGCTTCAGCCATAGTCTCATCGCTGACGCCGGGATCAGGAACAATGCACGGGTACATCTTGATGGCAGAGAAATCGACCTCGGCACCGTGCTTTTCGAGCACTTGCAATAAGGTTTGCGCTTCTGCGTTGTAGAAACAGATCGAGTTGAACTGGTCCTCAGGCATCTCCCGCCTGAGCTGAGCGGCGATGGCCCTACCTCGGTTGTAAGCCGGTATCGACATCAGCGGCACATCACTCTCGATGCGTCCATCTGCACGAGCTCGAATCACCGCGGGCGAGAACGCAGCACCCATAGGTTCGAACAGTGTCCGAGCAAAAGCGATTGTGGCAAATGCTTCGGTCCCGTGTATGTTCTCGGGCGTAAAGCCTTCTTTTTCGAGCTCAGCCAATAATTGATCAACCGACTCGAATTGCGAATACAGCGCAGCAAAGCGACGGATAGTGCGTTCGAGTTCAGCTCGCTTCGGAATCACCGACGAGTTGAGAGGAAACTCGAACACGGCAAAACGAGTCATATAGCCGAATTTGGGGGCGGCAATCTCCTTCTCCCAGTTGTCTTCATGATGCAACACATCGTGACCATCAATCTCCAAGTCACGACTCCACCCTCGGTCACGAACACCGAGCACCGTAGCTTTGGCAAGATGAATTCGACGCGGAGCCGCCGATTCTGCCGCGTAGCGAAACCAAGGCTTGTGATCATCAAAGCGACTAAGCACATCCGGCCCGATCTCACCGCGAGAAAACGATGGACCAACATACGCTCGCAGCCCCGGCAGTCCATAGTCACCTGCCACGTAGCCTTGCTTAGCATCGCCATCGATCACACCGGCTTGGCAAGTCATACAGACCGGTTTGTTATCGAGAAACGATCGGATCGGCCCAGCTACACCCGTGACCCACAGTACTCCGATCTGTCCCAGAGCTTGCTCGCGAGTCTCACCCATCCCCACTAAACAAGCGTCAAGCATTTCGTCGTCATGTTCATGCAAAGTCGCATAAACATGCGCATGAATCGCCGCCGCATCCGATTTCACTTCCCCATCAGGGAATTCAATATGCAAAGTGATTCGACCATCGAACAGCTTCAAGCGATCATCCTCGAGCTGAGTCCAACCACCCAAGTCACCACCATGCTCCACAATCATCTGCTCGATGATCTCCAAAATCGCCCGCCGCTCGCTCATTGCTTGACCCTTGTCAGTGAGCGCCCAAAGGATACCAGTGATGAGCGCCTGAAAGGGTACCAGTTATAGCAAGAAGGAAGCGCGGTGATTATCGGGGGAGGTTTCAACCAATGGAACCTTTGCAGAGAAAGCACGGCACGACAACTGGCGATGGATAGCACATGGCGATCAAGGACTTACATCAAGCAGGCTACTCTGAGCGAAAGATCGCAGAGCAGTTACATATCTCGCGTAAAGCGGTTCGGCACCATTTGGGGCGAAACGGTTCAAAGGGTACCAGCGCTCACCGGGGAGTGCTCACCGGGTCTGGAGCCGCCAGCGATACTGGCGCGCTCACCGGCTCTGAGGGCGATTCAGCCGGTGTTCCTCAGTGGCTGTTCGTGCACTCGAACCGGATCAAGCTGCTGAAACTGTCGCTCCGCAGGCTTCACCCAGGGCATTATCGCGACCGGAGTCGGCCAGTCACTTGTGCACCGTTTCATGAGCTCATTCTATTGAAGCTCGAGCAAGGCCTGACCGCTCAGCGAGTCTATCAAGACCTCCGCGACGAGCACGGCTTTCCTGCCAAGTACCACTCGGTTCGGCGTTACATTGCTAAACTCGGCAAGTCGATCGACGTTCCATTTCGCCGCATGGAAGTAGGGCTCGGCGAGCAGCTCCAAGTCGACTTCGGCTTAGGCTCCGGTGCCGGATCATAGCGGCAAGTTACGTCGCACGTAATGCGTCTTCGCGCCGTGCTCGGTTACCGCGCAAGGCCGCTTCCGAAGCAGTCAAACGCATGACTGTCGAGATGTTCTTGATCGTCCTTGAAAACACTTTCTGGCGACTGGGCGGAGTACCGAAGGTGGTTCTCTTGACAACGGATCGTGTGCCGTCAAGCAAGCCGATTGGTACGACTCGGAACTACATCCCAAGATCATCGACTTCTGTAAGCACTACGGCTTCGTACTCACGACAACGAAGCCGCGAATGCCCCGACACAAGGGCAAGGTCGAACGTGGTGTCGGATACGTGAAGAGCAACGCACTGAAGGTCGCAAGTTCGCTTCGCTGGCTGAACAGAACCAGTTCCTCGATCACTGGGAAAGCACTGTCGCGGACACTCTCGTATTCATGGCACGACGAAGCGACATGCGCGATCAGTTTATTCAAGTTGAGAAGCCTGCTCTCAGACCACTGCCTGCCGATCGTTTCCTTCTACGAAGAAGGCCGCCGAAAGGTCTGCCGCGATGGTCACATCCAGATCCAGCGAGCGTTCCCATCGCCTGCGCCTGAATACCTCGGTCGTATCGTGTGGGTCAGATGGAACAGCCGCATCAGCGGCATCCCGAACGATCGCATGGAGCAGATCGCGATCCACTCGGCACGCGAACGCGGCTTCAGCACGCACACCGAACATATCGCTCCTGAAAAGATCCGCAGTATCGAGAAAGGAATCGAGTTTTTCCTGCGAAAAGTTCATTTTATCGGTCCTTCTGCAGTTCGGTGGGCTGAGCTTCTGGTTGAAGAGCCGGAGGCGTTGAAGCATCGCGTTCATTACAAGGACTGCTAAGTCTTACAAAGAAGTATTCATCTGGAGAGATTAATCATGCGTGCAGCGTTGCTTGGCGAAGTCGAGCGACGAACTATCGCACGATAAAGCGGTTGCTGAACAGAGGAGTGGCCACACGCCTCAGCAGACGCTGGAGTTCCTCGATGAGCATCCGATGATTCGTCCAGTGGCTGTGTACGGCGAGTTCGTAAGTCGTGCTATTCAGAGTTCACATCAGAACTCAGTGAAGCATGTCATGTCGGTTCATGGTTCTATTCAAGGAAGGTGTATGCAATGACGGATTCATTACTGCAAGTGCTTACAAAGCTGCGACTCTCAGGATTGGTGTCGACGCTCGAAGTGCGTTTGCATGAAGCAGCCGCAAGTGGGCTGCCGCATCGTGAGTTCCTAGAACTGGTTCTGCAAGATGAAGTGCTCTTGCGTGACGACTGCAAGATGAACCGGCGTGTTGCGGCTGCGGGCTTTCGCGATCACCGGCGATTAGAAGACTTTGATTTCAGCTTCAATACATCAATCAAAAAGAACGTAATCTTCGAGCTCGCGACATGCCGCTTTATCGATGACAATGGCGACGTTGTTCTTGGGCCATCGGCACTGGCAAGAGCCACTTAGCTCAGAGCATCGGACTCTCAGCCATACGCCGCGGCTTCACCGTGTACTATCGTTCGATCTTCGACGTTGTGCGAGACTTCCTTCACGACGAAGCCATGGAGGGTCACGAAAGGCTGTTGCAGCGATACCTCAAGCCGGACTTGTTGATCATCGATGACATGGGCATGAAACAGCTTCCCCAAGCGTTCCGGTGAGTACCTTCGAGATCATCATGCGTCGCCACGAATCCGCGCTCGACGATGATGACCAGCAAATCGTCCACTTCGAAGAATGGGGGCAAGCTGATCGGCGACGTACCGGCTGCCACCGCGATTCTGGACCGCTTCCTGCACCACGCGGAACTCGTACAGATCAACGGCAAAAGCTACCGCTTAGAAAATTCTGCCAAAACGCCAAAGGGTACCAAACCCACCGGGTCCGCTGCCGAAGAATAGCAGGCCAAAGGATACCAGTTCACAAAGATGTTCAATCAATGACCCAAATTGGTACCCTTTGCGCGCCTCGCTGGTACCCTTTGAGGCGCTCAATGACAATGCAACGCTGGCGAAAGCTACATGGATCGCAAGGCGAGAAATCCGGTACGGAGAAAATCGCAGGGAAAATCGCACTGACACATTGTCAGTAGTCGAAGCGTTCGCTGAAAACTCGGCATGCCTTGCGGATGGACTGGACGGCAGGCCGAGTGGAACAAGCTATGCGTCTATTGCGATCCCAAGAGCTTGGCGATTGACTCGTACGGCATCCCATAGCCTACGAATTTCTCCTTTGTCAGCTGTGTAGGAGTTGTGTATAAATTACACAGCGTGCAACCCACTCAGTATTTCCCTGGGCAGAATTCCAGGGATAGGTGTTGGGCTGAAACCGGCAGAATGGACTCTGAGTGCTTTTACCGGTTCGGCATTAGTTGCATTACAAGCTCAATCCTGGTTCTTCCCGATTGGCACTCAGTAGGGCAGAACGCATGCACAGGGGATCGGCACAATGTTCCGAATCTTTATGCAGCGTTCATGCCATCGCTCCCTGGAATGGAGTGGTGGCTGTGGACGAGATTCGACCGTCTGTTGATGATCTAAGCGAACTAAACGCTTCGTTTGGCGATGGCAAGCCGTCGATATGGAGTGTCGTTTCCGAGTTCGCGTCCGAGAACACAGTAGGCTCGTTGTGTGCTGTCGGCGGCTTGGTCGTCTGCGGAGTTGCTTGTGTTTGGATTAGTAATCCGTGGGCTGCGTATTATCGTCTCGATGGTCCTTGGTGTTCTGTGTTTTTGTGGTGATATATGGACAAGAAAAGGGTCGCGCGGATGAATCTCGAAATGAGTCCGCAAGTCCGCAAGAAGCTAGAGATGATCAGCGAGCAGACGGACGAAAACCTGTCGCAAGTTGTTAGACGATCGGTTGCGATTTATGAATTGCTGCTGGCCGAGACGTCTGCTGGTGGCGAGATAGTAATCCGAACGAAAGAAGGGCAGAGGTAAACATGTGCTGATCAGTTGCGTTCGGCAACATAGCTCTCCCAATATCGCTCAAGGAAGTTCGTGAATGTCGATCGGTGAAGCAAGTGCCGCACATACGTTATTCATTTCTGCACCGCAAGTGAGTTGGCCATTTTCATTCTCTGTGGTTCTCTGCGTGGAAATAGACCCTATACTGACGCAGCGAGTCTATTCGGCTGATGTGAATTGACACAAGTAGCGTTCAGGATGTGATAATGGAGTATCTTGATTATCTTCTAACACCACATTGGCGAAGCACCCGAGAGCGCAAACTTCGCAACGGTATTCGAATCGGTAGTTTTCAACTTTGCTCTAATTGTCGATGCCTTGTGCCTCTTTCGTGCATTGAGATTCATCACTTGCCAGGGGCTTACGCTCGCCTTTGGGAAGAGCGTGACGAAGATCTTCAAATCCTATGTTCTGGTTGCCACGCCTCCGCCCACGGAAAAAAGCCTCCACGTTGGTGGTTGGAGTCGCGGAATCTGCATTGTCGGTTCGCTGACGGACAATTGAAGCAAATTGTAGGCGAGTGTATTGCCGAAGGAAATCTGACTATTGACGAGGCAATTCGCGCTGCAATTGTAATTCTAGCGCCGCGTGTTGGACCTTTGCCGGAAGAGAATGTATGCTCGCTTCAGATTTCGGAGGTGTTACTGAAGTGTTTTTCACCTAGGTCGAGATTGTCAAGTGATCGCCGAAGCAGTTTTCAGGCAACTTTCGCAACAGGAGCGTAGTTGGAACGTACTTAATTGGATCGCTTCGCCTGTGGCTGCCGTACTCCATGTAGCATGCATAACTTGTCGTTGCTCGGGGTATCCGAGTTCTGTATCTAGGCAACTTCTGAGCTGTGTGCGTTTAGATTGCTCAGTAAGACATCGCTCAGGGTTAAGCATTCTCGATTGTGAGTTGATGCATGTGCTGCCTGAATTCAATCGAGGTTATTTTTATGGCATGCCAGCTGGAGATGCTAACATGCCATAGAAGCACCCTGTACGTTTCGGTAATCGCTATCCACCAAATAGCATCCGACATCTTGAGTAGAAGTTCTTTTCACCGACTATCACTCAATGTGGCTAGTAAATGTCCGAGTCTGACGCACAACGATGCGCCTGATCGTTCAGCTCTTCTTCCACTTCCAGCCTCTTCACTCTTTCGTGGCAATAAAAGGAGAAAAGATTTCTGGTCAGCAACCAACTGCTCAGCACTGAAAGCGATGAGGTCACAACGCCAAAAGTTGCAAGCCATTTCTCCGTCGACGACTGCTCCGAAATTATCCCGATGGTTACCAGGATGATCATCGTCAAAACATGGGAAAGCACTGAAACAGGTAGTGATCGGCTGATTGACCCAAAGATGTTGCTCTCGGCTGAAACTCGCTTAGATCGATTCGCTAGTGTCAATGCTGAACGTAAGGGCTTTTCTGCTGTTGTGCTCATAATATCTCTCCTTTAGTCGAAGGAGTTGCTTCCGTTTTGGAGAACAGCCTAGCAAGCGCGGCAACCGCATGTCTTCTTAGGCTCCTGACCGTGGGGGCTTTTTTTTGAAGTTGCTCTACGATCTCATCGTCAGTCAATCCTTCAAGGGTTCTAGACATTACTGCCCGTTGGGCTGGCGGTAATCGCTTCACTGCTATACGCAATTCGGTAATCAGTGGTCGGTTGGAATCCAACTCAACATCATCCGTCTCCTCGTTTGAAAAGTTCTTCGAATGTTCAAATGCGGAATCAATGCCATACGAACTCGTGTTTTTCGCCAAGACATCCAGACATCGAAAACGAGCAGACTTTCTGCACCAGTGAAAAAAATCTTCCGAAGATTCGAATTTCTTTCCTTGGAGGGCCAGTAAAATAAGATCCTGCAGAATGTCGTCTCTATCGTGCTCTGAGATTCGGTAGTGGTTACAAATGGCAATCAGGCTCGGAAAGCATTCCTTCCATGCGTCGAAAATTTGGACTCGCGTAATCACGGATCAATAGCTTTCCCATGCGAGACTCGCTAAGTTAGTGGGTCAGGATCGCCAGAGCCGCTCTAGCTTCTCTAAGAATATAACTGACCCACGTGCAAAGCAATCGATCCAGGTTCGCCCGAATGTCTGATCAACTACTAACTCTACTCGCATTGATCGCGGTCCTGGCCTTCGTTCTCATCTCTCTTTGGCTGATTAAAGACCAGCAGTCACCCCCTCCTGTAGACTTTGGCAGCGCACCCATTGAGGGTGATTCTCAGTTGGAGAAACTGACTCGGATCGTCTTGATGTGGCTTTCTCGGCCAAAGAGCAAGTATACCGTGCCGCTGGCGATACTTACCGCAGGTCTTGCCGCAGTTGTCGCCATCAACGGCAAGACAATTGTTGAGGATGCAACCGAACTGGTCAAAGCGCTGACTGAGCTTGTTCGTGCCGTAAAGTAGTAGACAGGCGGAGTTTGGATTCGCTACACTGCTAAATTCTTGGTACTAATAAGGCTGAATTTCGCCAAGAATGAAGACCTGAACGCGATGCTGGCAGTCCGGAGTAGTAGTCTCATGTCCGACTGTCTAATGGGGGGGCGTGGATTGGTTCGCAGAGAAAGCAGTGCAAGTATCACCTGCCACAGTGACGGCGTTCGGAATCGAGTTGACGACTCGCCACGGAAAAGCATCGGAGCTTTCGTTCCTGCTCCGAATCGCAGACTCGCTAGCCAAGAGCAAGCTTGAAGATCGAATCGACTCGATTCTGTATGATTCCAAGGCAGAGGTGGTAACAATCGAAGCTACCTTGCCTACTGGCACCGAGGCCCAGCTGAAAACTGCTGTCGATGGAGTGGTACTTCAGTTCGTTGACCACTATCTGCTCAACGGGTCTTTTAGCGCCGAACGGCAAGCGAACGGAACCAGCTAGGCAACCTTCAGTCTCAGAGCGAACCCTAACATCTGTTCGGCCAATCTCTCGATGATTGACTTGACTTCGCCTGCCTTGCTCGATGGGCACAAGAGCGCGTCGTGAAGTGGCAAGACGTCTATTCCGTTCTTAGCAGCTTCGTCCATGCGCGATTTACGAACGGTGCAGCTTCCGTCGTTTCATCCCTGCTCCAATTCTGAGGTTTCACAACTCTTGGAAAATACTACGGCTCGTCGGAGATACAAACGCCGTACATGCCGCCATCGTCGACGATATCGCAATTGATCGGAAACTCGCTCATGAGTTGCATCGCCAAATCGTTTAGGAACGTTTCAGGCAGAACCTCTCTGGCAATTTGTGCGCCACCCACTTTCTTGTCTGAGTCGAAGATTACGTTGCCGAGGTCAAGGAACGTGAACTCTTTGCTTCGAAAGCCACCCACATACAACCTCCCCTCACAAACTCCGAGGGCAATCATCGCCAATTGAGCTGCAATGTCTGACTTTGCTCGGGCAGAGTTGGGATTGAATAAATACGAACTATCACTGCTAACGACGCCATTCGAAACCCGCTCATCTCGGGAAAGCACGATACGAATACCGCGCCTGTACCGATGTGGTAGGCTTAGCCCAACCTGGCCCGAAAACGAATAGCTTGGACTTGAATCGTTAAAGTAATCACTGAACAAACGGGATTTCACTGAAGGCAATTCAAACTCGTCAATGAGCTCGCCAAGCGGAAGCGATTCAAAGTCTGCTTCTGGATAAACATCTTTCAGTACCTTTACTGAAGGCTCATCATCTCCGAGGATTCTGCCTTCAGTATTAACGCGATTCCCACCTCTGCCGATAAGATTTCGTTCCGCCCGCCATCCTAGATAGCGTGTTTTGCCCACGTACGAGACGAAATCGCCGGGTCGATACTCAATGATCACTTTCCAGTTCACTGGGTTTTGTCCGTGCGATTCACCAGACAAATCGATCACGCCACAGCTTTTTGGCGGCAGCGAATTCCATTCTTTGGAGTTAAGTACGTACCTTCCGCTTGGAAAAAACTGACTATGGAGCTTCAGTTCGTCCGAGTGCTGACCCTCCACTTGAATAACGAATCTCTTCCGGACGCCTAGTTTGGAACTCATTTCTTGCGGAACTCCGTTCTCATTCGATCTGTGAGGTCAACAAATTGACCGGCTTCATGGAAATCAGAGCCACCGCCGCCTATACCGTTTTCATAGCCGCAAATCGTCACTCGCTTTGCGCGTTGCGCTACCGCTTTGAGAGCCGGTAAGTAGTCAATATCACTCGTGTACACCTCACAAGCATCGAAGTGATTTGCAAATGCATCCTGGAGCAACTGAACGATCAAGGCCACGTCTACTTGCTTGGCTTTCTCGATCAAACCAAAGCTCCCGAATAGGTTCTCTCTCTTAGTCTGTAGGGTTCTGCGTTCTGGAATGAGAAATGGTTCCAGCCCGAAACGTCGAACCCTAGCAAGCCTATCCTTCCTGGTCGACTCATCGTACGGGCAAGCGGTTACATAGAACGTCCTGTCAGCCGTGACACTAAAGCTGTCGGGCCAAAACACCTTGCAATCTGAAAGATGAAGAATGGACGAAGTAGCGCTGTCGTTGCACTCGATGTCTTCAAACCCCACACCCTCCCCGAACACTTGTTTCAGAGCGTTTTGAGATCGAATATAGTGCGACTCTCCGTCGACGTAGATGTACGTTTTCAATGCCACAAGCGCGGAATCCGGTTCATGGTCTCGTGATCGAATGCGGGGGATTTTACCGATTCGCTGAAATCGTGTCAGCAACCCCACTGCCGCAGCGAGTGTTCGAAGTCTCACTGGTCGCACTCGCGACAGCGATCCTCGCATAGTCGATTCCGCTGTTCGCAGCCTGGACGAACGCACTCTCGACGAATAGAGTTCACTACAGGCGCCACCGACCTAAAGTTGCTTACTACCCGATATCTTGCAACTTAGGATGAAGGGGAAAACGATTCGAATCCGCTTGGTCAATGGCTTACCGTCCGAGATTCTGACGGCTGAGATCATCAACTGGACTGGCAAGATCATTGTTGCACCGCGATCGATGTTGGCTGAGCTTGCGAAGCGCGAAGAAGTCAAGCGAACTGGTGTCTACGTCTTGCTTGGACCCGATCCTGAGAATCCGGCTCGCGACAAGGTTTACGTCGGCGAAGGTGACAATGTCTGCAAACGACTCGCCGCGCATGACGGCGACGAGTCGAAGGAGTTTTGGGTTCGTTGTGCTGTTATCATCAGCAATGACCAAAACATCACCAAGTCTCATGGAAGATACATTGAGAGTCGCCTGTTAACGCTGGCGACCGAAGCAGACCGTGCAACTATCCACAACGGTACTGCACTTCCGATCCCGCAATTGCCCGAACCCGACATCGCGGACATGGAGTACTTAATCTCGCAGATTCAAATCGTTCTACCTGTTCGCGGGTTCAGCTTTCTTCAACCGAAACCCACTGCGCAGGGCACGGTGGATCCGGGTCACGATGTATCGCCGATCTTTACTTATGCACCAGCCGGCGCCAGTGCGAGAGCCCAGGAGATCAACGGCGAGTTCGTGGTCCTGAAAGGCTCGACGGCTCGAGTATCTGGCCCCGAAAGCTGGACATCCTATCGCGGCCTTCGTGATCAACTTGTCCTAGAGAAGAAGCTCGTCCCCACTGAGTCACCTGAGCTCTTCGTCTTCGCTGAAGATGTTGCGTTTTCAAGCCCCACGGCAGGAGCAGTTATCGTCAACGCCTACAACGTCAGTGGTCGCACTGGATCTTGGCGGGTCGAGGGGACGACGAGAACCTACCATGAATGGTACGAGGAAAAACTGGCACGGGTTGAATCGGAACCCGGTTGTCAGATTGCGGGTTAAAACCGGCCAGGGGTTGATGTAGTTTTATGTGGATGCTTCGGTTGAGACGGCAGTGTTTCCCGGTTTGCGGTTTTAGTCTTGTTGGATGAGTCGCTATCTGTCTGACAAGCTAGCTATTGCTCTTCAGGCCACTGCTTACTCGAAAGGTGTGCCCGTCAGGGTGCCTCAGATGCATTTCACGGACGCCCCAAGGCTCGTCGGTGGGCGGATGCGTTACAGTGCAACCCTTGCTTGTGGCTATTTCGTAAAACCTATCGACTTCGGCCGGAGACTCGACCCACCAGGACATCCAAACACCGTCCGTTTCGTCATCGCCTGGAAATTTGGGCATCACGGTACCACGAGATCCCTGCGCTCCAACGCAAAGAAAGATCTCAAGCTTGTCTGTACAGACGCTGCCGAATGTTGCCGGCCCGTGCTCATTCTGAGGCAAGCCGTGAGGTATCATGCCGCCTGCGTTCCAAGCGAATCCCCGGCGCCAGCCGAATCGTTCAAACCACTCTACGCTGGCTGCGATACTTGAGACATTCAAGATCGGTGTCATTGACTGGACTGGCATAGTTTCTCCTTCTGTACGATCGCTGATTATTATGCGCCACTTGGCAGCCCTGCACCACGGCGAGGTCAATCTCGGCCGAGCCCAGCTCCTTGAAGCTTTCACCAAAAAAAGAGGTCCCGGGCGTCGGTTCTCGATATGAACGCCCCTCTTCCAGTCGCTTAAAGCGCGCTTGTCCCGTAACGGTGATGATGATTCTGACGGAAGTAGAGCGACAATTATTCCGCAAGATGCAAGGCCTGCTGCTTCAGGAAATGCATTCTCATGGGCATGTTGCTTTTTGCGGGGGGCGTCGCGGTGATCAGAGAAGCTGGCTTGATTGAAGGAAGAGGTCCGGTGAAGTGCAATCGATCTTGGGTACCGGACGGATTGGGGCTTGTGTATCTAATCAAAGCGGTACGGCGCGAGCGGTACGGTAGGGCACGATCGATCTAGAAGAACCGGACGGCTTGCGGTCTGTTGAATTACTGCATCCACAAGTTGGGGTGGATTCCAGAACTGATCGCGCTATATTGGTCGGTTTGTCGCCGGAATCACAATGAGAGTAGAACTGTGAGTCGCAGGAAGCCGAAGGCCGTGTATTGGCAGGACGCACCGATGTCGCCGCGAGCAAATGGTGCTGATTCCAGGTCGTTTGGACGACATGATTCCGGACGATCATCCTGTTCGACTGCTTGACGAACTGGTTGATCTTCTCGACTGGAAAGAGTACGAATCGGCTTATCACGGCCGTTGCGGTCAACCGCCGATTCACCCGTCGGTACTCTGCAAGGTTCTTCTATTCGCGATGATTCGTCGCATTCGATCCAGCCGCAGATCGAATATGAACTGCGACACGCGATCGACTTCATGTGGCTCTCAAGCGGCCGAGAGATCGATCACACGACTCTCAGCGAGTTTCGCCGCAAGCACGCGGATCAGCTTCGCGACATATTCAATCAAGTAATTCGCCGAGCGATTGATCTGGGCGTAGCCAAGCTCTCATCGCTGTGCATTGACGGCACGCGAGTCTTGGCAGATGCCAATCGATACAAGACATGGACCACCGATCGCTTGGCTCAGCCGCTCAAGCTGCTGGATGATCAGATAGCTGAAGCGTTGGAGAGTTTGGAAGTTACCGACACGCTCGAAGCGGACATGTGGGGAAGAGGAGTCCTATGATCGATTGCCGAAATCGATTGCCGATTTGAAGACACGCCGCGAGTTGCTGGCGAAGCTCCTGAAACAACCGAGCAGATGGACGAGACTCGGCGGCACAACGGAAGCAAAGGGCCGGCTCAACTTCCGAAAACGGATACAGACAGCCGGATATTGCCGAACAAGGAAGGGGTTACGCGCCGAACTACACGCCGATGTCCACAGCCGAAACGGAAAACGGCTTCGTGGTTCACTGGCGATGTGGTGATCGGCAACGTCGAGCATGATCAGCTGCTGACGATCGTTGATGCCGTTGAAGCGGATTTCAAGGTAGAGATCGAAAGCATTATGGCCGACACGGCGTATACGACCGGCAGCAACTTGAGCGGAGCCGAGGAAGCAGGTATAGAGCTGATCGGGCCGACGGCTGAAGTCGAAACCGAGAACAATCCGGCGATTCGAGCTGACTTGACCCTACCGGTTCCTGCAGAGAGCATTGGTCAGTTGCCGATCAATCCTCAAACGAAGCGGTTCGATAAATCAGCCTTCATCTGTGACGAACAGACCGACCGCTATTACTGCCCGGCCGGTAAGCCGCTTCCCCATCGAACGACCGAGCAACAGCGTATCGCGGCGGCCAGCCTGTCACGCGATACATCTATACATGTCAGGAATGCAGCGGATGCCCGTTGGCTGAGATGTGTCGCCGGAAACCGGAATCGAAACGGGGCCGAGAAATCATGCATGACGAACATGAGCCGGCTCGACGTCGTCACCGAGAGCGAATGAGAACGGCGGAAGCAAAAGAGAAATACAAAGTCAGAACCCATATCGGTGAGACACCGTTCGCGGTCATTAAAGCATTCTTCGGCTTGCGGGCGTTTGCTCCGAGGACTCGAAGGAGTGCGGCAAGAGTGGAGATGGGCGTCGACAGCGTACAATGTAAAGAAGCTGATAAGGATGATGCATCTCAATCCAAACCTACGCTTCCAAATTCAAGGCTAAGCCGAAAGGGTACGGAGACTGCGCAGTCTGTCTCAGCGACAAATGTCGCCTGATGCCACCGGACAGCTGTCCCTCCCGCACAAATTCACTCCGAAATACAACACTGGTTGGCTAACAACGCGGGCTGTGCAGTAATTCAACAGACCGCTTGCGCCGTTCCGCTTTCATTTTCAGGCAGAGCGGTTCGGTAGGGGACAATCGATCGTGAAGAACCGGACGGCTTGCGCCGTTCCGCTGGAATGGGATCGACAGGCATATGAGCGACGCAACCAAAACGAGAGCGGGTGACGAGGGTCGAACTCGCCATACGCATTGCGCTGTCACTCTACCAACTGAGTTACACCCGCAGTTTTTGAGTTATCAGATACTTTTTAGCGGTAGATTTGCCGCATGGGAAGAGTAGCTTGTTTGTTGCTCGCAGTCTGAGTAGCTGCCCCGTTGAAAATGATGGTTTGATGTAGGGGAGGAGAGATCAGGGGCTTGTCGATTTATCGAAAACCGACGCGTAATCGAAGGACATGGGTCCCTCGCTTACGCGTTTTGAAGTTGCGCTTTTGGATGTATTATCGTACTCGTAATCAATGAAATGGTACTCGTGCTCGTACTCGATGCGTCATGATCGAGTACGATTACGAGTACCGCCTGCGGCTGAGTACGAGTACGAATATTCAGGAAATGCCACAGCCTTCTATCAGCATTTCTCGAAAATGCGCAACTTCTAAACTTACGCGAAGGGTTTTGATTGGGACCCTCATATGTCGACGTTGGTTAAAGCCAAGCCGTGCGGCGCAAGACGTTTGGTAGGGCACGGGTGATTTTGAAGAACCGGACGGCTTGCGCCGTTCCGCTGGAATTGGTGCGAGTTACGCCGGACGGCTTGCGCCGTGCCGGTTTTGTTTTCAGGTCGGCTGTTGATTATCAACAGCACAGGGTCGCTTATTTGCGTTTCTTGTCGTCGAGGTTGGCGTCGAGTTGTTCCTTCGTGACGCTTGACTGGATACCAGCTGCGGGAACCTCGGCTTTGGTCAGCCATACGCAGGCGTTCAGCACGACTTTGCGGAAGTTGTCGTTCCCCCAGTTGTCGTGGAAGTGACCGCCGGTGAAGCCGAATCCGCGGCCGCCGTCCGGTCGCTCGACAGCCCACATCATGGCTTCGGCTCGACCCTTGTTTGCCTGTATGTGCGGGTACGGACCCTGCGGATAAACATAGGGTCCGTTGCGCACGGCGTCGGAAGGGGCTGCGACCAAGATCGGTGTGAACTTCATGTTGTCGATCTCTTCGGGTTTGTTACCTGGGATGTCGGCGATGAAGCGCATGTTGAAGTACCACTCATCTTTAACCGTGAACGGTTGGACTCCACGCGTGATTGGGTGTTCGGGGAACGAGCTGAACTGCGGTTCCCAGATCGGATTGCATGAGAACATATGTTCGTAATGACCCGCCATCCAACGCTTGAACTCAGCACCAGCTTGAGCCGGAACGATTTCAACGCCGTAGTGCATAAAGCCGAGCCCCACGCCGCGCTTGGCCCATTCGTCGACGAGCTTCATGCGGCGACCGTTCTCCTGGACGACCTCGTGCCCTGCTCCGCCGTCCATGTAGAAGATGACAGCGTCGGCATTGTCGAACAGCTTTTCATCTTTGGGCCAACCGTTGAGCGAAAAATGAGTCGTAATTCCTTCGACGTTCTTGAGGCAACCGGCGAGCAATTGAGTTCCCGCATTAAACTCGTGCATGCGCGGCGGGTGCGAAGGTTTGCCCGCGATGATGACCAGTTTCTTCTTGCCGTTCTCTTCCGCGAAGGCAGAAGAAACCAAGCAGATCAGCCCAAGACATAGCGTCGTTATGAATCTCAATTGCATAGGTAGGTCGCTCTTTATTCGAATTCAGCAGCGTTGGTGCGGGAGTTGAAAGGTTATCGATCGAATAGCCCGCGATGCGGCGATCGCATCGCGGGCTGTGTCAGTGCTTGCGATCAGTCGGCGAACGAAGCAGGAGTCAGGTTCTTGTCCTTCCAGTAATTCGGTTCACGCATGAAACCGAACTTGCTGGGTTCGAACTTGCCGACAATGTCGACGTTTGCGGAGTCGGTGATCTTCGCTTCGAGGCCGGTCAAGAAGTAAGCCGCATTGACGAAGAAGCGGCGCAAATCGGCTGAAGGGAGATCGCTGGCGGCACCCATGGTCGTGCATACGGCTTGACCCGGTTTTCCGTCTGGAACTTGGTAGCTCTTCAGCCAAGCCAGCGGCATCATCGGCGTGTTCTGCTTACCATCGACCGGGCCGTCTTCAGGCTTCATACCGGTCAAGACTTGGCCGCGCAGCAGAACCGTTGCATCTGCAGCGAGATGCGTAATACCGTAGACATCGGTCGGTCCCCATACGTCTTTCACTCCGCGAAGGATCGGGTTCGCCTTGTTGGTTTCTTCGATCACGCCGCGAGTACTTTGGGAACCGTGGTTGCCGTGGTGTGAAATCCATGTTTCGCCAAGCACTTGTTGGCCGAAGCCACCTTGCCACTTGGAACTGTTGTAGGACCAATCGATGAACTTGCTCTCTTTGTTCTTGCTGTACGCGAATGCATGAGTTGCAGTACGAAGACCGATCACAGGCTTGCCGGCTTTGCAGTAATCGACGATGTACTGCATTTGCCAATCGGGAAGTTCGCGGAAGCGAGTTCCGATGATCATCAGGTCCGCATTTTCAAGCAGATGCAGGCCTGGGATGTTGTTTTGATAATTCGGATCGATCAGTCCCGTTTCCGGATTCGTCGAGAACAATACGGTCGTGTCGAAGCCGTGATGCTTGGCGAGAATCTTAGCAAGCTGCGGCATTGCTTCTTCGGATCGGTACTCTTCATCGCCGGCGATCAGCACCACTTTCTTACCGTTGCCGGCCAACGGCTTCTCAGGATTCACCGTACCTGGAATCGACAGCCATGGAACTTGCTCTGTTCGCAACGAGCGATACCAAATGTTGCGGAAGCGAACCGGATTGCCGTGATCTTGCAGAACAAGCGGTCCAGTCGGCGGATGCGGACGATACGGAGCGACGTCTTGGTGAGCCATCGGGCCGATGAGGTCGCGAGCATGCTGTACGAGCACGCCGTTGTGGAAGACGGTTGCACGA
The DNA here is from genome assembly GCA_046349815.1 of Pirellulales bacterium. GTDB lineage: Bacteria > Planctomycetota > Planctomycetia > Pirellulales > Pirellulaceae > Aureliella. The sequence goes on along the minus strand of JAXMBQ010000014.1, from coordinate 10,736 downwards.
GCCGGTTTGACGAGTTCTTTGCCGTTAAAGCGCGGGCCTTCAAAGATGATGTCGTAGGCGTTCCACTCGCCCGGCTTGCGAGTCACGTTAACCTGCGGCGGATACTGTCCGTAGATAGATGCAGCTTGACCGTCCGGATACGTATCGTTATCGAACGAGTCGAGGACTTGGATCTCGTAGCGACCCATGATGATCACGCCGGAGTTGCCACGTCCTTGACTCTTCCCTTTGACGTCCGTCGGGGCTGACCATTCCAGGTGAAGTTGGCAGTCACCGAAGTGTTCACGCGTTTCGAGCGAGCCCGAACCGCCGACGGCGACCATGCTGCCGTCATCGATCTTCCAAGTTGCAGGAGCCGGTTTGCCATCCGCCCCTTTCTTGCCCGAAGCTTGCCAAGCATCGAGATTCTTGCCGTCGAAGAGGACCACTGCGTCGCTCGGAGGAGCACCGAGTTCTGCGCCGGGAGTTACCAGCGCGGGGCGCGGACGGAACTTGTCATGTACTTTCCACGGTTGACCGGGAATGATCGGCGTGTTCGTGTATCCTTCCGGCGGAGGCAACATGCCGGATTTGTCTTGCGCTTGGACAGCGCCGCACAACAATGCGGCTGATAGCGCCAAGGCACGCGTTGCGTGGTAAGAGAAACGTCGCAGAGGGAATGCGCGTGGCATAGTGATTGGGCTCCAGGGATGAGTGATCGGGAGGGAGTTAGCGCGGCAGTCTGAAGCAGGGCCCGGCGTCCCTATTCATGGTTGTGAAGCGGAGTTGCCGGGCGGACGACTATCATACTCCAAGCCATCTCCGGGCGTCGATTAGGCAGGGAAACATGACAGACCCCGAAAGTTTCCGACTTTATCGAAAGGTGATCCGGACCAAGATTCGGTTGGTGTCGCGAATCGGCTCATCCTCGATTGCGACGCATTTCTTAATCTTTGATTCGAACGAACAAAATGGACGTCCACTCCTTTCGTCGCAACGCATTACCAGTCGCTTTGCCGGGAACGCATGGTCTTGAGCTCGGGGACCTGCAGGAATTCTTCTCGCGCGGCAGGATTGATTGTCAGCGATGAACGAATCGCTGTGAGAGCGTGCTCGACAGCGCGGTCGTGCTGAGCCCTTCGATCGTCTTTGTCCATCTGCAATTCTGCGGCTAAGCCCCAGCAGACAGCCAAGTAAGACTGGTGAAGATAGGCCTTGACCGGATCAATCGGTTTGTCCGCTTCCGCTTTCAGCAGATATTCCTCAGCTCGCGCTAGGTCACCGGCGCGCAGTTGTTGGTATGCAGCTACACACAAGCCGATGGCACGAGCTGTCTCGGGGAGTTCGTCTAGCTTATCCGTGGCCTGCCATGTCTCATTGAATCCCGGCAAGGATTGATCGAGATCGTTCGCAACATCGAGTGCGATTTTCCAAGTCGCTGCATCTGCGGGCGATTCACCAAGTTCCTTGACGGCTTCGATCAAGCGTTGCGACCACAGGTGAATAGCATCGCGGTTTCCGACTCGCATTTGAATCTGCACCGAGCTCAATGCGGCACCGGCCAAGCTCTGACGAAACTTGGCCGGAGGACTATCGGACGTGACCAAAACCCCTTGCAACATATCGTAAGCACGCACGTAGGCGGCTGCGGCTTCTTCAAACCGCCCGTGTAACTTCAATGTCTCGGCCACATGATTCAACCGCAACGCCTGGCTCCATCGTAGCTCTACATTGCCGGAATCACGACTCAATAGATCGTCGCCGATCTGCACGCTTTCTTGTGCCGCCGACAGGGCACCTGCTAAGTCATTCACTTGTGCCGATAGACTCGATCGACTGACCAACAATCCGCAACGATCCGAAATCGCCTGCTGATCATGCGGATCTTCATGTATCAACATCGCATTGAATCGCAACGCCTCTCGCAGCTCATCATCTGCTGCTTGCAATTTCTTCAATCCCGCAAGTGCCCAGCTCAATCGTTCGCGGCAACGCGTTGCTAGTCGCAAGAGTCTACGATTCTTGCCCGCTCCGTCGAGCAGCGGTGCCATGTTGTCGACAGCATCACCATACGCATGTTCGGCCGCAGCATGATCGCCTTTGAGATACGCAATATCGCCCAAACGCGAATACGCGAAGGAAGCGTTTTCGCGATCGCGAGGGTTGTCGCCGGTACTCATTAACGCGAGCAGTAGGTCGAGCGAGCGCCGGTACTTGATCTGAGCTTCATCGAGTTGATGTTGCATCTGATGCTGATTGCCGAGCTCGTCCAGTACATAAGCCAGACAAGCTTGAGCGTTTCGATCGTCTTTCATCTCGGGTTGGTCGACAATATGGATCGCGGTATTCAGTTCTCCACGAGCCGCATCGACATCACCGCTGAGCCACATCAGATGAGCGAGTCGCGTATGGGCTCGCGCCACGCTTGCGTCTCGATCGATGTTCTTGTCGACTTCAAGTACACCTTTCAACCGCTTGCGCATGTCCTGCAACAAGTCTTGGCGCAGCGGTAGCAAGTCTGATCGGCGCGACAGCTCTTCATCGATCTGTTCGATCATCGAGTCGATCGTGAGCAGGGCCACGGAGCGCTGCTGGAGTGCGGCTCGCGCGTTGTCCACGGCTCGTTCCTCGGCTGCTTCCGCAGCGTGATTAGCAACTGCCAATTTCCCGGCCGTAATCCAACCGGCTGAGGCAAAGGCGAGCAACAGCAGTGCGATCGATAGTCCGAGCACAGTCGTTGTCGGGTTGCGTCTGCATAGCCTAAGGAAGCGAGTTGCGGAACTGATCGGGCGTGTACGAACCGGCTTGCCGGCCAAGAAACGATCGCACTCTTCGACCAATGCGCGAGCCGACTCCATACGATCATGCGGACGTTTTTCCAAACACTTCAGACAAATGACTGCCAAGTCTCGAGACACAGCCGGATTGATCAGCCGCGGTGATACGGGTTCGGTTTCGACTACTTGCCGCAGTGTTTCAAGGGTTGACGATGCGCTGAATGGAGGTCGTCCGGTCAGAAGTTCGTACAGAATGACACCCAGCGCATAGACATCGACGGCAGGTCCGATGCCTGATCGATCGCCGATGATCTGTTCGGGACTCATATATGCAGGCGTGCCGAGAATCTCACCGCTACGCGTAAGCTGCTGCAATTCACGAGTGATCGACGAAGGAGCAGCACCGTCTGATTGGAAGCATTCCTCAATGCGGCAAGCGGATGACAAACCGAAGTCGGTAACTTTCAGTCTGCTATGCTCGTCGATCAGTATGTTCGCAGGTTTCAGGTCGCGATGGATCCGTCCGTTCTGATGCGCGTAGCTAACCGCCTCTGCTATCTCGCGAATCCACGCGGCAGCTTGACGATCCGAAGTGACACGCTGTCGTAGAACTTGCGCCAGACTGATGCCTTGTACCAGTTCCATGGCATAGTAATGCAACCCGTCGGATTCGCCGACACTGTAAACCGACACGATACCTGCATGACTCAACTGAGCGGCAGACATGGCTTCGGATTGGAAGCGAATGACTTCCTCGGGTGATGCGAAGAGGCCTGAGCGGATCAGCTTGACAGCGACCTCGCGCTCCAAGCTGATCTGTCGTGCTCGATAGACAATCCCCATGCCACCTTGAGCGATCGGGGAGAGCAACTCATAGTCTCCGAGAATCAACCCTCGCCGGCGATCGATCTCTACAGGATACGCTGCCGCGATTCGAGCTTCGTGCGTGGGTTCGTTCTTCTGCTGCTGCTGCTTCTTGGTCGATTGAAACTTTTGATGTAGTTCCGCGGCATCGCGTAATTGTTGCAGTAGTCGCAAATCTTCAGGCGCTATGGAATCGGTATCGTCGGGCTGACGACCATCGACCAACGCGTCCCAGACTCGGTCCAATGCATCCCACTGCGGTTCCGCGAGCGAATCACCGTCATTGTTCATTTTGCACGCGTTGTTTGAGTCGCTTCATGGCATCGCACCAACGACGTCTGGCCGCTTCTTTGGTGATGGATAGTCGACGGGCTATCTCGTCGTAGTCGAGAGTTTCAAAATTGCGGAGCTGGATAATCTCTTGATCCACTGGAGAAAGTTGTTCGATGGTCTGCAGTAGAGCTTCCGCTTGCTCCTGCCTTTCGGCTCGGACCTCGGGATTGGTCCCTCCGCTGATATCGAGTTCAGCCGACGCCAAGGACTCGCGACGGTTGACATCTCTTTTGGCTTGACGTTCGAACCGAAGAACATTCTTAGCCTCGTTCGCGGCGATCGATGCCAGCCAACTTTGCCATTCTTGAAGGCTTCTTCCGTAAAACTGTCCGAAACGCAATACGGCTTGTACCAACGAACGCTGCAGCACGTCGGAGTCGTCTGCCGAGGAGAGCGGTCCGCCGATCGTCTTGCGTACGACTCCTTTCAAGTAAGGTCGATACGACTGGGTCAACCTCCACAACGAGGATGCGTCACCGGCCCGAGCTTCGACGAGCAAGCGTTCGGTTTCTGCCGGTTCAGGGGGATCCGAACCGTCATCGACCATTGGTCTATCCATGAAGACACCAAGAGAGAGCGGGTGTGAGGCGGGCGAAAAGTATTTTAATCGATTCGCGCGGTGGCTCACACACTCTGCGTGCCGGTGTCTTCACGAATACGCGGTCCCGAATCACCAGCGCCCAAGGGACCGTCTGCGGCAACGATAGACTCTGTCCCATGGCCGCGAACGATCACATCCTTCCTGAAGGCCTGCTGCCATGCGTTGGCTCCGAATGCTTCCGGCTCGTCGTCGTGAAATCCTGATCCGTGAAAGACGCCGCCGGTTCCGCCATTGCTTTATTGAGCATTTGGAAGAACGGCGGGTCATGGATGCGGACGCGTGGCATAACGTGCTTCAGCCGCTGAACGTATCGGGCGAGCGACAGCAGTTTGTTTCGCCGCTCGATGCTCTGCTGGTAATCAACGAATTGAACACGCGCCGCTACACCGACAGTCAGTCCGGGATTTTCAAACCGGGAGAGAACACCGACCACTTCTTTTTCGACGTCACCTGCGATTCGTTCGTCACACCGCTCGACGCACTGTACGTGATCAACGCTCTCAATACGAATCAATACGACAATCCGTGGCAATCCGACTTCCCGAACGACGGTTCCGACGCGGCATCCGGGCGGATCGTCAGCTCAAGCTGCTCGCCTCGAATTGTCGAAGGAAACTCGTTGGCCCCGGAGCTGAATCGGAGTTTTGTTCTCCCGGACAACAGCTCGGCCGTGCGTGTCGTCTTCGAGACGCCTAACTTCGATTCGACAGCGCAAGACAAACTTCGCGACGCGTTTGAAATCACCGTTGAATCGGCAGCTCAGTCCAATATCACGCTACCGTTCCGCAGCCGCGTCGAGGCTTCGCTCAACTGGAGTGAATCGCTCTCTCCGCTCGCCGGCCCGGGCGTGCAACTGAATCGAGACACAGGCAATGGACGCACGACTGCTGTCTTCAACTTGAACGGAGTCGCAGGGGGAACCGCAATCACCGTCTCCGCACGCTTAGTAAACAACGACGGCGATACGAACTCAAGCGTGATCGTTCGCAGTATCGACGTCATCGATTCGCCGTCACCGTCGCCGACCGGTTTGGTCCCATCCGATCCGAACCCGTTTCCGAGCGGCAGACCGACGACCGAGCAGTTGAACCCGACTTCGCTGCTCGACGTTACGGGGAGTGTGCGCCCGGTCTACACATCGACCACGCTCGTCGAAAGCACTGGAAGTTTGATCAGCGATGTCGCTGTGAAGAACGTCGACACGAACGGACTCGGCGGCCGAATCATCGTGGCTGTGGACTCGATCTCCGATCCAACAGTAACGGTACAGTCGCCGGATGGATACTTAGCAGGCGGTCGTCCGTATTTCCTCATGACGGCGGAAAACGGGGAAGAGTGGTTGGCCCCCTCTACGATATCTACGTCGCGTCGCATCCAGTTCCTCAATCCCGATCGGGTTCCATTTACCTACACTCTGACCGCACTCGGCAAAGTCAATCTCCCTCCCGTGCCGTTTGAGCCTGTGTCGGTGACCGGCATCGAAGCCGGTCGGCGTTATTCGACGCGCGTTGCGACCTCTGATCCGGACGGACAGTCGCTGGTCTATCGTCTCAAGACCCATCCGTCCGGAATGGTGATCGATAGCGACACCGGAGAGTTGCAGTGGCAGACTTCCGCGGGCGACATCGGTAACCATTCGGTAACCGTCGTGGCCACAGATCCCTTCGGCTTGAGTGTCGAACGATCATTCCAATTGCAAGTGTTTGAATCGTTGCCTAATCGGCCGCCGATCATCACCGCAGCGCCGAGCACGGAAGCAACTGTGGCCGGATCGTATGAGATCCTGACACTGCCTGGAGGCGACGGCGTAGCAGCCGTGAGCGCTGCTCAAGTCGGTTCATCGATGCGGGTCGTCACCGCGAATGCAATTACATCCGATCTGTCGCTGATAAGCCGAACGGGAATGTCGTCGGTCAATCTGGGACAACCGCCACTTCCTGTGCGTGGCTTGCAAGCAGGCATCGACGTCGAGATCGGGCTGCCTGACTTTACGCATCCCAACGATCGTCAGCAGCTTGAATGGTTGACACAAGGTGACTTCAACGGTGACGGTTTTCCGGACTTGGCGACGGTCGACTTTGTTCTTTCCACCGGCACAGGCGCTCAAGAGCGTGAGCGTTTCGTGGCCGTCAGTTTAGGGAATGGTGACGGTACCTTCGGTTCACCGACCAAGCTCCCTATTCGCTCGACAACGAACGACGGAGACGATGACTATCGGCCGGTGTCCTCCCTACTCGCACAAGACTTTGATCGCGATGGTAGCGTGGACTTGGCAGCCGTAACGTGGGTAACCAACGGATCAACACCTCGTAACGGGTTGTTGTTTTGGAAAGGACTTGGAGACGGGCGATTCGAAGCACTGCGAGTCCAAGATCCCGGGCTGGCTATTCAAAAGATCGAGCCTGCGGATGTCAACAGCGACGGAACGCTCGACTTAGTGGCTACGACAAACGGTCTTGATCGCGTCGGTGTCTTGATTGGTCGCAGTGATGGAACGTTTGAGAACTTTCGCGAGATACTTTATAGACCGGGAGCCAACTACTCGCTTCCTTTCAGCTTTGCAGATATCGACGGAGACGGCAGAGTTGACATTGCGATGGTCTCAGCCGGCGACCGTCGCGTGCAGGTAATGCGCAACGACACGACGGGTAACTTTCAGTTGATCGTCAATCGTGAAGTTCCCGACAGCGATCCACTTGGGGTTTATGCGGCGGATTTCGACGGCGATGCGCACGAGGATCTGGTGGTGCTGACGCGGCAAGGTTCTGAAGGGGGCGGCATGCTCATCTATCGCGGCACCGACGATCCGTGGCAGTTCCTTTCACCGACCGAAGCCGCCAAAGGGCAGCCGATCTCTCCGATCAACTTTTCGACCGATGCCAAGCCGATGGATTTGGATGGCGACGGTGATCTCGATCTCACTTGGGGTCACTTTGAAGGACGCAGCGGAGTCACCGTCGCATTCAATCGCGGTAACGGGACGTTTGCGCTCGAGAACTATTTGAATGCGGCGGCTCCGTCAGCGGCCGCGCGCAACGAGACCAACGAATGGCATGTCATTCCGAGCGACCTGAATCGCGATGGACTCATCGACTTGATGGTTTCATCCACGTCATCCAGTTCAAACCAGGTGCTCGTAGGCGTCACGGTAATGCAGGCCGTCGCCCAAGGAAAATACGCTGCACCGCGACGACAGAAGTTTGATACGACCGGCGGAATTGCTCCGTTCACGGGCATCAACTACGCGTCGGATTTCAACAACGACGGCAACGTTGACTTGCTCGGTGTCGTGTTCCAAAACGGCATGCGTATCAGTTTCGGAAACGGCGATGGAACGTTTCAAGCGTCCGTACCGGCATCATCGGGTGTCGGTAATGAGTTCTATGCCTCAGGATTTCAGGCCGACTTTAATCGCGACGGCTTCGAAGATGCTCTTTGGTTGGGCACCGGTGGAGTTCAAGGAGGGCCGGGAGCACGCGTGCTCATCGGTTTCAACGACGGGAACGGTGCTTTTTCAATTGCGTCCTATAGCAATCCTCAGGGCGATTACGGTTACCTGACGTCGGTCGTATCAGGCGACTTTAACAACGATGGCTTTGTTGACTTCGCAGGCCGAGGAGACGGCTATACCGATGTGTGGCTGTACGCAGGCAACAACAGCTTTACTCGAGCAGTCCGACTTGCCGCACCGTTGGGCGAGAACACCAACGTTCTCAGCGCGGGAGACTTCAATCTCGATGGACGCGTCGACATCTTGATCGGCTCCGGTCGAGCGAACGATAGACCGTATGGTCAATTGACCACATACTTGGGCAATGGCGATGGATCGTTTCAGAGCGGGTTGACTCAGGACTTCTTTAAGTCGAATTCGGATGTTTGGGCTCCGAAGTGGTCAGCGGTCGGTGACATCAACGAAGACGGAATCCCCGACTTGGCGATCTCAAGTGCCTATTCGAGAACCACGTTGCTCATAGGTCGAGGCGACGGTTTGTTCGAAGATGAAACCGAATATGTTTCCGGATCGTATTTCGCGTTCGGTCGCAACATCTATCTCCGAGACATCGACCACGACACGCATCTTGATCTATTAGAAGTCGACGACAATCAAGGTCGCAGTGCCCTGCGCATTCGCTACGGTGCCGGTGATGGAACGTTCTCTGAACCCGAATCCTACGGCATGCCGGGCGGCGTTCCCTATCTCGACTTTGCCGACGTCAATGAAGACGGCGCGGAGGATGTGATCTCCGGGACACAAGGTGCAGGCTTCGATACCAGCACCATTTTTCTCGGACGCATTCCTTCCGTGAACGGAGTTGCCGCTGCAGATATCAATGGTGATTCGCGCGACGATCTGATTTCGCTAAGCAGCGATCTCAGCCGCATTCATATCCAAACAAGTTTGACCGGTGATAAGTTTTTCAAGCAACCGGACCTCGTTGTGGGAAGCCGACCGGTTGCACTTGTGCTCGGTGATCTCAATGCAGATGGTCGGACAGATTTGGTCACAGCCAACGACTTGGGAAAGAGTCTATCTCTACTCAAGGCAAATATCGCGGGCGGGTTCACTCGCGAAGATATCTTGCTCGGGCATCGATTGTCAGACGTGGCGATCGGGCGGCTGAACAACGATGCGTATCCCGATCTAGTCACGATCTCGGAAGATAGTCGCACGGTTATCGTACTGGCCGGATCGACTACAGGCTTTTCAGTCGTTGACACGATGGCTCTCAGCACGTGGCCTGAACATCTGGCTCTCGGCGACGTCACCGGCGACGGCCTGACTGACGCGATAGTTACATTGCCGGATGCGAAGCAGATCATGATTTTGCCAGGCGATGGATCGGGGCATTGGTCGGCACCGAAGTTCGTGAACGTGAGTTCGCGGCCGGGGCCCTTGCGAACAGCCGATCTGAATGCAGACGGAACAGCGGACATAATCGTTACTCTGCCCGACGAAGACCGTATCGCGCTGGTTATGGCTCGTAACGGTCGATTCTCGTCTCCCCAAAAACTACACGTCGGGGCTCAGCCCAGCTCGATCGCTGTGATCGACTGGAACAACGACGGGCGGCCGGACTTCGTCGTCGGTAACTCAAGCGACAACACGGTCAGCGTTGTCATCAATCATTACGATCCGACGCAGGTTTACTCTTCGAAAGTGGTTGCTGTCGATCCGGACGGAGACCCGATCACATACGAATTGGTTCAAGCTCCGGACGGAATGCTGCTCGACCCGATCACCGGTCAATTCTTATGGGCTCCGGTGGCTGAGCAGATCGGAGTGCAGAACGTTGTGGTACGAGTCTCGGATAATCGGGGCGGAGAAGCCGTACAAGGCTTCCCAATCCAAGTTACGTCGCCGATTACCAATCATGCACCTGTCATTTTCTCGGTGCCGCCTGAATCGATCGTTGCTGATCAACCGTTCGTCACGACCGTATCGGGAAATGATGCCGATGGAGATGCGCTGCGGTATCGATTGCTCAGCGGGCCGAGCAGTGCGCAGCTCGATCCCGTCTCGGGAGAACTGCATTGGGATCCTCGTGCTGATGCTGTCGAAATCAACACTTGGACCTATCAGCAAGGTTCGATCGTCGTGCCCTTCACATCGACGTTGCAGACACCATCCATCACGATCGAAGGGATCTATCGTCTGAATCGGCTCGACCTGAGTCAGACCTTCTTTCGCAAGTTCTCTTACATGCCGTATCCCTTCGGCATCGATACATTGGAACTCCGTTACCAGTCGGAAGGCTCGCTGCTAGTATCGGTTTCGGACGGCAGTCGCAACGATTATCAGTACGTAGCATGGCGACCGGAGGCGGATCGTTGGTATCACTTGGCTGTGACGTTTGATGACTCATCGCGAACCATGCGGCTGCTCGTGGACGGAACGGTCATTCTGGCAACTCAGCTCGATCATGGGTTGCAATATGACGGTAATCCGCTTTCCATCGGTTCAGGCTTCAACGACCGCATGATCGGTTCAGTGGCGAGCTTCCGCATGTGGAACGTCGCTCGCACGGCTGCGCAAATTCGCGACGACTGGGCTCGGCAATTGGCACCGGATACGACGGGCCTGACGTTGGATTATCGTTTCGATTCCGCTGACGCACTCACGATACATGACTATTCCCAGTTCAATAACGACGGACGTCGGGTGACTCAAAGCGGGCCGATGC
>JAXMBQ010000013.1:0-142780 GCA_046349815.1 Pirellulales bacterium | reverse complement strand
GGGCAACGTCGGCTTCGGATATGGGAAAGCAAACGAAGTTCCCCCGAGCGTGACGAAGGCTCAAAAGCAAGCCAACCGCGACAATGTCGTGGTTCCAGTCGTCAATGGATCGATTCCTCACCAAGTCATCGGCCGCTATGGCGCTGCGAAAGTGATTCTTCTTCCTGCCAGCCCCGGTACCGGTATCATCGCAGGTCCGGCAGTACGTGCTGTGTGCGAAGCAGCTGGCATTAAAGACATTTTGACCAAGAGCTTCCGCTCCAATAATCCATCAGTTCTGGTGAAAGCCACGTTCAACGCGCTGAAGCAACTCCGCACGCGCGAAGACGTCGAACGACTGCGCGGGGTAACGCTGTCATGAATATAGATCAAGTCAACGAAGGCATTGAAAAGCATCGCAAACGGAAGCGGATCGGTCGCGGTAGCGGCTCGGGTCACGGCAAAACCTCCGGACGCGGTCATAACGGTCACAAGTCGCGTAGCGGTTACTCTCGGCATCCGGTTTTCCAAGGTGGTGACCTGCCGCTGGTGCGTCGTATTCCGAAGCGCGGCTTCCACAACAAGTTTGCTATTACCGTCGTTTCGATCAATGTCGGTCAAATCGATGCTGCTTTCGATGCAGGTGAAGAAGTTTGCCCGAAGTCGCTTCAGACTAAAGGTGTCATCAAGCGACGTTTTGATGAGATCAAGGTTCTGGGTGACGGCGAACTGACGAAGCCGCTCAAGATTTCGGCTCATCAATTCAGCGCTTCGGCCCAAGAGAAGATCAAGGCAGCAGGCGGAACCGCGACCGTCGTCGTGGCTCGTCGCACGCCGGATGAACGCGTGGCGGCACTGGCGAAGGGCTAGACTCCCTCGCAGCGGACAGCCAATGAAGTTTGTCCCCAACCATTAAGAAGCAACATCCGACGACACGGCAGACTCCAGTCTCCCGTGTCGTTCGGCTTGAATCTCCGGGCGATTAGGCACAATTCATCGAGACGCCGGTCGTCTGGTTTTTCGGTTTAGCAAGCGATTCCGAGCTCGGCTCGACCAACCTCTGGGCGTCGCGGCAACTGAAATGCGGACTTAGGTTCTGCAAGCTGCCGTTCACGTCCCGTGACTTTTAGGATACCTTTGAGGCTTTCTGGTTCCTCAACTACCGGAACCGCCATCGTATACACGGATCGGAGTCGAGCCCGATGTGGGAAAAACTGCGGATCGTTTTCACCATTCCTGAGCTGCGTCAGAAGATTCTTCTGACGCTGGTTCTCTTGGCCGTATATCGGGTCGGCTATCAGATTCGATTGCCCATGGTTCCGTCAAATGCGGAAGCGGCCGGCGGACAGTTCGGTGCGATTCTCGAGAAAGTAGCCGTCTTTGCTGCTACCGACTTGCGTAGCGTAACGATCTTTGGCTTGGGAATCATGCCCTATATTTCTGCCTCGATCGTGTTTCAGCTGCTGGGCAGTGTTTGGAAACCGATAGAGCAGCTCCGTAAAGAGGGGCAAACGGGGATGCGCAAGATTAACGAGTACACCCGTTACTTGACCGTCTTCCTGTGTATCATCCAAAGCTGGATATACTTGCGCAACTTCATTATGAATGGTGCACAGGGGCCGTCACCGATGGTGGATGCTGCCTTCAACGGAGCCAATTCTCCGTTGCTCTCGTTCGGCTGGCAAGTCACTGCGATAGCGATCATGACTTGTGGAACGCTGTTCCTCATGTGGCTCGGAGAGCAGATCGACGAATACGGGATCGGCAACGGTATCAGCTTGCTGATCATGTCCAGCATTTTGGCCCAGATGCCGAAGGCCTTCCTCGATTTGCGAGACGACATCACGACGCAGCTCAGCGGTGGTTCTGGAGCGATCGGTCCCGATACTCTGATCGTAATGGGAGCGCTGTTCGTAGCTGTCGTCTATGGAGTCGTGTTCATCACATTGGGTCAGCGTCGAATCCCGACGCAAAGTGCCAAGCATGTTCGCGGGCGCCGGGTGTACGGTGGAACCAAGCAGTACTTGCCTTTACGACTGAATCAAGCAGGCGTGATGCCCATCATCTTCGCAAGCAGTCTGTTGATGCTTCCGGGAATGGCGTTCGGATTTCTCGCCAATGCATTTCCGGCAGACTCGACAGGTGGTACGCTCATGGCCTTGCTGAGCAACATCTTCACCGGCGGAACATCGTACACGTACATCATGCTGTACGTCGCAATGATTTTCTTCTTCTGCTACTTCTGGACAAGCATCACCTTCAATCCGAAGGAAATGTCAGAGAACTTGAAGGACCACGGCACGTTTATCCCGGGTTACCGTCCTGGCAAGAGAACGGCAGACTATTTGGAACGAGTGATGGAGCGGATCACGTATGTCGGGGCAGCCTTTTTGTCCCTGGTTGCGATTGTCCCGATCCTCGTCAACCATCAATTGGTGCAGTCCATGACCGTTGCGTCGTTCTACGGCGGCACCGGCCTGTTGATTGCGGTTAGCGTGGCGTTCGATTTGATTCAGAAAATTGACAATCACCTGTTGATGAGAAACTATCGCGGCCTGCTTGAATCGTAGGTTGTTTTGGGAGCGGAGCGAAGAGTCGTTTGGAATTCCGCATCGGCACTGAAGACGCATACTTGTTTTTGAGGGTCCACCTGCCATGCGGATAGTCTTCATCGGACCGCCCGGGGCGGGCAAAGGCACTCAGTGCAAGCGGTTGGTTGACTTGCTCGCCATTCCGCACCTGTCTACCGGCGAGATGTTGCGAGAAGTCAAACGACAGAATACGGCGCTCAGTCGATGGGTGTCGTCTTATGTCGACAAGGGCAATCTGGCTCCGGACCACTTGGTCATGAGAATCGTAGCGCAGCGACTGGCTGCTCCCGATTGCGATACGGGTTGCCTGTTCGACGGATTTCCAAGAACGCTCGTTCAAGCACAGTTGCTCGACGAGCACTTTACCAAGACCGGTCGCCACCTCGACCTTGTATTGGATTTGCAGGCGCAAGAAGAAGAACTGATCGGCCGGATGCTCAAGCGGGCTCAGCAGGAGCACCGAGCCGACGACACATACGACACGATTCGTGCTCGACTGCATGTGTTTCGGACACAGACGGCTCCGCTGCTGGAATATTATGGGCGGCGCGGGTTGGTGGCTCCGATTGACGGCATGCAATCACCCGATCAAGTGTTTGACCAGATTCGCCAAGCGGTACTATCCCGCTCAGAACCTGAAAAGGATCTGGGAAGGGCTTAGAATTACGGCTTGCCAAAGTATTTTACGTAGCGATATACTATCCCGCTTCGCGGTGGCGAAATGCCGTTTTCGACGCGGTTTAAACCGTTATAGTTTCGAGAGTTAAGTCGAGTTCGAGGAGTTTGACGCGTGCCACGTTTACTTGGTGTCGACATACCCAACGATAAGAAGGTCGCGATTTCGTTGACCTATTTGTACGGCGTTGGCTCGTATGTTTCGCGGCAGTTGTGCGTTAAGACGAATATTGATCCGGACAAACCGGCTCGCGAACTCGACGAAGACGAGCTCAGCCGTTTGGCCACGTTGCTGGAACGCGACTACACCGTCGAAGGTCCGCTGCGTCGTCAGATTGGTCAGAACATTCATCGGTTGCGTGAAATCAAATGCTACCGAGGCCTGCGTCATCGCATGAATTTGCCGGTACGAGGACAACGTACGCGAACCAATGCTCGTACACGAAAAGGTCCGCGTAAGACGGTCGCCGGTAAGAAGGGCGTTAAGGACTTGCGATAGTAGGGTTGGATTGCTATCGATGGCTGTGTAATACGGCTCGTCGTAGCGCGATCCTGATCGCAGAAGCCTGATCGATCGGCGAGCTGAAGTAGATTCAGCCGTTCGAAATGTGATCGGGATGGAATTGAAAACAAAACGTCCGAATTGATTCCAGCCCTTCGGGCCGCGAATACTTCGGCGTTTCAAAGAATCAGACACGTTTGCATAGCATTTACTTGAGGTTGACCTACTGTGGCAAAGGCCAAGCGTCGTAAGCAACGTCGTAACGTAACCGTAGCCATCGCTCACATTCGAGCGACGTTCAACAACACGACCGTTACGATCACCGATACCAAGGGTGACACGCTGTGTTGGGCAAGCGCCGGCACATGCGGCTTCAAAGGCAGCCGTAAGAGCACTCCGTTCGCCGGCCAAGTTGCGGCTCAACAAGCTGCTGAGAAGGCGTCGAAATTCGGCGTTCGTGAAATCGATGTACGAGTCAAGGGCCCTGGTTCGGGTCGTGAGAGCGCCATAACCGCATTGCAAACGGCCGGCATGTCCGTCAAGCAAATTGAAGACGTCACTCCGATTCCGCATAACGGATGCCGTCCTCGCAAGCGTCGTCGCGTCTAGTCAATCGGCTTGATGCTTTGCCTGGATCCGGCCGAGGACAATCGATGTCTTCTGCGGATCTTGATCAGAACAGAATCGTTTCCCGCATACGATATTCAATACAGAAGGCCAACGTGACAATGCACATTAAGTGGCGTGGATTGGAACTTCCGAGCGCAGTGCATGTAGACAAGAGCTCCCTGTCCGGCACCTACGGAAAGTTCGTCGCCGAACCTTTTGAACGCGGTTTCGGCACCACGATCGGTAACAGTCTGCGACGCATTTTGCTTTCAAGCCTCGAAGGTAGTGCGATCACCCAAATCAAAGTTCGAGGTGCTCAGCACGAGTTCACCACAATTCCCGGCGTGCTTGAAGACGTCACGGAAATCGTGCTGAACGTCAAATCGCTGGTTGTAAAGAACCACAGCGATTCGACGCGCGTGATCACTGTCGAACGCAACAAGGCCGGTGTCATCACCGGTGCGGACGTGGAAACCGATGCTGATGTGGAAGTGATCAACAAGCACCATGTGCTGGCCACCTTGACGGACGACGTTCCGTTTGTCATGGAAATGGTTGTTGAGAACGGTCGCGGTTATGTCCCCGCTTCCGAACACAGTTCGCGCGACCACGAGATCGGGATCATTCCGGTCGACGCAGTGTTCAGCCCGGTTGTACGCGTCCGCTACGAAGTCGAAGAAACCCGCGTCGGACAAAAGACGAACTACGATCGCTTGAACCTCGAAATTTGGACAGACGGTTCGATCGACCCGGAAATGGCTTTGACCGAATCAGCCAAGATCCTTCGCAAACACCTGAACCCGTTTGTCCAATACACCGAGCTCGGCAAGCAAGTGCACGCAACGGCTCGCGGTGGACCAGGATCGGCGGAAGCTCAATTGGAGAGCAAACTGAACATGATGGTCGCCGATCTGCGACTGAGTGTTCGCGCCGGCAACTGCCTGGAAAGCGAAGGGATTCGTACCGTTCGCGAATTGGTTCAACGAACTGAAGATCAGTTGTTGGAAATTCGAAACTTCGGCGATACCACGCTGAACGAAGTTCGTGACAAGCTTGCTACGCTAGGTTTGCATTTGGGAATGCGTCTCCCTTCGTCCCAGGCCTTCCGCTAACGGACGCAGGGCGTAAGCCGAAGTGAGACGGTTCGTCGTAGAATCCTCTCGAACAGTTCAAATAATCCAATAGTCAGACATTTGTTGAGATAGTAGAGCCATGCGTCACCGCAGACACGGAAGAGTATTGGGTCGTGCACCGAGCCACCGCAAAGCATTGTTGCGGAACTTGGCAACCGCCCTGTTCTTGACTGAGCGAGCCGATTCCGATCTGGATCCGAACAAGCCGAAGGTCAAGGGACGCATCATCACTACCTTGCCGAAGGCCAAGGAAATTCGTCCGCTGATCGAAAAGTGCATCACCATCGCCAAGCGGGGCGTGGAAGCCGACAACGCAGCTGCCGAGTTCGGCACCTCCGCTGAGCGCAATTCTGCCGAGTGGAAGTCATGGAAGGAAGGCGCTCAGTACAAGAAATGGGTTGCAGCAAAGGCTCCGGCTGTTACCGCTCGTCGACGACTGTTCACGATTTTGCGCAGCAAAGAAGCTGTCAAGATCCTGATGTCGGATATCGGCCCTCGTTTTGCCGACCGAACCGGTGGATACACGCGAATTTTGAAGCTCGCGACACCCCGACTAGGCGATGCTGGTGCTCGAGCCATTCTCGAGTTCGTCGGTAAGAATGATCGCGTTATCAAGCGCAGTCAGAAGCCCGACTTCGGCGGTGACGCATCGAGCGAGAGCTAGTCGGCTTATCACCTCACAGTTCAATCAATACATAACCGACCAATAAACCGGATCGAAAAGACGAGTAGCGGAACATGGCCAAGAAGAAAAAGAAAGAAGTCGTCCACTTGGTTTGCGAAGAAACCGGCGACTACAACTACACCCTGCGACGTAGGACCGGCGGCGAAAAGTTGAAGCTGAAGAAATTCTGCCCGCGTCTGCGCAAGCACACGGTGCACGTAGAGAAGAAGAAGTAATTCTTCGGAAACAGATCGAACCCCATCTCGGTTCTGGAATCAATTCCTACCGATATGCGACATCGAGACAAGAAGTTAAAACGCCGCATGACTTTTGGTTCTGCGGCGTTTTTTCGTTTTTGATGGGGACTTCATCTCTAAGCTGCGGACGGGTTCTCGCGCTCTACGAGCTGAGCCAATTGAACCAGTGACTCTTGCCAGCCCAAGTAACAGAACTCCGGAGGGATCACATTCGGCACGCCCTCCTGAACGATCGTGATTTCGGTACCGCATGCAACAGCACGAAATGAGATCGTCGCCTGCATCTCTCCAGGCAAGTTCGGATCATCGAACTTGTCCGTATATCGAATGCGCTCGTTAGGTATCAGCTCCACGTAGGTGCCTCCGAATGCGTGAACTTGCCCATTGGCGAAGTTTGTGAAAGACATTCGGTACGAACCGCCGACGCGAGCGTCCAGTTCAAGCACTTTACCCGTAAAGCCAAACGGAGGCAGCCAGCGCTCTTTGGCAGCCGGTTCGAGAAACGCCCGGTAAACTCGCTCGACCGGAGCTCGAAGAATCCTGTGTAATCGAATCGTATTGCCTTGCAATGTCATGACTTGCTCCATGAAA
Source organism: Pirellulales bacterium (assembly GCA_046349815.1). Lineage (GTDB taxonomy): Bacteria > Planctomycetota > Planctomycetia > Pirellulales > Pirellulaceae > Aureliella. The sequence continues at coordinate 135,779 of JAXMBQ010000013.1, read as the reverse complement.
GCGTAGTGGTGATGTTGTCTCGAGCATACGTCGAGTACTAAGTGGTCGACCGTACATCGAGGATTTCGACTGTACGAAATTCTTTTTGTTTCCGCGAAGGAGATCTCTCGATAGCACAGGGACATTGCTGCCCGGCCATGAATCACTCATGGGGCCATCGTTCGCCTACTGCTTGATAGAATCACGACGCGGCATCGATTTCAAGAGAACGCTTCGGAACCAACACATTGTATTTCTACATCTGTGCCAATGCCCGATCAAAGCTACGAAGTTCAGCCATGACTATTCGAGATGAAGTGAAACTACGATCGGTCGTGGGGATCATGATGGCGTCAGCGTGCAGCCTATCTTGCAATTACTCGCTGAAACAATGCACTTGTTTCCTGTCGATGCTAATTTGGCTACCTCCGTTTCTTGCAGGCTGCGACTCGAGTAAAGACCAGTCGCAGGTCGTTGCATCTGCCACGAGCATGGCGTGGGGCCAGTTCGAGGAGGAGCAAGGAGCACGACGCAGGGTCTATTCAGAAACAGTCCGTCGAGTAGCAACGGACGAAGAAAAAAAGGAGCTGCATGAACAGTTTGCCGCAGATATCCGTTCTGCCGCTGAACGTGCAATTGAAATTGCAGAGTTTTAAGCGGCTTCGTCCGACGGCTTTAAGGCGGCCGCTTGGATACTAACTTCGATCGATGCCGATGAGCCGCTGCACCTAAGAGCGACGCGATTGATACTCTCACATCACGTAACGAAGCAAGAGATACAGTCGCTGTGCGTTCGATTTGAAGACTTTAGCCCAGAGTATGAAGAAATCCTCCGCAAGATCATGGCGGCAAACAAATCGGTGGCAGCACAAGGGATCGCCGAGTTTCAACTCGCTGAATTATTGCTTCGACGCAGTGATTTTCGTGTCGTCATGGACGCCTCTCCGGATTTGGATGATGCGCGTCTCCGCAACATGGGTCAAAGAATCGTATCGCACTTAAAGAGTACAAATCGCGAGCGGGATCGGATGGAAGCCATTGAACTCTACCAAGATGTTCGACAACGATTTGGACTCGTATCGCACCATGAATCAACACTCGCTCGCCTTTCCGAAGAGCAACTCGTACTGTTGCTTCAGGAGTTCCAAGGAAAAGGCGAATTGATGCCGGATATTACGGGACTCAGTTTAAGGGATCGACGCATGGCTTTGTCAGACTACCGGGACAAAGTGGTATTGGTGACCTTTTGGGCTTCCTGGTGTGCCGCATGTTTGGACCGTGTCCCGGAAGAAAACCGACTTGCGCAAGAACTCGGTGAAGCAGGATTAGTGATTCTCGGAGTCAACTGCGATTCGGATCCGGGCGAAGCCAGTGCTGCAGTGTCGGCTCATGATATTGGGTTTGAATCGTGGTGGGATGATCCGGCCGTCACGCCATCCATTCGGAAACGTCTTCAGATCACGCATTTTCCGACGACTTTCGTTGTCGATCGATCGGGTCGCGTGCGATTCAAGAACTTAGCGGGTCCTGAACTGCGCACCGCTATTGTCGAATTGCTGAACGAACAGAAGCAATGATTCTGAAGTCTTTATCGGGATTCGCTCCATCCAGAAATTTCAAGCGATCCGATAACCTCGCAAGGTCCTTTCTGTTGTACCCTTTGCACACGCTGTCTTATCCGTCCTCGAACGGACATGCTTTGTCACTTGGTAGTTCAGCAGACTTCCGCGAGAGCGCACGGCGACTTTGGTTGTTCGGCGATGAACATCGTTGATTGCAGCATTGTTACAGACACGATCGCCGACACCAGGGTCCGAGTTGCAATGAGCGTCCATGAGTAACGCAAAACACCGGTTGCATCACCGCAAACGAAACTCCAGAGATAATCCGCCGCAAGCAAAACAAGGCACGCATCGCCGAAAACAACCTGTGCGTTGCGAACACTTGTTCGCGTCGACGCGGCGGCAGTAGACATCGGTAACAGGATCACGAATGAGACGGCTGCAACAACTCCGCAAACAATCCCAGTCTTGAAATCGAACGCCATGGCGGGCCATCTCGGCAGCCACCTGACGGCGGTCAGAATCAGCGCCACTAAGAAGGTGAAGACGAATAAATCCGTCATTGAAGTGTGAGCTCGTGAATGTTCCTTGTTTGCCCTCCACCGTCGTGTCACAAGCCACGCCAAACATCGCACTCCACCGGCAACGGCACCACAGATCAGACTGCCGACAAATATGCAGCAGATGGCGTATTCATTCGACGGATCGGCGTGACTAGGCGTTCCATTTTGAAATAGTGCCAGCAAAATACAAAGAATGGTTACGACGAGCAGCAGCGGTGACAAATGAAAAACCTGTCGCTCTCGAGACCACACTGCGGACACGACGGCTGTAATACTCAACCCCCACAACATCCCGATCAGGTACTGACTGGCAAACCGCTGGAAATGCAACGCGTTGCCGCTGACATGCAGCCGAACAACGACCAAAGCGATCAGCGGCAGACAGAGGAGGACAACTTGCAATCTTCGGTCTAACAACTCTCTTGTTCGTCCGGCAAACCAGATGAAGCCCAGAGCCATCCCGGATACGATCCAGACTAGAGTGAGAACTAAGTTCCATCGAAACGGCTGGATCGTCTTTTCGATTTTTCCTGTGCTCAGCGAAACGATGGTCACCGTCAATCCGTAACGGCTGTCCGCCCATGCCGCTCGCTCTACTTTTATCAACGAAGCCGTTTCGACTGCCTGCGACGGTTTGATGTCCGAGACGATTCGCTTTGTCGCGGATTCGACGACAACGAGTTGATGGGGCGCGGAGGTTGAGTGAAACAACTGAAGGCTCGAATCCAATCCGTCGCCTGCTTGCGGAAAAAGATCGTCAGTCTCCACGGTTCGAAATTGTTCCAAATCATCGATCGAGCGGATCTCCTTCTTGCCGTTCGCGGGATTTTCAAAATAGATCCAACGCCCAAGCCCCCACATCTTGTTCATTGATCCCACAAGTGCACCGGGGATGGCTTGCGAAGAAACCATGCGAAGCGATTCCGCATCACGACACTCGAGGATGTTTCCGCTGACATCGATCGAGTAGATGTGTCCGTCCCAGATCTGCAGACCCGAGCCGCCTGTGCATACCGGCCAAGCCGTTTTCTGCCGGAAACGATCATTGACCCATTCAAATACTTGCAGTGTCGAAGGACTACCACCGACTTCGACAATGACGAACGGACTATTTTCTAGAGGACGTATGTCCGTTGAAACGCTCCACCACCATGCATTGTCTGTAAACATCACCGGCGTCGTCGAATCAGAATCCAGATCGACCGCGACAATCCCGCTATTGTTGCGACCGAGCAAGTATCGCCCCATCAAGGGTGGATCGAAGAAGTTTCCTGTGAACCCGGTAGCGATTCGCCTGGAAGGCGTTGAGCTCTCTCCTTCAAAGACCTCAATCATGCCGGTCGAATTATCTGCCAGATACCACTCGCCTCGAGATTTGGGATAGCGGAACCAAGCCAGAGCGTGGAGAGTACCTTGCGAGATGATCCCCGACTCTAAATCGAGTGCATTCGCGATTGTTTCCCGCCCCTCGCGCTCGACCCAAGCAAACCGCGGAGGATTACTGCGAAAGCCCGAATAAGTACGAAGATGTCCGATGTACGGCAGCGATGCGACTAGGTAGAGACCAACCAAAATCCAAACGACATAGGACACTAGAATTCCGGTCAAGTGGACCTTCGCTCGACGCGAGTGCATGATCGGTGAGGCTTGGATTTCGGGCATTGGACCGGCACTGTTGCACATATGCGCGAGCAGACCATCCGAATCAAGACGCGCGGACAGGTTCTCTCACTGAACAATGAATGGTGCGATCAGTTTATCACTTGTCCTCGACAGCGGCGAACCTTACTGTCCGTCGACTACATGCCGGACTTCCCCGCCAAATCGAGCTGACAGAAAAAAGGCCGTCCTCAGAATCCATACGAACTCCGAAGACGGCTTGATCATGAGAGCTATGGACGCGGCTTGTTAAAACTCTCCGGTCACTTCGCCGCCGTTGGCACTGTGCAATGCTTGGCCGACCGATTGATCGAGTCCGTTTGAAACGAAGTGAACGGAACCGTCTGCCATGCCGATATTCGCACCTCCCGTATGGTAGGCGCGCGGTCCGAAGAAGCCCGTGTGGTGGACGACTAAGTCGGGTACACGACTGTTCGGCGAATGATAACCGTTCGTAAGTGCGTTGATCGAACCTCCGAATGCCCACGAGATGCCGCGACCTCGGATCGCGGTGCTGTTGCCGCCTCGCCATGAACTGAACTGAGACCAGATGGCGTTGGTATTCGGATTCGAGATATAACCCGACGCATCCACATATCCGCTCCACGGGCTTCCGCTTGGTTTCAGACCTCGACTGGCTTGCAGCGCCGAGTTAGCTCCAGACGAACCGTTAAGAGTGTACTGATATGGGAATTTCGGAAGTGTGCCGGCTGCGAGCGTCATATCATCGCCGACACTGCGTACCGTTTCGCTGACGATCACCGTATTCGATGCGCCATCGGTGATGTCGCGATAGCCACGGGCTGTGTACTGAGAAACCAGTCCATCAGTCGGCCATCGCCAGTCGTAATTCGTTCCCGTACCGCTGCCGGTACTGAACATGTAGCTCAGACCGCCGTACGTCACAGGCGATCCTGAAACCGTCATGGTCGTCACCGACGGTGCGGGATCGCTCGGACAAAGGAAGAGCGGAATCGGAGTTGCAAACGCGGATGCGAACAATGGATTCGGGATCTTTGCGTTGAAAGGTCCCGAGAACGCAGGCTTGGAATAGTCGAGCAAGCTGTTCAAGTTATTTTGCTCGACAAACGGCAGTATGCGAGCCTGAACAGAGAAGTCGACATCGACCAAGCCGGCCATCGGAAAGCGGCGATACGCCGACTCATAATTCATCGCGGCCAAGGAAATCTGGCGTAGATTGTTGCTGCATTGCATCCGTCGAGCCGCTTCGCGCGCTTGTTGAACAGCAGGCAAAAGCAATCCGACTAAGATGCCGATGATCGCGATGACCACCAGCAGTTCGACTAACGTAAAACCGGTGCGCATTGTCACCGTAGCATTTCTTATTCTCATAATACTCGTGTGGATAAAAGACATCGCGCAGCACAACCTCAAGGCTTGACCTCAAGCGTCAGTGCTCGATCGCGATAGTCGTCGTGTGATGTACGGACTCCATGGATGGAACCGTCGAACCTCGAGCATATCGAAGCTCAACAAGGTTCCTATGCGAACGGCAAACGGTTACTGACGTTCAGCAACCTGCATTCGCAATCGGAATGGAAAACCTGAGTAACCGGGCGATTTGCTCAGACGAGCCTCGGAGGTGGCTCGACCGGCGGCCATGGAGAGGGCTCGCCGTACATCGACAGAGAGATGAGGCGCGTCGGACAATCCGACGGTCCCACGAGAGAAGGAAAGATCAGTTTGTTGATGCACCAAGGGAGCGACGTGAATTCGCTCGTTCCTCCGCGGCACCGCACAACCATGATTGTTAATACCAGTTGCGGACGAGCACCGGAAAGATGATGAACATCTTCTTCCGACGACTTGCAGTCGGACGATTTGCATTCCGCATTCGCTGCCGCTGTCGGATCGCTCTTTTGGAACAGCGGGTAGAAACAACGGGCGTCGTCTTTTCAGACGGAGCAGTCGTCGCAGGTCGTGCACAACACGACGCTTTCACTCGCGATACATCAGCAACCGATTCGTGCGCCGACGATTCTTCTTTTGCGGCAGCCAGCACGTGTTCCTTGGCATAGGCCGGTATCTCGACGCCATTGGCTTTGGCCCAAGCGATTCGCTCTGCCGGCGTGTGGCAACAGCAGCTCGTCCAGCACTTTTCGGCTGACGAGCAACCGCACTTGCCGGCCATGCAGGGAAACTTTCCGCCCGTGATGAAAACAACACCGACAGGCAAGGGGAGGGCCGACAGCAGCAAACCGACCAACATCAGCGATACGATCGCGATGCGTGTGAACGGTTTGCATTGATGTTGAAAACGCAACATGTCTGCGGCTTAAGAACGTAGATTCTCCACAACTGCAATATCGTACATCGCAACGTACGATTTACGATAGCAGGCGCGGACCGCGGCAATTTTGCTCAATGACTACCCCGTGTCGGGACACGGGCAGATTGAGATCAAGCGGGCCCGTTGTCGCGTCCCCATAGGGCTTCGGCAATCCAGTCGAGGTCTTCACTCTCCTGTCGGTGGACTTCATGCGGAACCGAAGCGCCTGCGGACACGAGCGACGAAACAACCAGCATGCGCAGAACACTGGCCAGGGGCGTTCCGGTGGTTTGCGATAAGACACGACTGACCAACCGATGTCGTCGATTGAGCAGAACTTCATGCCGAGCCGTTTCCCCTTCCCCGAAATGAGCGTCGATCAGTCGCTGGAAACCGGAAGGCACGGTCCCTTGCTTCTTCAGTTCCTCATACGTGCGCTGCAGTTCATGTCGATTATTGAGGAATGCCATCACCGGTTGATTAGATCGGAATGTAGCCGTCATGATGCGAGCTTCCGTGGCGGCGAGATATTCTTGCCACACTTGAGGAGCATCGGTGACATCTTCCATGCCGAGAATCTGACTACCGAATCCGTCAGAGCCGGGTCCGGCCATGCGCACATCGATCTGCTCACCGCTCTCTTCCGCCGCATCACCGGCCATAGCGGCGAGAAGCGATTCTTCAAAACTTCGCAGAGCGTGCACGCAGGGAACGTCTTGGTCTTCAAACAACGAATTGACCCAGCGCTCCTGACGACGATCCGAGTTGACCCATAGAACACGATCCGCTTCGGATTCAAACAGCGCATCTGCGGCAGAGCGATTGATAATCTCCGTGCATGTCAGCGGACCGCGTGACGTTGTGAACTTGTACGTTCCGCGCAGTAGATCGCGCAGTCTTCGGTCGGTCAGTGCCGCGCCGGAAAATGTGTAGCGATGCCATGACAGCACCGATTCCATGCGAGCCGGATCGGAGACGGCGATGTTCTCGAAATGCTCGAAGAGTGCCTTTTCCAATTCGGTTCGGACCAAATCGAACTTGGCATCGCGCACCAGGTCTTCGCGACTGGCAGTCGGTGAACAATCGTTCAGTTCGAGTACGCCGCGCAAGAACGTTGCCCACTGCGGGAGCAGTCCGAGTGTTGAACGGGAAATGACCATGCGCTTGATCGTGGTCATCAAGACCGGATCGCCTGCAAATCCGGGAGTGCGCTGAGGAGTGACGTACAGTGCACCGGCGATCGAGATCGGAGATTCTTTGCGGATCGGAATCACATCCAGCGGCGTCTCGCTGAATTTCTCTTGCAGCGCAAGCTCTACATCTTCCGCATCGGGAGTCGGTTCAAACCACGCCGCATTAATAACGTTGATGCGCTGTGACGCACCGTTCAAGTAGATGGGAACAGTCAAATAGTCCGCATACTCACGGACGGCAGTTTCGATGAACTGCGGGTTTTCAGCGAGCGCTCCGTACTCGGGCTTGAGCATCAGGCGAATCGAAGTTCCCTCTGCAGCGCGGTCGCACGATTCAAGCTGGATATCGGTCCCTTCGCCCGCGATCCACCTCACCGCTTCATCGCACCCGGCTTTGCGACTTTCCACGATGATTCGATCAGCCAGAAGAAATGCGCTGAACAGACCGATACCGAACTGTCCGATCAGATTTTCACCACCCGCAACCGCGCCGCCGGATGACGGATGGCGTCCTTTCATCAGCCCTGTGATACCGATGCCGAGCGTGCCCAGATACTTTTCGGCTTCTTCGGCGGTCAATCCGATGCCGTCATCACTGAACTCTAGGGCTCGCTCTTCGGCCAGCGTGCGAATGTCGATGCGCCCTTTGTACGACAGCTCCGTCGAGCGCCTCCGCTGAATCGCGTCATGTGCATTCTGCAGCAGTTCACGTATCGGGGTATCGCTGCGGCTGTAGAGCGATGTTCCCATGATCTGAATGATCCCGGCCACATCCACTTGAAACGGAATGCGTCGCCGCCATTGCGCCATCGGTAAGGTGCCTCCACGGAGGATCAAAACAAAAAAGTGATTCGGAAAACTGTCCGGCGGAAACGGGAAGATTGTACACAAACCTTGGCCGGTGAGTTTTCAAATCGACGGGGAAGAGTAGACTCAGCTCGCGCACGACATGTTCGCGTGCGATCTATCGAGATCATTTTTTTCGGCCGCATTAGTCCATGATGTTCTTGTGAGTTATGACGATGGAAAGTTCACTACCGATCGCTGTGGAAGTTGACAAAGTTATCCGTGCGCGGCGCACGGAAAAAGTACTGTCCGCGAAACCTCTTCCCATTTCGACGATTGATTCCGTCATCGATGACCTCCTGGAAGCAGCTCGCTGGGCGCCGTTCCATCGCGTTTGTGATGAACAATATCGGACCGCATCGTCACAGGGCATTGAACCTTGGCGAGTTCACATCCTTGACGCGATTGCATGTCGCCGACTTGCACCGGAACTGACACAATCGAACGCGGGGAAAATACCTGCGATGCTCAATTCAGCCGACGCGCTGCTCATCTTCAACTGGTTGCCAAGCCCATCGACGACTCATCCGGATCAATCCGCTCAAAACGATTCGGGGGAAGAACCGAACTTTGCGCCGACGCTAATCAACATGGAACACATTGCTGCGGCATCGGCTGCCATCCAAAACTTACTGATCGCAGCTACGGCTCGCGGAATCTCCAATTATTGGTCGAGCGGCGGTGTGCTGCGATCGAAAGAAGTTTATGCCCGCCTCAATATCCCGCGCAGTGAGATTTTGCTCGGTGCGTTGTTCTTATTTCCGAGTGAATACGGCGAAGCAGAACTGGCTATCAGCAAACTGCGAGATCAGCGCACGCCCTCTAAACATTGGTCACGTCGTGTTGAACTCGACTTGTGATTGTGGAGCAACAAAACAAGCATCGCGATCATTGCATGTCTTGATCAAGAATACCGATGAGACCTGCAACAATCATGTTACATCGTTATCGAACAGTCGCGTACTGAAGTAGCGTTCAGCCCGATCGCACAGTAGCGTGACAATGCGAGATTCCGCAGGCATGCTTGCTGCCAGTTGCAGAGCGGCAGCCACGTTTGCTCCGGACGACGAACCGACGAGCAAGCCGAACTCGCGATTCAATCGCAAAGTCATCTGCATCGCGTCATGACTGGAAACCTTGATCACTTGATCGATCGTGACGTTGGTCAGCAGTGGCGGCACGAAACCGCCGGCGATCCCTTCGATCCAATGACAACAGGCTTCTTCACCCGATAAGAGCGCCGACTCTGCGGGCTCCATAGCGGCGATATGAGTCGTAGGATCTGCTTTCTTGAGGGCCTTCGAGCAACCGGCCAATGTACCTCCGGTTCCATAGCCGGAAACAAAAGCATCGACCCGACCGTTCATCTGTTCCAAGATCTCGATGCCGGTCTCCAGTTCATGGTCCAGAGCGTTGAGCGGATTCTCGAATTGACGCGGCAAGAAATAGCGATCATCACTAGCCGCCATCTCGCGCGAGCGTTCGATGCCGTATCGATAACCGGCCTCTGCAAACAGGATCAGTTCAGCACCGAAGTGACGAATAATCTTCCGTCGTTCACCGCTGGCGCGTTCCGACATGATGATCGCCGTCTTGTAACCGCGAGCCGCACCGACCATGGCGAAGGCAATACCGGTATTACCACTCGTGCATTCCAGAATGATCGAGTCCGACCGCAGAAGTCCGTTGCGTTCTGCATCGAGAACAATCGTGCGAGCCAGTCGGTCTTTAATACTTCCGCTCGGGTTGAGGAATTCGCACTTGGCAAAGACCGTCCGCCCCTCGGGCTGGAAGTCCAGTTGTATCATGGGTGTGTGACCGATCATCTGCAGCAGTCCGTCGCCGCGTCGAGATCGTTCCGAAATCGTTGTCATTCGTTCACTCATTCGTCGTGTTCAGCAATTCGTCGGTGAAGCTCTGCGGCCGGAAGAATCTGCGGATCGAATCGGGAACTGCTTGAATAAGGGGGCTGTCCAAACAAAGTCGGCCTCTTCGCGGACCGACCCCCTAAGTATCGAAGCATCTGAATCTCATCTGATCGCGCGCCGGAGGCAAGCCACGTCCATGATCGATAAGTCGTCGCAGTTCGTTCGGTCTCGCAGAGAATTCCACGCAGCCTTGGCCGCCGCCATGATGATCCCCATGATTCGCTCCCTTTCAGCAGCCAGTCCCGTACCTGCTCCCGCCAATTATGACGAACTCGTCTCCGCCAACAACGCGTTCGCGCTCAAACTGCTGGAAGAGATCGAGAAAGCCAAACCGGGTCAAAACGAGTTCTTCTCTCCTTTTTCGATCCATGCTGCATTGCTGATGGCGCTGGAAGGGGCACGTTCGAACACCGCTCAAGAAATCGGTACCGTCTTGCAACTGGCCGCCGGGAAGAAAACATCCGAAAAAGGATCGCCTTGGGATTTGACGGCGATCCGACGCGAGTACGCAGCGGCAGCCAAGTTATTTCAGAAGACGAACACTCCGGCTGCGGAGAAGATGCGCAAGGAAATTGCCGACTTGCGAAAGCAACTCGCAGCCGCCAACAGTTCGGCTGATTCCCTCGGACGCAGCAACAAGTACCGGGAAGCGCAAAAGGCCCAGATGGAAGCAGAACGGCTTGCTAACCGTATCAACCAGCTTGCGCCGCAGGTCGACCAATTCGAATTGGATTGTGCGAACTCGATGTGGGTCGAAAAGACATTTCCGCTCTCGTCAGTCTATGCGAACAATATTCGTCAGCACTACGGCTCCTCCGAAGCAGTGGCCGTGGACTTCAAGAATGACTTTGAGAAACAACGAGCCCGTATCAATCAGTGGGTCAGTGACCACACGGCGGGAAAGATCACCGACATCCTGACTCCTGGAACGATCGATTCGCTGACTCGGTTTGTATTGGCCAACGCCATTTACTTCAAAGGTACATGGAGCCGACCGTTTGAAGTGAGCCAAACCAAACCTCAGACATTTTTCGGGGCAGGGGGGAATGAAGTTCAAATTCCGATGATGAATGCGTGGGGATTCGAAGCAGGCAAGTACGCAGCATTCAAGGCGGACGGGTCGAACTTCGAGACACCGACGATGGTCCCCATCGATTTCAAAGACGAAGAAGGATATCCGGATAAAGACGGCTTCGTCGCGGCGGAGTTACCCTACAACGGCGATGTACTTTCGATGCTGGTTCTTTTGCCGCGCTCAAAAGACGGACTGAAAAAGCTGAGTGCATCCATCACGGCTGAGAAATTGGCTAAGGTCTCAGCGTCGTTGCAGAACCGAACCATGCACTTACAGTTACCGCGATTCAAGCTTGATTCGAATTACGACTTGAGGGCGATTCTCACATCGCTCGGCATGCCGGACCGCCTTCAGCCCAGCGGCTGACTTCTCCGGCTTGACGGAAAGTACCGCCGAGGAACACCAATTGATGATCTCTAAAGTTTTGCATCAAGCGAAAGTTGATGTGAACGAAAAGGGGACCGAAGCGGCCGCAGCTACAATTATTGCGTTCGCTCCACGCTCGGCCGCTCCGGAACCCAAGCGACCCTTTATCCCGATCTTTGCAGCAGATCATCCGTTCCTGTTCGTCATTCGCGATCAGAAGAGCGGACTGGTTTTGTTTCTTGGCAAAGTAGAACAGCCGGCGACCACATAAGGCGAAGCCCAGAATCATCGAAGCTCGCCGATTCGCCATGGTGTCAGGTTGTTGCCCGATCAGTTCGAGTGGACAGGACCACCTCAGTTGAACTGCCAGTCGGTGTTGTATCTGCGCACATCTGCGTCAATCTGCGGTTCCGGTTCTTGAACCATCGAAACAGCGTGAATGATAGTTTCATTTTCGAGTTGGAATGGCCAGGCCAACGCATCATGAATGACTTTCTACAATAGGGCCCCGAGAAAGTCGCAGCTTCATTCAGCTGTTTTTCGCCTCGAAGTCGGCTGGCCGGGCGGTTGAAGCTCGATGATCTCATGACCAGAATGACCTCCTTACGAATTTCATTCTCGCGGAGGTCGATCGGATGTTGTCGCGTCGAAGCGTTTTGAAAAGTGCTGTCACTGCAGTTGTCCTTCAATCAGTAGGCAGCGCATCTCTCAGTCCTGCCGCGCAAACGTCGGCCGCTCCGAAACTGGCTCAGGTCATGGCTGACTATCACGAGCAGTATCTGATACTGTTTCCGATCGAAGCCACCGCCTTCGGCGACTCGCGCTACAACGATCTTCTGCCGATCACGATCTCGGATGAATTTCTGTCGAAGGAAAAGCAGTTCTACGAACAGACGCTCTTGCGACTGAAGTCCGCTGATCGAACCGAAGCCAACTCGACTGAGTTAACGGCGGCCGAGATCCTTGAGTACGAGCTCAAGGTTCGCCTCGACAAATTTCAATTCCACAATGAGCGTATTCCATGGACGCAATTCGACGGTCTGCCGCTGAGCTTCGGACAGCTCGGCAGCGGCGCGGGGAACCAGCCGTTCAAGAGCGTTAAGGACTACGATAACTTCTTGCAGCGCATCGATCGCTTCTACGTCTGGATGCAAACAGCAATCGAACAGTTTCGGCGCGGCATCAGCGACAACTATGTGCTGCCTGCCAAACTCGTCCGCAAGATGATCGGACAATGCGAAGACAAGTCGATCCTCTCGGATAAACCCGAGGATTGCTTGTTCTATGGTCCGATCCAGAAACTCCCCACTGCGTTCAGCGCCGCGGACACGCAGCGATTGAAAGCGGCTTACACGCAAGCCATCGTCGAGAAAGTTCAGCCTGCGTATCGCAGCATGGCCGAGTTCCTCAAGAAAGAGTATTTGCCGAAGGCTCGCGAATCATCCGGCATCGGCGCTTTGCCCGGCGGCAAGAAGCAGTACGAGTACTGGGTTCGATACTGGACGACCACGACGACTTCACCCGACGAGATCTTCGCTACAGGTGAACGCGAAGTGGCTCGCATCAATGCCGAGATGGAGAGCGTTCGCAAAGCTATGAAGTTCGAGGGCTCGCTGAAAGAGTTCTTCGAACACATCCGAACGGGCAAAGAGTTCATGCCGTATTCCACGCCCGAAGAAATATTGGCTGCATTCCGAGCCATTCAGGCCAAGCTCGATCCGAACGTAGACAAGATGTTTTTGCGACGTCCGAAGACTCCATTCGAGATCAGGCGTACGGAAGCCTTCCGCGAAAAGACCGCTAGTGCCGAATATCAACCGGGTTCGGAAGATGGAACGCGTCCGGGGATTTTCTATACGCCGATTCCCGATGCAAAATCTTTCAACGTCACGAGTGGTATGGAGTCACTGTTTTTGCACGAAGCGATTCCGGGTCATCACTTTCAAATCTCGCTGCAGCAGGAGAATGCTCAACTGCCGAAGTTCGCGCGCTTCATTTGGTATGGAGCCTATGGAGAAGGGTGGGCTCTCTACTGTGAATCGCTCGGCAAAGAGTTGGGACTCTATACCGATCCGAAGCAATTGATCGGTGCGCTCGGCGACGAAATGCACCGGGCGATACGGCTGGTCGTAGATGTCGGTATGCACTGGAAGGGATGGACCCGTGAGCAGGCGCTCGAATACATGATGTCGAACGAACCGATCTCCGAAGACGGCGCGATCGCCGAGATCGAGCGCTACATGGCCAACCCCGGTCAAGCTTTGTCCTACAAGGTCGGTGCTCTCAAGATCCGCGAGCTGCGGTCGAAGGCCGAAAACCAGCTCGGCTCCAAGTTCCGTTTGGCAGAGTTTCATGAAGAAGTTCTCAAAGACGGATGTATGCCGCTGTTCCTGCTGGAAAAGCGGATCGAGGCCTGGGCAGCGAGAAAGCTTTGAAAGACGCTATGAGACTCACGAATTCAGATGCTCTTGTCGCCGCGCGCCGCCGACTAGTACAACAACGCATTGAAAAACTCCCCGGTAAGACTCCCAGCCAGGAAGGGTCCGGCGAGTTCGGCGGCTTCGCGTGTGCGGAAGGAGCGGATGATGCGAATGGGATTTCTAGGATTAGCCGGAATCGTTTTGTTGGTCGGCATTCCTTGGCTGACCACCTTCAGTCAGCAACTCCCCACCCCTCAAGTCGCCGGATCTTCGCAGCAGCAAGTGCTGTCCGTGCTGCTGCCGTCCGGTGTACAACAAATCGTCGTGGTTGACCAAGCCGCTCAAACTATGGCGACATACCACATCGAACCGACAGCCGGAAAAATTCGCCTAATGAGCGTTCGTAACATACGCTTGGATATGCAGTTGGTGGAGTTCAATGCGTCCAGTCCACTTCCTAGCGAAATGCGACAGATGAAACCGCAGTAATTCCGTTCCGAAGTAGCGGACCGTGGAAATCGATGCCTTCTTCCAAGCACGAGAACGGCATGAATCATCCGCCCGAAGGTCGATTGGGTGTCATCGTTGCGGCTTTTTTCCGACGGGAATTTGGGGAAGAATTTCGCAATCCGGGGAACTTAGGTTAGTATGGGAACGGGTAGTCCGTGGACGAATGATCGATGCCGCGGACACTTGTCGTAAGATCTCGTCATCGCAGAACCCCGGTTCCGAAGGAGCGGAACACCCTCGGGCTATGGAAGGCTTGGTCGGCTTTTGCCTAAAAGTCCCAGGAGTTTTCGCAGAATGTCAAGCAACTTCATTCCATTGGAAGAAGCTGCCAAGCGGCTTGGCGTCAGTTCGGAAGAGCTGGTTGAAATGCGCTCGCGAGGCGACATTTTCGGCTATAGAGACGGCGCAAGTTGGAAGTTCAAGCCCGAAGAAATTGAGCGAGTAGCCAACGAAGTCCTCGGCGATGCGATCGACGAAGATCCGGCAGGCAGCTCGATTCTGATGGGTGAACCCGACCTGGGAACAAGCGGCAGCAAGCTCGGCAGTGCCATCGGCAGCGATATTGGACTGTCCGGCGGCTCGCCCGACATCGATAGTGACGTGGCTCTTGTTCCTGATCCGGGTGGAGGCAGCGACGTGAAACTGGTCGCTGGACGCTCCGGGATCAAGAAGTCGGACGATGACGATCTGGTTCTTGCCGACGATACACCGAAATCCAAAAAGCCTTCCGCCGGCAGCTCCAACCGACTCGGTTCGGATCTTAAGCTGGCCAAGGACGATGATGACGACGATGAGCTTCAATTAGCATCCGACGACGATGACCTGGCATCGCTTAGCGGATCGGGCGTGAAGGGCGGCGGCAGCGACGTTGAAATCGGCAGCGATCTTGGCCTTGGCTCCGATGTCCTGGCTGGTCTGAGTCCGGTTTCGAATCCGAAGTCGGGTCAAAGCGACAAACTCATTTCCGGTGACAGCGATCCATCGCTGGGTTCCGGCATCAGTTTGGGCAGCGATCTCGAACTATCCGACGATGACGATTTGGTTCTCGGCGGCGGCAGTGATTTAGCGATCGGTAACGATAGCGGAATCAACTTGATGAGCCCTTCGGACAGCGGCATTTCGCTGGAAGACGAGCCTCTCGATTTGGCTGGCAGCGGTATCTCCGGGCTTGATCTGGCCGCGGAAGGATCGGATGCCGGTGCAGCAGCCTCCAGCGCGGCCGGTTCGGGCATCGAATTCTCGCAAGGCGAAGAGTTTCAGCTTTCGCCTGCCGGAATGGCCGAAGGTGACGATGACAGCGGTTCGCAAGTCATCGAACTGGAAGACTCCTCTGAGTTCGGCGATGCAGCCGTAGCATTGCCTGCGGCCGACGGTGGATTCGGTGATGCAGGGTTCGGTTCCGGAACGGACGACGGATTCGGCGGAGCCACAATGGGCGGCACGTCCAGCGGCAGCGCACCGGTCGCGATGGCGACTCCGGAAGTTCCGTTTACCACCGGCCAAGTGGTGGTTCTGTTAGGCATCCTGATGTTGATGTGCATGTCCGGTATTCTGGTTACGGACATCACTCGAAACATGTGGCAATGGTCTGACGGAGCGAGCGACCTGACGAGTGGTTTCACCAGCACGATTCTGAGCGCTTTCGGACAGAAATAAGCGTTCCCTCTGGAACAATTCTCCAAGAGGCGGCAACTAGAGACGAACAGGTTCGGTTCCCGCGTCGCACCTTCCGTGCGATGTGGGCTCCCGAGCACTATTCACAGGTGAGCAAGTGCGTTAGCTTTAGTGGCTAATTCGCGATCGCTTTCACTACTCTCAGTTTCGCCGTTAGGAGAATCGCATGCGGACTCAGAAGTCCATCCGGGCACTGCTCGCCGGTTTCGTGCTGGGCGTCGGGGCCATGTTGCCCATGGCGCAAGCCCAATCTGACAAGGCTGTGGCAGTTGTTTCCATCGCCCCGGTTGAAAAGCTGATGAAGGACGTCAGCTATGTCACCCAAGCAGCAGGCGTTCCGGAGTTTTCCGGCTTTGCCAACTTGATGATCAAGCAGTACACCAATGGTTTGGACACATCGCGCCCCGCCGGTGTCGTAGTTACCTTGGTTGACAACCAGCCTCTGCCGCTGGCTTTCCTACCGCTGAAAAATCGCGAAGCGTTCTTCCAAGCTCTAGCCGCTGCGGGAGTGATTCCCGATGAACTCGGCAATGGTATGTTCTCTTTTGATGCCGGCGGACGCAGCATTTTCGCCAAAGACGCCGGGCAATGGCTGTTCATCAGTCAACAAGAAGACGACCTCGCCAAGCTTCCTTCCAATCCCGCCGCTTTGCTGCGCGACATGCCGACCAAATACGATCTCGGCATCGAACTGAACGTTCAAGCGTTCCCTGAAGAGTTGCGCCAACTGGCCATCGATCAGATGAAAGAAGGCTTTGAGCGCAGCCTAGCGGAACAGACCGGACAGAGCGACGAAGAGCGTGCTGCGGCTGAAGAGATGGGTAAAGCGTCGATGGCTCAGCTCGAGCGCGTCATCAAGGAAACAGACAAAGTTCTGTTGGGTTGGAACTCCGATCCCAAGCAACAACGCGTTGCGCTGACTGTTGCAGCTCAATTCACGGAAGGAAGCGAACTGGCCAAGCAATCAGAGCTGTTGAGCTCTTTGACCTCGAGCTTCACTGGTCTGCTGATTCCTGAAGCAGCAGTCAACAGTCGCTTCACATCACCGATCGCCGAATCGGACAAAGCTGTTTCGAAGAACAATATTCGCAACGGCGTCGCTCAGATGGAAAAGCAAATCGATGATAGCGGCAGTCTTCCTTCGCCGGCCAAGGACGCGCTCAAGAAGTTCGTCAAAGGTGTAGCGGGCGTACTGTCCAAGACCATCGACGGCGGCAAGCTCGATGGAGCTCTCTCGGTTGATGTGGAAGAAGGTGACCTGAGTGTTGTGCTCGGCGGCGCAGTTGCCGACGGTCGCGCACTTGAGAAAGAAGTCAAGGACTTGGTTAAGGCACTGGGCAGCGGCCCGGATGTCCCAACGGTCGAATTCGATTATGCCAAGCACAAGAATGTCAGCTTGCACAAGGTCCATATTCCGATTCAGTCCGATGACCCGATTGTCGAAAAACTATTCGGCGACGAACTGACCTTGGTTATCGGCACCGCCGACAAGGCCTTCTACATTTCGCTCGAACCGGAAGACGACGATGTCATCAAAGAAGCCATCGATCGCGCTGCAGGCGCGCCGAGCGCCAAGGTCACCCCGGGTGAATTGATCGTGGAAGTCGGCCAATTGCTCGAGTTTGCTCAAGAGTTGCAACCGAATCCGATGTTGGACATCGCTCTGGAAGCGATCAAGGAATACGACGGCAAAGACTCGATCCGATTGAACAGCACTGCTATTCCGCGCGGCGGCATGTACGAACTGTCGATCGATGAAGGAGTGCTGAAGGCGATCGGTGTCACCGCCAAAGCGGGTCAAGCCGGCAACCGAGGCGGCTTCTAGTCAGCACCAATAATCGGTCGGCATCGACTGAATGAATCGATGCTTCCGGATCCTAACAAGCCCGGCTCGGCGACGAGTCGGGCTTTTTTCGTGTCGACTCGGGTGCTGATCTGCTTCTACCACGTTTGCCGATTATGCAGTCTCCACCTTTCCGATTCGCGATCCGGCGACTGCATAGCTCAGCCCAAAAGCGTTACATTAATCCTTCGACGTCACGGATGCCGAAGAGCCGATCGTTCGCCGGCAGCGAAAGCAATCTCAATGGCTCTGGCCGTTTGATTTCACTGGTTGATTTCGCGGTTTGATTTCACTGTGCAGCCCATTGCGATTCGGGAACCGGCATCAAAGCGATGCCGTCTTTACACTTGCAGGTCGACACCTTGAATCCAGATCAAGCAGAAATCGAGCGAGTTCTAGGGGGCGAAACCGCCGCCTATACAGCGCTGGTAGAGCGTCATCAAGGACGCTTACTGGGGTTGCTCGTGCACGCCTGCGGTTCTCGAGAAACGGCCGAAGATATCTCGCAGGAGACGTTCGTCCGCGCATTTCGAAAACTGCATCTGTTTGAAGGAAGAAGCAGTTTTTACACATGGCTCTGCCGCGTAGCGATGAACATTTTGCACAGCGAACGCCGAAGAAAACGCATGGAGAATCAAGTTCGCCGAGAGAGCTTTGACAACGCGATGCTCTCCGCTGCTGATTCGTCCGCCGTGGAACGAGGCATGGAACTCGCCGAACTGCAGCAAGGGGTTCACAGAGCGCTGGCCATGTTGGACTTAGACCGTCGAACTGTCTTGCTGCTGCGAGACTTTGACGGATTGGACTACGATGAGATTGCCGAGACACTCGACATTCCCGTCGGAACTGTGCGCAGCCGTATCCATCGAGCTCGACTCGAATTGAAGAGTATCTTGGAGGCACAACTCGGACCGTCAGGATCAGCGGATGGGGCGAGGTGACAAAGTGAAACCGCAGCAATCGCCGCAAGAAAACGAATTCCAAGAGCACTGGCTGTCAGCTTACCTCGACAACGAGTTGGACGACGAGCAGCGAGCCATCGTAGAGCTGCGTTTGGCGGGCGATCCTGAAGCACAGGAATTGCTCGACGATCTGCGCCGCGTTCGCAACATGGTCGGTGAGCTGCCTCGATTGAATGTCCCCGCCAAACCTTTCGACCTCAACTTGCTCGGCTCTGCAGAGTACTCAGAAGAGGAAGAGCCTGCGCAGCAGGTCGAACAAGCCGCGACACCGTCATCATCGAATCACGTTGTCGAATCCTCATCGCAGCTCATCACAAAGACTGTTGATCGCACCCAATCCGATCGACCCAGGTCCGACCGGTTCGACGAACCATCGAATTCCACTAAACGATGGTGGAGTGCTTTTGCGGCGCTGGCAGCATCGCTGATCAT
Organism: Pirellulales bacterium; assembly: GCA_046349815.1. GTDB lineage: Bacteria > Planctomycetota > Planctomycetia > Pirellulales > Pirellulaceae > Aureliella. The sequence continues at coordinate 116,477 of JAXMBQ010000013.1, read as the reverse complement.
CAGCGCGCTGGCTCTACCGTATTTGCTCGGCCCCGAATGGAGCATCCCAGGACTGGCATACCAAACGCCCGGTAACGGCGATGCATCACCGTCCACTGGAGCTTCATCGTCCGAAGCCGGTTTAGGCGCAGGCAATTCGGAACAGCAAAACGACAAAGCGATGGAAGAGCTCCGGTCCAACCCGACTCCGCGCTCGATCACACCGGGACAGCTCGAATCCGGAAACATGCCGGGCAGTGCTAACGTAGCAGGCGGACTCGGTGGCATGGGCGGCGGCTTTGCCGGCGGCGGGCTAGGCAGCGCACCGGATGCAGAACCATCGGCTCCGGCAGCCGGATTGGCGGCCGACAACATGCCGCCTCGACCGATGATGAAATCCGCCGCAGACGCAGTACCTCCGATGACAATGCAAAGTCGTGGTTCCGCGCCGCCAAGCGCTCGTTACGAATTCGGAGCAACGAGTGGAGACGTTCAACCGCGACCTGCGCCGCTTACCATCGAACCCACTCGAGACCTGGTGGCAGCGTCCGACCCGGCACCGAGACCGGCACCCGCTGCAAGTGTAATTCCTGAGGCACGGAATCTACAGTTTCAACCGCTGCCGTCGGCATCGAAGGATATGAATCGGAGCTCTGTCGTTAATATCCAAGACTATCTCTCGCAGCATCCGATCTTTGCGTACTCGCCATCCTGGACAGCCGCTGATGTGGAATCGGGGATCGCGCAAACGGCTCCCTATGTCCGAGGCGAACTGCTCGATGCCGAAGAGGCAATCCAATCTGCGGTAAGCTTCGATACAGAAACTCGTCGACTGCAGGAGAATGCATCTCAACGCTTCCAGACGGTGTATTCGCCGCTGCCATCGACCAAAACGACCGATCAATGGTATGTAGATCTCCAAGGCCGTCTGAATCTGGCTGCACCGACACCGACCCAAGCTGTTTCGGCGCTGGGCAACATGTCTGTAATGACCAACGCGTTCCAAGCCAAGTTACAGCAACCGCTGAATGCTGAACAGAAAAGCAAATCAGATACAACGCCGGAAGCACAAGCACCACAGTCGTCCGGTATGTTGATTCTATTGGTGTCGCAATCGGAAGCTGCAACGATCCTTCGCTTGTTGGACGCAGAGCGTCGCAATAACTCAAGCGATATCGGTTCAAGGTCGAGCTTTGCTGACGGTGGTGATCATCCGAACGCATCGCTCAGTTCATTGGCGTGGACTGCTTTGCCGAAATCGTCACTCGACGTAAAAAGCGACAGATCGGCCGGCGGATCTCAAAGCCGATCCGGCGACTCGAACAAAGTCATTCTTATTCTAAGCCGACCCGACTGACCGCAAGCGAAACGGCCGTCCAAGTGATGATGTATGCATGCGTTGTACAAATGCTGTACGTGTCAGCGCAGTAGTTCGGGATGATTACAGCGTTGCATTCGATGAACAACTATTTCATTATCGCAATACGCCAAGAGCCGGCCTCTTGGATCAACAGCCCGATCACTTGATGCCCCTCTGAATCGATCACCGGTGAGCCGACCAAGGATGCCGAGATTGGTACGCTCGCATCGATACGCAAATTCTGATCGGCAAGCAACGTCACGCGCGACGAATCGAGGGGCAGAGGTTCGGCTAGTTCCGGATTGATGATCATCAACGTGGACTTGCCGTTCCAAGACCTGTTGACGGATGCAGCTCGAGACCAGGACTCCAGGGTCAGCCCTTCTGGAGTAGCAACACGTGCCAAACCTGCTTCATCCTTCAGCTCAGCGATCAGCAAGTCGGAACTGCGACCTGCGACTTCAAGCTTGACACCTTGCGTCTTTTCCCCCGGAGCTCGCAAGACAGAAGTCGGTGCAGCCATGGTTCCATCATCCAGCGGCAGTGCCCAGCACTGAACACTCTTGCGTCGTGAGAATCCGAGCCAACTTGATTGCCATGCCACCGCCATCCGCACGGGACGCGGCATAGGATACTCGCTCGATTCAACACCGGTTCGACCGGCTGCAATACGCGGTTGCCACCGCAGCCAATCCACGTCAGGCCGTTCCGCCAACACGAAGTGATAACCGGTCGCAACTTTTTGTCCTGGCTTATCCGGCGTAGCGAATGAGATTCCTCCGCGCAGCCAAGATGCAAACGAGTCTACCGAAACTTCAACACCCGTCAGTCCCGCGTCGAGCTTGAAGCCGCCGGTCGACCACCACTTTGAATTATCTCGCACCAGTTCCGCATACTCGGGTTCGATGATCACCTGCACTTCGACACGGACGCCGTCGGAAGACAGACCGACATCGGCGACGCGACCGACTTCCAAACCGCGGTAACTGACCGGCGCGCCGCGCACCAGCCCCATGCGTGAGGACGCCTCTAACTCAACTTCCAAAGAACCCTCTCGTCTGCGCAGCGGCGGTGCATCCGCCAGTCCGACGAACTCGTGTCGCACTTCGGCATCCGTTGCGAGCGTCGGTTCAATCGCGATGTATCGACCGCCCACCAACGTTTCCAGGCCGCGTATCTCGCTAATATCCAACCGTGGACGTTCGATCCAAAACTGAGTCCCCGCGCGCGCCGCGCTGCGAGCGTTCCCGACCAGCCGACACTCCACCCAGACATGCGCCAGCTCTTCACTGAGCGTAATCGCGGTGACTTCGCCGATATCGGTTCCGAGATGTCGAATAGGATCGCCGACAGCAAGCCCTTCACCCGCAGGAAACCGAATGCGTACATCGACAGCATCGGCATCGTCCATCAACAGCGGTGTATCAAGTCCGTCAAAATCAGTGCGTTGTGCTGCCGCGTCAATTCCAGGCAAAACACCGATGTACTTTGCACCCAACACTGTGTCGATGCCGCTGATCCGACCAAGTTGCAGACGAGGTCGCTCGATCCAGAATCGGCTCCCCTCAACCGCGATGCCCGTTGTATCGGGCTGGAGTTGCACTTCGACGTCGACACCTGCCATGTCAGAATCCAACCGCACCTGGCGCACTTCGCCGATATCGATACCGCGATAGCGCAACGTATCGCCTGCCTTCAGACCGTATCCATCTTTGAAGTGAATGCGAATGATGCGACCTTGCTTGGTCCAAGTGGCCGCTGAAATCACTGCCGCAATCACGGCACATGCAATCGTCGCCAACCAAATGCGAGACCATGTGCGCCGCTTGGCAATCTGTGCTGAGGATTCCACAACAGCCACAGGAATTCCAGGTTGCTGCGACGAAGGTTGCGAAGATTCGGGCGTTGTCATTTCACGTCACTTTCTTCCCAGATCGCATGCGGATCGAACACAGCCGATGCAATCAGACTCATGAACACGCAGAGCGAGAATGCAATCACGGCCGGACCGAAGGAGAATTCAACCAGATCGCCGAGTTTGACCACAGTGACGAGCAAAGCCAATAGCAAGACGTCCATCATGCTCCAGCGTCCGGCCGTTTCGACCAATCGGTATGTCCAGGCTTTGTGCTTGCGACCGACAAGACTTACCCAGCTCAATTCAAAAAGAGCCGTCAGCTTCACCAGAGGAAGGACAATCGAAAAGAGGAGCACGACAGTGCCGACAAACCAGTTTCCGTGCTGCAATAAATCGAACGTACCGCTGAGCAGGCCGGCTTCGGAGTGATGCCCCAGCTTTTCGATACGCAGAATCGGCAGAAGGATCGCCGGAAAGTAGAGTATCAGAGCCCCCGTGGATGCGGCCAAGCATCGTGCAGCGCTTTGGCGACCATTGCGCCCCGGGCGATCGACGACAGATGAACAGCGATTGCAACGTGCTTGCTGTCCCGCAGTGAGATCGGGTATCTGCTGCACAAGTCCGCAGCAGTGGCAAGCCTTCAGACGCATAAAGTCCTTCCACCATTCGCCGCTGATGTCGGCGGCTATGATTTAGCCTCCGACACAAGCGTATCCTCAGTTCGTTACGTCACTCCATCGATTCGTCATGATACGCGCCGACACATTCACGCGAGCGCGTCTGACGAACTATTCTTCCTTCGGTTTGACCCGTTCCACTTGAACCGGTTCCGATTTTTCCCAGCGATTGTTCTTCTCATCTTCGCTGGGTTCATGGAGGGGTCGTACGATACGGAATCCAACGTGCAGCGCATCGGTCAAATACCAAATGCTCACGGGAACTTGAGGGTCTTGAGCGATCCAGTCCTCGGTGCTCCCTTGACGCGCAGCGCTGCGAAGCAAAGCGGGATCTTCGTTCCAGCCGCCGCCGCGCACAACACGCGGATAGAGTTCAGTCGGAATAGCCAGGGGATCCTTCGACTCACCGCCGATCCCTTCCGTTCGATAACCCTTTTCCGTGTGTTGATCCAAAACCCATTCGGCGACATTTCCGTGCATGTCATAGAGTCCCCACGGATTCGGTTTCTTGCGACCGACCTTTTTGTAGCCTTCGCCCGCGTTGTCCTTGTACCATGCATAGTCACCGAGCTTTTCCGGATCATCTCCGAATGAATAAGCCGTCGTGGTTCCCGCGCGGCACGCGTATTCCCATTCAGCCTCGGTCGGCAATCGATAGTAACGACCGGTCTTAGCACTCAACCATTTGCAGAACGTACGAGCAGCATGCTGCGTCATGCAACAAGCGGGGAACCCTCGCTTGCCCATACCGAAGGTCATGTCGGTGTAAGGCTTCGTCGGCTGGCTCAACTGAAATAGATCCGCTGCTTTGTCTCGCGGCGTGGCCGACAACGCGAGGACTTCGCGTCGATAGATGTCCAAGTCGGACATCCATACGTCGTACGCATCCCAAGTGATTTCCGTCTTGGCCATCCAGAACGGAGACAGTTCAATCGTTCGCTGCGGTGATTCGTCAGGCTTGTGTCCCGTTTCGGAAGCGGGACTTCCCATCTGGAATTTGCCGCCGGGGATCGGCAACATCTCGATGGTGACTTCCGTGTGCTCGATGATTTCTTTGTAGGTCTTCATCTCAGCTTCAGTCGCAGCTTCGGAATTCTCCACCTTCAGAGGAATCCGATCGTCTGCCGAGAGCCGAACTGTTATGAAATCGCATTGAAACGATGCTGCGATGAGAGCCAACGCGTAGGTAAACGCTCGGAAGCGGTTCCTTAAACCATGTGCCATTTGCCTGAACAACCTTTACCGACCAGAATGGATTCAAAGTGGTTTACCCCCCGTAGAGGCAAACGCTCTTGTATCATGACCCAACTCCAAAGGGCTTGCAATCGCATGCGTTTCGGTCACACCCGGTCGCACCATTCAGTAGAGCCCGACGGCGGTAAACTTCACCGCTCGATGATTTCGTTCTTGCGGGTATTCGTGGCCGCAGTCCTTTTGTTGCCGACTGGGCTGCCGAGCCGTCCAGCGACAGGGCAAGACACCCTCAAGTCCCAAACGACGGAAACTCCGAAGTCGGGACAGCAGAAGAAGGCAGAACCCGAAGTATTCGAACTCGTCTTTCCCGCGATGGGGTCTTCGATGATGTTCCGAGCCTTCGACGACGATGAAACTCAAGTGAATCGAGCCTTCGGTGCCGCTCGTTCGCTAATCGGTCGGCTGGAAGATATCTACACAGATTACGATCCGGAAAGCGAAACAAGTCTACTTTCCGAAAAGGGCGTAGGCCCGCATGGCGTGACCGTGTCCGATGATCTGGCTTCGATGATCACCCTATCCGAACGTTGGCACAGTCGCAGTGATGGCGTTTTCGATGCGTCGCTGGGCAAACTCACTCACCTATGGCGCTCAGCAAAGAAAAAGAAACAAGTCCCTGAGGATGAAGCCGTGCAGGATGCACTTCGGCACTCGGGCTGGCAACATGTTACATGGGACTCGAAATCGAAGACATTGAAACTCGACACCGAAGGCGTGCAATTCGATTTCGGCGCTATCGCGAAAGGCTATGCCGTCGACCGAGCCTTTGAGATCCTCCAACAACACGGGTTGAAGAGTTGCCTGGTGAACGCGAGCGGCAATATGCGCTGCGGCGATCCGCCACCTGGCCTAGCAGGTTGGCGCATCGACGTCGCAGGGCTCACGCGGGCCGGTGCTCCGATCTGTTTTATCGAACTGAACAATCAGTCGATCGCAACATCCGGCGATCTGTGGCAATTTCAACTGATTCGCGGTGAGCGTCGCAGTCATATCCTCGATCCCAGAACAGGCTGGGGACTCACCGGTTCGATCAGCGCCACGATCGTGGCTCCCACGGCCGCCGACGCCGACGCTTGCGCCACGGCAGTCTGCGTTCAAGGACCTGACGGGGGAGCCGACTTGATACGGCGGCTCAACACAACGTCGGGAACGAAGGCCTACCGCGCTTTGATCTTGCGACGCGAGTCGGCGGACGGGCCGGTAACTTTTCGCAATCTCGGCCTGCAGTGAGGCTGCCGGAACACTGGCAGGTTCCCAGACAAGGCGCGTCGCTTGGTTGTCCGCGTGAGGCGCGTTGCAATCGCTATTCATGGAAATGTTCGGTGGGATATAATGAGTTCTCTACCTCGCAGCGCAGGAAACGAAGGTTTTCCGGCTGTCCCGCCCCCTGATTTTGATTCTGCCTCAAAGCGAATCAAAAAGCCTGCCGAAATGTAGTGAATCCTCACGTCGTTTCTACTCCTCTCGATCATGGGACGAGTTCAAGCGATGTTTCATTGAAAGCGAATGTATGAATCCTGCCTGCAATTACTCTCGTCGCGAACTGCTGGCCCGTAGCGGCATGGGATTCGGCGCGTTGGCTCTGCATGCCTTGATGCAAGGGCAAGCCGGCGCGGAAAGCGTGTCTCCGTCTTCAGCCAACCCGCTGCTGCCGAAGCAACCGCACTTTGCGGCACGAGCCAAGCACGTCATCCATATCTTCGCCAACGGCGGGCCGAGCCATGTCGATACGTTTGATCCGAAGCCGAAGATCGCAGAGTTTGCCGGCAAGCCCATGCCGGGCGATACTCCGCGCACCGAACGACCGACCGGTGCGCTCTTTCCATCGCCATTTAAGTTCAAGAAGTACGGAGAGAGCGGAATCGAAGTCAGCGAGCTGTTCAAACATACAGCTCAGCATGTCGACGACATGTGTATCATCCGCAGTATGCACGCCGATGTTCCGAACCATGAACCATCGCTGCTGCTGATGAATTGCGGCGAACCCCGTCTGGTTCGTCCGAGCATGGGATCGTGGCTGACCTACGGACTCGGCACCGAGAACCAGAACTTGCCGGCCTTTATCGCCATGTGTCCCGGCGGCTATCCGATTCAAGAGTCGCAGAACTGGCAAGCCGGATTCTTGCCGGGTATCTATCAAGGGACTTACATCGACACGCAACACGAGTCGATTGAAAAGTTGATCGAGTACATCACCAATGATCGCATCACTACGCCGGATCAACGTCGACAACTCGACTTTGTTCAGAAGATGAATCGTCGCCACCAAGCGGCCCGCGATGCCGACCCGCAACTTGAGGCACGCATTCAATCCTTCGAACTCGCCTATCGTATGCAGCATGAAGCGGCGGAAGTCTTCGACATCAGCCGCGAACCTCAATATGTCCGCGATGCTTACGGCCCCGGCGTTCACGCGAGACAGTTGCTCATCGCTCGCCGCTTGATCGAGCATGGAGTCCGTTACGTTCAAGTGTGGCACGGCGAGGGACAACCTTGGGACAACCACGACGATATCGAAGTCAACCACCGCCGCTTGGCCGACCAGTGTGATAAACCGATAGCCGCTCTTCTCGCTGATTTAAAGCAGCGAGGCATGCTCGAAGACACATTGGTTATCTGGGGCGGTGAGTTCGGGCGCACACCGACCGTCGAACTGCCGAAGGAAGGTGCCAACGCAGGCAAGATCAACGGTCGTGATCATAACCATTACGGTTTCACGATGTGGCTGGCCGGCGGCGGAGTTCGCGGAGGACACGTGCATGGTGCCACAGACGATTTCGGTTTCAAAGCGGTTGAGAATCGCGTTCATGTCCATGACTTGCACGCCACGCTCTTGAAGCTGCTCGGCTTTGACCACGAACGCTTCACGTATCGCTGGGCAGGGCGTGATTTCCGATTGACCGACCTTTACGGACGTATCATCGACGACATCATCGCTTAATCGACGTGTCTCGCCTCACGCAACCATAACAACGCAACGCACTCCGCACGCGTCGACCATCCAACCCTCCGACGAGAAGACGAACATGGCTGTACTCTCCAACCGTAGGAATTGGTTACGTTTCGGGCTCGGCGGATTTTGCAGTTGGTCGCTGAGCGATTTGCTTCGCTTACAAGCTGTTGCGTCCGATGGGGCCGGCTCACCTCAAAACGCAACTGGGGAACGTACAGCCATTATCTTGGTTTGGCTGCGGGGTGGCGCGAGCCATCTCGATACGTTTGATCCGAAGCCGACGGCATCCAGCGAGTATCGCGGGCCGTTTCGACCGCTGCGCACGAATGTACCCGGTATCGAAGTCACGGAGCTGTTGCCGCAGCTCAGCAAGATCGCTGATCGTTACGCGCTGGTCCGATCGCTTTCGCACACCGGCGGCGGTCATCCCGCCGGTTCGCTGCAGATGCTCTCCGGCGATCCCGATGCCCAAGACAAATTAATACCGAAGTATCCTGATTGGATGAGCATCGCGCAGCATGTCCGCGATGATCGTCCGCGCGAACTGCCGAACTATGTCGCTCTCAATCCGGTCGACAACTACGACAACTTCAAGATCGCAGGCTCGACGTACCTCGGACCTGCTGCAGAACCGTTCGCCGTGATCGGCGACTTCAGCCGCGCAGACTTTCGTGTCCCGAACATAGGCATCGATAACGATGCAACTCGAGCCAGGCTGTCGGACCGAGTCGCGCTGCGTAAGTCGCTTGACCATTGGCGCCGAGGGCTCGATCTCCAAGCAGCCGTGGCCGTCGATCGCTTTGAAGAAAAGGCGATTAACTTGCTGACTAGTTCGCGCGCCGCAGAAGCTTTCGATTTATCGAAAGAAAGCGATGCGACTTGTGATCGATACGGTCGCCACGCGTGGGGCAGACAGTGCTTGATGGCGCGGCGCTTAGTGGAAGCCGGTGTTGAAATCGTCACCACGGAATTTGACGGTCCTCTCTGCGGTCGAGTAGCGAACTGGGATGATCATGCGGTCAACCATCACGTATTCGATGCGCTTGCTTATCGCGCGCCGTTCTTCGATCAAGCGGTCTCAGCATTGATCGAAGATGTTTACGCTCGCGGTCTGAACAAAAGGGTTATGGTGGTCGTGACCGGTGAGTTCGGTCGTACTCCGCGCATCAGTTATGTGGCCAGCAGCGGCGGTGGACAAGCCAGTGCGCCGGCAGGGGTGGTGCAGCCGGGTCGCGATCACTGGCCGCAAGCCGGATCGATGCTGTTCGCCGGCGGTGGAATTCGGCCGGGCCAAGTCATCGGCGCTACCGATAAACGTGGTGAGTACCCCACGGAACGCAAAGTCTCGCCGGAAGATTTTCTAGCAACGCTTTATCATCATCTGCGTATCGACTACGGGCACGTAACGATCGAAGATTTTACCGGCCGCCCCACCCCGATCGTCCGCGACGGCAAACCGATTCACGAACTCTGGGGCTAGACCAAAGAATTCCGCTCGTAACCGATCCAACGTTCCACGCGTGACGAGGCTCCAGCCTCGTCACGCACTGCCGGCAATGCTCCAGCCTTGCCCTCTTCCCGCCATCAATCGTTACCAACACATGTGTCGGCGCATCTAACTTGGTTAGGATCAATTGAGGAAAACGGCTCTACATATCGGGACCCAACTTACCCTGGTAACGAGGCTCCAGCCTCGTTACCCACTGCCGGCGAGGCTCCAGCCTCGCAGTCCCAGCTCGCTATCAACCGTTACCATCGCAGGTGTCGGCGCTTCTGACTTGGTTAGGATCCATTTAGGAAAAATGATCTACAACATACTCTCGGCAGGCTTCGCGGCTCCACTGAGTTACAATCGAGCGGCCCCGCCAACCGAAATCACCTCGCCCAGGAACTCTGTCATGCGATTGTGGACCGCTACACTTGCCGTCGTGCTTACAACTCTCGGAGCCGCTTTCAGCCGCGCGGCTGAACCCGATCGATATGATCAGAGCAGCGTCAAGCTGGAAGACGATGCACCAAATCCGTCGATGACCAAGATCATCCTCATCGCGGGCTCACCAAGTAACAAGACCGGGCAGCATGAGTACTTCGCCGGTTGCGCACTACTGATGCAGTTGCTCAAACAATCCCCGAACGTATGGCCGGTTATGGTCAAGGAATGGCCCACGGACGAAAAGCTCTTCGATGGAGCCAAGTCCATCGTTTACTACGGAGACGGCGGCGGCAAACAACCCTTCTTGACAGATGATCGCTGGAATCGATTCGTGGATCGCATAGAGAAGGGAACAGGTATGGTGCTCATGCATCAAGCCGTCGACTATCCGGCCGGTCCTCAAGCTGACGCAGTCATGAGATGGATCGGTGGTGTTTGGTTAAATGATATCGGCTGTCGCGGGCACTGGGACATGGATCTGAAACTGAAGTCCGTCGATAGTCCGATCCAGTCCGGTGTCAAAGGATTTTCAGCTCCGGCCGACGGATGGCTCTACAACATGCATTTCGACCAGCACGCCAAGCCGCTGTTGGTGGGCCAGGTTCCTTCAAAGTCGCGAACAACTCAGGACGCAAAGAAAACGCCCGAGCGAGATGAAGTCATCGCCTGGTCATTTGAACGAAGCAGCGGGGGCAGGGGATTCGCTTTCACTGGAGCCGACCTGCATAAGAGTTGGGGTTACGAAGACCAACGACGCTTTGTCGTCAACGGCATTCTGTGGACGGCGCATTGCAACGTTCCGACAAGCGGGGCGCTGGTAGAGCTACAAATGGATGAGCTCAACCGTAATCTGGATAAGAAGGATGCTCCGCCTGCAAACAAATAAGTTCGCACGCATTGGGGACAATAGATGTATCGATGATCATTCGGCAGTTGCCGTTAACTGCGTTACCTGATCTTTGATATTACTTGGCATCCAAATTCAGTAGTCGTTCGCCTTGCGATGTCAGAATAGACTCTCCGACTCCGCGGTGATACCACTTTTCATAGATGGCATCGGGATCAACTGTCTTTCGAATCCAAGCCAATGCCGACGCCCATTGCTTTCGACGCGCTTCATCATTCGTCAGCGGCTTGGCATCATCGGTCGTCTCAACACCGATGACTTGATCGCGATGCCAGAGGACTTCATTGGAAACGTCAGTAATTTGGCAGGCCGCCAAATACGCTGACTGATTCGGTCTGCCGAAGCGGCCCGAAAAGCCGATCTGAGCGACGCGTACACGCAGTCTCAAGGGTGATCGATCGGCATTCTTCACGTTTGACTTGGCTAAATTCTGAGTGACGACGTCCACGAGTTGGTCTTGAATCAAGCCGTCGGCCAGCTTATCTCCTGAGATGATTGCCGAAATCTCAACTGTCACGCTATCTCCGGCTTGCAGTAGTCGTTTGGCCGGAGGCGCATTGCGAATATGTTTGAGCGAATCCTCGCTCGGTAGCTCTGCACTGGTCAGCCTGATCGAACCGGCCGCCTGCTCAGAAAACCAAATGCGCCCTTCCGCCGGATCCTCGAAGATCATTCCCAATGGGAATCGATAGTCCCACAGTAAACGGCCGTCCTTCAGGGACAATAAGGAATAGACGGAGTTGGAAACGCTGTTCTCCTGAACGAAACGGCCGGGATCTCTTCGGCTCCACTTGATCAGCATATGATCGCTCCCCGCCCAGTGGATTGCACTGACTTCAGACAGCCCCAATTCGGCCAGTCCATTCTTTGGGATCACGAACAGAGAGGAACGATCATAGAGGTCGAATGCCATCGCGGCTCGGCCTGATGTCGCAGCGTGCAGAGTCAGGTGGTGCAGGAGTTTACCGGTCTGCAAATCCCAAACGGCGATCTGTTGGGCCTGAGAATGAAACAGCAGCGCTGCTGCGGTCGATTCATCAGGGCGAATCTGTATCGACGTCGGTATGCCGCTGAATCCCGGGCCCAGCGGTTCCAACGCTCCTTCAATTTTTCCGTCTGCCACATTGCGAACCATCCATCCGCTGTCGTTGAACGACAGGAACTTTTCGGACTTCGGGAATACAGCCGTCTGGCCCATCGCTTTGAAACGGTAGACAGCTTTATGCGAAGCAAGATCCCATACGGTGGCTGTACCGTCGAATTCAGTCGTCATCACACGATCGTCCGACAGAAACTTGACCGTCGACAATCGTGATATGAGCTCGTTCTTTGCCGGCGGGCGGAATGCCAAACTGTGTTTACCTGTCTCCAGATCGAAAATATCGACTCGGTCCTGCGACTTACCCGTAATCGATGCCATCCATTTTCCGCTCGGCGAACAGTCGGCGATCGTAGTGGCAAAATCGACTGCAATCTTCTTAGGCTCTTGAGCATTACCGAACCGTTTGACGTAAAAGTTCGATCGGCTGGAATCCTTTGTCGCTGCAATCACGCAGACACCGGCCTCGGGTGAAGCGAAGCGAATGGTCGAGACCACGCCGATGCCTTTATCCATAGAGAACGGATTTCGGTCAGCGAGTTCCTGCGGCACATCGAGCTTCGATCCGGTGAATAGTTTCGTACTGATGCCGGAATTCACATCAGGAACTTTCTCGGCGACGAAATTCGTTACCGGCGGCAGCCCAGCATCTTCGAACGTGCCTCCCTTGGCGACCAACTCTCGGGTTTGATGAATTTCCGACCAAGGCAACTCAACGACTTCAAAGCGCTGAGAGTTGAAATCACCGACGAGGGCAAGCTGTTTATTGTCATCGATCAAAACGCGAAATGGCGATGAGCGGCCTTGCTGTTCTGATTTATCGACCCAGATCGGACCTCCGTCTTTGGCATCGACGATGGCTCGACCATACACGATCCAGCCCTTGTTTTGCGATAACGATTCAATGGCAGGTCCCGCGTAAGAACTTCCGAGCGGCGCAAATTCATGTACCGGAGCACTCAACACATGCTTTACTCGCGGCCGGTTCGTCTTCAAGTTGAAAATATGCAATTCCGATTGCCGACCTCCACCCAGTACGGCTAAGTCCGCACCGCCGTTGCAGAACGCGAGGTCGGAGATGGGAAGGGACGATCGATCCGAATCCGAAACGACCGCCAGTTCAGCTTTCTTTCGACCGCTCTTAATGTCGATGAGACTGACGGTGCCGGATGCTGCAGGAACAGCGATCAGCTTTCCATCCGGACTTGCCACAAACTTGTTGGCGAATCCGTTCACTTCAAGCGACTTAGCCAGCTTGCCGCTCTTCAGATCGTAAACAGCAGCCTGCAATTGTGCAGAAGACCCGAACACGATCATCTGCTGCGCATTGAGCAACGCCAGTTTGTTAATCGAGTTGAACTCCGCCGGTTGCAGTTCCTTGAGGAGCTTACCGTTGCCGGTCGAATACACCGAGATCTTTGACGGAAAACCGTTTGCAACCGCGAAGACCTGTCCATCACTGCTCAGTGCTTTATTCGTGACACTCTGCCCAACAGAAAATGGTTCGAATCTCTTTCCCGTTCGAATGTTCAAGACCTGAATCATCGTTCCGCCCGCAACGTGCGAAGACGCCGCTACGAACGGTGAGAACACGACGGGGAACACAAGGTCATGAGCGCTTACTTGCCCCAACACCACCTGCGTATCCCTCATACCGGCAAATGGATTCTTCGTCGTACCGCTGCCGACGGCACTTCCCGGCTCAGCGTAGGGAGAATCATTCTCCATGGAGGCATCCGCATCATCCTCTGTCGCCGGTTCTTTACTCGGTTCTCCGGCGCCGCTCGTAGGTTGTGCATCCGGCTTCTTCGTTTGGGCTGCGCTCTTGTCCCCGGACATATTGCCTTTGACACCGGATCGGGCCTTCTTCATTGCCGCTTCGACAAATTTGACATCGGCCAAGCTGAGCTTATCGAGATCAACCCACAGCGTACTACCGTCACGTTTCTTGAGCTGTACCTTATCTTGGCGAACGTCGACCAACTCCGCTTCCACTGAGAAACCGCCTGCAGCAGCGTGCCACGTCCGCACGTCCTCTTGTGCATGAGCGAAGTTCGGGAAGACTAGTAGAAAGAAGCCGACGAGAAAGATACTCGTGAGCGGACGAAATCCCGTGAACGATGGCTGGCGCATGTCATCTACTCGCAGGCAAGCATTTTTAATGTAGTGGGAGGTGGCCAGAGTATATGCCGGATCACCAGGCTCTTCAATGAAATGAAGCGATCTCCATTTCCGGCTTGTACTATTCCGCGCCGCGTTCACGAAGTTGGCGCCGATCGGAAATGCGTAAACGCTAAGCGACTCAAGAGACCGCAATACGCGGTTATGTCGAAGCGGGGCGCATCAGCTTAGGCCAACTGATTTGGCTCCAGCCCCATTTGATGAGTTCACCGGAGAGCAACTGCTCTGTCCATGTGCGTCGTCCCACGGCGAAGTTCGTCCAGACTGCTTCCAGATAGGGAGCGCTCGCCGTCGACAACGTGGGAATCAAGCCTTTACGCTCAATGGCTCGCAAGCCTTCCCAGTAGTGCTGCACGACATGTTCTTTGAACAGATCGCCCGCCAGTTCCAATCCGATGACAGATCCTTTGCCGATCGATTGGATGTTCCCCAGAGCCACGAGAGAGATGGTTGCCGATACATCCCAGATCGATGCATTCTGCTCGCGAGCCGCAATGTTGATTTGTCGCCAAAGCTGATCAATCTCAGCGGCCGGAAGTAATTGCGCAGGATCAATCTCAGCGATTGCCGCTTGCGTCTCCGTGATCGTCTTTCGCAATCCATCGATCGAAATCGGCGGTTTGTCAAACAGTCCCGCGGCTCCGGCAGATGCTTGTTCCAACGCAGCCAGTAGATCACCCGCGTTATCGATCGTCGTATTCTCATCGACGATCTTCTGCTCTTTGAGCCGTTCACTGAGCTGTCGTAAATAATGATGGGAACCGTACGCCACGTCGCTGAAGATCGCTAAGACAGTCAGAGGCGAAACGTGAAACATTGCCAGGCAGCCATGTCGAAACGGTTACCGACTGTCTTGCGAGCCAAAGAACGCTTGCTCTTGCCTTTGCTATCCTCAGCCGTCATCGGAACAGTTGCAGCACCAGGGACGGGTCACGACGAACTCCGCCGATGTCGACGCAGACAAAAAATCGAGCATCTGCTGAATAAAGATCGATCTGAGCGCACAGTTGCGAAAAGCGGAAGGGAGCAACCGGTTGGCGGATTCAGATCCGCCCGACCCGTAACTCCTGCACTTCGCAGCGTTCGCTCGGGCAAGCCGGCCGAATAGTGAAAGAGGCCACAACGGCGGAAGCCCGCCGCTGAAGACTTGTCCATGTCATTGAGAATCATGGAGATGCGTGGCCCCGTTCCCATCGGGCGAAACATCTGACGAAGCAGGGGGCTTTCCCGCCGCGTTGCCGGAATAAATCGCGAAGGCGGCCGCTTCGTTGGTTTCGACTTAAAAAATGCGATTGGTTTCATCTTCCTGTCGAGGCCGCTCTCCTCAACGCACTGCTACTGTTAAAGGACAGAGACGAACACGGCATGGAACTCCGGTCCGGCATCCGTAGTCGCAGCGGGCTCTGCACCGGGAGATGCATCTTTCACTTCAGACTTCACATCATTCAATGTCTCTGATCGAGGATGAACATTACCGAGCAGGATTAGTTTTGTCCCAGGCATATGTTGCTTGCCATACTCCGTCCGACCACGACCCGCAAAGTCTTGAGATCCCCGGGAGCAGAATCGGCAGGATGTACGACTACGGCGTCCGGGATGTCTTCTAAAAAATAGATGTTGCTTCAAACATCAACACGCGTCCTGCTCCCTGAAATTGAAATCGCCCGCTCGCCCGAGGCCTTTAAGCTGTTCAGACCGGCGGTAATCGCGGTTGCTTCTGCAGTTGTCGAGTCATCGTCAGTCGGTCTCCTTGCCAGGAGCAGAACCGCCGCCGCTGTCTTCGGTAAACCGGCCATGGCGGGCAAAGAACCGCTCAGGTGCTGGCCGCTCACCCAGTCGTCTGTACAGGCCTCGATCTTCGCCCATTCCATCGGCTTGTTTTCCAGCGATTGAATGTCGCTGATGATATTACCCTCCTTCCGTTGCGTCACCCGACGGAGGCGTTCATCACTCCGTTGCTCGGCGGCGAATCCGCTGGCGGACTCATCACTGACTCAGCCTTCGAATCATCAGCCGTTTCCACTTTGGAATCGACCTTCGCGAGCATAACCTCGGCATCTTCTCATCGGACAACGGCTTGTGACGACTCGATGTCGGTGGATGGCATTCGCGTGAGCTCTCCGCATCTACATTCACCGAGCGACGCGTTCCACATCGGTCGTCTTCGATGGACGAACCAGCCAGTTAGCTTTTCAGCATACGGGTGAAACTTGGCAGGTACGATCCATGGGACATACTGAGCTACTGCAGGCGGCCTACGTCTTTGCCCAGTACGTACCAGATGAACGGCACAGGGGATACGGAAGTGGCAGCCAGACCACCGAGCATCACTTGAACGAGTGACTTCCAGATCGGCGACTTCGCAGGTTGCGATTGCGTTTGGATTCGCCGTGCGACTTGGTTACCAGTTGAGGAGTTGAACCGCCGGATCGCTACCTTGTCTCTGAAATCAAAAACTCATCGACAGTTTCCAGCATGCTTCTTCGGTTTCATCAATCTCCGGCTTGCACATCGCGCTGGGCATCTCATAAGTATCAGCGCCCGGCCACCATGGTCAAAATCGGGCGTGGCTCACTCTACCACACCCGTCTGCTCAACATCTAATGCGCCGACAAGTTGATCTTCGACGACAGTTGCCGCTCCAGCGGGACTGCTTTCGAGCACTTCCACTCGGGATACGTGCGTCGAGCAATTCACCCAGACGAACTCGATTGCCGCAATTCGGACACTTCAATTGAGCGGACTCGGGCAAGTCGCGACGAAGCGAGAATGTTCCCTGCTTGCAATTGGAACAATCAGTAATTGGAACGTGTCAGGCTCCGGAGAACCGGCGTACTGGGCTTCATCAGTTTCTCGCGATGGGTGTCTGCAATGCCTACGACCGACGGCGGGCGCCAGCAACACGTTGGGTACTGGATATGCCGTAGCCACGACTTCGAGTTTTTCTGCAGATAGTTCAATAGCGGGGCAACGGAAAGGGCTTGCCGACCGCTCGCTCCACCAACGTTTAAGGCTGGAACGCCCGTGAACATGCACTCGCCATCAACCAGCAGGTGGTTGGGAGATTCGCCGCGTGAAAATGCCGCATCCAGATCACCCAAATCCGTGCGAGCCGCATCGATCAACTGGCCGCGTAAAGATTTCCAAGCGAGTAAGACCGGGAAGTAACCGATCAGTCCGGCACTCAGTGCACGTCCTGCAATATCCGTCGCGATAATTCTCGGTCTGATCGAGATACCGCTCGTAGCGATCATTCCCAGCAGGCCATCAGCAACACTCAATGCACCGCTGACAATTCCTGTTCGAGCTCAAATCAGATCAAGATGTGTAAGTTGTGGGCCTCATCCGCTTCTACACGGATCAAAGAGGGCTCAGCCAAGTTCATCGGCGGAACAAGCGATCTTGCGCCCGCCTTCCCATTCGGGAATGAACATCTTTTCAACTGCGGGCCGCACCATTGCCAGGCGTGCGATCGTCCGACTATGTTTCCATAAACGCGATTGGGATTCAATTTTCGTCGGCTGGCTGCGGCGGTAATCGAACCATTCACGCGGCAGACGCCTCGTACAATCCGTGTCACGCTTCATGCAAACTGCCGTAGAAACTCGACTGCAGATTGCCTTCGTCGGCAGTCAGAATGCGACAATCATCGGGGCCAGTGTCGTACAGAACGGATGAACTTCGTTTCGGTAATCAAACCGCGCTTACGAAATCACCAGCCACGATCTGTTGCAATCCACTTCGCTGCTTGCTCTTGCCGTTGACGACTTACCGGCCGACGGCTCACGCCGTCCGGTTTGTTCTTTGCGCGTGCAGTATTTCCAGCAAGCGAACCAGTCCGTCGCGCAACTCTGCAAAGATCTTCGTCAGCTCGCTATCGCCACTTCTTCGCCGTTCGTCCAGCGCATCATCAGCATCTCCTGCCAGACAGAGTTGAGCCTCTTCGCGTCAGCAAACGATCTCTTCCATGTGCGGTTTGAAATCGAATAACTGTCCGCGGTTCATGCGGCCACCCAGCCTGCTGCCCCAGCGTCACGGCCTTTGCCAACGCGGTGACCAGTTCAAACCGGTAAAGCGAGTGCTGTCGAAGTCTTCAGAGGCAAACGCGAACGGCACAGCCCTCCGCCGTGCTGCGATCGGCAGCAGGTCACCGCTGCGGCGAAGCATAATGTCACCGAACACCGGATCTGTTCGATGATTGTGGATGATCTCCTGGTCATCACTGTTCAGCTCGATACTCGCCCACGTCCCCGGTGATATGTATGGTGCTCCATTCCAACGCCATGACCGAGTACTTTCCAGCGGCAGCGGTAATGCCAATGCTGAACAATTTTCAAACATCACCTGCCATTCCGACGCTTGTGTGAGTCCGAGACGATTGGTGCACGACGAATTGTGATCAAGTCTTCCAATAAAACGACTGATTCGGCACGCTGCTTTACGTCCATATCCAGTGAAGTCAAGCGCTGCCCTCGGCGTACAGCAGTTGACGCGCGATCGCTGTGCCGATGTGAACGGCATTCGTTTGAGCGGGATAAGGTTCATGCCGGTCGCGGGCATTTTCGATACCGCATGGCGAGAGTCAGGGGATTGAAGAAGTCCGCTGTTGTCGAACCGTGTCGGGCATCAGCGCAGCTCCATTTGGCATCCGACAATCTCTTCCTGATCACCACCGAACCGGCGTAGTTAAAGATGCGGATCTGGTCATAAGCTTACGGAAACGTACGGAAACGAAATCAGGATGTTCCTTCAATGAAATATCCGGTGATGTTCTGCAAAGTGTCTTAGCGACCACATTCAAAGGATTGCGCGATCGGTCGGATAGCCGCCTTCAGCAGGCAGATTGTGACTGCGGGTCAGAGCTGAGATGAACAGCTTGCCGAGTCGTGCTGGGCGCATGCCGGTATTCATACAAACCCTCAATTCTTCGACGCCCTGGACGCTGCGTATTCCGGCTTTGCCGCCGCGACGTCAGCAGACATGCACTGCGCGTTTCAGGCGGCAGTCGTAGCGCTCTACGCCTCCATACGCCACGCAAGCCGCCAGGTCGGTTTCCGTGAACAGATCGCGTACGACGGCAATCGCCAAGTCACCGGCAAAGAAGAACCCGAATGAAGGCTTCAGGCGTCGGCAGATCGGCGACATCGCGGTAATTGCTGATCGGTCGACAGATGTACGGCGCGAAATCGGTACGCCACCAGCCCCGACTCTTCAAAGACACGTACCACATTCTTTGAACCGCGTACCCTTGGATACTGCGTCTGGCCTTTTTCATTCTTCGGATAGTCTCCGTGCTCGCCGATGATCACCACCATCGACAGCCAGCTTGTCCTGCCGAGCGTCAGGCTTCTCGCACAGACGACGCCTGGCGAAGTTGGTGACGCTCGATGCGACCGCCTTTGAATCTCGAACCGCCAGGAAACTGATTGATGTGCAGGCCACTTCAACGCGAGGATCTTAGCGCCGTTTAAACATCCCAGCGTCCAGACGATCCAGAAAATGCTGAGCATGCGGTACTGGCAAAAAACAACCGTGCCGAGAAACGCAATTCGCTTTATGGGGCCGGGAGCGGTTTGTGCTTGTGCCATACGAGACAGGATCAGCGACCAGCGGTAGATAGGGCAACAGTACCGAGCGCACAGCTTGAAACGATCCGATTCATCATCGTGGTAACTCTTGTTTTTTCGTGCGGCCAAAAGCATAAAAAGGATGATGCAACCGCCAATGGAAACAACCGAATACGATCAAGCCCCTAGGTCGTGGCGATGTCCGGTCTCATCCACCCATCGTCCATAGAACGTACAGGTGAGAATCCCCAAGCAGCGACGCCGGCGAGACCTGTGATTTTGCCTTGATGCACTTTCTGATATGTCTTGAGTAAACGCATGATAGATGGGGAAGACACCGAGCGAGCCTGCTTCCCATCGGCAACGTCAACAGCGCAGGACCTCTTATGTTAATGCGATTGAGTAAACAGACCAACGAACACGCCGCAAAAACAGTCCATCGCGAACTGAATATTGACCATTGCTTTCCGAACCAAGTCGCAAAGCGCGCTTCCTAAACATCCGACATCCTGCGTACCAGACGGAAGTGAACAATAGCATCTCGATTCCGGATAGCCGCGTCTTTCTGCCAAGCGTCGGCATCAAGCTCAGTATCTGCCAGTTGGTATTGATCAAAGCAATGACGACTAGGATCTGTACAAGTATCTGCGACGTAACATCACGCAGCCTAAACCGGAATGCGATTGGGAGCCGCGGCGTCTATCGCAACGCTCGCCTGCTCCTGCATCCACAGTCGATCTTCGGCAAAGTCATCCGGCTCGCGTCACAGCCAACCAAACGACGACCCAAAGCACGCCCGATCACTGCGAAGCGATTTGAAAGACGCCGCGCCCAGCTTCCTTCGGGGTGCTCAGCAGAAGCAGCATGAGCAGCGGAGTAATCACGGCTCCGATCGATGTGCCGCTTTGCAACACGCTATTGCCGAGCGAGCGACCTTTGCCGCTGAGCAAAGCGCGACCGCTTTGATCCCGCAGGAGCCAGTGTCCGCTTCATCGAGCATGGTTCGGCACCAGAATAATTGCTCGAACTCGCTGACCAGTCCATGACGAAACCGACCGCCGACCATGCGATAAGTACAACTGGATACAGAAACGCGCGGAAACAACGTCGGCCAGAATACCGAAAATCACCGAACCCGCGGCGAAGGCGTATCGGTCTGTTTGAGTCTCCGCCTTCATTCGAAGAATTTCAAGCTCGGACTTGATTCGATCTTGTGCAACAACAGAGTCTGCCGATCCGTATAGTTGATGGCCGACGCAAAGCGCCAAACCGCAGACGATCCACACGCATTGAAACTCGCCGGTTCGTGCCTTCTGATCACCGCCGGTCGCGCCCAGTGAGTTCATGCTTCGACGAGTCCGGCAAGCGGTTGGTATGCTGAAAATCATTCAAGAGAGTTCGCCCTTTTCCGTCAGGCGAACTTCGGTGAACCGGTATGGAACGCTCTTGAGTCGTCCATAAAACAACCGGCGCATCGCGCTGCGGGAAATGCATTCAGCGGACTGTAATCCCCGACCAAGTGCGGAGCCAATCGCAGAATCATGCTCGTTTCCCACTCGCAAGCATGTCCCATCTCTTGCCTGCCGGAAAGCGATCGGCGGCATGTTGCCGCCAAACGATTTAAAGACAATACGTGAAAACGTCAAATCGGGCCAGTCATTCGATAACGCTGCTTTGCTTCGAATACCACTTGCTTTCCGGGGATATCGTTACCGCCGTGACCATTCAAAAAAACGATCTTCGTAAACCCGTGATAGACAAGGTTATCGAGCGTACTGCCGAGCATGTCTAAATAGACGCGAGGCTCAGCCGACAGCGTGCCGCAGAAATCCATGTGATGATGAGAGTTTCCCAACCATTGCAGCGGCAGCGAGAGAACTCGATCATCGGTCTCGTGCGCACGTCTCCAGACTTCACCCATCAGCATGCTGTCGAGATCGGCAGATGATGCCCGTGCTGTTCCACCGCTGCTACAGGTATCACCACCGGCATGGATCGCGGCAATGCAGCGATCGCCGGCCAACTCATTTCGTGTAAGTTCATGTGCGATCTCTTTGCGTTTTCACGGCTCGTAGCCGCGCGACCGATCGAGGCCGGTCCGAGGTTGATCTAGACCCCATTCGTTCGCAGCGGAACGACATGATAACGAAAACGGCACGGCTATGAGTGCCGTGCCGTTCTTGTTTTTCACAAGCCGTAGTCGATGTTGGTCTGAAACTGACCGAGTTGCCTGCAAGCAAGATCTCAGATGCCTACAGCTCAAATTCGTCGTCGGATGATTTCTCGCTGTATAGCGGCATGTGTCGGTAGTAGACCTCAAGAATCATCGTTGACATGGCAGTGCAATAGAGACGGCCGCCTTTCACGTTGTGTCCGGCACCGGAGTACCAACTGCCTGCCGAGTGGCCTTCCGTCGATTGCGCTTTGATCAATCCATCGCGCATGACCGTGTTCCAACGTTCCCATTCCGGACCGCCGTGTTGACGCAAGACTTGAGTCGCGTAGTAAGAATAGTAAACATCCTCAACGCTAGGGCCGAACTTCGAAAGAGCCGCCACACCTTCTTTCATACCCGGATGATCTTTCGGCCATCCCATGTACATTCGGCATAGCAAACCGACTGCCGTGGTGGCTTTCATGTTCACAGCCTGCGATGTCGGCTTGTCATAACCGTAGTAAGCGCCGTTGTTCAGCGACATCGAATCGAGGAAGTTGTTGGCTTTGCGGAAGGTCTCGATCGGCACGGCCAGGTTACCCATCGATCCGCTCTTCATCGCCATCAATTGCCATCCGACGACCGAAGTATCTCCAGGCTGCTTCGGGCTGTATCGCCATCCTCCACCTTGCGGGTGCTGAGCTGCGACGATGTAGTTGATAGCGAGCTGCGCGGGCTGTAAAAGGTCCGGGTCACGGGTCATCGCATACGCTTCGCATATCGCAATGGATGCCAAGCCGTGCGAATACATATTACCGCCGGGCTCATGCCATGAACCCGTCTGCTCGGCCCCGTTCACTTTCATATTGGCAATCAGGAACGCAAGTCCCTTTTTCACCGTGTCTTTATAGCTGCCTTCGATATGCGTTTGACCTGCGCCCAAAAAGGGCAACAGAGCCAGTGCGGTCGCGGCATTGGTGGCCTGAGGAATGTCGCCGTCGTCTTTGCATTGCCCGCGACACACGGACGAATGTCCAAACGTCCAGCCTCCGTTTCGAGCTTGGTGAGCGGCGATCCACTTGAGCGCCGCGGCGACCGACTTTTCACTCGCGGCATTGCCGCCGTATTTCTCCAGCATCTCACCTTTGCGCGCACTGCTGCGACTCGACAGTGATGAAGAGAGACGCGTGGCAGCGCCTGCAGAAAGCGCTGAACTCGGTACGATCCCTTCGACAAAGTTCGTCATCACAGGAGCATCGGTCGATACGGAAATCGATGCCACAGCGCTGACATCAGGCAGGGCTACTGAGCTGGATACTTCCGACGATTGATCGGGGAGTTGAGCATCAGCCATCGGCGCGGCGAGTTCATCCGGCCCCTGGATGTCAAAGTTTTCCAACGATTCGGATTCACTTGGAATCGTGGACGAACCGGCATCGAGGATACTGATAACATCTTGCACATGCTCCCACTGGAACGCGGCCAGCAGCATCAGCACTGCGACGTGCACGACTAAGCTGATCAACCAACTGGGGGCTTCTTGCAGTAACAGTCTGCGACGACGTGAATTGGACGGGTTGGAATCGGTCGCATCCGGAGGCGCACTGACGCTTACCGGCTCGCCGGCAGTTCCTGACGTTGCAACAAGCTCATCCAAGAGAGCGGACGTGATCGGAGCTCGCGATTTTGCTGAGGAGGACTCGCCGGTCGCCGTCGCTGCCTGCACCGGAGCGGCTGTAGCGATTACAGCCGCCTTCTTTGCTGCAACAGGTTGGGCTGCAATCGGCTGAGCTGCAACGGGACTGCCCGCAGTAGGTTGCGGTTGTACAGGAGAGGCATTCACGATCGGAGCAGCCGGAACGGCTTCGACATCGGCGAACGGGTCGGCACCCTGTGCCGCATTCAAATCGATCGCATCGGGAAGACCGGCGAAAGGATCATCACCTGCGGGCATGCCGGAACCACCGGAATCCGTTGTGCCTTCCCCCGATAGATCAAACGAAAATCCTTCAGGCAAAGCAGAGTCTTCGTCGTGATTGTCCGACGGATCGCGATTGACCATTTGTCAATGATCCCTCATGGATGAGCGGGTCTACTTGTGCACAGCCGGGAAACTGGCAATAGATCCCGGCAGACAAAGCAACGGGCGTGAATGGGTGGGAAAAGTAGTTTACTCGATCGGCTCTGCGCTAAACCATCGCAGCCGGTCGAAAAAGTCGCGAGAAAAGCAAGCGAGGGAGGAGCGTTTCAGGGGCGTCAAAAGTCCTCTTCTATTGTAACCAAGCCGAGAAAAAGTCCAATTGCGACCGTATCGCGCGACCAAGTCCGGCTTTCCGAACGATTCCATTCGGCTAAGAGAATCACCCTTTCTGGACCGGATAAAGCGGACGAATGAGATATGTTTGAATGCCGCCGCCGATCACGGCGCCGACAATAGGGGCGATGATATAGACCGTAAGCCAACTGAAACCATCTGCCCCGGGCAACACGACCGTCCCCCATCCCGCGGCCGCGGTGAACAGCCTAGGACCGAAATCACGGGCCGGATTGAGACACGCCTGCGTGACCGGCCCGATCACGGAAATCAATCCTGCAACCGTCAAACCGATAAACAGCGGCGCCGTTCCAAGTTGAGGAGAACCACCGTTTCGCTCATCTGAAACAGCGAAAACGACGATGGCGAGAATCATCGTGCCGATGACTTCGGCAAAGAACGCAACATGGTGCGGAACGCGAGCCCGCATCTGTGCATGCTCAGCGGCTGAGTAGGGCTCTTTACCCACCGCCAGACCGCCCGGAGCGGGATAGAACTCGCAGAATGCCGTCGCAGTGATCTCGCTTCCGGCCTCTCCTCGCACCACTTTTTTTACTCGCTCAATCTCGCTGAGCTGAGCATTGAATATAAAGAACAGGACGGCTGCCGCGAGAAAAGCACCAACAACTTGCGATCCGATGTAGGGCAGGACTTGGGATTTCGGAAATCCGCGCCAAGCCGCCATGGCTACCGTAATGGCGGGATTGAGATGTGCACCGCTGATGGAGCCGATCGCATAAACAGCCAGCATGACCCCTATGCCCCATACGATCGCTACTTGCCACACACCGCTCTGAGCTCCATAGGCAACCGCAGCGTTGACCGCGCCGCACCCGAGGAAGATCAACAAAAAAGTACCGATCAGTTCGGCTGTACACGCGGCCGCCAACGTAGGCTTACTTTGATTCATAGTCGGTTTCGATTCGAGGGTTGCAGGTAGGCGTGGGGGAAAAGCGCCGATTATCATATCCGAAGCCGAGCCCCGACTCATCGGCTCGCACGCAATAACGTTTAGATGAAAACGCGTTTCACTATTCCATCTGCTCCGGCTCAAAATCCATCATGATCCATCTCAGCCATAACCGCTGGTTTCGCAATGCCGCTTTCTCACTCGCGATAACAAGCGGATTCAATGCACTATGCGACCGAAGCAGCGACCTACTTGCGGCTGACCCGACGGAGACCACGACGACCGAGAAGTCGACTCGGTCCGAATCCGATGTCTCACCTTCGCTCGCAGATATGGTGGAGCAATTCTCAGCGGATATCAACACGCTCAATCATCGCTTCCGTATTCCGCTCGACGAAGCCGCCGACTTGCGTCGCTCCCAAATGCTCGATGCCTGGATGGTGAGATTGAAACGAGTTCCGTTTTCAACGCTCAGCCAAACTGCCAAAGTCGATTACCTACTCCTGCGCTCTGAGATCGACTATCGACGTCGCAAGCTCGAATCGGATCGCATGCGAGATCAGGCTGCAACGGAATACCTTCCGTACGCTCCAGGGCTCGTTGAGCTTTGTCGCAAACGAGAGAACGTTGAACCGGCCGAGCCGGAAAAGCTGGCCGATGCTTTGAACAAGATAGCCGTGCAAGCGGAAGAAGTCGCAGCGGAGCTGTCGAAATCAATCAAGGGTGACGGCGACAAGAAGGAATTGATCACAACGGAAAAACGTCTGTCGGCACTGCGAGCAGCGCAGTTGTTGGAGAGCTTGCAACGCACGGTCGGTGAACTCAATCGCTTCTACAGCGGCTACGATCCGCTCTACACTTGGTGGGCCGCTCAACCGATCAAGCGACTGGAAGCGGCTCTCACCAAACATCGAACATTGCTTCGCGAAAAAATCGTCGGCGTTCCGGAGAGCGACAAAGAAACGATTCTGGGTTTGCCGATCGGCGATGAAGGATTGAAACTGGAGCTCGAACACGAATGGATCGCACTTAGTACCGATGAACTGATCCGGATCGCCGATGAAGAGATGAAGTGGTGCGACGAGCAGATGTCGGCCGCATCGCGTGAACTTGGTTTCGGTGATGATTGGCGTAAGGCTATGGCTCACGTCAAAGAGAAACACGTCGCCCCGGGCGAACAACCGCAGATGATTCGCGATCTGGCTTGGGAAGCCATTCGATTCCTGGAAACGCATGACCTGCTGACGGTTCCGCCGATGGCCGCGGACGGTTGGCGCATGATCATGATGACCCCCGAAGCCCAGCGAGTGAACCCCTATTTCCTCGGCGGCGATTCGATCATCGTGTCCTTTCCGACCGATTCGATGACGCACGAAGAGAAACTGATGAGCATGAGAAGTAACAACGTTCACTTCTCACGTGCCACCGTTCACCATGAACTTATTCCCGGGCATCACCTGCAGTACCACATGCTGGCTCGGCACAAGAAGTATCGCGAGATCTTCAACACGCCGTTCTGGATGGAAGGTTGGGCGCTGTACTGGGAGATGATGTTGTGGGACATGGATTTCGCACGTAACGCGGAAGATCGTGTCGGCATGCTGTTCTGGCGCCGCCATCGCTGCGCTCGTATCGTCTTTTCGCTCAGTTACCACTCCGGGAAAATGACCCCCGAAGAATGCGTTGAGTATCTTGTGGAACGAGTCGGTCACGAACGCTCGGCGGCAGCGGCCGAAGTGCGTCGTTCGATCATGGGTGACTACGGTCCACTCTATCAGGCAGCCTATATGCTGGGCGGTCTGCAGATTCGCACCCTGCATCGCGAACTCGTACAGAGCGGCAAATTATCGAACCGAGAGTTCCACGATCGGATCCTACAACAGAACTCCATCCCGATCGAAGCTCTGCGCATCTACATGACGGACCAGCCCGTCGATGAAAATACAAAACCGAGCTGGAAGTTCGGCCGTTGAACGGTTGAGCTCTCTTGCCCGCCTCGATTTATCACACGCTATATTGTCGACCAATTCCAGTAGGCATAGGCTCTTTCAATCACCGCTGAATTTGATCGGATCGCGGTGCTTGTCAGCTGTGCCCGTTAGCTGTGCGTTGAATATGTGTTTTGCCCGAGGTCTAACATGCTGCGTCGACGATTTGCCATCGCTTTATCGTTTTGTTTGTCGCTTGCCTCATCATCATCGATCACAGCCCAGCCGCCACTGACTTCGCCCCGCGTCACACCCTTAGTTGAAGTCATTCGCAACATCGAACCAGGCGTGGCAGCACTCTTCACTCCGTCGGGCGATAATATCTTCTCCGGCAGCGGCACGGTGATTCACGCAGACGGATACATACTCACCAACAATCATGTGCTGCCCAAAGCAGAAGGCTTTGCACTGATCGGCAAGTCGAAACCGATGCGGTTCGAAGTGGTCGGCCGGTTGCCCGAAGCCGACATTGCCGTCGTCAAAGTTGTCGACGCACCCGGTCCTCTTCCTGTCGTAGAGATCGGACGGAGCGACGATCTGCTCAACGGTGAAACGGTCGTCGTGGCAGGTAATCCCGGCGGGCGCGGAATTGTTTTCACATCGGGAATCATCAGCGCCAAAGACGTGCTTGAAGGCGGCCCGAACGCACTGGTCATGACAAATTATGAAAACTCGCGTCGTGATCGTTATATTCAGTTTGATGCAGCCAGCAACCGCGGAAACTCAGGCGGGCCGCTCGTCAACATGGAAGGGAAAGTCATCGGCATCGTTTCGGCCGTAGTCAACGGTGAACAAAATGTCGGACTGGCGATTCCGATTGATCGTGTACGCAACCTGTTCCGCGCCATGATCGAAACCGAAAAGGTGCGGGAACTCACGACAGGCATCGACATCGATCCGCTCGCATCGTCGGCGAGCATTTCCGCTTCATCGGAAAACGTCGTCGACAAACTGCGCAGAAACGACGTCGTGCTCTCTCTGAACGGGCATGCACTGCGACATGCCGTCGATTGGCACTTGATGCTCGAGTCTGAGTTGAAGACGACTAACCCATTGAAGTTGAAAGTGCGCCGCGGATCGGAAGAATTCGAGCTGGAAGTCAATCCAAAGCCGCTGCATCCTCCGGCCGGACTTACTTCAGAAGCGGACTTGGAACAGGGCCTGACCTATGCAACATACGAAGGGAAGTTCAACGCGCTGCCGGACTTCTCCAAGCTGACCCCGATTCGAACCGGTATCGCGTCGAGCCTGGACATTCCGACCGCCGCGGGAGACCGCGCAGATTTCTTCGCGATTGTTTACGAGGGACTGATTCGTATCGCGGATGACGGCTTGTACCGCATGATCATCGCATCCGATGACGGCAGCAAACTGTACATCGATAACGAATTGCTGATCGACCACGACGGAAACCACCCGCCGAAGGATGCGGCCGAATTTGTTCGCTTGTCGAAGGTCTGCATCCGATCCGGGTCGAGTACTTTCAAGGCAACGGAGCCAAAGCTCTCGGTATGGCGATCGAACCCTGCTCATCGCGCGCAGTCATCTCGCTCACTCAACCTAAGGTAGTCACGGCTGATCTGTTCATGCATCAGAAGAAGAAATAGGTGAGTGCCAGGCCCCCAAAGCAGGAAACGTGCGCTCGCAAACGTCGGACGCAGCGAACGAGTAGTGCGCATTCCATGAAAGCGGTACGGCGCGAGCCGTCCGGTTCCGGGGAACTATACTTCGGATGCCCCCGAGAATCTTGCGACTTACAGCGTCGCTAGATCAACGATGTCAATTACTTCGGATGCTGCCTTGCGGAGCCAGGCAGCTACAACGAGACGGGCAGTAACTGTCGCCGGACTACAGCTTGGGAATCGGGCGCTTCGGTGCTTGCGGAGCAAGCATGCGAGCTTTGTCGTTCTGAGCCGGTTGAGGAACGGGTGGCGGGTTGTTGTTGTTCGGTCCGGCACGGCGCGGCGGATCGAGATCAGTGAACTCTTCCACCCACTTCCATCCGATTGGATTGCCGAGTTCACGAGTCGCCAGCAATCCCCACGGAGTTCCGGAGTGTTTGGCCGCGACTTCTTCCAACAGCTTCTTCGCGTTGGCAGCTTCTTTTTCCAGCTTGCTACCTACCGTAATCTCATTTTCGGGCTTGAGTATCCAAGTGTTGTTCTTGGGGTTTTCAAACGGCATACCGCGCTTGGCTTTGGCTAACATTGCGTTGTATGCTTCGGCCCGCACCTTGTGAGCCAAAACGGTTCCGACTGCGAGATCGTAACCGGCGATCCAGCGAGGTGAAGCTTCTTTATCGCGATGTTGTTCGACAGACAAAAGCAATTGAGCCAATGCGGCCAATTGCGGTTCCAGACGCGCGGCTTGTTGCTGTGAAGCGGTCAATGCGTTTGCCAGCGAGGCCTCATCTCTTTTTACAAATCGAACTTGAGGAGCCTGCAAAGTTTCCACTGCAGCGACTTGAGCAGCACGAATCAGAGTCTGTCGCAGTGGGCTGGCGGCTACCTTCTTTTGATATTCAGCACTCGAAACATAATCAGGTCGATACTTGGCCATGATCTCAGGATCAAAGAAGTATTCGAGGTCTGACGCGAAGGCTTCGATCTCACCTCGACCGACGCGAGATCCGAATTTGCGATTCGGGTGCACAGTGAAGTAAATGCCGCCGGTCTCATAGGTCAAACGAGACAGAGCGTATGGGCCGAAACCCGAGTCCATGACCGGCTCTTCAAAGTAGTTGTCGCGATATCCCAACTTGACCCGCTCAGGCATGAGCGACTCGGGACCTTGATCGACCTGAGCCCACTGCGGGGTTTGATCATACTTCGGATCAGGATCGACATACTTGACGTAAGTGAACTCACGACCGAACGGCGCTGGAACTCCGATCACGTAGACCGGGATCGCAAACTTGCGGCATTGATCGATCGTACCGTCGAGCCCTTGAGCGGCGTCATCGCCTCGTTCGTCCGTCACGGCAATGAAAATCACATTACGCTCGGCACCGTGTCCGGACTTGCTGCTGCGATACGACTTAAACTTTTCCACCGCTTTGAAAATTGCCGAAAAGACTCGCTCTGTCCCGGTGGTGTCTTCTTCGATACTGTCGATAGCAGATCGAATCTCGGCCAAGTCAGCGGTCGGTTGCGGGGTGAGCAAATTGACTTTGTCACCGAAAGCGAACACCGCCGTCAACAACGACTCGTCGTTGAGATTCGTCTTGCCTTCAGCTTCTTGGCTTTTGCGAACGATGCCGAGTTCTTCATAGATACGATCGAATCGATCGCGAATCTCTTGACGTCGGCGCTGCAAGCTGCCCGATTGATCGAAGAACCAAACGACCAACGTCGGTCGTTCTTCCATCGATCGGAGCAGTTCATAAGTGATCCGATCCACCGCACCGTCGGTACCAGTCGTTCCGACGCCGGTCATCCCTTTGACAACGTTTTCACTGCGCACCAAACCGACAGGTTGTTTGATTTGATCGTTGAGATTGAACGGAGTGTCGAGCGCTGTGGAGCTCGACACCGTCACGGGGACTGAAGAGACTTCTGACAAAGTCGGAGCCGTGGCCAACGCCATGGCGGTGTCGCCCAAACTGTTCGCGCCGATTTCCGTCTGAGGTTCATCCGAGATTGCAAAGTCTTCGACAACTTCCAGTTCCTCTTTCTGCGCCTCTGGAGCAGCGTCGAGCGCCACGGCAGAGTCGGATGAGGGCTGGATGATCCGAACGAGGGCCAATGCCAAAATCAGAATCGTGTGCAGGACCAGGCTCGCCATGAAAGCCTGCGAGTCGTTCCCCATCCAAGAAGTCCACAACGATGGAGCACCTTCTTCGTCGTCGGAACCGAATTCCTCGTCCTCGCTGTGTGCGTCAATTTCGGCATCAGAGCGGCCTTCGGGTTCGAGTGTACCGACGGCAGAGGCGGGTACTATTTCAGCGTCGGCCACGCCATCGTTTTGCGACGTGAGTTCCGAGGGTGTCAATCGTTTCAGCATTTACCCGCTCTCCAACGACGAAGTAGACAACTTCTCGCTATTGTAACCGATCCAGGTGGCCCGGTTGAGAGGAATCGTCGAAAAGTGCCGCTCGGTACAATCGTCGGTCGAGCTGCTCCGAAAGAGATCCCCAGGGAGGGGAGCGAACGAACGCGGCGGTTTGTACTCGTCGGAGAAAACAGAGCACCCCGAACTCCACGTTGGACGGCGGAATTCGGGGTGTCACTTAGTTTTTGGGGGCTATGGGTCGAGTTTGCCGCTTGAAGAGCTACGCCGGACTCGCCTGCCTTCCGACTATTTCCATTGGTCAAGAGGAGGCAGAAACTTATCGATTCCATCCAACTTCGCGCCGTCTGTCGTAGCCGCAAACCGAATCCCAAGCTCGTTAATCTTATCGGCGGCTCCGAGCAGTTCTTCTTTGTTATTGAGCTTGAGCTTGACTCCGTTGGCGATCGAAAGAATCTCGTCCAGGATCGGCAAATTCACTTTGATCTGAGCCGCGGTCAATCGTTTCGTAGCTCGCTGAGCACGCTGTGCGCTGGTCTTGCCGAAATCGGCCTTCACTGTTGCAGCCGCTGTGGCTCGCAGACTGAATTCCAAGTCGGCGATCATGCCGCTGAGGAACATCAATCGCAATCGCTCGGGTGATGATGGTTCGTTGACTTTGCCGTCGGAACGAACGAAGTTGTGCCGGATCTTGCCTTGTGACCAAGCCACCAGTTCAAAGTTCATGCTGCCTGCGACGTGCCCACCGACATTGACAAGGTTCTCATCCGGTACCGTGTGGCATCGATAACAACTCTGGGCAACCAAGTACACATTGACCGGATTGCGCATGCCGCCGGCGATCGCTGAATTCAGTCGTTCTTGGCGATGAGCATCGGTTTCTTGATCCCGTTTGACACCGGGACCGCCGTAGTTGTGATGGATATCGACCCAATTCTTGGCCGGACCATGACACGACTCACACGATACACCGGCGATAGGGTCAAGACCCGATGGAGTATCCTGGAGTGTGTAGTGGCACTTGATACATGCAGAATCGTGTTTGAACGAGGAGATGCCGAGCTTTTTAGCGATCTCCTGCGCAGCAGGTTTGCGGTGCAGAGTTTGAAAAGTCTCGTGATGCGGAGTCATCTTCCACACGCCGATCTCGGCAGCATGGCACTTGGCGCACGCATCAACTCCGACGACCAGTTTGGGTGTGATCGGTATTTCGGTCGACGCGTCGCGGGGATCGTTCGACTTGCCGTTGGTGGTCATGCCGAAACCGGTCGCAATCCCCAACACAATCATGCCGACGGGGAGCAAAAGGATCGGGCGCTTCTTCAAATCAAAAATATGCATGAACCAAGTTCCGCAAACGGTGCTTCGTTGTACGATCCCGAACGGTTGGCCGGGATCATGCTTTTTTGCCTCTCCGAAAAGTTAGCTCGGCATAGTCGCTCGCCCGGTCGTTCTCTCGTAATAATGAAAATCGAGTTTTCCGCCGGCGAGCACTTTTGCCGGTGGTAACGACTTTAACGGAGGCTGATGGGCGATGATCTTGATCGGGAGTTTCAACTGGCCGTCGACGGTCAGTCGGGGCGAATTCTTTTGTCCGAATTGCGGCAACGTCGCTCCCTACGCGCACAAGCAGTCGCGAACGTTTTTGACTCTGTACTTCATTCCCATTCTTCCTATAAGCGGTCTGCAGGATTACGTCGAATGCGGGCTGTGTCGACAGAACTTCTATCCGGAAGTGCTGCAGCAGACGTCCGCGCCCGCGGAGGATGGATCTGCGCCCGGACCTGTCGACTTCGATTTCGATCTCGAATTGCTGCGAGCCATGGCGCTGATCATGGTCGAAGACGGCCGAGTCACTCCGTTTGAAGAGCAAGTAGCATCGCGAGTGTTCGAAGGAATCACGCAGCAGCCGCTCGACAAGGACAAGCTGCAATACACGTGCAGACAAGCTGAGTTATTGCCTCTTTCGACTCATGAGTATCTGACGACTGTCTCCGACAAACTGTCGTACGATCAAAAGCTGCTGCTCGTCCAAGCCATGTTCGCCATCGCAGGTGCCGACGGCGAGATCAGCCCCGGACGCATGGCGACTCTGTTGCAATCGCGAGAAATCCTTGGACTCGAGCCCGCCGCGTTTCAACAAGCGGTAGGCGATGCGTCGCAATGGTTGGGATAAGCATCTCCATCGCTCTTAAGCCGCGGTCGTTCCACTAAGCAGCCGATTCGACCAGGACGACGATGCGTCCGACAGCTACAGCTAATGACTGAGCGGCCATGCGAAAATTGGTGTGGCCCGATACCTCCGGCTGGATGGCCGTGAAGAGTTCCGTAGCCTTTCGCAGCATCGTGAGTTTCTTCTTGGCTTGCTTCAGGTAGCCGGCCCAATCGCCGCTGTCACGAGCCGGACCGAGCGCCAGCATAAAATCGTAGAGATCGCGATGGACGCCCGCCAACTCCTCATCATCGACCGCTTCGTCGCAGTGCTTCAGAAAGGCTCGAACCATCCACACATGGGAAATCTCCACATCGATGGCTCGACAAATCGGCTCGAGCGCATTGTCCATCGATTCTGGCGAGGTCGACGTTCCAACGGACATGTTTCGTTATCTGAATAAGAATGGAATGGTGTCAGGATCAAAACCGATGCGACTCTGCGCCGCGGACAATGGATGAATGGCTCCGGCCCCATCGTATTTCACAGTTGCGAACGCAGCCGTGTTATCTTTTTCGGAACCGGTATAGTATGTCAATCGGCTGGTTGGACAGCCATTTCGCTAATCCGCCACATCTCGAACTCATAGACTTTCCGCATGCCCCATCTCGTTGCTCAGGGTCCGCGTCCGCAAGATCGCTGGCGCCGCCTGCTGCCGGCCGGACCCGTTGAGGCGGTGCTGGGCCGAGCCGCTGAGGGATGGTCCGTGCCGTGGGACGATCGCATTTCGCGTCGCCATGCAGCTCTGCAATGGAACGGTCGCTTGCTGGAAGTGAGCCGACTCTCCGATGCTCGCAACTTTATCTTCTATAGAGGTCAACAACGCGACCGATTTCAGTTGCAGGTCGGTGAGCATTTCGTGATCGGCCAGACGACGTTTACCCTGGTCGATCAGCCCGTCCAAGTATCTCAAGGGGCCACGCATTCGTTTTCCGAGCAGACATTCTCGGCCAATCAATTGCGACAGAGTCGTTATCGAGATGCAGATCGACGTATCGAAGTACTCAGCAAACTGCCTGAGATCATTTCGGGCTCGGGCAGCGACGAGGAGTTGTGCGTCCGCATTGTAAATCTTCTGTTACAGGGGATTCCCGAAGCAGCCTTCGTGGCCATCGTGAAAATCAACTATGGTACGGTGGAAGAGCAGGCCGCAGCAGCCGCTCCTGCCAAGACATCCGATGACGACACACAACCGGAACCGAAGGGGGCCGCCGAACCGATCGACATTCTGCATTGGGATTGCCGCGCACTGACCGGCCAGAAGTTCACTCCGTCGGCTCAACTCGTTAGCCGTGCATCGCGCAGCAGAGAAAGTGTGTTGCATGTCTGGAGCCGTACATCGCCGCACGATTCGTTTACGCAAAGCGAGAATGTGGACTGGGCGTTTTGCACACCGGTTTTGTCCGAGGCTTGTCCCGGCTGGGCCATCTATGTATCGGGCGACTTCGCCGGACCCAATGTAATGAATCCCGGTGCGGAGGAAGGAGAAAGCCTACGTGATGATCTCAAGTTCGCGGAACTGACTGCCACAACGCTGGGCTCGATTCGACAGGTCCGCAACTTGCAACGTCGCCAAGACAGCTTGCGTCCGTTCTTTGCTCCGGTGGTTCTCGATGCACTATCCACACGTGATCCCGACGAGGTCTTAGCTCCGCGCGAGACGAATGTGGCCGTGATGTTTTGCGACTTGCGAGGATTCTCTCGCGATAGTGAAGAGTCCGCCGATCGCTTGCTCGACTTGCTGCAGAGAGTCAGCGACGCGCTCGGGGTCATGACGCATTACATTCTGCATGCAGGGGGAGTAGTCGGCGACTTTCACGGTGACGCTGCCATGGGTTTCTGGGGCTGGCCCATCGGTGACTCAGGAGCCATCGAACGCGCTTGCAAAACAGCGCTGGCGATCCGCGCCGAATTCGATGCGGCATCGACTCAATCAAGCCATCCGCTCGCCGGCTTTCGCGCAGGAATCGGTATCGCATCGGGACCTGCAGTGGCAGGTCGTATCGGGACAGTCGATCAAGTCAAAGTCACTGTGTTCGGACCGGTTGTGAACTTAGCTTCCCGTCTGGAAGGGATGACCAAACAACTTCTGGCTTCTATTTTGATCGATGAGACCACCGCCGACTGGGTGCGCAAGAACATCAGTCCCTCGATCTTGAGAGTGCGCCGAGTCGCCAGAGTTCGGCCTTATGG
Source organism: Pirellulales bacterium (assembly GCA_046349815.1). Taxonomy (GTDB): domain Bacteria; phylum Planctomycetota; class Planctomycetia; order Pirellulales; family Pirellulaceae; genus Aureliella. Next base: position 80,929 of record JAXMBQ010000013.1, on the reverse strand, counting down.
AATGCAACAAGCGTTGATGGTCAGCGAACTCCTGCCACCTGCCGGCGATTCCTCGTTCCTCACCGATGAACATATCGCGGCTTACGAAGCCGCGCTCGATCACTTCTTGGCCGGACGCTGGACCGAAGCCTTCCGCTTGCTGCATCAAGTCCCGGCGGAAGATCAAGTCAAGGACTTTTTGACTGTCACCATCGCTCAACATCGCCGCACACCTCCTGCCGATTGGTCGGGCATCATCGAATTGCCGGCGAAGTAGGATGCGGTACGTGAAGGTGATGACGTTAGATGGGCGGGGTTCGTTAGCTGCGGCACATGAAGTGCAATCGTAGGCATGCTCGGGCCGATTTCTCATTTGTCCGGGAGCACAGTGATGCCGAGCGCATGGAATAACAAAGACGAACGGATGTACGAGCATATTCGCGACAGCCAAGAAGAGCGCGGTGTACGACCCAAGCGAGCTAAAGAGATTGCGGCTCGTACAGTCAACAAGACGCGTCGCATCAGTGGTCGCACGCCGAACAAGCGCACCCAAGGGACAGGCAATCCGCGCTTGCCGCTCGAATCTTTGACAGTTGATGAACTGCGAAATCGAGCGAAAGAAAAGAATATCAGCGGACGCAGCCGCATGCGCAAAAGCGAACTGATCCAAGCGCTGCGGTCAAAGTAAACGCGTGTGTACGATCAGCATCATTAGGCGACGAGATCGACCGCGCATCGTTTGCAACTTATCCTTGTCTAATCCGGCACGTTCATACGTTCCAGCCACTCCGGAGTGATCGCAGGATACTCGCCGTAGAAGCGCTTAATGAAATGACGGCCCGACCAGCCGCTGCAATGCTGCTCCCATCCCCAGCGCGACATGAGCCGATCCGTAATGCGAGGGTTGGAGAGTTCGGTAACGATGAAGTCCGAACCGGCGGCTTCTGCAATTCGATCGAGGACCAGCGTGGCCAGATAAAAACTGGTCAGCGATGTTCTTTGCGAACTGCGCACGTAACCCAGAACCAAGTATCGTCGGCCATTCCAGGGTCGATGAAAGAAGAGTTCACAGCGATCGGAATCACCGCGCCGCATCCGCTGATCCCACTTCGCTCGCAACTTGCTGGCTACATAGGGAAAGAACCTTCGGTGGACTGCATGCAGGCGACCGAATCGAACATCGATGCGACCGCAGCGGATCGCTCCGAGATTGCGCAGAGAATCAGGCTGAGACGGCTGCTGAGTATCTATCGCTTCAGCTCTTGTAGTTGATTGTCGATACCGTCGACCATACCGCCTTTCAGCCACTGAATGATCCACAGCAATACTCCCATGAGGACTCCGGCACCACCGAGGATGCCGAACAGCCAAGCGGCCGGCAATTCAAGAATCGGCGGAGCCCACGCTCGCGCGAAGTACTCCCAGCCGACGATCACACAAACACAGCCCGCACAGAGATAGGGACCGTACGCACCCGCATTGCGACCAGTGATGACTTTGATTCCCCGAAGATCAAGACCGCCATCATCGGCGGAGCTACAAAGAAGACGAGCAGACTCGGCTGCCAACCGATGAATGTTCCGATCATGGCCATCAATGTCACGTCGCCGAAGCCGAGAGCCTCAACACCCAAGGTCCAGCGAGCGATGATTCGCAAAGCCCACGTAATGCCCCCGCCGCAAGCCAAGCCCATCAGCGATGCATACAAGTATCCCCAACGATTCAGTTGCAGCCACCACACTGCGCATACGAATGCCGTCGCAACGAACCATATGCAAGCGACAATTCTCAAGAAGCGATCGCGCACCAGTTTGGCGGCGATGAACTTCGGAACATTGCGAATACGTCGATCGAAGTAACGTATCGGTCCCCATAACCCTAGGGCCCAGACGGTCAGTACAGTAACCGCGACACCTAGTCCCGCCTCACCGCTCATCCAATCAGGTCTGAACGCGGGCGCGAATGCATCCAGTTCCACGATCTGCGGCTTTTGATTGGCCGACGCGAGCAACCACCAGGGGAATAACGCGGCGAAGAACGTGGACGCAACCAATCCGAAGAGCGTGCCGAATACAGTGATCTCATCCGGTATCGTCTGTTCATCAAAGTCGATGAACGTGGCTGCCATCATCAACGTGATCAGGACGAAGTGCGCGGCGAACTGATAGTGCAACTCCGCTCCCAGCTTCATGGCCATCGCTGGATTCGGCAACATGCCGCCCGAAATTTCAAAACGATAGAGCCAGAATATGCACAGGGGATAGATAATCTCGATCAAAAACGGTCGTATCCAATAACCGTTACCGTGCGTCTTCGATTCTCTTTTCAGTCGCCACCATCCGATGATGGGCAGCCAGTCGGCAAACGAGTGAGCAGGTGATCCGGCCGGTGCCGGACTCCACGCACCGACTGCTCGACGGTTCCAGGCCAACGAGTAGATGGCCCAGTTGATGAATGAAGCGGCCAGCAACGAACAACACGCGACCACCGCAAGGCGAACGGGAGATGGGAGAGCGGCGAAGGTGTTCACTGGCCGAACCTGCACTGGGAAGGACGAAGGATCTGCTCTTCCGTGCAGTCGAGTGATCGAGACGACATCCTCGTCGCCTCAGATTGATCCGGTCGCGCGGATTGTGCGCGCCAGTTCCCCCGCGATTGTTTCGGCCGATTGGTGCTCGACGTCCACACTTTTTTCCGAGAGCTCTCGATATAACGGTTCGCGCGCAGCCGTCATTTTGACAACTTCGTCAAAATCGCTCAGAGCGGAAAGGGCCGGACGGCGCGAGGCCGTCGTTACATCGCGCTTAATCCGATCAAACAGAACTTCGGGCCGCGCCGTCAACCACACGCACTTGCCGCTCGATCGCAACTGTTCACGATTCGATTCGCGCAGAATCGCGCCGCCTCCGAGCGATACCACAGCGTCGATCGTTGTCGAGTTGCGACCCGATTGAGCCAACTCTTCGATGACTCGACTTTCGCGATCACGAAAGCCTGCTTCTCCCTCGCTCGCGAAGATCTCTTTGATCGTTTGCCCTGCTTGCGACTCAATCAAATCGTCCGAGTCCATGTGGGGCACGCCGAGTTGCACGGCCAACAAGCGACCGATAGTCGATTTGCCTGAGCCGCGGTATCCGATCAGATAGACATGCATCGCACTAAGCAACCAACGAGAGCAACTCTTCGCGGTCTGTGAAAATCGTTTGCTCTCGATCCGGACCGACCGAGATGATCTTCACCGGTACGCCGATCAATTCGCTGATCCGCTTCAGATAGCTCTTCGCCTCAGCCGGAAACTCATCGACATGTCGAACGCCGGTGACATCTTTCTTCCAACCGGGCAATGTCTCGTAGATCGGCTTGGCATCGCGTAGTTCCGATGCGTTGCATGGAAAGTTCGTGACTCGCTTGCCCTTGATGTCGTAGGCCACGCAGACCTTGATCTCATCCAAGTGCCCGAGCACGTCCATCATCATCAACGACAGAGTGTCGATACCGCTCAAGCGAGCCGTGTAGCGCACAGCAACCGCATCGAACCATCCGCAGCGACGCGGACGGCCCGTGGTGGTGCCGTACTCACGACCGATCTCGCGAATCTTCTGCCCGATTTCGCAATTCAATTCCGTCGGGAAGGGACCGCCGCCGACTCGCGTTGAATAAGCTTTGCAGACCCCGATCACGCGCTTGATCCACTTGGCAGGCACACCGGAACCGCCGGAGATCCCGACACCCGATGAATTGCTGCTGGTTACGAACGGGTAAGTGCCGTGATCGATATCGAGCAGCGAGCCTTGAGCTCCTTCCATCAATAGTCGCTTACCGGCATCGAGCTGATCGAGTACGTAGTTCGTCGTATCGCCGATCAGCGGCCCCAGCGTTTTGGCCCAGCTCAACGCCTGCGCCGTGATGGCTTCGGCAGACAAGTTGTTCGACAATTCGGTGCCGCCCATGCCGGCGAGCAGACTCTTCTTCGCAGCCACAATCGTAGCGATGCGTTCCGGCAACTCCGGTTGCAACAAGTCGGTCATGCGCACGGCGAAGGTCCGCCCGACCTTATCGCGATAACAAGGTCCGATTCCGCGAAGCGTCGTACCGATGTTCTCACCTTGTACGACCAGGCTATTGAGCAATTGATCTTCGGCCAAGTGCCAAGGCATTACGAGGTGCGCACGCTCGCTGATGATCAGGTTCTTGCGAGGCTCGATCCCGCGGCCTTCCAATCCTTCCAGCTCGCGAATCAAGGTACTCGGTTCGATCACCACACCCGGCGTGATTACATTCATCACGGAGCCGTGCAGAATGCCGCTCGGTACATGGTGCAGTTTGTAAACTTCCGAACCGCAGACGACCGTATGCCCCGCGTTCGCTCCTCCTTGGTAGCGGACGACACAGTCATGGTTCGGAGCAAGCAAGTCGACCAATTTACCTTTGGCTTCATCGCCCCACTGAAGACCGATCACACAGGCTGCAGGCACCCTGAATTCCTCAACATTTTAAAAGCCGTCGGGGAAGGGCAGGGCGATTCAAACATCCCCCCGGCGAGTCCCCGAAAATTCAAAGCCCGCCAGTATCCGCCACCCCTCTCTGCGCGTCAAGCGACGGCGAATCCCAGCGGATTCCCCTATCGCGCTCCGTTTGCCGCAGCCTTCACCGCTCCGATGATCGTCTCTTCGATCTCAGGAGCCCAGAGAGTGGGGAGGCCGTAATAGACCATCGACGTCGCCCCTTCATATCCTCCTTCAGCCAAAACGCGTCGGCTGGGAATGTAGGCCATCACGTCGTTCGCGTAACCGGCTATCCAAGTCGGACCGTCGAGTTCGTCTTTGATGCGCAGCGAATAGTCGACGACCACTTCACCACCGAGGAATACGAGCGAAACTTGCCCGCCGATTCGCCACACTCCGACCGGATAACGATAAGTCTTTGAAAGCGCCTTGCCCGACTCGATCTGCTGAAGCAACAATCCGGCTCGTGATGCTTCGTAATCATTCGTCCCGCCGGCGGTTGCTTTCAGTTGCTCGAGCGTCGGCAGCTCGGCAAGTGGCGGCTTCGATGTCCCGGTAAACACATTTCAGCTGAGCCGGTGCATCGTGCAGTTTTGAAGTCAAAAGAACCGACTCCGACCGCATCGGCCAAGCGACGACCGTAATGCTGAGCCAGTTCAACGGTGCGCCTGGGAAGTGGATTCTGATCCGCACCGCATCCGGCATAGAACATCGCTACTGAACCGGGATATCGCGATTCCAACTCCGACTGAGCAAAGCCGGGATAGTCCCCGCACCACGATTGCCAAGAAAGGACTGTGGCATGGCACGCATAGCCGAACAGAAAGGTCTTGATCGCGCCTGCGGCATCGCGCACGACGAGCACAGGTACATCATGATCAAACGGCCCGACAAGCTTCTGTGCGGTGCGTAGGTCGGGCACTTCGGCTTCTTTGTTGTTACGACGGTTAACCGCGAAGTCGGCATGACCGGTTCCCCACTGAACAGTGCAAGCCTGTTTCGCCGATTCGGCTGCAGCGGCAACTTGAATGCTCTTGGTCAACAGCGCTTCCGCGTACTCACGGACTCGAGCCTGTTCATCGGGGATGAGCCGATTGTAGTGCATAGCGCCGAGGTTCATCCCGACAACAGGTCCGCAGTGCGTGTGCGATGTGCAAATGGCGATATTCTCGACCGGAACGCCGATCTTCGCGGATATGCCTGACTTGATGCGGTCCGAAAGAGTGCGATCGATTCCAACCAAGTCCAGTGATAGGACCAGCGACTTGGTCCCACCTTCGACTTCCAGAATCAATGCCTTCCCGTGCAGCTCACCGACTTTGCCTTCTGCCGGCTTCGTTCGTCCGCCGTATCCGGCCATCCACATAGGATGCTCGGGAGTGATCACGACCGCTGCCGATCCCGATAACCATCGAGCATCAGCTGCCGTGATCGAACTGATGCTCACACTGACCAACGCGATCCACAGTGCGCTGCGAAGAACAACATGGCCCAGAGAGATCCGGAAGTGCGTCATGATCTTTGGTCTCGAAGAGGAAGGAAAGTGAAAATCTCTCGGTCGGGTAGGGTTGTTCGAATCAGTCGAACATACGATCAGTCGATCAACGCTGAGCCGCTTGCTCTATCAACTCAAACTGAACTTCAGCCAGCAACGGTCGAAACTGATCCATCTCGACAGCGTTGTTGCCTTGCTCGTGTTTGCGGAACAGCAGCAAGTATGTTTCGTTCTGCGGTCGATGCATGTCGAAGAACAATCTCGCCGCTTCCTTGGCGGTCGCGCGGAGTTCCTGTTCGTGCTCGCGCGATGCAACAGCCGGATGCTTCGCATCTCTAAACAGCAGCTCGCCGCTCGCGATCGACCACTGTGCATATCCGTTCACGCTCAAATACGTGCCACTCTCAAACATGCTCGACTTCACGGCGCCGAGCTCAATCAACGGCAACTTCGCTTCGCCGGCCACTTTCTGCAGCATACTGTTCAAGAGTTGCCGGCGCTCCGCATACGCACGCACATTCGCTGATTGCGAGTCAGTAGACTTGTCATCGATCCACTCGGGAGCAGCCGCGATTACCGCTCGCTTACCCATCGATTTGATCTCGGCCAGTAACGCATTCAGTTCGGTTTCATACGTCTGCAGTTTGCCGGCATCCATCGCCGGATCGAGCAGTTCACCCATGCCGTAAGCGATAACGACGACACTCGCACCGGACAATTGCAGATCGCGCACGCGACGCTTGCGGCCTTCCTCTGCGCCACCGAACACTCCGCGAGCTCGACCGCTCAAGTCATCGCCGCTCCAACCGAGATTCACGAACGATAGACCCGCCAACGGCGCTCGCAGCGATACCTCAGCATCGAGCGAGCCTGATTCATTCAGCCGCTCGATCAGCGTGCCGCCCAACCAAGCAACTCGATCGCCCGCCTTCAACCAATTCGGCAAGCGATCATTCGCCGAGGCCAACTCAGACGCAGGCACATCGCCGAGGTAATTGACTTGTACAAAGTACGCTCCGACCTTGGTCCCATCGCTCTTGATGAATCGCGTGAACAACTTCGACGAACCCGATTCCAGTCGAACATTGATCGGTGCGCACACAGCCGTCGGTTCGATGGGAACTTGAACCTTCACGCCTGCAACTTCGACTTCAGCGCTCACGGCATCGACTGCCGTCGGCTCTGCCATCGGACGTCGCATCAACAGGAATTGATAGGCGCCGGGCTGCTGTAGATCGACAGCCCAGAATCCATCGCTGACCGGATCCTTTCGCACATCCGGTTGCCAAACGACCGGAGCCGGACTGTGCCAATCGTGAGCCGTCAAGCGAACTCGCTTGGCCTGTGGCGCACCGAGCAGAATTTCGACATATCGATTCGGATCGACCGCCATCTCTTTCCACCAGCTCTCGTAAAACGCACGCAGTCGGGTGACGGTGGCGGAATTGGACGCTGCCACATTCTTCTCTTGGCCGGGATCGACCGTCATGTCGTACAGTTCTGTGCCCTCGAGCAACCGCCAACGATCGGTCATCACTGCACTCTTCTTCCACGGCTCAGGCTCCTCGACGCGATGCGATTGAACGACTAGAGTCCGCTCGCGCCACGGTAGTTCCTCTTTAACGAACGGAGTCAAATTAACACCGTCGAATGGTTGATCACTCTTCGTGTCAACTCCGCACAGTCCCGCTAAGGTCGGCAGGAGGTCCATGTGAGCACACAGTTGACCGAACTCGCGATCGCTCGGCAGCTTGCCGGGATAACGCACGAAGCAAGGAACGCGATGGCCCCCTTCGTACTTCGTCCCCTTCATCCCTTTCATCCCCGCGTTGAAGCCCCGCGCGATCCCTTGCTTGCCCGCCGCAAACCCGGCCGCCGTTCCGTTGTCGGTCATGAACACGACGATTGTGTTATCTGCTTTTCCTTGTTCATCGAGCAGCTTCAAAAGACGACCGAGGTTCTCATCGATATTGGCGATCATGCCGTAGAAGCTTGCCATCGGTTCCGGCACGCCTTGATCTACATAGGGCTTTTTGTATTGCTCGGGAACCAGATAAGGCCCATGCGGTGCATTGGCGGCGACGTAGCAGAAAAACGGCTGGTCAGATTGGGCTTTGATAAAGTCAGCCGCAGCGGAGAAGAAGACATCGGTACAGTAGCCGCGCTCCGGTTTCAGTTTATCGCCGCTCCAATAGACGTCGTCGAAGTAATCGTTCCCCCATACGTCAGGAACTTGAGTGATCCCGCCGCCGCCCAGATGCAGTGTCTGCTGAAAACCGCGGTCCTGCGGGCGATAGGGATAGTTGTCGCCGAGATGCCATTTGCCGAACATTCCCGTGCGATAACCCGATGCTGCGAAGTATTGAGGCATCGTCTTCGCATCTCTACGCAAGATGCTGCGACCCATGATCGTGTGCCACACACCGCCGCGCAGCGGATATCGCCCGGTCATCAGTGCAGCCCGCGTTTCCGCGCAGGTCGGATCGACGTGGAAGTTGGTCAGCCGCAAACTTTGCTTGGCAAGTGAGTCGAGCGTCGGCGTCTTGATGACTCGGTTGCCGTGAAAGCCGATGTCTCCGTAACCTTGATCGTCGGTGATCACCAGCAGCACGTTCGGCCGTGACTCCGCGGCTCGCATGCTGCCGAAGCAACTTGTGATTGCGATTGTGAATGCGAAGATGAACGGATGGATTGGATTATGTCTGATCAGCAAGTTCATAGCGTTTGCCTTGTCGCATGGGATGTCCTCGGGACAGGACGCAAGCCTTGTCACGCACTGCTCGCGCACCTGTTGGGCTGCGAGGCTGGAGCCTCGCCGGCAGTGGGTGACGAGGCTGGAGCCTCGTCACCAGGAAGAAGTCCGCGAAGAATTGTAAACGAAATTATTCGCGGTAGGTCCGGAGCCTTGGTCGCATCGTGACGTCCGGCATGCTACACGCCGTTACTAGGCCAAGATATCTCGTAGGACTTTGCCTTCTTCGGTCGGGCCGATGAGGCGATTGTCCAAGCCTTGATACTTGTAGTGGAACTTGTACGGATCCAAGCCGAGCACGTGGAGAATGGTGGCTTGCAAGTCGCGAATCGTCACCGGCTTTTCAATCGGATAATAACCGAACTCATCGGTCTGTCCGTAAGCCAAGCCGCCCTTAATTCCTCCGCCGGCCAGCCACATCGTGTAGGCGAACGGATGATGGTCGCGTCCGATGAAACCTTTCTTCATTTCGGAACGCACATTGTTCTGCATCATCGGCGTCCGCCCGAACTCGCCGCCCCAGATGATCAAGGTTTCGTCGAGCAACCCGCGTTGTCGTAAGTCAGTAATCAAACCTGCGATCGCGCGATCGGTCTGTCCGCATTTGATCGGCAATGTTTCATCGACGCTTTCGCCTGGCGATGATCCATGATGGTCCCAGCCCCAATCGTAGAGCTGCACGAAGCGCACCCCCGATTCGATCAAGCGTCGCGCCAACAGGCAGTTGTTCGCAAATGTCGGATCATCTTTCTTGTAAAGCACACGCGGATCGTCCGCGCTCTCCGCCGGCGATACATAGCCCGGCTTGGCTCCATATAAATCCAGGATATGCTGCGGTTCGCGCGACAAGTCCATCGCTTCCGGCACCGCCATCTGCATGCGATAGGCGAGCTCATACTGCGCGATGCGTGTCATCGTCTCGTCATCGCCCGATTGCTGATATTCGCGATCATTCATCTTGCCGATCGTATCGAGCACCTCGCGCCGCAAGGATCGCCCCATCCCCGGCGGATCGCTGAGGAACAACACGGGATCACCCGTCGTACGACATTGGACCCCTTGATACACCGACGGCAAAAATCCACTGCCCCACAACGACTTGCCGGCGTCCGGTGTCTTACCTCCGGACAGCAACACGACAAAGCCGGGCAAGTTCTCGTTGAAACTGCCGAGTCCATAAGTGACCCATGACCCGAGCGACGGACTACCAATGCGTGGTGCACCGGTGTGTACGAACAATTGAGCCGGCGCGTGATTGAATTGATCCGTCGAAACGGTTCGAATCACGCATGTCTCATCGACGACACCTTTGAAGTGCGGCAACAGCTCGCTGATCCATTGTCCGCTCTTGCCGCACTGTTCGAAGGAAAACTGGCCGCCGAGTATCTTGGGAACACCCTTGATAAAGGCGAAACGTTTCCCTTCCAAAAAGCTCTGCGGACATTCTTCGCCGCTCCGCTTGTTGAGTTCCGGCTTGTGCTCGAACAATTCCAACTGCGACGGAGAGCCGGCCATGTGCAGGTAGATCACTCGCTTGGCGCGCGGTGCGAACATCGGCGGTTTATCCGATGAAGCCGCTGCAATCGGTTCAGCCGCCGGTGCGCTGCGATCCATCAGAGCAGCCATAGCGGCCGCTCCTAAACCCAGTCCGCACCCGTTTAGAAAATGGCGACGCGTCGCTTGCTTGATCGACTCGGCCGCCGCCCATTGTTGCTCAAGATGATTCATCACGATTCTCCAGCGGTTGAGCGATCAATTACGCGTCAGAAACTCGTCCAAGTTCAACATGGCGTTCGACACAGTCATCCAAGCTGCAAGCTCGACCGCCGACTCGCCTTCGCGAATCTCCAGTCGACCGCTCTTGCAGAACGCGATCGCTTCCTCCGGTCGCTTGGCAAAGTCTGCGAGCGCGGCAACGCGAAGCGCTTCGAGCGGTTCGACTTCGGCTGCGCTCACAGGTCGTACAAGCACCGAACGCATGCCGAACTGCAAATGCTCGATGGATGTACCGGGACTCATCGACATTTTGCGAGCCAACCCGCCCGCCGCTTCTAAGAACACAGGATCGTTCAGCGTCACCAGCGCCTGCAGAGGTGTGTTGGTCGAGATACGACGAATCTGACAAACCTCTCGACTCCCCGCATCAAACGTCGTCAGCGAAGGATACGGCGTCGTACGTTTCCAATACGTGTACAAACTACGACGCCTGCGGTCTTCGTTCTCCGCATCGATCCACTTTTGTCCGTTGTATGTCGAACGCCACAGGCCGCTTGGTTGCGGCGGCATGACGGGCGGTCCGAACTGCTTCATCGATAACAGGCCGGATACTTTCAAGGCTTGATCGCGAACGACTTCGGCCGGCAATCGATAACGCGAACCGCGGCCGACCAGCACGTTGCGAGGATCTTTTTCTTTCGTTGTCGGTGAAGTTCGCGAGGATTGTTGATAAGTCTCGCTGAGCACAATGGTTCGCAGGAGTTTCTTCAGCGACCAACCTTGATCGCGATAATTGACCGCCAACCAATCGAGCAACTCCGGATCGCTCGGTGCCGATCCCAACGCACCGAAGTCTTCCTCGGTTTCGACGATGCCGATTCCAAACAGACGAGCCCAAACGCGATTGGCAAAGACGCGGGCCGTCAGCGGATTGTCGATATCGGTCAGCCAGCGAGCAGCCCCCAATCGATTCGCGGGCATGCCTTCTCGCTGAGCATGGAAAGCCGTCAACAGCGCGGGCTTCACTGCGTCGCCCGGCTCGAGGAAATTGCCTCGGACATGCATGCGTGTTTCTCGCTGCTTGTCACCGGCGAGTTCACGCATGATCGGTACTGCGGGAGTAGCGGCGTCGAATGCATTCAGTTTTTCTTCCGCCGCTTGAACCTGCTTGCGAGCCTCGGCCACAGCCGGCGCTTCGGAGAATAACTCGGATTCATCGATCGACTTCGCCGTAAACGAAATGCGGAACTTGAGCATGGTGAGTCCGCCGCCATATTGCTGCGACATCGTGAAACGCAACGTGGTCGGCTGTTGCACGTCAAGCGTTTCAGCAAATGCAAAAACTGCCGCATGTCGCTGATCCGCTTGCGGACTCACTGCCCAACCGGTCTCCGTTTTGCCGTCCACTGCCGCCGCAACCGGCCATCCTTCCTGTGCAAAGTCGCTCTTTGCCTCGCCGAATGCGATCGCAGGTGGAGCTTGACCTTCAACCAGTTTGAAGGCGTTCAACTCCGATAGAACAAAGTTGCGATCTTTGGCGCTTCGGCCAACGCCTCGTTTCGCATTCACACCGCGTGCTCCGGGGAGCCGCGTGGGAATGGCTTCTATGCGCACGGCAGCATAACGCCCGGCCGGAACATCGAGTTCGATTTGGTAAACATCGCGATCCGGATGAGGTCCAGTTGCGGTCAACGAACCATCGGGACCGAGTTCCAACTTGGCTCCACCGTCAGCGCACGACTGCGTCACTTTCGGAAAGATCCAACTCGAAGCAGCATCGCTCGCACTGAGCGACTGCTGCTCAGCATTAGCAAGCGCCGATTCGGCCGCTTCCCGCACTTCTTCCAACTTCTCACGATCCGACTTGCGGTCCTCGGTCAATACAGTCAACGTCGGAGCATCATTGGGGCGATCGGCATCTTCGGTCTGATTGAAGACGGCGTAAAAGCGGTAGTAATCTTCCATTGTGATCGGGTCGTACTTGTGACTGTGACACTTCGCACAGCCCATCGTCAAACCCATCCACACCTGCATCGTCGTATCGACGCGATCCTTGACTGCCGTGATGCGAAACTCTTCATCATCCGTCCCGCCTTCATCGTTGCTCATCGTGTTGCGATGAAACGCTGTGGCGATCAAGTCGTCTTGCGTCGGCTCAGGCAGTAGATCGCCGGCAAGTTGCTTTTCCGTGAAGCGGTCGAGCGGCATATCGTCGTTGAGCGCTTTGATCACCCAATCGCGATACGGCCATATCGATCGCCCCAGATCCTTTTCATAGCCTTTGGTATCAGCGTAGCGAGCCAGGTCCAACCAGACCCGAGCCCAGTGCTCACCGAATTGCGGCATCGCAAGCAACTCATCGACCGCGCGGACATAATTTTCCGGAGAATCGTCAGCGGCGAATGCATCAGCCTGTTCCGGAGTGGGAGGCAGACCGACCAGATCCAACCAGACACGGCGCAGACGAGTATGAGCCGATGCCTTCGGTGAACGCTCGAGACCGGCTCGCTTCAACGATGCGTCGACGAAATGATCGATTTGTTGCGGATCATCGATCTTCAGAGCAGCAGCGGCTTGAGGCGTCGGCAGCGGTTCAAACGACCAGTGCTTGCCCCACGGCGCACCGGCCGCGATCCACTTTTTCAGTGTCTCCACTTGTTCAGCCGTCAGCGGCCGATCGAAATCGGGCGGCGGCATCATGTAATCGGGGTCTTTGGAAACGATGCGATCCACAGCTTTGCTTTTAGCCAAGTCGCCCGGAACGATCGACGCTGATCCTTCGCGAGCCCGCTTGGCTTCTTCTTCCACATCCAAGCGCAACTCGGCTTCGCGCTTGGAGGCATCCGGTCCATGACATGCGAAGCAGTGTTTGGAGAGAATCGGCAGCACATCACGGCTGAACTTCGGTCCGTCTTCGGCTCGCACTGCTTGGGCACCGAGTTGCACGACGGTCGAGGCGACGATCCACATGGCCGCCATCAAACCGGGAGAGAGGATTGATTTCAGGTTCATGCTTATTGAATTTCGACTTATGATCCAGCGATCTTGAACTAAGGATGCGACTCGTTGGGGGTCGCTTCGGAACTTTCAGTCACATCGACCTTCTGTTCAACACTCTCGACAATTTCGGGAATCGCTTCTGCTTCCGTCGTTCGACTCGGATGCTTGCGTGTACCTGCGTAGAGTTCGTATTCAAGCAACCTACAATCGAGCGAAGCGGTAGAGAATTCCATGCGACGTTTCGTCTTGAGACCGATGCTCTTGGCCAGTTCCAAGTTTCCGGTGAAGACATAGCCCCAGTAGCCGCCGCACTTTTGTTTGAGGTAATCACCGATGCGAGAATAGACCTCGCGCAGTTGATCTTCTTCGCCGAGCCGCTCGCCGTACTCGGGATTGAACACGACCACACCGCCTCCATCAGGCAACGGTGTATCGCCGAAGTCGCAGACCTTGAACTCGATCAAATCCGCAACGCCCGCAACCGCTGCGTTGGCTTTCGAGATCTCAATCGCTTCGCGACTGATATCGGTGGCGATGATCTTCAAGTCGGTTCGCGTGCGAACTTCATCCGCCACAAATCGTCGCTCGCGTTTAAACGCCTTCGCATCAAAGCCGACGATATGCTCCATCGCGTATCCTTCGCGCAGCAGACTTGGTCGTCTGCCGGTGGCGATCAGTGCCGCTTCAATCGCCAGCGTGCCCGAACCGCACATCGGATTGACGAACGCTTGCTTGCGATCCCAACGGCTCGACAGCACGATTCCCGCGGCCAATGCTTCGACCATCGGTGCTTTGCCGGGACGTTTGCGATAGCCGTGCTTGGCAAGTGTGTCACCCGATGTATCGAGAAACACTTCGGCTTTGTCATTGCGCCAAAAGAGATAGACGACTGCCCCGAGAAGCTCAGCTCCCGAGTCGGGTCGTTCGCCGGTTGCCTTGCGCATACGATCGACAATCGCATCCTTTACCTTCACGTTCGCAAACATGCCGGAGCGGATGGTGTCGTGAAAGACATTGCTGCTGACCGTGAAATATCCGTCACACGGGAGAATCTCCTCCCAGCGAATCGTATTGATCGCACGATACAGTTGGTCGGGGTTGTTGCACGGAAAATCGCGCAGCGAGTAAAGGACCTGGCTGGCCGTGCGCAGTCGGAGGTTGAGCGCAATGCAATCCTCGAGCGTGCCGACAATCGACACGCCGGTGTGCAAAGTCTCTTCCGGTTTGATGCCGAACTCAGCCTGCTCGAGGGTTAAAGCGGGGGCCAGGCCGCGATTGCACGTAATAAGAATGCGGCCGGGTTTCGAAAAATCAGTCATCGTTCCAAATCAAATGCAGCGAAACAGCTTGCGAACTAATACGCAGCGGTCCCGCCATCTTAATCGCTCCGCCTCACTTCGCAGGCGCAGCCGGAGCCGGAATCTTCAGCATTTCCGATTCAAAAGCATCCAACCGATCGATCGTTGCATCATATCGATTGCGTTTCAGCCAAGTCTCATAGGAAATGCGAACCGCCGCGGTAGGCAGCGGCTTGTCCCACTGCAACTCATCGGCTCCGACCTGCACGGAAACGCCGGAGCCTTCTTGTCGAATGCGCAGCGCCGTTTCTGCTTTGCCATGCTTGAAAGTGGCCAGCGTGTAGTCGTCACTGACCACACCGCGCGAGTCCCGTTCCCAGCCGAGCGGCTTGAGCAGTTCTGCGTAAGCATCGGCCGTCTTCGGCGGTGAAGTCTCAGCTAACTTGAATTCAATCGTCTTCTCATCGACGTTGTACTTCACATCCGTCGCTCCCTTGGCGATCGGGAAATCGGCCGCTTCCAAGCCGGCCTTTTTGACAGACGCAGGATCCGGAACTTCCGCCAACTGCCACGAATTCTGCTCGGCCTCGCCGACAATGACTCGCGTTGCGCCTGACTCTAATTTGACCAAGCGAATGTTGAGATCATTTTGCCCGCGGATGTAAGGGAGGAAACCACGTTCCTTATCGATCTTGCGCAGTGCCTGACGAGCGGACCAACCTTCGTTCTGCATTTCGCGATCATAGAACGCCGCGGTTTCTTCAATCGACATCTTGGTGTTGGCAACCATCTTGATGGAAGTAGCCGAATCGAACTCGATCCAACCTGCATCGGTCGGAATCGGTATCGACTTCGGATTCAATTGCATCACCACCTGCACGGCCCATTGCTGAGGCTCGTCAACCGGCCGTGAGATGTTCACCATCAACTGACCAGTGCGTTGCGTGAACGTCAATGTTCTGCTTTGCGGATCTTCGGCATGCGCCGCATCGATGCGTGTTGTTGCAGTCCAGCCGGCTGACGTGAACTGCTTGATCAGCGCGGTCTCCAACTTCGTAATGTCTTCGCGACTGCGATACATGTCGAACGCGAAACTGCGAAATGCGGCCTGCGACTCCACAGCTCCGATCTGCGAAAAGCGTCGCACGTCGACGTTGCCGCCGAGACTCAGCGATACCATCGTGCCGCTCTTGGCCAACCCTGACTGTTCAGCCGGAACCAGTCCGAGACTCAAGCGAACACCCGACTTCGCGAAGGTGACCGAGCCTTCCTGAGCCGGCCCGTCGGGAGGCAGAACTTGCCATCCCTGTTTGCTGAGTAAGTAATGATAGAACTGGTTGACCTCGGCAGTCGCCGCTTCCGTCAGATAGGAAACCATCCCGTTGCCGTCAAACTGCACTTTCGCATCGGGCAACAGCGGCATTGTGCGCAGATCGATGAGTTTCTCCAACTGAGCCGGTGACAAGGTCGTCGATCCGTCGGCAGCGCCATCTGCAACAGCCGGCCATTCAGTCGGCTTGACCCCCGCTTTGTTGGCCTCTTCGACAGTGCCCCAAATGCGCACGCGTCCATTATCCGACGAGAGGATCAGGAGATGTGAATTCGGCATCCACTGCCAATCGGTGACTGCCGACCCGAATGTATCGATGACTTGTACCAAGCGTCCTGATGTCGCATCCCAGACATGAATCGCATAGTCACCGGCAGCGCCGACGAGCAGCTTGCCGTCGGACGAGAGCTCCAACTTGCCTGATGCTTTTCCGCTTATCGGGCGCGCATCATCCGCCTTGCTTTCAACGTTCCACCATTTCAACGACCCATCGCGACCTGCATAGAGAATCTGTTTTCTATCGGTACTGACTCCGAGGGCTTCACTGCTCGAACGCCCTTCAGTCAATGCCGCAACTTGCTTCTTCTCGGTAATGCTCCAGACAGATGTGGTATCCGATGCGACCACCAGCAGGTCATCCGTGACGAAGCGCATGGCCGTCGGTTCGCTTTGAGCCGCTTTGATCGAGCCGAGCGACTTGCCGTCTTCGATCTGCCAGAGCTTGATCGTTCCCGAATAATCGGCAGTCGCGATCGACTTGGAGTCAGGACTGATCGCCAGCTTTTCCAGCGGTCCGTTATGAGCTGCGACGACTTGGGGTGCGGCAGACTCGTCTCCTTTCCAAATCAGCAGTTGTCCTTTGGATGCGCCGGCCGCCAACCACTTTCCATCCGGTGAATAACTCAACGCGTGAATCGGTCGACTCTCTTCAAGCTCGCGGACAGTGCCGGCCAGGTCGACTCGCGGCTTTTCAGCGCCTACATCCCACAGTGCCACTTGTACACCTGCAGTTGCAAAACGCTTGCCGTCGGGATGAACGGCGGAAGCCAGAACGGTGGGCTCGCCGAATCCGTCGAGGCAAGTTAATAGCTGCAGTGGTGTGTGTTGAGGTATTGCCCAGCGCGCCACTTGTTCGGCTGTCGGTTCGGGAACTTTCGGGACAGGTACCGCGACAACAGGCGGAGTCGCCGGCTTACTATTCGGTTTTGTAGAAGGGGTCGAACCGGTCTGCGGCTCAGCGGCTGCCTTGGTACCGCCTTCGGTCGCAGAGCTGTTCGACTCGGGCGCTGCACTCGCACTGCTATTATCGGCTGCAGTTGATGCTGTTCCGTTCGATGCAGCAGAACCTCCGCCGCCGGCAGTCGACGTCGGCGCGGCACTTCCTCCGCATCCGGTCAAGCACACGGCGGAGTTTGATGCCGTGATCACAACGAGCAACCCGGTAATCAGGCGACGGCGAATCGATCTCATGCGATCTCTATTTTCCCCATCCGACATATCGACCCCGTACCTTTTCATGATGGACTCCGATTGGATTCTGCTTGCGCAATTCGCTGTGCCGCATTGGATTCAGGAAGATCAATGGTGGCGTGGAGAATCTTTAATTGAATGTTGATTTTCAAACCATTACATCGCTCGTGAATAATTTCTGCGAGCCGATTGTACATCAGCGAAGAGTTTTCTTGGGTGTAATAGCCGGTGATCACGGCAATCAAACCTAACAAGTCACTACAAACGGCAAGGTAGGCCACATGATGTGCTCGCAGCTCGCGACTACCGGAGATCACATCCTTGGACGACTGGTGCATACTGATGAGACTCACCAGCGTGTTGAGTTCATGAAAACATCTGCGATAAGTGAGTGCATCCAATCCCAATAAGGCGAGGAATGCAACGCCGATATAGACCAAGATGCCGAGCACCGCTTCTAAGCCCTGCGCCATCTCGGAAGCAGTAGTCAGTGTCGGTTTGAGTGCTGCAGGAAAACTCCCGCCATGTTCCTGCAACTGTTCCAGGATGGCGTACTTCTGCGCCGTCAGATCAGGTTGCGCGGCCAAATAGGTAGTGACCGAGTAAGTGGGCACCGCTTCCGATGGAACATTCGCAATCGGATCCAAATAGCCGGGAATCAATGTGAACGGCTTGAGATACTCCATGCGCAGAGCTTGAGCCCCGATGTTCGGTGAAGCGGGACGAAAGCCCGCATCGCGCAATCTCGCCATCGTACCGTCGAGTTCGAGACTCATCGGATCCTTGACTGCGAACACTCCATCGACATCGGCCGGTATCACGTAGTTTTTTTCCGATGCGAAGGTCCGCCAATCATGCAGATATTCGACACGGTCGCTGATTCCCCAAGTCACCATAAACTTACGGGCCAACGAGTGACTCCCTTGGTCCTTGGCAGATGTCAAAACTTTGCGTAGATGCCGAGGATCGCTGATCCCTTCTTTGAGAAACAACAATAGGATCTCGGATTGATCGAGCTCAGCTCGGATCAAACCCGGAGGAATATCGATACCGCCTTGAATGAACGCAGCATCGACTTCGCGTCGCTCCAGCAGATCGATGCACTCTTTCGATCCCACAGTCACGCGCGGCAGTAAACGATTCTGACCGACAGACTCTTTCAGTTGGATGGCATCCTTTTCAGGAACCGCAATACGCAAAGTCGCCGAGTAGAAGAACTGCCAATAAATCCAGAGACCCAGCAAGAACAGGGAGAACGTTAGAAAGAGCGCCGGGAGTCTGTGCAGACCGATCGGATGCTTGAGCTTGCGAGACACGTCCCGCGCATTGCGAGCCACATGGGCAACACTCCGCGCGACGCGCTCGATACCCGGATGCTCCGGCAACTCGCGACGTATCTGCTCGACCATCGCGTCGGCTCGAGCAATCACCGGATCGATCTGCAATTGCAACGACAGAGAGCCCGACTCAATCTTCTTACCGGCGGCCGGCAATTTTTTAGCGGATTCCGTTTCACTCATACTTTGACTTTCCAAAACCCGGTTTTAAAGGAACCCGACGGATCACATCATAGCGATTACCACGGACTCACTCATCGTACACGCGGTCCACGATGTTATTGAACCGAGCTTCTTGATCCGAATACTCGTCCCTCATCTCCCTATCCAGAACCGTTGAACGTGTTGTTTGCTGAGTAGGACGATTCGCCGTAGGCCTCGCAGCCAATAGTTCTGATGAGAAAAAGGGGTTGCAGTGTTGGGCTTGAATTGCACGAAAACTGGTCGCAATCGAACTTGGCAACGGGTAGAATTCGGTTCAACCATCTCCACCGCGATGCCCGAACGCGCGACACCACCCACCGCACTATTCGTATGCCATCGAGAACCGAGCCATGAGCCGGAAAGCCATCGTCGCGGTCATTCTCATTGCCGCACTGTTGGGGATGGAGCAGGTCGGGTTCGCGGCTGAAGTGGACGACTATCTTCGCGATGTAAAACCGGTTCTGACCAAGCGCTGCTATGCATGTCATGGAGCACTGAAGCAAGAGGCCGGCCTCCGGCTCGATACCGCGCGCTCACTGTTGGCAAGTATGGACGACCAGGCGAAGGACATGCCGCTTCGTAAGCGAATCGATCATCTGCTGGTGCGACTTCGCAGCCATGACCCCGCCGAGCAAATGCCGCCGGAAGGGAATCGACTGTCTGCTGCTGAAATCGAAGCCATTGAAAAGTGGATCGACAGCGGCGCGCAGGCTCCTCTCGATGAACAACCTCAATCTGATCCGCTCAAGCACTGGGCATTCGTGCCGCCTGTCGCAGACGAATTGCCCATCGGCACTTCCCATCATCCGATCGATCGCCTGCTCGAACCGAACCATACGAAGCTAGAAGTGACTGTGCTCGGCCCGGCTACGAAGCGCGAGTTGCTGCGCCGCGTGACACTCGACTTGATCGGCCTGCCGCCGACTCCTGACGAGATAAACAATTTCCTCAGCGATAAGTCGCCTGATGCATATGAGCGCGTGGTCGATCGGTTGTTGAATCGACCTGAATACGGCGAGCGATGGGGACGGCACTGGATGGATGTGTGGCGTTACAGCGATTGGTACGGCCGCCGCTCCGTCCCCGATGTGATGAACAGCTATCCCCAGATCTGGCGATGGCGAGATTGGATCATCCGATCG
Organism: Pirellulales bacterium; assembly: GCA_046349815.1. Taxonomy (GTDB): domain Bacteria; phylum Planctomycetota; class Planctomycetia; order Pirellulales; family Pirellulaceae; genus Aureliella. The sequence goes on along the minus strand of JAXMBQ010000013.1, from coordinate 60,701 downwards.
CTGAATGAGGACAAAGGTTATGACCGCATGATCATGGAGATGCTGGCCGCAGATGAACTTTGTCCTGAAGAACCCGACAACGTGGTGGCCACCGGTTTTATCGTTCGCAACTGGTACAAATGGAATTACGAAACGTGGATGAAGGACAATGTCGAGCATACATCGAAGGCCTTTCTCGGCCTAACGATGAACTGCGCGATGTGCCACGATCACAAGTACGATCCGATCTCGCAAGACGATTACTTCCGCTTTCGTGCATTCTTCGAACCGCTTGAGTTGAGGCACGATCGAGTCGCCGGCGAAGCCGACCCCGGACCGTTCAAGAAGTATGTGTACGCGCAGAGCTACGGTCCTATTCAAACCGGAGCGATTCGCGTCTTCGATGAGAAACTGGATGCTCAGACATTCGCATTCCGCGGTGGGGATGCCCGAAATCGCATCGAAGGCAAACCGCCGATCGATGCCGGTCCTCCTGTTTCACTTTCGTCACCGGCGTTTGCCGTTTCGCAAGTGGACTTGCCGATCGAGACCGCTTACCCGGGCCTTCGCGAATCGGTTCGCAGAGACGAGCGAAACCTACGGCAACAGAAATTGTCTGGAAGCTCAGAACGCAGTAGTCGCAGCCGTCGCTTTAACTGCCAAGACAGAAGAAGCACTCAAACAGGCCGCTTCGCAAAAAGCGCCGGCTGCCGCGAACTTGATTGAATTGCAATTCGCGCTTCACGATGCGCAGGCCTCGCTCTCGATCGCTCGCTTGACCGAACGTGCGGCGATTCAAGACTTGCTCGCTCTCGAGGCACGAATCGCAGCCGACGATGCAGCTTATAAAGGACAGGGCGACAAAGACCAGACCGCGCGGGCCGCTTGCTTGGCTGAAAAACTGTTCGCCCTGGCCTCAGCCGAACAAGCTCGCGCCGCTACCGAACAAGCGGTCATCAAGGCGGAGCGCCCGATCGCTGAATCTGATCCGGCGAAAAAGAATGCTCATGAAAAACACAAGCAAACCGTCAACAACAATCTGTCCGCTGCGTCCGCAGCAGTCACAAGCGCTCGCGCTGCGATCACAACTATCACGATTGATTACAAACCATTGTCTGAAAAGTATCCGACTCAGAGCACCGGCCGACGCACGGCGTTGGATCGATGGATTGCATCAGAGTCCAATCCGCTGACGGCTCGCGTGGCCGTGAATCACATTTGGATGCGTCACTTCGGTCGACCGCTCGTCGAAAGCGTCGATAACTTCGGTATTCAAGGGAAGTCCCCTTCGCATCCCGAACTGCTCGATCACTTAGCGATGGAACTGATGTCGCACGGCTGGAGTATGAAACGCTTGCATCGCTTGATCCTAACCAGCGATGCCTATCGCCGCGCCTCTTACAAATCACCGGCGACCGCATCGACGCTTTGGCAGAGTAATGCAGAGCGAGATCGGGACAACCTCAGCTACTGGCATTTTCCGCAGCAGCGCATGCAAGCCGAAGTCGTTCGTGACAGCGTGCTGGCATGCGCCGAAGCTCTCGATCGCTCCGTCGGCGGAAAAGAAATCGAGACCTCACAATGGTCGACATCGACACGGCGCAGTCTCTACTTTTCGATTCACGGCGAATCGCAGATGACTTTCCTGAATACGTTTGATGGAGCGAATGTCTGCGATTGTTACCGCCGTCAAACAACGGTCCTTCCGGCTCAAGCACTTGCCATGACCAATAGCGAACTGACCGTCGAATTCGGTCGACGCTGCGCTGCCGTCTTGCAACAAAAAGGCAAATCTCCCGGTACCGAAGATGTCGCTGATGACGAGTTTGTCCGGCTTGCCTTTGAACAGATTCTGCAGCGCCCGCCCATCGCAGCAGAGCTCCTAGCAGGCGCCGAGTTTCTGAATCAACAGCGATCCGGTTCGTCTTTGGCAGCAAACGATGCGAAGGATCGAGCTCGGGAGAATCTCGTCATCGCACTCTTCAGCCACAATGACTTCGTCACGATTCGATAAGGACACATGCACGATGAACCGTCGCGAAACACGACATGTGTCGACACAGTCACGATCGCAAGCGGCTCACAGCGGACCACCTTGTGGCCGTATCGCGCGGCGCAGCTTTGTGACCGACCTCGGCATGGGACTGGGGACGATAGCACTCGGATCGATGCTGAATAGGGACCTGCGATCCGCGGAGCAGACGCCTGCAACCGTCAACTCGAGTGCTCGCGCTGAGAGTATCCCGAAAGCGAAGAATGTGATCTGGGTGTTCTTGTCGGGCGGAGTCAGCCACCTGGAGACATTCGATCCCAAACCGCTGCTGAACAAGTTCGCCGGCAAGACATACGATGAGACTCAATTACCGAACCCTCAAAAGCTGCCGATCTACCTCGAACGTTCGCGATCGGTAGTCGGCATGGATCGCGAGGTAGTCTCGAAGATCATGCCGTTGCAAGTCGGCTTTCAGCGGCGAGGCCAGAGCGGACACTGGGTCAGCGATTGGCTGCCCCATCTCGGCGGTGTTGTCGACGACCTATGCATCGTGCGATCGATGTATACAACCGACAACGATCATAATGCCGAATTTCAGTTTCATACCGGTCGACATTCGCTCGACGAACAGCAACCGACGATCGGTTCCTGGATCTCCTATGGGCTCGGATCGCTGAACGAGAACTTGCCGCAGTTCGTTTTCTTGGGGCAGTACAAAGACACTCGTGTCAAACGCAATTTCGATGCGAACTATCTCGGTCCGGCTCATTCCGGGATCGAACTGTCGCTCGACCCGGCTAATCCTCTCCCGTTCGGAAAACTCGCCGCAGGAGTGACCGCGGAAGAGCAAGCGGCTCAGTTCGATCTGATTCGGCGTTGGAATACGGCGCAGGCAGAGCAGTTCCCTGCCGACTCCGATCTGCAGGCGAGAATCCGTGCTTATGAATTGGCATATCGCATGCAGATGTCAGCACCGGAAGCACTCGACCTCAGTCGCGAGACAGCGGGCACGCTGAATGTATACGGAGTCGATAACGCGACGACTGAACTCTACGGTCGCCGACTGCTCACCGCCCGTCGCTTAGCCGAACGAGGCGTGCGATTCACGCTCGTGTACTTGAGCGATTACGGCGAGTGGGATTCTCACAGCAACATCAAAGAACTGCACGCGAGATCATGCGGCCGCGTTGACAAACCGTTGGCCGGCTTGATTCAAGATTTGAAACAGCGAGGCATGCTCGAAGATACTCTCGTCGTGTGTGCCACCGAGTTCGGCCGAACCCCGGCTTTGGAACTGACGAGTTTGAATAAAGCCGGAACCGGACGCGATCACCATCCGCACGGCTTTACAATTTGGATGGCCGGAGCCGGATTGAAGAAAGGGATCCTACACGGGGCAACCGATGAACTCGGTTTCCATGCGGTCGAACATCCGCACTACGTTACCGATATCCACGCCACCGTACTCCGTCTCCTCGGCCTCGATTCCCATGATTTAACCTTGCCCGATCGCAAGCGATTGGAAATCGATTTCGGCCGAGCGATCGAAGAAATCTTGGCGTAATCCTCGCAAACCCGAGCGTAAGAGCCTGTTGATTTATTCGGGAATCGTCGCGCCCAAGATGGATAGTGTACGGATATTCAAGCGGAACGGCGCAAGCCGTCCGGTAAAGCACCATCAATCTTGAAGAACCGGACGGCTCGCGCTGTTCCGCTTGAATGAAACAACAAGCTGGTAAGCGAGCGATCTAGATCGAATTGCGATTAAGTTGCTTTCTTCCGATTCAGTATCTCAAGCGCCTTAGGCGGGATCGGTGCCACGTTCCAAGCTAGTCCGAGCATGCGCATGACAGAGATGGTCATGTATGTCGTATCAATTTCCCAAGGACGATGGCCGTAGTTGGCGGCGCGTTGGTATGCGTGATGGTTGTTGTGCCATCCTTCACCGAACGTAATCAACGCAACCCACCACAGATTCTTGCTGTCGTCGCCGTTGTCGTAGGTCTTGTAGCCCCAGACGTGAGTCACCGAATTGATGCACCACGTTGCGTGCAACACGATCGTCATGCGCAGGAACACACCCCATACCAACAGCGAAAGGGCCAGCGGTGTTCCGCCGAGCCAATAACCAATACCGAACATACCGGCTGCAACCGCGATCTGCCAGAACAAGAATGTGTGGTCGAGGAACCGCATCATCGGATCAGCCGCCAAGTCGGGTGCCCAGCGCTCATGCAGTCGGCGACGTGTTTCCGGAGTCATCTTCTGCATGCACCAAGCCATGTGGCTCCATAAAAATCCTTCGCGCGGCGAATGCGGGTCGCCGTCATGATCGCTGCGCGCATGATGGATACGGTGATTCGCGCACCAGTGAACCGCTGAGCCTTCACCGGCTAATCCACCCAACCATGCCAAGAACCAACGCACCGGCGCATAGGTCTGGAAACTGCGATGACTGAGCAATCGGTGGTAACACAGGCAGATGCCGATCCCGCCGGTCAACCAATACATCACGAACAGCGCGACTAAGCCTTGCCATGAAAACGTGAAGGGCGCAGCCAGAGCGCCGATGTGCACGATGGCAATCCATGCCGCTACACCCCAGTCGATGCCTTCGGAGAAATGGCGAGGACCGAGCGTCTTCGCTTCGCGCTCTGCAGCAGTCTCTTGATGGGGTTCCGCAGAATTGGAACTCTCGACAAGTCCTTGCGGTTTAGGAGCAGGGCAGGGTGCTATCGACATGGCCGAATCCTTCTTCATTCTGGTGAGATGTGCGAACTAGCGTCGCGGCAGGCAACTTGGTCATCCCTAACGCCGTCCGCCTCGGACAGTCGGCATAGCCAAGCGATACGCCTTGTTATCGACGGCGCATGGCGGTATTCTGGACATTCATATCCACAAGTCAATAGCAGACCGGTTAACGGGACGGGATGTCGCACCTTGATCACGCAAACAGCCGAATACGCGCTGCGCGCCGCTGTCTTCTTGGCAGGCCAATCTGATCCCACCACTACGCTCACCATTGCCGAAGCAACCCAGCTTCCCGCCGGCTACTTGGCTAAGGTCATGCAGAGCCTCGTCAAAGCCAAGCTGGTTCATGCCCAGCGCGGCATCCACGGCGGTTTTATCCTTGCTGTTCCCGCAGACGAGTTAACCGTGCTGCGAGTCATCAATGCGGTGGAACCGATTCGCCGCTTTCATGAATGCCCGCTCGGCCTGCACGGTATCCATCTCTGCCCGCTCCATCGCAAACTCGATGATGCGGCTCAAGCCGTCGAGTCCACCTTCGGCGATACCACGATCTCCGACCTCGTCAGCGTGCCTAAACATCGCAAACCGTTGTGCATGTTCCCGCTGGCCGCCCAGTAGACCGGGAACCCAGTAAATCGGAAATCCAGTGAAGTTGACCGAGACTTCAGATATCACGCACTCGATAACCGACAGCGATGTCTTGCTCAGTCGAACGGCGCCTTATTGCCGACCAGTTCCCCACGGTAGACAATGGACGATCCCGCCTGTTCCACTCCTACCGCGAAGCAACAATGCGCCACAGCAAAATCATCATCTTGTCTTTGCTGGTTCTGGCCATCGGAATCAACTATGTCGATCGAGGCACGTTGTCCGTGTCCAAGTCCGACATTGCCGCCGAGTTCAAGCTCGACTCGACTGCCATGGGCTGGCTCTTCTCCGCGTTCTTTTGGAGCTACGCCCTCTTTCAATTGGCTGCCGGTTGGCTGGTCGATCGCTATTCGGTGAAGTGGATCTATGCAGGCGGTTTTCTGATTTGGTCCGTGGCGACTGCGGCCATGGGTTGGATGGAAGGATTTTGGGTCTTCTTCATGCTCCGTTTGGCTCTCGGGATCGGCGAAAGCGTCGCTTACCCTGCGACTTCGAAAATCCTGGCCGAAAACACAAGTGAACATCAACGTGGGTTGGCTAACTCGCTGATCGATGCGGGCAGCAAGATCGGTCCGGCACTGAGCCTCTTAGTGGGCGGCTTGGTGGTCGCAGAGTTCGGATGGCGTTTCTTGTTTCTTGCAGTAGGCCTGGGCAGCTTGCTGTGGTTGCCCCTCTGGATAGTACTTGTTCCCAACGAAATCCGACGAAGTGATTTATCGGCCGGTGAAATCGTTGCGATTGAAAAGCAACCTGCCGTTACTTGGACCGCACTCCTGCGGCGAAGCGAAGTCTGGGTTACGTCGCTGGGGATGTTTTGCCTCGGGTATGTGTGGTACTTCCTTGTGTCATGGTTGCCCGGTTATCTCGAGACTTATCGTCACTTCGACAAAGAATCGATGGCCATCTTCGGTTCGCTTCCTTTCTGGGCGATGGCTGTAACCGCCATTCTCGGCGGCTCGATCTCCGATGCATGCGTGCGATCAGGTCGAGATGTAACACGGGTCCGCAAAAGTTTTCTGATACTCGGGTTCGCAATGTGCGGCATCTTGATGGTACCCGCCGTCTTCGCACAACACGCAGGCTGGTGCATCGCTTTCCTCACAGCCGCATGCGCATCACTCGGCATCTATACATCCAATGTCTGGGCGGTGACGCAGTCGCTGGCCGGTCCGCGCGCTTCCGGCAAATGGAGCGGTCTTCAAAACTGTATCGGCAACATGGGCGGAGTCATCTCACCGCTCTTATCGGGCTGGCTCGAAACACAAACCAAATCTTTCACTCTCGCGTTTTTAGCTTGCACCGTGGTCTTGCTGATCGGCGCTGCACTGTACGGGTTCGGCCTGCGAAGTCTCAAACCAATCGATTGGGATTCACCTGAAACCGAGCCGACAAGAACATTCACTCGCTGAGATCGTAACTCGACATGGCATCGCACGAACTCAATCACCTACTGGCTGATCTCGTTCGGATCAACAGTATCAACCCGGCCTATGATCAAGGCGTCCCCGAATCGGCAATGGCCGACTTTATTGATGCGTACTTCTGCAATTTAGGTCTGAGAACATTTCGCCAAGAAGTCTTTCCCGGTCGACCGAACTTGATCGCAGTTTTGCCGGGCCGCAATGCGAATCGTCGTATCATCCTCGAAGCGCACACCGACACGGCCTCGATCAACGGCATGACGATTCCACCTTTTGAACCTCGTATCGAGAACGGTCGCCTCTACGGCCGCGGCGCTTGCGATACCAAAGGTGGACTTGCAGGGATGATGCATGCAGTCGCGAGATTGCGCAAGGCCGGCATCACCCCTCCGTGTGAAGTATGGTTGGCCGCTACCGCCGACGAGGAATACTCGTATCGCGGAGTCCTCAAACTCTGCGACGGACTAACGGCTCACGCAGCAGTCATCGCGGAGCCGACGGAGATGCAGTTGATCATCGCCAGTAAGGGAGTCATTCGCTGGCGCATTCATGTCCACGGAAAAGCGGCTCACAGCTCCAAGCCGCACTTGGGAGTCAATGCGATCGAGCATACGGCGAGACTGATTCTGGCGATCGAGCAAGACAACCGGCGACTCGAACAAGTACTTCATCCGCTCATCGGCTGCGCCACATCCAATGTGGGAGTCATTCACGGCGGAGTCCAAGTCAATTTCGTACCGGATCGATGCACGATTGAAATCGATCGTCGACTCCTACCTCATGAATCGATCGAAGAGGTACTGGCTGACTACCAACGCCTGACGGATCGATTGGCCGCAGAGCATCCCGGATTTCATGCCGAGATGGAAGCTCCGATGCTGACGGACATTCCACTGGATACGCGAGCCGACGAGCCGGCAGTGCTGACGGCTAGCGGCGTGTTGGCATTGATGGGCTTAGACGGCACTCCGGCCGGCGTTCCATTCGGCAGCGATGCGAGCAAGCTGGCGCGCGTCGGGATTCCGAGTATGGTTTTCGGCCCCGGCAGCATTGATCAAGCTCATGCTGCAGTAGAATTTGTAGATCTGGATCAAGTCGAACTTGCATCCGAGTTTTATCGACGCTTCATCACCGAGTTTGAATGATGGCGTCCGTCGCACGTTTCTTCAGTCGGGAGAACAATGCATCATGAGCCCCAACCACTCGAATCCATCGCCTGAAGTCCGATCGCTCGACGTTTCGCGACGCTCCTTCTTAAAACAAACTGCGGTTTGCTCTGCGGCTGTCGCAGCCGCCCCCAATTTGCTCGGAACCGCTTCGGCACAGTTTCCGAAGTCCGGCGCGACCGATGCACATGTCCATGTTTGGACACCGGAACTCGATCGCTATCCGATCGACGGCAGCTTTACAAAACAAGACATGCAGCCGCCGAGTTTCACACCGGAAGAACTGTTCGCACACACCAAACCGGCCGGAGTGGATCGAGTCGTTCTGATCCAGATGAGCTTCTATCGCTTCGACAATCGCTACATGACGGACATGATCGCCAAATTCCCCGGCGTCTTCCGTGGTGTGGCGGTGGTGGACGAACATGCTGCGGATCTGGCCGATACGGTTCGCAAACTTGCCAAGCAAGGTGTGCGAGGTTTTCGCATTCATCCGGCCAAGCAATCGGTCGACGCGTGGATCGGATCGAAAGGGATGGCCGACCTGTGGCGCATCGCAGCCGATGAACAATTGGCTGTCTGCCCTTTGATCAATCCAGTAGCACTGCCTGCCATAGGAAATATGTGCAAACGATTCCCGAAGACACGCGTCGTCATCGATCATTTCGCTCGCATCGGCATCGACGGCAGCGTCAAAGATGCAGAGCTCGACGCATTATGCCGCTTGGCGGAATTCAAAACAACGTTCGTGAAGACATCGGCATTCTACGCTCTGGGCAAAAAGAAAACTCCCTATACCGATTTGGGACCGATGATCAAGCGTGTTCGCGATGCGTTCGGAGCCGACCGCTTGATGTGGGCCAGTGACTGTCCATATCAAGTGGACCCGGGCGACAACTACTTGGACTCAATCGAACTTGTCCGGAGTCGACTCGATTTCCTCTCCGCCTCCGACAAAGCGTCGATGCTCTCGGGGACAGCGGAAAAAGTATTCTTCAGTTAACCACCACGCGTACAAATGAAAGCGGTACGGCGCGAGCCGTCCGGTGAAGCACTGTTCGTCTTCCGGGGATAGTTTTCGATGATGTTTCGCAGCGGTCTAGCCTTCTGTTTCGCCATCGCTTCAGCCTTCCTTATCCACTCATCAACCGACGTCCTTGCTCAGGATGCAAAGAGGAGCGAAAAACCGGTTCGCACTCTATACGCTTCGTTTGATCACGGCTTTGATGCTGACGAAGCGACCGGCGACAAACGCTGCTATTTGAAGCAAGGTAAAGAACTGGTCCCGATGGCAGGCAATGACGAAGTCAAGTTTTTGCCTGAAGGGGAGTGAAAGGTGGATGCCTTCAGTTCACGAAGAAGGGAAAGACCTGGCCGCTCTTCAAGGGTCAAGACGTGCTCGGGTACAACCGCGAGGACTGGAACGCAACGGTCTCAGTTTGGTTGAAACTCGATCCCGACAAGGATCTCGAACCGGGCTACTGCGATCCGGTACAGATCGTCGGCGATGACTCCAAGAAGGGCTTCATCTTTATGGAATGGTCAAAAGACGAAAACCCGCGATTGTTCCGTTATGCGATCCGACCGCTATTCCACATTTGGAATCCGAACAACGTGCAGTGGGCCGATATTCCGTTTGAAAAGCGTCCTATGGTCCAAGTCGAAAAGGCCCCCTTTTCGCGAGAACACTGGACGCACTTGGCCTTTACGATCGAGCACGTCAACAGCAAGCAACAACCGCAAAGCGGGTCGCTGTTCATCAACGGAGCAAAACAGGGATCGATCCGTAACTGGGACCTATCGATCGAATGGGATTCAAAACAAGTCCAACTCGTGCTGGGTGCAGCCTATGTCGGAATGATCGATGAACTCTCCATCTATAACGGCGTTCTCAGTGACGACGAGATTAAAACACTCGGAGGCTCTGCATTCGGAGAGTAGGTCAACCGGCTCAACGCTTAGCAGAGTGATGGATGAGCGCTCGTTTGAACGATCAGCGACGAATCGTCGAAGTATCGGACGGTTGTTCAACTCGCTTCACGCAAGTTGCTTGGTCTTAAATCGCATGCGTCGAAATCCTACGGCAGTCGCAACACCGAATCCCAATAGCGCGAGCGAGCCCGGCTCCGGCACGGACGACACGGAACTCGTAAAGCTGAGGGTCGTTGCGGCTAAGCCAGTTGTAGAATTGAACCCCGCGCTAAATCCATTAGCCGAAGCTCCGGCCGGGGCATGATCTTGACCGGTAAAAGAGGACCCGTCACCTGTCGTGGTAAAGTCGGTGTCATCTGGAGATGCAGTCAGCTCCTTCAGCGAGAAGGTCGAAGTACCGTTCCCGGTGCCTTGAACCGTAAATGTCGCCAATGTTTGAAATTGAGTAACGTTCGAGAAGAAGATGTTGGGACGATTCGCAGGTGCGAAGGTTGCGGCTACTGTCGCAAACGAACCACTCGCTGTTTGCGTCGGTGTCCCGGAGAACGTTCCGGTCAGAGAAACATTCGTGATTTGTGCCAGTGACGGATTATTGACGATCACTTGGAAGCCCATGTGAGCCAGCAGATTGCCGCCGCTGAAGTTATCGTCGCTACGAATTCCGACGGTAAAAGTGGTAGACGACAGATTGGTCAGGGAAATGGAAGAAGGCGCTCCCTCTACTCCGTTAATTGCGAAGTAGATTCCCGCATTGGCTTGAGCCGCCGACAGAATGAACGCCACGAAGGATACAGAAACTATTGCGGCGAACCGTGGAATCATCACGACTACCCTTACATTCTACGTGTTGAAAGCGGGCGGGCGTTCGCCCACTGTACTCAATGGAAGGCTCGTGTCAATTAATCGCCTGTGTGCGCTCAAATGCTGAATGAGCTCGGCTCCACCTTCGGAATGCGAACAATAAGCAAAAACCGATAAGCGCATCGCCGTTGATCAACGAGTTAAGGAGCGGCTCTTATATCGCGACTGCAGGCAACCTTGTGAACCGGTAGCTTTCTACGTTTGCCTACCGAAAAGCGGTTGCGTCGTGAGTAATGGAGTATGGTTTCTACACGGCGACATATTCCGCAACCTCCCGCGCGAGCATCCGTTTCCCTACCGATGGTTGTGTTAACCTTTCGTTATCCGACCGCAAGATCGGTCGAATTGGCCTCTTTTTGGTCCCAAAAACGAGATGGAACACGAGCGCAAGGGAACTTCTACTCCTCTCGGGCTGCGATTTCCAATGAAGTCTGCCAGAGAAGATAGCGCCGACAAAGTCGTTCGTTCAACTCACAGCAGGAACACCACCACACCCAAATAGGCTAGAAACAAGAGACAAACACACCCTTCAGAGGGAAGCAATGCACACCTGGGTTGTAAACTCAAGGCTATATCTGACAAAATGCAACCAAAAAAATATCTCATGGATATGTGAAAACATACCCCATTACCAGGCCACCCAAAACAACTACCAACACGCCAAAAGGCCCTGGAAAAACAAGTCAAATTAAAATGAGTTAAAGTACGAACCAAACTATGGCGACGGAATTATGTCCACCCTAGAATCGTTAGATGAGTCTTAGGGCGACCGATACATCCCCTACGACCCGAAAAGTGCGTGTCGTCTTTTTTGTTTTCTCGTTCGGAGGATTCTATGTCTCGAAAGAATCGGGGTTTTACCCTGGTGGAGCTGCTGGTGGTTATTGCCATCATCGGTATCCTCGTAGGCCTGTTGCTGCCTGCCGTGCAGCAGGCTCGTGAAGCTGCACGACGCATGAGCTGCAGCAATCAATTGCACCAATTGGGAATCGCTTTCCATAACTACGAAAGCGCTCACAAGAAGGTGCCGCGTCTGGCTAGCTGGATCGATAACGGATCCGGTATGCAGCAAAGTAACTGGAACGGTTACTCGGCTCACACCATGATCCTGCCGTACATCGAACAAAGCGCCGTTTTCAATCGCTTTGCTTTCAACCAGTACCACTACGACACTGCTCTCAAAGCTCCGGCGACCATTCCGGCGCTGTATAACGGTCACACGAAGATCGCAGCGTTTATTTGCCCGTCGGACTTGGGATACAACGCTAGTTCCAATGTGAACGGAAACGGTTGGGAACTGGGCGAAATGGGCTGGAATAACTACGGTTGCAGCGAAGGCTCGAACGTTGGTTACGGTGTCGGTGCGGCGGACCAAAACGGTTTCTTCAAGCGTCAAACCGAAGCTCGCTTCAGCGACATCGTCGACGGACTGTCGAATACGATCATGTTGGCCGAGTTCAACAAGGGTGACAACAACACGTCGATCTTCACGGTCGTCGGTGGTGACTTCCCGAACGGCATTGCGTTCCCGAGCGGTGCGCCGAACCAGTTTTGGACACAAGTTCAACTCGACACCTATGGTGCATCCTGTATGAGTGCCGGACCGACCAGCCACCGCGCTACTGCCGGTTTCCGTTGGATTGCTCCCGGCTTCTACAACACGGCTATCAACACGTTGGCTCCGCCGAACTGGAAGTGGCCTGCATGTATGAACTGCTCAGGTTGCGGACAGGGTGACTCCTCTGGTGTGTTCCCGGCTCGCAGCCGTCACACCGGCGGTGCCATGCACTCGATGGGTGACGCTTCGGTTCAATTCTTGTCGAACAGCATGGACCTGAATGCCTATCAGGCTCTCGGTAGCTCTCGCAGCGGTGACGTTGCCAACGTCGATTAGTCCACTTCGATTCAATCGAAAACCATCATCCCCACTCGGTGTTTCGCCGAGTGGGGATTGTCATTCACACACCAAGTTTTGACGGGGGAAATCAGGATGAAGAAGCTTTTCGCATTGACACTTTTGTCCGTTGCCATGGTCGGTTGCGGTCCATCAGAAACGAAGATTGCTGCGCCGCCGGATGCCAGCACCTCAGCCGCTAAGGCTACACTGGAAGCGTTTGCCAAAGACGGCAAAATGACTTCAGCACTCAGCAGCCTCGAGTCCAACATCAACGGTATCGCATCCAACGATTCCGCTAAGGGTGCGGCGCTGAAGGAAGACTATAAGAAGCTCCAAGCCGCGACAAAGCCTGAAGAGATCAAGCAAATAGCCTCGGATATGCTGAAGAAGCTCTAAATCGAACGGCACCAGCCGTTGATACACGAGATCCTATGGTCAGCCGCATAACGCCCCCCGTTCGCAGCTTGCTACGAGTTTGCCAATTGGGAATTCTCAGCAGCTTGCCGTTGATAGCCGGATGCAGTTCGTCTGACCCATCTGAAACTAAGAGGATGGCTGACACCCGTCAGCCGTCCTCTTTTTCTGCGACTCTCTCGCACGATGCTCAACATCGTATCGAAGTCTTCTGCGCCGCCTGTCACAAGCTCCCGGATCCGCAAACATTTCCGAAGGCGAATTGGGAAGGGGAAGTCGAACAGGGCTTCAAGTTCTACATCGCTTCCGGCAGAACTGACTTGGAAGAACCGTCGCGAGCCGAGACGGTTCGCTACTTTCGCGATCGCGCCCCAGACTCCATTTCTGTTCCCATCGTACCGTCCACGAAGTCAGCGCATCGGTTTGTGAATACTCCGTTGCCGAAAGATTCAATTCCGACAACTCCGCATTGCCTGGCAGACATGCGCTGGTTTCCCGGTTCGAGCGAACTCATTGCGTCGAACATGATGACCGGGGATATTTCGTTGTTCCGCCCACGCAGCAACTGGCATCACACGTTACTCGGAAACGTGAAAAACAGTTGTCGCGTGACACCTTGCGACTGGAATCACGACTCCCACCGAGACTTGCTCGTATGCGACATCGGCAGCTTCCCCGTCGGCGACCACCATCGGGGAAAGATCGAGATTTGGATCGGAACTGAAGACGGAAAATACGATCGACGAAAAATAGATGCCGAATTGGCGAGAGTCGTCGAAGCTCAGTTGATCGACTTCGATCTCGACGGTGACTCCGACATCCTGGTCGCCGAATTCGGCTGGCGTGAAACAGGATCTGTCAAACTACTTCGCAACCCGGGCAATGCGACTGAGCCTAGCCCGACTGCAATTGCAGATGCGATCCGATTCGACGTGGAGACCCTCGACAAGCGACATGGTGCACTAGGTGTTCGTGTGTCCGACCTCAATCAAGACGGACGCCAAGACTACGTGATCGCGTTTGCTCAAGAATACGAAACACTGGAAGCGTACTTCGGTCGTGAAGGAGGCGGATTCGACAAACAAGTCCTGCTCGAATTGGTCGATCCTTCCTACAACTCGAGTTCCTACGAACTCTGCGACATCGATCGCGACGGCAAGCTCGATATCCTGCACACGAACGGCGACACGATGGATGCGTTCCTTCCCAAGCCCTATCACGGGGTACGGTGGTTGCGGAATGTCGATAACACGAAATGGGAATCGAGAGAGCTCGGGATGCTCGTCGGTGCACTTCATGCCTGCACTGCCGACTTCGATGGCGATGGAGACATGGATATCGCAGCAGTCGGCATGCTCCCGCTTGAAACCCGCGAGTATGATGGCAAGTACGATTCAGTCGTATGGTGGGAACAGACAGAGAATCTCGAATTCCGTCGCCATGCTTTGGCACAATTCGGATCTAGCCACGCGACATGCCTGGCTACCGACATCGACGGCAACGGCCTCCCTGATCTTATTGTCGGCAATTGGCATCCGTCCGGCTCACAAGCGCCCTTCGATGTCTACCTGTCGCAAAAGCCTGAGCCCGGTCCAGCTCAAGGCAGCGAGTAAGCAACTTCTTCGGATGCGATAGCGACCATCGGCTCAGTCACTCGTTTCGCGAATGACATTCGTCATCCCAGTTCGCAAACCGTTGACGACCTGTACTTTTCCGCTTGGCCAACGCACTTCCACGGAAACCTGCTCTGTTCCCGCCGGAAGTCCAAAGTGCAGCGAGTAAGGTCCCTGTGAAAGGTACCCCGAACCGCCGACCACTTGTCGGTACAACGGCTTCGGAGTCGATTTTGTAACCACGCGAGCCCCGATTGCATCGCGGTTCGACGCAACACCGATTAGTTCAAGTTGCAGCCAAGTCCCCTGCGGCTCGCTTTTGTTGAGCAACACGGAAGCAGGTTCCAGCACGTGCGCGAACAAGCAATCCATCAAGCCGTCATGATTGAAATCAGCCGTCACTACAGTCCTGCCACGATGACGACCTTGAAAATAGCTCGAGTCCCGAAACGGATGCTTGCTCAAATGTCCCCGCGCGTCGTTCAGCAGCAGGAGAGCTTCTTGCGCATTCGTCGAAGACTTAGGATGCTTCTGCACATGACCGTTTGAAACCAAAAGATCTTCGTCGCCGTCTAGTTCCACGTCGATGGCTACCGTTCCGAAACCGACGAATAGAGTCCCCAGAGCATTGATACCGGTTCGATCTGTAAAGCACTGAAAGTTCGCGCCTCCCAGATTGCGATACATCCCGAAGGTTTCATTCTCAAAATTGGTGATCCAGATATCGGGCTTTTGATCGAGATCAAAGTCGAAGACGGCAATCCCCATGCTTCCGTTCGGCGTACCGCGCTGATCCAGAGCCGTCCCGCTGATCAATCCATTTTCAATCAAGCTCCCTTTTCCATCGTTGACATACAGAAAGTTCTCTGTCGTGTCATTGGCAACGTAGATATCCAAATCGTTGTCGTCGTCGATATCTGCGAACGCTACTCCGAGTCCCTTTCCGTTTTTGACGAGCCCCATTTCAGCCGACGCATCCCGGAAACTTCCTTGACCGTCATTCAAATAAACCGTGTCGTCGATGCCTTGAAAAAAGGCGGGGGTGCATACATCGGGAAAGTTATCGGGAGCCGGCGAAAAACACTTCGGATCGTTATCCCATGACCAATTCACGTAATGCGTGAGGTACAAATCGGGAAATCCGTCGTTGTTCAAATCGCCGAACGCTGATGACGAGGACCATTTGGAATCGGTCAATCCGATTCGCTGCGCCACTTCTTCAAAAGTTCCATCACCGAGATTTCTGTAGTACTCCACGCCGCCGTAGCCGGTCACAACCAAATCGGGAAAACCGTCGCTGTCACAATCAGCGGCACTGCAACCGTGGCTGAAAAACTTCGCCGCGGACATATGAGCTGCATCGGAACATAACTCCCAACGCAGCATCTCTGTTTGTCGAAACAATCGATGAGGCAAACCCGTGATCGTTTTTGATGGCGCATCGATGCGACCTCCTCCCGGATACCAGACATCCAAACGACCGTCTCGATCGAAATCCAGTAGTCCGACTCCACCTCCCAAGCTCTCCAGGATCGAAAAGGCTTGCGTGCTCTCTGAGTTATCGTACGCGGCTTTGATTCCGGACCGCTCTGTCCAATCTTCAAACTCGATCCGTGCACTCGGCGCGATCGCTTGATCACCGCCCTTCGTCTTCCCTGCGGTTGAAAGAATTTCTTCCGTAGAACTCTTGCCGCATCCGATTAGGCTGACCGTCAACATCGCGGTCGACAATGGCAGATACCAAGCCCTGCGTCTGCGAACCCGACGTCTTGCGGCGATTACTTCGCACTGGAGCTGATCCATTGAAGAGCTCATCGATTGCACTTCCTATTGCTGCCCGGCTGAGGGTGACGTGTTGTTCTCAGCGTACTTCTTCATCAACTCTTGTGCTTCAACGTTATCCGGTTGCAGTTCAAGAGCACTCTTCAACCAGAACATTCCGGCCTTGCGAGATTCATACTCAAGGAAGATCTTGGCCAAGCCCAATCTGGCTTCTACATCTGTCGGATGCGTGTCGATCCTGTCCCAAAGTGAATTGACTCCGTTGAGCGCTTCACGCGTTTTCCGAACACGCTCGAACTCGCGCTCGGCCTCTTGCGATTTACCTTGGCCTCTCAATGCAACGGCATAGGAGTAACGCGATTCCAGATCACGATCATTGTATGCCAGCGCCTGAGTCAGCCATTTCTCCGCTTCGTCAAAATGACTGAGGTCGGCATTGATCTTTCCCAGCTCCGCGGCAGGAGCCAACGTCTCGAGGAGTTCATCCACTTCACGATACGCTTTCTCCAAATCCGCGATCGGAATGATTACGCACTTCTCCAGTATGGCCTTTGCCTGTTCTAGTTCGCCGAGCGAGCGCAGGCACTCGGCGATGTGGATGTCAAAAACCGGATTCGGATGTTTGCGCCGCCCCTCTTCAAATTGAGCCATCGCTTCTTTGATCTTGCGATTCTCCAATAACAATCGAGCCGCATTGTTGACGGCCGGCAAGTACTGCGGATCGGACTCGGCTGCTTCAGAATAGAGCTTGTAGGCATCTTCCTTTCGCCGCTGATGCTCCAAGATGCGTCCCCGGCGATAGACAGGTCGCACATCGTTCGGAAAATCACTCTGCCAAGCAGTCAAGACTCTCACTGCTTCCGGTATCCGCGACGTTGCAGCCAATCCGTTCGCATACGCGCTGCAAACTTCGCGAAGGTCCGGATCGGACTCCATGAGCCAAGCATTCAGCGGCGACTCGACCTTTTCCAATTCGCCGATTTGGGCCAGAGCCAACATCTGTTCACGATCAGCCATCTTGGTGTCGAAGCCCAGCTTCACGGCTGCCTTCAGCGCATCGGCCATGCCGTCCAGATCACCACGATGCCGCAACAGCCGAGCCTTCAGGAATTGTTCCTCAGCAGTCACCGGCGGCAGCAACTCCAGCCACTTTAGTCTCGCAGCCGCATCATCATCACGACCTTCTCTGAGCGCCGTTGCAACGGCCGTCCCCAACACCGAAGTCGCTGCATAATAAGTGGCCATGCCCGCGAAGAGAGCCCCGAATAGGAGAGTCCATTTCCTGGATTTTCGCGGGGAAGGCGGTTGCGAATCGCGCTTCTTCCTGTTGTCCGCTTTTCGTTTTTCAACCGACCGCCCACGGCCCATTTCCAGCTCCCGACGACTTCCTGCACGCAACGTGATCGAACGCTATGATCGATTGTACTACGCGCAAGAGAAATACCGAACCGGAGTTATGGTTCCCAAAGCATTGCCCTGAAAGAAAGCATGATGAGCCCTGACGATCTGCGCCAACTGGAAGATCAAATCGAAGCTGCAATCGCTCGCGAAATCAAAAACTATTGCCGAGCGTCAGGGGCGGAGGAGCCTTCGCCGTTCGCGTGCCAGATGATGGCCAAAGCGGCAGTCGCAGTGTACGAGGCGACCCAGGAAGGCCATGCTCCGCCCGCTCGCGGAACTAAACGTGCGTCAGCCGGAACTCGGCCTCGCCCTAGATCGGCTGACTGAAATAGCTCCAGTAGATCATTATTACATTCAGACTTTCGAAGGAGTGTGATCGGCCCAAGCCTTTCACTCACCCCATACTTTCGGGGTTTTGAATCCTTTCGGCTTCGGCTTGATCTTCGGCGGGACCGCTTGAGTTGCAAACTGATCGAGCTTCCCTTGCAGCTCTTTAACGCGAGCAGGCTCTTTCTCGGCCAAGTTGTTTTTCTCGTACGGGTCGGTCGCCAAGTTGTATAACTGGACGCCAGGAGTCGTATCGACTGCGGCTTCTGCATCATCCGGATCGTCTACACCGTTCTTGACCACCAACTTCCAATCACCGGCTCGTAGTGCACCGGTTTTGGGAGTCGTGTTCAGCAGGATCGTATCATGCGGTGAAGGTCGGCCCTCGACAATGCTGGGCCAAACATCTCGACCGTCGAGAGGCAACTTCGATGGAGGCTCTGTACCGGCCAGCTTCGCAAGCGTCGGCAATAGATCGACGATGTGCATCGGTTGCGTATTCACAGCTCCCGTCGGCACGTGTCCCTTCCAACTTGCGAACGCAACAACGCGCACGCCCCCTTCGTAAAGAGTCCCTTTACCGGCTCGATATGGTCCGTTGTCTGTAACTCGACCAGGCGCAGGCCCGCCGTTATCGCTGCTGAATAGGAACAGCGTATTGTCCATTGCACCGGCCGCATCCACAGCTTCGACGATCTTGCCTACAGCTTCATCCATCGCGCTCAACATCCCGGCGTAGATACGTCGATCCCCTTTAAGTCCCGTATAGGGTGCCGAGTATTTTTCGGGCACTTGGTGCGGAGCATGGACCGCATTGAACGGTACGTAAAGAAAGAACGGTTTCTTGCCCGCGTTCTGTTTCACGAATTCAGCGGCAGCAGCACCGAGCAAATGGGTCGAATACCCTTCATCGCGACAAACTTCGTCGTTCTTGTGCCAATCAAATCCGCCGTCCCGAATATGCGTGTTGTAGTCGAGCGCTCCGTTGTAATGCCCATACTGAAAATCAAATCCACGCCGCGTCGGCAAATACTCTTTCTGAAAATGCCCTAAATGCCATTTGCCGCAAATGGCCGTCTCGTATCCGGCTTCTTGCAACACTTGCGGCAAGGTCCGTTCTTCAAGCGGTAATCCGTATTGAGCCCAAGGTCGAACCACACCGACCTGCAAACCATGACGCATCGGATAGCGCCCGGTCATGAGAGCGGCTCGAGTCGGACTGCATACCGGTTGTACGTAAAAGGCGTCAAGCTTGGTACCGGTACCGGCCAGCTTGTCGAGGTTCGGCGTCTTGACGGGTCCGCCCATAAAACCGCAGTCATGTCGACCTAGGTCATCAGCGAGGATCAAGACGATGTTCGGCTTGCTCCCGCTATCCGCGGCTTGCACACCCACGGCCGACAAGCTGAATAACAGACTGAATACGAACGCGGTTGATTTCATGAGTACGCCTTTCCAACAATCGTTTGTTAGTCGGCTCAAGCCGACCTTTCAATCGTCGAGAATATCGAGGCAAAGGTAGAAACTATTCCAATGACGAGCTCAACAAATAGAACCCGAGCATCGCGCCGAGCATTGCAATGCCGACAGCTGCCCACGTACTGAAGCCGACCCAGTATTGCCCCGGTAACTGTTCCGGATCAAGCGTCCGACAGAATCGTCGATGCTGCCAAGCCGCGGCCGCGATTATAACTGCTCCTAGCGCGACCAAACCGGTTCCGATCATGACGGAACCGGTCAATCGCGGAGGCACATCGGCTCGTGTCGATATCGTGCGCAGAAACAAGCCGAAGCGTGCGACCACGAATCCCATGCCGATTACAGCGATGCCGGTGCGCAACCATGCTAACAGCGTGCGCTCCGACGCAAAGAAAATCCGAGGATCTACTTCGCTCGACAACTTACTTCTTCGCTTTTCGGAATTCTAGGAAGTAGTTCTCTTCTAACAGATCTTGTTTTTCGCCGATCTTTTCAAAGCCCGCTTCGGTGATTTCTTTTTCAAACACCTCTTGGCCGGCGCGCATGGTTCATCGTCCATGCAGTGCTCTTACCTTCGAGTAGCTGAAATCGATCACGATCAATCGCCCCTCCGGTTTCAGACCGGTATAGATCGATGCCAGTGTCTTCTGAGGGAACTCAAAGTGATGGGACGTATCGCAGATGTAAACCAAGTCGACGCTCGACGCCGGCAACTTCGTCGAATCGGGCTCGCAAAGAACCGTTTGAATGTTCTTGCGATCTTTCTCTCGTGCGTCCTGCGCGATGTGATCGAGAAAGTTCTTCGCGATATCCACCGCGAACACTTGTCCGTTCTTACCGACTGCATCGGAGAACAAGCGAGTATAGATGCCGGTTCCAGCGCCGACATCGGCGACGCTCATGCCGGGCGTCACTTTACAAGCCGCCAGAATCTTCTCTCGTTTGGAGAAGACCTCGCGACTTTCAATTTCAAACTTACCGAGAAACTCATCGACCTTAGGGTCCTTGAACGTGTCGTTGATCCCCGGCTTGACACTCTTGTCCTGCGCGACGACCGAGGCTGCCGGAATACCGATCAGCAGCACACAACAACAGGCGAGACAACACAAACGTTTCATTCCCAACGAGCTCCTGACGGATAACGACCAAAGACGTTCATCGTAGCTTGACGCCCAACCAGGCTCAACGTGCACCAGCCCCCCCGCGACTTAATTACTGCCACACTTTCTCCGGTTCTTTCCTTCGTGCTCTTCGTGTCCTTCGTGTTTAAAGTTCTCGCACCTCGATAGGCTGCATTCGCGTTCAACACAGAAGGTGATGCACTCCCGGATTGTCATCCGCTCACAGTTCGGCTGCGAGTCGGGATTTGTTCGTGGCGATGACATGTGAGCGAGTTGCAGCGGCAAAGTACCATCAATCTTGAAGAACCGGACGGCTCGCGCCGTTCCGCTTGAATGGAATCATTGCGACATTACGCATCGGGTTTCGGTTGCGGCCGTGGGCTGTTAAGCTGAATCATCCTTCGACGCGATGCGATATCAAGCCGAATGGACCGCATGGCAAAGTGCCACAGTGTCGGTACTCCGCCTCATTCACTTACTTCACATTCACTTCACACGGGAAGCAAACCTATGAACGTTTCCGTCTTCGTTGCACTGCGACGAGTTCTGCTCGGCATCGTGCTTGTCCTCGTTGCAGGGACATCGGTATCGGCCGAAGAACATACGAAGGACAGAGTCGAAGATGTGCTCAAACTGGTAAAAGAGAAAAAAGCGCTGTTGGTCGATGTCCGAGAAAAGGCCGAATGGGAAAAGGGTCATCTCAAGGACGCGAAACTGATTCCGCTGAGCTCGCTCGGAAAGAACCCGAACGCGGAGGAGATCGCGAAGCTGCTCGGAAAGGAAAAAGTCGTTTACGTCCACTGCGCATCCGGTTACCGCTGCCTAGAAGCGGCACCGCTGCTCCGCAAACTGGGATATGAAGTCAAAGCCCTCGAACCGGGCTACAAACAATTACTGAAAGCAGGCTTTGAACAAGCTCCTGAAGAAAAGAAAACGGAACCGAAGTAAAGTTCAGCAGTACTCATTACTTTCGACCTCGATCCGGCCTTCGATAACACCAACCGAATGAAAATGATCATGCTCCGCATCCCCGCTTTCGTGTTGTTATGTACTCTCGCCATCATCGGATCAGTTCGAACATACGCTGCCGAACGTCCCAATGTGCTACTTATTTGCGTCGACGATTTGAAACCCGCACTCGGCTGTTACGGCGATAAGATCGCTCAATCGCCCAACATCGATCGCTTAGCCAAGCGCGGTGTACTCTTCGAACGAGCCTACTGCAATCAAGCGGTATGCTCGCCGTCGCGCAATGCACTGCTGACCGGCTTGCGCTCGCAGACGCTCGGCATCTACGACCTAGCCACAAACTTCCGCCTCTCCCAACCCGACGCACTGACGTTGCCGCAGTATTTCAAACAACAAGGCTATCGCACCGAAGGTATGGGAAAGATCTTTCACGTGGGCCACGGCAATCATGAGGATGATGCATCGTGGAGCGTGCCGCACTTCCGTCCGAAGGCGACCCAATATGCCTCACTCGCTGCAAAGGTTAATTCCGCCAAGAACGATACTGCGTCCGGCAGCGAAGATGCGAAAGGGGCAGCTACGGAAGCTGCCGATGTCGCAGACAACTTCTACGCAGACGGGGCCTTGGCCGATGAAGCGGTCAAGCGCATCAGTGCTGCCGGTGAGCGCGACCAACCGTTCTTCATCGCCGTCGGCTTCGTCAAACCGCACTTGCCGTTCGTCGCTCCGCAAAAGTATTGGGACATGTACGATCCCAAGTCACTTCCGCTCGCCGAGTTTCAAGCTCCTCCTGCAGATGCGCCCGTTTACGCGCCTCAGTTCGGCGGCGAACTGCGCAACTATGCCGATATTCCAAAGCAAGGGTTACTTCCCGAAGCGCTGCAACGGCAACTCGTTCACGGATACTATGCGGCGACGAGCTACATGGATGCGCAGGTCGGTCGAGTCCTCGACGCGCTCGAGCGCACCGGCAAGGCTGACAACACGATCGTCGTTCTGTGGGGCGATCACGGCTGGCATCTCGGCGACCACGGCATGTGGTGCAAACATACCAACTACGAACAAGCCACGCACATTCCCGTCATCATCGCTGCTCCCAAACACTTGCAAGATCGACGATGCTCCGCGTTGATCGAAAGCGTCGACATCTTCCCGACTCTATGCGAACTAGCCGATCTCCCGGTTCCGAAAGGACCGCAAGGTGCCTCGTTCGCGAAGACTCTGGATTCGAAGGATGCCCGAACGAAAGAATACGTTATCCATGTCTATCCCCGATCCGCCCCCGGCAAAGGCAACGTTCTCGGCCGCGCTGTTCGCACTGAGCGTTATCGCTTGGTGGAATGGAAGGCCATCGGTGCCGATGCGGACTCGGCGGAGATCGAGCTGTACGACTATGTCGCGGATCCGCTCGAGAAAAAGAATGCCGCCGCTGACCATCCGGAAGTCGTGAAGGAACTGCGAGCCATCCTTGCGGCTCAACCGGAAGCCGTACCGCAGATCAAGAGTAAGACCGATGCCGTAGGTTCGGCATCGACACCATCAGCCGCTAAACCGAAGCAGGATCGCGACAAGATGTTCACTACTCGCGACAAGAACAGCGACGGCAAACTGACACGCGATGAATTCCTCACCGGTCAACCCGATCCCGACGAAGCACCGAAGCGCTTCACTCGCTTCGATCGCAACGGTGACGGACAGTTATCGCGAGAAGAGTTCGTCAAAGCCGGCAAGGACTGAACGAACGTCCACTGTTTTACTTCTTCGATTTGTTAGGCAATTTGATCGGCCAATCGGACGACTCCTTGCGAGCCGTCCGCAAGTACTTGTCGATCTTCTCGGTGATCTCAGTCTCACGACTGGATACATCGGTCTTCTCGGCCGAATCATTTTTCAAATCGTAAACGGCGAGTGGAGTCTCCGGGCCGCCTGCGCGTATCCCTTTCCATCGGCCTTGATAGAGGGCCGCTTGATGGAACCCGTTCTCATGGAATTCCCAGTAGAGAAACTCATGCGTCGCTTGCTTATCAGGACGCCCTAAGAGCGTCGGCACGATACTGATCGAATCGTTTTCCGCGGGAACATTTCCTTCAGCCAATTGAGCCGCGGTCGCCATCCAATCGCCGAAGTAGCCGACATGCTCCGCATCGTTTCCGGCCGGAACATGTCCGGGCCACCATGCAATGAACGGCACTCGAATGCCGCCGTCCTTCAAACTCCGCTTGATTCCGCTATATGGACCGCTCGGCTTGAAACGATCGAGCGTATGGTTCGATTCGTTGTGCGGACCGTTGTCGCTTGTGAAGATCACCAGCGTGTTCTTATCGAGCCCCGATTGCTTGAGCTCATTCAGCATGCGACCGACGTATTCATCCATGCGTGAAACCATCGCTGCTTGACCTTTGTCCGGAGCAGGCCAATCTTTGTCAGCGTACGCGCCGAGCGACGGCACTTCGGTTCCGTCTTGCAACTTACCTCGACGTTCGTTGTTGGCATGCGGAATGACCATGCTCCAGTAGAGAAAGAATGGCTCGTCGCGGTGCGTTTTAACGAACTGCACGGCTTCTTCAGCAAATAGATCATCTGCATAGATTTTCGGCTTAGTTGCATAACCACCGCCTGATCCGCCGACCGGCACATTGTCGTTCGGCAAAGCCACCCGTTCTTCGTTTCGCCACAAAAAATCGGGATAGTGATTGTGCGCATGATGTTGATTGAGGTAGCCGAAGAAAGTGTCAAAGCCCTGCTTCCGCGGCAGCCCTGATTCGGCTTCTCCCTCGTCGCCCAGCCCCCACTTGCCGATCAAGGCGGTTGCATAGCCGGCGTCCTTCAATACACTGGCCACAGTAACGTCCTCATGCCTGAGCGCTTGAGCCCGTGGATTGTTCTGCCCGGCATTGCCGCGAACTCGTGTATGTCCATGATGCAGTCCGGTCATCAACACACTACGCGACGGAGCGCAAACAGTCGCACCGGCATAGAAGTGAGTGAACTTCATTCCTTCGCCGGCCATGCGATCGATGTTAGGCGTTTGAATCACCTGCTGACCGTAGCATCCGAGTTCACCGTAACCCAAATCATCGGCCATGATCCAAATCAGATTCGGCCGTCGCTGCTTCTTGGGAAATGGAACAAACGGTTTCTCGGTTCGCCAACGAACCATCGTCTCGACGTTCTGCCGATACACATCGGTCTTAGTATCAGCCCCTTTATCACCTTGCGGATGAACGATTTCAGCGTCATACACTTCGGCGCTCTCGGGCTCGGCAGGATCATCAGTGCGAAGCTGCCAATCGGAGAGCGCCTGACGCATACGCTGCAGATCTTTCTCCATGCTCGCTTCGGCAGCCAGATTGTGCAGCTCGAAAGGATCGCGAGTGAGATCGTAAAGTTCTTCGAGCGGACGCGACTCGGCCATGATCAACGACTGAGCAGCGTTCAGCTTGCCTTCCGCGTGCAGACGGCGCATAGCCTCGACAATCGCCTTCGTATCTTTGTACTGGTTCGGCTGCAGATAAGGTCGCGATGGAAATCCGTTGCGAATGTACTTCATACCCTCTGATCGCACGCTGCGCAGCAAATCGACCGTTTCATCCGCGCGATCCCGAGCCGCAAAGACGAACTCTCGCGGCCGATAGTCTTTCGAGAGTATGTCACGCGAGAACATCCAATCCGGAATCGCGATCCCCGCCTTGGCCAGCGATGCTGCAGCCAAATCGATATGCTCTACGAGATCATTGCGCTCCGCGGATGCAGCGATACCCGGCCCGGCTGCGATCATCGGAATATGAATGCCGCCGTCGTAGAGAAACTGCTTGTTACGTACGTGGCTGATACCGTGATCCGTGATGAAGAAGACCACCGTTCGATCCAACTCGCCGGCCTCGCGCAGTCGGTTGATGACTTTGCCGACTTCCATGTCGGTATAACGCACGGTGTCCAAATACTGAGCCCAGTCGGCTCGGATAGTCGGATCATCCGGAAGATACGGGGGCAACTGCACGCGAGCCGGGTCGGTCACCGAACCCAATTCATCCGCCACGCGCTTCGGCCACTCGGGCTTCGGAGCTTGTCCGCGATACTTGCCGCCGTGCAACTGAACTTGAACAAAGAAGGGCTTACCCGATTCACGCACTTCCCAGTGATTCGCATCGTAAGTCGATTTCGTATCCCAGACGAAGTTGTAGTCCGTCTTAGCCACCGACACTTTCTTGTTCTTCTCGATCTGCGAACGTGTTTTGCAGAACACATCGACGGTCAAGTTGTTGACGTGATAGCCGGCCTTGCGAAACAGTTGCGGTACCAGCTTTACTCCGTCAGGCAATTGAATTTCATGGCCGGATCGATTCGAGCGATGATTCTGCGCTCCGACACTCGTCTGGTAGCGGCCGGTGATCAGCGCAGAACGAGAAATGCTGCAGATCGGCGCGGTCACGAAGGCGCGAGTGAATCGCGTTCCTCGAGCCGCCAGCGTATCGACGTTCGGTGTTTCAATCGTCGACTCTCCATAGCAATGGAAGCGAGCCGACATGTCTTCGACGATCAACCACACGATGCTCCGGTCGTGCGCCGCCGTCGACGAATGCTCTGCAATCGGATCAGCTTGTTTCTTCCGGATTGTTGCCGAAGGACGCGGAAACACTGGAGCGCTATGCAAACAACGAACGATATGCTCAGGAAATGACTGAGTCGAAACACGACGACGCTCCATCCGATTCAAGGTGGGATCAACATCAAACTCGGATGGAATGGTTCAGCAGGAGAGACTTGCATCCGAGGACGTGATAGGGTCCCTCAACGATAACCAAACCAGGGTCGTGTGAAGAAAACACCACGTGCGAAAACGGCCGATGGAAAAGAGAGCAGGTGAGCTATGCTGCCGCCTACCAACTCCGCGGATTCCTCGTAGAGGAGCGTATGCCGCTGCTGGGCAGTCAGAGAAACCTTTTCAGCCAACCACTCATCGTTGTCGACCATGGTCGATGCCGCACCGACGAAGTGTTCGCCGTCGGGACTGCGAGCACACTTGTCTTCACCGACTCGTATCTTGCGAGCACCGAGTTGAAACTCACCGGGGCCGAGGACCAGCGGCACAAATGGCATCGGATACGACAGGAGTCAGCCGCTCAATGCCGACCAATTGCAGAAGATTCTTCACCACGAACGAAGGAAGATGCCAACCGTCTGCGATGAAGGTGTATTTGAGTTGCGCAGCGAGACTCAACGCACGGTGGATGATGTTGTCATGGCGATGCATCATCTGGGGACAAGCGTTGCCGATAAGTGTGAACAGTTGCAGGCCGGCGTCGCTCGCTGCACCGACGACTGACGTGCGGCGTTCCTGCGGCAACGAGAATGCGATCTTGAACCAAACGGCGAATCAGTCGGCACGAGGATCAGCCCGGGAGCGAGAGTCATGAGTTTGACCAAGCCGCCCCCCCAGCCGACAGCAAGCGTTCGGAGCCGCTTCAAGATCATCGACTCGCACAGCGTCTATCGGATGCGCACCGACGTATCCTTTCACAGAGCTGATGAACGGACCTTCGACATGGATGCCGACGAATACTTCACGCGCGATCGGGAATTCATCAACCGCATTGCGAATGTTGGCCAAACAGCGAGACATGTCGCCGAGCGGCCCGGTGATGACGGTCGGTAATGCCGTTTCCACGCCGTCCGCTTTCATCAACTCGGCCGACCGAGCAATGTCTGCAACGGACGTAGCCGGATCGTTGAAGTCGATCCCCATGAATCCATTGACTTGCAAATCTACGTACGATCCGCGCTGCCCGAACGACATCAAGGTTATCTCTTCTTTTCAAGGTCCTGACTTGACGACTCGATGAAACGTCTCTCACGTCACCGGAAACGACAAACTGATGGCTCTTCGTTTCCGGTTTAGTTTCTATCGATACCGGCTTAAGCGGTTATCTGTTCACTGAGCTGAAGTGTCTGCAGGCGATAGAGCTGCTGCCGCTGGTGTCGAGGATCAAGGTCACGGCCGGATGATTACTGAGTGCTGAAGCAGGCACGTCAGGCGGATAAACCTTCGAGAGTCTTCTGCACGGCTTCGGCTTTACGACGATCAGGCATTACCCGCTGCAGATGATCTTATCCCGCTTGCAGAATTTGATGAATCGTCATGCTGATCGCCTGCGTCGGCACCTGTTGCAGACTATCGAACCAACCTTCACCGACTTGCTGTTTACGGCAAGCTTCGTCGAGCTGCACGCAGCATGTGATATGGAGCTTTTGATTTCAAAATCAGCCTGCGTGGGATCGCGTTGAATGCCAAGTGAGCATTCTCGCCGATCCCGCACAGCATCAGGTCGATTCGCTTCATGCGTGATTTGTTCGCAAAGCCGCGACGAACCAGCTCGTCAGCCGCAGAGCGCGTACTGTCCAAACAGAAGAATGACTTTCAGCGGAACGCGTTCGACGAACCGCGTAGCGGCCAAGTACCCAGAACGATGCCGAATGATTTCGAGGTAGGCCGAGATACTCGTCCAAATGAAAACCGTTGACTCGACTCAATCGATCTCCGTCCGTGCGGACAGGAGCGTCCAAGATCCCCGAACTGGCTGGAGCCGGTGGCCACCACGAGATTCACTTTCAGCTTGTTGGGCAAGCCGTTCCGCTAGATGAGTCGCCGCAGCAGTGACGGCGGCTGTCTTACCGAGCAATTGTCGAGTCGATGCTATTTTGATTTGCACTTTCTTGGCCTCACTGTTAGTGGAAGTTCTCGCTTCGTCCGCATGCTGCCCGGTTCATCAATCGCGTAGGGTTCTTCTCCACATTCGCTTTCGTCGCGCGACGGCATAACGCTTACATCCGGTGCGGACGGTCCGGATTTTGCATCTCAGGTGCCGCTGCGATTTAGACTCTATCCGGGCAAATTGCCTTGACCATTCCGATTCGTTCTCCGTTGCCGCGAACCTTTCGGGCTGTTAGGGACTCATCAATCGCCATCCCCAGGATTCTCCTCCAAGACGGCTCTATGGGAAGCAGGCGGATATCACTCCGCATCAAACCATGACCTCAATCTTGGCTGAACCCTCGCGGATGCCCCAAAACCAATCAAAGTTAACAATTTCCACACAAAACCGACCCCAAAGGCAACTAAAATCTCTTTACACATTGACGGTGGAATGTCGAAAGTTCATAATCACGCCGCGACTCGGAAGACGCAACTAGCCATGAGCAGTTATGGGAATCCCATCACATTTGCTCCGCTCGGAGGTAAAATGGCGCCAGGAATGGTTTTTGTTCGACCTTGCCCGACTTGCGGCAGGCATTTGGAAATCAAGATCGAATTGCTCGGTCGACGAGTCGAATGCCGACATTGTTCCGCCGAATTTACCGCTACTCAACGCTCAGAAACGCCATGGATCGACGCAAGAGTCGATCATGCCTTGGCCAGAGCTGAACAATATATCGCATCAATCGGCCACGGATGCGATGACGCGCTCCATTCGACAGTGCGTCAGTCTCGCTAAATCATCCCAATAGCCGGGATAAGTCTTGGCAGTGCATGCCGGATCCGCAATGCAAAGGTCCGGCTGCCGAAGCGCAATCACAGCAAAGCTCATCGCCATTCGGTGATCGCGATAAGTATCCAGTAGAGCACCATGCATCGCGGACTGCGGTCTGATTTCGAGACCATCCTCAAAAGTCTCTACCTCAGCACCAAGCTTTCTGAGTTCGACCGCCAAATCACCGATGCGATCGGTTTCTTTATGGCGATTATGGGCCACCCCTCTTACCCGTGTCGGGCCCTCGGCGAAGAGAGCTACGGCAGCCAGTGTTTGCACGGTATCGCTGATGTCGGACATATCAACATCAACGCCGCGCAGCGGGCCGCCGATGACGCGAATCGATGACGCAGAGGTTTCGACTGTGCAACCCATCTGCTCCAGGACGTCGACGAAACGTACATCGCCTTGCAAGCTCGTACGCGATAGACCTTCAACGGTCACGTCTCCTTCGGTTACTGCCGCCGCAGCCCAGAAGTAGCTGGCAGCAGAAGCATCCGGTTCGATGTCATACGCTGCACCTCGATATCGAGTCGGTGCGATCTCGATCGGCCCGGTGGGTTTGCCGGTGACCTCAGCTCCGAACGACTCCATGACTCGCGCGGTCATTTCAACATACGGGACTGATACCAACTCGCCGACGACTTCGATCTGTACCGGACCGGAAGCCATCGGTGCTGCCATCATCAAGCCGGACAAATACTGACTTGAAATATTCCCTGCAACAGCCGCGGTGCCGCCGGCCAATCCTCGCCCTCTGACAGACACCGGGGGACAGTTCGGACGATCGGCATTCAAGCTGCGCGAATCAGCACCAAGGCTATTCAATGCAGTGAGCAAGTCGAGAATGGGACGCTCGCGCATCCTCGGCACGCCATCCAAAACGAACTCGCCGTGACAAGCGGCCAGCGCCGCCGTCAAAAATCGAATCGACGTGCCGCTGTTGCCGATGAAGATCGTGGTTGCGCCGCTATCCCGTTTGGGCAGCTCGCCATTGCAACCGCGCACAGTAAGTCGGCCGCTCGCGATGTCCCCTTGCACATCGACTCCCAGCGAACGCCACGCCTCGACCATGACTTGCGTGTCTTCACTATCGAGCACACCGGTCAAATCAGACTCACCGGCGGCGAGTGCCGCACAGATGAGAGCGCGATTGGTCAGACTCTTACTTCCCGGCGGTCGAATCGAACCTCGTACCGGATTGCATGGATAAACACGAATGGCTTCGGACATGAACCGCCGACTTTTATGCTGACTCGCTTGAAAACAATTCGACGGAGCGGTGAGGCCCCATCATTAAAAAAGCTTATTCGCTGATCTTCCAAACAGCTTTGGCACTGCGAACAATCAACGCGTTGCCGACCACTGCCGGTGAACCGAGCACTTCTTCGCCCAGTTCGCTCGTCGAACTCACTTTCGCTTCCGTTCCGGATAGATCGACAGCCACGCACTTTCCGTTCTGAGCAAACAGAACCAGCTTGTCACCCGCGATCACAGGTGTAGACCAGACGGATCCGATTTCACCCAGCCGAATCTGCCACAGGTTCTTGCCGCTCATATCGACTGCGGCCAGAACAGAGCCTTTGACGGCATAGACGGCATCGCTCCGCACAAGGTTAGATGAATTGCCGGGTGCCACGCGATTCGACTCCCACAGCAAAGTCGGCGGGTCGAATGCCTTGGGCAAGTCAAACACTTTGAGGCTCGATGTGGGCACGAATACCTTACCCGCAACAGCCACTGTTGTCGGCACCGAACTACAGCGTTCGTTCAGTTTCCAAACTTGGCTTCCGCTGCGAGGATCGAGAGCCACCAAATCCTGCGAGCTCTGAAGAAGCACAACGGCTTGACCGTCGGTACCACGAGCGACACACGGCGAAGCCCAGTTGGCTTTGCGCGGTCGTTGCAGGTCCCACAACGTGGCGCCGGTTATTGCGTCAAAGCCTGTTGCGAATGAATCGGCTTGGCTCTCACTTTGAATGACCACTACACCGCCGATGACCACCGGCGACGAACTCATCCCCACATCGTTGCCGGCCTTCGGATGATCATAGGCCAAACTGCGGAACCACTGCAGGTTGCCGTCGAGGTCATAACAAACCAAATCATTCGAACTGAAGAATGCGTACACTCGCTTCCCGTCGCTGCAGGGAGTAGGTGCTGCATTCGCGCTTGTCGGATGAGCGTACGGACGACCCGTGGCTTTGATCTTGCGTGTCCACTTCAGCGATCCGTCATTAAGATCGAGGCAATTCACTTCCAACCAGCGCTGTTCGATGCCGCTGCTGCCGGTCGTGAAAACCCGATCACCGATAACAATCGGTCCGCTCACGGCGCGGCCGGCAAGCGACGTTCGCCAAGCGATGTTCTTTCCCGGCTGGGCATCGTGCGGTACTTCGAAATCGGTCGGCACTTTACTCGACTCGACCACTCCGTTGCCGGATGGTCCGAGAAAACCCGGCCAATCACCGGCGAGAGATGTCGACATGGTCATCGAAGAAAAAATCGACCAAGCCGCAACCAATCCGTTTGCATACAGACCTATCACTTTATTCATCGCAGTTTCCATTGTTGTTCAGTAAGGCTTTGACCGGAGCAAGCTCCGTCGCCGGACAGCGTCGAACTTGAGCCGAGAGATTCGTCTACTCGACGGTGACAGGAATCGCTTTGCCCGTGGCGTCAGAGAATCGAAGCTGAAAGGCCCAATCCTGCGCCCACGACTCCGTCTGTTCGTTCTGACACACCTTCACCAGGATCGTGTTACGACCCTTTTTAAGATGAGCTGCACCGATGTATTGATCGATTTGAGCTCCCGTGTGATAGACCTCGTTGGCGAACGCTTCTTGCTGATTGACCCAGACTTTATTCGCGTTGATGCAACCCAGTCGAACTTCACAATCCACATCGGCGGCGCTGGTGAATTCAACATACGCGTATGCGGTCGCTCCTTTTTCTTTCGCAAAGACCGGATTCAGATCGACAGCACCGTCAGGCTTTTCAGTGGAAGCGGTCGTCCACTTCACCATTTCCGTCTTGCCGGGATAGGAACTCTGCACATCCAGCTTTCCGACTCGCATGTACTCTGCCTCGGGCGGATAGGCAGTCGCAAAGCCGATTCCGTTTCGATTATCGAACGGTGCCACAACATTCCACTTGTTGACGAAGCCGAACTGCTTCTGCACGTCAACGGACTCGCGTAGGTCTTTCAACTTAGCCGCAATCGCATTGACTTGTTCCGGCAAGCGAGCGGAGGCCA
Organism: Pirellulales bacterium; assembly: GCA_046349815.1. Lineage (GTDB taxonomy): Bacteria > Planctomycetota > Planctomycetia > Pirellulales > Pirellulaceae > Aureliella. The sequence continues at coordinate 28,162 of JAXMBQ010000013.1, read as the reverse complement.
GCAACGTCTTATAAGCCGGGATGATCTTGGCAGCTTCCGCCGGTTTATCCTTGGCTGCATCGGTTGCGTCTTTCAAACGGCCGAGCGCCAGTTCGATCGCTTCGTAGCGAATATCGAGACTCGAGTCTTCCACGCGGTCGGCCAACAGTTTCTCACGTGCCGCAGCATCGGAACCGGCCAAGCGGTCGAGCGCCCAATAGCGAGCCTCCGGATCAGCCGTTTGATCTGCCAGCAACTTGTTCAAAACGGCGTTTGTTTCTTTCGGATCGCTCTTGTCCGCGACGGATTGAGCTAGTCCGAGCAGCCAGTTCTTCGCTACCGGCTTCGTCCCTTTGGTTGCTCGCAAAACTTTCTCGAGGCTGAGCGAGCCGCTCTTGGCGAGTTGCTCGATCGCCTGATGAGCTTCCGCAACTCCTTTACCTCCAGGTTCGATGTAATTGAATGCATCGCTTGAGAGTTGAGCCGCAGCGGGCTGAGCCAAGTAATGTCCCTGAACAAACCAGACCAGGGCGACAGCCGATAACCCGGCAACTTTTCGAATTGTGATCCGCATCCGCTTCTCTCACAAAGAGCCTATTTCCAGAGCACCATCGGACGGGCGTTAAGTTACCGCACCGAGCTTTCTGTTGCCAGTCGTAGCACGCCAGTCGCAGCATGCCAGTCGTAGCATGCCATTAAACACGTCGAACACCCCACCAGGCGTTCAACTGCATGTGGAAAAAGAAGCCGCCTGCGGCCGTTACGTTTCGCTTTCTGAACCACCGCCTGCCAAACCGGTCGGGGATCGGCGCTGAACGAATGCCTCTTGAACCAGAATGTTCCGCGTTTTGCGCACGCTTATGGAAGCACCGTCCAGCAGAATTTCGTCACCGCCGCGCGGCGGGTGTTCCAGGTTTTCAGTGATCCAGTCGTTCAGCGTATAGATCGGCTTTTCACTGTTCAGCGGCAGTTCGATACCGGTTGTCTCTCGCAGCGTCGCCAGAGAAACGAAACCGCCGCAAATCCAACCTTGGCCGGTGGGAGTGATATGAGTCGGCATGCGATCGAATTCATCATGGATCTCACCGACTAACTCTTCGACGACGTCTTCCAGGGTAATCATGCCCACTACGCGCCCGTCGGGTTCACGCACCAACGCAATGTGGTTGCGATCACGAATCAGATGTTCCATGCATTCCGACACCGGCATGTCGGCACTGAAGTTAGGCATCTGGCGCACTATGTTTCGCAGACTCGGACTGCTCGCACCGAGACGCAAGGCCGACACGATGTCTTTGAAGTTGGCATAACCGATGATCTTTTGCGGGTTTCCTTTTTCTTCCGTCACCGGAAAGCGAGTATGCATCTCTTGATGCGCCGTAATGAGCGCGTCGGTCAATGTTTGATTCGCCACGAGATAACCGATGTACTCGGCCGGCAACATGATGCGACGTATCGGCGTCGTCGATAAACGCGATGCGCTGACGATGATCCCTTCGGCGCGATGACCTATCAAACGAGACATGCGAGCGGCGGCTGCCGCACCTCGTATCTCCATCATTGCGGCTTGTTCCTCGGCCGCTTCTTGATCGCTCATCTTCGATCGATCGCCCCAGCGCGTGATCTTGGTCACGGTCCACTCGAGAAAGGCGACCGCGGGCCAAACACTGTACGAGAACCACTCCATCAGCGGCGACAGCTTGAGGCAGACCCATTCTTTGTTGCGCAGGGCAAAGACCTTGGGCACCAGCTCGCCTAGAATAATGGTGGCCACGGTCAACGGAGCGACCACCAACGCCAGCGATACGAAGCCGGCCGCAGTCTGAGACATCCCCATTTGCAGCAACATGGGCTCGAATGATTCTTCAGCACCGGCACCTCCGGTCGCCGCGGCCACAGCAGCAGCCAGCGTGATGGCCAATTGCACCACCGCCAAGCTCGCTTCCATGCTTTCCTTCATTCGCAGCGCGGCCGCCGCACCGCGCTTGTTCTCCTGCACCAACAATTGCAGTTGCCCGATACCGACTGATGCCAAGGCGATTTCATAGGCGGCAAAAATACTGTTCAGTAGGATCATTCCTGGAATGATCACCAGTTCTAACGGTACCATCGGTTCCTTACGATGAGCGAGTGGCGTCAGCCGGGGAAACGCAGCCGATCAGGTTTGCCGGCAGCAGAGTCGTTCCCTCGCAATGTCAGCTTGCCGATTCGCGCAGCTACGCCCCCTGCACAATCAACAACGGTAAACATCATACACTAAGGATAAGCCCGATGCGGCCCAGCCCTAGGCGCTACGCAGCATTCCATATCGTGCCTAAGTTCGGCTTTATCGAATACAAAGTCGCAGTCCTCCCGTCTCGTCCCCGCTGCCCACCGACAGCATTTAGAATGCACAGCAGATCCGAGATTCGTTTCTTCCCCTCCGCAATCGATTGTTTTCCATTCGAGGATTCCGTCGCATGTTCGCTCTGAAACACCGTGGACGGACCGAAAAGAGATTCCCCGCCGAACGTTATGCCGCATTCCGACCGATTGCACTCGTTTGTGCACTAATCGGCTTGTGTGTGCACAGCGGAGCAGCCGCGTTTGCTGCCGAGGAAAACGCAGAAGACGTTGCCCGCATGGCAAAGCCGGCCATTGGCTCCCAAGTCGAATCGCTTCGCTTTACCGATATCCGCGGACTCGAACGCTCACTGGATGACTTCGGCAAAAAGAAAGCCTACGTGCTGGTGTTCACCACTACGCAATGTCCGCTCGTTCGCAAGTCGATTCCGAAGCTGACCGAGCTGATCCGTGAACTGAACGACGACCGCATCGCATTTGTCGCGGTGAATGTCGGAATGCAGGACTCCATTCGCGATATGGCAGCGCAAGCCATCGACTTGGAATTGCCGTGCCCGATCGTCAAAGATGCCGACGCGCATGCGGCTCGAGCCCTCGGCATCACACGTACACCGGAAACAGTGGTCATTAATGAAGAGAACCGCATAGTGTATCGAGGCCGCATCGACGACCAACTTCGACTCGGCGGTACGCGACCCGCGGCTGAACATCGCGAACTGAAAGACGCGCTCGCTGCGGTACTCGACAATCAACCGATCACAGTCTCAGAAACTCCCGTCGACGGCTGCCTCATCAGCCGCTCTTCTAATGAATCATCGAGCTCTGCTGTTGAATACTTTCCAACCGTAGCCACGATCATGGCCAAGCGATGCGTTACTTGTCATCGACCCGACACAGCCGCACCGTTTTCGCTAGTCACCGCTGAAGACGCAGTAGCCAATGCAGAGATGATCGCTGAAACTGTTTCAAATCTCGCCATGCCTCCATGGTATGCCCATACCAAGCATGGCAAGTTTCAAAACGACTGCTCATTAACGGCTGAAGAGCGATCGCAAGTTATTGGTTGGGTTCGCGGCGGATGCGTTCTCGGGCAATCTACCGAAGAGTCTCGAACAACCGCTCGTCGAGTCGCGGAGGAACTCGCTCAGCAGGATCAACAGACAGACGGCTGGCACATCGGCAAGCCCGACCTGATCGTGTCCCTTCCCTTTGAACAAAAGGTCCCCGCCACGGGCTTCGTTCCGTATCGCTATGCATTATTGCCTCACATCTTCACCGCGGAAACGTGGGTCGAAGCCTTTGAGATTCGCCCACGGAATCCTGCTGTCGTGCACCATTGCAATATGGCCTATGTAACCGCGGGCGGGGCAGGGCAGGAGACCTTTATCACGGGTTATGTCCCGGGCGGCCAGCCGATGGATCTCGGTCGCTTTCATAACGGCACTGCTCTGCGCTTGCCTGCATTCTGCGGATTGGCCTTGCAGATTCACTTAACGACAACCGGCAAACCGGAGCGCTGTATGATCGACATCGGGCTTCGCTTTCCAAAGCAACCGGTGCACAAACAACTGCAACACTTCATTTTGGATCCCCACAACTTTCGCATACCACCCTACGCGGCCAAACATCGCGTTCAATCTTCGCTCGAGATGGACCAAGACATCGACCTGCTGGGCCTCTTCACTCACATGCATGTACGCGGCACCGACATGACGTTCACCGCTGAGCGTCCGAACGGCGACAAAGAAGTTCTTCTGCAAATCCCGAACTACAACTTCAATTGGCAGCTCGGGTATGAAATCGAAGCCGGAACAAAAAAGCTGCCGAAGAAGACCAAGATCGAAGCCGTTGCTCACTTTGACAACTCGACCTTCAACCCATACAACCCTGATCCCGCCGCCGTCGTTCGCTACGGCCCGCAAACCGTTGACGAAATGTTCAACGGCTACGGTTTCTATGTCGCTTCTGATGAAGACCTGGACCTTCGAGTCGACCCGAAGACCGGACAAGTGGCAAAGTAGCCAAAAGACCTCCCACGTAGGCGAGTCTCTCCGAGACTCGCATCCCAACGCTTCGTATCCCAACGACTCGCGCACCCCGCATGCTATTGTCGCGAACACAAAGATTTCGGTTCTGCAAGTCAGGTCACGCCCGCAGGGTCTACATGCGGTACGTATTCACTTTCTTAGCCGGGATCGGTTTGCTTCGGTTGCGAGCTGTTGGGTTGCGAGCCTCGGAGAGGCGCGACTATGTGAGGCTCGGCTTGCCTGTGTGAGTTCAATTCCTGGTACCCATACCGATCCCTGCGGCCTCGACGGCGACAACTGACTTGACACGTACAATTGTACCGCATACATTTCCGGTACATTTGTACGCGAAGGCTCTTGCATGCAGGGATGGCAATGAATCTTAGGCCGGCACTTTCCAAAGGCGAAATGGACGTAGCTCGCGTGCTGTGGGAGCTCGGGCCCTCGGGCGTTCGCGAAGTTCACGAGCAGCTCGCCGCGGAAAAAGAAATCGACTTCGCGACGGTACAAACCTACCTGCGTCGCATCGAAACCAAAGGCTACGCGAGCAGCGAGCTCAAAGGGCGAGCTCGCATCTATACGCCGAAGGCCAAACCAAGAACGGTCATTCGTGACACCGTCGGCGATTTGGTCGAACGCTTATTCGGCGGTAAGACTCTGCCGCTGGTTAAGCATCTCATTCAAGAACATGGCATCGATGCCGACGAGTTAGCTGAACTGCGAGAACTGATCGAACGACTGGACCGAAACGGAGGGAAGAAATGATGATGGCTTCAATCATTGGTTTCGGTGAGTTGAATTTGCTCGGAGAGCTGATCTTCATCGGCGATGACTTGTCGCGACTCTTCGTTATGCAATGTATCCAAGTCACATTGCTTGCCCTCTGCATCTGGCCACTGGCAAGACTGTTCGCCGGCAGTCGTCCCCATCTGGCTCATGCACTCTGGGGACTCGTGCTCATCAAGTGCTTGACACCTCCGATCTTCGCGTTGCCGTATAGTCCATTTTGCAGCGGCGATGTTCATGCCTGGTTAGGAATTCCGAGCGAAGCGCCCCAAGCCATAGAACCTCAGATCGAATCGCATCTCCATGTATCTGTCGAAAATACACCTGATACTGCGACAACTTCCCTCTCGCCCGATTTGTCGCCATCGATGGTTCGAATAAGTCCGACAATCATCGCAGTCGATACAGGATCGCCGGAAAACGAACAAGCTCGGAATCCATCATCGAAAACCTCCGCTTTCCAGGTCCTTGTCGCGCTGTCCTTAGGCGTGTGGATCTCCGGTTCACTGCTGAGTCTAACGGCCGTAGCATGGAAGCTTCACCGCTTCCTGAAGAACGTGCGCAGCCGGCGAGTCGCGCCGCTGCCCGCCACGATTCAATCGCTGAACGATCTCCTTAACGTTCGCTCGGCCGCACCAAATCAAACCGTGCCGAATCGAAGATCAAAGCGATCAACGCTCAGTCGCGTGCGAGTCGAAATCGTCGACTGCGACATCGGACCCGCCGTTGTCGGCTGGTTACGCCCTCGCATCTTGATCCCGAGACTGTTGGAACAAGCCTGCACGCCCGACCAGCTTCGAATGTTGATGGCTCATGAGCTGACACACGTGCGTCGCGGCGATCTCCGTTGGGCTCTCATCCAGACACTGGCCGGATGTGTCTGGTGGTTTCACCCGCTGATCAGAATCGTCGTCCGCCGTTTTGAACTCGAGACCGAACGCAGTTGCGATGCGGAAACGGTCGCGAGATTGGGATGCAGCCCCGCCGAATACGCGCGCGGACTGCTCTCCGTATTGGAATTCAAACACCGGTTGCGAGCCGCGCCGGCTTTACCCGGGGTTCGCCCCATCGACTTAACGCAGAAAAGGATGGAACAGATCATGCGTTTGCAGAATGGAATCAACCGAGAAAGAAGCTGGTTCGTGTTTTTCGTAATGGTCATCGGCTCGTTGGTCGCGCTGCCCGGAGCCGCATGGGTATCGGCTCAGCAGCCTGACGACAAGCCGCTGAGAGCCGCTGAACCACAGGGCGTTTTCATACTGGATACGGGCTCCGATCTTCCGACACCCTTGCCGCAAGTGTCGTTAGAATCGAAGTCGAACGACGATAGCGCAAGCAGTGCGAATGAACCGGAAACATTACGCGTCTACCACATCGGCAAAGTGCTCGACGCGATGCAGGCGGATGAAAAGTGCGATCGCGACACAGCCATGACACTGACCTACTACCACTTCTTAGCGGAAGTCGGGCTAGATCGCACCCAAGCTGCATCCAAGATCAAATCCGATCTGGCGAACGAGTCACTGATCGTACGGGGAAGTGCAAAGCTGCACACCGCAATGGCTGAGATCATCGAGCGCATCGGCCGGTTCGGACTGGCTCAAGTTTCAGTCGGAACGCAGATCGTTTCGCTTGAGCGAGGCAAGTTGGAATCGTTCGAGCTCGACTGGAATTATGCTTCGAACTTAGAGCAAAACGATCCGGTCTTGATCGCCATCTTGTCGAAAGCTGATCGCGATCAACTGATCACAAAACTGCAGGCCGATCCGCGAACCAACATTCTCCAAACACCGCGTGACTCTGTTCAATGGCCAGCAAGCCACGATCTCTGACGTCGTACAAAGAGCGTTCGCAGGCGAGGCCGCGTTACAGGAGGCTCAAGCCCAGCATCAGCAAACACAGCAGAACCAGCCCATCGCACCTGCCTCGCTCCGAATAGTCAAAGAAGGGATCGAGCTCACGATGCAACCGACGGTGAAAGATCGCACGTCGTCCCTGAAACTGAAAGCCGACTTTTCCGAGATTCTTGATGCACGCAACTTCCGATACAAAAGCCAAGGCAAAGTCAAACAGTTAGAAGTTCGAACGTTGAACAGCGTCATGTTGATGTCGGCATCACGATGCCCGAGGGACAGATTTTGGCGATTGCGATTCCAGGTTTCAGCAAATCGAAATCGGACATCATGCTGCTGATTCAAGTGCAACGCGTCGTAGAAGTCGACGGTTCAGTTAAACACTCTGCCGAGTCAAGTGACAAAACAAAAGCTTCCGAACACAAGCAGTCGATTTATTCGCACCCGCAGGCACTGACGGGTGACCAACATGCAATGATACCGAGTCGTATCCAATTGGGCGGAAACGTAGCGTCTGATCTGGGAGTTGTCGGGACAATCGGGATCGCAGAGAAGAACGACGAACTGTCATCTGATACGAAGTCTGACGGCGCAAAAACGCAGCAGTTCAGTTTCGACCAAGGCCAAATCGAAATCAGTGCCACGGAGGTAAGCTTCGCAGGCGGAGCGATTCACATCGGGCAATCCGGCTTACATGGTGCATAAGGCTCGAGGCTTTACTGCATCTGCGGATGAGATCAAAGGCTCCGGCGATCACTGGTTGTTTAACGGCCATGCGAGACTGACGTCGGGCGATAACGTCCTCACTGCCGACACCATCCGAGTCGGAGACAGAAACCTCATTGACCTCACCGGAAATGTGCGAATCCTCGGTCAGAAAATCACGTCAGATAAGAACACAGTGGGAATCGAAACACACCGCGAGAGCACGGAACTGGACGTGAAGGTCAACGGCTCGATCACTATCGACATGGAAAAGGGAACGATCAAGAACCGCAAAGAGTCACCGACTGAAGTAAAAGCGGAACCGGATAACGAAAGACGTTAACGGCAACCAAAGTCGACTTTGCTCCCGCGAAAGCTCGCGCTTGATTCCGCCAAACCACCCGGATCGGTCCACACCGCAAGATCTCGCTCGCGCTTTCGACGGAGCGAAAGGCGACTTTGGTCGTGGAGAATCTCCCACTCGCGGCCTTCCGACACAACGCACATAGCCTGACACGCATAGCTCAAACCGGGTTACATTATCCGCTTCGCCCAGTGCAATGACTCGTCCCTGTAAAAACGCTGCGTTTTATGAGCTCCGGTCTGCTGCTTGTCACCGTCGTTGTTTACTTCGCCGTTCTCTTGGCCATCGCTTGGTGGACATCGCGTGGAGCCGGTGAACATGCCTTCTACTCGGGTGAACGCAAAAGTCTATGGTGGGTCGTGGCCTTCGGAATGGTCGGCACATCGCTGAGCGGAATCACCTTCATCAGTGTTCCGGGTGATGTCGCCAAGAGCCATTGGACTTATCTTCAAGTAGTCTTCGGTTACGTGATCGGATACGGCGTCATCGCCTGGGTGCTGCTGCCGCTGTACTACCGTATGCAATTGACCAGCATCTACGGATATCTCCGAGACCGATTCGGCGACACCAGCTACAAGACCGGCAGCGTCCTCTTTCTGATCAGCCGATTGCTGGGTGCGACGCTGCGCATTTATGTCGTCCTGTTCGTCATCCATCGCTTCCTACTCGAATCGACCGGCATTCCGTTTTGGCTGACCTCAGCCGTCGTGTTGGTGATGATCTATCTCTATACGCTTCAAGGAGGAGTGAAGACCATCGTCTGGACCGACACGCTTCAAACGACATTCATGCTGGGAGCGCTCATGGGAACGATCGTCTTCATCTTGTCGGATGAAACGGTCGAGTCGCCACTGAAGCAGCTCGGCGACAGCGGTATGACGCAAGTGTTCAGTTTCGATTGGAAAAGCAATCAGTTCTTTCTCAAGCAGATACTGAGCGGCATCTTTATCACGATCGCCATGACGGGACTGGATCAGGAGATGATGCAGAAGAATCTCAGCGTCCGCACATTGAAAGAAGCTCAAAAGAACGTACTGGTTTTCAGCATCGTACTTTTCATAACCAACGTCCTGTTTCTGCTCTTGGGCGGATTGCTGTACATCAAGGCCGAGTCGCTCGGTATCACTTTGCCGAAGAAGGGCACGGAGCTGTTCCCGACCTTGGCACTTCAACATTTTCCGGGTTGGCTCGGAATCGTGTTCATCATCGGCCTCATCAGCGCCCTCTTTCCCAGCGCCGATGGCGCTCTGACTGCACTTACAGCCAGTACCTGCATCGACTTGATCGGAATTCGCGAACGGAACTGGCCGGAAGAGAAACAACGCCGCGTACGCCAAACCGTGCACTCGGTTATTGCAGTGCTGTTCTTTGTGATGGTGCTCTGGTTCTATTGGCGAGACGACGAATCGATCATCAAGACATTGCTCGACTTGGCCGGTATACGTACGGACCACTGCTCAGTCTTTTGTATTCGGATTAGCCGTACGGCGAGTTAGAAAGCGCCTAGTCCCGCTGATATGCATCTCGGCAGCCGTCGCCTCGTATTTTCTACGAGCCTATAGTCCGCAGCTTTTCTATGGCTATGCAATCGGCTTTGAAGTGCTGCTCATCAATGCACTGCTGACATGCATCGGACTGGGACTGATCAGCAAGCGACCGAGCGTGAACTGATTTGCGTTCCACTCACTGCTGTTTGGGTTCGATGGAAATCGAAACTGCGTGATCTTCTGCTGCGGTCAGATCGACTGTTTTATGAATCCACAGTACCAAGTCACGACCGTTACCGCGGATTTCCGATCCGACGCGGTAATCAGTTCCTTCTCGCAAACGATGGCCGTTGAATTGCACCTGTAAGCCGTCTGCACTTGAGTCCCAGTCTTTGATGATGATCGCGGGATTCACTAACCACATTGTCCCGTGCAAGATTTCATCGTCATAAATCGAAACCAATCGAAAGCGCATCGGCTGCGGCCCTCGCGTTTCGCGCGGTACCACATAGGCACGCTGCGTGGGATCGTAGGTCAGCTTTCGATACTCACCCGCGCTCCCGTTCGGCGACAACTTCGCATCGGGCATCTGTAATTCAGGGGGCATGACCCAGGACCAAGCCGCGGGCATGATCTCTTTTGCGGGCTCGACACTACTGACCATCCCATGCAGATAGACTTGCTCGATCGTCTTTTCTGTTCTCCGGTAATGCCAATAGTTCACCAAGTGACCCAGTGCGCTGATGTATCCGATCGTCGGTTCTTGGTAACCGGTCCAAGTTGCGAACGGATAGCGACGATCTTCTTCCCAGCCGTACGGCGAGACGCGAGCGCCGTAAGGAAGCCCTACGGTATAGGGACGATACTTCGAATTGGTATGGATGAGCATGATATTCGCATCGCGAAAGTCTCCGTAGTCGCGAGGCGGACCCGCAGGCAGCTTGTAATCGATCGGTTGTTGCAATCCGCCTGCAAAGACTTCGCCGTTGCTCGCGCCGAACATTTTCATCAGGGTCAGTGTCGGCTTCGTTTGAATATCGTCGGTCGGGCGATGACCGCGAGGTCCAATGACAACAGATTCCATAAACTCGTGTACGACCTGCGGAGGTTCGCGAAAAAAACCAGTCGGCAGACTTTCCGCAGCCAATCCGCTGTGAATTTGCATGTGCCGAACATAAGTGCCGTCAGGGTAGATCGTAAATCGTTCTTCGCCCCAATCACCTTTGCCGTTGTTGTAGGGCGATCCGGTATCAAAATCGTCATGAGCGATTTCGTACTTGGAGTTGTTCAGCGCATATTGCACGCGCACTACAATCCGAGCCGCCGATTGATACTCGATCCAGACTCGAGCAAAACGGCCTTCCTTATCCATGCCCGGTTCATAAGAAGCATCCGCGCCTTGTCCATTCCAACGACGCGGGTCATATGTCTCCGCAGCGAAATGCGCGACCTTCAATCCGTTCTCTGTCACCGCACAAAAGTGCCATGGCAAATCAAACGACATCGTTATTGGTCGGATGCAAGTCAAAAGTCACAGTGACTGCGCTGAGAAATTGACTCGGGTCGAGCGGCTTCGGTTCCGTGGGACCTCTTGCGGCAAAGTCAGTCGCGTGAGCGGCAAGGCCTGCGTAGACGAAGACGATCAAACTGAAAATCACGCTGCGCATAGAATGACTTGTCTATTCCAATACCCATCGTAACCCGATGAGTAATCGCTCGTTTGTTGAATAAAAGCGGTACGGCATGAGCCGTCCGGTAAAGCACGCTCAAACTCGAAGAACCGGACGGCTTGCGCCGTTCCGCTTGAATGGGCAGTCCTAAAGCAGGATTTGCGTTACGATTCAATCGGCAAACCGCTAAGGGGCCACCACGGATGAAGGCGAGAGATTATGGATCGTGTTATCCATCGTCCGCGTAAAAGTCTGTCCGTCTGCGCCTCGCAAGTCGGCCTTGATTTCCATGCACCATGTCGGGGCCAAATCGGGTAGTTCCACACGAACCGTGCGGCCGTCGTCGAGCAACTTGGCAGCGGTCACATTGAGCGTCCGTTCGTCGAGGTGTTTTGAACCGTACTCTTTTGATCGCTTCAAACTCCACACCTTGATTTGAAAACCGTCCGGCTTCACAGATGCCGGATCGAGGGCATCGGAGAACGTAACTTGCATCGCGTTACGCTCGGCGACTAAGCCGGTCGGCAAGTACGCCGGCTTGCCGGTATATCGAACACGATAAAAACCGCCGGGTGCTGACTGATTACCGGCCCAAGCGAACATGCCGCAGACATAAAGACTGCCGTCCGTGGGATGAAAGCGAGGTCGCATGATACCCGTCGGAAATTTTTCGAACGGCAGAGCACACATGCCTCCTTGGATTTGTCCGGCGATCTTCTCATGCGGTACCACGAAGATTTGTCCCATGCCGTAAGAGGTGTTCAGCAGTGAACCGCCGAGCGATCCCCACGTCCCCTTCGGTACCCAAATCAATTCGGCAGGCGAGCGATCGAATTCATTCGTGATCCAGCATAGCGGTTGCTTCATGGCTGAGTCGGATGTATCGGTCAGATCGGTGTAGCCCCACATATTGCCGTAAAAGCCGCCGCGTTCCACTAGATTGATGCGATTCTTCGGAGTCCAAAAACCTTCTTGATCGGTGATGAAAAAAGTACCGTCAGGATTGATGCAAACTCCGTTCGCCGCGCGAAAACCGGTCGCGAGAATCTCCGTCTCCGAACCGTCACGACTTACTTTCAGCAACGTGCCGTGATGAGGCACGAGAGCCTGCAGAGCATGTCGACCGCTCTTCGCATAGTAAAAGTTTCCTTCTGCATCGGTTTGCAATCCCATCGCAAACTCATGGAAGTGCTCCGTCACTTGATGATCGTTGTTGAAGCACTCATAGAAATCGATTTCTCCGTCGCTATTCAAATCGTGCAGGCGAGCGATCTGATCGCGACAACAGACGAACATCTCGCCGTCACGGAATTTCAAGCCGAGCGGCTGGAACAAACCTGATGCAATGCGTCTCCATGTGAGACCTTGCTCGGGAGCATCGATTCCTGCGACTTCCCAGACGTCACCGTCCCAAGTGCAAACAGCCATGCGTTTGTTGTCGGGATAGAAATCGAATCCTGTCAGCCGCATCAGACAGTTCCAGGGATTCCGTTCAGGAAGCTCAAAGACATCGGCCGCGAACGCACCGCTATCTTGGCTGAGGCGAACTTGTGTGCGAAGTTGCTCGGACCAGCGCTTCGGACCTCCTTGAGTCAGGGGCGCAAGCGGCTGAGGCGCTGGCTGCTTCTTGGCGAACGATTCCAATTCATCGCGATTCGACTTCGACAGCAGCACTTTGAACCGAGTGGGCGTCACAGCAGCAGGAATCTTGATCAACTGAAAACCTTGTTCCGCCGACGTCGTGATGCGCGGATCACCGATCACCGCCACAGCATTCGTTTCAGGAGCCGCTCGCAGAATCATGTCGCGCGACGACTTGCCGATCTCAAGCGTGCGAGTGAACGCAGTTATATGACCTGCGTTGTCCGATTCCACGCTCTCCAGCTCCAGAACCGGCGCATCGCCGACTGTGTAGGACAGCAACGTGCGATCGCCGTAAGCGTACCAACCACGGAACTTCGCCCACTTTTTCGGTAACGGACCGTACGGACGATTGTCACGTCCGCGCATGCGTGGATCTTCAAAACTGCCGGTCTCCGGATCAGCCCAACCGGGTCCGACTGGATTCGCCGCATGCAGTTCGCCCACCAGGCGCGGATGCACTTGGTGCTGGCCGTTGAAGTGAATTCCCTTCCAGTCGATGAAGCCCGGGTCGGACCAAGCTGCTGCATAGCGCAATGTGTCATGATCGAAGATTGCCCAGTCGCGACCGCGAGAAACTCCGCCTGCTCCCGGATCAAGCCGCACGGCGATTCCTTTGTAAGCGATATTCGCGGGCTTGCCGCCGACTTCGTAGGTGTTGGCAAGGCTCGGACCATAATCCATTGCCATCCACGGATCGATGCTGGCCGGTTCCGGTCCGAACGTATCTCCCTTCGGCAAGCCGGCGAGATACTTTTCATCCGCGGGTACATATTGCGACGCGTTGTGCGATCGCAAATATGCTTCTCGCAAGTAATGAATCACGTCGTATTTTTGCTTGGGCACCATCCATGTCTGAGGGGCCATCAGATTGAAGCCGTGCGTAATGGTTTGGTACAGTCGATACGGATCGCTGCCGTTCTTGAACTTGTGTGTCGCGAACTTAGGAGATGTCGGCAACGAACCTGGTTGATCGAAGGTGCCGTGGCAGTTCGCACAGATGCGAGTGTAGATAGCTTCGCCTCGTTTGAAGGCAGCGCTGTCAAGCGATCGAATCAGTCCCGCATGATCGATCGATTTTTCATACTCAGGCAGAGTAAACGTCGTCACGGCCGGTCGCAGTTCTTTGGCTCGCTGCGCTCCGCCTTCACTGACTTCGATCACGTACTTGGCCAAGTCGAGGAACTGCTGTCGATCCGACAACAGATTCACCACATCTTCCGGCATCAATGAGGTCGTGGCCGGCTTCCTCGATTCAATTTCGTCTTTGGCAATCTTGATGCGCTGAACTCCGGCGGCGTCCAGCATTTCAAATTCATCACCGGATTCAGCTGCTATGCGCCCGTTCAGCACGCGACCGTCGGCAGTCGTGATGATCGCCGTTTCAAAACCCTTGCGAATAACCTTCGAAGGAGTGAGAAGCGATTCCACCAAAGCTGCCGGCGTGGTTCCTTTTTCCGATTTTGTCAAATCGGGACCGATCGAGGCTCCCGAGTTCGATTCGTGACATCGGGCACAAGACAAGAACGGTTGGAAATACAAAACGGCGCCGCGTGCAGCGTCACCTTCTTTGCGAATCGCATCGATTAACTGCGCCGAGGACTCAGCAGCCAAGGCAGATTTCAGCGTAGACTCTTGTCCGAAAGATATTTGGACCGGAGCAATTGTGGATAGGCAGAAGAGTAATGCGACGAACAGGATCGTTAGATGACGTAACATCGGTGGATATGACAAGCGAGTGAGGGATGAGCGCGATGGGAAAACGCCTACCCGACGGAGGGTCTCGGTCGCAGGCGGCCTAGGTTGAGTGAATTGTGATCCAAGGTTACCCGTTCGTGCAAGCGAGCGGCTGAGCCTGTTGCGATCAGATCTTCCGAAGGAGTACGATGAAGTTCGATCAACTTCGACACTCCTGCCGCTTCGCCGATATCGTCCTACTTCGGAGCTTTTTCATGCTCGCGACTCGCAGACAATTCCTCGCCGCCGGTTCGTTGGCCTCTGCAACCGTTGCCTTCGGTGCTATTCGCAGCTCGGCCGATGATCGACCTCGGGTAACGCGGCCGCGAGCCACCGACGGCGACTCCGTGCATGAACCCAAATGGGACGAGATGCCTGTCATCACCGTAGGCCGAAGCAATGCGGATCTGAACGGCAACGATGATAAGGTATTGCAGGCGGCAATCGATTACATGGGGCGTATGGGTGGAGGTACCGTCAAAGTATTGCCGGGCACTTATACCCTTCGTGCTTCATTGCACTTACCGTCAGGCCTGCGACTGATGGGTAGCGGACCGGATTCGATCATTACGCGCATACCATCGACGACGGTAAAGCTTGCGGCAGACTCTGACTGGTACGACCAAGAAGTCACCTTAGCCGAAGAAGGCGGCTTTCGAGTCGGTGACAGCGTGGTACTCCAAGCCAAGAATCCGCACAACCAAGGAGCGACAGTAATCAAGCGTACCTTGGTCGGACGATCCGGTAAACGATTCAAGTTGAATGACGGCCTGCGAGAAAATCTGTGGCTATCCGGGTCTCCGACCTGTTCATCTCTCTTTCCGCTGCTGACAAGCGAGCGGACTGCCGACGTCATGATCGAAGATATCGTGCTCGATGGGAATCGCGCGAACGTGGAAAACTTCAACGGCAATTACGGCGGATGCATCTTTATCCAAGATTGCAATCGCTACTCGTTCCGCCGAGTGGAAGCCAGAAACTACAACGGAGACGGAATCAGTTTTCAGATCTGTCACGATGTGTTGGTGGACGAATGCAACAGCCACGACAACGCCGACCTCGGAGTCCATCCCGGCTCGGGTTCCCAACGGCCCCTGATTCGCAATTGTCGATTGGAACGGAACGGGCTGGGATTGTTCTGGTGCTGGGGAGTGAAGTACGGATTGGCGGAAGGAAACACGATTAGTGATAACGTGAATTACGGAGTGTCGATCGGGCACAACGACACCGATAACGTCATGCGTCACAATCGAATTACAGGCAGCGGCAAAGTCGGTATCTTGTTTCGCGATGAAAACCGCGGTGAAGATTTCTGGGCTAATCGCAATACGATCGAAGAAAACGTCATTGAAAACAGCGGCGGCCCGGAAGGCATTGCCATCGACATTCAAGGTAAGACCAAAGACGTCCGTTTGGCTCGTAACGAAATTAGAGAAACGCGAGAACCGATGAAGCGGATCGGCATCCGAGTCAGCGCAGCTTCCGAAAGGATCGACCTGACGGAAAACAAGTTCGATGGTTTTTACAAAGACATTGAACGTTTGACGTAAGTATCCGCTTTGTTCCGCAAGGTGGCGCCGAAGCAATTGAGTCGACGTAACGAGTTTGGACCAACCGCGAATCTCTTGCTTTGCAGGCTGCCACGCGGAGCGATGGCAGCCACTTTGTTTGACTTCGTCAGTATGTGCGACTAGAACTGATTATTCCCACCTGCTTATCAGCCCGCCTCGTCCGCCTTCCCACCTCAATCCATTGCAAGTTCTCGGCGAACCCGCTCGCCTGCAGACTGCCTGGAGCATCCAGATGCCGAACCTCCGACTGCGCGCGATTGCAATAATTGGACTCGTGTGCATCTCAACTCTTTCGGTCGTCGCTCGAGCCGATGATCGAGGGCACTTACTGATCGTCGGCGGCGGACAGCGAACAGAACACTCGCAGTTGTATGAACGCATCGTTGCGTATTCAGGTGGTGCAGAGAAAGTAAAGCTGGCGATCATTCCCACGGCCAACGGCGGACATCCGGAAGCGGAGGGTATGAAACGAGTCTTTGAGGGCTTGGGAGTTCACTCCGACCAGATCACTCTTCTTGAAATCACGGAATCAAACGCATCGACCGAGGCCTTCTCGCAGAAGTGGATTGACGCCATCGATCAAGCCACTGCCGTCTACTTTCAAGGAGGCGTGCAAACGCGATTGACACGAGCGCTCAACCCCGAGGGACGAGCCACTCCGGTGCTTGAAGCCGTGCGTCGCGCTTGGCAACGTGGTGCGACCATTGCCGGATCGAGTGCCGGAGCGGCCGCACAGAGCAAGATCATGATCTCCGTATCCGGTTTGCATCATGATTTGTTTGATGAAGGTCTCGACGCTCTCGATTACGGCCTGACCGATCACGATGCGCATCGCGGTCTGTTCTTGTCGGAAGGATTCGGATTCTTCACCGGCGGTATCATCGATCAACACTTCAATCAATATCGCGGCCGGCTCGGTCGGCTCGCACGCGCCGTTTGCGAAACGGACAGTCGATTCGGGTTCGGTATCGATGAGAATACGGTCATCGATGTCGCCTCTGACGGAACGTTTGAAGTCACCGGCGAAGCCACTGTAACCGTTGTCGATGCACGTGACGCATCATGCAAAGACGGACCGCTCGGTTGCAGCATCCACGGTTTGATGATCAGCTCACTGCGCAGCGGAGATCGTTTTGATCCTCAATCGGGCAAGACGATCGTCCATCCCGACAAAGTGCGCACCGCCGCCATGCACGAATCGTACGCCGGCAATTTTCTCATCAGCGACATTGCGGCTCGCGGCTCCGCAGTCGATGCATTGACCCGCGGTCTAGCCGACAACTTGAGAACGCGGCAGGTGGCCGTGGCGCTCAAGCATCATCACCATTCGGCCCACGGCTACCGCTATGCCTTTTCGAAAACGCCTAGCACAGAGTTTCATCGCGGTACAGTGAACGGATTCAGCAGTCCGTCTGCCATCGGTTTGAAACTCGACATCGACCCGATCACGGGATCTTTGCATGAAGCGGCCGAGCGCCGGCCGCTCGATATCTCGGACGAAGATGATGCTTACGTTGCCCTGGCTACTTCATGGCGACGAGGCATTCTGCTCGAGGATGAAGAGCGTGAGTTGCGGCCCGATGACGTGATCACACGAGCCGAATTTGCTCACGCACTGGTAGAGGCGATCCATCCGGCACTGACTCGCGATCCGTTACCGGAGATCGTTGATGTCGATGAAGAATCGCTTTGGTACGATGCGATCACGGCCGCAATCAGCCGTGGTTGGCTGCATGTGGATGATCGAGGTCGCTTTCGGCCGGATGCACCACTGAACAAACGCGACGCTGCGAGTGCATTGTTGGCGGCCAAACAATACTACGATCACGCGATGACCACTCCGTCGGCCGCGGCAACTGCACTGGCTACTTCCAAACCCGATGAAGTTGAATCAGGAAAAGCTCGACCGCGAAAGATCATCTTGGCAGCCTCTGCTGCGGGACTCTTGAAAGTTGAGCAAGGCAAACGAGCCGGCGTTCCATCCATTTCGAGACGATTGATTGCAGAGTCGATCTTCCGGTTGCTCGATCTCCCCTGGGCCGACGAGTACCTCGGCGGCTGGTCGCCTGTGCCATCATGACGATTCAGGAGGAGCGTCATGGATTTGAATCGCCCGAAATCTCGGCTGTCTGGTCCTTGGATACTTGTCGCCGTCATAGTCGTTCTGCTGGGCATGGACGCAGCCGTCTACTGGATGATGAATTTTGCCGAATTTTCAATGGCCGCAGTGATCGGAGCAGGTCTCGCTCAGGCCGGCTTTCACTGCATCTTGGCCGGAGCGATCGGCCGTCATTGGCTGTTGTCGTTCGTTCTCGGGCTGGCTTTGTCGGTCGTAGCTTTTTGCATATTCTTCCAGGCGATGCAGATCCAATCCACCGAGGAAGAACCTTGGGTTATATGCGCAATGATCAGCGGGCTATTGCCGGTCATCCTTTTTTTCGGAGCGGCACCGTGGTTACTACTACGCATGTTGTTCGGGATCTCTCTGGTCCGCGGTGAAGCAGGTCCGAAAACATCCATTCACATTGAGGATTTTTTTCTCAGCAGCGGAGTCATCGGTGCGGCGCTAGTCAGCGCAAACAACGCCATGCGTTTTTTGAATACGGATGATGCGGATTCAACGCCGTTCATTCTCGGCGCCTTGGCTCTTATTCCCTTTACGGCATCTGCCGTAACAGTGATTCCCGTGTCGGTCATCTACTTTTGGTGTAAGTCTCTCATCCTGCGAATGATCGTGCTGATTGTCTTTTGCGGCCTTGGCGTCTGCGCGGGGATGTTGATGCTCGTGATGACTTCAGGCTTTGCCGTAGAAGCACTCTACACGTTTGTTCCTGAGGTCATCATTTTTTCGATCTTGCTCACCCTTCTGCGAGCCTCAGGTTATGAGCTGAAAAAGCATGTCACGATCCCTGTGAAGAACCTCGATGCATTCAGCGATTCGGGTGAGAACCCAGACGCCGCTGCGGTGAGTCGCTTGCCGAATCGTGTGGCAGTCGTATGTCTGCTGCTACTCTCGACCGGCTTCACTGTTTGGGTCAGCGACTTGAACGGACGCAGAGCATTGATCGCACAAGAACTCCAGAGAACAAACTACCGGTTGCGAGAGCATGGCGGGTCATTAACCCATAGAGGACACGTGCCCTACGAACTGTTTGCTCCGTCGTCTGCTGCCTCGGGCGAGATCGACGAACTGCTCAAATATCGGACTTGGGCAGCCATCAGCTTAGAGAACGCACAAGTCACCTCGAAACAATGGGGGCAGTTGAAGGAGCTTAAGCGTCTTCAATATCTCAACCTCAACGGCTCGACGATCGATGACGAGGGATTCCTCGAACTCGCAATGCAATATCGCTACATCCGCAATCTGCGACTCGGTAGGACGAAGATCGGGCATGAAGCTCTGGTCCAAGGCTTTCAAAAACTCCAATTTCAAAAACTTGATGTCTCCGATCTCGGCATCGACGATAAACTCCTCGAACGTCTCCAGTTGGATAGACAAGTGGTGAACGGAGGCGTTGGGAGATTGAATTTGTCGGGAAATCCCGTGACTGATAAATCACTGATCAGCCTGACGACCATCGCCGAGCTCGATCTAAGCAATACGAAGGTCACCGGCAAAGATTTCGACATGCTGACGCTTACAGAGTCCCTCGCGGTTGACGATACCGAGGTGGACGACGCCGCGTTATTGAAACTGCAGGCGAGTGCCGTCTCATTAGAATCCATTTCGATTCGCAATACGAAGGTCACCGACGAGGGATTGAAGTCACTTAAGAATTTCAAACTCCTATCGGGTCTCAACGTCGGCGAAGGTCCGATCACCGCAGCGGGCATCCTCAACTGCGGTCACACAGGTTGGAAGCACCTGGGACTGAATGCCAAGAAGTTCGACGGCTCGCTCTTTATCTTCAATACTCCCTTCTCCATCATCGAACTGGATATGAGCGATTCCGGAATCACCGACGCAGACGTGGGGGCGTTGAGCAAGATCGCGGCACTTTCAAAACTTTCACTGGCTCGCTGTAACATTACAGCGGCCGCACTGCCGGCGCTGAAAGATCTGAACTTGAACGAACTCGATCTTACGGACACAGCGATCCAAGCCGCGGACGTTCAAAAGGTTCCTGAATTGGCCGCACGTGTACGCTTGTCTCTCAAGCAATGCGGAAACGACATCTCGTCTGATGCGCTGGATGCGATGAACATTCAGATCTCGGAATGGGAGAATTGGGATGCGCAGTAAGACCAATACATTGTAGGTCAATTACCCTCAATTGACCCTAACCAAGTTTGACTCACCAACACCTCCAACTGTAACGACCAAATCAGATCAACACTGCAACAAGCACCAACCCGCTAGTTTTGTCGCAAAACGGAAGGTATTCATCTGGATGAGTCATTCTCTTTTTCCAGAGTGAACAGCCGTGAAACGGCGTCAGCACTTAGCTGCGGGCGTGAGCCCGCAGTGTGCAAGGGTGGAATGGCGAAAAGCCGCGAAGCGGCGGCAGCAATGGATCGCGCCGACGGAGGGTTTCTGACATCGCTATGCGATTCTAGACAGTTGCAATCTAGTCATGCCTGATCAGCGATTATCCATGGTATGCCGCTAGGAAAGATGCAGACCGAGAATTGGTTCGGTCGGCGAGCATGACGCATTCCATACGAGCATTCTCATAAAAGACCTTCGAACTTATGGTTAAGCGAGCTGTACAGCCATTTGCTACCATGACCTTCAAGGAGAATGGTCATGAATCCTGTGCGCCCGAGTTGGTTGAAGCGGTTTCCTTTCTTGTTGATCGCGGTTGTCATCGGCCTGTTGATGATGGACGCAGGAACTAACTGGCCCATGGCATGGCCTGCGCTGACACTCTTGTTGGCGCAATCCGGATTTCACTGCATCATCGCGGGATGGGTCGGTCGACACTGGATCGTTTCGTATCTGATCGGTCTGGTGGTTTCCCTGGCCGCTTTCGGCTTGTTCTTCTGGAGCTTCTCACGATTCGTCGTCGGAGAGGATACCTTCGTTCTGTTCCTGGGGATGTGCGGGCTGTTGCCGACGCTCCTCCTGTCGGGCACTGCTCCACTACTCTTCCTTCGGAGCTTTTTCGGGACAACGTTGACCCGAGGTGTAACGCCGGTCTCATCGGCGAAATTGCAATTGGAGGACTTCTTTCTAGGTACGGGGGTTGTTGCAGTAGCCTTGATGAGTTGCCGCAACTCGGCTCTTTTCGTGACCTTCGGAAACGGCGTCGCATCTCAGTTCGCGCTGGTCATACTCTTCATCACACTCGTTCCGTTTATCGCGTCTGCGGTATCGGTATTACCAGTGACACTTACCTACTTTCGATGTCAGACCCGCACCGGACGTATCGGTGTTCTGGCCGGATTCGCAATGCTTGGGTTAGTCGCCGGCGTACTGTATGGCTACTTCGCGTCGAGAATAGATGCTCGCTGGATCTTTTCGATCGTTTTCCAAGTATCGACGTTTTCGATCTTGCTCGTCCTGCTGCGAGCCTCTGGCTATAGGCTGTCAAAAAGCCTTGTAAACGATGCGGTCCATCCAAAGTCGACAAATCCGCCGGAAGAAAACACCCGTTCAGGCACCGTTGCAACTGCCTAATCGCATTGCCTTTGGTTGCATGCTGATAATTTCGACCGGGTACAGTTTTTGGATCAGCCGAGAGACTTCCCGAAGAGTAGAGTTGGCAGACCATTTTCAGAAAGTGGATGCTCAGCTGTTGCAGCGTGGCGGTCGACTATTGTCCATGGCACACCGAGTCGATTCCCTGATCGTGCCGCCATCCGCCGACGCCGAAGAACTCAACAGACTACTCGACTACAAAAACTACGCTTCCGTCCGACTGAAAGACGTCGAGATTACTCGGGAGGATTGTGCTCGGCTGGCCAAACTTCCCGCTATTCAACACTTGGATCTCCGCGGCTCCACGATCGATGACGCCGGATTCACGAAGCTCGTTGACCGCTACTACTTTGAAACGCTTCGAATCGGAGGAACCAAGATCTCTCCTTCGGCTCTGCAGACAGCCTTTCAAAAGCTGTCCGTAACGAACCTCGACCTATCGGACCTCGGCCTCAGTGATGAACAACTGAATGAGCTAAAGCTTGATCGCATGGGGGTGATTATGCCGAGAACGAAACTGAATCTGGCAGGGAACCCGATCACAGACGAGGGCATTGGCACATTGGGAAACTTCAATATCCTCGACCTGAGCCGTACAAAGATTGCGGGCATGTCGTTAGACAAGTTGACGACGATCGAGCGATTGCTTGTCGATCAAACGGAATTCCATGACAGCGCGCTATCACAGCTCAGTTCGTCTGCCATTGCGCTGGATCACATCTCAATTCGCGACACCAAAGTCACCGACGCCGGCCTTGCTGCTCTGAAGAAGTTCAAGCTCCTGAACAGCGTCGACATCGGCGAAGGACCGATTACGGTCGGCGGCCTACAGGCTTCAGGCCGAACAGGTTGGAAACACTTGGGACTGAATGCCAAGAAGTTTGACGGCAAGATGTTCATGGATAAGAACAATCCGTTTGCCGCCGAAGAGCTCGATATGAGTGACTCGGGGATGACAGACGGCGATATTCCTGCGCTGCAGAACGTGTCAGGTCTCACCAAACTGTCGCTGGCTCGCTGCACCATCACCGCAGCGGCACTTCCGGCACTGAAAGATCTAAACCTGCAAGAAGTGGATCTGACGGATACAGCAGTCCAAGCCGAGGACGTACGAATGCTGCGCGGATTCGTGACACGCGTGCGTCTATCGCTGAAACAATGCGGCAACAATGTTCCGCTGTACGTGAAAGAAGGCTTTCAAATCGCGGAGTGGGCAGACTGGCCCGAGCGATTATGAATCCGTAAACGACGAAACCTCGTCGAACTTGCATTCGACGAGGTCAGGACTGTTATGAAATCAGCGGGCTCTGATCAGGGACTAGTCCATGTCGTAGTCGTCATGGTGTCCGCCCTTTTTGCCTTTTTCGGCCTTGGGCTTGTCGGCGATCAGCGCGTCACTGGTCAGGAGCAGCGTAGCCACGCTGGCTGCGTTGGCCAGAGCGGTACGAGTCACCTTGGTCGGGTCGATGACGCCGGCCTTAACCAGGTCTTCGTAGGTATCGGTCAGAGCGTTGTAGCCCATGTTACCCTTGGCTTCCGCAACTCGTTCGCAGACGATCCCGCCGTCCTTACCTGCGTTCTCGCTGATCATGGTCAGCGGAGCGCGGCAGGCGCGGAGGACGATTTTGTAACCGACTTGTTCGTCGTGCGAGAGTTCTTCTGAAACCTTGAGACTGCTGGTAGCACGCAGCAGAGCGACACCGCCGCCGGGAAGAATGCCTTCTTCAACAGCAGCGCGTGTTGCATGCAGAGCGTCTTCAACGCGAGCCTTCTTTTCCTTCATTTCGCTTTCGGTCGCAGCACCGACGTTGACCTTGGCAACGCCGCCGGCCAGCTTGGCCAGACGCTCGTCGAGCTTCTCGCGGTCGTAATCGCTGCTGGTGTTCTCGATCTCGCGACGGATCTGGTCGATGCGAGCCTTGATGTCCGAGCTCTTGCCTGCACCTTCGATGACGGTCGTGTTGTCTTTGTCGACAATGACCTTCTTCGCGCGGCCGAGTTGAGCCAGCGTAACGGATTCAAGCTTGGCGCCGAGAGCTTCGAAGATCGCCTGACCGCCGGTCAGAATCGCGATGTCTTCGAGCATCGCCTTGCGACGATCGCCGTATCCGGGAGCCTTAACAGCCACGACATTCAACGTGCCGCGCAGGCGGTTGATGACCAGCGTAGCCAGAGCTTCACCGTCAACGTCTTCAGCGACGATGAGCAGCGGCTTGCCTTGCTGAACGACTTGTTCCAGCACAGGAACGAGGTCCTTGATGTTCGAGACCTTCTTTTCGTAGACCAGGATGTACGGGTCTTCCAGCACGGCTTCCATGCTGGTCATGTCGGTCACGAAGTAAGGGGACAGATAACCGCGATCGAACTGCATGCCTTCGACGAACTCGAGTTCGGTGTGGAGGCTCTTGCCTTCGTCGACGGTCACAACGCCGTCCTTGCCGACCTTTTCCATTGCGTCAGCCAGCAGGTTACCGATTTCGCGATCGTTGTTCGCAGCGATCGTGGCCACGTTGGCGGTATCGGTCTTGTCGGTGATCTTGGTCGACATCTTCTTCAGCTTTTCGGTGATATCCGAAACAGCTCGTTCGATGCCGCTCTTCATTTGGATCGGGTTCACACCGGCGACCACAGCCTTGAGACCTTCGTTGAAGATCGCTTCGGCGAGCACGGTGGCGGTGGTGGTTCCGTCACCGGCGACGTCGCTGGTCTTGCTGGCGACTTCACGCACCATGCGTGCGCCCATGTTCTCGTAGACGTCTTCCAGGTCGATTTCCTTGGCGACAGTCACACCGTCTTTGGTCACGGTCGGGCTGCCGAAGCTCTTCTGCAGAATGACGTTGCGACCCTTAGGACCGAGGGTCACCTTGACGGCTCGCGCCAGCTTGGACACGCCGCGACGAATCGCTTCGCGTGCCTCTTGATCGAAAGCAATGATCTTGGCCATGCGTAACTAACTCCGATTGGTTCTGATTCGATGTGTTTCGTATGAATGACGATTCGCACTCATGCGAATCGGTCAGCAAGCGTTCTTAGCCTTCCAGAACAGCGAGGACTTCGCCTTCGCTCATCAGCACATACTCTTCATCGCCGATTTCGATGTTCTCGCCGGCGTAGCTGGTGAAGAGAACGCGATCGCCGACTTTGACTTGCAATGTGCTGCGGCTGCCGTTTTCGAGCAGCTTGCCGTCGCCGACGCTGACCACGGTGCCGCGGGTCGGCTTGTCTTTGGCCGAATCTGGCAGAACGATACCGCCTGCGGTCTTACCTTCTGATTCCTCACGTTTTACTACCAACCGATCGCCGATCGGCTGCAACTTCACAGTGGTCTTGTCCTTGCTCTTTGTCGCCGTCGCCATGAGCGGCACTCCTCCGAAGGAATTGAAAGTTTGGGATAGGGACTTAATGTTCCGACGAGCCGCATGCCGCGGAGCCGGACTACCAAACGACCGGGCCTGTTAAAGCTCTCAGCCGTCAAAAAGGCATTTTTCAAAGTTGCCCACCGCACCGAGCAAAGCTTGTGCCAGACCGCAGCACCGAAAGCCCAGGCGACGACTCAAGTCCTTTTCCAGTAAGACCTTAGAACTTTGCTTGCATACTCACCGACAAGCCTGAAATCGACGGCAATGCGGCTGCTGTCAATTTGGCCGAGCGATGGGAATGGGGAAGAATAACTGGTTGCGACCGCAGGTGATACAGCTCAGCGCAACCGGAACCGCGAGAGCCGGCCGTTCCAATCACAACCCGACTCGTAAGCGAGAGCCCCACATCCCTCGCTTGCGGGCCTGTTGGATTAGTTGGGTTGCCGTGAGAGACAATTACGCCCCGGCAAGCACCGGCAGCTTCTTGGCGCGGCGGTTGGCCTGGACGGCAAATTGTTCCGCCTCAAGGCTCACTAAGTTGTAGTGAACATCGCGCTGACGCGGCACGAAACCCAGCTCGGTGATGGCGGCTCGTATCTGATCGAGAGTCAAGAAGTGAACGGTGCCCGCTTCGGCCACGACGTTCTCTTCGATCATCAAGCTACCCATGTCGTTCGCACCGTAGGTCAGAGCGAGTTGCCCGACCTTCAATCCTTGCGTGACCCAACTGCTCTGGATGTTGGCGAAGTTATCCAGATAGAGCCGCGCGACGGCCTGCGTGTGCAAGTAAGAGTGCGCACCAGCTTTGGGCAAATGCGAAAGATCGGTGTGTTCCGGTTGGAACGTCCAGCAGATGAAAGCGGTGAAGCCGTGGGTCTCGTCCTGTAACTGACGCAGTCGCTCCAAGTGTTCGATCCGTTCTTCCAACGTTTCTACGTGACCGAACATCATGGTCGCGGAGCTATGTCCGCCGAGCTCGTGCCACACGCGCATCACGTTCAGCCAATCATCGGTTAGAACCTTACCGCGAGTGATCTCTTTGCGAACTCGATCCACTAGGATTTCAGCACCGCCGCCCGGCAAGCTTCCCATGCCTGCGGCTTTCAATCGCTCTAGAACTTCGCGAACAGATAGCTTGTTCACTTTTGTGAAGTGATAGATCTCGGGCGGACTGAAGCCGTGAACGTTAACAGTCGGGAAATGCGACTTGATATCGGAGAGCATTTCCTCGTACCAATCGAGCTTGAAGGTCGGATGCAGACCGCCTTGCAAGAGGATCTGGTTACCGCCGAGCTCAACCGTCTCGGCGATTTTCTCCAGCAACACTTCGCGCGAGAGGACGTAACCTTTTTCGCTCTTGGGGGAACGATAGAAAGCACAGAAATCGCAAACGGCCGTACAGATGTTTGTGTAGTTAATGTTTCGATCGATGTTGTACGTGCGATAGGGTTCGGGGTGGAGCCGCCGCGAGACTTTGTCCGCTGCACAACCGAGCGTGGTCAGATCCGGATACTTCAGCAGTTCTAAACCTTCATCACGAGTGATGCGTTCGCCTGCGACGGCTTTTTCAAGAATGCGTGCAACCATGTAGAACCCGATCTATTACTTGCGAACAACTTCATTGCGGCTGATATCGCTCGGATGAATCCAAGTCGACGGTGGGACCAACCCCTCGGCCATCGACTCTTCATAAAACATCCGCAGGCCCTGACGTTCGAGAGTGCCCAAGCGAAAGTATAGGAACTTGCGGAAGTAGTCCAAGCAATCTTGCTGCGTCAATCCGTAGCTGCCCGCCACTTCCGCGGAGATGGACTCGGCACAAGCCAATCCGTTATCGCGAACGGCTTCCAATCCGGCAGCCACTTCCGGTCCCAGATCAGGATCGCGAGCGACCCACATCGCGAAGACAAACGATCGCTCGGTGGCTCGACACCATTCATCGCCGAGATCCCACACTTCGATGAACTCATCGCCCCAGCCTCTGAGAGCACGATCGCCGATGACGAGGATCGCATCGGCGTCAGCATCTTCGGGACGCGAACCGATCGGTAACGGAATGGTATCAGGACGAATTCCGCAGCGTTTCTTCAGCAAAATCCTGGCCAGTGCCGCACTCGTTCGCGACCCTTCATCGAGAGCGAGTGTGCGAACTTCATGCGGTCGCCTGCGAAACAGGAGCTGAACGCTCCACACCGGACCTCGCGTGGCGATACATGCATCCGACACAATCGTGAGATGCTCTTGTTCCGACGCTCGGAAGAATTCGACCGAAGGAATAAGAGCTACATCCAGTTCGCCGCGATGCAGCCGGTCAGCCAATCGACTGGGCAGATCGAGCAGCAGTTCCGCAGCGGGCAACACCTGATCCAGCTTGTAAATCAGCGGTTTGGTGTTGAGATACGAGACGGCACCGATGCGTAAAGTCATGATTCTGAGCCGATTGCGAAGGTCGGACCGCGACAGCCGCCGAAGGCCGTCGCGGTGCAGGACCGGCTTATCTTACAAAGTAAACCGCAATCGCAGAACCGGCTTTAACTAACAGCCGAAAGTTGGTAGGTCAATTGTCCTACAACACTTTCAGGAACGCTGATAGGTCTGCTTTCTCTTGTTCATCGAGTTTCAACTCGAGGACGAGATTGAAGAACTCCACGGTATCCTCGATCGTCAAGCAGCGACCGTCGTGCATAAAGGGCGGACTATCCTTCAAGCCGCGGAGGGTAAAAGTTTTGATCGGACCGTCGCCGGGCTCATCGGCAATGAATCTCTCCAGTTGCAGGTCATGCATCTGATGGTCGAGATAGAACGGAGCCGGATGGCATACCGAACATTGCCCTTTGCCGAAGAAGATTTTCTCGCCGCGCTGCTCACTCTCCGTGGCTTGTCCGGTCTTCAAGCGCCCGAGCACATTCAGCTTCGGTGCAGGGGGGAAGTCGAGCATATTCTGAGCTTGAGCCATGTGCGGAATCACGCTGCGAGGTAACTCCTGAAAGCCCTTCTTC
>JAXMBQ010000012.1:0-143631 GCA_046349815.1 Pirellulales bacterium | reverse complement strand
GCTGCTGTTCACCGCTGAGTCGCTTTGCACTAATTCCCGTCTTGGCTATGACTGCATTGGCCATCGTTGCGTTTTCCGGAAAGAGTTTTACCGTGGCTGAAGAACCCGCCTCCAAAGTCCTGCGACACGTTGTGCTCTTCAAGTTCAAGGAATCGTCCAGTAAAGAAGAAGTCAGTAAGTTGATTGAAGAGTTCCGTGGTCTGCCGAAGAAGATCTCCGAGATCGAATCCTTCGAGTACGGGACAGACAACTCACCGGAAGGATTGGCTGACGGGTTTACTCATTGCTTCTTGATCACCTTCAAGAGCGAAAAGGGTCGCGATGCCTATCTGCCGCATGCCGCTCACCAAGAGTTCGTTTCGCATGTGAAGCCGCACTTAGACAAGGCCTTGGTTGTCGACTATTGGGCTGCTAAGTAAGTCGAACATCGGCTGAGTTCGACACATTGCGCGGCCGCGACCCTCTAGTTGCGGCCGCTTTCATCGGATGTTTCTTTTGTGTCAGGGTCGATCAATGGCGGATCAGCTCCCCAGCTACGAAATCCTCGGCAAGTTCTACCTCGGCAAGAAGTACGACTTAGCAACGCGAACCTTGTCCGATGAAAAGGTCTTGTACGATTCCAAGGACCTGACGACACATGCGCTCTGTGTAGGTATGACGGGGAGCGGCAAGACCGGTCTTTGCTTGGCTCTTCTCGAGGAAGCCGCGATCGATCGCATACCGGCTATCGCGATTGATCCGAAGGGTGACCTCGGCAATCTTCTGTTGGCGTTTCCTAAACTCGCGCCCTACGATTTCAAACCGTGGCTCGAACAAAGCGAGGCCGACCAAAAGGGAATCTCGCTCGATCAACTTGCTGCACAAACGGCAGATAAGTGGCGTTCGGGGCTTGAGTCTTGGGAACAAGATAGCGATCGCATCACACGATATCGTGAAGCGGTCGACATCGCGGTCTACACACCGGGCAGCAACGCCGGAATTCCGTTGACGGTGTTGAAGAGTTTCGATGCGCCGCCGGCCGAGGTGCTCGGTGACTTGGACTTAATGCGCGAACGCGTGTCGGGAGCCGCGTCCGGTTTGTTGACTCTGCTCGGCATGGAAGTCGATCCGCTGACTAGTCGCGAGCACATTCTGCTCTCGACGATCTTCAATCAAGTCTGGTCGCAAGGGAAGAACATCGATCTCGGTTCGTTGATTCGATTCATCCAATCGCCGCCAGTGGCCAAGGTCGGCGTCTTTGACCTCGAGAGTTTCTTTCCAACGGCCGATCGCATGAAGCTGGCTATGTCGTTGAACAACCTACTGGCTTCTCCTGCGTTTGCCGGATGGTTGGAAGGTCAGCCGCTGGATATCAAGAGTTTGCTGTACGGCGGATCGGGCAAGCCCAGACTTTCGATTATCTCCATCGCACACTTGAGCGATTCGGAGCGGATGTTCTTTGTGACCATGCTGCTCAACGAACTGATCGCGTGGATGCGAACGCAACCCGGAACGGGGAGCTTGCGAGCCTTGTTCTACATGGACGAAGTGTTCGGATATTTTCCGCCGTCAGCGAAGCCACCCAGCAAGCCGCCCATGTTGATGTTGCTGAAACAAGCACGCGCCTTCGGGCTCGGCATAGCGCTGGCAACGCAGAATCCAGTCGACCTGGATTACAAAGGACTCTCGAACATCGGCACGTGGTTCCTCGGTCGGTTGCAGACAGGTCGGGACAAGGATCGAGTATTGGAGGGGTTGGAAGGGGCCGCGATTCAGTCGGGAACGAAGTTTGATCGAGCGGCGATGGAGCAGACTTTGGCGGCGCTCGGTAATCGCGTCTTCTTGATGAACAACGTGCACGAAGATGCGCCGACGATCTTCCAATCGCGTTGGGCTCTTTCGTTCCTCCGTGGTCCACTCAGTCGTGTGCAGATACAGAAGCTGATGGACCCGGTGAAAGCGATGATCAAAGGCTCGCCGGTTCAGTCTGCGGCGTCATCAGCATCGCAATCGAACACTGGCGCGACGGCTTCACCGGTCGCTTCGGTTCCACCAGTCGCATCGGCTTCACCAACGCAGACTCCGGTGACAGCGACGGTGATTCAATCAACGCAGGATACGCGACCGATTTTGCCGGCCGATGTTGTGGAGCGGTTTTGCTTGGCAGATCATGCAGCTCCGGTCGGAGCAGAGCTGGTCTATCGTCCGGCGGTAATGGGACTGGCGGCATGTCATTATGTGAAGGCATCGGCCTCGATCGATTGCTGGATCGACAAAGCCTTTCTCTATGATGCGGCCGGCGGTGTGCCGGATGAATTGTGGGACGGAGCGGTGAGCTTTGATCCCAAGCAACTCACGCTGGACAAGAATCCTGAAGAAGGATTTCAATTCGACACGTTGCCTGACGAACTGATCGCCGCCAAACGCTACAAGAGTTGGCAGACTCAGTTGAAAGACTTCCTTTATCGCCACGAGACGTTGAAGATCTTCGAATGTCCGGAACTGAAAGCGTTCAGCAGGCCGGGCCAAGATGAGCTCGACGCACGTATGGCTTGGACTCAGCAAGTTCGCGAGCGGCGTGATGCAGAAGTCGCCAAGCTGCGAAGCAAATACGAAACCCAGTTGCGTGCCATCGAATCGAAGATCGCTACGGCACAGCAGCGAGTCGATCGCGAAAAGGCGCAGTACGACGAGGCCAAAGTGAAATCGATTTTGGATATCGGCACGACTGTGCTGGGGGCACTACTGGGAAACAAACGGAGTTCGGTGTTGTCACGGTCATCGACGTCTGCTCGCACACTCGGCAAGGCCGCTACACAGCGCAGCGATGTGTTCAGCGCGTCCGAGACGCTCGATCACTTGTTGCTTGACCGTCGCGACTTGGTTGAAAAGTGCGAGGAAGAAGTGCGTCAGTTGCAGTCGCAATTCAGCGTCGAGACGTTGACACTCGATGCGTGCGATATCCCATGCCGCAAGAGCGACATTCGTGTGGACTGCGTCGGCCTCGTCTGGATGCCCTATGCTCGGGATAACGCAGGGAGGTTGCAGCCTTTGGCCGGACCCAAGCCAACATGAGCCTTTGGCCTGCTCTAGGTTGATGTTTCTCCTGCTATACACGGTGGCGGATGTGCCAAAGTGTTACAGATTAACAAGTTAGCCGGCGGCGATTCCTACTATCGAGAGCGGTCCGGCTTGCCAACCGGCTCCTCGATTTCTATCCTAAGGTGACTGAAAACGCCGTTGACCGGCGAGATTCCAAATCCGAGGGTCTCCGGTCATGGCAAAATGAGCGAGTTCAGCGCAGCCTCGACGGTCGATCGACAGGATGTGAAGAGCTTGCAGTTTGGGTCGCAACAGTTAGTGCATTGATTTCCATCTGTGGCATGTTGGCAGCGAGCGTATGCGGCGAGGATGAGCCGGCGCGAGTCGCCTATTTTGGCGGGGCCCAATGAGTCAGTTTTTGTTTTATTACGTCCGACCTGATCCGGCCACATGGCTGTATCTGTCGGTCTTTCTACTAGTAGGTGTGTTCTTCGTCTTCCACCGGGTGTGGAGCGTGCGCAACTTGGACATCCTGTTGCTCGTGCTCCTCGCTCCGGGGTTGTTGCTCGTTTACGAAGGACGCAAGCTACGGTCACTTGAGATCGAGCCCATCTCCAGCAAGCAACCGCTGGCGATCGCAAAATCGTCTCGGATGGTTAGCGAAACCAATCCGATTCGAACGCCATCGATCTTTGTCAGTGTTCAGCAGGATGCTGCTCGCAGCGGCGATGTTCCGCGCGATGAAGCTGGAAAAACTGCTGTTGCAAATCCGCCGGCCGCGAATGCTACGGGTGTTGTTGCCGGCGCCGCTCCTCCGGCGGCACCAGTGCCTCTTCCCAGCGCCTCCAATGTGCAGACAAATCAAACGGGTTGGACTTCGAAGCAGATCGAGTTCGTCGGCTTTGCTTGGCTGCTGGTCGCGTGCGGCTTGTTGATGATCCGCATGCTGATTGACCCCGCGCTGGTACGAAGACCGCTGCTTGAGCCGAACTTATCGATCGGGGGCTTGAGCTTCATCGGTATCTCGCTGTTCATATTCTTGATGAGCAACGTGATGATGAGCGATCCCGGTGAAGCTCAGCGGCAAGGACCGCGGCTGGGTCCGGGCTATGCACTCCTCAACAAGTTGCCGGATCTGCCGACGACGCCTGAGCATGAAGCAGACGAATGGAATCAGTCGGCGAAAGCTGCCGAGAACCTTTGGCTGCACAATCTGGCAAGATTGTTGGCTGTGCTTTCGAACCTGGCCATTGTGCTCGGTATTATCGGGATTGGTTACTGGCACTTTGACAATGTGAAGACGGGCATCGGATGCGCCACGATGTATCTACTCTTTCCCTACACGGCGCAGATGACCGGCAATGTTGAGCACGGGTTGCCCGCTGCGCTGCTGACGCTGGCCGTGCTCAGCTATCGACAACCCTTATTGGCCGGTTGTTTCCTGGGGCTCGCATCGGGCTTGGTCTATTACCCGCTCTTTCTCTTGCCGCTGTGGATCAGTTTCTATTTCCAACGCGGACTGTGGCGATTGCTGGCCGGCGTGATGTTGATGTTGGTGTTGCTCGCCGGTCTGTTGTTGCTCGGTGGAGTTCCTGATTTCTTGCGAGATATCCGAGACATGTTCGGACTATGGAAGCCGGCGATGCAGAATCTGTCCGGCATCTGGGGACTTGGGTTCGAGCCGATGTTCCGTCTGCCTGTCTTGGTGGCGTTCGTCATCCTGACCCACTCGTTCATCTTTTGGCCCATGCGTAAAACGTTGGGCACGTTGATGTGCGGAACGGCCGCCGTGATGCTGGCCGCTCAGTTCTGGCATGGATACGGCGGAGGACTGTACATGGCTTGGTTCTTGCCGTGTGTGATCTTGACGATCTTCCGTCCGAACCTAGACGATCGCATCGCCACGCGAGTCGTACGTCCGCGCTGGTCTCGGCCGGAACGCATTTCGGTCTCGGCCGCTTCAACGCCGCAGACGACGGCCGCTTAAAGGGATTGTCGTGTGATTGAAATCGGTACGGCGAGAGCCGGCCGGTGACGCACGATCAAACTTGAAGAACCGGACCGCTTGCGCCGTTCCGCTTGAAGCGACTCTGCATTACTGATGCTCAGCCTTCGGTTTGAATGATGACCATGTTGCGGTAGATGCCGCCGCGAGCCATCAGTTCTTGATGCGTTCCTCGTTCGACGATGCGGCCGTTATCGACCACTAAGATCAGGTCAGCATGCGTGATGGTGCTCAAGCGATGAGCGATCGCGAAGGCGGTGCGCCCTTCGAGCAGTCGCGTCAGACCGCTCTGGATCTGTCGTTCACTTTCGCTGTCGAGATTGCTCGTTGCTTCATCAAGGATGAGAATGCGAGGGTCAGCCAGTATCGCTCGCGCAATGGCCAGTCGTTGACGTTGGCCGCCGCTGAGTTTCACGCCGCGTTCACCGATACGCGTATCGAGCTTATCGGGTAGTGCGGCAATAAACGCGTCGGCGGCCGCGGCTTGCACGGCGGATTCAATCTCGGCGTCGGTTGCACCGCGCCGTCCATAAGCGATATTCTCGCGCACTGTGCCATCGAACAAAAACACGTCTTGCTCAACGACGCCCAGCAAGCGTCGGTAGGCTTCCAATCGAATGTCGGACAGGTTGCGACCGTCGAGCAGAATGGTCCCCGAGGTGGGCGCATAGAAACGGGATACGAGATTGCAGAGTGTGGTTTTTCCTGCGCCGCTGCGACCGACCAGCGCGATCATCGACCCGGCAGGCGCTGTGAAGGAGATGTCTTCCAGTACCCAACGATCTGTGCCTGGATACTTGAAGTTCACGTTACGGAACTCAATAGAGCCTGCGACATCTTCTTTGGCGATGTCCGCTGCGCCCGGATTCCCTGCATCTTCTTGCTCTTCCGAGAGAATATCGAGCACGCGGTCGAGCCCGGCCAGATTGTTTTGAAATTGCATTGCGCTGGATGCGATCGAAGCAATAGGCCCGAGCAGCATGGTCAGATAAACAAGGAACATCATCAAGTCGCCGAGCGACAGTTCATGCTGCAGTATCTGATAGCCGCCGTAAACGAGCAGCGCCGTTGAGGAGAGAGGGATGAGCACCTCCCACACGATTTCGATCAGACGCGTGGACCACCACACCATCAGTTGCTGACGAGCCAGCAAGTGCGTGCCGAGAATGAATCGCGTCGATTCGCTCTTGTCGCGTGCAAATGTGCGGACGACACGAATTCCCCCGAAGGTCTCTGTTGTGTTGCCGTCGATCTGTTGGCGTCGTGATCGAATGTCCTTGTATAACGGCCGGACACGATGAATCCATGTTCGATGGGTCAGCCATACTGCAGGCAATAAGAGAATGCCGCCGACCATCAGTCGCCAATCTACGATCAGCAGAACGACTAGACTGCCGAGCAGTTGAATGATCGCTTGCCATGGATTGTAAAGCATGTTGAAGATCAACTCGGCGATACCGCCTGCATCTTCGCGAATGAGGCTTGTCGCTCCGCCGCTCTTCAATGCTTGGACGCGATGAAGAGGCAGTCGCAGTGCGTGCGAGAAAACTCGACGACGAATGTCCGCCTGCACCAAATTCACCGCTTTGGTTGCATACCAACGTCCCCACAGATGAATGGCGGTTCGCACCAGCGTTACGATGCAGACGCCCAGTGCGATGCCGACGAGCAAGCCCATCGGGGTCAGTTCGGGGAAAAGTCGCGTCAGTGATTCGGGCAACGGCTTGGGAGGATCGGTCAAAACATGATCGATCGCCAGCTTCGTGCCTGCCGGGGGCAACAAGCCGAGCAACGTGGATACGGTCAATGTTGCGAGCGAGAAGATCACTCCGCGTCGATGACCGGCAAGTTGCTTCCAGAATTCGACCAGCAGTTGTCGAAAGTTTCGGGAGCGAGGTTTCTTCGGCTTAGCAGAATCATCTGATGTCGAGTGGTAGCCGCCGGTCGGAGTGCGACCCTCTTTGGCTCGTTGAGCAATCTCGGTCAGATAGTCTCGATAGCGACGGCGGCTGGAGGGCTGCGTCATATTTCCTTCCGGTTTGACATCCGAACGCTGGAGAATGAAGCCTGCGTTCAGTTCGACGGAAACGGCAATTGCAGTTGTCCGTCGTCGCGATCGCGTTGGAATTCTTTGTACAGCAGGCTCGGCTGGATGTCGGTGTTTTTCTGGTACTTGCTACGGTATTCCTGGACGGCCCCTTCCAGTGTGTGATAGATGATCTGACAGATTTGGACACCGGGATAGATGCGGATCGGTTGGACCGCGAACATTTCGAGCGTCCAGAAACCGCAGAAACCTGCATCGCCGAAGCCTGCGGTCACATGCACGAACAGGCCCAAGCGTCCCAGTGACGAACGTCCTTCGATCATCGGGACGAGGTTATGGGTTTCGGTTCTTTCGACTGTGCGGGCTAGGTATACCTGGCTAGGACTCATGACCAAGCCGGTCGGCGGGATTTCGAGGCGTCGGTAGCGGTTCGGAACTTTCAGGTCCAAAACGACTTCTTCGTAGACCAACAGTTCATTGTGCAGAGTCAGGTTGTAGCTGTTCGGATTCAACTGTGCTTCGTTGAACGGATCGATTTTGATGTCGGTCCCAAGCCGAGACTTGATCTCTTGGCCCGAAAGAATCATGGCAGTTCTTGTTGCTACGGGAAGGGAGCGGATGGCCGACGGTCCGGGCGGATCGCGGAAGTCCCAAGTCTAAGCTATTTGGTTCCGGCTTTGCAGACGGAACGCTGAACGAGTCAATTCGCCGCAAAAAAGTTCGCGGGTAGGAGCGAAAATAGCGGGACGTGTATAATGAGTCGTGTGTGTTTCGGGGCAAGGGCAGTACTCGGAGATTCAGCGGGGCTCGTTGTATGGGGCGAATGCTGGAAATCATTCAGCGATCCGTGGCTTGGAAAACCACGCTGCCGAGCCGTTTCTGAATGAACATGTCTCCATTCACGTCTCGACAGTAGTCCTCGTACCGTTTTATCGGTAAGTCTTCTGCTCTACTCCTATGCCTATCCAAGCTTGGCCGAGCTTCTTCGCCCGCGATGGTGACTCTGCCTGTCGTTTGGCTCATCAGCCGGATTGTTCGCTTGGCCGCTCAAGTGCTGGCCATCGGCTCGCACGGTGACGAATTTGAAATGGTTGTCGGTCCGACCGGCAACACCTCAAGCGATTATGAACTTCTCTCCGGGCCGGCCATGCTTTCCTACGCAATGGCCGGTCAGGCTGCGACTCTGTTGCTGAGTCTGCTGGGACTGTTGGTGCGAGCCGCTATTGCTCCGACTGCTAGTCCGACACCGGATCTGACGCTGGCTTCGATTTTCGATCTCGGGACCGGCTGGGGAAGCGACGCATGGGCGTCACAAATACTTTGGGTGAATGGTTTCCTGTTCGTCATCCATTTGCTTCCTGCCGTGCCGTTTGATACGCGAGCCCTACTAGTAGGTTGGTTCCGGATTACTCAGCCACAAGCTCCGTCGTCTGTTCACTATAGAGCCTTGGCATCGGCCGGTTCTCATCTCGCTGTTCTGATTGCAGGCGCCGCCGGCGCTATGATCCTGTCGCAACTCGGCAACACCGAGGGGTTCAACCTGTGGTATGCCGCTGTGCTGATCAGTATCTATCTATTCATGATCAGCCAATTTGAGTTGCTCAAGTCTCGCGACGAAGAGGATATCGACGGTCTGAAGCCGCGGCCGACTCTGCGTCGCGATCATCAAGCGGCCGCTCAGACTGGTCGACACCTCAAGCTGCATGCCGGTCATCAGACATTTCTCGATGATGAGTTGCTCAGTCAAGAAGATTTCGAGCCCGCAGCGCCGGTCGATATCGATGAAATCTTGCGCAAGCTGCACCGTGAAGGACGCGACGCCCTTTCCGACAGCGAGAAAGAAGCCTTGCTGAGCGCAAGCCGTGAAATTCAAGAGCGACGTCGCAAGCCGGATCATCACAACGGCGATTCTGTCGACGACTAGGCAGACATCTGTTCTTGGTCGAGGAGTTTTAACCACAGATGTTCGCAGATTTTCGCAGATGAAACCTACTTTGTTTTTGTATCTGCGCAAATCTGTGTCAATCTGCGGTTCAATCGTTCCTGACTAAGTCGTCGAGTACGAACGGAAAGAGGTTTTGCTTCGATCCAGCGGGACGGGAATTCAGGCACTTTGTTGTTGGCGCGTCAAACTTGACGCTTGAGGACAAGCGTGATACGACTGGCCCAACGTAGGCTTGCAAGTGGATGAGTTTTAACCACAGATGTTCGCAGATTTTCGCAGATGAAACCTGCATTGCTTTTGTATCTGCGCAAATCTGTGTCAATCTGCGGTTCAAGCGATCCTGACTAAGTCGTCGAGTACGGACGGAAAGAGGTTTTGCTTCGATCCAGCGGGGACGGGAATTCAGGCACTTTGCTATTGGCGGATCAAACGGGGACGCTTGGGGACATGCGTCCGACCATAGCAAACGTGGAATTGGGCGACGATACAAATCTGGATATGTATCGGTCTACGTTTGTGATAGAGAGCCGGGGCCGGCGGCGCCGGTTGGTCGGCCGAGTTTGGCGGCGGCTGCTTGCTGTGTCTTGGCCAGCTCTTCCCAAAACGAAACGTACTTATCTCTTTTCTTGATGTAAGTCGGATCGAAGACAGCTTTACGCAGTTCTTCACGCTGAGCGACAAAGCGTTCGAAGTCTCGCGGCTCATCCGGACGGAAAACAGGACATGGACGATCGTAAACAATCGTTGCTCCTCTGTCCCCATCATCATGGAACCGCGATAATCCGATAACTCGGTCTGCTACATAGATCGCTTCGTTGAGTTCGTGCGTCACGATCAGGATCGTATATTCAGGTTGGCGTCCGTCACTGATCGCTTGCAAGTTCTCTTGATATAGACGCAGCAGCATCAGTTGCAGATTCTCGCGTGTCGTCTCGTCCAGCGCACCGAACGGTTCATCCATCAGGAGAATCTTCGGCTTGAGGATCAGTGCCTGTGCGATCGCAACGCGCTGTCGCATGCCGCCGGACAGTTGAGCCGGATAGCGATCCGACGCGTTTTCGAGCCCTACTTTCTTGAGAAAATCTCGAGCCTCAGCGATCTGTTCTCGCTGCTTCTTCCACCACTCGGGAAACATGAACCAGCGATAAGGTAGCGAAGTCGCATCCAATTTCAGGCCGAATGCGAAATTCGATTCTGCAGTCAGGAACTCGTATAGACTGTAGTTCTGATAAACGATGCCGACATTGCGCGACGGAGAGCGGATGACCTTGTCGTCGGCGATCACTTCACCGGCCGCCGGCGGATCCGTTCCGAGAATGGCTTTGAGCAGTGTGCTCTTTCCACATCCGCTCGGACCCACCAGTGCAACGATTTGTCCGGCGCGGATCTTCAGGTTTACATCGTTGAGGATTCGGTTCGGTCCGTACCAGTGCGAGACCCCGCGAATGTCCAGTGCCAAGCCGGGGAACTCATCGGACGGATTGTCATCGATCATGTTGCTCACGACTGTTCTCCGAACCACGGGCACAGTCGACGACGCAGTTGATCGAGTCCCCAATCGAAGAAGAGGCCGCTACCTCCAAGGATCAGCAGATACGGGTAGACCACATCCATGTTGGAAAGTCGCGACTGCAAGCGAATGCGATAGCCGAACCCTTCGCTGCCGAACATCGCTTCTGCTGCAATCAAGTAGATCATGGCCGGACCGATTTGTGCCCGTACCGCATCGATCACTCGCGGGAGTATCTGACGCCATACGACTTCAATGATGACTTCGAACTCCGATGCACCCAGCGTATAGGCTTTGTCGATTTGATCCGGTGTGACGTCCGTTTGAACAGCTCGCGATATGCTGAGCACCATGGAGAAAATGATCCCGAGCGACACGAGAGCAATGTAAGCGCTCAAATGAGTACCGAACAGAATCATGTAGACCCCGAGCATTGCGGTCGGCGGGATCTTGGCCATGAACGTAATCATCGGCGAGAGTGCTGCGTCGATGAACGTGTAGCAACCGATTGCTATGCCCAGTACGATCGAGCAGACGACGCCGACGGTAATGCCGAGTAGCAGTCGCCAATAGGTGGCTCGAAAGTCCTCCCAAAGCCAGCTCGGCTTGGGTTTCTCCTCGGTACCTTGAGCCGCCGTGATACGAACGACACCTTTGGCGAGTGCCGTATAGCTCGGCACGACCATTTGCTTTTCGTTGATACGTGTCTGCCGTAGAGACAGCAGTTCGTAAAAACTGCCGAGCACGACGAGAGAGATCACGGCCAGTATTATCGCCAAGCGACGAGAGATGGGCCTTCGAATCATCGACACCCATCCTTCTCGTTACACACCAAGTTTACGATCAGCATCGTCCGCCTCGACAAGCCGGTCTTACTTGACATCAGCCGGGGTAACTCCCGACTTCATCTTGGTCAGCAGTTCTGTATTAAACAGTAGTTCTGAAGCCCCGGCTCCGAAGCTGACTTGCGGAGCTTTCTCAGTGATCTGGTGATTGACGCAGAATTCGACAACGGCCGGCATGGTCTTTGTGCGGAACTTTTCGCTCTCGTACAACGCCAGCGCATCGGCGGGTGACTTGTAGAACTTGGTCTGAGTGACCACGATCTTCATGTCCTCAGCCCCCAGGTTGCTGAACTCTTTGCCGAGCGCCACCAAGGTGTCGTCGGCTGTCTTCGGATCATCGATCATACCGCTGACTTTGTAGAAAGCTTCGGCGATGCAATGGACAAATCGCTCTGCCCCCGGTTTGGCCAAGGAGTCTTGACCGAGCACGATCATGTCGATGATTTCTTCCGGGATCTTGCTCGAATCGAACAGCACTTTGGCTTTCGCCTGCTTACGTAATGTATCGAGCACGAACGGGTTCCAAACCATGATCGACTTCATCTCAGCTTGACCACCTTGCATGCCTTGAGCGGCGACTGCGGGATCGAGATTGACGAAGCGATAGTCTTTCGGATTCTTCCCTTCGATTTCGAGCACGCGTTCAAAACAATACTGGGAGACCGACTTTTCCAATCCGTGCGTGTCGACGCTCTTCAGTGCATCCAGGTCGGCGATTCCGACAGCCAAGCAAGCATCGGCTCCGGCGCTGGTTGATGTGGGCATCACAGCGACCGCAGGTCGTTTACCGGCGGGTCCGAGAATGTCCATGTTCGTGATGCAAACGGCATCGGCCACCGAGTTGCTGTACTGAGTGATGCAACCGTCGTAATCCGCTTGATTCAATACGACGTCGACATTCCACTTCTTCTCCAGTTCGCCGAGCTGCCCGGCTTCCTTATTGAGAAGTCCTTTCTCATTGGCGACGCCGAACACGCTCCACGACGGATACTCGCTCCAGGCCAGTACGAACTGAGGAGGCTTGCCACCCGATGCGCCGGAAGAGCCCTTCCCCGCGCCGGTCTCGGATACGGTGGTCCCGGATGAACTACAACCGACGGCCGCAGCTAAGAGGATCGGGACCCAGCGCAACATGGATTGAGTTTTCATATGGCTTATCTTTCTCGTGAGGCTCTTGATAACGTTTTCAAGTCGGCTTCGATCAGCCAAGATCACGCTTCAGGGATTTTCGTAGCGTCTGGGCTGGGCCGCCGGGTTGAGCCTGCTCAGACCGATCAGCCGCATCGAACTCGTCGTCCGCTTCGCTGGCTTGTAGTACACTTCAGGAAGTCTGCTTCTGCCTTCTTTGTATCCATACCGGCCAGTTCGCGGCTGATCCGTGCGTCAGCCGATGCTTTGCCTCGCAGTTCCTGCACCCTGCAGCTCTTCGCTGGTGCGATCGTTGGTCAATCCGGTCATCATGTCGGCGATTTGCTTTTCCTCGGAAGCGGAAAGCGATATCCGCGACCGCGTCGTGCTTTTCTTCCTTGAGCTTATCGAGCTCGCGCATCAGCGATTGGATCTGAGTCTTGTGACCGCCGACGTTGGCCACCAATTGCTTGAGATCTTCTTCGATCTCGTTGGCCCGTTGTTGTTTCTCAGCCAACGTGCTCGAAAAGTCCTTGAACGCAGCTTGGCACTTCAAGTATTCCGGATCGCGTTTGACCGCTTCCACATCGCCGATGTACTGTTCGACCAGCTTCTTCGCTTTAGCTGCCGCACCGGAGCGAAGTTTCTCGAGCTTGCCGACTTCTTCGGTGACCGTGCGAAGCTTTTCTTTCTTTGACTCTTCCTGTGCGATCATCGCGCTGACCGCATCTTTGTACTGATTCAGCCGTTTACGTTTTTCATCGATGATACGGTCATAGTTGGCCGAGACGACTCCGGGGTTCATGCGCAACGTCTCGCCCGCCTTATCGACGCGAAACGTCATCAGATACCACACGGCTCGGACATACTTTCCAACAGCTTTAAACACTGCGATGCTCCTGTCTTCGTCTCAGTTGTGCTATTTCTCTTGTGCTTCTCGTGTGCTTATTCTCGATCGGCCGAATCGACTTCGTCGGAGGATAAAGGTTTGGATTCGAGTTCTTTTAGGCGCGCTTCTGTCCGCTGCGCCGCACGCAGCGAGGCTTCCAACTCTTCTCGCAAACTTGCCAGATCCGACTGATTCTCTTCGGACGTAATATGTTTGAAATGCCCGACGACACTTCGCAAATGATCGATTGTTTCCGAAATCTCTTTCAGAATGTGTTCGCGTCCGGCAAGCACCTTCTTACGTTCGACCCCGGCCAGGCTCTGAGCCAGATCCCACTGTCGCAAGGATTCGCGTAGTCGTTCGACGGACGCGCGAAAAACTTGGTCCACCTGCTCACTTGTTTCTCGCGAACGCAGTTCAACGCCGGGTTCGTTTGCTGCTTCCCGAAACTCTTCGCGCAAAGATCTTAGCAAAGTCAAATAGTCTTGTGTGCGATGGTCCAGGTCGCGGCGCAGTTCTTGACTGAACCGATCCAACTCTTGTTTTTCGCGCCGTGCGGCTTCAGCGAGTTGCACCGCCAGAGCTTCCTCGGTGATGTCTTCGATCTTGAAGACGATGCGAGTCAGCATCCACCCGATGCCGCCGAGGAGACAGACCGCCGCAGCGCCGGAGAGACTATTGATGCCGCCGCAGGCCCAAGAAAGCATACCGGCGCTCAGTCCTCCTACGATCGGCAGGACGACGCTCGGAGCGAGGAACAATTCCGATAAGACTTTGCGTTTGACAGGGTCCACACCCGGCTCGCGGTCGAAATCAGTACGGCATCTGCACAAAAATAAAGGAGACCGACATGTCCCCTCCTTTGTCGCCGGCTGCAGTTGCGCCGACGGCGCGGATTCGACCGGCCGGAATGTTTCGACTGCGCAGGTACTCGGCCGCCGCTTCCGCTCGCTGAGCCGCCAGACGGCGATTGGCTTCAACGTCGCCCTTCGAGCCTGCGCTGCCTACAACTCTAACATAATATAACGGCCAGCTTTCGAGTTTCTCGACCAATTCATCGAGACTTTGCTTACTGGCATCGGTCAAAGTGTCACGACCGCGCGCGAACACGAGCGGAGGCAGCGAAAGCGTTCCGACCGGCACCAGTTTCTTCCACTCTTCTTCGCTCAACTCTCGCAACGTCTCATTCGTCCGTACCGATTCTTTCTCGGATCCGGGGTGGAATCCGGCGTTGAACATCTCTCGTAGTGGCGCGTCGTAGAACAACTTGCCGGATTCGCCGCCTGTCGGATCTTGCGCCATAGCGTGTGTGTCCAGCAACACTCGCTTAATGCGATCGATCAGACTCTCCACGTTCGAGACCGAATCGGGTCGCATTCCGAAGTGAGCATAATTCTCTTGCGTGTTCTTCCACTGGATGCCGTCCACAAGCTTGTCAGCTTGTTCGCCGGATAACACGAGACCTCCGGCCTCTGAATCGCGGGCAACCAGTTCTTTCATTGCGCTCCGCTCGCGGAAACCATAGAGCGCGCGGAAGTACTCTTCCAAGACCTGACGCACCGTCGGTTCGTTCTTGAGTAGGAAATCGCGGTTTACGACCAACGCATCGACGATCTTGCCGCTGTGCGGTTTTGTATCGACCAGCACATGCATCGCCGGATCGGCCAGCATGCGGCTGACGAAAGGTTCCCACGTCACAAAGACTTCGTTGCCCGTGGGCTTCGCGGCTTTGAATCGCTTCTGCAATTCATCCGCGCTCGATACCGATACGATCGATTTCGGTGTGACCTGATCCAGACGAAAATGATTCAGCAATACACGAAACAACGTTTCACTCGGGGATCCTCCGACCAATACAAATCGTGTGTCGGGCGAGTTCAACGAGTCGATCGTCGGATAGCGTTCCTTGTAAGCGACCAGCGCGTCGGCGCCTCTTGATTCATCGATCAGAGAAACGATAACGGCGGGCATGCTCTTCTT
This sequence comes from Pirellulales bacterium, assembly GCA_046349815.1. Taxonomy (GTDB): domain Bacteria; phylum Planctomycetota; class Planctomycetia; order Pirellulales; family Pirellulaceae; genus Aureliella. The sequence continues at coordinate 128,261 of JAXMBQ010000012.1, read as the reverse complement.
GTTCGCGCAGGCGATGAGCAGCGCATCGATTGGGAACGCGGCCATCTGAAGACGTCCGTCGGCGAGCGCATTCAAGCGAGCCGTATAGTCGGCTGCATCATCTACCGGTTCCAGCTTGATCTCGGACGCTTTGAGTCGTGTACTGAGTTCCGTTGATCTCAACACCGCATAGCCCGAGAATCCGTCGAGGCCGAGTTTGATATGCTGCTTGTAGTTCGTCGTATTGCTGGTCGCTCCGACGACGGCATCTTCATGCGCCTTGGCTTTCGTCTCTTCGGATGGCTTCCACCACAATCGATACAGAAGGACGCCGATGGCGAGTATGCACAGCCAAATGATGGATGCAAGAACGATCTTTGCTTTGCTCACGGTTCGCCGCTTGCCGATCTGGATAAGTGAAATAAGACCGCGCCGAGCCTATCAGCCGCCCAGCTTTTGACTGGCCATTTTAGCCGCTGACGCAGCCAATACGATCAGCAGCATCAAACAGCCTGTACAACCGAAGCAACACAGCGACCCGAGTACGCTGCCGCCCGAACTTGGCGGCGGATTGGCCTGAGCGGGGTTGGTTTGTGCCGGGTTGTTGCCGGCGGGCATACTTGGTTGATTGATGGGATGTTCCACTCCGATCGGTACGACGAATTCGTTGATCGGATGGATCGGATCGTTGCGCGGCGTCGAAATGCTCTTGAGCAACTCGGCGGCCGCGTCATCGGGGAGACCGGCGAGCATTTCAAAGTCGGCTTGCGAGGCTGCATCATCGGCCGTCGTCTCTGCGAGTGCTTCACTGAGCGCTTGCTCGAGCGTGCTGCGGTCCGCGGCTCGTCGATACGAATGAGCGTGCTTAGCCAATGAGTGGGCATCGCGCATGTCGACGCCGATCACATCGAGGCTGATGCCGCGCGAAATCAAATCGGGAATGTAGCTTTCAAGCAAGTCCTGATCGTTGGCTTCACCGTCGGTCACGACTAAAAGTCGAAAGAAGCCGCCCGGCTCTTTGACTCGCAGTTCCAGCAAACGGTCGGCGCCGGTCTTCACCGCTGCTCCCAGTGGAGTCCCGCCTCGCGCAGTGATACGTGAGAGCGATTGTTTCCAACGTCCGTTTTCCAGCGGTTCAACCGGCACGATCCATGGCGATCCACCGACTCGCGAGTTCAGCGCCAGGATACCGACTTGAGTTTCCCCAGGCAGTTTCGCGAGAACCGCACGCAGCGATTCGAGCGCCACGGTGATGCGCCGCGATGCTTCGTGACTGGTGCGCATGCCTCGCTCCATCGACCCGGAGTCATCGAGCACGACCACGACGTGATCAGCGCTTTGACTCGGGAGGCAGCATGAAAAAGTCATCAGCATTGCCGCTGCCGCGGACAATGCCCTCGCCACCGGTTGCAACATGAAGTGTTCCGTTCGCACGATGCGCCGTGATTAGAAATCAGTGTGTTTAGAAATTGAAGTCTGTAGGCGCGATCGTCTCGGGATCGACTTTCACGATTCGGAACTCGACGCGCATATTCTCTTTGGCTTCCTGAATATTCTTCGGCTTGGCAATCACTGGTTCCAAAATGCCTGCGCCGACCGGCGTGATCTGCGACAAGTCGACGGTCGCTCCCTTGCTCTTGGCAAACGCGACCAGCGAGTCCTTTACTTTTTGAGCGCGAGCCAGAGACAGATTCATGGCCGCTTGCATAGTCACGATCGGATCGTCTTTGCCGCCGCCCAAGTTACCCGTCTCGATCAAGCGAACGACTTCTTTGATGTTGGACAAGTCGAGAGGTTGGTCGCGATAAAAGTAGCGATAGTTCGGTGCTACACCGGTTTGCTTGATGACACCTTTGGCGATGCCGGCACGGATGAAGTCGAGCAGCGTTTTGGTCGGATCGCTGTGACCGCGAACGACGACGCGGGCATTGCCGAATGTCGAAGCGGCCTTCATCGTGCGCGTTCGAACTCCGCACTGTAGCGATCGGCCGAGAACTGCTGTTCGTTCGGTTCAAAGCTGATCGTGAAACTGACGATCGTGTTGGCATCGAGGTTCTCGCCGAAGAACTGGTGAGTGGCTTCGGCGCTTTCTTCAAACCGCGCTGCATTCTTCGGCGTTTCATATGGGATGCCTCCGAGCTTGGCGATCTCTTCATAGCTCCATCCGGCAGGATCGAATCCACGCCGCGATTTGGCGTAACCCCACTTCTCTGCCAGATCGAGTGCCTCTTTCGTCTTGGCTTCGAACCCGCTGAGGTTTCCGCTGGATTCAAAGAACGCGATCTGACCCGGCAAGCCGACAAAGGCGCAGTCGAGCATCAATCCGTGGGCATCGACTTCGAGTGTAGGTAAAACGTCCGTGCCGAAGATCTTCTGCGCAGTGCCCAGCAGTTTTTGATACTCGGGTGACATCTTCTTCGACTCTTCAAACTGTTTGCGCATGGCGACGGTTGCATTCGTTGACTTGAGGTACCCGGCAACGAACTTCTTGACCCAATCCTTGTTCGCATCAAACCAGTCGCGACGTACAGCGTAAACGTCCGCAATCGAACGGCTCATCTGCTGCGTGCTGTTGATGACGTGAGCGCCATCGACAGTTCCTTCCGCACCGCTGCCGGCTGAATCAAACCCGCCGGTCAGTCCGAGCATGTCGGGTGTAATCACACAGCAAGCATCGATTGTTGCGTCTTTACGGAACTGTTCAGCCGCTCCGCCGGGGCCGGTCAGGTCCTTGGTCCATACGATCTGCACATCGTCTTTATTGAGTTGAGCGGCGGAGAGCGAATCGTAGAGCAAGCCGACGTGGGGGCCGCCTTGCTGAACCGCGATCTTCTTCCCTTTGAGATCGTTCAAGTTGCGGACTTGCTTGCGAGCCACGATGTGGTCGCCGGCACTCCATGACAGTTGCAGGATGACTACCGGCTTGGTGCGCGGATCCTCCCCCAAAACTTCACTGGCTTGACCCAGCATGTGAACCGTACCGCGCAGGAACGGAGTTTTGCCTGAGATATAGTTCTTCACTTGCCCGACGAAGTCGTCACCGGGCACAAGCTGAATATCGAGCCCCAGTCGCTTGTACTCCGAATCCCCCGTCGTTTTCAGCCCGCCGTTGGCATGAAAAGTGGCAACGTCGCCACCCCACGTAATGTACGGAACGGTGAGGGAAGGTGACTTCTTGACCGCTTCGACTTTAACATTGCCCACGAGCTCTCGAAAACTCTGCTGAGCGGATGCGGATCCGGCTCCCGACACGATGATTCCGACGAAGAGTGCTGCCAGTCGGAGTCCGAGAATCGACCATGCGTAGAGTGAGTTGGGCTGCGAAGTTGCAAAGTTCCTGTTCATGTTGGCCTTTTTCTTTTGTCGGCTTAGTCACTTGTCGGCGTTTATCGGTAAGCCGACTTCGGACAATATAGCGTGATCGAGCCTTTCAGTTACCGACCTTGGAGGGTTATGGCACGATGGCGGCAGACCGTAGGCGCAATGCGGTTCCATTTTTCTTTTCTCGGTCGATATCAGCGGTGGCGGCTTTGGCAATACCTGGGACGGCCGGCAGTCAGACGATATACTGCCTCGCTGCCGTCTACTTTGTAGCGGGTCGGCGTAAGCCGTCCGGTTTTGTGGAGTCAAGCGTGCTGCAACCGGGCGGCTTGGGGTTTATTGGTTTATTCGGTGCATCGGCAGACTAAGGTGCGAATCACAGCCTGACGCGTAAGCGAGGGACGAAGGTCCCTCGCTTACGCGTCAGGTTTCGATTAAGTCGACAAACTTCGCGCCGCTCCGCTAACATTGCTTGATTGCGTATTTTGAAGTAGACGGCGGCAGGCTGAGCCTGCGGGCAGTGGGTAACGAGGCTGGAGCCCGTTACCAGGTGTTGCCTCGTTACCAGGTGTTGCCTCGTTACCAGGTGTTGCCTCGTTACCAGGTGTTGCCTCGTTACCAGGTGATGGCTCGTTACCAGGTGTAACATCGTTATCAGATGTTGGCTTGTTGTCGGGTGCTGGCGCGTTGTGGGGTCTGTGTTCGTTTCGAATGGAAGTTGAAGGATCATGAGCGAACCGACGACCAATCGCGCTCTTCGCGAAGTATTGCTCTTCACCGACGGCGCTTGCAGCGGCAATCCCGGGCCGGGAGGCTGGGCATTCATCCTGCGCGATGTGAAGACCGGGCAAGAGCTGACCGGTTCCGGCGGTGCTGCTGAAACAACGAACAATCAGATGGAGATGCAGGCCGTCATCGAAGGGCTCAAGGCTTTGAAGAAGTCTTGTCGCGTGCAACTCCACTCCGACAGCAAGTACGTACTGCAAGGCTTGACCGAGTGGATGAAAGGTTGGAAGTCTCGCGGCTGGATGCGTTTGGAAGGTGGCAAGAAAAAGCCCGTGAAGAATGTCGAGCTGTGGCAGGAACTCGATCAGCTCATCGAACTGCATGCGATCTCTTACCACCACGTTAAGGGTCATGCCGGCCACATCGAAAACGAGCGCTGTGATCAGATGGCTGTGGCCGCTCGTATGCTCTACGAATAACGAAGCGTTGCCGAGTCGAAGCGAATTTCTTGAGTGTTCGAACCGTGCAGGACTGAATGGATGACTGACCCGTACGACTTCTTTGCGATCCCGGTAGAGTTCGATCTTCCGGCGGACGATGCGCTGCGAGCCGCCTTTGCTGCCGCCGAAGCAGGGTCACGCGTGCTACTGCACTATTTTCATCGTGGTGTCGAGATGCGTGAAAAGGGACCTGCGGAGCTGGTTTCGCAGGCCGATATCGAATCGGAACAAGCCGTCGCGCGAGTAATCGCAGCTCGATTCCCCGGCCATGCGATTCTCGGCGAAGAAGCGCACACTGCCGCGCTCGATGCGGAACATCTATGGATCGTCGATCCGCTCGACGGCACGAATAACTTTGCTCATCGCATTCCTCACTTCGCCGTTTCCATCGCCTACTATCGCGGTGGAGTTGCTCATTGCGGTGTCGTCGTCAATCCGATTCACGGCGATTGGTATTGGGCCGTGCGCGGCGGCGGAGCCTATCACAACGGCAAAGCGATTCACGTGAACAATCACACGCGACTGGACCAGACGATGATCGGTGTCGGTTTCTTCTATGATCGCGGCCGCATGATGGAAGCCACCTTGGCTGCAATCGGTGACTTCTTTCGTTCGCAAATTCACGGCGTTCGTCGCTTCGGTACCGCGGCACTCGATTTATGCCAAACGGCCTGCGGTATGTTCGGCGTCTATTTCGAGTATCAGTTGCAACCGTGGACTTCGCCGCCGGTCGGCTCATCTTGGAGGAGGCCGAGGACGAGTCACAGACGGTCGCGGTGGTCCATTGCCGATGGTTCGGTCGAGCATTATCGCCAGCAACGGGCCTTTGCATCCGGCCGCTCGACATCGTCGCGAAACATCATCTCTAAGATCATCAACCTATTTAAAACCCATCAACGGGGAGTTCGTATGCTTGTAACCGTTTCAACCGGCAACCCGATCGCTGAATCGGCTGACATTCTGATCACCATCCTGCATGATGAGGGGTTGAAGTCGTCGACGACGGCTGCCATCGATCAACTCTCCGGCGGTTTGCTGACGCGGTTGATCGCAAGCGGTGAACTTTCATCCAAGATCGGCAAAGCAAGCGTCTTGTACGGAGTGAACGGAGTCACGCCGCAGACAGTCTTAGTCGTCGGCGGCGGTTCACTCGCAAAGCTCGGAGCGCCCGAGGCATATCGCATCGCCGGTTCAGCGGTGAAACGCATCAGCGATCGAGCTCGTGATCGCGTCGTACTGGCTGTCGATGGGTTGGCTGGGACTTCGGATAGCGACGCAGTGATCGTTTCCGCTATTGTCGCCGCACTCAATGCAAACGTCGGGCAAGATACTTTCCGAGCCGAGAAGAATATCAAGCCGTTCCGCGAATTGGTGTTAGCAGGAGCTGCCGTCAGCGCGGCTGTCTTGCAACGGGGCGAAGCGATCGGGCGAGCCCAAATGCTGGTCCGCGAGCTGGTCAACTTGCCTCCGAATAAGATGACTCCCGAATCGTTCGCTGAGCGAGCTGCGGAAGTCTGCAGCGCATCGGGAATCACCCTCGAAGTCTGGGATGAAATTCGCCTGCGCCGCGAACGATGCGATTCGTTGTTGGCCGTGGCTCAAGGATCGGCGCGTCCGCCGCGCTTGCTGATCATGCGCTATGCCGGGAAGAAGACGGATGTACAGCCGGTAGCGCTCGTCGGAAAAGGTGTCACCTTCGACAGCGGAGGCTATTCGATCAAGCCGACCGACGGCATGCTGACGATGAAGTGCGATATGGCAGGCGCGGCCACGGTCCTGGGTACTTTACAAGCCGCCGCCGCGCTGCAGATCGAACAACCGATCGTCGGATTGGTCGGACTCGTCGAGAACCTGATCAGTGGCACCGCCTTCAAACTCGGAGATGTGCTCACGGCCCGTTCAGGAACGACGATTGAGATTCATAACACGGATGCCGAAGGTCGATTGGTGCTCGCCGATGTGCTGAATGTCGCTTTGGATGAGAAGCCGATCGAGATCATCGACTTGGCGACATTGACCGGCGCGTGCGTTGTCGCACTCGGAACCGACATCTCCGGCTTGATGGGCAATGATGCCGATCTGCAACAAGAAATTCAGCAGGCTGCTGAGCAAGTCGGAGAATACGTCTGGCCACTGCCGATGTATTCCTTCTTCGATGAACAGATCAACGGCCAAGTTGCTGACATCAAGAACGTCGGCGACGGTCGATGGGGCGGAGCGATCACGGCTGCGAAGTTTCTGCAACGCTTCGTCGGTGAGACTCCTTGGCTACACATCGACATCGCGGGCCCTGCCTTCGCCGACAAGCCGAAAGGACACTACGACGCCGGCGGAACAGGAGCCATGCTGCGCACACTGGTCCAGTGGCTGAGCAAAACACGCAAAGCATAGCAGCGATACTAAAAAGAGAGTCTCCTGAAGCGGAACGGGCGCGAGCCGTCCGGTTCTTCAAGATCGATGTTGCTGCAACGGAACGGTTGCGACACCGGACGGCTTGCGGGCTGTTGATTTAATCGTAACCCGAAGCGTAAGCGAGGGATGCGGGTCCCTCGCTTACGCTTCGGGTTACGATTGGGACCTTAATCTGCCGAAGCTGACTAAATCAACAATCCCCTTGCGCCGTTCCGCGTTCATGCGCTTGTCACGTGCTGAACCGGGCGGACTATTTCGCCCTTGCTGCCTTATCGAGAAAGGCGAGCGTACCGTCGCGCGTCATCGTACTTGCCGAGGCTAAGACATTCCCTTCGGCGTCCAAGACGAGAATGCGAGGGATACTGTCGACTTGATACTTCTCGGCAGCTCGACCGCCGTCCGCTTCATCGACATCCAGATGAACCGCGACAAACTTCGACTCGACTGCTGCTGTCACCTTTTCATCGGGCCACACATCGCGCTTCATCATTTTGCACGGCGGGCACCATGACGCGCTGAAGACGGCGAGAATCGGTTTGCCTGCCGACTTGGATTCATCCATTGCCGCAGCGAGAGTTTCTTTCCAAGCGATCTTCGACTCGGGCGGCTCGATTCCGGCAATGTCGAGAGCCTTCTCCTTAATCGTGGGCCACAACAGGATTGCACTGACCGCAATCACGACCGCCCAGATCATCCATTCACGACTGCGAGGCTTGGTCGCGCTTGGACCTGATTCGCTCTTCTGATTGCCTGAAGAAGATGTCGATGATTTCATCGGAGTGATCCGCAATGATTCAAGAAGGATGTTCCAACGGATGCGTATCGATGGTCGCGCCGCATCCGTTTTTGCCGACTCGGGTCAGTGTACACGAGAGCGACGATCAACGAGAATAGCAGGGGCGAAATCGCAAGCTGTCGGGCCATGCTTGCCCGCGGTCTTCGTCAAACCATCTCCATCTGCTCATAATCCCACCCACAATTCGTTTCGAGTGCACTTCATGAAACCGCTCTTTGTTTTTTGCTTTCTGCTGTCCAGTTGCATCAGCTTGGCGGCTGCCGTTGCTGACGACGGATGGACTACACTCTTCGACGGCAAGTCGACTGACGGCTGGAAAGCCAATGAGAAGCCCGAGTGCTTCAAGGTTGAAGACGGTACGCTCAAACTCAACGGTGGTATGGCACACTTGTTCTGTGTGCGACCGGGTTTTGGTGATTTGAAGAACTTCGAGTTTAAAGCGGAAGTCAAAACGCTTCCCGGATCAAACTCGGGGGTCTTCTTCCACACAGAGGATCGCGGCCCGGGCTCGTTGAAGAAGGGCTACGAAGCTCAGATCAACACGTCATTCGTGAAAGACCCGCGCAAGACCGGCAGTCTTGTCGACGTCAAGGATCTCGACAAGTCTCCCGTGCCGGACGATGAATGGTTTGAGTTCCATATCACGGTGGTCGGCAAGCACATCACGGTGGCGATCAACGGAAAGACGGTGGTCGATTACACCGAAGAGGCCAAGCCGGTTCGTAAGAAGGGTCGCGAGGAACGCATTCTCACTCACGGTGCGATCGCGCTGCAGGCTCACGATCCCGGCAGCACGACCTACTTCCGTAATATCCGCCTCAAGAAACTCCCTGATTGAAATCGAGTCCCACATGGATCGCAGAACGTTTCTTCATCGTAGTTCCGCCGCCGCCGGTGCCGTTGCAATCGGCACTTCGGTGCTGCACACATCGGCACCTGCTCAGTCGCCGACCGCGCCGCGGTTCCCGATCGCTGTCTTCACCAAAGTGTTTCAAACGCATTCGTTTGAGCAGTTGGCGACGGCCGTCGAGCAGATGGAAGTTGACGGTATCGAAGCTACCATTCGGAAAGGCGGTCATATCGAACCGGAGAAAGCGGCTGAGCAAGTCCCGCAGATGGCGGCTGCTCTGAAGTCGAAGAACAAGTCGTTGCTTATCGCCGCCACGGACATTGCATCGGCAGGCGATTCTGAGATCAAGCTGCTGAAAACGCTGAAACAATCGGGGACCAATGTCTTTCGACTGTCTCATCTCAAGTACTCCGGATCGTCATCACGATTGCAGCAAGTACGCGAACTCCGTAGCAAGCTGCAAGAGTTATCGCATGCCGCGAAAGAACTGGGGATGATCGGTGTTTATCAGAATCATGCCGGCGAGAATTACGTCGGTAATGTGATTTGGGATTTGGCTGAGATGTTCGAGGGGATCGATCCGCAAGTCCTCGGCATCGCGCTCGATCTACGTCATATGCGCATCGAAATCAGCGGTTCCTTCCGGTCTGCGATCGAAGCTGTCCGGCCGCACATTCGCACGGTCTATCTCAAGGACTCGCAGCGCACCGGGCCGACTCCGGGCGACGTCAAAGATGTTCCGCTTGGTGAAGGATTGGTCAATAAGGATCTCTTTCAATTTGTATCGAAGAATCTTGCCCCCATTCCCCTTGCGCTGCATGTCGAGTACTTCGGGCAAAAGCCGATCGAGCCTGAAAAGATCGGTCCGGTCATCGCGGCTTGCAAGCGCGATGCGGCGGTCCTTCGTAGTTGGATCAAGTAAAGCAGAAATAGGATTCGCCTCGTGATCTCATTGCCTCGCATGGTTGCTGTTCGGCAAGTCTTTGCACCGACACCCAAAGTAGAAATCGATTCGACCGTTCGCAGCGAGCTTGCCAAACTCCGCCCTCGACTGCGAAAGGGAATGCGGATCGCCGTCGGCGTCGGTTCGCGCGGTATCGCGCACTTCGCTGACATCACGGCCGCCGTTGTGAGCGAACTGAAGGTGTTCGGCACCGAACCGTTCTTGATACCTGCGATGGGGAGTCACGGTGGCGCTACTCCCGCAGGACAGCTCGAAGTTTTGGCGAGCTACGGTATCACGCCGGAGTCCATGGGCGTTCCTATCCTTGCGTCGCTCGACGTGCGCGAAGTCGGACGAACCGCCGACGGTGTTGCCGCCTTCTGCAGCACCGATGCGTTGCAAGCCGACGGCATCATACTGATCAATCGCGTCAAACCGCATACCGACTTCTTCGGATCGATAGGCAGCGGTCTCCTCAAGATGTGCGTTATCGGACTCGGCAAACGCAAGGGAGCTGAGACGATGCATTTGGCAGCGACCGAATTCGGTTATGAGCGAGCTATTCGCACGATGGCTCAGTCGATCATCGACAACACAGCCATGATCGGCGGCATCGCTGTCGTGGAAAATCAGTTTCATGAAACAGCTCTCGTTGAAGCTGTCGATCGGGATGATATGCCTGCTGCGGAAGAGCGCCTGCATGCAGTAGCCAAGTCGCTGATGCCGCTTCTTCCTTTTGATGAAATTGATTTGTTGATCGTGGATCGCATGGGGAAGAACATCAGCGGCACCGGCATGGATCCGAATGTGATCAACCGCAGCATCCACGGCTATGACAGTCTGCCGGTGCGCGGTGATCGTTCCACTCCGTTTATCAAACGCATCTTTGTTCGCGGTTTGACTGCTGAAACAGCCGGCAATGCGATCGGAATCGGAATGGCGGACGCAGTTACGACGCAATGTGCGCAAGACGTTGATCATCGTAAGACGAGCATCAACGCGCTTACCGCTTTGACGCCGCAGAGCGCGAAGATACCGATCGTATTCGACAGCGATCAAGAAGCCATCGAGCGGATGCTTGTCTCCCTGCCGTTGGTTGATTACCGCACAGCAACTGTAGTTCGCATCGCCGATACGCTTTCGACGGCGCATATGCTGGTGAGCGAAGCACTGCTCGATCGACGCCCGACGACTACACAGCTTGAACGTTTATCTGCAGCCGAAGAGCTGCGGTTCGATGCACTCGGTAATCTGATCGGCGAAACAGTCGGGCACTGAAGAGCTGTCCGTTATGGACCCACTTCGACGCGAATGATTCGTTGTTCGTTATCGATTTCGACCACTTTGCCGAACGTGATCTTTTCAGCGATCGACTTGAGGTCGCCTTTGTTCTGGAATCCGATTCGGGTCTTACTTCCGGAAGAGAGGGTCATCGTGTTGACTGCACCGACTGATTTAAGAAAGTCATTAACCTGTACGCCGATCTGAGCCTTCCCGTGATCAACGAGAACACGCACTCCGTTGGGCGGTCCGAATCGCTCCGCCAGACTTTTGTCGTTGAACTCCGGCGGCATTGAGCTGCCGGGACCAGGGAAGTTTCCGCCGCCCGGCATCGGTCCGAAACCGGGGCCGAAATTCGGACCGAAGTTGGGATCGCCCGGCGGGCCGAACATGGCGCCTCGCGGACCGTTCGGACCGAACGGAGGTTGCGGGAACATACTGCCGTTTCGCGAGGGATCAGAAGCATTGGAGCTGAGCGCGTTGTTCGAACTCGATTGTCCAGATGTTCCGGACTGGGAGTTCGGAGACGCTAAACCGGAGGAACTCGAACTGGGTGAAGATGAACTGGGCGATCCTGAGCTTGCCGAAGTTCCCTTATCATTCTGGGCGAGACTTGCTGACGGGTCGTTCGGACGAGAACCGGATGGTTGAGGCGCATTCGATGAACTGCTCGGCTTGGTCGAAGAAGGAGTCTCTTCCTGTTTCCCTCCATTGCTCGCAAGTGGTCCGAAATTACTGCCGAGGGTCGGAATGGCAAGCGAATGAGTACTGGAGACCGGTATCTCTTCCGGCTTGAAACCGAGGTTGGCCAAAAGGGAATAGGACATGGACTTCCAGATATCGGAGTCCTTGACTTTCGCCCATTGGCTTCGAAGTTCGGCCTCGTCCGCTTCGAAGGCACCTCGATCGACTAGTGTGTATGCGATCTTGAATCGAACCAGGGACTCGAGATAGTGTTCCGGCTTGCCTGCATCGCGGCGCATCATATAGACGAGTCCCTTTTCTACATCGGGCCGCATTGCATCAAACTTCTCATACTCACTCGGAACGAACTCAACTGCTTTCTTTCCCAGCGATGCTCGCTTGAGTGCCAATTCAAAGAGCTCATCTGCAAACGTATTCAATTCTTCCGAACCTCGTTTGCATTTCGATTCCGAAGTCATCCCGGCCAGCGTCTTGAAGTATTTGCGACAGATGTCGGCTTGAGCGAAGTAAACCTTCTCGCGCTCATTCTTCGGTTGCGGTAGTTCCGTCATAAAGCCGAAGACGATAGCGTTGTAGGCTCGACCGAGGACTGCGGTCGCGTGCTTGGTGTCGTCATCCAACTGATTAGCGGTCTCACCGTTCTTGCGCACAAGGTCTGACTTCATGCGAGCCACCATCATGGTATCCGCTTCTCTGATCAGTTGTTTCATCTCGTTTTCGAACACTTGGCTCTGCGTCGAACTGACCGATCCGAGCTTGGAGGCGCGGACCAAGATCTTCTCTTGGAAAGCTTGCTCCTTCTTGACGCTCGATTTTATTTCATCGAGCGTATAAACCTTGTCGAGTTCTTGATTCATAGTTTCGATGTTTTGCCGCATGCGCTGCATAACGTCGGAATATAGTGCTCCATGCGAATCAGCGACGACCGAGATCTCCGTCAAGTCGGAAGGTTCGAAGTCCGAGAGAGCAGAAGCCGCCCAGATGCCCAAGGGGATGAGGATGCCGAGCCCGAGCAGGCTGAATACCGGAATCAAAACCCACTTCACCGGAAACGGTTTTCGTTTGGCTCGCGGCACCTGATACATCGGAGACGAGGGCATGGGCGCTTGAGGCATCATCGGAGCGGCGGGTGGGGACTGCTGTGCAGGAAAAGGCGCAGCTGGGGACAAATCGGCAAACGGATCGGCAGTCGGCGGTGCGCCGATCGGCTTCGCACTGACGAAGCCGGGGTTTGTTAGTCTCGGAACCTTCGCTGCAAAATGTTTGCCGCAGGTTGGACAATCGATGTGCAGCATCTCCTGCACACCCGCTTCAAGCTCCAACTGTGTCGAGCAACCGGGACATTTCAGTCTGAGAACTCGGGCCATACTCGTACAACCTATCTGATTCATTCCGATTGAACACCAACCAGCCGATCCAAGCTTCGCACTCTGTCACCACTCCCAAGTGCCGCCTGAGAGAGGTCGAATCGTGCCCTCCAGAGGAGGTTCGGGAGAGGGCTCCCGGCACGGTTGATAGATCGCGCTTCGACCGAACGCCCTCTCCTGCAGCTCAAACTTGTGAGAGGTGGACGGGTACTACACGATGGGGTCGATGTTTGGATTTGATGATACAGTAACCATACCCACCGTGAAGAAACATCTGACAGCATCTGACATTTTTTGTTCGTTGGAATGCATGCGACGTACCGCGATACAATGAAACGTTGAACTATTCGTAGCGGAGCCGAGCCTCCTCTGACATACTGCTCAGCAACGCGGTTGAACTTGTGAAAGGAGCTTCCCGCCGTGATAATTGCGGGAGTTGGCGAAGAAAGACGGTAGTGCTTGCAGCGAGAATCGGATGAATCCGGCAGATTGGTTTGCGACTGGTCCTTGGGAGTCGCCGGAACGATTGATCTGCAGCATCTTGATCCTGGCTCTGTCGGCTCTGTTGCAAGCGACGATCGGGTTCGCCGCCGGCGTGCTGGGCATTCCCTTGTTGCTTTGGGCCGGCAATTCTCTCCCTGAATCGCAGATCTTGATCATCACTGCGATGCTTCCACAGAATCTCATGGGGCTGTGGCGACTGCGCAAGAATTTGACCGTGCAAGACGTCGCCGTTCCGGCATCCATCCGAGTTGCATTTCTGCCGATCGGTATTCTCGGGCTATCGACGATCATCGCGTCAGCTCCGCACCTCATCGATCAGATAGTCGGAGTCTTGATCCTGTTCGCAGTGGTGACGCAATGGGTTAGCGGTGAGAACTGGAAGTCGGCGGGCAGGTGGTATTGGGTACTGCCGACGTTCGGAGTGAGCGGCGTGCTGCAGGGTTTGAGCGGAATGAGCGCACCACCGATGGTCCTGTGGTTGCAAGGTCAGCGTGTGCCCACCGACAAACGCCGCGAGCCTTTCTGTTTTCGATGTATCTGATCAGTTTTCTTCCGCAATTGATCATCACGCTCGTCGGCTTCGGACTGCAGTTGTTGTCCCGCGCGATGTTGTCGCTCGTATCCATGCCGTTGATCCTGCCGAGCCGTCATGCTGTCTAGCTCGGGACGACGTTAGGTGACAAGCGGTTGCGACCGCTGATATACGCCGTCTTAATTTGATGGCCCCCTACTGCGCTGATCGGTCCATGGTTGAAAGGCTGAGACTTCAACCGGCAGCTTGAGCTGTTTCCAACTCCTACTCCAACTCCAACTCCAACTCCTACTCCTACTCCTACTCCTACTCGTACTCGTACTCGTACTCGTACTCGTACTCGTACTCGACTCGCATTTTCGAGTACGAGTACGAGAACCGCTTCGCTGAGTACGAGTACGAAAACGAGTACGAAAACGAGTACGAAAGAGATTCCGTACCGGCTTGATTCGGCTTACGGCACGGTGATACCGCGGCGAGAGGCTACGCTGCGGAGTGCGATTTGGAAGTAGGGCAATGGTACTCGCGGGTTGCGCTTCTGGGCCCATTGATAGATGATGTTGACCATTGAGCGCGGTAAAGTTACATTGTCGACGAGTGCGACGACTTCGTCGATGTACTGGTACTGAGCCGGTGTGGTGGCTCGCAGACCGTACTTGAGCTGATCCTTGAGGCTCACGACTTGCGATTCGAGCGTGTTGCCGGCTTGCAACGGTTCAAAGGTTTGAGTTTGAGCTGCTGCACGTCCACTGCTGAACCACAGCGCGGTCGTTGCGAACAATACTGCCGAGAGCGTTTTGCTTTTGGACCAGATCATAGGGAATCCTTTCCCCGGTTTGCTTTGAATGGAGAGTCGGCCGGAAGCTCGCGTCACGAAACTTCAAATCGACTATCGTGTCCGTAGCAAAAGGAGCCGCTTGAGGTCAAGATCAGCCGTACGCTACTCGTCCCCCTTCCCTACTCGGCTTTGAGAAAATCTTTGCTCACCAGCCATTCGTTGAAGCGATCGGTCCAACCCTTAATGGCTCCCTTGTTGCCTGCTTGAACGCCGAAGCCGTGTTTGCTTGTGGCATAGACGTGTAGTTCCGCATCCGCTTTCGCTCGTTTGAATCGCAGGTAGGCCTCCGCTAAACCTTCGGCGATATCTTGTCGATCGTATGCGGAGCATGCCAAGAAAGCCGGCGGTACGGTCGCATCGGGAACGATGTCTTGCGAACGGCCGGGGTAGATCAGAGCTTGAAAGTTCGGACGACCGTCGAGCTTCTCAATCGGATCGCTTGCTGCCGGGTTACCCGGAAAGGCTTTGGCGGAGGCTTGCCATGCCAGCTCACCACCGGCAGAGAATCCCATGGCGCCGACTTTCTTCGGATCGATGTGCCACTCTTCGGCACGAGCTCGAATCGTGCGAATGGCTCGCACTGTATCGGCCAGCGCGTGATCCTGAATCGTGTATGTTGATCCTTCTTCGCGAGCCAAACGGTACTTGAGAACAAACGCCGTGATGCCCTGGTCAACCAAAACTCTCGCGATATTTTCACCCTCGTGGCCCATGCACAGCACGCGATGACCGCCGCCAGGTATGACCAGCACCGCGACTCCGTTTCGCTTGGACGGTTCGGGAAGATACGGAGTGATCGAAGGCTGATGCACGTTGGTGATATTGGTAAAGCCGGCGCTGCGAGCGTCGACCTTTTCCGGTTCCGTCTTCCCCTCCGAGCCTGGAGCATCGCCTTGCCACAGTCGCACGGACGCTGCCGGCTCTGCGGCCCTCATAACGGCAGGCGTCGAACATGCCGTGCTAACAATGGCACAGCAGCTTATTGAAAGGCATCGTAGCAAGCTTCGTCGTTTCATGGCGCATTCCTTGTGGTGGGCCGGGGCTCGGGTGGGATGGTGCATGTGGGTGGCACAAGCGGTAGAACAGGTTCACAATGGTAGCCGCTCGCCACCTGCCGCTCAAATCGTTCCTTCCATTCCCGGTAATCTGACCTCGTCATGACATCATCGAGTGAACATCATCCGGTAACTCAGCGCATTGTTGAACAGCTGCAAGCCGCAGAGATCGAATTCCGTTCCATACAACACAAGCCGACGTTCACCTCCGAGGAATCCGCAGCAGCTCGCTGCGAACCGTTACACGTCGGAGCCAAAGCTCTGCTGCTGAAAATCGACGACCGTTATGCGTTGTTCATCCTGTGTGCCGACGAGCAGCTCGACTCGTCCGCAGTGAAGCGCGAATTGAAGGTGAAGAGCAGCCCGTTTTGCCACCAAGGATGAGCTCATGCAGATGACCGGCCTCGTACCGGGGAGCGTGCCTCCTTTCGGCGAACCGATCCTGCCGTTCACTTTGTACGCAGATAGCGAAGTAGGACGTCGCGAAAACAAAGTCGCTTTCAACGCCGGTTCGTTGACCGATTCAATTGTGATGCAAGCCGACGATTGGCAACGTACGGCCAATCCGGTCCGTTTTCGTTTCGGCAAACCCGCGGGCTGATATGCGGTCTGCATCATTTGCTCTTCAGTCCTTGATTTGTTCCGTTTTTCAAACCCCAAAGATGGCAGGAAACTCCAACGATGAAATGCCCATTCTGTTTCGCGAGTCTCATCGCTTCGCTGTTAATGCTCGTTCCCCTCAGTTCATTTACTGCAGCTCAAGAGAAGGCGGCGGATGACGATGGCCCTGCACCGACTTATGCGAATGTGAAATACGGTCCGCATGAACGCAACGCGATCGATTTCTGGCAAGCTTCCGGTGATAGTCCGAGACCGCTCTTGGTTTACATCCACGGCGGCGGTTGGACCGCCGGCGATAAGAAACGCAAGTCGGATGCTTTCGTTCCCTATTTAAAGCAGGGGATTTCTTACGCGGCCATCAACTATCGTTTGACTCCGAACGATCCGCTGCCGGCTCCGGTTCACGATGCTGCACGAGCCATTCAATTCATCAAGTCGAAAGCTAAGGAATGGAATATCAAAACCGATCGTATCGTCCTGACCGGCGGGAGCGCCGGAGCTTGTACGTCGATGTGGTTGCTGCTGCACGATGACTTGGCCAAGCCCGATTCATCCGATCCGGTCGAGCGGCAATCGACTCGCGTCGCCGGAGCGGCGGTCTCTGCCGGTCAGACATCGATCGATCCCAAGCAGATTGAACCTTGGTTGGGGCCGAATGTGCTGAAGCATCGGATGATTAATTTTGCAGTGGGAGAAAAGACGATCGAGGGCGCGCTGGAGAACTATGACAAATACAAATCGTTGTACGTCGAGTTCTCGCCGTATAACCACGTTGACGGCAAAGACCCGCCGCTGTGGATGACTTACGGTGCCGATATGACACTGCCGAGTAAAGACGCAGGTCACGGAATTCATCACCCTGTTTACGGCGTGAAGCTGAAAGAGAAATCCGATGCCTGCGGGCACGAGTGCCACTTGTCGATACCGGGCGTCTCGAAGTCGGATAAGTATGCGAACGAGCGCGAATTTATTCTCGGCGTGTTGCTGAAGTAAACGCGTACTGAGAACCGTTGGCTCAAACCGGGAAATAAAAAAGGCCGCTTCGATGGCGATCGAAGCGGCCTGTGTTCCCTGGCACCGAGGCGGTGAGTTCAAAGGCTCGCCGCCCCGGTGCGCAGTCTAAGCTCTGTCGCGAAGCGCCGTTTGTATGCGATTGACCCAGAAACCGCATGGCATTCGGCATTGTGCTCCGACCCAGGAGGGAGGCCAGCCGAAGTTTCCCGCAAAACTTCATGCTAACGACAGAGCTTCACTTGGTTTGACATCCTTGTCGCTCATCACACGCGGGTCTTAGTTCCTCCGTGAACTTAATCTTTGCAGTGAATCGATCCTCGTCATTCTGAGTCCGACGCGATCGATCGGTCACAGCACTGTGTGTGTTCATGCGATTGATAAGGGGAATACCGGAATTCCAAATCGCGTGTCAATGCAAGTTGTCGAGACGACTTCAACTTTTTTGAAAAGATTTTCAAAGTAGATCCTTTTTCCAAGTTGTAGATCAGTTTTCCTAAACTGATCCTAACCAAGTCAGAAGTACCAACACCTGCAACGTCAATGGAAGATCGTCGGCAGAGACGGCGAGGCTAGAGCCTCGCGGGCAGTGGGTAACGAGGCTGGAGCCCTCTTTTCCCTACAAAACTCATTCGTTAAAGATTGTGAGGTACACGTCGCGGTATGCTTCCATTTTTTGAAGGTCATGCCAGAGGGTTTCGGAGCCTGGGGATCGGCCTGGGCGGTGGGAGTATCCACCGGCCAGTGCGACCATAAGAATGAACTCAGCCATCGTCGGCGGCTTGTCCGGCAACTTGCGTGTCTTTTTTCTGACCATGTATAGGGCTTCTTCCATTCAGCCGCCGAGACGTATTCACTGCAAGGAGCTCTCCGCGCGCTACTGGCTGCCATTTTCAGCTCTTCGACTCGGAACGCTGCGATGTACATCAACGCCGCAATTGTTTGTAATGCGGATAGCGATTCGTATCAGCTTTTCGATCCGCATACCTGACTTGAGCGTTTTGAACAGCACCTCAACTTGCTATCGCTTCTTATAAAGCCCCTTACCGATGCGTCGAATCTCGTGGAGCTCATTGATCGGCAGTGAAGTGATCAACACCCAGCGAATCGCCTCTTCGTCTTCCGGCGGCGAGAGTTCTACCGCTTCTACAACATTGAGCTCTACATCAGGAAGGCGTTCGCCGGGACGTCGCGGGCCTTGCAACGCTATTCTGGCTCGACACCACAACGGCCTGTCGTGCAGGCCGTGCTCCTTGGCGATTTGCTCCTCGTCTCGCCGCTGATCAATGCCTCCGATCGCCGACATCCACAACTTCTTCATACAGGACCGACAGCTTGGACAGTAAGGTGCTGAGCTTTTGAGGTTCATCCGATTCATCTGAAACAACCCTCCGATCGCTCTCGCTCCTCGGATGATGAAGTGATGGTTCGCCGACCTTCTTTCTCCAAGTAGATCTCGTGGATGTCGCATTCGCTATCCGCGACGTGAACGAACTGCGTATTCGGATGGAGCATGGCCAACTGCTCACTGCTTTGAAACATCTCCAGCCAACGGGAGCTTTCTTTCAACGAGAAGTCAGTGACTCGCCTATCCTTAGCTCGTTGCTTGCTGGTTTTGTCTTTCTCGATTTTTTCGCGAATCCACTGACTTGATCAACAATCCCCAGCGGAATCCCGTTTTCTCGCACGGCATACAGCGGATGCCGTAGCGACCGCGCTTCGAACACCGGTTTCAATACACCTGCATCGCTGACTTGTAGTGTAGGCTTCGTGAGATCAATGACCGTTGTGTCCTGAATGGTGGCAACGGTATCTCCGTCCTGAATTCGCTGCAGCGTTGCATCACGATGAGCACTCATGATTACTTCCGCCGCAGTATGCTCGGAATTGGCGAACCGATAGGTCGCTTCCAAAGCCGCATTATCTGCAAATGCCTGCGGAGTAGAATCTGGGCATTTCACCAAGTGCTCGGCAATGTATATCGCCTGATCATTCCTCCGCTTGTGCCCGAAATCCAATGTGGCGAGTTCGTTCCGTTCCCAACTCAAAGCTATCAATCCGTTCCCGGCCCATCCCGTGAAGCTCACTTTGCCGAGCAATTAATACGCTTCACGTTTTGTAGGGAAAAGAGGGCTGGAGCCTCGTTACCAGTTATCGCGAGAGTTTTTACTGCTTGAACGTCGAGCTTGATTCGGGTGGTGGGAAGATGCTCAACATGGGGACGGATGCGGCTGCGGCTTCGTTGGCGTGACGTTCTGCCACCGCAACTGCGGCTGATGCTTCGTCACTGATAATTAGATGCTCATTGCCGCTCATCCACGTGTTCGCTCCGCAACCGGCCAGTAAGATCGCTCCTTCGTGCGTATTCTTCACTGCCCAGCGAATGGCTTCGGCGCGATTGGGAATCACTTCATGTCGCCCCGGCTTCTTCAATCCACCGAGCACATCCATCGCAGCTTGGCGAGCGGAATCCGAGGTTAGTGCCGAGCCGGTCAAGACGACGCGGGCACCGGCTTTCTCCAGCACTTCGCCCAAGCGACTGCGCCATTGCGGATGCAAGCGTGCACTCAGATCAACAACTGCGGTGCAGCGTCCGAAACCGTGCAACTGCATCGCATGTAGAGCCACGGCCAGACGGTCCGGAGTATCGGCTGCGTCAATGTAAATCGGTACGTCGACGGATTGCGAAACGCGTTGCATGCGACCGGGAATTGTTTTCAATCGTTCGATGTGATGGATGACTTCGGAGACAGGGAAGTCAAACATCCAACCGGTCGCAGCGGCGGCCAGGGCGGCTCGCGCGATGTGATCGCCCGGCATGTTCAGCGTCAGCGGCATCAGCGTGTTGCCGGCTCGAACCAAGATCTGCTGCTGTCCGCCGGCTCGCGACAATCGCTTGCCGCGAATATCTTCGCTGGCATCCAAACCGTACGTGACAACATGGCAATCCAGCTTGGAGGCCCACTGCATGGCTTGCGCATCATCGGCGTTGACCAACAACATGCCGTGCGGTTTCAATCGCAGGACTGCGCGGTCAAGCCACTCTTGATAGCGACGCTGCGAGGCTGAGCCCTGATGTTGTCCGGCTCGCAGACCGGTGACAATCAGCAGATCGAATTCGACACCGGCAGCGACTTGATGCTGGATCATCGGTTGGGCCAGTTCGATGACCATGGAAGGCGTGCCGTTGAGATCCGCGCGACGCATCCAGTCAGCCAGTTTGCGAGCCGAGGGCGGTTGATTGGCTGTGCGATCCGTGAACTCTGAATCGCTCGAACCGAGCGACGTGTAATAGGCCACGGATCCGCCGATACCTTTGAGCATCGAGGCGATGAACAGCGCCGTCGTGGTCTTGCTGTGCGTTCCCACGACACCGATCGTCAGCATCCGCTGCGACGGTGATCCGGCCAGAGCTTGGCAAATTTCTGCGTAAGCAGTGCTGTTGTTTTCGACGAGGCACTGAGGAATCGAGACCGGCAGGAGTCGCTCGGAAACGACAGCGACGGCTCCGTTTTTGACAGCAAGTTCGACCGCTTCGTGCTGATCGACATCACCGGAGATTTGCGGAACGAAGCAGTCACCCGGTCGGCAGTGCTCGGCTTTGCCCACACAACGGCTGACGCAAATGTCCTCGGCTCCGACAAAGACTGCCTTCTTGAGTAGGCTGCGGAGACTCAGAGCTCCCTCGGGACGTCGACGCGACGTGGACATAAGCGGCCTCCTTGCCACAGTATGCTAGCGTTGTGATTGAGTTGTTTTGGGGAACGGCCTAGTGAGTTCAACGATATGAGTCGTTGTTCTGCGTTGATCCGTTTCTTTGCCGGCATTCCGATCCGCCGGCGGGTTGTTTCTGTTCAGCGGCATCCTTCACCGCACGTCGATTCGCAGCATCCATCCGCAAGTTCGACGATAAGGCACAGCGTGTCCCGAATCGTGGTTGTCTGTCAATACAGATCTCGAAGAAGCTGATCACCGAATCAAAAAAGGTCGGTTGATTTGATCGATCTCCGACTGACTATGGTCCCAATCTCAACCCGACGCGTAAGTTTTGAAGTTGCGCTTTTGGACGTATTCTCGTACTCGTACTCAATGAAATGGTACTCGTACTCGATGCGTCATGATCGAGTACGATTACGAGTACCGCCTGCGGCTGAGTACGAGGTTTCAGGATTTGTGAAAGCGTTGGTTCCGGATTTCTCGAAAAGCGCAACTTCAAAACGCGTAAGTGAGGGACCCGCATCCCTCGCTTACGCGTCGGGTTACGACCCCAAGCCGTCCGGTTCTTCACGATCGATTTTGCAGAACCGGACCGCTTGCGCCGTTCCGCTTGAATGAAATCAAGACGCGGCTTGCGCCGTACTGCTTTCATCAAGACAACACATCCAAAAAGGTCGGGTTGTTTGCGGTCGATGGATCAGTCAAATTCGCGGTCGATGCGGAAATGGGCGAGCTTGCGAACCTTGCTAGACCTGATAGCTCTCGATAGACTGCGTACCAATTCAACCGCTTCCACAAGCTGTTGGACTGACCTCCCACTTACACCTTACTCCTTACTGCTTAACTCATCCGAGAGAAACGATATGGCTGTTCGACGCATGTGTCGCGACAAGGTGCCGGCCGGGGATTGTTTGTGCGATCATTGCACAGCCAAGTGCTGTCGCTATTTCGCTTTGGCAATCGATACGCCGGAAGAGCGACGGGACTTTGACTTCATGCGTTGGTACTTGCTGCACGATCGAGCCTCGGTGTTTGTGGACGATGAGAGCTGGTATCTGCTCGTGCACACCACTTGCAAGCACCTCCGACCGGACAATCTCTGCGGCATCTACGAGACTCGGCCTCAGATTTGTCGCGACTACACGACCGATGCCTGCGAATTTGACGATGACGGTGTGTACGACAAGTATTTTGAAACCGCCGAGCAAGTTGTCGAATACGTCGAGGCGACTCTCGGTTACGAAGACTACGAAAACATTCGATCACCGGAGCCTGAGTTGCTGCCGGTGTTGGTCGGATAAGCAACTAGAAGATTGACTCACGCTATGAATCAGCGCATCGAACCGCGCACGCTCCGAGGATTTCGAGACTATCTGCCCGAGACGATGATGCCTCGCGAGCGCATCATGGAGACCGCGCGCCGAGTCTATCGCAGCTACGGGTTCTGCCCGATCGATACACCTGCTCTCGAATTGCTCGAAATCCTGGTCGGCAAAGGGAGCGACGAAACAGACCGTCAGATCTATCGTTTCGAAGACCAAGGAGGACGGCAAGTCGGACTGCGATTCGATTTGACTGTTCCGCTCGCTCGATTCGCCGCGCAGCACATTCCTCAACTCGGTGTCCCGTTCAAGCGTTACCACATCGCACCGGTGTGGCGTGGAGAAAGTCCGCAAGCCGGCCGGTATCGTGAATTCGTCCAATGCGACTTCGATACGATCGGAACTGAATCGGTTGTTGCCGACATTGAAACCGCGCTGGTTATTCATGAACTACTGTGCGCGATCGGTGTGGGCGAGTTCAGCTTGCGGATCAACAACCGACAAATCCTAAACGGCTTGTTGCAGAAACTGGATCTTGCCGACAAAAGCGTTCCGATTCTGCGCGCGCTCGACAAGCTGGCCAAGATCGGTCCCGATGAAGTCACTAAAGAAATGGCTACGACAGCCGGAGTCAGCGGTGAAGCGGCCAAGAGTGTTTTGGAATTCGCAGTCATCGACGGCAGCGCCGATGCGGTGCTCAGTCGGCTCGATAGTCTGCTCGCCGGCAACGAACTGGGTGAGGCCGGTGTGTCGCGACTCCGCGACGTCGTGCGCGGTCTGCAATCTGCCGGCGTTCCCGACTCGCGCTTCCAGCTCGACGTCAGTATTGCGCGCGGGCTCGACTACTACACCGGCGTCATCTTTGAAACATTCTTAGCCGATCTGCCGTCGATCGGCAGTATTTGTTCAGGCGGTCGCTACGATAACTTGGCGGAATTGTATACGAAGCAGCACTTGCCCGGCATCGGCGCGTCGCTCGGGCTCGATCGCCTGCTGGCTGCGCTGGAGACACTCAAACGCATCGAACCGATCCGAGCCGCAGCGCCGGTCTTGATTGCCTACTTCGACAAGAATGCGTTGAATGAGTACTTGAAGATCGGTAGTGTGATTCGCAGTGCCGGGATCGGTGCAGAGCTTTATCCGGAACCGAAGAAGCTCGGTCAGCAGTTGAAGTATGCCGATCAACGCGGCTTTCGTATCGCCGTCATCGCTGGCAGCGACGAGTTGGCTCGCGGCAATTGCCAGATCAAAGACCTCAAGACACAGGTCAGCACCGAAGTCTCCTGGCGCGATGAACCTCAACGGCTCATCAACGGCATTGAAACCATTCTCGTTCAATCCGGCGTTTGATCACGCGCGCGATCGCGGCAAGTCTTCCATTCGCACGCGATCTATCCTAGGAACCTGTTGATTTGATTCAAGCGGAACGGCGCGAGCCGTCCGGTTCTTCCAGATTGATGGAGCTTTACCGGACGGCTTGCGCAATTTCGCTGCGATACCCATACACCTTTCAACTTGACCACGACGATTCCCGAATAAATCAACAAGCTCTTACGCGTCGGATTGTAATACGTACCTAACTCAGTCGAAACTGATTCAATCGACAGCGCCCTAGACTCTGTCTCAAAACATAGGGCTGCGTTTCTCGGAGACGCAGAATCATCAGCGTTTCGGAAAAACGCTGCTACGTGGATTCATCTTTTGAGACAGAGCCTAGATCTGATGCGTTCAATTGACTGATCAAGGTGATTCGGTCAGATCGTATTCCGATTCTTCTTGCTTGGTCGCTTTCAGATAATACGCCCAAGCGATCATCAACACACCGACGATGGCATAGCCCAAGCACCAGTTCCACATCTCGGGACGCATTGATTCGTCGAGCACGATCGACTCAGGAATACCTGGCATCGGAAAAGGAAAGTGGATTGGTGCTGTCGGCAAGGGCGAATGGATCAGTCCGAACAGAGTGCAGAGCGCGCCGACGAAATAGTAAATACCGGATGCGACCAGCTTGCGATCGATGGCCAGCGCCAAGGCTGACGCCCAGATGATACTGGTCAAGATGAATCCGCGGCTGAGCAACTGAGCTGTGTGAACTTTGCTGACCAGTTCCGCTTTGTCTTGAAACGCAGGATTGTTTCCGAAGTTAAGGATGTTCGGGTCTGGCCAAATCTGATCCATGAAGTTGACGGCGAGCACGGCCAGCGCCGGAACGCAGGCCAGAGCGACTGCCGTGTAGTGACGCTTGGGCGTTGCGATGAAACTCTGAGCTCCGATTTCGAGACCGACGAAAACAAGGATCGGAAACACGGCTGCTGCGGGAATGAACTGATAGAAGTAACCGAACAGGCCGGTGACACCGAGCAAGCCCATGGCGATAGCGGTGGCAAGCGTATAAGCCGCGCGCCCTCCCATGGCTTTGTAAGCCGGGTGGCCGATGTAAGGTGTCGTCTGCAATACCGCGCCGAACGCGGCGGCACCGAACGTGGCGATGGCTTCAATCGCGATGACCGTCCGCGTGTCGTAATGATCACCCACGGCGGCCGCGGACTCGGTGCAGTCGATGCCGCCGACGACGGTCGCCAGAGCGAAAGGAATAATCAGCGGCAAGTAGTTCATCGTTTCGCCCATAACGCCCATCCAACTGAACGAGAGAGCGCCGAGCCATTCGGTCGGCCAGAGTCCTTGTTCTGGTTTGAAGGATTGAGCCGCAGGCTTGATGAACTCAAAGTGTGACATGAATGCATACAGCAAGCCCGCAACGATCAGACCGCCGACCGCGCCCGGAATCTTGAGCGGCAAAGGAACGCGACCGACTAGTGCGGTTAGAATGATGGCCAGCGAGACCAATCCGACGAGCGGATACTTGAGGACTTCCAAGAGCGGAAAGAAGCTGATCAGCACCAATGCGATCGCCGCCAACGAACCAAGCAATCCGGCTCGTGGAATCATGCGCCGCATCATGCCGCTGCCGATCGCACAGATCATCTTGATCACGCCGCATAGAAAGATACTGCAGATGCCGATTTGCCACGCATGATACGCGGCCGCATCAGCGTCCATTCCAACATTTTTGGCAGCGGCGAATGCAGGCCCGAGTACGAAGAAGGCCATACCGAATGTGCTCGGCGTATCGATCCCCAGCGGCATGGCTGTCACGCTGCTACTGCCTGATGTCTTGGCTAATCTGAGTGCCAGAAAAAAGAACATCAGGTCGCCCATCAGCACACCGATGGCAGTTCCCGGAATCATGTAGCGCAGTGCGAACGGAACCGGGAAGCCGAAGTTCTCGTGCAGCAAGCTGACTATCAGGATCAATCCGGCGATGTTGTCGAGGATCAAACCGAAAAATGCGTTGATGTCGCCCGTCGAGGCCCAACGATAACGCGGCGTCATGCGGCAAGCTTTCTGTAATACGGTGAATGAGGACGTTTGAAATCTTGGAGGATTTGTTGCAAGCCCGCCTGAAAAGCGTTCCAATTGTTGTTGACTCTTCCGGCTACTGCAATGACCGAATGCCTTTTCCGACCGCCGCTTGTCACACTCTTTCGACACGGAGTCTCATTCATGCGCCCTACGCAACTTGTAGCTACCCATCTCTCACTTCATCGCCGCAGTTGGATTCGCAGACAATTCCTGTCAGCGTTTGTGATCACCGCGACGCTTTCGCCGTTTGCGATAGACCCGTTGCGGGCGACGGAACCGAACGATCGGAATGGACGAGCGGTTGTGAAGGAGTTGACCGATGAGGAGCGGCAGGTGCAAGAGGCCGTCGACGCGGCTCGGATCGCAGAAGCTCAAGGTGACCTGACCGAGCGGGCGCGACAGCTCAAGTTGGCCGCTTTGTTGGATGCCGATTATGCACCGCTGAATTGGGCGCGAGGATTAGTTGAATCTTCAAGCGGCGAGTGGACATCCGTGGATGAAGCTGTCCAGTCGGCGTCGGACGACGAGAAACTGAAGAGTTACGAAGCGCGGCGATTGATGGCTGCCGATTCGGCGCAGGGCCAGTGGAACATGGTCGTGTGGTGTGTGCAGCAGAAGATGCAGCCGCAGGCACGAGCTCATGCGCGACGCGTTCTCGACTTTGAAACCGATCATGCCGGTGCACGCAAAGTGCTCGGATATCAACGCGTCGGAGAGGAATGGCTGAGCAGTTCCCAAGTGAAAAAGTTCACCGAGCGCGCGGCTGCGGCTCGCACCGGTTTTGACAAGTACGCGCGATCACTGCGCGACATCGCTCGCGACTTGAAGAACACCAAGCCGGAGGTCCGATCCAAAGCCGAACAGCGCCTGCAGGAGATCGATGACGAATCTGCGATTGCACCGGTCGAAGCACTCTTGGGGGGCTCGCACGAAGCCGCGGCACGAGCGGCTGTGGACTGGTTGGGACGAATCGCCTCGGAAGAAACTTCGGTGGCTTTGGTGCGGATGGCTTTGGTGACGCCGCATTCCAAGGTGCGCACCGCTTGCGTCGAACAACTGAAAGAACGACCATTGCATGATTACGTCCCGGGTTTGCTGCAAACGTTGAGTTCTCCGGTGGCCACGATGTGGATGCCGGCTCTGGATGCCAGCGGAAACTTCATCGGCTATCGACAGATATTCCAGCAGGAGCAACAGAACAAAACAAACATCGTTGTGATCGATACCGGCGTGAATTACACCTCTCGCGGAGTCGGCAGATCGAATCCGTCGGATTTAGTCTTCGCTACCGCGCCGACTGAAGCGGGCGCCAATCTCGGCCAAGGCATCGACATGCGTTCTCAAATAGAAGCGGTGAATCGAGCCGATCAACAAGCGATCGAGCGAACGGCTCGTGTTGCGGCTAACAACGGAGCGATTGAGATGCGCAATATGCGAGTCGCTTCGCTCTTGTCCGTAGTATCGGGTGAAGAGATAGCGAGCGACGCCAAAGAGATTTGGAAATGGTGGGACCGCTACAACGAAACAGAACATCAAGCTGCCAAGTTCGAACGTGTTCGCTACACGTCAGCGATGGTTTCGGCGCCGAACTATGCAACCGCAACACCCCGGCCGAACTGGGTCGGTGAGTGCTTTACGGAAGGGACCCCAGTCATGACTCGCCGTGGACTGAAAGCGATCGACAAGGTGCAGGTCGGTGACTTGGTTCTGTCTCGCGATCTCGGTACGGGCAGCTTGCAGTGGAAACCTGTTCTGCAAGCCACTCGACGCCAACCCCGTGCTATTCGCGAAATCAGTGTCGGCGGCGAGACCTTCCAATCAACGGGCGGACATCTGTTCTGGGTCAGCGGGCAAGGCTGGAAAAAAGCATCGGAAGTTCAAGTCGGCGATGTGCTGCACTGCGCCGCCGAACCGATGGTCGTGACTGTTGTAAAGGATTCTGCTGATCAGATGACGTTCAACTTGGAGGTCGACGAATCGCATACTTATTTCGTCGGCAAGAATCTCATCCTGTCGCACGATGTGACCGACCGACAGCACACCAGAATACCGGTCCCCGGTTTGCTCAAGACCGTTCCGGTCGAGTAGCTATCGCTGAACGAAGGAAAATCGAAATCGATCGGAAAGAAACAAAGTAGCTGAGCCAATGTAGCTGCTGCACTCCGTGCGGCAGCATCCGAAGGGGATTGGGTTCAACTCTCCGTTTGTTTTGTTACCAGCACCCCGTTAACCCGATTTAGATCACGATTGCCGACTCGCTGTCGGACATTTGGCGAAACTCCGTTCCGGCGCGGGTGCTTGTTGAGCATCTGACCGCTGGTGATAATCCTCGCTTTAAGTCCGCGTGTCGGGTTTGGCTTAGGATTGTTGATGACAAAGCTCTTCAGGATGATCGGTTTCATCGGCGAATTTCGTCGCTTTGGAAAGATGCATCGCGAGGCACGGCCTGAGCTGCCGATGGACTGGTCGGATCGTTGGCCTCGGCTACGCGATCGGACCACTCATCTCCCCTTCGACGCTCACTACGTCTACCACACCGCTTGGGCCGCTCGCATGTTGGCTGACATTCGACCGGCCAAGCATATCGACGTCAGTTCGTATACTTTCTTCTCCACCGTCGCCTCGGCATTCGTGCCGATCGAGTTCTACGACTATCGGCCGGCGAATATCAAGCTGTCGAATCTCGTGTGCGGCGCCGCCGATTTGTGCAAGTTGCCATGGCCGGACGGTTCCGTGGAATCGATATCTTGCATGCATACGATCGAACACATCGGACTCGGTCGTTACGGCGATCCGTTCGATGCCGCAGGTGACAAGCGTGCGCTCGCGGAACTGGAGCGAGTTGTCGCGCCGGGCGGTTCACTGCTGATTGTGGTACCGGTCGGCAAGCCGCGAGTGCAGTTCAACGCGCATCGTATTTATGACCCGAAAATGATCGAAGCCGCGCTGCCTCGGATGAAACACATCCGTTCTGCGATCCTTCCCGACCGCTGGGAGGACGGATTGGTGGACAACCCGACGCACGAGTTCGCCTTGCAGCAACGATACGCTTGCGGCTGTTTTCGATTTGAGAAACCGCGGACATAATCTTCTACAGAATCTTGAAAGCGATCGCGGAGTTCACGTTTACCTCGTGAGCGCCGCTTAATCATCGATCAACAGGAGAGCACAATCGTGGCTGATTCAACCAATGATTCCAATTCCGGTAGCAATGCAGGCGGAGCCGCTCCGCCGCCGCCCCCCGCGACTTTTCCTTTCCTCATTTCGATGTTGGGTACGCAGGCACTCGCGGCTATGGGGCATTTCGCGGACGATCCGAATGCTCCTCCGCCGCGGCTGGACTACGCCAAGCACTACATCGATTTGCTCGGCCTACTGGAAGACAAGACAAAGAACAACTTGTCGACCGAGGAATCGGATTTGCTGAGAGATTGGTTGCATCAATTGCGCATGGCCTATGTCGAGTTCGCCAAGTCGCAGAAAGCATAGTTGCAGCGCTGGTCGCTTAAATCAAATGGCGTCGATACGAATCGGGAGAAACCGAGATTGGGAGTCCTGTGGCTGAAAGAATCCGATGTCGATCGATTGCTCACGCCGGCTGATGCCGTTGCCGCAGTAGAGCAGATGTTTCAACCTCAAGCCGCGGGCCGAGTGCAGAACGTCCCAAGGCGAAGAACTGCCGCTGATGGGATGATGCTGCACAGTATGTCAGCCTCGGATGCGAGACTGAAACGGGCGGCATGGAAGCAGTATTCCACTACGCGCCGACGAGCCAGATTCTTGGTCGGGCTTTATGGAATTTCGCGTATTGATAACGAGCCCGGTGAGCTGCTGGCACTGATCTCTGCAGATCGTTTAGGCAAGCTGCGTACCGGCGCCGTATGTGCCATGGCGGCGCGACGCATGCTCACCGATGATGTCGGTGTTGTCCATGCACCTGCGGTGATCACCGTAGTGGGCTGCGGTGGTCAAGCGGTCAGTCAAGTCGAATGCATCGCGCATGTCTTTCCGCATGCTCAGTTGCGCGTGGCCGGACGTGACCAAGCTAAGGTTCATTCATTTGCGCATCGATGGCCGATAAGTTGAATCGATCAGTCGCCGCCTGCGAATCGATCGCAGCAGGAGTGGCCGTTGCGGAACTCGTCATCACGATCACATCGGCTCGTGAACCGGTTATTGAACCGGATATGCACGGCGCATGTCGACTGATCGTGGCCGCCGGTTCCAATCAAGCGCGTAACCGCGAGCTGCCGACCTCGGTGATTGTCCGAGCGGGTCGGATTGCCGTGGACGATGATGAAGGAGTGCATCGAGAAGCCGGTGACTTGATCCTGGCAGGAGATGAAGTGGGGGCTGAGGCGGTGTGGGCCAAAGTATTGCCCATCGCGCAATTGAGTCCGTGGTCGAGCGAGCGGATTTGCAACGATGTTCAGGTCTTCAAGTCTGTCGGCATGGCCGCTGCCGATCTCGCTGCTGCATCATGGATCTATGATAGAGCAATAGAGATGAAGGTCGGAAACGAACTACCGGATCTCTTCGCGGAATGAACAATCTGATTGTCGAATCGCTCACTAGCCGGTATCGTTTGATGAGATTGCGGTTGTTTTCCATACTGGACCGCGCGTTGAAGAGGATCAGAAGAGATGCAGAGCTGGTTATTGGCAATCATGCAGTGCCCCGTCTCGGGTGAGGCTTTACTGTGTGCGGATGCGGCTCTTACCCAGTCGATGCGCGAAAGATATCGAAGCGGCAGTCTCGTTACTCGCAATGGAATGGCCGTGGATGCCGATTTCGAAGGCGGACTGGTCAATGCTTCAAAAACACTATTCTTCCCGATTCGCGGCGATATACCGACTCTGCTCGCTGACGAAGCATTCGATATTACGTCTGAGTAAGGCAGCCGCAATCTGCTCAAGCGACACCGTCCGCGGACGGCGCTTCAGCGCCATCGTGTGCACTTCTAGGGAATCCCTTAGCCGCTTTTGACTCATGTTCGACCGATCAAGAGAGTTGCTTGCACTAACACTGCAATTTGTGGTGTAGCGTTAAGTTGTAGCAATATCACGGGCCGATTTGCTTAGTCACTCTTCCTCGAGTTCGGTTGCTCGCCGGCACCGTCCGAGATTTCCCTGCGAGTCGCCCTATGTTCGATATCGGTTGCGCTTCTGTTTGTCACTCTCTACTTCCAGCGCTGGAATTCGTCGCGCCCAGTCGCTGTATTGGACTGATAGCCGATGAATGGATGCTCTGGCCTCTCTTGTTCGCAGCCGTCTGCTCTCTACTCGCTGTAATGATAGGCGTGGTGCGAAGTGAAGGCTTGCGCCGATCCGGCGCCGCGAACTCATCCGACATCGAGCAATTCTTGAATCAGCTTGCTGACGATGATTGCTGCATCAGTTTCACAGCCGATGATCGCCAGCATGTGACTTGGGTCAGCGAGAGCTTTTTGCAAGTCGTCGGTAGGCCGTCCGTCGAGTGCATCGGAAGAAACCTTTTGGATGTTTTGCAAGATGACGGGCGCGACACTGCACTCTTCATTCGATTCGGGGAAGCTCTTTGCGAACAACGACAATTTACCGGAGAACTGCATCTGACATCGGCGAGCGGAGATGATTTTTGGTTGGAACTCGTCGTGCGTCCTCTCCATGATCCGCAAGGCATTCTATCAGGATGGATGGGGTTCGGCCGACTTTGCACAGAACGAAAACAAGGCGAGGAGTTGGTGACCTGCTCGCAAGCGAAGTCGGCCGCGCTGATCGATGAGCTGCGAGCCGAAATCGCATATCGTACGCAATCAGAAGCGACACCGCGAGGCAGTTGCCTATTTGACGTATACCGCATGATCGTTGATCATCACGCCATAGTTGCTGAAACGGATACACGCGGAATCATTGTCAGCGTGAATGATGCCTTTTGTCGTATCAGCGGCTATTCGCGGGAAGAGTTGATCGGCCGTAACCATCGCATACTCAATTCCGGTGTGCATCCGAAATCGATGTGGCAAGATATGTGACGCGCGGTCGCCCGGGGCGGATTCTGGCACGGAGATATATGCAACCGGAGCCAAAAACGGTTCGTTGTATTGGGTCGATACGACCATCGCCATTGCATAACGATAAGCGCGCGAGGTACTTGCGATTCGAGCTGACATCAGTGCTCAAAGAGGCGCAGGTCAAGCCGAAGCCGCCAGTCGAGCCAAGAGTGAGTTTCTGGCGAACATGAGCCACGAGATCCGCACGCCGATGACCGCCATCTTGGGCTTTGCGGATCTCTTGGCCGAAGATGTTGATCGAGTCGGTGATCGCAACCAACGCTTGGAAGCGATCAGCACGATCAAACGCAATGGGGAACACCTCCTTTCAATCATCAACGACATTCTTGACATATCCAAGATCGGCGACAAGATGACCTCGGAAGATGGTCGATGACATCACCTGAACAGATCATCCAAGAAGTACTGTCGTTGATGCGCGTCGCCGAAGCCAAAGGGTTGACGTTGGTGGCCGAGTTTGTCACGGCTATCCCCAAATCCATTCGCAGCGATCCGACTCGACTCCGGCAGATACTGATGAACTTGGTCGGTAATGCGATCAAGTTTACGGAGGTGGGAGGTGTTACGATGCGAATTACTCGTACGCGGGAGCTCGCCGAAGCTGCAGGTCGAAGTCGTCGATACGGGCATCGGTTTAACGGATTCGCAAGTCGGACGGCTCTTCAACTACTTGAGCAGGCCGATGCATCGACCACGCGACGATTCGGCGGTAGCGGTCTGGACTATGCATCAGCAGCTGCCTTGCCATGATGCTCGGAGGCGACATCAACAGCAGCACATTCGCAGAGGAGCGTTTCTTCACGCTGACCGTGGTTGCCGCCCGCTCGACAACGTACAGTTCGTCGAATTGAATCCCGCTATCGACCGCCGATGAGTGCTGCCGAGCAATTCGGCTATCGAGCAAGAACAGCATCCGGCGCACCTCTTGGCTGAAGACGGCCCTGATAATCAGCGTCTGTTCTCCTTTCATCTTCGCAAAGCCGGAGCCCATGTGCAGGTCGCGGACACGGACGGCCCGCGTCGAACTCGTCACTCGCGATGGAACGATCGATGGTGAATTGCTGGAACCACTGCTGTATGACTTGATCATCACAGACATACAGATGCCTGAGATGGACGGATACGAGCCACTAGATTGCTAAGGTCCAAGGATGTTCCATTCCGATCCTCGCTCTCACGGCCACGCCATGGCCGTGGTGACTTAGATAAGTGCTTAGCCGCGGGTTGCACGGTATGCATCTGACCAAACCGATCGATAAGAGTGGGCTGAAAGAGAGGCAGCCTGCTGGAACCGTCGGATCGCGTGAGCGTGGATGGACGAGAAGTCGCCACAGGGGAGTATTCGGAGCCGCCAGGCGCAGCGAACTGGCCGACGACGAAGAGATGTCCCGCTCATCCTCGCCTGGCGGGCGTCGAACGAACTGTTCCGCAAATCCGCATGAACTGGCGCAGGCTCGCGACTTTAAACGGATGAACACGATGGTTCATCAGTTGAAGGGCGTTTCTGGCGGCTATGGTTACCTCGATATCACGGACGCGGCTCGTAAACTCGAACTAGCGTTGTCGTCAGGCCATGATGACGCCGAAATACGATCCTCTCTGAACTCCCCTGTCTCAACTTTGCGGAATCGGCCGTGCGCGAATCAGTGCCTGAAAGCAACTTTCCGAACTGCAAACGCATATGCGTAGGTCGTTCGGTAGTGTTGCTCGATAATCCGATCGGTTCTCAGTCCGGCTCGTTTACCTGCGATGCACCGATGGATGGTGTCGGGTTACACTGACAGCATCATTCTGGATGCACCTTGAGGCAACTCTTGCCTTGGGGTTGGGATTTGCATATAAGCAACGGTTAGAACTAGGCGGCGGTTTAATTCATGATCGATCGATCATTTGATCAGCTACGCGGATCGCGACTGGGACGCTGGGTTACGGCTGCCATTTGTGGGGCGGCTGTCTGTTCGATTGCGTGTTGTGTCAGCAACTTGCGAGTCCATGCTGCGGATAAGACCGATCGAATCAGGGTGCCCGAGCGACCTGCGCAGATCATGCGACAGTTCTGTTATGAGTGCCACGCGGGCGATGCCGCTGAAGGCGATCTCAAACTCGATGACTTGCTGCTCGAAGCTCGCGATGGAGGCTCTCGCGACTCGTGGTGGAAAGTTCTGAACAACGTGCGCGCCGGGACAATGCCGCCGGCTGCGTCTGGACACAAGCTGTCGACGTCCGATATCGAAGCTCTGAACGATTGGATCAAGTTTAAAGTTTTCGAGATCGATCGAGAGCTCCCGGATCCGGGTAAAGTGACGATTCGTCGCTTGAACCGATCTGAATACGCAGCCACGATTCGCGATCTGATGGGAATCGACTTCAATGCCGATATCGCCTTTCCACCGGACGATACCGGATTCGGATTCGATAACAACGCAGATGTGCTCAGTCTCTCTCCGTTGATGTTGGAAAAGTATTTGGCGGCGGCCTCGGAGATTGTCAAACAAGCTGTACCGACAGAGACGCTGGTCATTCCTCGCCGCATGTGGAGTTCCGATGATATTCGATCCTCCGGCGGAGAACGAGCTCGCAACGTTCGGATGCAAAAGGGACTGAAAGCCCAGTGCAGCATCCCGATCCAAGTCTCCGGACGTTACTCATTGGCCATCGTATTGCGAGCGCACGGATCGTTCGAGTTCACTTCTCAGCGTTGCAAGACGACGGTGGTGCTAGACGGCGAAACGATCAGCGAAGCGGAATACGGTTGGGATGAATCGAAAGTTTATCCGCTCACGTTCCAGCGCGATTGGAATTCGGGCGAACATGTACTTGAGTTCATTATTGATCCGATACCATTACCGGAGTCGGAGCGGCCGAGCGATGCGATTTGGTCGGAACTCGATGTTCAATCCGTCACAGTTGAAGGTCCGGCCGATCGCAACCATTGGGAGCATCCGCGACGTTACGAGGACTTTTTCACTCGACCGGCTCCTCCCACATTAATAGAAGAACGACGCGAATATGCGAGGGAACTGTTAAGCCGTTTCACACTGCGTGCGTTCAGACGCCCTGCCGGTGAAGAGACGATTGCCAAGCTGGTGAACCTCGCCGAGCGTTGGAGCTCGCAACCGGGCGTATCTTTTGAAGCCGGGATCGCAGAGGCCATGATCCCTGTACTCGCCTCACCTCGATTCTTGTTCCGCCTAGAAGGTGTCGACCAAGACTCTGTCGCCAAGCATGAAAAATATCCCTACATCGACGAGTATGCGCTGGCTTCGAGGTTGAGCTACTTTTTGTGGTCGACGATGCCGGATGCTGAACTGTTTCACTTGGCCGGTGAAGGTCGTCTGCGATCGCGGCTTGAGGAACAAATCGATCGCATGCTGCGCGACCCTCGTTGTAAATCGATGACGAGGAATTTTGTCGGCCAATGGCTGAGAACGCGCGACGTAGAAAAAGTCTCGATCGATGCGCTGGAAGCCCTAGGACTGAAACGCGAATATGAAGCGTTGTTGGACGAAGTCAGGAAGAATCGTTCTCGGTTTCGAGAGCGACCGAACGATGCGCAGGAAGATCCTGAATTCGCCAAGCGGCGAGCTCGGTTCCGGGAACTAGCCGATCTTCGAGACACGCTGAATCAAGATGTCAAATCGGCCATGCGCCGCGAAACCGAGATGCTGTTCGAACACATCGTTCGCGAAGATCGCAGTCTCGTGGAGCTGATCACAGCCGACTATACATTCCTCAATGAAGACCTGGCGAAACTCTATGGTATCGAAGGTGTGCAGGGTAAGGAAATGCGACTGGTCAGGCTGCCCGAGGGAGGTCCGCGCGGCGGTATCTTAACTCAAGGTACGCTGCTGACTGTGACCTCGAATCCGACTCGCACTTCGCCGGTCAAACGAGGGCTCTACATACTCGAGAACGTGCTGGGAACGCCGACGCCCCCTGCTCCTCCGAATGTCCCCCCGCTCGAAGAGGCCGGCAACAGATTCGGCGGCCGCACGCCGAGCTTACGCGAGTTGTTGGCTGTACACAGCGAGTCGGCGCTGTGTGCATCGTGTCATTCTCGCATGGACCCGCTCGGTTTGGCGCTTGAGAACTTTAATGCACTCGGCATTTGGCGCACGGAAGAAGGTGGACAAGCCGTCGATCCCTCGGGCCGCTTGATCACCGGCGAGGCGTTTAGCGATGTGCGTGAATTGAAGCAGGCCATTGCGGGCTCGCGCCGCGGCGATTTCTATCGATGCTTGACGCAAAAGCTGATGACCTACGCTCTCGGGCGTGGATTGGACTATTACGACGAAGCGACAGTGGACGATATTGTGTGGGACTTGAAAGACAACGACGGTCGCTTTCGCGATCTCGTAAAGGCCATTGTCCGTTCCAGTGCATTTCAACGGTTGCGCAGCAACGATCAAGCGACCTCGGGCACTAAGCCGACTTCGACGGAGACGAAATAATGACTTCGCGCGATTCAAATCGCTTCACGATCTCTCGACGTAATGTGCTGCGCGGATTGGGCATCACATTGGCACTCCCGCTGTTCGAGTCATCGATGGGGAGTCGCTCCTTCGCGGCGGAATCGAAGGCGGGTTTAGCTGTGACCCCCGGCGGTGCGCCGCTGCGCATGGCTTTCATGTCGATTCCCAACGGCGTGCAGCAGAAGCATTGGTTTCCGTTGGGCGAAGGAAGAGACTATCGCTTCAACACGACGATGGAACCGCTCGAATCGGTCAAAGAGCATGTGCAAGTGATCGCCGGTCTCAAGCATGAGAATGCGACTCCCGGTGCAGACGGAGCCGGTGACCACGCGCGAGCGAGCGCGACGTTTTTGACCGGCGCACGAGCTCGTAAGACGGCGGGCCGCGATATATTCGTCGGCGTCTCTGTCGATCAGAGGGCTGCATCTCACATACAGGATTTGACCCGCTTCCCTTCTTTGGAACTCTCCTGTGATGCCATTCGCAACTCGGGCGGTTGCGACTCGGGTTACGCCTGTGCTTATCAATACAACTTGGCATGGAGCTCTCCGACGACGCCGGTTACACCGGACCCGAATCCGCGTTCTGTATTCGAACGTCTCTTCGGTAGTGGTTCGAAAGAGGATCGAGCCAAGAACTATGCTTTGCGACAAGAGACACAGCGCTCGATTCTCGACTTTGTGATGGAAGATGCAGCGCAGGTCCAGCGACAACTCGGCGGCAACGATCGACGTAAACTCGATGAGTATTTATCGGGTGTGCGCGAGATTGAGCAGCGCGTTGCGCGAGCGGACAAGTTCGGCACGATCCCGAATCCCGAGTTTGAAACTCCGGCGGGTATTCCCGCGGCTTTTGCAGAACACATCGACGTCATGCTCGATATCCTTGCCCTCGCATTCCAAAGCGACACGACGCGCGTCGCGACGTTGCTGATGGCTTATGACGGCAGCAATCGTATCTTCCCCGAAATCGGAATCGCAGAAGGCCATCACCATTTGACTCACAATCAAGATCAGCCCGAGCTGGCGGAGAAAGTCGCCGCCATCGATCGCTTCTATATGCAACGATTTGCGAGCTTCCTCGAGCGACTCGACAAGATGCAGGACTCGGACGGTCGTTCCGTTCTCTACAACTCTATGATTGTTTACGGCGGCGCGATTGCCGACGGCAATCGTCACTCGCACGATAACCTGCCGGTCGTCTTAGCCGGCCGAGCCGGTGGACGCATCGAATCGAACCGCTATCTGCAAGCTCCCGTTCAACCCATGTCGAATCTCTTCGTATCCATGCTCAACCATTTCGGCGTACCCACAGAATCCTTCGGCGATTCCACCGGTCGCTTGGAAAAATTTTAATTGGTCTCCGGTGGCGTTGATCCGCGACCTATTGGACCGTTTCCAGGTCTGCGAGGCAGATCAGTGAAATTCGAATGGATAGAAGATCTATCAGGCGTCATTCCATCTTCTGCTTTTCGACTGTATAGAGTTGTGGTGCAACACTGTCTGGAAGTGGGTGGGTTCATCGATAACAATGACCGGGCGAATCCGTCACTTTCGAGAGATTGAAAAGCCAAAATGTCTTCACGCCCTGAACAACTGAAGTGCCTCAGCATTCGCCAGCCATGGGCGGAGATGATTCTGCAAGGTCAGAAATGCTGTGAGTATCGTTCGCAGCCGACCAAAATTCGGGGTCGCATATACATCTACGCGAGTTTGACGAAGGAACAATTTGACGACGATGCTCGCGAGGAATTTGAAGAAGTCCTGGGCTATCCGCTGGATTCGCTTCCGCGTGGCCTCGTGGTTGGTACTGTCGAAATCGTTGGCTGCACTCTAAGCGGCGATGAATATGAATGGGAACTAGCAAACCCCAAGCGGTTGCCGGTTCCTCTCAAACCACGGGAGCATCCTCAGCCCGTTTGGTTTCATCCATTTGGAGCACCCGGAAGCAAATCGCCAGCCGACACCGAGGGCGACCAGACAAGTACCTCAGAAATTCAATTGGAGCACAATGCGCTGACCAAGCCTGTTCGCGATGTGGGCGCGACCTTCTCGGCGGATGCACCGCGCAAGGCATCTTCCAACCCAGTCAATGCCTTACCCAATCAAATCTCGTCGCAACTATTCCCAGAACCAATCGACAATGTAACTCGGTTGTTAGGCGACGACCTAAAGCAGTCGATTACGCCTGGCACCACAATCAAGGTCGCTGCTTCAAATTTCTCCATCTACGCCTTTGAGTCGCTCCGAAAGCAGTTAGAAGCGGCTGACAGACTGGAGTTCACATTCACCGAGCCCACATTCATTCCCGAACGAGCTCGCGATGTCTCGAAAAAAGAGCTTCGGGAGTTTCATATACCGAAGTCCAACCGCGAACGCAGCTTTTATGGTGGTGAGTTTGAAATTCAACTCAAGAACAAGCTGACGCAAAAGGCGCTGGCCCGAGAATGCGCGGAGTGGATTCGGCGCAAAGCAACATTCCGTTCGAACACGACCAATGCTCCGATGCAGCAGTTTGCTGTACTCGAAAACAATGCGGGAACAATAGCATATCTACCACTGCAAGGGTTCACGGCAGTGGACTTGGGCTACCAAAAAGGGAATGCGATCTCCAACATCGTGACCAAGATGCCCGATCCGACGGCCTCGGTCTATCGGCAGCTGTTCGACCAAGTTTGGAACGATGGAGCGAAGCTTGAAGATGTCACGGAGCGATTGTGCGATCACATCGCATCGGTGTATCAGGAGAATGCACCCGAACGTATCTATTTCATGATGCTCTACAACATCTTCAATGAGTTTCTGGATGACATCAGTGAAGATGTACTGCCGAATGATCGGACGGGATACCAAGAAAGTTTGATCTGGAAAAAACTCTTCAACTTTCAGCGCGACGCTGCCAACGGGATCATTAACAAGCTCGAGACCTACAACGGTTGCATCCTGGCGGACAGCGTTGGACTGGGGAAGACGTTTACGGCACTGGCCGTTATCAAGTACTACGAACTGCGGAATCGATCGGTCCTGGTTTTGTGTCCGAAGAAGCTTGCCGACAATTGGCTGACGTACAACCGAAATCTGACGACCAATATCTTCAGCAAAGACCGCTTCAACTACGACGTTCTCTGCCACACAGATCTGCAGCGCTCCAGCGGCGAATCGTTCGGGACGAAACTGAATCAGGTCAACTGGGGTAATTACGATCTGGTGGTGATCGACGAATCACATAACTTTCGCAACAACGAGGCGTTCAAAGAGCGAGAGACGCGGTATCAGCGGTTGATGAATGCTGTTATCAAACAAGGGGTGAAGACAAAGGTGCTGATGCTTTCGGCGACCCCTGTGAACAACCGGTTCAAGAATCAGCTCGCGTTGGCCTACGAGGACAATTCCGAGGCCCTGTCCGGGAAACTCAAGTCGGGGCGAGATGTGAACGAGATCTTTCGTCGCGGCTCAAGCTGCTTTCAACACATGGTCCAAGTTGCCGCCCGAAGAGCGAACGGCAGAGGCGATCCTCAAGTCACTCGATTTCGACTTCTTTGAACTGCTCGATAGTGTGACGATTGCTCGCTCACGCAAACACATTCAGACCTTCTATGACATGACGGACATCGGGAGTTTCCCCGAGCAAAAACCCCTTTCGTTTCCATTGCCCGCTGACTACACGCACGGATGTGATCGGGTTCAACAAGACTTCGAACATGTCGATCGTAAAGATGTCGGTCTACGCGCCCCGCTCAGCTATATCTTGCCGAACCTGCGAGGAAGTACGAAGAGCTGTACGACACCGATGTCGAAGGCAAGGGCAAGCTGCGTCAAGCGGACCGCGAGAAGAGTCTGCAGACGTTGATGACTGTTAACCTGCTCAAGCGGTTGGAAAGTTCCGTCGAGGCGTTTCGTATCACCCTTCGAAAACTGGCGGCGCGCATCCGAATGACTCTGGCAAAATCGACGAATTTCAGAAAACAGGCAAGAGCGGAGCGGTCGAGGATTTTACCGAGGCGTTCAGCGATACCGATCCCGAAGAAGATGATTTTGCCGATCCCGAGATTCCCAGATCGGCGGCAAGGTTCAAATCAATCTGGCAGACATGGATCTGCCTTCGTGGCAACATGATCTCGATGCCGATCTCAGCGTGATCGATCGGCTGCTTGCAGAAATGGAAAAGATCGCTCCGGCAGATGATGCCAAGTTGCAGCATGTGAAATCGTACATCGCCAACAAGATCGCTTTCCCATTCAATCCGGGCAACCGCAAGATACTCCTCTTCACGGCCTTCGCAGACACAGCCAACTATCTGTACTCGCAAATTGCGGATGCGCTGCATCAATCGCAAAAGCTCCATACCGGAAAAGTGACCGGGTCGGGAGCACCGGTCTCGACCATCAAACGATCGTACGATTTCCAGTCGCTGCTGACGCTCTTTTCGCCTCGGTCAAAGACAAAGCGGTCATATTGCCCAACGAGCCTGCCGAGATCGACATTCTCATCGCGACCGACTGCATTTCAGAGGGGCAGAATCTGCAGGACTGCGATACTGTGATCAACTATGACATCCATTGGAACCCAGTCCGCATCATCCAGCGTTTCGGACGTATCGACCGAATCGGCTCGCCGAATGCCACGATTCAGCTCGTCAATTACTGGCCGGATATTACACTCGACGAGTACATCAATCTCAAAGAGCGTGTCGAGAATCGGATGGTGATTGCCGACGTAACTGCGACGGCGGATGACAACATCCTGACGCCGCAATCCAACGATATCGGCTATCGGAAAGAGCAGCTTCGTCGATTGCAGGATGAAGTCATTGAGATGGAAGACTTGAAGACAGGCGTTTCGATCACCGATCTCGGGTTGAATGATTTTCGCATGGACCTATTGCAGTACATGCGACAAGACGGGGATTTGCGCAATCTTCCGAACGGGATGCATACTGTGGTTCCGGCGGCTCGGGATCGTGGAATCGAACCTGGGGTGATCTTCGCGCTGCGGAATCGCAATGACGGGGTCAATATCAATCAGGTGAACCGGCTTCATCCGTATTACTTGATCTACATGCGTGACGATGGCAGCGTGGTTCTGAATCAGACGGAGGTGAAGAGGATTCTTGACCTAGTGCGCAGCGCGTGTCGCGGTCACTCGTCGCCGATGTCTCCCGTGTGTGCCAAGTTCAACAAGAGGACCGATGAGGGTCGCGACATGCGGATGTACTCAGCCCTCTTGGACCAAGCTATTCGATCGATGGTGGACGTTAAAGATGATAAGGATATCGATAGTCTTTTCGTCAGCGACAGGACTACTGCCCTCGTCGGTTCCATTGCCGGGATTGATGACTTCGAGCTGATCAACTTTGTGGTGATTCAAGGGTGAATGGGGGAGAGTTATCCGCAGATTTCGCAGAGGACGCAGATTGAAGAGGTGAAGAACTGCGAAGGATGAGGGTGGTGACGAGCTGCTTACTTTGCCTGATACGGTACTCGGTGAACAAGATGGTTGTGCTTAGTGGATACCAGCGTCGACTGGCACCGATGCACATGGTTTCAAATCTGCGAAATCGGCGTAATCTGCGGATCACTCATCTGCATACGAGGAATAGGGAGTGTTGGGCTGATGGTGTTGTTCGCGTTTCCGCGGAATGCGGCGTTTGAGCGGGTGATTCCGAAGACGAAGTTCTACGAGCGCGCGAAACCGTCTCCGGCTCTCAAGTCGAAGTTCGTTTCGGAAATCGCTCAAGTGATCTGGAGCTACAAACTCGCCCCGGAGACGATCAACCTGCCGGGTTCGGAAGGAGTGCAGGAACTGCAGGTTTTTACCGTTACGCTGAAGTCGGAAGAGCTCGACGAAGGGGTGCTGCGAGCCATCGACCGATCGATTCCCTCTCCGATTCTGTTCGAACTGCAGCGGGAAAAGGAAGGGCGCACGGTGGCGGCCTACAAGCGACCGAGTGCGGCGGATGCGTCGAGCTGGGTGGTGGGGGAGTACTTTCAATCGGACTGGGTATCGCTCGAATCGCCGCGAACACCACTACCGCTCTCGCTCAGCCTGGGTAGTCTTTACGAACAATTTTTGAAGTCGATTGCCCCGCTTGCCTGCCGTCGGGACGAACCCCTGGCTGCATTGATCGAGCGAGTGACGTTGCTGCGAGCCAAGCGGGCCGAAAGTCGGCGGCTGGCGGCTCGGATGAAGGCTGAGAAACAATTCAATCGAAAGGTCGAACTGAACGCGCTGCTGCGCGAGGTCGATCAGGAAATCGCTCGTCTGTCCGGCTCGGGGGACGAGTAAGTAGATGCAGTCGGATGGAGAGTGATGACGATGGAAAAGCTGAAGATGCACAGCCCCGATTTGACGCAGGCCAACATTGAGAAGTTGGCCGAGCTGTTCCCGAACTGCGTCACGGAAGCACGAGGCGAAGACGGGGTGCTGAAGCGAGTCATCGACTTCGATCAACTCAGGCAAGAGTTATCCGACCACATTGTCGAAGGTCCGCGCGAGCGTTATCAGCTCAACTGGCCCGGCAAGCGCGAAGCGCTGCTCGCCGCCAACGCACCGATCGCCAAGACACTCAGACCCTGCCGCGAAGAAAGCGTCGACTTCGACACAACCAAGAATCTTTTCATCGAAGGAGATAATCTCGACGCGCTGAAGCTGTTGCAGGAAACGTACCTGAACAAAGTCAAGATGATCTACATCGACCCGCCGTACAACACGGGGCATGATTTTGTCTATGACGATGACTTTGCGGACGACACGACATCGTACATGCAACGTTCTTTGCAAACCGATGAAATCGGCAATCGCCTGATTGCCAACACCGACGCAAACGGACGCTTCCATTCGGACTGGTTATCGATGATCTATTCGCGACTAAAACTCGCTAGATCGCTATTGGCGGACGACGGCCTTATTTTTATTTCAATCGATGATGGCGAACAGGCTAGCCTGAAGCGAGTTTGTGATGAGATATTCGGTGAAGAGAATTTTGTTGATCCAATAATATGGAAGAAGCGGTACGGTGGCGGGGCAAAGGAAAAATACTTAGTCGCCTTACACGAATATGTCTTGGTATATGCTCGATGCAAACCCATTCTTGAAAACTTCTTTATTCCGCTTAGTGAGGAGTCAATAAAGCGATACTATAAGAGTCAAGACAAGAATTTTGAGACGCGTGGTCCATACCGAACACACCCACTCGAGGCGATGAAGAGTTTTGATGCTCGGGACAACCTACGGTTTCCAATCGTCGCGCCAGACG
This sequence comes from Pirellulales bacterium, assembly GCA_046349815.1. GTDB lineage: Bacteria > Planctomycetota > Planctomycetia > Pirellulales > Pirellulaceae > Aureliella. The sequence goes on along the minus strand of JAXMBQ010000012.1, from coordinate 84,577 downwards.
GTTCCCAGGTTTGGCCGAAGCGACAATGGCGTTGGGGTCAGGCAAGGGTCGCAGAGGCTCTGGAACGCGACGAGATAGAATTCTCAAAGGACCGCGAAGGGAATTGGGTCCTGTCTTCAAAGCAATACCTCAACGACGATGATGGCGAGACTCGTGGTACAAAGCCTTTCACGATAATTGACGATGTTTTTACACAGCATGGGACGAATGAAATCGTAGATCTTTTTGGCAATGCAAAAGTTTTCGATTTTCCGAAGCCATCTGTATTGTTGATCAAACTCATAACGATTGCGCTGAATGGCGCGAAAGATGGGATAATCCTCGATTTCTTCGGCGGCTCTGCTACGACGGGGCATGCTGTTTTCGAATTAAACGCTCTTGATGGTGGACATCGGATGTTTGTTTTGGTTCAGCTTCCTGAAGTGTGTGACAACGACAGCGAAGCCAAAAAAGCCGGATATACGACGATAGCGGAAATTGGCAAGAAACGCCTACAGCTCGGCGCAGAGCGCCTTAAGTCACTTTCGGGACTTCTGACCGACGGATTGGATCTCGGCTTTCGTGTTTTGAAGATCGACACATCCAACATGAAGGATGTGTATTACAAGCCGGATGCTGTGAAGAAAGAAGATCTTTTTGCTCAGGTTGAAAACATCAAGGAAGATCGTACCCCCGAGGATTTGTTGTTTCAGGTAATGCTCGACTGGGGATTGGATCTGGCCTACCCGATCAAGCGAGAGGCGATCGACGACAAGACGGTCTACTACGTCGATACGAATGCTCTGGCGGCGTGCTTCGATCTGGGAATCACCGAAGAGCTGGTGAAGAAGATGGCTGCTCACAAGCCGCTGCGGGCTGTGTTTCGAGATGCCGGGTTCGAGAGCGACTCGGTGAAGATCAATGTCGAACAGATCTTCAAACTCATCTCGCCCGGTACCGAGGTCAAAACGATATGAGCGACTCGCCCGCAACGCCCGGTGACGGCGAACTCATCTTCTACCAGACCCCGCAAGGCTCCGTCCGCATCGAAGTTCGCTACGAATCGGAGACTTTTTGGCTGAACCAGAAGCGGATCGCCGAACTGTTCGGGGTTGATCTGCGCACTGTAAGTTACCACTTGGGCGAGGTTTACGAGTCCGGAGAGCTCGACCAAGATCGAACTCTCCGAAAAATTTGGATTGTTCAAACCGAAGGTTCGCGCGAGGTCCGGCGCGAGATCGAGTTCTACAACCTGGACGCGATCATCTCGGTCGGCTATCGCGTCAATAGCACTCAGGCGACTCAGTTTCGGATCTGGGCGACCCAGACGCTGCGCGAGTTCGTCATCAAGGGCTTTGTGCTCGACGACGAACGACTCAAACTGAACAAACGCTTCGGCAAAGACTACTTCGACGAACTGATCGAACGCATCCGCGAGATCCGCGCCAGCGAGCGGCGGTTCTATCTGAAGATCACCGACATCTACGAACAATGTAGTATCGATTACGACAAATCAGCCGAGCTCACGCAGACCTTCTTCAAGACGGTGCAGAACAAACTGCATTGGGCCGTGACGGGCGAGACGGCGGCGGAAATCATCGCCGATCGTGCCGACTCGAATAAACCGTCGATGGGGCTCACGACTTGGAAGAACGCACCGACCGGCAAGATTCTCAAATCCGATGTTTCAATCGCCAAGAACTATCTGATCGAACACGAGATTCAAGAGCTGGAACGAATCGTCTCCATGTACTTGGACTACGCCGAGAATCAGGCGGCCCGACAGATCCCGATGAAGATGGCCGATTGGATTGCCAAGCTGGACGCTTTTCTGCAATTCAACGAGTACGATGTCCTCCAGAATGCGGGCAAGGTTTCGGCTGAGGTTGCCAAGCAGTTGGCCGAACAGCACTTTGAGCGGTTTCGCGTCAAGCAGGATCGCAACTTCGAAAGCGACTTTGAACGCGAAGTCCGGCGCATCTCGAAAAAGAAGTCCGACCGCTCCGAATCAGGTGATGCATGAAGCTTCAGTTCAAGAAACAGCCCTATCAGAGCCATGCCGTCGAAGCGGTGGCAGATTGCTTTGTCGGTCAACCGAAATCGTCCGGTGTGGAATACCGTATCGATCCAGGTAGGCAGACGGCGAACCAATCGTCTTTCACTGAGTTCGACGAAATCCCCGGCTTTCGAAACGCGAGCATGGCCATCACCGCGCAGCACTTGCTCGAGAACATTCAGAGCGTGCAGCGTCGACAGAACTTGCCGATTTCGGCATCGACCAGCGACTTCTATGTCCGTGATCCGAAGAAGGACCAATTCGTCAGCGCACCGGCTGCGTATGTGAAGCAGATGAAGGAGGTCAGCCCGGTCCACCTCGACATCGAAATGGAGACGGGGACCGGCAAGACGTACTGTTACATCAAGACCATGTTTGAGCTGTATGCTCGCTACGGCTGGAGCAAGTTCATCGTGGTTGTGCCGAGTATCGCCATTCGCGAAGGGGTGATGAAATCCTTCGAGATCACGGCCGAACATTTCCTCGAGCAGTACGGCAAACGAGCGCGTGTGTTCATCTACAACTCGAAGAGCCTGCACGAGATCGAGAGCTTTTCCTCGGACGCCGGGATCAATGTCATGATCATCAACGTCCAAGCCTTCAACGCTACAGGAAAGGATGCTCGGCGTATCTATGAAGAGCTCGACGATTTCAACTCGCGGAAACCGATCGATGTCATCCAAGCGAACCGTCCGATCTTGATCCTGGACGAACCGCAGAAGATGGAAGGGAAGAAGACAATTGAGTCGCTGGCCAAATTCAGTCCGCTGATGGTCCTGCGCTATTCGGCGACTCACCGCACTGTCCACAACCGAGTCTATCGGCTGGATGCCCTCGATGCGTATAACCAGAAACTGGTCAAGAAGATCGCCGTCCGTGGAATTACCGTCCGTGGCCTAACCGGAACGAATGCTTACCTCTACGTCGGCGGCATCCAGGTTTCGACCAGCAAGCCGCCGACCGCGCGCGTGGAGCTGGAAATCAATCAGGCGAGCGGCATCACGCGGATCTATCGCAACCTCAGCAAGAATTCGAACCTCTACGAGATATCCGGCAATCTCGAACAGTATCGCGGCTATGTGATCTCCGACATCGATGCGATCAAGAATACCGTCAGCTTTTCCAATGGTGTCGAATTGCAAGCCGGAGAAGCATCGGGCGATGTGAACGAAACTGCTTTGCGACGCATCCAAATTCGTGAAGCGATTCGAGCTCACTTCGAGAAAGAGCAGGTCTTGTTTCGACAAGGGGTTAAAGTGCTGACCCTCTTCTTCATCGACGAAGTTGCCAAGTATCGGCAGTACAACGCCCAGGGGGAACAGCCGGGCGAGTACGCGCAGATCTTTGAAGAAGAGTATCGCATGCAATTGCAGGAGACCCTGTCGCTGTTCGGAGACGTTACGATCGCTACCTCAATGGGATACCGGTCGAGCGGACGCACAGCGGTTACTTTTCGATCGACAAGATGACCAATCGGCTGGTCGATCGAGAGTTAAAAAGTCGGGCGACACCAAAGGTGAGACCGACGATGAATAAATGGTGGTGCGAAGGACAAAGACGCTTGCTGTCTTTCGAAGAGCCGGTACGGTTCATCTTCTCCCACTCGGCCTTGCGTGAAGGATGGGACAATCCGAATGTCTTCGTCATTTGCACGTTGGAAGCATAGCGACAACACCATTTCCTCCGTCAAGTGGGCCGCGGCACGACTGTCGGTCATCTGGCGACGAGCGGATGGATGACGAGGCGGCGGTCCATCAGATCAACGTCCTGACGGTCGTGGCCAGCGAAGGCTACAAAGACTTTGTCAGCGCGCTCCAGAAGGCATCAGCGAATCGTTGTCGGCACGCCCGCGAATTGCAGACGAAGAATTCTTGCCGGCAAGATCGATAGGAACGCCGACCGGCGAGCTCGTGGTCATCGCAACGCCAAGCAGATCCACAAGTATCTGCTCAAAGAACGATTACACGGACGACAGCGACCATATCGCTCCTGCATATCACGACGCCAAGAAGTCGCAGTCGTTGGCTGCCTTGCCGCCGGATTTGGCGCGTACGCGGAGCAAGTGTTTCAACTCATCGATAGTGTCTTCAGTGTGTCAGCAACCCGGAAATTGATGATGCAGGCAAGTTGAAAGCGAATCCGCTCAGTTCGAACTTTCACAAAGAAGAGTTTCAAGAGCTCTGGAGTAAGATCAATCGCAAGGCATATACGGTTCATTTCGACACGCCGGAACTCATCCGTAAGTGCAGCCACGCTTGACGTTGAATTGAATGTAGCACCACTGCAATACACCGTGCATCGCGGCGAGCAAGGACTCCGTGGACTACGACGAATTGAAACAGGGGAATGCCTTCGAGCTGCGAAAAACGTACCGACTCGCTACGCCCCATCGGTCCACTCGGCTGTGGTTTACGATCTGGTAGGCAAGTTAGCCGAATCCGCGGCTCACTCGTCGAACGATTGCGGCCATTTGCAGGGAGCGGCGGAACCGACTTTCGGGCAGTACAAGTCAATCCCGAAGACTTCATTGCCAAAGCGGCCACATTGATCAATGAACAAGAGGGCGACGGTGATTGTCGGAAGCATCTGACTTACGACATCGCCGAGGATCGCTACGACAGCGACATCTTTACTCGCGATAAGGGGCAAGTCGACTTCGGCAAGGCGATGCCAGTCGACCGCCATGTGTTCGAGTATATCTTCACCGATTCGAACAACGAACGGAACTTCGTGGCTGAGCTCGACAAGAGCGTGATGGTCGAGGTTTACGCGAAGTTGCCGAAGAGTTTTACGATTCCCACACCGGTCGGCAACTACAACCCCGATTGGGCCATCGCCTTCAAGGAGGGCACGGTCAAGCACGTTTACTTCATCGCCGAAACCAAGGGATCCATGTCATCGATGGAGCTAAGATTGAAGTGCAAGATCGATTGCGCGAAGTTCTTCAAGAAGATCACATCGGAACAAGTGCGGTACGACGTCGTCGACAGCTATCAGAAGCTGATGGAATTGGTGGGCTGAATGGAGCTACTAAGTTGGTCTTGAAGCGGTGTTCTTGTTTGGAAGAACGGATAGGTTCGGCTTCCTCTCTGGACTAGTCCGGCTTGAGGTAGACAACGGCACCCATTAGACACGAGCGGCTCGACATGACGTGAGCATGGGACATGGGAGGTGAGACCATGAACAGACTTCAACTGGCTACCTTGTTATCTTGGGCCGGGCAGGACGGACTTTCCGGGCGAAAGCGGCTGCAGAAAGTTGTTTACCTGCTTCAGGAAGCGGTTGTCACGTTCAACGCTGCCGCTTCTTGCTCCACCATTTCGGCCCCTATTCACGAGATGTTGCTGACACATGTGACGAAATGGTCGCTGCGGGCTTGTTGGACGAGCTAGGCGGACCTGGCTCGGGCGAGCTGCAATACACCTACAAGCTTTCGCCCAGGACTTGGGAGCTTCTGGGGGAGGCGTCGTCTGGCGAACTGCAGAGGTTCCGGGATCGAGCTCTCAAGTGGATGAATGAGAGTATTTGGCCGCTTGAACTAGGTTCGACGATTCTTTTTTTTCACGGCCAATTGGGCGATTGGAACGCAATAACGGAAGGTGCATGTAAAAATTCCAGAAGGTCGATGTCAGTGATGAACGAAGCCTCGAAGCATTAACCTTAGCTAAGAGTGTCAAATCGTCGGACGAGTAGCTAGGCTGACCGGCACGGGAGCTCTTTATTGTGTCGGACAAGGTTTTTCGAGATCCACTACAGTGCATCGCATTCGATCGCGGTCGTGATGGTTGGCTGATCGATGTTGTCAGCTGTCGGGAGGTCCAGCGCCTCCGTCGTATTCATCTGGCGCTCGGGGTCAGCAATTTTACCTGCCTGGTGTAGACCACACTCGATTCGCTCTGATCTCGGGTGACACGCGATGAAACTCGTGTTGGAGCACCTAGAGCGAACCGCACCATCGGAGAGAATCAAGAGTGCTCGACAAGCGTTACTCGCGGCGGCGCTTCTACACGATGTCGGACATGGACCTTTCACACTTGTTCGAACCTTTGCCGGTATCGATCATGAAATGGTCGATCGCCATCATCGCCCATTGATCAAGCGAAGGTCCGCCAGAGTTCTCCAGCGACAGGAGAAATGCATGTCTGGCCCAACACGTTGCAGATTTACCCAGCAGACGATACAAAACACCTCGCCCAGCAGCGTGCGGCAACTCTCCGAGCCAGCTCGGTATCGATCGACTCGACTATCTTCAGCGACAGTTTATTGCAGGAGCAGAATGGGCATACCGACTGGCATCGCCTGTGCTTCTGATCCTGAATTTCACGGCAGAAACGGACGGTCTGTACGAAAATCGGCAGCAGCGTCGAAGAGTACATATTCGCCTGGTACTACATGTATCAAAATGTCTACTTGCACAGGCGACGCGGTACAACAGTTACTGCCAGCGCTATGTGGAAGTACGTCGACCGACAGACAGGCTGGAACGGACGTCAATGCGAATCGAGTTTTGCAGCAATTCTGGAAATCTGATGATCCTAGGCCTGGTGGGTTGGCCGTTGATGACTATCTCGAAATCGAAGAATTCACTGTACTAGATCAGATTCAACGCTGGACAATGCATTCTGACAAAGCGTAGCTGCGGATTATTGCGAGGCGCTCTTGAATCGCAGAGGCTTTGTCATGGTGGAGCCGCCGCCACCCGTGAATCCGCTAACCGCAGATGACTTCGGCGAATGGGAGCCACAGCTTTGCGAGATTCTTGAACGTCATGGCTTTTCCAGTACAAGATTGTATTGCTTGGCGGACAGGGTTAAGGGGAAATACGCACAACCTTATCGAGAGGAGAAAGACAACAATCAAACGGCCGTCAATACGATCCGCATGGTTGACAGGAAACCGAAAGCGATCGGAACCTCCCCAGACTTAGTGCTGTGATAGCGCCGCAGGTCGATCTAGTTCGTTACTATGTCCCGGTAGAGATTCGAGACGAGGCGAAAGCACTCTCGCACCGACTTGCAGGAAAAACTTCGGTAGCGTAGCGACGAGTTCTCTCAATCTGATTTTTACGCTTTGCGATGGAATGCAGAGTGCGGCTGTTCGCGAGAGTTGTGTGGTTGGAAATCGGGCCAAATGGGTTCGATAAGAGTCAGAGACTGCGATCGTGTATTGGAAATGTTGAGCGGTTGCGGTTCGACATCTGCAGATCCGCACAATCGTTGCATCCGGCACATGCGGAATGGCTGCGTTGATTCGTCGAACAGCCGAGCCCGTCGCGATTTTTCTATGTTGAACTGCGCCCTAGTTTTGAGCGCGAGTTCTCGGAACTCGGCGTTTGGGGTGGACTCTTTGACCGTCGGTTTATGGCAGAGCGGACGCGGTCTGGGTGGGGGATATGATGCATCGACAGCCGGAAATTGAAACACAGGCTACTGCGCATGAGCGCAGAGAGAATTTGCATCCGGTAAAGCTCGTTACAGCGGTTGCCGCCGTTGTGATCGCGGCATGGATCGCAAACGCGATGAAGAGCTGGATATCAAGCGGCGATGCTGGGCTGTTTTTCAACGCGCTGGACGGATTGGTCTGGCCGTTGGCAGGCTTCCTATTCGTATTGGTCGCAACGGTTATCGGTATTGTTCACTACCGAGTTTCTCTGCGGACTGTGATCGTTTCGGTCGGGATAATTTACTGCTGTTTCTTCACAGCGACGCAGTTTATTCGCGTCGATGGATTCTACGGCAACCTGACGCCGAAATTCGCGTGGCGCTGGACACCGACTGCGGAAGATTGCGCTCGACAACTCTTGGTATCGACACCATCGAATCAAGCTGATCGACTGGATCGTGGACTATTCGAATCGACGGATCAGGATTGGCCCTGCTATCGCGGTTCGCACGCTGACGGTCGCGTAACTGGTCCTGTCGAACTGCTGGACTGGCAAGAGCAGCAACCGGTCGAACTGTGGCGTCATCCGGTCGGATTCGGCTGGTCATCGTTTGCAGTGGTCGGCAGTGCTGCGGTGACGATGGAACAACGCGGCGAGTTTGAGTGTACGGTCTGTTACAACGCTCGCACCGGCCAAGAACTCTGGTGTCACCGTGAGCAAACACGTTATCTGTGCGAACACGGCGATGGCCCACGTGCGACTCCGTCCGTTGCAACAGGCAATGTCCTTTCGCTAGGCGGGAGCGGCGTACTGACTTGTTGCCGGCTGGAGAGCGGTGAGTTGCTGTGGAAGCGCGAGATGTTCAACAAACCCGAGACACAGAATCTGCGTTTCGGCACATCGGCTTCGCCGCTTGTTATCGGTGATCGAGTCATCGTTACGACCGGCGGCGATTATGATTCGGCCGCTTGGTGTCTTTCGATCCACGACGGATCGGTCCTGTGGCAAACGGCAGACGATCATGCTTCTTATGCGTCACCTATTGCCGCGGAGGTCTGCGGTGAGTCGCAGATACTGAGCTTCAACGGCGATGGATTGCGATCGTATTCCATCGAAGGTAAGTCGCTGTGGTTCTTTCCGTGGGTGACGCAAGGGGAATCGCGAGTAAACGTCGCACAGCCTTTGGTGTTGCCTTCATCCGGTGATGGAGATTCCGCAACGCGAATCCTGATCTCGTCCGGATACGATTGCGGGACAGCACTGCTCGAAGTGACTCACACGAACGATGAGTGGAAGGTTTTATCGAAGTGGATCTCGCGCGATTTGAAGTCGAAATTCTCCAACTTTGTAGTGCATGAAGAGGCTGTCTTCGGCTTTGACAACGGTATCTTCGGATGCATTTCACTGCGCGACGGCAAGCGATTTTGGAAACGAGGTCGATATGGACACGGCCAAGTCTTGATCGTCGGCGATCGCTTGTTGATACAAGCTGAGTCCGGTGAACTGGTGGTTCTGTCCGCTGCCGCTGATGCCTTGAAAGAACTTCATCGGTTCCCGGCCCTCGACGGTAAGACATGGAATAATCCTGCCGTTGCAGGCGACCTTCTCTTAGTGCGCAACGATCGTGAGGCAGCGGCGTTTCAATTGCCGAAGTCAGTAGGCGGAACACTGCTGACCGCAACGTCCTCGCGGTAGCGATCGAGAATGCAATCGGACGGTTAGGGTTCGACAGGTCCTGTATAGCGCGGGTCTTTCGGCGCGAGAGTGTTCACGAACCATACGGTCAAAATGATCAGTCCGATGATGGCGATACTGAAGCCCAGCCTCCGCGCGATCCCCGGCTGAACGGGTTCCAGCATCCACCCGACAATCGGTGCGCAGGCGCTGAAGAACATGATGACGTATAGCGACTTGCTGCGCCGCGACTCCGTTTTTCGCGTCGGTTCGACATACAAATCAGCCGACTTGCCCGGTGACGTGCAAATCGGACACGATTCCGTATTCGCCAACAAATTCGAGCCGCATTTTTCGCAAGTCCACATGATACTGGTAGAAGTTCTCTTTGATTGCACGGCTCAGGTGTGAAAAGTGTCCGACGAATTGTCGACAAATTGTAGCAACCCGCCGAACGCGTTCGCAATCAACAAAGATTCAAGGCCGATCGGACTATCTTTTGAAAGCGTTTGAAAGCGGCACGGCGCGAGCCGTCCGGTTCTTCAGGATTGCTTGTGCTTTACCGGACGGCTTGCGACGTTCCGCTTGATTTAAACAAATACTCCGATAACGCTTACCGGATGTGATCGTCCAACCGACCGGCGTCTGTTGAGACTGCAAAAGACGCCGGCGGTCGTGGAGTGTGGTGGTTCGAGCAACTGAGTAAGTGCATTACTCCAGGTTCGCAACTTCATTGCCGGCTCGAGTGCCCAGCGCTCGCCAGATGTCGAGTGCAATGTTGCCACTGACAAACTGGACCGATCCATCCATCATGAGTGCGTTGACACCGGAGCCGTGAAAGCTGCGTGAGGTAACGGCTGCATACGTATCACCGGTATTGGATTCTGTTGCCAGCACTAGATCGACGTCGTAGTTGATCCCTCCGGTCGTGTAAAGCACTTTGGTATTCGGGGCGAATGTCGTCGTGAATCCTGTTTCATGCACTTTGCCGTCCACCCACTCGACATGTGTGAATGATGTCGGGTTGAAGGTTCCGAGAGAGATCGCATAGATGCTGGACGGAGGGAGAAACGGCTGAGCATAAACGGCTGAATTGCTTGCCGCTCCGATACGGTGTGTGAATGCCTTCACCTCTGCGACCGCGAGTGTGTTGCTTAGCCCGTCGAGCATATCTGCCGGGCGATACGAACGATTCGGCGCGAACGCACCGTCACCGTATTGCATTCCGGTCGCTTTCCCAGTCAAGACCACCCAGGTTCCATTGTTGAGGGCGTAGTTGATCGGCCAGTGCTTATTTCCGTAGACGGCGTCTGTACCTTGTCCGCGATCGTTTGTTTCACTCGGGCACATAAAGGTGGCAACTCGCTTCGACGAGATGTTCGGCTGGGCGTTGTAGCTGACATTGAAATCGATACCGCGGAATAACGACTCCTGTTCGATGTACGGCAGGATGCGAGCCATGCCGGACCATGCGTTGGTGGTCGAAACCGAAGATCCGTTCCACTGATAGTTACCGTTCGCGGGCAATCCCTTTTTCCCATCCATGTGCATGTGCATCGCCAAGCCGATCTGCTTGAGATTATTGGAGCACTGCATGCGCCGAGCCGCCTCGCGCGCCGCTTGAACGGCTGGCAGGAGCAGGCTGACTAAAATCCCGATGATCGCCACAACCACGAGCAGTTCGATGAGCGTAAACCCGCGGAATCGCGACCGGTGACCGATTATTTCCAAACCCACGTTTCAATTCCTCTCAAAAAAAATCAGCGTTTTCATGAACTTGTCTCAATTTACGGTTGTTTTTGTAAATGAGAATCAGTCTCAACAGCATGTTAGTGACTGCACAAGTGTTCGTCAACCGAGAGGCGGCGAAGAGCCCAGAGGGATATGCCACGCCTTTTCCTAAGCGTTGGCTATCCGCTGTTCGCAAATGCTGCATCGCAAGGTGCCCAGGCCCGAAGGTCAGACGCAACTTCAGCCGCCGGTGTCAACAGCCGGTTTATTGAGCCGCGCACCGAAAGCCCCGGCGGCGAACTTTGAATCGCGTATCGGCGTGGATCAATTCTGAGGAGGTGGGCTTGCTGAGGTGATGAGCGATCGAAATTCGGGGAGATCGCGCAAGGGGTCGAAGTCCATTTCGGTTTCGAGATGAATGGGATCGGTGAATCCCTTTTCGATTGCCATGCGGATCAATTTCAATGATCTCTCCGACCACTTTTGCGGTTCGGCCGCGGATAGGGAGAGTCGCGCGCAGCCGCGGGCCAAATCGATTCGCATTTCATTGTCGATCTTGGCGAACGTGGAGTATCGCTGATAGAGAGACTCGCACGTCATCTCATCGCCCGCCCCGGCCGCGGCGATGAACCAGTCCAGTTGCTTTCGGTCGTTGGTCGGATCGAGATCGACGGACATGCGTCGGAGTGTCAACGTGCGTTGAAAATAGGATGCGGCTTTCTCCGCGTTACCGCGACGAGCTGACCATTGACCCAATCGATAGTTCAGCAAAGCAGTGACGCGACGTTTTTCTGCGCTCCGCGGATCTTGTTTGGTGATCTGTTCGATGATGCCGAGCGCTGATTCCATGTCAAGCAGAAACTCATCGGCTCTGTCTGTCGTGCTTTCGAATTCACCGAGTACTCCGACAAAGCCGACATACCGCACCGCTTTGGATGGGACCGAGTCTGCTTCATAGGCTTTGCGTTGAGCGGCCAGCGCGCGGCGCAGTATCTCCACGGCCTTCTCTTTTTCGCCGCTGCGATAAAGAACTGTGGCACTGGCTAGTTCCGCTGTTGCGATAACCGCTTCTGTGCCGGCTTTGACTTGAGCAATCTCTGCCGCCGTCGGCTTGTTGCCCGAGTTGGGTTCGAAGGCTCGGCCCTCCGGGATCGCATCCAAGATCGAACGAAACAAGGCTATCGCTTCGTCATACAGAGCACGTGCCTCTTGTCTGCTGCCGAGCCGAAAATGGGCGGTGGCCAAACGGTTCTTCACTTCCGCCAATTGAGCTCGTGTTCGGAAGAAGGGTTGCATTCCTTTCCCGTCGTCTGGACTGCCTCGCGGATGCTCGATTACATCCACGGCCAGTTGTTCGGCTTCTCGCAAAAGATGAAGGTGCTCTTCGAAATCGCGATTCGCCTCTAAGCGCACGGCAGCCAGTTCGATCAAGAACTTGGAGAGGTTGATCCGCGCGGCATCGCTCTCCCCCTTGATCGTCATGCGTCGACGACCGAACTCGACCAGCTCACGGAACTTCGCCTCCGCCGCTGTCGAGTTGCCTTGTTCGCGATACGACCGAGCTATCTCGGTCAGAATGCCGGCCAACGTCGGCTCGGCTTGGTCGGTAAGAGGCAGTTCGCGAACGATTTCTTCGAGCAGCGGGATCATGTCATCGAGCGTTTTCTTGACGTAGTCGCGCAGCCCGGGGTTATCGGTGAGGTTGATACGATTGACATCGGTGACAGAGTTCTGAATCAGTTTCTTCAAGCGATCTGATCGTCGTACGGCTTCGTCGGTTTGTTCGACGGCTTTCTTTTCATTGGCGACCGCTTTATTCGTCGCTTCCGTTAAGTCTCGGTTCTTGGATGAAAGAACTCCGGCCATCCAGGAAGAACCGATGGCGATGGCAAGTAGAAGAGCCAGCGCAGTGCCGCTGAGTCCGGCGACAACCGGATTCCGACGACACCAACGCCATGTCCTTTCCAGCGCACTGACGGGTCGCGCGTGAATCGGTACTCCCACTAAAAAGCGTGAGAGGTCATCAGCCAGTTCGATGCAGCCTGCATAACGACTGCCGACCTCTTTCTGCAGCGCATGCAGACAGATCGTTTCCAAGTCCTTCGGTATTCGCGGAACGAGTTGACGCGGCGGAACAGGTTCGTTCCTGATGACTTGCAGAATCGTTTCATGAGCTCTGGCTGCGATGAACGGCGGGCGGCCGGTGAGCATCTCGTAGAGGATGGCACCGAGGGCATACTGATCCGCTGCCGGACCGACGGATTGCACATCGCCCCGCGCCTGTTCCGGAGCCATATAACTGGGCGTCCCCATGATGGTACCCGTGCGAGTACTCTGAGCATCGTCAGCATCTTCGATCTGCTTGGCCAATCCGAAGTCCGCAATCTTTGGGACACCGCTCGCAGTCAGTAGTATGTTTCCGGGTTTCAGGTCGCGATGGAGAACTCCGTTCGAGTGCGCATAAGCCATCGTTCGCGCGAGAATCTCGGTCATGCGCGCAGCAGCTTCCGGTGCTTGAGGCAATCGTTCCAAGTGGCGAGCCAGTGAAGGACCGTCGACATATTCGAGCGAGAAAAACGGTAGCCCATTACTCTCACCGATATCGAAGACCTGCACGATATTCGGATGTTGCAGATGCGCGACGGCTTTCGCTTCCACGATGAATCGCCGAAGCTGTTCCGGGGTGGCATGGTTACCGGCTAAGACCATCTTCAAGGCCACGACGCGATCCAGTCCGCGTTGGAAGGCTTTGTAGACCACTCCCATCGCACCGCGACCGAGCTCTCCGAGAATGTCATAGCCGCCGAGGCTGCTGAACTGCTTTGAGAACGGTTGCGTCGTTACGCTCGATTCGGCATACGTCACCGTGTGTGCTTCGCCGAACGGCGATTCGACCTTTTCCCATTCGACGGTCTCGCGATCCAACTGCCCGCTCGCACGGTCCGTTTCCGATGCATGCTCTATTGTTTCATCCGGAAGATCCGAAGCAGGCTTCCGATTTTTGTTGTGCATGATTGTCAGCTCAGAGTCGAGGGTTGCGATTCGATCGAATGAACGATGCTTGTATGTTTGGCCGCACAGTTGAGATGGATCAGAACCAGCGATCGATATCGTCGCTCGATTCGTTGGAGCTGCGATCTTTGACGAGGTCTTTGGCACTGCTGTGATCGCCGTCGAGGTTCGCGAGGAACCAGTCGCGGGCATCATCGCCCCATAAACTGTCTTGGACGCCGTCATCGAAGACGGTGTCGTTCGCAGCAGCCGCGGCGCTCGATGCACTGAACTTCAAGAAGGTGTTGCCGTTGCGACGTGAGCCATATGTCGCATTGGAAACGCCCATCAGGTTGAGACGTCGCGAAAAGTAGTCGCGGGGACTGGTCCATTCCGCCATGATGGCATCGAGCGCTTGACGATTGAGATCGTAGATTGTGTAACCTGCAATGAGGATATCGTCGTTGTCTTCCCCATGAATGCGATCGGAACCGCTGCCGCCGATCAAGAGATCTCGACCCTTGCCGCCGAACAGCGTGTCGTCGCCTTGTTCACCCAATAGTACATCGTTGCCTGCACCACCCTTGATGCGATCGTCTCCTGCTCCGCCCCAGACGTAGACGGTCAACTCTAGATCATCTTCGATAGAGATCTTGTCATCACCGGCGAGCCCGAAGACAAGAATCGTATCGATGTCGCCGGTCACAAAGCCGCGAACGCGAACATGTTCTTCTTTGTCGCGTATGGAGACTTTGAGCGTGTCACAGTGCTCGTCCTCTTCTTTGACTTTGATGTCGTCATCGTGCGGCGAACCGACGATAACCAGCACGGTATCGGAAGGATCGAGCCGGTCCGGCAGGATCGACCAACCGAGTACGCTGAACGCCGCAGATGCGGGTTGACTGATCGCGCCGCGGGCATCGGCGGCTGTAGCGGAGACCGCGAACGATCCGGTTACGGACACGGCGGAATAGGTCTTTGAAACCGAGATCGTCTTGCCGCCGACAATGGTTGAATTCGTCCCGTCTCCCCATTGGATCTGGTAAGTGAACGGTCCCGCGGCATCGCCGGCGTCTTGGTCAGTCGCGGTCAAGAAGAACGTGCTGGTGATTCCCTTGATGCCGCTGTCTCCGGTTTGAATGGAGACGGTAGGTGGCAAGTTGTTGGTCGAGCCGCTGACGACGACTTGAGCAGAATAGTCGGAGGAGCCTCCATCCTTGTCGAAGATGCGTCCCCAAACAGTGATTACTCCCGCGGTTAACATCTGCAAAGTGCCGTTCGCCGTTGTCGAGGCAGCGCTGTAGGTTGTCGCCAGCCCGGCCGGCGAAAATGCAAAACTGTAACGCAATCCAGCGGCGATGTCCGTCGAGGACGGTTCGACCGGGCTCGCGAATGACAACACGGTTACGTTCCCGATCGTCACATTCGGAGTTGCTGCGAAAGTAGCTGTGGGGGCAACATTGTTGACCGTGATCGTAGTCTGGAAATCCGCGAAGCCGCCATCCTTGTCGATCACCCGTGCGAAGACGGTGTATGTGCCGTTGTCAACGAAATTGAACGTCGAGCTTGTCGAGTTACCTGCCGCAGAATAGTCGGCGGCCAGGCTCGCTGAGGAAAGTGCGAAGGAGTAGCGGAGCGAATCGACATCGACACTGGATGGATCGACCAGAGATGTGAGCGATACCGTTGCCGAAGAACCTTCGTTGATCGTGACAGGCGAGCTGATCACAGCGGTCGGAGCGACGTTGCTGACTGTGATCCTCGTTTGGTCATCGTCGAAGCTTCCGTCTTCGTCGATGACACGAACAAGGATCGAGTACGTATCGGTGTCATTGTCATCGACGTATAGATGCGAGGCAGTAAAGTGACCCATTCCCGGCGGAAGTTCGATGAGCGTCGGTGTGTTCGAATCGCCCCACATAATGGCGACGGTGTGAGCATCTGAAGTACCCGGATCCAAGAACGATCCTGAAAGCGTGACGGCCTGGCCTTCGAATATCGCCGCTGAGTCGGATTGAATTCCGGTCCAGGTCGGAGGTTCATTGGCTACGACGACATTGATGACATGCGTGCCGAACAAACCATAGTTGTTGATCACCGTCACCGTTAGGGAATAGTTGCCGTCCGTCGCGTAGTTGTGAGTAACGGACGTGGGTGTATGCGGTAGAGCCGAGGTCGGACCGATCGGATTCGAACCGTCTCCGAAGTCGACGGCAATCGTCCACGACTCGCCCCGCGACTCGGAGAACTCGATCCACTGCTCGAGTGTTGATCCTTCCGAGAGCACGATGGCGTCCGGCAAGTTGACGAACTGAACTTCTCCCAAGTCGCCGGGACCGCCGTCGATGATGTCTTGGCCGAGCCGCCCTTCGAGGTAATCAGTGCGATCTTTGGCCGAGGCGTCTGCAAAGCGATAAACGAAGAGTTCATACCGTCCCGTATCCTGATCGTTCAGTACATCGTCCAGTGCGGCTCGAGCTTCAACCGAAAGATTGGCCAGATCGGTACCTTGCGGATCGGTCGAACGAGCCGTGCGAGTGAACGTATCGACTTCGATGATGTACATCGCATCCGACGGCAGCTTCACATCCATCAACAGCGAATCAGTCGACTCAAACTCGTCATCGTTGACGGCGGTCGTATCAAAGTAAGGAACGAGAATCCGTTGGCCCTGTTCGTCGATTCGATAGAGTCTTACCGTGGAATCAATGTAGCCGTCGACGTCGCCGGATGTATAACGATCGAGCGACATGGACATCACTTCGATCGTCACACTCTCTCCGGATCGACCGAAGAACGTGTAGTAATCGTTCTCACTGTGTTCCGACGTGAGAGCGATCGTACCGGCCACGGCTGCGACGTCGACATAGAACTCTTTGTCGGCGTTGAGTCCATGGGCAATGGAATTCGGCACGGCCAAGGTTGCAAGCGACAGCGGCTGAGCCATTTCAGGAGCGTTATTCAGCCCCGATGCTTCCGCCGTCCAACCGCCGGTGAGCAGCATGGGATCGGCGGTAGTCGCAAACGCGAGCTTGATCGACTCTCGCTCGCCGAAGAAGAGTTGACCGACGTCATTCGTACGTGTTGTTCCGATCGAGGCCGGTGAGCTGATGAGGTGATTGAACGATTCGAAGGCGGCGGCCGGTCCACTGAAAATCGGATTGAACTCTTGCATGCCCGGCGGAGCATGAATACCGAAACCGACCGGACCGAAGGAGTCGTAATGTCGAACACCGAGCAAGTGAGCCAGTTCGTGTGCCGTCATCTTGGCGGACAACGCGATAATGTTCTCACTCGTCGCCGCCGGTTTGTCCTGACCGATGGTAACGTCGCCGTCTTCCGGTAAGGTTTCAGCGAAGCTCTCGACACCATTGATCGGAACTTCGATGCCGCCGAGCAATCCGCTGACTTGGATTCGCGCAAAACCTCCGTAACATGCGTTACCGAAGTCGATTTCGCTCGCTTCGCCGCCGGGGCGTCCGGACAGCGGCGTATCATTGAAGCGGATTGTGACGAAGTCGATGCCCTGGGGCAGCTCCGCCGAGTTCATCGTGAACTCGACTCGTAAACCAGCCGTGTTGAGTGCTGCGAAGCTGGACCGTAGCCTGGCAAGAATTGCCGCTCGTTCGGCGGCTGTGTAAACATGCTCACCGACGACTGGTTCGGTGTAGCTGTCGAAATCAAGCAGAACCCATTGCGTCGGACGCAGCGTCGTGGGCGCTGTCGGATTCGATTGCGCATTCGATGGATAAAAGAATCTCGCACCGGCGAGATAGTTGTCGCGATCATTACCGAGAATCGTATCAGCACCGGACGAACCGATGACGGTTTCGATTCCGTTTGCATCGGAGAGTGCTAGGCTGAGTCCGCCGACTTGCTGCTGCGGAGTAACAAGCTGTAGGTCGAGCGATACCGGACCGTTGAAGGCAGAAAAGTCCAACACATCGCGCGATGTGTCGAGCGGGGCGGTGTAGCCTTCCGTTATCGTAAAGCTGCCTGCCGGTGAAGTGAAAAACTCATAGCGGTCATCCCCCTCCCCGCCGTTGAGGTCCGCGCCGGACGATGACCCTGAAACGACGACACGGTCGTTGCCCGATTCCCCTTGGAAGCTCAATTGCGTTGCTAAACCGCGGAAGATCAGCACATCGTTGTCTGATCCTCCCTGCATTTGCACCTGGATCGGAGAGCCTGTGCCGAGAGACGCATCCGTCCCGTTCCAGAGCATCGCATCGTCGCCTTCACCTGCGCTGAAGAATGCAGTACCGATGACTTTGTCGGCGCGGAACACGTCGGCATCATCTTCACCCCAGAACGATACGGATGTGACTCGAGATCCGGATTGAATCAACGAATCGGCGCCGGAGCTGCCTGTGAAGAGAATCGATCCAATGTCGTTTCCGTTATTGAAGACCGAATCAGAACCGCTTTCTCCATCCACGGAAATGGAGGTAACATGATCTCCGTTATTCTGCAGCGCATCGGCTCCGGTTCCACCGACAAACACCATGCTGCCGATCCAATCGCCGTTATTCTGCAACCGATCGTCACCGTCATCGCCCTGAAACGTCAACGACGCGGCATGCGAACCGTTGTTCGTCATGAAGTCGGTATCGGCACCGCCATGGAATGTCAATTGAGCGTCGTAGTCGCCTCGTATGACCAGCGTGTCCTGGCCGTTACCGCCATTGAAAAGAACATTGTCCGCTTCGTTGCCGGATTGTTCTAATGCATCGTCGCCGTCGCCACCGTCGAACGTGAATTGCTGCAGGCGATAGCCTCCATTCAAGGCTACATCGTTGTCTGATCCACCTGAGAAAGAGATGTGTACGGCGTCGGCGCCGAAGTTGCGGAGTTCATCCGAGTTCGCACCGCCGTCGAACGTGACGTCGCTGAGTTGCGAAGCCCAGTTCACAAACAGATCGGAACCATCGTCATCGATGCCGCTTTGGAACTCGATGTAGTGTGAGGAGGTCGCCGGTTCTCGATTGAAGAAGCTGTCACTCCCTGCTCCGCCGACGAACTGGAAATGGGAGAGTTCGATTCCGAAGTTGGAGACGCGATCATTTCCTTGATCGCCTTCAAACGAGATTTCAGAAAGAAACGATCCGATGTTGGAGAAGACATCGGCCCCGTCATCTCCCCGAAAAGTGAAGCGGCTTCCGTTCAAGCCTGAGTTCACGAAAGCATCATTACCCAGTCCGCCGTCGAAGGTCACACCGGATACCCAGTCACCTCCATTGGCGAAAACGTCGGGTCCTTGGTCTCCTTCGAAGCTGATGCCGGAGATCAGTTCACCGTTGTTCTCAACGACGTCTGCTCCGTCGTCTCCTTTGAAGAAGAGTCCGAAACCGGTCGAAGCATTGTTCTGGAATGCGTCCTCATCGGAGCCACCTAAGAAAGTGATATTCCATCCTGCGCCGTCATTGCGCAGGCCATCGAGGCCGCCGAAGCCGACGAATCGCAGTGTCGCGGGACCCGTTGTCGAAGGGGTCGAGCGATTGACGAACGTATCGTTGCCGACATCGTTCGCATCGCCTTCAAACGAGATCGAGCCGAGGTTAGTTCCTGTGACGCCGAACACATCGGCTCCGTCGTCTCCTTCAAAGCTGATCGTGACCAGATCGCTGCCCGCCGACAAAAAGATGTCAGCGCCGTCGTCCCCGTTGAAATCGATCGAACCAATCCAATCACCAGTGTTATGGAAGATGTCGGCCCCATCGTCTCCTTCAAAACTGATCGACGTGATGAAGTCTCCGTAGTTGGCAAACATGTCGGCACCGTCATCCAGTGTTGTCGGAGCACTAGAGGTACCGACATATCCGACGAAACGGATACGTTCCATGTGAGAATCGAAGTTCAGCAAGCGGTCCGAATCGGCACCACCAGTGAACACTAATTCCGTCAAGATGTTTCCGGTATTGGTGAAGGTATCGGCTCCGTCATCTCCTTCAAAGCTGATCGCATTGATGATGCCGAGATCGTTGTTCACGAACAGGTCTGCATCTGCACCGCCGGTAAAGATCACGGTCCCCAAAATGCCGGTGATGGTTCCTTCGTTGATGAAGATGTCGGCTCCATCGTCCCCTTCAAAGCTGATACCTCCCAAGAGGTCACCGGAGAGAGTCCCCAAGTTCGTAAAGATGTCAGCGCCGTCGTCGCCGTGATAGGCAAGGCGTGAGACGAAGCCCGAGACGAGATTAGCGAAGACATCGTCATCCGCACCGCCGTTGAAGATGACGCCGCCGAACAAGTCGCCGGCGTTGGTAAAGATGTCGGCCCCATCGTCTCCTTCGAAGCTGATGGATCGTGCCAAGCCGCCGGCGGCATTCTCAAACAGGTCGGCATCTGCACCGCCGGTGAAGATGATGGTTCCAGTCAGTTCGCCGAGATTGGTGAAGATGTCCGCTCCATCGTCTCCTTCGAAGCTGATTTCGGTCAGCAGACCGCCGCCGGTGTTCGTAAAGATATCGGCGCCGTCATCGCCTTTGAAAGCGAAGCCTGTGATTCTTCCGCCAGACATGTTGGAAACGCGGTCGCCGTCAGCGCCCCCGGTGAAGATGATGCCTCCAAACAGATTGCCGTCGATCGAGCCTGAGTTGACGAAGATGTCCGCGCCGTCGTCTCCTTCAAAACTGAGGCTGAAAAGAACGCCGGTGGTTTCGTTGATGAACATGTCCGCATCGGCACCGCCGGTGAAGATCACCGGAGTCAGTATCGATCCGAGATCTCCGCTGTTCACGAAAACATCCGCCCCGTCGTCGCCTTCGAAGCTCAGCCCGAGAATCGATCCTCCGAGACTATTGGTGAAGATGTCCGCGCCGTCATCCCCTTCGAAGAGAATTTGGTCGACAAGTCCAATGCCGGTATTCGTGAACAAGTCGGCGTCGCCACCTCCGGTAAAGATCACGCCGGTCAGCAGATGACCATCGTTGGTAAAGATGTCAGCGCCGTCGTCACCTTCAAAGCTGATGCCGCCGAGAATGCCGGATAACTCATTGACGAAGAGGTCCGCATCGGCACCGCCGGTAAAGATGACATTGGTCAAGCTGCCGTAGTTCTCAAAAATATCGGCACCGTCGTCGCCTCGTACGCGACTGGGAACCGACGCAAGCAAGATCGTGCCGCGATTTACAAAGCGATCGCTGCCGGAGTCTCCTTCGAAGCTGATCGAGCTGAGAATACCGCCGAGTTCATTGGAGAAGATGTCGGCGCCGTCATCGCCTTCGAAGCTGATCTCGCTGAAGATCGTTCCGAGGTTTGAGAAGAGGTCAGCGTCAGCGCCGCCCGAAAAGATGATGCCGCCGCTAAGTTCGCCGAGATTCGTAAATGTATCGGCTCCATCATCTCCTTCGAAGCTGATGCCCGACAATCCGGTCCCGGCCGTTTCGAACAGATCCGCATCACGGCCGCCGATGAACCGAGCGTTGACCGTTCCGGAAATCGCCTTCAATCGATCCGCTCCGTCACCTCCGAACGTCGATGCGCCGGATGCCCCTGTTAAGCGATCCGCAAATGGACTGCCGACAAGTTCATTGAACGAACCGATGGCGGCCACGAAATGGTCACCGGGAGCTACGGACTGCGCCGTTAGCACAGAACCGTTGGCTTGAGCCAAACTGAATTCAACGCCGAACGCGGCGATGGAATAGTCGAGTGAGTTGCTTCCCTCGAGATCGACGACCGTGAGCGTACTATTCGGCTTGAGGTAGTATTTGTCGTTCCCCGCATAGTTCGGCGCTATGTGCGGAATCGGCAAACTGGTGATCGGCGTGGGATAGTGAACTGCGTCGACATTGGCCGAGTCATCGCCGGCTCGCAGAATAAACGTATCGTTGCCCGCGCCTCCGTATAGAAAATCTTGTCCGTCTCCGCCGTCGAGTATGACGCGATAAGGCGCAGGTACAGACGATGCATCGAGGATGTCCGTGCCGCCGAGTCCGAGTACCACCAGTGTGTCCACACCGGCCGCAGTGAATGAGCTCGCATTAATCGTGATCGTATCTGCATTTGCTGTCCCGATGATGACACCGGTGGACAGAGTCGCAGTGCCGCCGTCATCATCCGCGGCCGTGACGCTCAAGAGAATCGGACTCGTTCCGAACAGTGAACGATCGAGAGTGAACGTTGTACCGGAACCGGATTGAATGACGGATGATCCGCTGCTCGCCTGCCACTGTATAGAGATCGGTTCAGTTCCCAAATCACTTACGCGTGCCGTGAATGGGATGAACTGCGGATTCGTAATGATCTCCGGGACGATTTCGACAGTCGGTGCTGAGTTCGATACGCGAATCGATTGGGAGCTCGAGGTCGTTCCGCCATCGCCGTCCAAGAGCGTCACGACGATCGTTTCATCATCGATTGCTGTACCGATGGGGAAGTCGTCGGTGTAGCGAAACTGAGCTTCGAAAGTGCCTGAGGAACGATTGACCTCGGCAGCGGTGGTGACGCCGGCTGACCACTGTACTGAGCCTGCGACGATGTCGTGTTTGCCGGGATCGCTGTAATTGCCGGTGATCTTGACTTCGTCCCCTTCTACGATGTTTGCAAGCGATGTCTGCTCGGACCAGGTGCCACCGGATACCGATCGCGTGAACAGTTTCAGTTGCGTGATGGACGGTGCACTGTTTTGAACAGTTACTTGACGCGAGTCAGTGACAAAGACGCCCAGCGGCATATCATTGTCGCGTAATCGTATCTGCATCGTGTAGAAACTGCCGACGGGCGGCTCGTCATCGTAGCGATGGTATGCCGTGGGAACCGTGAAGACTCCGGGAGCCAGATCGACGATCTTCGGTTCGCTTCCGTCGCCCCAATCGATCACGACTTGATGGCTGTCCTTCGGTCCTGAGTCATCCAGTTCCACCGTGACGCCGGTCGTCTCTCCTTCATGAATGGTCGTCGATCCGAGAGCGATGTTCACGACCGAAGGCGTTTCATTAGCCACTTCGATGAACTTGGTCATGCGCACAGGCAGAGGGGTTGGTCGTCGTCGGTCACTTCGACCGTGACGTTGTATCCCGCTTTGCCGTCGCCCGGTTCATCCAGAAACCGATGCAATACTGAAAAGACTCGCGTGGCCGGATTGGAAAGAAGTTGTGATGTGCCCAGTGTCTCGCGCGGCGATCCATCACCCCAATCGATTGAAACCGTATGTGTATCCAAGAGCCCTACATCGTCGAAGGAACCGGAGAGGCCGAAGAGCTGATTTTCGATAAGCGAATTCGGTGCCGTGAGAGCAGGAGCCATCGGCAATTCGTTCTTGACTTCAACGATATACAGGCCGTCCGGTGTCGAACTGAATCCACCGAGGTTGTCGGACATCGTAATACGAATGCGATAGAACTCGCTCGCCGATCCGGAGGCTCCATCGTCCGGGTATTGATGGAGCGACGTAAACTCGCGAGCTCCGACAGGCAGAGGAATGATCGTCGGTGAAGAACCATCACCCCAATCGATCGAGATCGTATGCGAATCGTTGGCGCCGCTGTCGCTGAAGGCCCCCTTCAACGTGATCGCTTGTCCTTCGCTGATAACCGGAGTGAACTCAAAGCTATTGAAGGTCGGTTGCGGCGGATCGTTTCCGACGCTCACCCCCATCACACCCACACCGACTCGATTCGAATTGTCAAACGCCGTTACCGTGACTTGATAGGGAACACCGGAAACGATTTGATAGGTGTGCTCAAGCAGGAAGGTATGGTCAGACGCGAATGCTAAAGGTTGTGGACCCGTACCGTCTCCGTAGTCGACACTCAGCGTCCAGGCTGTCGAATCATCGTCGCGGAACGAACCTTGAACACGCAGCGATTCGCCTTGAACCAAGGAGACGCCGAGCGGCAAGAAGACTTTCGGAGCCAATGCCGTGGCTGGATCACCGATCGGAACCGCGTTGCCGAATTCGGAAGTCGAACCGAGTGCTATGGCTGTGACAAGGGATCCGTAACGTAGCGCGGGTGGTAGTGTGCTGAGCGGAATGGTGAACTCGAACCGATTGCCGCTCGCAGTTCCCACCGGCACGCCGCGCATGTCTGGACCGTAATTGCCCGAGCCGAGATCGGAGTCGGATGGGGTGCCTTCGGTGAAGACTCCCAGGCTGGTCGCCCCCTGCCCTATCCCATTGACGGTCGGCGTCGATTCGTAAAGCTCCACCGATCGGCCGCTACCGACGAATCCCCGTACTACCAACGCATCGTTCAAGATGTCCGCATATTCGAGCACCGGGAAGTTCAGCAAACCATCGCTGTCACCTGCATCGTTCAGCGTGGTGGCACCGTCGGTTCCGGCGTCGAGGGCTGTTCCCAAGTTGCCGACATATCGATTGGCCAAGAATAGGTTGTGGTTACTGGTTCCACCGAGCAGATGGAGGCCCGATGTCAGGCTGTTGCTGATTCCGTTGCTTTGAATGACATTGCCGCTGGATGTGCCGGAGAGTTCCATGCCGATCGTGTTGGGCATGGCGGCTACTTCCAGTGCATCTGTACCGATGTGATTATTGATGACGATGGCTTGCCCGGCATCGCGCAGTCGAATACCGATGTCGTGACCGACGATGACATTGCCTGAGGAAACATCGCCGATCTGCGCTAGCGAGCCGATTTCTAGGATTCCAAGATGGCCATCCGTCGCGGTCCCTGATCCGCGTCGATTACCGATCATCTTCAAACCGGACAAATTCGTTCCGATACGATTGTCGGTGATGGAGGACTGCGATCCGGCGTCACGAATGCCGGCAGCGTTACCGGCGATGGTGTTGTCATCGATGGCTGTCAGCGATGCGAGTGCATCGATCACGATTCCATGCGCATCATTGCCGATCGCAAAAGCGCCGGAATGATCCAATCCAATTCGGTTGCCGGTGATCTGTGCGGCATTGCCGGTAACGACAATGCCGTCCGATGCATTGCCGCTGACCGTGTTGTGGATGATGGTCGTGTTGGCACTGTCGACGATGACACCGGAGCCTTGATTGCCGCGATCGACTGTGCCGTTGATATCCAGTCCGATGATATTTCCTTCGACTCGCAATCCCGCGTCAGATCCGACGGTGCGAACGCCGGCGCTGAGATTGGCGCTGATCGTATTCCGCTCCGTGGCAAGGTTGCCGCCGAGTCGATTGCTTTGGAGCGGATTGCCTGTGCCTGTGCCGTCGTCGATGACTCCGTAGCCGTTCCCGATCGTTTCACCATTCAATCCCAGACCGATCGTGTTGCCTGCGATGATGTTAGTCGTTGTGGCGGAGCCGGCCAGTCGAATGCCGGCCGTAGTATTGCCGCTGATCACGTTTCGCTGAGCTGTGTTGGTTCCGATCTGATTGTCATGGGCTCCTCCATCGACGAGCACACCCACGGCATTAGGACGAGCAATAGTGCCGGTGGCATCGGTTCCGATGGCATTCGATTGAACGAGATTGCCCAGGGCACCCGCACCGGTTATGTGAATGCCGGCTTGCGCATTCCCGCTGATCGTATTACGACCTGTCCACGAATCCGAGCCGATCGTATTCAACGACGCGTTGATGATCGTCACGCCTGTGCCGTTGGATAGTGGCGTACCGCTAGAGAGCAACCCGATCGAGTTCCCGAGGATTGAGTTATGCGAACTGCTGTTCAATTCAATGCCGATCGAAGTGTTGCCCGCGATCACGTTGCCGCGACCCGCCGTGCTACCGCCGATGGTGTTATCGGAAGCAAACCCGATAATCTCGATGCCGATGTTGTTCGGGACCGCAGCATCGCCGGTGCGATCGCTCCCGATGCTATTCCCTTCAATGCGATTGTGCATCGACGTAACGTTTTCGATGCGAATACCCGCTGAGCTATGTCCGGAGATGACGTTGCGTTCCGTTGGTGTCGAACCACCGATCTGATTGCCCAGTAGGCCGCTCGCAGCAATCGTGATCCCGTTATCGCCGCCTAACGCTGCGCTGCCCAGTGCGTTTGTGCCGATCAAGTTCCCTTGCACTTGAACCGCATCTGCCTCCAGTCGAATATTTTCGACGTGTCCGGCAATAACATTGCCGCCGCCCGTTCCTGTTGATGTAGTCGGAGAGCCGATGAAGTTTCCGTCTGCGTGATCATCGATGAGCACACCGAAGGAGATCGACGCACCAATCGTATGCGTGCCGGTGACATCCAGCCCGATAAAGTTGCCGATCACAGAGTTGCCGGTTGAACCGCTACCGGTGATCCAGACATCGCGTGAGAGATTGCCGCTGATGATGTTGCGAGCTTCAGGCGTGGAGCCGCCGAGGGTGTTTTGAGATGCCCCGGCATCGATCATCACGCCGGCCGAATTGCCGATCGAGGTCAATCCTTGTGGATCGGTTCCGATCCAGTTCCCGATGATCGTACTGTGAGATGTGCCGCTCGACTCGATCAGTACACCGGCATTCGTATTGCCGCTGATGATGTTTCGTGAAGCCGCCGTCGTCCCGCCGATCGTAACCGAATTCGCACCGCCTCGAATGAGGACTCCGTTTGCGTTTCCGGCCGGTGTCGCATCGGGTTTGAGTCCGAGATAGTTGCCGACGATTTGTGTTCCTGCCGCAGCCGGATGTTCGATCGCAAGCCCTGTCGTCAACCAATGTGTGAATGCGATACCTGTGATCGTGACATCATCGGATTGCACTCGCAATCCTTGACCGCCGATGACTTGTGTGCCGTCGAGTTCGACTTTCAGCACCGCGTTGCTGCCTGTGGTGATCGTGTTACGCACGGCATCGCGCTGAGCATAAGCATCGATCGTCACCGGCTGTGTAATAGCGGGCAAGTTGGAAAGAGGCGAGATCGTATGCGGACCCGAGCCGGGGATGTGGAGTAGAATCGCATCTGCATCGGAGTTGAGGTTGGCCGTGAGGATGGCTTGTCGCAAGCTATCCGTACCTGAGTCGTTCGTATTGCGGACGATGATATTGCGGCTCGTCAGATCGTAGTAGTTCGATCCCTTCTCCGAGCCGAAGAGCGGGTACTCTTGATAGTCGGCCAGATGTTTCGTGTGAAAATCGCCGACGACCGAGCCGGCGGTCAGAAAGCGAAACGTTTCGCCTTTGCTCGGTAAGAACTCGTTGATCACCGACGCATTGAGTGTGCCGTTCAATGATGCTGACCCGGTGACAATCAATTGATCAAAGTCAGGGTTAGCGGCATTCGTCCCGGCAACTTCGATATCAAGTGACGCAGCGGCTCCTTGTGTGTAGTTACCTGTGATCGTGATCTTTCCGGGGGAAGCTCCCGGGGCCACGATACCGGCGGAGTTCACCACATTACCCGTAATGCCGCCGGTGCCTTGGAGCGATCCGCCGTTGATCGTAAAAGTCGGAGTGATCAGTGTGCTGTTCTTTAGTATTGTCGCTCCACTGCTCTGTGAATATGCCGCGACCGTATTGGTAAGGGTTGTCGTGGTGTTGAAGATCGAATTGTCGACGGTGATGGTGCCGGAATTCGTAAACTGTCGAAACGTCGTAAAGCTTTTTCCATTGCGAATCGCAAGCGTCCCTGCATTGCTTTGGAGTTGAGCGGCTTCCATGAGGGGAAGTTTCGCATTACCCCACAGCTCTACCGTGGTTCCAACGCCGATCGACGCTACTGGTAACGCAGAACCTGGATTTTGCGGATTCGAAACGATGGGCAACGATAGAGTGCTATTGTCGCGGACAATCCAGGTACCGCCGCTGAGTGTGCCGCTGAGATGCTGTACGAAATTGACATTGCTGATGCTGAAAGTACCGACGTTTTGAATGTCCACGGTACCTGGGCTATCCACCGGTAGATTGATTGAAAAGCCGCTCGAAGTCCCGGTTCCCAATGCGTGGATAGTCCCTTCGTTGATCAGGTAGCCTGGTCCGGGTGTTGAATTCGCATTGATACTACCGTAGCCTTCCAAGAGGCTGCCCGGATGCAGGTGTACATAGGCCGGGTTGTTCACAAGCCAGCTTGAACTATTCAGTTTGATAGTTCCAAAAACTTCGAGACCTGTTGTAAAAGTTTTCGTTCCCAAGGAAGCGGATCCGACAGACGACCCGACGGGAATCGTAATCACACCTGTACCGCCGATATTCAGAGTGTTGTAAAAGTTGAAGAGTCCTTCGGGGAAATCGAGAGCAAGTCCGGCTGAATCAACAAGCAGTTGAGATTGTTTGTTGATCGTTCCTCCACCGCTGCCCGTCGCGCGTCCCTTCCATGTTTGCGTGCTGCTGATTTCCAGCGTTGCCCCGGTAGCGACATTGAAAACCGGATCGTTGAAAACACCGTTCAACGGTGCGATGGAGAGTGTACCGGCATCGACGTCGATCGTTCCGGCTTCGAATGAAATCGCTGTATTGATCAAAGCCGCCGTAGCGGACACCGCGCTCTTTCGGATGCTGCCTCGATTCACAATCCCTTTGCCCGTCGATGACGTTACATTGCCGGAGATAACATCTAAAGTGCCGCCTACCGGAATAATGAGATCCTTGGTGAGTTGGAAATTCGAACGTACTTGAGTGACACCGCCTGGTTGAATGTTGAGCTGTCCCGTGGAAACGGTCAGCAGGCCATTGAGCTTGAGAAGGCCAAAGTCATCCAACGTGGTTGCGAGCGTAGTGGCTCCAAGGCTGAGTTGACGACCCGCAGCCACCGTCAATGTGCCGCCTGAAATGACTCCCGTGATGGTTGCATTGAGACCGACATCGAAGTCAAACGAGGCTCCGGCCGCATCCAAAGCGGCGCCTGTGATCGAGAGCGTTCCTGTACCGGTTCCTCGAATCTCGCCCTTCCAAGTCCTGCTCCCAGGGATAGCCAAAGTCGCTCCGGCGGCAACATCCAACGTGCCACCCGTCATCAGCGATGCAGGCGCTGCTCCACTGACTGCACTAAAACTTAGATTTCCTTGACGGACACTCACTGTCCCTGTGTTGACCAACGGTAGTCCAATCGCAAATACGCCTGGAACATCCTGGATCAACGTCCCTGCATTCGTCAGGATTCCTGAGGTGAAGAGAAATCGGAACACATTTTGAGTTCCTGTCGCTGCTGCGGGCATCTCGTTTCGAAGCACACCAGCGGGTTCAATCAAAATCTCACCGCCATTTACTTGGACTGATCCTGTGTCCGTGCGACGCAGCGTCCCAGCCACTCTTAATCCGACATTGAGTGTGACACCCGAAGTGACGCCGACCGGTCCCAAGTCAAGATACGAGCCGGCAGCGACTAGAATTTCGCCTGCCCCGTTCACCACCGAAGTTCCACTTCCGACGAGGTTTGCAAAACCATTCGGGAAGTTGAAAACCACTCCGCTCGCATCAATCGTTTGGGTGCCCGTTTCACCAAGAAACACGTGTCCTTCACCCGAACCGGAAACAGATCCTTTCCAAGTACGAGGTCCGCGAAAAGCGATCTGTGCTCCTGCACCGGCAACGAAAGATCCGCCATCCAGAGTTGCCGTTCCCGTATTCTGCAACTTCAACGATCCGCTGATAGCGCGGATCGTTCCTCCAAGATTGTTAACGATGGGAGTGAATGTGTTCGTGCCGGTATCGTTGATCACTTCGCCGTAGTTTTGAACTTGGCCGCCCGAAGTGCCGGTCGAAGAGTTACGCAATCTCAGCTTTCCACTTGGGTTGATCAATACGATCGAAGAGACTTGCAGGGCTGTCGATCCATCCAAAAACAATTCGCCATTGACTTCGATCGGCGCTGAGACTGTTGAAATCACAGGGTTGGCCAATCGATAGTCCGAGCCGCCGGCGATCTTGAGCGTTCCCGTCCCTTGCAAAGTAAAAGACTGATTCGCTTCTACCATCCCTGCGGGCGTCGCGATCGTAGCGCCGCCTGAGTTTACGGTGACCAGTGAGTGCAATCTCAGTTTGCCTGCACCTGAGCCACTCAATGTTCCGGACAGAAAGGTTTGTGATGCAGTTTGCGATTCGACTGCAGCACCTCCCGCAATCGCAAATTGCGTATTGGTGAATTGAGTTCGGTTGATGAACTTCAGCAATCCGCTGACAACATCGATAGTGCCTCCGTTATCGTTGTAAAGACTTGAAACAGTGGCGTTGCCGAACAAGAGGCGAAGAGTGCCGGCGTTATCAAAATTGCCGCCGCTGGAAACGATGGTCGCATCGCCGCTCGTCCCGGCTTGAAAGACTCCGCCGGCAAGGTTTCGCAGTCTGCCGCTGTTGACAGACAGAACACCGTTGCCGTCACGGTTCATCGTGCCTGCGTTTTCCAATACACCGTTGATGACTCTTGTTCCGCCACCGACAATGTCGAAAGTGCCCTCGTTTCGTAGCGTGCCCGTGCCCGCAAGGGTTCCTGCACTCCAAGTACTACTGCCTTGCAGTGTGAGGATCGCGCCGTTGTTCACTGTTACCGTACCATTGAAGAAGTCGAGTCCTCCGAAGACGGTACTGGTTGCGCTCACTCTCAAAGACGACGAGACTCCGATCTTCTCCACCGAAACGAGTGAACGAACATCGCCTACGGCAATGTCGATCGTAGGCGTTCCGACTAGATCGGGAATCACGTAATCATTCACTGCGCTGGGCGCGGTATCATCGCTCCAGTTCAGGGCATCGCCGAAATTCAATGATCCGGCGCCGCCATCCCATGTAACTACCGCTAGGAGTGAGCGGTCTTCGAGCGATTCGAGCCCTAACTTTCGCCGTCGAGACGATCGAAAGCGATTTCGAAGTTCCTGAGTGAAAATGTCACGGAAGGACTTCAGTAAATTGCGACGGGATGCAGTGCTAGGGCGGGGTGTCATCGGCGGGGCTCCCAAAGGATTAGCAGTCTGCATCGATTGAAAAGCAGAACTGCTAGTTCTTTGGTTCCGATGGTGGCGAATATCCGCCGCACAATTCTAAGAAACTTTCGAGAAGCCGACTCTCGCCGCGATTTTTATTCAAGAAACAGCATGTGTTGGTCCCGAGCACCGCATGATTCTTTTTCGGCGGTTGCATCCCTCTGCAGCTAAGGGGCCTGGCGAAGCTCACGTAGGCTCTTTTCCACTTCCGGTGCGAGCACAATGAACATCAGTCGGATCTGATAGTCGACCTGCGAAAAGTCCGTGGCAGTCAGTGATGCACGCCACTGCATGGCTCGGCGATATGAAAAATCGGCGGCTCGCAAATTCCCTTGTCGGGCCTGGGTCAAACTCAGTAACAGCCAATTCGAACTCTGCGCCTTTTGATCGGCATCGATCTTCGATGCGGCCTGAAGATACGACAGAGCTTCATCAAATCTGCCTGTGCGCAACAGCAAACCCCCTCGCATCATGTTCTCGACCAACGGGTTCTTGTAGCGCTTGACCTGTCTTTCAAATTCCGGCTTCATCCTCTCCCATTCATCTGTATCCAGCGGACCGAACAAATAGAGACGATAGGCCAAAGAAGCCGTGAAAGGGCTGGTCTTGTCATCGATCTGAGCTACCAGATGTTTAGCCGCGCGCATCGCAAATGTCGGATCACCTGCGAGCGTTTTCTCCGCGGCTGTTGCATAGGCGCGATCCATTTGCTGAAGGCTCAGATCTTCGATTCGAGGCACTTGAGCCGGCTCGGTCGTCGACTTAGGTGACAGCCATGGCTCGCGCTCGCGCAGCTCGCTGAGCTGTTCTGCGAGCAGCGCGTTATCCGGCTCCAACTTCAGCAACTGTTCCAATGTCCACTTAACGGAAAAATGGTGCTTGGCTTGCTTCGCATGTGCGAGTGAACGGTAAAGCCAGTTGCGACGTTGAGTCGTGTAGTCGCTCGGTCCTCGCGAGCCATAAGCCGCCAGACCGCCGCGGTGCAGCGCTAACAACACGTTACCGGATGGAGTAAAGATGAGCCGCGATCCGGTTTGCTGAATAGGGATTTGGAAGAGAGTTTCCCACGTGTGCGTGTCCCAAATGCGAATCAGCATGTCCTCGCCGGTTGTGGCCAGTCTCGGTTGACGAGGATGAAATGCCAGAGCGCTGATACGGCCGGCGTGACCACTTGGACGCTGGACCACGTTTCCGTTTTCCGCGTCGAGAATCTGAGCTCCGCCGTCTTGGCGCGCACACGCTGCAAAGTGGCCGGCCGGATCGACCGCGATATCACTAACCGATTGCCGTGCGATGCGGCTTACCCAAAATTTCGTACCGTCGCTGGTATTCCATGCCACAACGTCGCCCGATTGATAACCGACGAATACGCAACTTCCCTCACAATTGAACGCAAAGGATTGAACGTGGC
Source organism: Pirellulales bacterium (assembly GCA_046349815.1). Lineage (GTDB taxonomy): Bacteria > Planctomycetota > Planctomycetia > Pirellulales > Pirellulaceae > Aureliella. The sequence goes on along the minus strand of JAXMBQ010000012.1, from coordinate 52,570 downwards.
CCCCTTCATGATTCAAGCGGATCGGTTCGACGTTCGGGACGACTCGGGCCAGCGTGCATGTGGAATCGTCGTAACCGCTGTCCACGATCAACCATTTTCCGTCCGGAGAGAATCGCATCTTGACCGCAGTGTAGCTCGGGAACTCTGCTATGTTCTGGTTGGATCGCAAGTCTCTTAGGTGAATCTGATTGTGCGTTCGAAGAGCAGCGATCATCGTGGCCGGACTGATCTCCCAATCGAGAATCTCTAAGTCCGGTAGGTCGATGGTTTCGAGCAAGGAGTCATCCGGCAAGCTCCGTCGCTCGATGGCCAGTTTGTCGTTTGATCTCTTCGTCGAGAAGAACTCCGTTTCACCCCAGGTCGTCTTCGGATCATGAGCAACGCTTATGTCACCTTCGATGAGGTCGAGACAATTCCAGAGGGTCTGCTCCACATTCGATGAAGTGAAGAGAGTTGTTCCGTCGGCTTGAAATCCGAGCGTCAGAATACCGGCGGATTCGGCATAGCTGACAGCGATCGGTTTGCCTGAGATCAAGTCGTAAAGTCGCACGCTTCGGTCACTTCCCACGGCAGCCAAGCGCGCGGCATCGGGGCTGAACGCGATCAACTTGCCGGCGACTCCATGCGCGAAGTGCATCCGCTCCATACCGAGTTCGCAGTCGATCACGCGAATACCGTTCTTCGTTCCGCCGACCAAGAACTTGTTATCCGGACTGAATGCACAGCCTGCGCTCTGCAGCGCTTCGCGCGCGATGTCGTTCAACTTGCTGAGTCTCTTGCCTGACCGAAGATCGGTGATCGTTCCACTGTCTTGATAGATGAGCGAACCGTCGGGCGACCAGCAACGGATCGGTGACTTGTCTAAGATGGCTGCGAGTTTTTCACCGGAGCCGAGGTCGCTGATTTCCGTGGCTTCACCGACATGCAGAGGAGCGATCACATCGCCGTCATCGCGCACTCGTAACGGACCTTGTATCGGATGCGGCGCAGGAAACAAGCGATGGAGTTCGCCTGTCTGAGCGTTGAGGACGGAGACGAGTTTCTCCGAGTCTACGGCTGCGATGTAATCTCCATTCGGGCTGAAGGTATAACCTCGATTGTGGAGAAACTGAAACCCCTTTGATTCCGGCCGAAATTGCAGCTCGCTCGATTTGTCATCGAGCCAGGATGGTAACGACTGAATCGTAAGCAGCTCTTTGATCTGCAGCGGACGGTACTTGAGTAAGAGACGCCCGTCGGGGCTGACGGCGGTAGCTAGATCGACGATTGATGAGTTGTCGAAGCGCTTGGTCGGAGCTTTGGATATGGAGTCCAAGTAGGACCATTCCCACATGCGGTTCTTTTCCGAAACAGCATCCAATCTGGCTCGCGCGCCGTCGTGTGTACCGTTATCCCAATCGTTCCTCGCCAACACGATATTGGCGCGGTAAAGAGCCGCATCTTTTTCCTCCACCGCCTTCGTCAGTTCCGAGTTGGCATGGAGTGTTTTCGCGTTGGCCTGAGAGATGCGATTGAGCGCGACGGCAGATGCAATCAGAGCGGCCAGCAAACCGATCAACATGACCGCCGCGAGAATCGCCACCCAGAACGTATTGCGTTTGATCCACTTGATTAATACTTCGCGCGTGGTCAGCGGCTTGGCCAGGATCGGCCGCATCGTAAGAAAGCGTTCGAGGTCATCGGCAAATTCCGCGGCCGTCGAGTATCGCTGTTCGATCTCTTTGGCGAGCGCTTTACGTACGATGGTTTCGAGGTCTCTGGGGATCTCGGGACGATGTTGCCGCGGCGCAATCGGTTCCGTCTCAATCGCTTTACGCAGCAAGTTGCGACGCTCATCGGGCTCGAACAGCGGCTGAAGTGTCAGCAGTTCATAGAGTGTTGCACCTAGCGAGTAAACGTCGGTGCGTCCGTCGAGCACTACGGCGCGCCCTGAGGCTTGTTCGGGGCTCATGTAACGCACTGTTCCCAGCACATCGGACGAAGCAGTGAGGTTGCTGTCGGGGAGTCGAGCCAAACCGAAGTCAGCGACCCAGGCTTTTCCTTTGAAGTCGATCAGTAAGTTACTGGGCTTGATGTCGCGATGGATGATGCCGTTGTCATGAGCATGCTGTAAAGCCTCGGCGGCATGGCGGATCAAGCAAGCGGCAGTCTGAAAGAACTCGGAGCTAGTCGGATCGCAGGACATAAGCGGGTGAGGATCAGCGCTGCGCCGTGTTTCATTTTCCTGATCGTTGACGGTTTGTTGCGACGCTTGTTCATCGACGATCGTGGATGCAGCCGCTTCCGGTGGTTCAGTTTGCGGCGTTTGTGCGTCCGCGGCAGTGGAATGATCGGATGTTCGATGGAGTTGGCGATGGAGGCGGAGATGTTGAATCAGTTCAGCGATCGACAGGCCATCGATGAACTGCATAGCGTAGAAATAGGTCTTATCAACGGAACCGACCGAGTAGACGGGAGTGATATGCGGATGCTGCAGGAGAGCCGCTGCTTGCGCCTCCTGCTGGAATCGCTTGAGCGCATGAACGTTGTTGGATGTTGAAGTCGGGAGAACCTTCAATGCAACCCGCCGCGCAAGAGAGATTTGATACGCTTCGTATACATCGCCCATTCCACCGCCGCCGACACGACGGAGAATCTGAAAGTCGCCCAGCGTCGCCGGTCGTCTCGGGGGAGCGAGATTCCTGCGTCCGATTCCGAGCGGGAGAGCTTGGTCGACGAATCGCAGCGCTTCAATGCACTCGCGTAGACCCGGTGCCAAATCGGCGTAACGGGCCAGGAATAGTTCTAACTCGGGGGTCGCGCCGCTACGCACCAGAGCTTCGTATTCCGAGACGGCATCGACAATTCGCAGTTCGAGATCGTCGGGCGGCGCATCGCCGGCCGCACTCGGAGGTGTAGAGATTTCAGGGCGATCCATCTCATCTCTCCGGTGATTGAGGATTGATAAAGCGAGTTGTGCGGCCAGCTGACCAAAACGGTGAGGCCGTGTGACGGGTCGCGGAGTGAAGGGCCGATTGAACTAGCCGTACTCCGAAGCGTGAGGACCTGTTGATTTATTAAAAGCGGTACGTGCGAGCCGTCCGGTAGGGCATTATCGATCGTGAAGAACCGGACGGCTCGCGCCGTTCCGCTTCAATATGCAAACTAAATCAACAAGCCCCGAAAAGTATTAACTTTGTGCTGCCGACTTCGATGCTTGAAGATCGTGCGGACATTCTTGGAAAGGGAATCCATGTTCTATTGGTTGAGTTGCCGAGTTTTCCGCCGCGCGAATTGCTGAATTCACGGACCGTGCAAAAGATCGGGTTCTCGAATCGAGTGCGGTGCACATGAGTCCATCAAGCTCGCCGAGTGTTTCGATGGAGCTGGCTATTCAACGAACAAGACGGTATCGATTTCGCTTTAAGCGGTTTCTCGCATGAGTTCGCGAAGCTTTTGCAGTCCCCGGACCCAGAGCTTTTGGATGCTGTCCACCGATCGCTCCATTCGCTGAGCGATCTCAGCGAAGGGAAGTCCTTCGATTTGCCTGAGTACGAGAACATCGCGATAGTCGGCGGGGAGTTGTTCGATCATGCGCGCCAGCAACGTCTGTTCTTCGTGCTGTCTGAGCGCTTCGCTGGGAGTCGTGCAGTCGCCGGCCAACCCGACTCGGTTCGATGACGACTCGAGCTCTTGTTCGATGGACAGTTCCAAGCGCACGTCGCGCGCGCCGCTGCCTAAGTACTTACGAACTAGTTGAGCCAGATGGCCTGCGAGGATCTTTCGCAACCAGGCTGCGAACTCTTCCAATGTCTCACCTCGAAATCGAGGCATCTGACGATGAGCGTCGAGGAATGCATCTTGAACGACATCGACCGGATCGGCTTTGGACTGTAAGCGACGCCCGATTTGAATTCTGGCCAACAGTTGCAAGTACTCGCGATGTGCGTCCAGCAGTTGCCCGAGTGCTTGTGTATCTCCGCCGCGTGCAGACTCCAGCGCACGCAACAGCTCGGTTTCACCATCGCTCATTGCGGATGACTCGTTGTTTTACCGGATGCACTGGATCGCCGTCTCGGCAGATCCATGTAGTGACTTGGGCTTGCTGTGTTAACAGGATATCAGCTCAGGCGACGCGTGATTGCCATTTGTTAACATAATCTTTAGGCTCTTTCCAGTCTCGCCGTCAGCAGGTTAGGTCAGCTTGTGTAGTCCTTGCTCATGGCGCAGGGCATTGATCGACTGCAGCGCAGGTGGATGGCTGCGCAAGAGTTTGATGAGTTGCGAAGTACTGATGTTGAGATCGGCCGCGGACGCAACTGGGTCGCCTGAGTAGTGCACGAGGGAGTCGAGTGCAACGGCGATGAAGGCCGGGAAATCAGGATGCGTGACAGAGAGTTTCAGCTTTGCATTGACGACGCGCTCGGTCCATAGCTTCGGCAGCGCAGTTGGTTCCCAAGTGCTACGAACGGAGACTGCCAGGACGAGTCGCAGACGGAAGAGTGCCTCACGTCGATTGTCCGCTTGGCTGCGGCGCTCGGAGGCTTCTGCAGAAAGAGCGGCCGGGAGATAAGTGATTACCACGGCCGATTCGGTTTTATTGCGATGTTGCCCGCCGGGCCCGCTGCGACGTGTGAACCGAATGTCACACGCCGCATGAAGTTCTTCGTCCGACAATAAGGCAGGATGAGTCACAATTGGCTCGCAGAGAGGAACCGACGTCAACCGCTCTTTATTGACTTACGGCAGCTTATGCCGCTTCTTCGGAAATCGTCACTCGCTTGTAGCCGCCGATCGCTTTGAAGTACACAAGCAGCAGGAGGTATGCTACCGCCATGGTTGCCGGAATGAACGAGTCGGCGCGCAGCGTTTGGCGGTCACCCGTAATGCTCGATGCGATCACCAGTTTTTCATTGTCGGTCAACGCCGTGTCGGCTTTCGATGCATCTCCGCCGTCGGCAATGATTCGGGCTCGTGAAGTATTGAGTTTCTCGTTGACTTCACCCAGCTTCTTGCCGTCTAGACCATGAGAAGGTTCGAAGAACAGGAACCCGCTCGGCTTATCCGATTTGTATTCTTCGAACACGGCTGCATTGGCTGCTTTCAACGATTCACCGGCGAAGCGGTCTTTGGCATAGCCCAAGCCGACCGAGCCCAACAGACCGGCGCTCATCATACCGAGGCCGCCCATGATCGAGATCGCAACGGCGCCCGTTCGCGGGAAACGGTCCGACGCCACTGCCAACATCGTGGGCCAGAAGAATGTCTTACCGATACCGTAGATCGTGAGTGCAAAGAGAGCACCTGCGAAGCTGTTGATGCCTGCCACCAGATTCAAGCCGACGCATGCCAACAGTGCACAGGTAACGAGAATCGCGACAGGAGAAAAACCGATGCGTTTTTCAATGAAGTCGGCGCAAAAGCGTAGCAGGAACATGGTGAGCGAAGTGAACACAAACAGGATCTTGCCTTCTTGGCTCGACAGAATGTTCCCCGTGATGTTCTGAATCCAACCGTCCGTTCCGAGCTCGACGGCACCGACGAGAATGTGGATCAAGAACAGTACAAACAACAGCCAGGCGCCGAGCGAAAAGCCGCTCAAGCCGCTGAAGGCCAGAGCTACAACAATACCGATACCGATCGAGATGTAGCCCCACGTACCGCCGACAAAGAAATCGTTTCCAGTCAAACCTTGCATCAAGGGTCCGAGTGCATTGTTCATGAACATGCCGACGAACAGACCGATGACTGCCGAGCCCATGATGCCGACGTCTCGGAACATTTCGCCCAGGCTAAGACCTTTTTCCGATGCCTCGCTCTTCGGATACTTTTGTCCTAAGAACATCAAGCCGTAAATCACGGTCGGTATAAGGAACAGAGCCAACTGGACTTTCCATGGAACCCCCAGCAAGTCGTCCAGAATCCAACCGGCCGCTCCGCCGAGCACCATGCCCAGCGGCCATGATGCGTGAAGGATGTTCAGATAGTGGGTTCGATTTTCAGGAAACAGTGTTGCGACCAGGGGATTGGCCACCGCTTCCAAAGTACCGTTGGCGAGCGCGAATAAGAACGTACCCAAGAACAGATACGTAAAGGCCGTTTGCTTTTCCATGCCGGACGTAGCACCGAACGCGACGAGCGCGGACAAAACGTGTAGCAAGAAAGCGACAAAGACCAGTTTGCCGTAACCGACTTTATCGACGATCACACCGCCGATAATGATGCCGAAGCAGAAGCCTGTGAAACCGGCGCTGCCGATCAATCCCAATTCCGTTCCACTGAATCCGAATTCGGTTCCCCAGTTGTCGAGGATACCTCCGCGGATCGCGAAACCGACACCCGCTGCGAGAATCGCAAGAAACCCGCCCCATAACAAACGCATGGCGTTGGGAACGTGCGGTGTACTTCCATGAGACGAACCGCTCGAACGCGACGATGTCGTCGAAGTCGGAGCGTACGGCGAGCCAGAATCTGTCATGTTGGAGGTTCCGTTACAGGAAAGCAAATCCAGTGGGCTGAAGAGGCTGAGTGATCGTGCACATGTGCATTCCGATTTCGGCTGAACGCGTGTGCCGACGTCGGCAGAACGACGTAGGGTAACTTGCGAAGAATGTTAGTTCAACGCTCCCTGTCCATTTATGGCAGTGAAAATGCCTGTTGCTCGGAGCTACGGGAGCCGATTCGTCGGCTTGGTGAAAACGGAGCGACTTTGCGGGCAGGCACTTTGCCGTCGCGAATCTTGTGATTCACGTTGTACTGCAATGCGCATCCGTCTGGCGGTCGCTTCTGTGGATCGGTGAAGCGACACGCGGCGGTGCATCGCTTATCGCCAAAGTACGTCCACCAGCATCGATTCGTTCGGCCTGAGCGTGATGCTGACCGAGTCCCCTTCGCTGCTGAACTGAGACATGCGGTTGCCGATGTAGTCGACTCGATGGGCTTCGGCAACTTCGCGGAGGCATCGTAGTTTACACGCTGCGCTGCGATTGGCTGTTTCGGAAAGCAGTACGCGAATACCCCGGCATTTTCCGGATGAGTCAACCAGTGGAACCTCCAGATCGAGCGCCACATGTTTGGCGTCGATATGCATCAGCCAAGCTGCCTCGGGAGCAGCTCCGACCAACTCGGCTTGAATCGAATAGGTTCGGTCGAGAAATGCACGGGCGGATTGCAACGGAGTCGGTAGATCGACGCCGATGCCGAAGCGAGCCTCGCAAGTCGCGCTGCCGGGAGCAGCCAGTAACGTTTCCATAAAGCGATGGTCGACGCGCTGATGGAAAGCCGAACCGCCGCACAGAAACTGCGTCTTGTAATCCGCTTCATCGATCTCGATCAACAGCGGAGCCACTGTCTTGCCGCGTGACCAAACATGCCGCGAGCCCGCGCCTCGCGCGGTAAGGATGGCGGCTTCAGTCGGCCAAGCCGTTCGAATCACAAAGCCGGTATTCCATGGAGAGACTTCCGTCGGTGTCATCTCGCTGAGTCGAGCTGTGACATCGAGGATGCGCGAGCCGCGATAGGTACGGTAATCGATCTCATAGCGCGCGACCGGTTTGTCATCCAGCCACATACGGCCGTTCACTCGCAGGTATCCGAGGACGGATGATGTTGCGATGACCTGCATGCTCTCGGACCGCATCTGCGAATATTCGGCTTGGCCCTGAGGATCGCGACGGCGCATCGCCAGTTGAAAACTGAATCGATTGCCGCGTCGCCCCGGTACATGCAGGCTGCGCAGCGCGCCCGACTTGGCGTCGATCTGTGCTTCCAAAAAATCATTCATCAAGATGCCCGGAGTTTCTGCCAGCGTTCGTTCTCGCTTGCGATTCGGCGCCGAGCCCTTTGAGAATTTTGCTCGCACCATGCCGAGTGATGGAACATCCGACATCGTGATCCGTTCGTCGGCGCCGGCTGCACCGCAGGCGTACGACCACTTGGCCTCTCCTTCGGGCACCAACCCGTTACCGGTCGTAAGCGAGATGCGCTGAGCGGCAGATGATGGGTTGATCAAAAGAGCATTCGGCGAATCGGTCTTCGGTTTGACACCGCAAGCGCGTGCAAAGCGCTCAACGACTTGCATATGGAGCGTTTCTAATCCGGCGCGAATGAATGCGCTGTTCGCACCCAGTTCCTGGGGTTTATCAAAGAGTCCATCGTTGCGATCGATCAGTTGTTGCAGGTCTTGCGATAGTGTTTCGAGGTCCGCTGCATGAGGCACGGCGTGCCCGTTCGATTCGACTTCCTCCTCAGCAGACGGCACCGGCGGCTTGTCGTGGAACCTCTCCAGTTGAAAAGCAAGATTCAGTATGTTTTTGAGCGATTGAAGTTGCACCGCGTTCTTATGGAAAGCGACTGCTGCCGGAATCAATGCAGATGCGAAATACTTCTTCGGTGCATACGGCGATGCAACGTCGCTCATCCAATCCCAACTGAACTGCGATGCTGCGAGTTGTTCTTGATGATAGGGTTGATCGGTCTTTTCAAAGAAGTCATCGACAGTGGTCCAGCGCCCCAGCGCAGGCGTGCGCGCAAGTGTCCGCTTCACGAGTTCGAAGTAAGGAGAAACACGGTTAGGCCAATGGACAAAGGCAAAGGCCGGCACATGCTGATGGTCGAGCGCTTCACCGAGGCGCGTGCCGAGCGTCAGATAGCCGACGGGATCGGCTGCATCGATCAGCGGCGGAGCCAGCGTCGAGAGATAAGTTCCTTCAGTAGACTCCCACGAGAACTTGGCATGGCTGCCCGAAGGATATGATCCGGCTTCCCATGCGACCAGAAGGGCTCCTTCGTATCCGCTTCGTCTCAGATGCATCGGCATGTCGGAGATTTGGCCGAATGCATATCTAGTAAAAGTACGCGGCGGGTTGTAGCCCAAGGTCTCGTATGCACGACGACCGCGCAGAAGATCGTTGCGGATGGCGTCCGCATTCATGAGCGGGTGAGGTCGCTCTGTTTCCAAACCACCTGCGATGCTGACCTTTTTCTCCGCAGCGGCGGTTCTCAGTTGTTCATCGACTGCAGGGTGTTTCTGTTTGAGGCTGCGCAGCAAGTCGGCGCATGCGATAAAGGTGGTCGGATGAGATTGATTGAGCTGTTCCGTGATCGCGGGCCCCAAAGTGCTCGGCGCGAGCAGCGTCAGGTCGAGCAGACTGACATCCATTGAGTAGTAATGATCGCGCTCCTGGCCGAGCTGATCGAAGCAGGACTGCAGCATGCGCTCGGCATCCTCTTCATTACCTTGAAGCAGCGCGGCGGCGGACTGGCTCAACTGGCTGTCGAACATCAGCAAGTCGAGGTTGCTGGTGTACCGCATTTGACGCGTTAGAAGCTGGATCTGCAGGAACGCAAAGCCCAGCGCAGCGAACTCGGCAGCCCAATTGTCGGAAACAGCTTTTGGCTGCGCTGTCGGATCTTGGTCTAGCAAGCCGAGCAATGATTGTTGACGAGCTTGCCATATGCCGCGTGTTTCCAGCAGAGCTCCTCCCACATCGGTGTAACGCTGGGCAAGTTCGCTGCCCACGAGATCTCGACTGCACAGCGGCAGCAAGGCGATCGTCGACGCCAAGTCGACTGGGATCTGAGTGGCGGAAATGCAGCGCGGGGCAGCTTGCAGAGCCACGATGAGATGGGGGTGCCACATGCAGAGCCAAGCCGCGAGAAGGTCATCGGCTTGGTCGGCAGGGAGATTTTTCGGGAAGTCGTCAAAACCGCGAGTCGGCAAGAGCAAAGTGCAGTCGCGAGGGATCATCAGGCTTTTCGTCTGCAGAGGGAGGGTTTGGGGAGGGCGCAATCGATACGACCGTCGTAGTCGGAAGGATCTCGTCTAAGGACGCGTCCAATAGATCATATTCAGGCAGGCTGCTCAGCGTTGAAGGCCGAACCGTCGAGGCCGTTCAACTGCGTCAAAGGTCGGCAAAAAATGGGCAAAAGGGGCTGCGAAATTTGACAGGCCGCCTTGGAACTCGATACAGTAAATAGGTGAGGAATTCTTGTCTCCGGCGTTCTGCTTTGTCAAATGTCTCGTCTGGGCGAAGTGCGCCGGAGTTAGTTCGGCGTTAGATGCCGGTCGCAACTGCTGAAGATTTGCCGGAGTGCAGGACGCCGGAACACAGCCGCATGGGGCTGTCCCGGATTGATTGCATAGTTCGGGCGGGGCGACAGCCTAAACCCAGTCCACATCGACCATCCAAGATCGGATAGTAAAAATTATGGCGAAGAATGCATCTGTGTGGGGCATTGAGATCGGCCAGAGTGCACTGAAAGCGCTCAAATGCCGACTCGACGGCGATACAGTGATTGCAGAAGCCTTTGACTACATCGAGTATCCGAAGATCCTTTCTCAACCCGAGGCCGAGCCGGAAGTTCTGGTCCGGGAAGCGCTGGAAACATTTATCAGCCGAAATGATCTGAAAAAGTGCCGAGTCGGTGTGTCGGTGCCCGGGCAGAGCGGATTGGCAAAGTTCTTCAAGCCGCCGCCTGTCGAGATGAAAAAGATCCCGGACATCGTCAAGTACGAAGCCAAGCAGCAGATTCCTTTCGACCTCAATGACGTTATCTGGGACTACCAGACGATGGCCGGGGAAGTGTCGAAGACGGCTTTGCCCTTGAGACTGAGGTCGGTTTATTCGCGATGAAGCGCGACGCGGTTACAAGGCGGCCAAGCCGCTTCAGACCGCTGGTATTGAAGTGGACCTGATCCAGTTGGCGCCGCTGAGTATCTACAACATGATCACCTATGATCGGTTGGAAGATCGGAAGCGGGGCAGATTTTTGACGCCGACCATCCTCCCAAGTCGCTCGTCGTGCTGGCAATGGGGACCGACGCGACCGACTTGATCATTACGAGAACGGATATCGAGTTTGGCAGCGTAACATGCCGCTCGGCGGCCAATCACTTTACACGCCAACTCACCAAGTTTGAAGCTCACGTTCGCTAAGGCTGAGCATCTGAAGCGCAATGCGATGGAAGCGGAAGATCCGAAGTTGGTCTTCCAAGCAATGCGACCCGTGTTCAATGACTTGGTAACCGAAGTTCAGCGCTCGATGGGCTTTTTCAAAAGCCTCAACAAGAAGGCTGATCTTTCTTCGATCGTGATGCTCGGCAACACGGTCAAGCTGCCCGGTCTGGCAAGCTACTTGAACAAGAACCTGGGCATGGATGTCGAGGTGATGGAGAAGTTCGTCAAGCTCTCGGGCGACGAAGTCTTGGCCGCGCCTTCCTTTAAAGAGCATCAGGCTGCTTTCGGTCCTGTATATGGTTTGTGTCTGCAACTGCTCGGTTGCGGTCCGGCGCATACGAATCTGGTTCCGAAAGAGATTCTCAAAGAACGATTGATTCGTTCTAAGAAGCCTTGGGTCGTCGCGGCTGCAGCAGCGCTCCTGATCGGTTTCGTCATCAACTTGATGTTTCGCAACCAACGCACGGTCGAAGTCGCGGAAGAGAAGTGGAAGCCCGCTATTACGGCTGCTACCAGTACGAAGTCGATGAGCGATTCGGAAAAGAATACGCATAAGACAAAGGTGGCGTCGGTCGACTTGCTGACCAAAGTCGGACAAGAAGTCAGCGGCAGCGCCGACCGTCGGCTCTTGTGGCTGGAAATGCTGAAAGTGATTTCCAGCACTCAAGGGCGACCGGAAGTGGTTGAGAATCGTCCGGCTCCGACTCCTTTAGAGCTGCCGTATTACGAGCGACCCGAGATTCACATCACCAAGATTGATTGCAAGTACTACAAAGAAGTTTCAACGTGGTACACATCGCTGATCGCCAGTAGCTACGAAGAAGACAAACGCACGCGGCTTGAACGTTTGAATCTCGTCGGTAAGCCGGGCGATGCAAGTGCGCCCGCTGCAGATGCACCTGCAGAGGCGGCTGCGGCTGGAGATGCCGGAGGCGGTCCCGCACCAGGCGCTCCGACCGGTCCAGGCTGGGTCGTTCAGATCGACGCCTATCACTACCACAACATTCCAGAGAAGAATCCGGAGTTCCCGGATGAAATCAAGAAGCTGCCGAACTACAAAGACAACGGCGACGAAGCTGAAGACTTTGTACTGAAGACCATGATCCATAAGCTGGAAACGGGAACGATAGCAATTCCTGTCGGCGGTAAGCCCGTAATGTTCACCATGGAAGAGATGGGAATTACCAAGCCGTTCGTCATCCCGGTCAAACTCGACCCGAAGCATCGTGAGGTCAATCCCGAATACCAACGTTTGCTTGGCCCACAAGCGGGCGGAATGGGAACAGGATCGGACGGCGGCAGCGGAACAGGTATACCCGGGGGACCGAGCGGCGGCGCGGGCTCAGGTATGGGATCAGGCATGATGGGTGTGGGTTCCCCAGGCGGTGGATTGGGATCGGGATCGGGATCGGGTGCCGGACCTGGCGGAATGCGCCGTATCGATCCCAAGATTCCCCCTTCGTTTCCAGCTCCCAAGTACGAGTTCAAAGTCCAATTCGTCTGGCAGGAAAAGTTGCTGTCAGCACGAGTCGCCGAGCAGGAAAAGAAGAAAGCCGAAGAAGCGGCCAAGGCTGCTGAAGGTCAACAGAACCAAGAGAACGCTGCGCCCGCCGACGGTAATGTCGCGGTAAATTAATTCGATATGCGAGAAGCTCGAATTCACGGTGAAGCCGAGCTGCCTTTCCAAAGTGTTTAGAACCGGTGCCTTTCAAAGTCGAATCCCTAATTGCGGATTCGATGTCCTAACCGGATTCGGAGTCGGATAACAAAAATGGATCAACTCAAGAAGGCCCTCGCCATCGCCCAGAAGCAAGCGTTCTGGATCATCTCAGCACTGACTGTCGTGCTGTCATCGGTCGCTTATTTCATGTCGCGTTCATCGATGGACGCAACTTTTACAACACAATCCACTGCGATCTCTTCTCAGTACTCGACACTGCAAGCGATCAGCAATGAAGTTCCGACTCATCCTAACAAGCAATCCCACGAAGGGATGGAAAAGCTCATCACTTCGTTGCTCGGCGACGTCAAAGCTGCGTGGGAGCAGCAGTATCAACGACAAAACAAGCTTCTCGTTTGGGACGAAGGTCCACTTGGTAAGAGCTTTGTCGACAAGGTGAAGACGATTTTGAAGGACGAGAAGCATAACGATCGCCCGATTGAAGTGGCCGTCAAATATCCGATCACCAACGATCCGCTGAGCGTCGGCCAAAAGAAGATCTATGCTCGTTATTTCGATCAACAGTTTCCGCGATTGGCCAAAATCGTCGGAGTCGAATGGGTCGGTAAAGTCAGCGCCGCCGGAGCCAGTGCCGGTGGTTACGGTGCTGGAATGCCCGGTGCAGGCGGCGACGGCTACGATCCGAGCGGAGGTATGACAGGGCCGGGCACTCTGGGGAGGATTTCCGGGATCGTCGGGAATGCCTGGCGGCTCCGGGGATGGCAACTGGTCCCCGCAAAGATCCTGACCTGGTTACTTGGTTGAAGCCGTCGCAAGACAAGCTCTTGAGTGAAGTCCAAATGTGGAAAGGTGAAGAACCGAACACTTTGGAGATTCTCTACACGCAAGAGAATATCTGGGTCTTGGAAGGTCTGCTCAACATCATTGCCAAGGTGAACGAGGGGGCTCGGGCGAACTTCCAAACGAAGATCAAGGAAATTGAATTCATCCGCATCGGTCGACCCGCAGTAGGGAATGTCGGAACTATTGACCGACCGAATGCCGGAGGCGCAGTCGGCATGATGGGTAGCGGCGGGATGACTCCCGGCGGCATTGGTATGGGGATGACAGAAGATGGTTCCATGGGCGCTGACATGGCCAGTTCCGATGGCGGCAGCGGCAGCGGAAGCATGTATGCAGGAGAAGGTGGCGAAGGAGCCGGAGTGGTGGCTGTCACTCCGGACCCGGCCAACGGCCGTTATGTAGACGCAAACTTCACTCCGCTAAAAGGTGAAGAACTCCGAGCCAAAATGGAAAGCTCCGCACCGGATGACGCTTTGTTCGCTGTAGCCAAGCGAGTGCCGGTGCGAGTTCGATTCAAAGTTGATACTCGCTACCTTTCCGACATTGTTGCTGAATTCGGCAACGCGGCTTTGTTGTTCGAAGTGCGTCAAGTTCGATTCGGTAAGACGATCCCTGCTCCGTCTGCCGGAGGCGGCGGTGGATATGGATCCGACGGATATGGCGCATCGGGCGGTGGAATGAATGCAGCCGGGATGGGAAGCGATGGATCTTCTGGGGCGGGCCTCGATATGGGAAGCGGCTCTCCCGGTGGAGCGGGTATGCCGGGCTACGGCACCGCCGCGCCGGCTCAAACCGGGTTTGACGACATGATTGAATTGTACGGGATCGTTTACTTGTTCAATCCGGTGGATACTGCGAAGTTCGGGTTGGAAAAAGTAACAGAGAACACACAAGTTGACGGTGCTGCGGATTCATCCGCAGCAGAAGGTGCAGCCGCTGCCGGGGCTGCTGCCCAAAACGGAGCTGCGCCTGCCACAGGTGGCGCTGCACCGAACGGAGCAGCACCTAACGCGGCTATTCCGAATCCGAATGGAGGAGCTGGTGTCGTTGCTCCACTGGATGGAAACAACGCGACTCCACCGGCAGGTGGTGCCGCTCCGGCCGGTAACAATCCGCAGCCGCCTGCAGGTGGCATCCCCGGACCTGCTGCAGCAGCAGGCGGCGGTGCCGCTCCGGCCGCTGTCAGCCCATAGTGATCGAAACCGCGGCGGGTCATTGTTCAAAGTGCGTCGCGGCAATGAACAACGCTGATCGAAAGTGTGACTTTGCGATCGGCCTGACTGTGAATGGTTGGAATGATTCAGCCGTGAGCAATAAGAAATAGATTCGAGTTTCAACGGAATGTCCCCAGCGGTGCCGACAGGACCGCAGACTTATCGTCCTGAAAAATGAGAGGACTCGTAACATGTTCGGCAAAAAGAATTCGGCCGGCAGTGGTAAGCCCAAATCGAAACCGGTGAAGGATAAGAATCAACCGAACTTCTTTGCGGCACACGCAGAAAAAGTCGGTTTGGGCGTCGTTGCGCTGGGACTCGGTTACTTTGTATGGGACGGGTTGAATACAAAGGGCTTTGATTCCAACAAATCGCCCGAACAGCTTCGCAGCAATGCGACGCAACTGCTCACCACGATCGGCAGCGGAAATCCGTGGGAGAGTCTCAAAGGCGAAGTTGAGAAACCGCACAACTTTGTTGCCGACGTCCAAAAGGCTCGCAATCGCATCAACACGGATGATCTACGCGTTACTCCCTTTTCTGAGACTCCCCCCAAGGTTTATCACAAGCGCAGCAAGCCGGACTTACTGGCTCCTGTCAAAGTGGTTGGTCAATCCGTCGTGGGCTTAGTCGCCGTGGAAGGGGCTGAAAATGCCAACGATCCAATGGAGGATTTCGAAGACGCCCCACCGTTGAAGAAGGGAACGAGGCCACCTCGGCAACGGCCGCAGAATGGATATGGCAGTGAAGGTGGCGCGGGTTCAGGTTCGGGCGGTGGATTGGGACCAGGCGGCATCGGCGGAGACGGCATGACCGGCATGGCATCCGGAAAACGACTTCTGCTGCCCTCCTATAACCGAGGTTACACGTCAGGTGTTACCGGTAGCGGCGGCATGATGGGAGGCGGGTTGGGTGGTTACGGCGGTGAAGGTGGTATGCTCGGCGGATCCGGCGGCATGGCAGGTTCGGCCGGCCCGGGCGGCGCACCGGGAGCTGTTGGAGGCAACACACCGGGTAAGACCGGTTTGGGCGGTGTGCAGCGTGTGAAGCCCCGCAAAACACTCTCGAAATTTGTCCATATGAATGTGGTTACAGCTCTCGTACCGCACGAAGAAATGGTCGAAGAGTTCAAGGCGAAGTTTCAGGATGCGCTCGGCTTCAACGCGATGCGAGACCGACCGATCTATCTATCCTTCGAAGTTGAACGGGTCGACGTGACCGATAACCCGGATCGCGCCATCGACGAGAAGGAATGGAAACCGATCGCGTTTCCGAACGACGATGCTCAATGGAAGATGATGAAGGATTGGATGCCGAAGCAGCCCGGCAAAGAGAAGACCACGATGGATCAGTTACCGGAAGTGATCGATCCCAATGCGGCCGAAATCGGTTTGACGATGCCGATCCCGCCGCTCTTGCTGAAAGACTATCGGCCGTTGGTTAAGCATCCCGACATCGATTGGCGCTGGGACGCTCAAATGCAGTTCCAGCAACAGTTGCCTCCGACCAACCCTGATGAAGGCAACAACAAAGAACAATCGGGGCCCGGTCAACGAGCCGGCTCGAACCCGGGCAGCAATATGACTGGTTCGGGAATGGGTGGTTCCGGCATGATGGGCGGCTACGGTATGGAAGGGGGAATGACCGGACCTGGTGCCGGTATGCCGGGAGCCGGCGGCTACGGCATGGAAGGGGGAATGACGGGGCCCGGTGCAGGCGGCATGGGGGGCGACGGTTATGGAATGGGCATGGGCGGAATGTCCGTTGCGCCACCCAAGTACAAGATGATCCGTTTCTATGATCCGTTGAAGCCGGAAGATGTGCGACATGTGTTCCGCTATCGCGTACGCGTCTGGATGGCGGACCCGAACTATCCGGATGATTTGACTTTCGCCGTACCGAATGACCGAGACATGGAAGAACAGGAGTTCGCTCGTGTCAGCGAACTGCGAGCTAAAGAGCAACCTGAAATCGATCGTCAACGTCGCACGAATCCTCGATTCCGCGGTGTAAGAACGACATTGAAGACCCCTTGGTCCGATGCCGGCGCTCCGATCTTCGTCCGTAACAACGAAGACGTCTACTTGGGTGAGTTCGCCAAGACCGGCGCGGAAAAGGAACCCGGCGCCAAGCTGGCTGCGACGAAAGTCGATCCGCAGCGAAATCTGATTCTTTCATGGATAGACTTCAAAGTCGAAAGCAAACCTGATCCGGACGATAAGGAAAAGGTCGACAAATCGACAATTGCCGGCAAGATTCGCGAGTTTCGACGTGGAAGTGTCCTTAGCAACGGTGCGAAAGAGTTTGAAACTCAGTTCATTCACCCCGTTACTACCGTGGTCAAAGCTTTATCGGGCGTCACTTTCGGCGGATCTACGACGGTTGTGGATTTAAGGGGCAATATGCCTCTGGCTAACAGTGACAAGAACGACACGCTTACAGATGCATCGGAAGCACTGATCCTGATGGGAGATGGTCGATTGGAAATCTCCAGTGATTTGGATGATCGGTTCTTCTATCGAATGTTCACCTTCACCGATGATGTCGAAGCGATGAAAGAGAATCCGAATGGTGCCGGACCGGGCGGTGGTATGGGTCCCGGCGGATCAGGCGGACCTCCGGGTGTATCCGGAACCTAGTCGCATAACCTAATCACGACTGAAGCGATTGCGTTTTTGATGGATGTAACGCAATCGTTTGATCAGAACCTAGAAAAGGCCTCGGACGTCGTTCGGGGCCTTTTTCTATAACCCTAGGAAGATCGTCGCCATTGGAATCGTTCACGCAACGGGTATGCGTCGAATCCGGTTGCCCGTCAGCCGGCGGACCACATTCACAACTTTTGTAACTTCGGTTATGCTCGGCACGAGGTCTTTATTGCGCTTGCCGTTCAGGATGCTGATGTTGCAAACTTCGGCATTCCAGCCGGATCGTCGCTTTCTTACTGATAGCTCGAGGACGAAGTTCTCATGGTCTTAGTTCCAATGCTCGCCAACAGCCTGGGCAAACTTCCTCTGGCCGCGTTCAAGCAACGCAGCAACGAAGAGCTGCAAGAGTCGGTGGTTCGGTGCAAGCAAAAACTGGGAAAGCGTCTCCTCATCCTCGGGCATCATTATCAGCAGGATGAAGTCATCGAGCATGCGGATCTGACAGGCGATAGTTATCAACTGAGCAAGCTGGCGTCAGCCCAAGCCGACTGTCGAGCCATCGTTTTTTGCGGTGTCCACTTTATGGCGGAGACCGCGGACATACTGGCCAATCGACCGGAAAAACTCAACGAACGCGGCGGAGAGCGCGTGCAAGTCGTATTGCCCGACATGGCCGCCGGATGTTCGATGGCTGATATGGCTGCGATTCGTCAAGTCGAAGATGCTTGGGAACAACTGGGAGAAGTCATCGACAACTCCAAGCTGATTCCAGTCACTTACATCAACTCGGCAGCATCGCTCAAAGCGTTTTGCGGCAAACACGGAGGCATCGTCTGTACGAGCAGCAATGCGGCCGCGGTTTTGAAATGGGCCTTTGAACGCGGCGAGCGCGTGTTCTTCTTTCCGGATCAACACTTGGGGCGTAACACATCGTTGAAAATGGGGATCGACGCGGACCTGATGCCGGTCTGGGACCCTTATCAAGAGTCATTAGGCGGCAACTCTGTCGAAGCGATCAAGCAATCAAAAGTCGTCCTGTGGAAAGGACACTGCAGCGTTCACCAGATGTTTTCTCCGTCGCACGTGGATCAGTTTCGGAAGAAGATTCCCGGCATCAAGATTCTCGTACATCCCGAGTGTCCACGCGAAGTCAATGACATCGCAGATGTATCCGGTTCGACGAGCAAGATCATTGAGACGGTTCAAAAAGCTGCGCCGGGCACGAAGTGGGCGATCGGCACAGAACTGCACTTGGTAAATCGACTGAAGAAGGAGCATCCCGAACAGGAGATACACTTCCTTTCTCCCGTCGTTTGTATGTGCGCGACCATGTATCGCATAGACTTGGCTCATCTCGCTTGGTCACTGGAAAACCTGGCCGCCGGCGAAGTTGTCAATCCGATTCGCGTCGATGCTGAAACGTCGCGATACTCACTCACTGCGCTCGAGCGCATGTTGGAAGTCAGCAAGTAGTATTCATTGCCGCGACAGCGTCTTCATCGTCGCATGTAACCTGAGGATGCATCGTAGGCGGAATGCATTCGTTTCTTTGGCAACGGAATTGAAATTCAATTATGGCTGCGGAATATCGCAAGGTCACAACGGTGGACGAGCTCCGCTCTGCGGGCGGAAAGCTCTGTTGTGAAATCGATGATCACTATATCGTCGTCGTCGAATGGGACGGCGCGTTCTACTGTATTGATGATGTGTGTACGCATGACGGAGGTCCGCTCGGCGAAGGTGAACTACGGAATGGTTGTTTGAGCTGTCCACGACATGGGGCTGAATTTGATGTGAAGACCGGCAAGGCTGTTTCAATGCCTGCGACGGAACCCACGACGGCACACTCCGTACGCGTATGTTCTGATGGGAGCATTGAAGTCGCGGCTCATTCATGGATGATTACAATACGAGGGATGTCGCCCCACCCCGCTTCGGACCCACCATTTACGAGATCGACTATGACAAGTTTTCTCTCCGCCCGATTACTTCTGCCATTTCTAGGTTTGAGCCTCGTCGCACTCAGTTGGCAGGCTCGCGGTGCCGACCCGCAAATCGTGAGATTGTGGGAAGGTGATGCCCCGGGAGCGACCGGCAAAGAGGCCAAAGACATTCCTCAATTGCAAATCTATGCGCTTGAAAAACAATCGAAACCTACGGCAGCGCTTGTGATTTTGCCCGGCGGTGGATACGGCGGTCTCGCTATCGATCACGAGGGGCATCAAATCGCGCGCTGGGCCAATAGCCTCGGCATGTCGGCATTCATTTGCGAATACCGACATCGCGGCAAAGGTTACGGTCATCCCAATCCGATGTTGGATGCCCAGCGAGCCGTCAGGACCGTGCGTGCCGAAGCGGCGAAATGGAATGTCGATCCGAATCGCATCGGCATCATCGGCTTTTCTGCGGGCGGCCATTTGGCTTCGACCGTACTCACGCATTTCGACGACGGCCAAACCGATGCGAAAGATTCGATCGATCGCGTTTCTTCTCGCCCCGACTTCGGCATTCTCTGCTATGCAGTGATCGATTTGGATCAGCCGCATACGCACAAAGGAAGCCAAAAGAACTTGCTCGGCGAGAACCCCGATCCTGAATTGGTAAAGAGCTTGACCAATTCAATTCAAGTAACGGAACGAACACCCCCGACATTTTTGTGGAGCACGGAAGATGACACCGTAGTCCCAGTCGAGAACAGCTTGCGCTTTTATTCCGCGATGGCTCAGAAGAAAGTGCCGGGCGAGCTACACGTACTGCCGCACGGTCGACACGGTCTGGGGCTCGCACCTGACTCGCCCCATGTCGCTCAGTGGGTCGGCCTATGTCGTAATTGGCTCAAACAGTCCAAGTTCATTACTGAGTAAATCTCCGTCCGGGACGGCCGTCCCGATCGGATAGCTTCCTTTTTCAATAAAGACCTTCAACAACTGTTCGTCCGGCTGTGAATACAGATGCTGGACGAATAGTTTGCCCAATCCCGAGCCGTATCGTCGACGACCGATGACAAAGGCTAACGCGCTACCGAGCACCGTCCCCGCATCTGCGGTGGAAGACCCTGTATCGTGCCACGGTTTGCCTTCCAATGATCCGTCGGAAACTCGCATGCCGCGGATCAGTTCGGCAATGCGCTCCAGCCGCGGAATTCTCGCCACAAGCCGCTCACTGACTTCAAGCGAGTTTCGATATAGAACCAAGTCTGCGTCGGAAACTTGTCCCTCATCCAAGAACGCTTCGAGTCTGGCGTGGGGGACTTGAACGAAGCCGACGAGCGATAGTTTCGCTGCAATCAAATAATCCCACGCTTCCGGATTTGTGTGTTTGCCGAAACAGTTCTTGACCAGGTACTGAAATTCTTCGTTGATCGAGATCAAGCGCGGTTGAGCATAGCCCATGATGTCGGTCATGATGTTCACCGCGCCGACGAAAGTGCGTTGCAGCAGTTCTTTCTCAGCCGTCAGCAGCGCGTACTGCTTTAAGGCCGCTTCCAAGCCGGCTCGAAGATCGCTGCTTGAGCAGGGCTTGGTGAAGTAGCGAAAGACTTGACCATCGTTAAGTGCTCGCGTGGCTGTGGGGAGATCCTGATTGCCGGTCAGCATCAGGAACACGGTTTGTGGAGAATGAGTTCTCGCCTGCTCGATGAATGCCATGCCGTCGATCAGCGGCATCTGCATGTCCGTTAAAACTACGGCGAACTCTTGTCCCCCGGCAATACACTCGAGAGCTCGACGCGGCGAGTTGATGGCCGTGATTTCAAAGTCGCCGCCTAGTCGACGAACGATGCCGTCGAGCACGGCTTGCTCGTCATCCACAACCAGGATTTGCCTTGAGGTCTTCGAACTCAGTCCTGCCACGGTTCGGGCTCCGATAGACGTTAGTTGTAATCAATTCCCTGCGTCCGGTTGCGTCGTGTGGCTTGGTGCTTCCGATAGGAAACGAGCATGGCCTGCGGTCGCTTGACGAAGGGGCGCTTCTAAATCGTATATTAGCACCTTTCCGCATAGAGCAGCCGACCCGATCCACGCAGGACGCGGCGAGTCCGGTCGTAAGTCATTGAGAGAGAATGTTAAGAGCGGCAGCGAGCCTGCCTAAGGCATTCCCTGCCCAGAGGCAAAACGGCAATTTTGCACAAATTGCATGGCTGAAAAGGCAAGTCTTGGAGCCGTAAAAGTCTTGCTTCTCCGGCCTTAGAGCTCAATCACAAGGGATCGAGATCAGTTGTCCGATCCCAGCGGTTGCCATTCAAATCCGAGCCCGATGCCATCCAAAAGCTGCGTCGGAATCGTTCCGTAACGGACACGGAACATCGGAGCGTATCCAGCCATGTACGCTTCGTTGCCGGCAGGGCAATACTGCCGACCGTTACCTTCGATAGCGACGACAGCAGGGAGGCGGCTTGCAATCGCGGCCGAGTGCAGGAACGATCCGCCGATACAGGTCAGGTCCTGCACACATACGAACATCTGATGATGGACGCCGGCTGCAGCCATCAACAGGCATTCGGTCTGGCCCTTGCAAGCCTTCAGTGCAATGCCGGTGTAACCGCGTTGTCGAGCCAATCGCAAGCTTTCGAGATCTACAAGAGATTCATCGATAACGATCGGTCGCAGGCGCGCAATTCGGTGAACCGTCATGTCAGTGCGCTGAGTCAGATCGCGCGGCGTCGGTTGCTCAATGTACTGAACGCGGTCAAGCGCCGGTCGACTCAACCGTTCGACTCGTTCGATCAGATCGAGTACGTAGTCTTCGTTCGGACATTGTTCGTTGAAGTCGAGCGAGTAGCGCCACTTGCGGTCCTGCGCGATGAGCTCCGCGACGCGGTTTACTTCGACGATTCGACCGACGTCCCAATCCAAATCATTGCCGGCCAGTTTGATCTTGAGGTGAGTCAGACCGTCTGTCGACAACCATTGTTCAAGCGTTTGCGGAAAACCGTCGTTCAGCTTTTGACGAACGTCGTCATCGGTGAGCGGATCAAGCGCTCCTACTAAGTGATAGAGCGGCATTGTCGGCTTCGGTTTGGCCGACAGAACTTTATCCGGGTATTGTCCGATGAACTCTTCACCGAGGTATGCGCCCAAGTCTTGATTTAAGAACTCGGACGTCATGCAATCGAATGAATTGCGGTCGAGCGAGCGTCCGAATGCATCATGGATGGCTGCTTCCAGCGGGCTGGCTGCGAGCATGACAGCCAGCTTCGGAATCGGTTCCTGAAGGTTGCGCTCCTTTTCAAACTCAGCCACCAAAGCCTTGCGCTCGTGCGCGAGTCTGTGTGTAATCTGCAACGGGTCTCCGCTGAGATTGAGCGTCCTGGCGTGTTCGACGATGCGCTCTGCCAGATCGATAAGTATTTTGAGCGTCAGTGGTGCGGGGATCTTGCTCGGCCAAGCCCAAGCATTTCCCATAGTCATTTCACCGATGCCGACTGTCTTTTTCTTTCCCTGCCCGCTTGTGACCGTTATTTCGCAACGTAGGACCGTGACGCTGTCCACGACTCGACCGCCGAACTTGATCGGCTGGCGATATGCATACGAGCGAGTGCAGGTGCTGATTTCTTTAAGCGTTATGTCTGTGGCTTTGCTCATGCATAGCCCCTTCAATGGCTGAGGGTTTTCCTGTTATGAGAGTCGGCTGAGGTGCGTCTTATTAGACCAGACCTTTGCGGACTGCCCATACGGCGGCTTGCGTGCGGTCTGAAACTCCGATCTTGCGGAGAATGTGCTGGACATGCTCCTTGACCGTCTCGTAACTGATGTTCAGCGCTTGCGCGATTTCCTTGTTCGTCAACCCGTTGGCCAATTGCTTTAACACTTCACTTTCACGTTGAGTAAGGGGAACTTCGACATCTGTTTGAAGTCGCGGTGTGGCCAGCGCACCGGTCACGCGACGAAGTTCATCGCGAGTCCAAGCCGAATCGCCGCGCATGGCAATATCGATTGCTTCCAGGAGTCTCTCGCGCGTGTCGCTCTTAAGCACATAGCCGGAAGCGCCGAGCGCGACAGCGCGAGCAACGTAAGTCGGGTTGTCGTATGTAGACAGCAGTACGATCGGTAGTTCCGGATGATCCAGCTTGATTCGTCCGAGCACATAAAGTCCGTCGCCGCCGCTCATTCGAACGTCGAGTATCACCAAGTCCGGTTTCTTCGACTCTACCATAGCGAGCGCTTCTTCACCCGTTGTGGCCTCCGCCACAACTTGGCATTGCGTGTCTACCAGAAGGTTCTTCAATCCGAGTCGCACGACTTCATGATCATCTGCAATCAAAACGGAAATTGCCATCGGTGGTCCCTCTAGTTATTTAGGCTCTCGTGTATGCAACAACTGCCCGCAGAGATGCATTGGATGCGCGAGCCGAAGCGAACACCGCCGAAAACGGGGTATCCGCCAATCTTTGCAGGACGTCGTAAATCTCTGCAGGATGATTGTGAGGCGCCAGTGTGGTGGTTCGCGATGCAACTAAGTCTCTCGGTGATTTCTCTCTGATTTGTTTGCCCTGTCGCTAAGGGGGCGACCAAGGCCAAGAAGTGCCGCTAAGGCAACGCCGCGCTTCCGCTGAAGGAGCGGAGTCTACGGGTGAC
Organism: Pirellulales bacterium; assembly: GCA_046349815.1. Taxonomy (GTDB): domain Bacteria; phylum Planctomycetota; class Planctomycetia; order Pirellulales; family Pirellulaceae; genus Aureliella. The sequence goes on along the minus strand of JAXMBQ010000012.1, from coordinate 28,672 downwards.
AGCTGTGCCGCTTCGGGCGGGCAGAACAATAGCTGTTCGGGCAGGATCCATAGTGCGAGCTAGTCATAGTCTAAACCAAATTATGGGGGTGAGTAAACCTCCCCAAGTTCGATAATTCCGTCTTTGTTCCGGTCCAGCTCCTCAAAACGAGCGTGATTTCCGAGAAATTCGACGGATGATATCGCTTTGTCTCCATTCAGATCCATCGCCGTAAACCAGTCCGGCCCCGTCGGGTTCGAGGACCCCTCAGATGCCTCAGGTGCCATGGGACCGGTCAGGCCGGCCAGGCGATCATCTTTGCGCTCGAGTTCCACTTCCAGGACCAGCGGCTGTTCATCCAATCCGAGGATACCGTCACCATTGCGATCCAATTCCGTCAATCGCGACTTGGCTTCCGCCAATTCCGTCGCCGATAGCAGTCCGTCGTAATTCAAATCTAGGACTGTAAACCAAGGATCATCTGCAGAGCTCCACAGCGCACTGATATGAAAGTCGCGCAGCGGATCATCCATCGCTCCGGTGCCGGCCGTTTCGTTGCCGGTCCACGGCGACCCGCTTTTCCGTCCTCGCCGAGATACTTGAAAGCTTCGTCCTTGAGCTGCAGTGCAGTTGCCACCGCTTGCTGAAAGTTGGATTGATCCTTGGCGGCTTCAAACTGGCTACGCAGCATCTTCATTCGGCTTGCGTTATGGTCATCACTTACCGACCAGGCGATGACCGCCGTTGACTCGCGAATGGCGCCTCGTGTGATCAGAGAACCTGAAGTTCTCATCGGGTCCGTGACTTGAGGCGAGGTTTCATTCTTCGACTCTGCATAGGAACTGTTCGAAATGATCTTAATCTCTGCCGACGCAACGTCGGTCGACGAAGTCGCGGCAGCGGTCGACAGGGATTTCAATTCCTGATCGCGAGGCGACGGAACAGTCACCGGCAGTCTACATTCGACGACAGATCCCGGATGGATGTTATCGATCAACTCCAATTCTTTTCGAACCAGTTTGCCGTCGTCGTTTGTATCGAGTTCCTTCCAGCGTTCATCGGACCACGCCCACCACGCATCGCGCGGAATCTCAATACCGAATCCATATTCTTCAATCAGCTTGCGCATCGTCGATGCTTTGGATTCAGTATCCCAAGTTAGCATGCCAGTGGCATTAACCATCCCCATCGACGACATCATATTGCCGGTGTTTTGCGGATCGGTGTCGGATGCCGAGCGCGGTTCGGCACGCGACAGGACGGAATCGTTGTCAAAGTCGTAACGAGCCAATGTAGCGGTCGCTTGCGAGATTTCTTGTTTGTCGAGAGTACTATCGTTGTTGCTGTCGAGCGGTCCCCACGGTGATACGAAGCTGCTTTTCTGACGATTCTTCTTCGCCCCGACGCGCAAGTGAGGTTGCCGAGCCAATCCGCGCGTCGCGAACGAACGAAACTCATCGGCTTGTACTGAGCCATCTTTATTTTTGTCGTAGAGTCCCAAGAGTTCCGGTCGCTGAGATTCTTCCGGCACCAGGTTGCCGAGCCATCCAGTACGCACCAGCGGCAGAGCCAAGAGCGCTTCCCACTTCATCGCGTCATCACGCTCGCCGGCGAAGCTCACTTTCAATTCATCAGCGATGGTTGTTGCCGCAACTTCGAACCCTTCCGAAAGCGACTTACCTCCGGCATTCACTTTCAATACTAGAACGATCGGTCCGCCGGGTGCCGCGATCAAAAGTCGTTTGTCCGTCCACGACTCGGTCGACATTGGTTCTGCAGCGGTTTGGTTTGCTTCCGTCTTTTCCGAACCGCTCTGCGGACTAGGCGTTGTGCTGCTCGCGGCGGAGCTCGATTCCGCTGGGGCCTTTTCGGTTGTAGATTCTGCAGGCTTGTCACTCACTGAGAGTTCAACGACTGGAGGCTTGTCGGTGGGCGAAGCGGATTTGCTCTCCGGGTCAGGTTTATCACCCGTGCAGCCGATCAAGATCCAGAGCAATGTCGGCAGTAGAAATGCGATGGACCGTGATCGAAAGCGATAGGATCGCAGCACTTCACACGTGGTCGCACGCAGCAAGATCCGATGAGAATGTTTCGGGGGCGAATGGATGAAGACCCTGCATTGATGTTTCGACATACAAGGTCTCCTCGAATGGATCGAATCGACAGGCGATTCTGTTTGTAGGTTCAGGGATTGTTGATTAACGCGAGAATCGCAGCAGTAATTTGAGAAAAGGAAAGTACTTTAAAGCGGAACGGCGCGAGCCGTCCGGTTCTTCAATGTCATCGTGCATAACCGGACGGCTCGTGTCGTTCTGCTTTCATTAAATCTTTACACCTTTCAGCGCCCGGGTTTAGCCTGGCTTACGAACGCCGACTGTCAGGAGCAGGTTAGCCCACAATGCTTGGTCGGCGGTCTGGATTGCCAACACATGATCGTCCGATGCGACAGCATCATAAAAGTTCCACTTCATGATCGGCTCTAGCTGTGCGGTGCAGTCCGATGCGCCGAGGATCGATCGATACTCATGCCATACAGGCGGATCGCCTGACAGTGCATACGGATCTGTCGGGTCGATGCCCATCGTATTTACAAAGTCGATCGGCACTGCGCTGAGGATCGCCTTGAGGACTTGAGCCACGGTCGGAATGCCGGGCGACAATTGTAGACATACGAGCTCGGCTCGCGGACCGATCTTGGATGATGCCGGATAGTTGCCGTCGGCGATCAAAATCTTGGAGTGATGTCCGCAACGTCCGACGATGCTGAGGATGTCGGGATGTAGCAGTTCGGTTTTGAGCATTGGTGTTATTCTGATGTGGTGAGACGTCGGAAACTGGAGATCGTTTGCTCGGCTGCGGCTCGAGCATTCGGGCGAGGCAATATCTCCGCTGAAAGATAACCGTTGTAGCCGATCTGCTTCAGGGCGGCCACCGAGTCTGCTATCGGAGAGTGACCAAAGCCGACTGCACTGCGATTGGAATCGGCAAAATGGACATGACCGATTATATGTCCTGCCGACCGAATCGCTGCGGCCATATCGGCCTCTTCAATATTCATATGAAACAGGTCGGCCAAGATGCGCACGTTGTCAAGTTGCAATCCCTTCAACCATTCAGCCGTTTCATCCACTCGATTCAAAACATTCGACTCGTATCGGTTGAGCGGTTCGATAAGCAACTTGGTATCGAACTGGTGTGCGGCGAAATTAGAGAGTTCCTCGAGCGCGGATGCTAAATGTTTCAGAGCTTCGTCGCGGCTCTGACCAGGTTCAATCTTTCCTTGCATGGAGCCGATGATGGCCGGGGCCTGAAAACCGCCGGCTGCGACGATGATCGAACGGATGAATTCGAGTGCTCGGTTGCGCACGTCGGGATTCAACGACGTCAGCGATAGTTGGTGCTTTACCCAACCGGCCCCTGTTCCGACGGCAGCCACCTGTAGTCCGAACTCTTTTACACAACGGGCCGCTTCGCCGCCTGTAACGGCATCGGCTGACGGTGGGAAGATCTCGATAGCATCAAAGCCGAGCTGCGATGCGTGCTGACATGCATCTTGCAGACCGTCATGAAAAACAAATGGGCCGGCTTTCGCCTCAGGGACAAGTGAAACAGTGATGGCGCTGCGCACGTTGAGCTTTCGCGGAAAGATGATATTCAAAGGATCGCCATGAGTTTACGAAGCTCAAGCGTTCCCTTCAAGTTTCCTCATTCCGTTCTCTTCGAACGATCAGCTAACCCACCGCCGCACTCGGTAGAAAACTCTTCCAGCTTGCATAGCGTGGATCTTTGAGCGGAATGACCATCGCTGGATTGCTGGTCGGCTTGATCGGTTTCGATAACAGCTTCATCCCCGCCTGCAACGGAGTTCGCCCCCCTTTGCGCGAGTTACACGCTAAACAGCAACAGACGATATTCTCCCAAGTTGTCTTCCCGCCGAGGGACCTTGGAACCACGTGGTCCAAACTGAGTTGGTTAGCAGGCCGTGTCGTGCCGCAGTACTGGCAGAGATGGTTGTCGCGCGCAAAGAGGTTCTTACGGTTGAATCGAACCGATACCTTAGGCAGCCTTTCATATCGAGTCAGCCGTATGATGCGCGGAATCTGCAGATCGAAATGAACCGCTTTGAGATAATCCTCGCCCGGTTGCTTTTCCAATGCGTAGAACTGGCTCAGTTCGCACCAGGCCTCGAAATCATAGTTCAGATACTGATCATCTTCGATGGTGATCACCTCCGCGCAGCCGCGGTACAGCAGCGTGAGTGCACGTCGCACATTGACGACGCGAACCGCCATATAGAAGCGGTTGAGTACGAGCACGCTGCATTCCAGCGCAGAGCCTTCCGACATAACACCCTCCGAATTCACTAGTCGACGACGCGAATCACTCAGCCGGGGATACGGTTGGACCGCAAAGCATTCTACCGGTGAGCCACGCTGCAAGCCAGCAACCGAGCTCGCGATAAAATCACTACCATCCGATAGCGACAGTTCGGCCTGCGGTGCTAAGCTTGAGATCTTCGATCGGTCCCAGGTTCAATATTTCCGTCGACCGAACGAACAGAAAGAAACGGAGGAATGTTTTGGATATTCTCTTAGCGCTCGGCATGTCCCTGGTTGCCGTCTGCTGCTCCATCGTGAATCTGCTCGGTTTGCCCGGTAACTGGGTGTTGGCGGGGGTCTGCGCCATCGTTTTTTTCTTCGCACCAGTCGAGTTCCGATCGCACATCGGTTGGCAGGTCTGCGCCGGTGTAACCGTCGTGGCGGGGATTGGCGAACTGTTTGAATTGCTGGCCGGCGCTATGGGGGCGAATCGTCTCGGCGGCAGCAAGCGGGGTACAGCCCTGGCGTTGATCGGATCGATCATCGGAGCCATCATCGGCATGATTGTCGGCTCACCGATTCCGATCGTAGGAAACGTCGTGGCCTCTTTGGTCGGCAGCGGCGTCGGCGCATTCGGCGGTGCAGTTCTTGGGGAGCGCTGGGCCGGTAAAGATTGGGAAATGAGTGCTATGATCGGCTCGGCGGCCTTCTGGGGACGCATCCTAGGGACGGCCACAAAAGTGGCTTGCGGTGCCGTCGCGGCTCTCATTGTCCTGGTCGCGGTTTGGTACTAGCTGAACCATATCTCTTGCGGCGACAGGCGGCAGCGTATTAGGATGCACTCGTATGCCTTTCCTCATCTATTCCGAATGTGAGCCTCGCAATCATGATTCATTACAGTTGCGATCGTTGCAAACGTCCCATCGAAGCGAGCGAAGGTGTTCGCTATGTCGTGAAGATGGAGATCGAAGCGGAACTCAATACCGGCGGATGCGACGACTGCAGTTGCGATTGCGATGTGGATCACCTTCAGGAAATCGATGAAGTCCTAGAGACAATGCAGAACGAGTCCGAGTGCTTTGATGAATCGCCGCTCTATGAAAAGAAGCGATTCGATCTGTGCCCCGAGTGCTACAAGGCTTTCATCAAGAATCCGCTGTCACGCGAAAAAATGGTACCGTTCGGTTTCAGCAAGAATTAGCTGTTGATTGCAGACGGCAGTCTAATGACAAAGATCTTCGAGTGCGGATCTCAGCAGCCATCTCAGCTGCTGACAAGGGATCGAACTGCGAACTAGTGTTCTAACTATTCTTCGCCGGAAGAAGTCGGCGGAGCATCATGTGTCGAGTCGTTTTCGGCGGCGGGTGTCTCATCGCCTTCAACACCTGAACTCTCATCAGCAGCTCGGTTGCCTTTGCGCCACACAGGACGTTTACGGCGAGCCTTAGGGTGATGATGCGCGTGCAGTTCCGGAGCATCGCTCGTTTTCAATGTCATCGTAAGCGGTCGACTGGACATCCGTACCAGCGTGGCTCGCAACTCTTTGCGATCGATCCGCGCCAGTTCGTCGATCTCGTACTCGACTTCATCCCCTTCCAGCAGTTCGCGCCGGCCCTGTAAATCGACTTTGCTGAAGTGGAAGAATACGTCCTCACGGAAGTCGTCGGTCCGAATAAAACCGATCTTCTTGAGGGGGATCACTTTGACAATAATGCCGACGCGCATGAACCGATCTTAAATGGAGTTCGAGTCGGACGCAAAGGCGGCCCGAGAGATCGAATAGGGAATTTGCGGAGTAACGAGCGCAATGACCTAGGAAAAAAAGCTATCGACGTCGGACTGCGGAGCTGCTTGGAACCCGTGCGGTTCCATCGAGCAACCTGCTCGCCCTTGGCTGAGACTGCGAATTGCAGATGAATAGCCGAAGAGCTCTTTGAGCGGCGCATAGGCGGCAATGCCGGTGAGCGCACCTCGCGATTCGGTCGCTTCAATGATCGCACGACGTTGTTGCAAGTCGCCGACGATTTCACCCACGTAGTCATCGGGCGTGGTGATATCGAGCTTCATAACAGGTTCGAGCAGCACTGGTTTGCCCTGATTGAGCCCTTCATCGAATGCGTCATTGGCAGCGATGCGGAAGGCAACTTCGTCCGATCCGACTTCACGCATCTCACCACCGAGCAAAGAGATTCGCATGCCGGTCAGCGGGAAGGAGCCGATGATACCGCCCCCCTGCCCTCGACTGCGCAGTTCTTCGAGCACCGCCGTTTTGAGGTTGTCCGGCAGAGCTCCTTCGCCGAAGTTTCGATCGAGCACAATGATGCCGGCCGCAGGATCTTCGAGCGGTTCGAACAGGACTCGCACTCGTGCGAACATCTGCACGGCACCGATCTGACGATTGCACTGCCCTTCTACTTCGGCTTTACCGTTGATCGTCTCGCGGTAGTTCACTCGCGGCTTGTAGAACTTTACGTTCAGATTGAAGTCGCGAGTCAATCGATGCTTGATGACATCCAAATGCAGCTCACCCATGCCGCTGATGAGTGTCTGGGCCGACTCTTCACTTTCTATCGCGTTGAAGGTCGGGTCCTGGCGCTTGAGCATGTCGAGGACTTCCGACAGCTTCTTTCGATCCGCCGTATTCTCAGGCTCGATCGCCATCGAGATCACAGTTTGAGCGAATTGGATGCTCGGCAGTTGAATGACGTCGCGGGTATCGCACAGAGTATCGCCGGTGATCGATGCTCGCGGCCCGATCGCACAAGCGATATCCCCCGTCTCCAAGCTCTCAACCTGTCCTTGTCGCTCTTTTTTCGTCGCGTGAATCTGCCAGAGCTGTGCGACGTTTTCCTTCTTGTCGCGATTCGGATTGTAAACGCGCGAGTTCGACTCGAGCTTGCCGGAGTAGACGCGAATCCAATACAGGTCCCCTGTTTTCGCCGGCAAAATCTTAAATACGAGACCGCAGAATGGTTCGTCGGCAGAGGGGTTGCGAGTCAGTGTTTTATCCGGCTTCTTAGGATCGACTCCGGTCACAGCCGGACGATCGAGCGGACAAGGCAAATAATGTCCGACCGCATCAAGGATCGGTTGCACGCCGACGTTATGCAGGGCTGAACCGCAAACGACCGGCTGGATTTGACGTGAGAGGCAACCTTCGCGCAGCGTTTTGCGAATGAGATCTGAAGGGATCGGCTTTTCTTCCAACGCCAACTCGGTCAGTTCGTTGCTGAAACTATAGAGCGCTTCGAGCATTTCGCCTCGCCAAGCTTGTGCATCCTCGACGAGCTCTTCCGGAATCGGCTCCCGGACCATGCCGCGACCATTGTCTTCTTCAGTGAAGCGAATCATCTCCAGGTCAATCAAGTCAATGATGCCTCGAAACGGATCGGCAACGTGTTGTGGTCCTTGGCCGACCGGGATCTGAATCGGCACCGGTCTGGCATTCAGTCGCGGTCCGATCTCTTCGAGCACGCGATAGAAGTCAGCTCCTTCGCGGTCGAGCTTGTTGATAAAGACGATTCGCGGGACTTCATACTTGTCGGCTTGCCGCCAAACCGTTTCGCTCTGTGCCTCGACACCTTCACGACCGCTGAACACGACGACGGCACCGTCGAGAACACGCAGGCACCGTTCGACTTCTGCCGTGAAGTCGACGTGACCGGGGGTGTCCAGTAGGTTGACGATGTAGTCCTTCCACTTAAAGGTCACGCAAGCCGCGTAGATGGTGATTCCGCGTTCTTGCTCTTCCGGATCGTCATCGGTCTCCGTCGTTCCACTGTCGACCTCGCCGGCACGATGCTTCGCGCCGCTCATGAACAGCATCTTCTCCGTTACGGTCGTCTTGCCTGCATCGATGTGAGCGATGATTCCGATATTTCGAAGTTTGTCGAGTGCGCGAGCCATCGGTCGTAAATCTCAGGTGATGCTGCCGTGCGAAACGATGCGAGGATGAACGGTGATGGAATGAAAAGAGCCACATGCCCGCGAATGCGCGACATGTGGCTCTGGTGTTCTCAGTTGAACGATGACTACCAAGCGAAGTGAGCGAAGGCCTTGTTGGCATCGGCCATACGGTGAGTCTGCTCACGCTTGTTCATCGCCACGCCTTCCTTGCGGTAGGCTGCCAGGAGTTCTTCAGCCAGCTTCAAGTGAGTCGCTCGACCCTTCTTGTCGCGAACGGCTTGAAGAATCCAGCGGATAGCCAGCGACTGTTGACGCTGACGATTCACTTGCATCGGCACTTGATAGGAAGCACCACCGACGCGCTTCGATCGCACTTCGATGTACGGCTTGACGTTCTCCAGAGCCTGCTCAAAGACTTCGATCGAAGGACGATCTTTGATCTTGGTCGCAATTTCGTCCAGCGCATCGTAAAACACTTTTTGAGCCGTGGTCTTCTTGCCATCGTACATCAGGCAATTGACGAACTTACTGGCGAGCAGTGAGTTGAACTTCGGGTCCGGCTTGAGCGTGAAACGGCTGGCGGTGATCTTGCCCATGGCTTGGCCTACGTCGAATCCTATATGCGAGTAATGTTCACGTTGCGGACGACAATCCTGTCCATCCGCTGATGAGTCAGCGAAACAATAAGTATGTTAACCGGCTTACGGCTTCTTGGCACCGTAACGGCTGCGGGATTGCTTGCGGTTCGCTACGCCCAAGGTATCGCGGCAACCGCGAACGACTTGGTAGCGAACACCCGGAAGGTCGCGAACGCGACCGCCGCGAATCAAAACGATCGAGTGTTCCTGCAGGTTGTGGCCTTCACCAGGAATGTAAACCGTTACTTCTTTACCGTTCGACAAACGAACGCGGGTGATCTTTCGGAGAGCCGAGTTCGGCTTCTTCGGGGTCATCGTTCGCACTTGCAGGCAAACGCCCTGCTTTTGCGGGCACTTATCCAGCACGACCGACTTGGTCGCCTTGCGTTGGATCACTCGATTCTTGCGAACTAGCTGGTTTACTGTTGGCATTGGAACAAATTCTCAGGCAAATTACCGAGGGAAACTCGAAAGTACAAACATCCTGTCAGGTACCAGAGGTGGGAATCGAACCCACATGACCTTGCGGCCACTGGATTTTGAATCCAGCGCGTCTGCCTATTCCGCCACTCTGGCATGCGAACCCGAAGGGTCGCGATCGGACCCAAAAATGTACTCGACATGCCCAGACCGACACAAGTCCCAAACGTGACCTGGGATGACATTATTTAGTCGTCCGGCGACCGATTTGCCATTCAGAGGTTCACCTGCGATTACCCAGACTATTTTTCTGTCCCCGCCCGTGGGTGGGTTCTAGAAGTAGATCTGAGTCCTCAACCAGAACAAATCACTGTGGTCCGCCGACCGTCCGCTGCCGGTCGTGACGCGATTGCCGTAGAAAGATCGCTGCCAATCGAAGTAGACCTTCACATAATTGTTCAAGTACCAGTTCAGGCCTGAATCGACAGCATTGACTCGATTGGTCCACAGTGACTTGTCCGATAGTCCTCCGCTGAAGACTTCTTCCCCTACGTCAAAGTGTGAAAATCGTGTCTGCAGCTCGATTGCTCCCGGCCCCATCTTGCCGCTGCGCAAGTCGAAGGGGCGGAGCGGCGCGATCAGGCCGCGCTGCGTGACTTCCTCGCCGGTTACAAAATATCCCACTTGCACGTGATATCCGGAGGTCGGCAATCGAACATGACCGCCCTTGTTATTGAATCCGTAGGTATTGAATCCGGCATCGATCGCAGACAGCAAAGTCATGCTTCCGACGTAATGTGCCAAGTGGATTTCCCCGAGTTGTCGCAACCCGTTCTCCGTCACATTGCCGTTCAGACGCAGAAACGAAGGGACCATTTTCGGAACGACCGACGCTTCACTGAAGTTAAATGACGTGTGAAAGTTGATCGGCAGCGCGGTTTGCTCTTGGACTCCGGTTCCGAACGAGCCGCCGATGTTGAGCCGTTCCCAAGTCGATGAACCACAACCGGCCAGAGGTCGCCAGTTGACGTAACCGATGATGTCCTTCGAGTTGTTCTCATCCGCGTAAGAGTTGCGAGGACCCGCAGCAACCGACAATGCATAGTCGAGTTGTTCGTCGAGCACCGTGCCGTGGATCATCGCCGCCGTGTTGCGGTTGTAACCATAGTTCACTGCAAAGACAGATCGCTCCGGCGCGATCAAGAACTGATTGGCAATCGAATACCATTCGTACGTAAACGGCATGCGAAAGCGACCGATTCGGAACTGAAATCGCGGATCGTAGTTAAAATTGACAAACGCATCGAAGAGATCGAACGAACTGACGCTGCGATTGAACATCAGGTTGTACTCGATCGGCTTTGTGAGCGTTCCGTTGAATGCCATTCGAGCTCGAGGCATGTAGAGGCCGACTTCGTTCAGCGGATCTTGATTGCCTTGGCCGTAAACTCGCAGATCGAGTTGCGTCTCCAGGTGCATTTGCAGCGAGTACTCTTTGTCCTCCGATTCGAGCTTGAAACCCTCGAAGCCTTTTTTCTTTTTCTCGCCGAACGCACCGGGCTCTTTCGGCTTCGAATCCGATGCGTTTCCTTTACCGCTGTCGCTCTTCAATGCCTTGAGCTCTTGCTCAAGCGAATCGATGCGCTGTTCCAGGTTGGGAGCTGATGAGTTCCGCCCTGCATCATCGTGCAGTCGCATCTCCGTGAATTGCTCCGCAGGCGACGTCGAAGCAGACGAATTTGAGTTAGCCGTTGTTGAAGGCTTGTCTTGCGCCTCGACCTCGAAAGCGATGCACGCCACGAGGAGTCCATAGAGAAGCGGCAGAACAGATTTGCAAAGGCTTCTGCCGTTCATTGCGACTATTCAGCGGTGATTCGTTGGGAATGAATGGAGTTGTGGCTTTCGCCCTCGCTCGTTAGCCGTCTTTCGGCGTCGACATCGCAAAGGCTTGCCACGAACTCTCTCGTAAGGGCCGTCTGCTCATCCATCCATATCAAACGGCCGGATCGGCAGCAAGTTCGGCTGCGACCGTTCGTCCGTTCTTACGCATCATTCATCTGAGATGTGCGAAGACCGCAAGAACCGTAGCCAATGCGAGCTGCTCGATTCAATGCAAGCGGAGCGGCGCATGCCGTCCGGCTCTTCAGATTCGATCGTGCGTCACCGGACGGCTCGGTTTTTTTGATTGAGTCATAACCCGAAGCGTAAGCGAGGGACCTGCCTGCCTCGTCTACTCGTCGGGTTACGATGAGAAAACACGAATCGAATCAACTCACAAAACCAGAGGTATTCCGACTTCTTCTAATGCGGTAGTCCCTCGAGATCTTTCGGAAGATTGGGGTTATCCAGCCCTGCCTGCCGGTCGAGTTCCGCTTTCAGCTCCTTGACCTTGGCTTGCTCGGTTTTGACGAGATTCTTTTTCTCGTATGGATCACTTGCGATATCAAACAGCATCGCATTGCCATTGCCTGGGACAATCAGTTTCCAGTCGCCGACTCGAATCGACTTGCCGGCCCCGTTGGAAATGTAGATCGAGCGTTCTGCCGGAGTTGTAACGGTCCCGGTAATCCGTTCCCACTGATTGACGCCGACCCAATGGAGATCGGTGTCGGACCGATAGCCGACGATTGCGGAAATTGTCGGGAACCAATCCACGGCATGCATCGGAATCGCGTGCTTGCGCGGCTTGAGTTTGCCGGGCCAGTTGGCAAAAGCGCAGACTCGCGTGCCTCCTTCGAAAAGCGTCGCCTTCTGTCCTCGCAGCGGATCATTCTCGCTATTGAGCGGCGAATCGCCGACGGTTCCCGCGTAGGCATTCTTCAGTGATTCGATGCCGCCGTTATCGCTAGTGAAGACGATCAGCGTGTTCTCGCGTTGTCCGGTCTGATCGAGAGCATAGACGAACTCTTTCACTTTTGCATCGAGTTGCGAGACCATTGCGGCCATGCGCAGTCTCGAATCTTGCTTGGCTGGGTCTTCGTCGAACTTTACTCCGTCGTAGATGTGTTTGTATTGTTCCGGCGCATCGACCGGTGTATGCACAGCGTGAAACGCGACATAGACAAACCACGGGCTCGTGCCGCCGCCCTTTATGTGTTTCAGTGCCTCAGCAGCCACGAGCTCCGTTGCGTTCCCTTCTTCGTGAAAGAGCTTTCCATCGCGATGCCAAGTGTCTTCGTACGCATTCCCTTCGCGATACTTGTGAGTCCAAGGATCGGCGGCTCCGGTTAACGTCCCATAACTGGTGTCGAATCCATACGCGTTCGGGATCCATTCCGGCTTTGCACCGAGATGCCATTTGCCGGTCTGATGAGTTCGATAGCCGAGCGACTTCAGCGCGGACGCGAGTGTCACTGTCCCGAGCGGCATAGCTCGCAGGTTGCTGGGTGCCAAGGCTTGCGGCCCGAATCTGCCCGGGTATCGTCCGCTCATCAGTGCAGTCCGCGTCGGCGTGCATACAGGTTGGACATAATGCTGATCGAGCTCAACGCCGGTTCGTACCAGTGCATCGAGCGTCGGTGTTTTGCCGAAGCCTTGATGCCAACCGACGTCGCTCCAGCCGAGATCATCGGCCACAATCAGCAAGATGTTCGGTCGCTGCACTTCATTGCCCAGCAATCTCGTGGAAGTTAGGCAGCTTACCAATCCGGCAAAGCACGCAAGGAGTTGAAGGCAAAACGCGAATCGTCTTGTGGTGGTTGACATTTCTGTAGGCATCACGGGAGACTCCCAAACTGAATCGGTCCGCTGACCATGGCTCCGCGCTCGTCGGTTACCGATAAGTACCAGGTGGTCGCCTCGCTGGGAGGCAAGTCCGCGACGACTTTGCCCGGCATGAAGGTTGCCGGAATCGACTTCCATGTTCTGTCTGAACGAAGACCGGTGTCAGTCGTGTAGTGCAATTCCGCGGTCGGAATGGTTGTCGAAGATTCGACCGACATCTCGACTTTGTCTCCGTTTTTTTGCAAGGAACCGGTGCGCGGCAGCGGTTTACCGCTATGGCAATAGGAGTCGATGAACAAACCGATCTCCTGTGGCGCCCAACCGGCAGGATGGCTATGAGGCATGCGCACTTGGATTCTCAGTTGCTTCGGTCCCGCGATCCGTTCGTAGCTCTTGAAATAACTGTCGAGCGGATAATGCACATCGTTTGTGCCGTTGACCATCAGCATCGGGACGCGGCATCGACCCAGATACGATGACGGATCATAGGTCTGAATCCATTGATCGCGTCGATCGCTCAGTTTATCGATAGACGGCTTTTGAACCGATTCGCCTTCGAAAAGAAAACCGCAACCGTAAACCGGCACGGCGGCTTGGAATCGATTGTCGAGCGACGCGACTAAGCAAGTCGTGTAGCCTCCCCAACTGATACCGGTCACCGCCGTGTGATCGGCGTCGACTTCGTCCATCGATCGCAGTAGCGAGTGAGCTCTGATGGCGGCCGCGACCGCATGATACGGCCAATCGTCAGAGACTGCGCCGCCGATTGTATCGAACTTTGCCGGATGTCCTTGGTCAGGTCCGCCATTAGGAAGTCGCGTTCGCGTATCCGGTTTGGCCGTCTGATTGAGCACCGGAACTCCCTTGTCGTCATACTTCGGATCGAAAGGTTTGCAACCGCCGAGGTCCATCGCGATCGCCGCGTATCCGCGCTTCGCCCATAACCATGCCCACTCTGAAAACGCGGTTCCTCCTCCGCCGTGAATCAAGACCACGCCCGGAAACTTTTCACGTTGCTTGTCGCTCTTCACTGCAGAAGCCGGATCGGCTTGTCCCGCCAACGTCGATGGGGACGCGTAGTAAGCAAAAACTTCCGTCTCATGTCCGTCGAACGGTTCGTTTTCGTAGAACAGCGAATGAACGGGACCCGATTGGGAGTCCCATCGCATCTTCGGCGCCTTCTTCAGCTCGGATAAATTCCACGGACCGACTCGATCCTCACTCGACGCCGTCGAAAGTTGTGACTCCTGAGCTTTCGCGCTCGTCCCTGCCACAGAGCAAAGACAAACGAAAAGAAAACCGTATCTAAGAAGGTGGAATCGCATAGGAAAACTCGTTGTCGGCGGGGATTGAGCAGCACGATGGAGTGCTTATCGAGGGCAATAAGCGATTGGACCTGGATTCTAGCACGCTGATCGTGGTCCACGCATCTGCGAGAAACGGCCGGCAGCCTTCAAGTGCGGACATTCGTCTTAGATCGGAGATCACCGAATGCAATTGCCGGGACGGGTCTAACGAAATTCTCGAATACGGTAGAATCTCCTCGAGCGACGTGCGGTTGCCCGGAGATTCATCGGATTCGATGTCGGCCATTCCCGTCGCGAACTACCCAACTCTCCGACTTGAACACCAAACCTTGTAGCGACGAGACATCCTCATGGGCAGAGCCTTCGAAGTCCGTAAAGTATCGATGGCTAAGACAGCCGGTCAGAAGTCAAAGCTGTATTCGAAGTACGGCAAGCAGATCTACGTCATCGCCAAGAACGGCGGTGCCGATCCGGCTGCCAATGCTTCGCTCCGCAGCATGATCGACAAAGCCAAACGCGATCAAGTGCCTGCCCACGTAATCGATAAAGCGATCGACAAAGCCAAAGGGGCCGGCGGCGAAGACTTTGCACAAGCCCGCTATGAAGGCTTCGGTCCCGGAGGCTGTTCCGTCATCATCGATTGCTTGACGGATAACAACAATCGCACCATCACCGACGTCCGCAACTGTTTTTCCAAGACCAATTCAAAGATGGGGGCGCCGGGTTCGGTGCTCCACTTCTTTGATCACTTGGCGGTCTTTTCATTCAAAGGCGAAAACAGCGACGAAGTGCTGGAAACACTGTTGGCCGCAGAGGTCGATGTCAACGATGTCGAGTGTGAACAAGGTGTGATCACTGTTTTCGCTCCGCCGACTGAGTTCTTCAAGGTGAAGAGTGCATTGGCAGAAGCCATGCCGTCAGTCACCATCGAGGTCGAGGAAATCACGTTCATCCCTCAGTCACGCACCGAGCTGACCGCCGAAGACGTTCCAGTGTTTGAAAAGTTCATGAACATGCTAAACGACTGCGACGACGTGCAAGACATCTACCACAACGCCAACTTGCCGAGTTGAAGTTACTCGTCGCGTCGTTCGTACGATCGTCTTCGTCGAATCATCAATCAGTCTACTTTCTACCGCAGGAACCGCGGCTCCCTCCGTGACCTCCGTCCCTCCGTGTTTCAATGGTCTTTATGAGCGTTTGAGTCTAACGAAGAAAAAACGGCAACTCGGAGGGACGGAAATCACAGAGGAGTGGACGAGGAGTTCTAGTAGTGATTGACTGCCCGCGGTGATCTAGAATCCTGATGGCCTCAGCTATAATCCCAGACGCAGTTTCTTGTCTCTAGAAGAACGCAGTCTGTTCATGAATGCCGATCGAAACCTGCTGTTCGGGATCCTTGCTCTTCAGCTTGACTTCGTTACGCGAGAACAACTTGTCACGGGCATGTCGGCCTGGCTGCGCGACAAGTCTAAGGGGCTCGGAGACCTCTTCATATCGCAGAACGCGATGAACGAGGATCACAGGAGGCTTTTGGATGCCCTAGTTGAGAAGCATATCGAAAAGCATGGAGGAAGCGTAGAACTGAGTTTGCAGCAAATCAGTTCAATCGATCCACAGGCTACTCAGTCGCTGCGAGAGGTTGCTGACACAGAGCTGGCAGCGACGCTTCAGCATATCGATTCCGCGCACTCTTATACTGAACCGTCTAGTTCGTCGAATAGGGCGGGTTCGCACTCAAGTTCTCGACTTCGTATTCTGCGTCCGCATGCAAAAGGCGGTCTCGGCGAAGTCTATGTGGCAGAGGACGTCGAGCTCAACCGCCACGTCGCGTTAAAAGAGATACAAGGTCGCTATGCGGATAACGTCGAGAGCCGGGAAAGGTTTCTGCGAGAGGCTGAGATCACCGGCAACCTGGAACATCCCGGGATCGTACCCGTCTACGGATTGGGTAAATACGACAACGGTCGTCCCTTCTACGCCATGCGATTTATTCGCGGCCAGAGCCTGAAAGAAGCAATAGACGGATTTCACGCGAAGTATCGAAGTAGATTGATGGAGGGCGAAGCCGGACTCGAGCTGCGCAAGCTCCTCGGTCGCCTTGTCGATGTTTGTAATGCGATGGCCTACGCGCACAGCAGGGGCGTGCTTCATCGCGATTTGAAGCCCGGGAACATCATCCTTGGGAACTATGGTGAGACTCTGGTCGTCGACTGGGGATTGGCGAAAGCACAAGGGCAAAACGAAACTGTTGCTGCAGCACTCGATCCAGTCACTCTCTCAAGTGACAGTGCGTCTGCTCCGACAATTTCCGGGTTCGCAATCGGCACGCCGGCTTACATGAGCCCTGAACAGGCCGCAGGTCGTATCGAAGATCTGAGTGCTGCGACCGACGTCTACAGTCTCGGCGCAACGCGGTTTTTCCTATTCTGACAGGGGAAGTATCTGTTTTCGGCAAGTCCGCAGTGGAGCTGGTTCGCAAAGCATCGGCGGGCGATGTTCGCAGGCCGCGTGAATTGAAAAGCGAAATTCCGAAATCGCTCGAAGCCGTGTGCATGAAAGCCATGTCGAAGGTTCCCGGAGATCGCTATTCTTCGCCGGTCGCGCTGGCTGAAGACTTGGAGAAGTGGCTGGCAGATGAACCTGTCAGTGTTTATGTCGAACCCTTATCGACTCGAATTCGTCGTTGGATTCGCCGTCACCCGGTGGTCGTTTCGACATCGGCGGCCTGCATTGTTTTGGGCCAATGCGCTGCAACAATTGTGGCTTACCAGGAACAGTCACACGCAGCTGCGTTGGCCGATAAAAACTTTGAACTTACATTGGCGAACCAAAAAGCGGAAGAAGCGCGTAGGCGAGCCGAGGATCGAGAGCAAGATGCGATCGACGCAGTGAAGAGATTCGGCGACGCGATCGCTGATAATGCTGAACTCAAGAATAGTCCGAACCTGGAACCATTAAGAAAGGAATTGCTCAAGGAGCCGATCGGCTTTTTCAGGACCTTGCGTGAGAGATTACGTGGCGACAAGGACCCTCGTCCGGAGTCGCTCGCACGCTTGGCGAATGCCGCCTTTGACTTGGGAGAACTAACCGACGAGATCGGAGAACGATCCTTCGGACGCCGAAATCGAAAACGTATGGTGCGCTACGACTCATAATATAGGTTTGCTGCTTACCGAGCTCGGCGAGACAGATAATGCGATTGCGACTTTTGAAGAGGTAATCCGGATTCGAGAGCAACTCGTACAGAATCATCCCTCCACTACGCAGTATCAGGTGGCGCTCGCAGACTCGTTGACCAGTCTGGGGAATCTCTTCCGTTCGCTTGCTCGATTTGAAGAAGCGGCGGATGTCTATCGGCAAGCGAAAGATATCAACTTGCGACTTGTAGCGCAGAACCCTTCCGTAACGGAGTTTCAGAGTGACTTGGCTCGATTTTTTACTTTCGAAGGGCAATTCCTCCAGTTGGCGGGGAATCCGCTCGAGGCCATCGACGCCCACGAAAAGTCCAAACAGATCCGGGCGGAATTAGCAGCAAATAACCCATTGGTACCCGACCTGCAAGACAATCTTGCGGCCAGCATCGGCAATCTTGCAACACTTAATAGAGGCATCGGGAACTATGAGGAAGCAATAGCGGGGTACGGAGAAGCGATCTCGACCCGCGAACAATTGGCCGTGCGCAACCCTTCAGTCGTGCATTATCAAGACGAATTGACCGGTAGCTATATCAATCTAGGTTTGCTTTATAGCGATCGTGGTAAGAACGAATTAGCACTTGAATTATTCAGAAAGGCTCAAGCGGTACAGGAGCCGTTGGCTCGAGATAACCCCCGCGTGCAGAAGCATCAGATACTGTTGGCAAATGCAAAGAATTGCATTGCAAACGAATTGGGTGATTTGGGTGAGACGGACGAAGCACTCAAGGTCTACGATGAAGCCATCGCCATTCAGAGACGAGTCGTTCTCTCGAATCCTTCGGTCGTCGACTATCAAAGCGACCTAGCGCTGACACTTTATAATCAGGGAATTACGTACCGATCGGCCGATAAATGGGAGGAAGCATTGGACTCGTACCGAGAGTCGATCGGCATTCGAGAGAAATTGGCCGCCGAAAATCCGCGTGTTCAGCACTATCGTTGCGAACTGGCAGATGGTAGAGCCGTTCTCGGCAATATTTATTCCAATAAAGGCGATTCTAAAAGCGCCATTGCAGAGTACGCTCAGGCACAAGAAATCTCTGAGCGCCTTGTTGAAGAAAGTCCTCTGAGTACGGAATATCGCAGCAGTTTTGCTCTTCTTCTCTACAACCTTTCACTTGAATTGCGCTCTTCTGGAAAACGGGAAGACGCTCTCGCGGCGCAGTTGCGATCCGTCACGCTTCAAAAGCATTTGGTTGAAGAAAATCCGGATGAACTTGAATTCAAGCATAGGTGGGCAACCGGTTTATCCGCAGTCGCATTATTGAAGAGCGAGTTGGGAAGTCCTGACGAAGCAATGGCTGCTTATGACGAAGTCATTCCTATATTAACGAGATTGGCGGAGGAGAATCCCGATCTTTTGGAACTCAAGAATGATCTAGCCGACTCGATCGTCTCGAAAGCCAAGTTGACTTCTCGCTTGGGAGACGTCTCGGGGGCACTTGATTTGCTTGCGCGTGCAAAAGGAATCATCGAGGGACTGGCGAATGAGGATCCTGCAGTGCCGGGATACCGCAGTGCTCTGGCTGATGTATATGACTACATCGGAGGCTTGCATGGTGATGCGGGAAGATCAAAAGAGGCCCTGGCTGCCTACGCTGAGGCCCAGTCGATACAGGAAGCGCTTGTCGAGCAGAGCCCGAATATTTCTGGTGCACAGTATGACTTAGCTTTTACGATGAATAACGCCGCAGTCGTGCGAATGAGCGAAGAAGAGTACGCGGAAGCGCGGAAGTTCCTCGAAAGGGCCGTGGTGCATCAAAAACGTGCCATTGAACTGAGTGCCGATAATGCCGCGTACCCTCGGATGCTCAAGGTTCATTATGACCATCTACTTGCAGTTGCCCTTTGTTCGAACGAAGCGGCGCTGTTGAGTGCGACTGAGGCGGCGCTCGCGGACCTCGCGAAGTCAGATCCCGCCAAAGGTGACGTTGACAGAAAAATGGCTGAGTCGGCCTCGCGCGGTACCCCCACCGGCATCGACGAACTTCAACTCTTCGGCGAGCGATCACGGAGTTGCGTATGTTTGCTCAGGCTACCAAGTACTATTCGCAAGCACTGCAAGGGGATCCTGATCTGAAAGAGGACCGGAAAAAGGCTGCTTGGCTATTCTGCGGCATTCTGTGCCGCATTAGCCGGATGCGGTCTCGGGCTCGACAATCCGAAACCTGATGATTCGGAGCGAGCAAGGCTTCGAGCACAGGCTTTGACTTGGCTTGAACAAGACTTGTCTCATTGGGATGGCAAGCTGAATGAAGCAAGCCCAGAGACGCGGTCAGAGATACTTGCAACGCTTACGAGTTGGCACGAAGACCCGGATTTCTTAAGTGTGAGAGATGAAAAGCTACTAGCCAAACTTCCGGAATCTGAGCGCCAACGATGGCAGAAACTCTGGATTGCGGTAAGGAATACAATAGAGAAGGTTCGCTGAATAGAAACGCAATTCATGTATGCGATAAATCCCCTTCCCTCTGCCCCAGGTGTGAACAATATACATCATCTCACGTTGTAATCTACAACATATGAGCCCTCAGGATGAAGCAATGTTGAGAGTTGTCGTGGCCAATGATGGCACGCGTCACGGGGCTACAGGAAACCCGAATAGCATGATCTTCCGTTATCTATCGGAGAATCATGCCTCCAGAGGTGACGGCGAGAAGACCGTTGCACCCGAGCCTGCCGGCGGTGCTCGGTGAATCATGATCAGAATGTCGGTGAATGCTGTCGCTATGCGAGATTCGCCCAATGAGATATCGCGTTCTATCGCTTCTGCTGGCTTTTGTGACACGGAATGGCTGTTCGATACCGGAACGTCGCATGGACTTTGCGCAGGCGATTTCACGAGACAACGATGCAATTCAAGATACGTGACCTGCTTTGCATGATAGCCGGCGCAGCGTTGGTGCTGCTATCCGCGCCGTGTAGTTCCGGGTCGGGTCTGATTATCAGGGGGTAAGGTTGCATGTTCGAAGAGTGTTGGTAATAAAGGTCAGCATCGATAGCCCAACTTCGGCGTTTGTCCTGAAACGGAGCAAATTCATGCGTCATATCCAGATGGAACCAATTGTCATTCGGCCAAGACACGGGCACGCGAACCATGGGCACCCGACACACGGGCACTCAGCACACGGTCATGCAGCACACGGGCATGCAGCACACGGGCATGCAGCACACGGGCATGCAGCACACGGGCATGCAGCACACGGGCATGCAGCACACGGGCATGCAGCACACGGTCATGCAGCACACGGTCATGCAGCACACGGGCATGCAGCACACGGTCATGCAGCACACGGTCATGCAGCACACGGTCATGCAGCACACGGGCATGCAGCACATGGGCATGCAGCACATGGGCATGCAGCACACGGGCATGCAGCACACGGGCATGCAGCACACGGGCACCCGACCAACGGACATGCATCCCATCCAGTAGCCGGAGCTCGCCCGGCGAATGTTGAGTTGCTTGCTCTACAGATTCAAAGCGAATTCCCTGCGGCGAACATACGAGTTACTGGGCGAGGACGTACTCCACGCCGGCAAGCCGAGTTAATGGCCCAACGACGTCACCGGAATCGTGCGCAGTTCATCGGGACCTATCTTCCTGCGCAGCACATTACTGAAATGGACCATTGGGCTTCGAACCATCCAAATGCGACCCTGGCTCAAATGACTGCCGCGTTTGAAGAAATTATTCATGCTGCAATTCGGCGTGGTGCACGGGTTAGCAATCATCTGTCTGATAGAGCCCGCGATATCAGCATTCCTCATGGTGGGCAGGCTGTTCAGGCTCAGGTACGCCATCGGCTGGAATCGCTCGGTGCGCATGTGATCGACGAAACGGACGCTACCGGTGGACCGCATTGGCATATTGATTATTAAGGTCTGACTGGGACGAACCAAGACAGGCAAGAAAATAGCGGTGGGCGGCAGAGCTTTTTGCAATCAACTTTTACACTCGTCGCCTCTGGTGCTAGTCGTACTGTCTTCTAGGCACGCAGCAAATCATGAAACGTAGTTCTATTCTCGCTTTTGTCCTCATCCTCAGCTTGCTTCCATACTCTTCGCTGTATTTCCTGCTGACCAGGCGGGCGATGAGACAGTCTGACGAGTATGGATTGAAGGGTTATTTCTTCGTATTCCCACCCGAGGATACAGAACAGTGGCGAAACGCCGAAATGCCGTACCGCTGTTTCTTCTATCCGATGATCCTTATCGAGTACGGGTTCGGTTCCAAAATCCTTCCAGGTAATCCGCCATGCGGCTCCTTTGATTAGTTGACGGCGCGAGTGTATCGGAGATGTTTCGGGACGGACCGATGAACAATCTGGCCAATCCTATCGACCCCCAAGCTCACATGCGGTTTCGATGACTCAGCTATTGGAACCGCAGATTCACGCAGATGTGCGCAGATGTAAGAAATATGCAGGGCTCTCCAAGCGATCTGATCTTGGCTGATGTTTCCGAGAGTCGAATTCATTGCCTAATGATGAACTTCGGAAGTCCATCGCGGCAGATACTTTCCGGCAATGGGCAGACCTGACTCCGGCCTGCATGTTTATCATTCTTT
This sequence comes from Pirellulales bacterium, assembly GCA_046349815.1. Lineage (GTDB taxonomy): Bacteria > Planctomycetota > Planctomycetia > Pirellulales > Pirellulaceae > Aureliella. The sequence goes on along the minus strand of JAXMBQ010000012.1, from coordinate 6,610 downwards.
CCGGTGCGATTCATTTCTCGTCGTCATCGTCCTCATGGCTTCGATCATCCGGCATCGCGGACTCTAACCACTCGTCGAACGAGTCAGCGAGCCGTTCGACGTCGGCTCCGTCGCAATGCCATAGCCAAATGGAGAACGAGTCTCCGGGATCAAGGAACAAGACATCACCGTTGTTGTCGCCTATCGCCAGTCCCGCAGCCAAGCGATCGACCGAGTAAGGGGCGCCCTCCTGATCTCGGTCTCTTCGCCGTGGAACTCGCGAACCGTGGCTGCAAACGCGCGTGGACAGATGTTGGATACTTGCTCGCGATTGATACGAACGATTTCTGTCAGCTCATCGATCGTGTGCAGGAAGCGCTGCCGTCGATGTCGTCGAAGATGTACTCGGTTTCGCCATCATGCGTTGCAAGAAAATGTATGTAACCTTCCGGCAGTTTGGGGAGTTTCATTATGGCACCATCTATGAGTCGAAATCAGCTCGAAGCGCGCGGCACTTATGGCTTCAAGGCGATCCAGACAACGTAGAAGAACAACCCGACGATGAACGCCCGCCGCGACGTACAACTTGATTCGAATGCCGTTGAACGCAGCCACGCCATGATCAGCGTGCCGAGGATGTAGATCACGGCGGCGGTGTGTTCGTACCAACGTACTGAATTATGCTGGATCTCGGTGCCGATCTTTTCGGCGGGCACGGTAAACGGAATGAACCAGATCGAAGCGATGGCCAGCGAGCTGCACATGGCGAGCGTCATGTTGAGGTATTCAATCAACGTCTGTAAGTCAGGCCAGATCCAGACAACGAGAATGCTGAGTGAGGCTTGCAGGAGAATGGGCTGATCGCGGTACACTCCTCCACTCGCCAGAAAGACTTTCGGCATCACACCGTCGAGTGCCATTTGGCTATAGACTGCGGCCCGGCCAGCAGCGACGAAAATACGCTGCTGAGCACGGACAACAGTATGAGAGCTCGTAGGACACTTTCCATAGTCGGAGCCGCCGAGAGCGCGAGTCGCCAGCGCGGCGATCCCTTCCATGGATTTCACATCTGCAGTTGCCTCACGGCTGTCCGGTGCGTAGAGGAAGATGACATTACTGATCAAGTAGATAACCATGACGACCAATGTGGCCAGTAGCATCGATCGCGGAACATTCTGCTCAGCCGTCTTCGACTCGCCCGCGACATAAATCGCCGCGTTGAAACCAGTGTAGCTAAGACTGATCCAAATGAGCGATGCCGCGAAAGTCATCCAAGCAGCGGCTGATTCAGGGAGGACCGCAGTGCTCTTCTCCGGCAATGGTCCACCATGCCATGCATCACTCGGCGCGAAACCGAAGGCCCATGTGAAAAGGATGCCGAAGGTGATCAGTTTCAGTACGACAACTAGATTTTGAGACGCAACTCCGACGTGCAACTTCATCGCGTGCAGCGCAGCGGCCGCTAAGATCACGATCGACGCAATTCCGTTTAGTGTTACGTCACCGGTTCCATCCGGTGTGCCGTACCTCGCCACCAACTTGGCCGACGATGCGATCGGCACTGTAAAGCCGCTGATGAGCGAGATCCAACCGGCCAAGAAGCCGACTGAAGGGTGCATCAAGCGGCTGAGGTAGACATATTCACCGCCCGAAATCGTGACGCGGGAAGCGATCGCGCCGTAGGCCACCGCGCCTGCGATGGCCCACACTCCGGTCACCACCTGCTGCTGCTTACGTGCCTGGATTGCCGAGAGCAGCCAGCGCATAACCGCTGCTTGTGTATTGCCGACGCCGATCATGCTGGCTGTAACCATCATGACCAGCGCAGAAAAACAAACTGATGCCTCGATCATTCGGTTTGCCGGTGACTTGTCCCGATTCTGAACTCAATGCAGCGCCCTCTCAGTCGGAAGAGATGCGATGCTCGCTCAGTTCAACGTATAACCGTCGCTCATCGCCGCTACGAATATAACTTGAAAACACGGACGCACGTCGAGGTTCAAACGCCGGCCGGCTTCGATCGGGAGGCGGAAGCGTCATCCCCCAAGCTGTTCACGGTGCAGGTGCAAGAAGCTCGGGCTATCTCTTTGTTGCGAGAGTTCACGATCACGCACTCGACGAAACCGATCCGCAAGCCGCGCGATACGACATGGGCTCGAGCCGTCAGCACGGAGGCCTTGACCGGCCTGAGATAGCTGACTTTCATCTCGATGGTGGCGAATGCTGATTGGTCGATGAGAGTGCGACCGAAGGCAATTCCCATGGCTGCGTCCGCCAGTAGTGAGATAACGCCGCCGTGCACCATCCCCATCGGGTTATGCATCGATTCGCCCGCGTCCAAAACCACTTCCGCGTCTCCAGGCTGACCCGGGCGAACCTGCAGTCCGATCAAGCGACTGATCGGAGCATAAGCAAACGGTTCGCTCGGCGTCTCAGAAGAAGCGGTCTGTTTAGAGGAGGCGGTCGGGTCCAAGGTCGCAGTTTCGTTCGTTTAGTATTTCCACTGCAAACCAAAGTTCAGTGAATGCAGCCAGTAACGCTGTTCGACGAGCGAAGTACGCGGTCGAAGGGCACCCGTCAAAGGATCGTTCAGGTTGACCGTCGTGTCAATCTGCTGACCGGCTGCGCTACCTTGGGCAATAACAAATAGTTGTAGCCGATCAAAAAGTCGAGATTGCGGGTGATGTTATGAGCCGCATTGATACCGACTTCGGGAGCGATCACGAAGGTATTGTCGCTGAACGGCGCGTTGTTGGTGCTGCGGACGAGCAGACCTTGCGCGGTATTGGTGACTCCACCGGCCGCAGATGTGGTCGTGGTCGCACCTGTGTTGGCAATCTTGCGACTCATGTTCCCCAGTCCCAGGCGGAACATGGCTTCAAACTGCCAGTAAGCGAACTGCCGACTGCTCATTACACCGAGCACCGCTCCGTTGAATTCATTCGTCGTGCGGAACGTGTCGTTTACGCGAATCGACGATCCATTGAGGGGCGGATTGTTGATGACCAGTGTGTTCGAAGTGATACTCAAACTTTCTTCGATGCGATTGTGCTGATAACCGGCCAACCAATCGACTCGGGTGAATCGATCGCGGTAAGCCAATCGACGCATCACGATGTCGAAGGCATCGACCTTGGAACTAAAGTGAACTGCTACGTCTCCCGAGCTCACGTTCGGTAACGCGATCACCTGAGTGTCAGGAATGCCGGCTCCGGAAGAAATGTTGGTGAACGGACGCGTGAGTGTGGGATTTTGGGTACTGTTAAAGTTCCAATCATCGCTCTGCTTGCCTGCGTTGGTGTAGCGCGCAATAACGCCGCGATATTGATAGTCGTCAAGGAACGTACCGACTGTGAATCGCATGCCCAGTTGGCTGTCCTCGTTCAGTAGTCCAGGTCCCAGTAATGGGCCAGTACCGTTCGTTGCTGAACTCACGAGGGTTGGTACACCTTCGGCGCGGCGCCAGAACAAAGGTGCTTCGGCGCGGATACTTAGCCGGCTCATCAAACGCGCCAGCGGTCCGACACAAACACCGAAGCATCCGTCGCGATAGGTGAACAATCCCAGTCCGCACGAGTCCCCGCATGCGCCGGGAGCGATGTGCGAATAGGGGCCGCCCGAGCATGCTGCGCAACCGCATGACGAGCCTTCGAGCATGCCGTCTTCGATCATGCCCGCGTCTTCATAAACGACTTCGCCGCTATCGACGACTTCGGCAGGAGGAGCTACTGTTTCCGGAACGGGTTTGGCGTCCGGCATCGCAGGAGGTTCTTGACCACGGACCGAGTCGTCGAGAATCGAAGTCTCGCGACCGGTCACTCCGACCGTACGAGCCTGGACGCCGGCTACGCGACGCGTGACGACGGGAGCACCTGAGAAGCTGTGACCTGATGTCGGTTCGCTGACGCGATACATCGGACGCTCGGAACCGCCCGTGCGGAGCTGAGCATGCAATTGGCTTTGGAATGCGGCCAGCGATAAAAACGCGGCCGTCGGGATCGCTAAGCGAGTGCTCCAACGCGCCCAGCGGCGCTTGTTCTTGGTTGGTGAAGTCACTCGAGACATAGTTCGCCTCCTGCATTGGCGTAGGCAGAGTCCAGGGGATCAATCGGTCCCTAATTGATTCGGCTGTGCCGGTCGTAGAGGTTGAGCCAACTTGGCAAGATTTAACGCGCACGCTGAGTTTTCCGACGATTGACGGTGCTTGCGAAAACCACCGTTTCGGGCGGGTTGATTGAAAGGGCCGAGGCAGCGGCGAAAGTTCGCTCCATATTTCTATTGCTATTACCCCCGTGGAAACGCTAATTTCGTTTACGTAAACTACCGTCAGATTTACGGTTCAAGCACATCCATGGTTAGGTCGCACGAGTTCTCAAACCTTGCAGCCGAGCCTAGTCCCACCAAAACCAATACAAGAGCGAGGAGGAAGCGATGATTCACGAGGTAGCGGGCGACATCCTGCTGACGAAGGCCAAAGCGATTGCACACGGAGTCGCACCGAACGATCACTTTGATCATGGCCTGGCAAAGTCGCTTCGTGAAGCTTGGCCCGCCATGGCGAAAGACTTTCGCCATTACGCTCATAACTCTCACCCCAAGCCTGGTGAGATGTGGGTATGGAGCGGCGTGGGCGGAGTACGCGTCTATAACCTGCTGACTCAAGATGGTGAAATCGGCCACGAAACGAAGCCGGGCCGTGCCTCCATTTCTAATGTGAATCACGCACTAAGACGCCTCCGTTTCGATCTCGAAAAGAACGGGGTCAAGAGTCTGGCCCTGCCGAAGATCGCTACCGGCGTCGGTGGACTATCGTGGGACGATGTCTATCCGATCATTCAAGAACGCCTCGGCGACTTGAACATTCCGATCTACATTTACACGACCTATCATGCAGAGCAACGGGCCGAAGAGCCGGCATAGTGCACTGACATCGACCTGACCCGGCCAATGCAAGCGGAGCGGCGCGAGCCGCCCGATTCTTCAGCGCAAACGCAAAACACCGGATGGCTCGCGCCGTACCGCTTGCATTTAATATCAGGCTCTTGTGCGTCGGGTTACGATTGCTTTAAAAATCTTGCCATGCGATGGACCTCGATCCCTCGCTCTCTTCGCCAGTAGTGTATCGACTCCGGCTCAATTACACTCTGCGTTGTGCGCGATCTTGCATCGGTGCTGATCGCGATCTCGTTCAACGATTACCCCACGGAACACAACTGATGAGTCGATCATTCACTCCGCGAGCATTCATGGCATTGGTTGCCGGCTGTGTGCTGGCGCTGCAATCGAGTTTGCTGCAAGCTCAAGACGATAAATGGATCTCGTTGTTCGACGGCAAGTCGCTCGACGGCTGGGAACGAGTCGGCAACGAGAAGAGTGTTTGGGAAGTCAAAGACGGCGCTATCCACGGCTCCGGTGAAGCTTCCATGCTCGTCAACACCAAGGGGCCGTATAAGAACTTCAAGTATCGCACCGAACTGAAGATCAACGACAAGGGTAACTCGGGCGTTTACTTCCGTTGCACTCCGAAGCCCGGATTTATGGACGGCTATGAAGCTCAAGTGGACAGCACCCATACCGATCCGATTCGTACCGGATCGCTATACGGTTTCTGCCACGTGTATAAGCAACTTGTCAAACCGGATACTTGGTTCAAGTATGAGATTGACGTCCGTGACGACAAATGGCGCGGACGCGACATGATCCGCATCAAGATTACGGTCGACGGCAATGAACTCTACGAGTACATGGACTTCGCCAAGACCTACAAGCCTGGTCACTTCGCATTCCAACAACACGATCCGGGCAGCCGAGTCACGATTCGCAAAGTCGAAGTCCTGCCGCTGGCCGACTAACTCGATATCCCCTTCATCGATAAACCGAGCGTTCATCGATGCAGCGAAAGCAATCTAAGTGCGAACGCCGGCGAACTACTCGTCGGCGTTCTTCTTTTTGCGTTCCGGTTGGTCGTCGACCTCGGTCTTCTTCGGTTCAGGCATGGTCGCCAGAATCGATTCGAATCTTTTGCGAGCCTCACTCGCTTCGCTTGACAATTCACCTTGCAGAAGACGGTAGTCGGCTCCCATTCGATCTTCGCCGCAATCGTAGAACCGAGCAGGCTTGTCACCTCCGCGCAATTCCAACAGCCAACGTGAATCTCGCAGCACGCGGCCGTCATCCAAGTGGCTGTAGATCCAGTCGCGATGACTGTCCGTCTTGCCCGTCAGGAGAGGCACGAGACTTCGACCATCGAACAAGATGTCTTTGGGAAGCGGCGCTTCAGCGAACTCTGCAAGCGTCGGAAAGATATCGGTCACATCCGATAAAGCGCCGACAGCTTTCGGATGGGGGTGAATCCAGCCGGGGCCCCACGCGATAAACGGAACATGGGCGCCCAGTTCTGTGGCTGTTCCCTTACCATGTCCCGCCGTTCCATTATCTCCGATGAAGATAAGGATTGTATTCTTATCCAGGCCTTCATCCTTCAATCGATCGATGAGCCGACCGACCACCACATCTAAGTAATCGACGTTGGAATCAAATCCTTTCGGAAGGCGTTTGCCGGGATGTTTCGGGTCAGGTGTTTCTTCGTGCGGTCCGTGAGTCAGCAGCGAAGTGTAATAGAGAAAGAACG